>DATAQZ010000058.1:0-80418 GCA_036264415.1 Rhizomicrobium sp. | reverse complement strand
CTGAAAGCCGCCCTTCGTCGTCAGAGATTTCGAGAAACAATTACTCGCCGGCGGCTTCGCGCTCCGGAGCTTCCGACTTCTGCTTGGCCTCTAAGTCCTCGCCCGTCACCTGATCGACCGCCTTCATTGACAACCGCGTCTTGCCGCGGTCGTCGAAGCCGAGCAGCTTTACCTTGACCTTGTCGCCTTCCTTGACGACGTCGGAGGTTTTTTGCACGCGGTTGGGGGCGAGCTGGCTGATGTGCACCAGGCCGTCCTTGGCGCCGAAGAAGTTCACGAAGGCGCCGAATTCCATCACCTTCACGACAGTGCCGTCATAGATCTGGCCGAGCTCCGGATCGGAGGCGATCGACTTGATCCACTTGATCGCCGCCTTGATCGATTCGCCGTCGGCGGAGGCCACCTTGACGGTGCCGTCGTCCTCGATATTGACCTTGGCGCCGGTCTTCTCGACGATCTCGCGGATCACCTTGCCACCGGTGCCGATCACTTCGCGGATCTTGTCGGTCGGGATGTGAATGACCTCGATGCGCGGAGCATGTTCGCCCAGTTGTGAGCGGGCCTGCGAAATCGCTTTGCCCATTTCGCCCAGGATATGCATCCGCCCGTCGCGCGCCTGGTCGAGCGCGACGCGCATGATCTCCTCGGTGATGCCGGAAATCTTGATGTCCATCTGCAGCGAAGTGACGCCCTGTTCGGAGCCCGCCACCTTGAAGTCCATGTCGCCCAGATGATCCTCATCGCCCAGAATGTCGGACAACACGGCGTAGCGATCGCCTTCGAGGATCAAACCCATCGCAATACCCGCCACCGGACGGCGCATCGGCACGCCCGCGTCCATCAGCGCGAGCGAACTGCCGCACACCGTCGCCATGGAGGACGAGCCGTTCGATTCGGTGACCTCCGAAACGACGCGGATGGTGTACGGAAACTGCTCGCGTTCGGGGAGCAATGGATGCAGCGCGCGCCAGGCGAGCTTGCCATGGCCGATGTCGCGCCGGCTGGGCCCGGTCATGCGGCCGGTCTCGCCGACCGAATAGGGCGGAAAGTTGTAGTGCAGCATGAAGTGCTGCTTGTACGTGCCCTCGAGCGAGTCGACGAACTGCTCGTCTTCTCCGGTGCCGAGCGTCGCCACCACAAGTGCCTGCGTCTCGCCGCGCGTGAACAGTGCCGAACCGTGCGTGCGCGGCAGCACGCCGACTTCGGCACGAATGGGCCGCACGGTCTTCAGATCGCGGCCGTCGATGCGGCGCTTCGTGTCGAGCACCGCAAACCGCATCACATTGGCTTCGATATCCTTGAACAGGGTCTTGACCGCTTTCTCCTGTCCGTCTTCCTTCGCGAACTCGGCAACGGCGCGATCGCGGATCTCACCGACGCGTTCGCGCCGCGCGGCCTTTTCCGGAATCTGATAGGCGGCGCGCAGATCGCTCTCGGCAAAGGCCTTGAGCGACTGGGCCAACAACGCCTGCTCGCTGACCGGAATGGCGCGCGGCTCCTTTGCCGCGCGTTCGGCGAGGCGGATGATCCCGTCGATCACCGGCTGCATCGAGCGATGGCCGAACATCACCGCGCCGAGCATGACCTGCTCGGAAAGTTCTTTCGCTTCGGACTCGACCATCAGCACCGCGTCGGCGGTGCCGGCGACGATGAGCTCGAGCGCGGATTCGGGCATCTCGTCCACTTGCGGGTTGAGTTTGTATTCGCCGCCGATATGGCCGACTTTGGCTGCGCCGATCGGCCCCATGAACGGTACACCCGAAATGGTCAGCGCCGCCGACGCGGCGACGATTGCCACGACATCGGGATCGTTTTCCATGTCGTGACTGAGGACCGTCGCAATCACCTGCGTCTCGTTGCGATAGCCTTCGGCGAACAGCGGACGAATCGGCCGGTCGATGAGGCGGGAGATCAGCGTCTCGCGCTCGGTGGGCCTGCCTTCACGTTTGAAATAGCCGCCGGGAATCTTGCCGGCCGCAAAAAATTTCTCCTGATAATTGACCGTCAGGGGAAAGAAATCGAGATCGGGACGCGGTTCGCGTTCGCTGACCACTGCGGCCAGCACAACCGTCTCGCCATAGGTCGCGAGCACAGCGCCATCCGCCTGGCGCGCAATCCGTCCGGTCTCGAGGGTGAGCTTCCGCCCGCCCCATTCGATCTCTTCAACAATCGTATTGAACATTGTACGTCTTCCTTCCTTCCCGCCGCCGGATTGCGGAGGGTGCTTGAGTTGCGCAGAACGCCATCGTCCCGCGCGCGTCTTCGAGAGCTCTCAAAGACGTCGTGTTCGCGCACGATTGAACGTGCGCGCAAAAACTCGTGCCGCGATCGGAGTGGGCGCGGATAGCGGGCCGTGACCCCGCCTGCGCCATCGCCGTCTCAGCGCCGCAGACCCAGCCGCGAAATCAGCGCCTGATAGCGCTTCTGGTCGACCGCCTTGACGTAATCGAGGAGCCGGCGGCGCTGCGATACCATCTTGATGAGGCCGCGCCGGGAGTGGTTGTCCTTGACGTGCGTCTTGAAGTGCTCGGTCAGGTTGTTGATGCGCTCCGAGAGCACGGCAACCTGCACTTCGGGCGAACCCGTGTCGCCCGTGCCGGTGGCGTAATCCTGGATCAGCGATTGTTTGCGTTCAGGCGTAATCGACATGCGGTCATCCAGTTCCAAAGTTGAAGACACGAAACGGCCGCAGCTCGCCACCCGAAAGCTCGGCGAGCGCAATCGGCTCGCCTTGAGCGGAGGAGAGATAGACCGTGAGCCCCTGAAGATCGTCGCGTGTGCTCGTTTCTTCCTTGATGCGGGCAAACAGTCCCGCTCGCATCAGAATGGAATTGCCCGAACGCAGGCGAACCGCATCCGAACCCGTCACGGCCAGTGCCGGGATGCCGTCCAGCGCGGTCGAAATGGGCCTCAGGTGCTCGAAAGCGGCGGGACTATGCCCAAACCCCTTTAGCTTTTCCAGTGGAATTGCCTCGGCGAGCGAAAACGGACCGATTCTGGTGCGGCGGAGCGCCGAGACATGCCCCACCGTCCCCAGCGCGCGGGCCAGATCACGCACCCAGGCTCGTACGTAAGCTCCTTTGCCGCAACGGATTTCGAACCTGGCATGGTCGGCGTCCGGCTGCGCCGTGAAACGGGCTTCGTGGATCACGACCTTGCGGGACTCAATCTCTGGCGTGATGCCGTCGCGGGCCAGATCGTAGGCGCGCTCGCCCCCGATCTTGATGGCCGAGAAACTGGGCGGGACCTGCTCGATTTCTCCCACAAACCGCGGCAGCGCCGCCTCTATATCCTGCATCGACGGCCGCATTGCGCTGGTTTCCACGACCGCCCCTTCGGCATCGTCGCTGTCGCGGGCTTCGCCCCAGCGGGCGACGAATTCGTAGGTCTTTTCCGCCTCCATGGCGAAAGGCACCGTTTTCGTTGCTTCGCCGAGGGCGATAGCGAGCACGCCGGACGCCAAGGGATCGAGCGTGCCCGCGTGCCCTGCCTTCTGCGCGTCGAAGATGCGCCGGACGACACCGACCGCGTGCGTGGAGGGCAAGCCAACAGGCTTGTCGATGACGATCCAGCCGTGCACCGCCTCACCTTTGCGTTTACGCGCCATTGCCGTCGTCGGGATCGTCAAACGTCTTCAGGTCGCGCTGCACGCGCGCGGATTTGAGCAGATTCTCAATTTTTTCCGCTTCGGCGAAGGAATCGTCCTCGGCAAAGCGCAATTCGGGGGTGAACCGCAGATGGACGGTGTGTCCGAGAACGCCCCGCAGATAGCCGCGATGGCGGTTGAGCGCCCCAATCACGCGATCGGCGTTCTTTCCGCCGAGCGGTTCGCAATAAACGATCGCATGACGCATATCCGCCGAAGGCTTGACCTGCGTAACCGTGACCGAGATGCCTTCAAGGTCGGGATCACGCACTTCGCCGCGCGAGAGGATTTCAGAGAGCACGTGGCGCAAAACCTCGCCGACGCGCAACTGCCGCTGCGATGGCCCGCTGGCGTGGGCGGATTGGCGGTGTCGTGACATGGGCGAAAACAATCCAGAGAGGCGCGAAGCTTCGTGTCAGCAGTCGCACTCAGAGAGCGCGCTGAACCGTCTCAACCTCATAACACTCGATGACATCGCCCTTCTGAACGTCCTGATAGTTGGCGAACGACATGCCGCACTCCTGACCGGCTACCACTTCGCGCGCCTCATCCTTGAAGCGCTTGAGCGTCGACAACTCGCCCTCATGGACGACAACGTTGTCGCGGATCAGCCTGACCCGGGCGCCACGGCGGACAACACCTTCCGTGACACGACAGCCGGCGACCTTGCCCACTTTGGTGATCGCAAACACCTCGAGAACTTCCGCGTTGCCGAGGAATTTCTCGCGGGTTTCCGGCGCAAGCAGGCCCGAGAGCGCGGCTTTCACGTCGTCGACGATGTTGTAGATGATGTTGTAATAGCGAATCTCGACGCCGTCCCTGCGCGCGCGCTCGCGCGCCTGGTTGTTGGCGCGTACGTTGAAGCCGAGGATCGCCGCACCGCTTGCATGGGCGAGAATGACGTCGGATTCGGTGATGCCGCCGACGCCGCCGGTCAGCACCTGCACGCCGACTTCGTCATTGCCCAATCTGTCGAGCGCACCCTGGATCGCTTCGACCGATCCCTGTACGTCCGCCTTGATCACGAGCGGAAGCAGCCGCTTTTCGCCTTCTTTGCGGCTCTTGAGCAACTGATCCATTGTCAGACGCGCTACCGTCGCCTGTCGCGACTCGCGCCGTTTGCGCGTGCGGTATTCGGTGACTTCGCGCGCCCGCGCCTCGGAATCGACGACCACGAATTCGTCGCCCGCCTCCGGCACCGCAGAAAGGCCGAGCACTTCCACCGGCGTCGAAGGTCCAGCTTCGGCAACGGTTTCACCGCGGTCATTGACGAGCAGGCGCACGCGTCCCCATTCGCTTCCGGCGACAATGATGTCGCCGATCTTCAGGGTGCCTCGCTGTACAAGAGCGGTCGCGACGGGACCGCGGCCCTTGTCGAGTTTTGCTTCGATCACAGCACCTTCGGCACTGCGGTTCGGATTGGCCTTGAGATCGAGAATTTCGGCCTGCAGCAGGATCGCTTCCTCGAGCCTGTCGAGATTGGTTCCCTTGGTTGCCGAAACTTCGACCGCCAGCGTCTCGCCGCCCAGGTCTTCCACCTGAATTTCGTGCTGCAGAAGCTCGGTCTTGACGCGCGTCGGATTGGCGTCCGACTTGTCGATCTTGTTGACCGCAACGATGATCGGAACGCCCGCCGCCTTGGCGTGCGAAATCGCTTCCACAGTCTGCGGCATCACCCCATCGTCGGCTGCCACGACCAGAATGACGAGATCGGTCACGCGGGCACCGCGCGCGCGCATGGCCGTGAATGCCGCATGGCCGGGCGTATCGAGAAACGTGATCCTCTGCCCCGACTTCAGCTGTACCTGATAGGCGCCGATGTGCTGCGTAATGCCGCCGGCCTCGCCGCCTGCGACATCGGTTTTTCTCAAGGCGTCGAGCAACGACGTCTTGCCGTGATCGACGTGACCCATCACGGTAACCACCGGCGCGCGCGGTACCACGGTTTCTGGCGCGTCCAGGTCGCCTTTCAGGCCTTCGAGAACATCGGATTCAGCCACGCGCCGGACGGTATGTCCGTATTCCGTGGCGACGAGTTCGGCCGTGTCGGCGTCAATGGAATCATTGATCTGCGCCATCAGGCCGTTCTTCATCAGCACCTTGATGACGTCGACGCCGCGTCGCGCCATGCGGTTGGCAAGTTCGGCGACCGTGATCGTTTCGGGAATGGTGACTTCACGCGGTCCGGCCGGTGCCGGCGCCTCCTGGCCGGCGCGATTCAAGCGCTGGATGTGCCGCCGGAACGAGGCAACCGAACGGACGCGCTCGTCGTCGGCTTGCAACGCTTTGGTGACGGTGAGCTTTCCACGCCGGCGATCGGGGCCCTTTCGCGCAGCCGGGGCCTTTGGTGCGGCTTTGCCGACCTTCTTGGTCTTCTCGTCGTCTTCCTCGGTGACGACGCGCCCGCGCCTCAGTGCTGCGCCGGCCGTCGCTGCTTTTGGCTCGCCCTCTTCCTTCTTCTCAAGTCGCCGCTGCGCCTCTTCCTCGGCGTGGCGACGGACAGCTTCCTCGGTGGCCTTGCGTGCTTCTTCCTCGGCCTTGCGCTTCTCCGCCGCGGCGCGCTCGCGCGCGAAACGCTCCTCGTCGACGGCACGCTGGCGGGCTTCCAGGTCCGCACGTTTCCGCGCTTCGGCTTCCATGACACGCGCATCGGCGAGCGCCCGCGAGCGGGCCTCTTTTTCTTCTTCCGTCAGCTGGCGAAGCACCACGCCCCGGGTCTGCATCTCCCGGCGCGCCGGCTGTTCCTGGGGCTGCATCGGCGCTGCGGCGACCGGCGCGCGTTTTTCCGGCTCCGGCGACTTCGCGCCCGGCGCAACGCGCGCACGCTTCTTTTCCACCACGACCGCCTTCGTTCGGCCATGGCTGAAGCTTTGCTTCACCGTCGAAGTCTCCGTCTTTTTCAACGACAGAGTCTTCCCCGTGTGAGCAGGTCGCGCGGCAGATTCGTTCGTCTCGCTCATTCCTGTCCTTGTGTTTCAGGCAGGGCCTTCCCTGCCGTCTCCGATGCAAAACCCGCTTATGCCGCCGGCCCGCACCGAAAGCCTCTGAGGCGGCCCGCGTCCGCGGCCAGCCTCTCCGAAAGCCGTCCGGATTTCAGCGCCGCGTGTACCACATTCTCCCGGCCGAGGGCCAAGCTCAATTCCGCCCGCGTCAGACAATCGATGATGACCGGCGCCGCGCCTTTCACCATCCCGACGAGTTTGCGCCGCCCATCGTCAGCGCCATCGCTGGCTTCGATCAGGACCGGCGGAGGTGAAGTGCCCGCAAGCGCCCGCGCCACGTTTTCGAAACCGAGGATCAACTGCCCGGCGCGCCGGGCGAGGCCGAGATCACCCGCGATGCGCGCCACGAGAAGCTTCTCGACGCGGTTAACGATGTCCTTTGTTACAGCAACAGGCGCGTTTGCCGCCCTTGAGAAATGGCCCTTGCCGATCGCACGTTCAAGCGTGGCGCGGTTGGCCGAAACCCACATGCCGCGTCCGGGAAGCCTGGCCGCCAGATCGGGCACCAACCCACCCTGCGGGTCGAGCACATAACGCACAAGCCTCTCTTCCGGAAGCACCTGTCGGGTGACGATGCAGCAGCGTTCCCGCACCTTTGAGCCCGCTTCTTCGGCGAGAGTCGTTTGCAAATTCATGCGCTCTCCTGTGCCGTCTCCTCCGTTGCGTCTTCCTGCGCCGCCGGCTCCTCGATCCAGCCGACCTTCACGCGCGCATCCATGATGATCTCGTTCGCGTCGTCGGAGGTGAGATTGAATTTGTCCAGAGCGCCGGGAATGCGCACGCGCTCCTTCTCCTTGTTGATTTCGTAATAGCCGAGCAGGTCGTCCGTCGCGCAGCCGGCGAGATCCTCGAGCGATTTGACGCCCGCTTCGCCCAGCGCCACAAGCATCGCGGGCGTGACCCCTGCGACGTCGGCGACGGCATCCTCCACGCCGAGCGCGCGACGCTTGTCGTCGAGTTCCCTGTTCCGCTGCTCGATGAACTCGGTGGCGCGGCTCTGCAGTTCCTGTGCTGTGTCCTCATCGAAGCCTTCGATCGCGGCAAGTTCGTTCAACGGCACGTAAGCGACATCTTCGACGCTCGCGAAGCCTTCCGAGGCGAGCAGTTGCGCGACCGTCTCGTCTACATCGAGCGTCTCGATGAAGAGGTGGGTGCGCTCGCTGAATTCCTTCTGGCGGCGCTCCGATTCTTCCTGCTCCGTCAGAATGTCAATCTGCCAGCCGGTGAGCTGCGAGGCGAGACGCACATTTTGACCGCGTCGCCCGATCGCAAGCGACAGCTGTTCGTCGGGAACAACCACCTCGACCCGGTGCGTGTCTTCGTCGAGCACGACCTTTGTCACTTCCGCCGGCGCAAGCGCGTTGACGATGAAGGTTGCGGCTTCCGGCGACCACGGAATGATGTCGATGCGTTCGCCCTGCAATTCCTGCACGACGGCCTGCACGCGCACGCCGCGCATGCCGACGCATGCGCCGACGGGATCGATCGACGAATCCTTGGAAATCACGGCGATCTTGGCGCGCGAACCCGGATCACGGGCGACGGCGCGAATCTCGATGATGCCGTCGTAGATTTCCGGCACCTCCTGCGCGAACAGGCGAACC
This sequence comes from Rhizomicrobium sp., assembly GCA_036264415.1. GTDB lineage: Bacteria > Pseudomonadota > Alphaproteobacteria > Micropepsales > Micropepsaceae > Rhizomicrobium. The sequence continues at coordinate 72,166 of DATAQZ010000058.1, read as the reverse complement.
ATGAACTGGGGATGGCTGCGTGAGAGAAAAATCTGCGGCCCGCGCGCTTCGCGGCGCACGTCGTAGATGTAGGCACGGATGCGATCGTTGTTGCGAAAACTCTCGCGCGGAATCATTTCGTCGCGCCGCACGACGCCTTCGGCGCGTCCGAGGTCCACGACGACGGAGCCGAATTCCACGCGCTTTACCATCCCGTGGATGATCTCGCCGATCCGGTCCTTGTATTCCTCGTACTGACGCTCGCGCTCGGCATCGCGCACCTTCTGCACGATCACCTGTTTCGCCGCCTGTGCCGCAATGCGCGAGAAATCGACGGGTGGCAGTGTCTCGGCAATAATGTCGCCGACCTGGGCTGCCGGATTGCGCGCCCGCGCGTCCTCGACCGCTATCTCGATCTTGTCGTTTTCGACGGCTTCGACGACGTGAAGATAGCGCGACACATGGGTCTCGCCCGTTTTCGGATCGATATCGACGCGGATTTCGTTTTCGGTGCCGTAGCGCGCTTTGGCGGCGCGCTGCATCGCCTCTTCCATGGCGTGCAACACCACCGATTTATCGATCGATTTGTCGCGGGCAACCGCATCGGCTATCTGCAGCAATTCCGTCCGGTTGGCAGCAATGGCGGCCATTTCTAGTTCTCCTGTGCGCGCAGATTCCTGCGCGATTTCAAATCTTCCTGGATTAGCTTGTCCGTGAGTACGAGCTTTGCTTCGGCGATGTTCGCCTGGCGAAACGAAACCCTGGCGCCCTCGACCTCCAGAACGATGTCGTTGCCGTCGAGACCAAGGAGCCGTCCCTTGAAGCGCTTGCGGCCGTCAGCAGCGGGGGCTTTCAATTCGAGCTTCGCTTCGTGTCCCGCCCAGCGGGCGAAATCGGTGAGACGCGTCAGCGGCCGATCGATTCCCGGAGACGAAACCTCGAGCACATACTCGCCCTCGATGGCGTCCTCGCGCTCCAGAAACGCCGACAGGGCACGCGAAAGTCGCGTGCAATCCTCGACATTCATGGTGCCGTCAGCGCGCTCCGCCATCACCTGCAACGTCTTTGTTTTTCCGCCCATCAGCCGCAGACGTACGAGTCTGTAGCCGGCCGCTTCCACGGCAGGCGCGATCATAGGCTCCAATTGCGACAATGCGCTGAAAATGACGCAACTCTCCGTCTGCTTCTGAACGGTCGTGACAGGCAAGACTTCTCCCCCGCGGCGGCCTTGCGACCGCCACACAACAGCGTTCTGTTGTCCGGGATAACTGTTACTTACGCCGCGAAGCCCGAAATTGCAAGTCGGGCACGTCCTCTTTCCTTTTGCGTATGAAGCTGAAAAAAACAGGAATTCCGTGCAATGCCTTTTGTTCGTAACGCGTGCCGGGCCAATCGTTCGGACGCACGAGCCAATCTTTCGAGCTCTCCGCAATCCAGGCGAAGGCGCCGTGCGCGATAACGCGCTCAAGCGTCCAGGCAATATTGGAGGGATCGTCACTGGCAAAGCGGAGCTCCGCGCCTTCCTTCATGGCACGCGCCAACAGGCTAAGCGTGTTGCTCTGGATGATCCGGCGCTTGTGGTGACGCCTTTTCGGCCACGGATCGGGAAAGAGCAGAAATACACGGCCGAGCGACGCGTGCGGAACGGACTCGATGAGTTCGCGCGCGTCGCCCGGATGAATGCGAACGCGCGCGAGCAAGTTTCCTCGGCTGTCCGCACCAAGAGAATCGATTTTCGCAAGAAGCTTCGCGACGCCCGATTCGTAAGGTTCGGCGCCGATGATGCCGATGTCCGAGTGATGCTCGGCTTGCCAGAGAAGATGCTCGCCCGCGCCAAAGCCGATCTCGAGCCAGACGTCATGGACTGCCGAGCCAAAATATCCTTCCGGGTCGGCATCCTTTCGAATCTGAAGCTTCAATCGTGGAAGAAGCGTCTCGACGAGGACTGCCTGATGGTCGGAAAGCTTCGGCCCTTTGCGGCGGCCGTAAAGCTTCGGGCGCCGAACGTCGGCGACGCTGTCCCCGGGTTCGTCAGAGGGCGCGGGCAAGCTCCGGCGCGAGTTCGTCTGTGCGCTCCCACGAAAAACCGCCATCGCTGTCGGGCTCGCGTCCGAAATGGCCATAGGCCGCCGTTCGCGCATAGATCGGCCTGTTGAGACCAAGGCGCTCGCGAATGGCGCGCGGTTTCAAGCTCATGAGTTCCGGCAGCACCTTCCGCAACTTGCCTTCATCGACACGTCCCGTGCCGTGCAGATCGACATAGAGCGACAGCGGATCGGAAACGCCGATCGCATAGGAAATCTGAATGGTACAGCGATCGGCCAACTCCGCCGCGACGACGTTTTTTGCGAGGTAACGCGCGGCGTACGCGGCCGAGCGATCAACCTTCGTCGGGTCCTTGCCGGAGAACGCGCCGCCGCCATGCGGCGCGGCACCGCCGTAAGTGTCGACAATGATCTTTCGTCCGGTAAGCCCACAATCGCCGTCGGGGCCACCGATGACGAATGCGCCGGTGGGATTGACGTGCCAGACTGTCCTTTCGCTGATCCAGTCCTTCGGCAGTGCGCGCCGCACATAAGGTTCGATGACCTCGCGCACATCCTCGGAGGTCATCGTCTCGTCCATGTGCTGCGTCGAAAGAACAATCTGTACCGCTTCGACGGGCACACCATTCTCGTAATGCAGCGTCACCTGGCTTTTGGCGTCCGGGCCAAGCTTCGGCTCGCGTCCCGATCTGCGCGCTTCCGCCATCAGCCGCAGGATCTTGTGGCTGTAGAGAATCGGGGCTGGCATAAGTTCCGGCGTTTCACGGCACGCATAGCCGAACATGATGCCCTGGTCGCCCGCGCCTTCGTCCTTGTTGCCCGACGCGTCGACGCCCTGCGCGATGTGCGGCGATTGCGCGTGAAGCAGGACCTCGATGCCGGCCTTGCGCCAATGAAATCCTTCCTGCTCGTAGCCGATGTCGTGGATCGCCTTGCGCGCGGCGTCCTCGATCATTGTGCAGGAGATCCCCTTGGGACCGCGCGTTTCGCCCGCGATGATCACCCGGTTTGTGGTCGCCATGGTTTCGCAGGCAACGCGCAAATCCTTCGCTTCAAATCCGAGGCCCGGACCTTCGCGAAAAAAAAGATCGACGATTTCATCGGAAATGCGATCGCAAACTTTGTCCGGATGGCCTTCGGCCACGCTCTCGCTCGTGAAAAGGTAATTTGCCAGCGGCATGGCCCAGCGACCTCGGTTAGCGCGACCCTCCTTGCAAGGAAAGCCGCGGCACGTCAACGGCAGACTCGGAAGTTAAAGAATGAACCGCGACAGGTCCTGGTCTTTCGCCAGTTCCTCCACCCGCGTGCGCACGTAAGCAGCGTCGACGACCAGCGTATCTCCCGACCGATCGGTGGCCCCGAAACTGATCTCGTCGAGCACGCGCTCCATCACCGTCTGCAGTCGCCGGGCTCCGATATTCTCGAGCGTCGCGTTGACGTGCGCGGCAATGTCGGCGATTGCGTCTATTCCGTCTTCTGCAAATTCCAGGGTCACGCCTTCGGTACCGAGAAGCGCACGATACTGTTTGATCAGGCTTGCTTCCGGCTCCGTCAGGATGCGGCGGAAATCGTCTCGCCCGAGCGCCTTCAATTCGACGCGAATGGGCAGACGTCCCTGCAGCTCCGGCAGCAGATCGGACGGCTTCGCCTGATGGAAGGCGCCCGAGGCGATGAAGAGGATAAAATCGGTCTTCACACCGCCGTATTTGGTGGCGACCGTCGTACCTTCGATCAGCGGCAGGAGATCGCGCTGGACGCCTTCGCGGCTCACGTCGCCGCCGCCGCGATATTCGCTGCGCGCGCAGATCTTGTCGATTTCATCCAGGAATACGATTCCGTTTTGCTCGACGGCTTCGATTGCGTCGCGCTGGATCGCATCGTTGTCGAGGAGCTTGTCGGCCTCTTCGGCAATCAGCGGATCGTGGGCGTCGGCGACGGTCGTGCGCCGTGTACGGGCGCGGCCGCCGAACGCCTTGCCGAGCACGTCGCCGATGTTGATCATGCCGATTTGCGCGCCCGGCATGCCGGGAATTTCGATCATTGGTTGACTGCCCGAATCGCGGATCTCGATTTCGATCTCTTTCTCGTCGAGTTCGCCCGCGCGGAGGCGCTTGCGCATGGTCTCGCGCGTGAGCTGGCTCGCATTGGCACCTGCAAGCGCATCGACAACTCGGTCTTCGGCACGCGCTTCCGCCTGCGTCTCCACGTCACGCCGGCGCCGCTCGCGAATCTGCGCGAGGCTCATTTCCACGAGATCGCGAACGATCTGTTCGACGTCGCGGCCGACATAACCGACTTCGGTGAATTTGGTCGCTTCCACCTTGATGAACGGCGCCTGCGCCAATCGCGCGAGCCGCCGGGATATCTCGGTTTTTCCCACGCCCGTCGGCCCGATCATCAGAATGTTCTTCGGCAGCACTTCTTCGCGCATTTCCGGCCCGAGCTGCTGTCTGCGCCAGCGGTTGCGCAGCGCAATGGCGACGGCGCGTTTGGCGTCGCCCTGGCCTACGATGAAACGGTCGAGTTCCGAGACGATCTCGCGCGGGGTGAAGGAATTCATGCGATGCGGATGCTTTCGATGACGATCTGGTTGTTGGTGTAAACGCAAATCTGCGCGGCGATGCCCAGGGCACGGCGGGCAATTTCCTCCGCGCCAAGATCAAACGCCATGAGAGCGCGCGCCGCGGCAAGCGCGTAATTGCCGCCCGAGCCGATGCCGAGCACGCCGTCCTCGGGTTCGACCACGTCGCCCGTCCCCGAAATGAGAAGCGTGGATTTCGCGTCAGCGACGGCCATCATCGCCTGAAGTTGCCGCAGATATTTGTCGGTGCGCCAGTCTTTGCCCAGCTCCACGCAGGCGCGTGCGAGATTGCCCGGATGCTGTTCGAGCTTGGTCTCGAGCCGCTCGAACAGCGCGAAAGCGTCCGCCGTCGCGCCGGCGAAACCGGCGATCACCTCGCCTTTGCCGAGCCGCCGGACCTTGCGCGCGTTGGATTTCATGATGGTCTGGCCGAGGGTGACCTGGCCGTCGCCGGCAATGACCACCATGTCGCCCCTGCGCACCGACAGGATGGTCGTCGATCGCCAGTGCGCCTGCCTATCATCCATGGTGGGAAACCTGAAGCGTGATGCCGGCCTGAAATAGGTCCGGATGGGGGGCGCCGCAACTCCGGGCGGGACGGGTCGTCAGGTAAGATGACGCTGGCGTCATTTTTCTTGATTTTTCACGGCTCGTGGCGGAAGCTGCGGCGGCCTTCAGTGAGGAGCGGACCATGGTTCAGATCACCAAGGATGATGCCTACGAGGCCGTAGCGCCCGACGATTTTCCGGCCATGCTCGAGGTGGAGCGCTACGGGCATCGCTGCAATTCCTTCGACCGGATCATCTCGGCGACGCACGACCATTTCTGGGATCCGCTCAATCCCAAATACATCGATTTCACCGAGCCTTTCGACGTCGACAGCCAGCAGATCTTGCCGGACGAGATGTTTCCCCTCTTCCTCACGAAACTGGGCGAGCAGCTCAAAGGCCGCGATCACATCCGTTTCGCCAATCAGTCGGCGCGATGGTCGCTGTCCTCAATTCTTCATGGCGAACAGGGCGCGCTCGCGCTTTCGGCTTCGCTCTGTCACATCCTGAGCGATCCGGGCGCCCAGGAATACGCGGCCAACCAGACACGCGAGGAAGCGCGACACGTCACCGCTTTCAGCGCCTATATCAAGACGCGCTTCGGCACGCCACTTCCCTGCGGACCCACCCTCGAGAATTTGCTGACCGAGCTCGTTCTCGCGCCCGAGGTGTACAAGAAGATCGTCGGCATGCAGATGCTGGTCGAGGGCCTGGCGATGGGTGCATTTGCCACGCTTTACCAGAAATCGGGCGATCCGCTGCTCGTGAAGCTCTGCCAGCTCGTCATGACCGACGAGGCGTTTCATCACAAGTTCGGAAAGATCTGGGCCGATCGCACCATTCCACGACTCAGTCCCGAAGAACACGATCTCGTGGAAGACTGGGCCGCCCAGTGCTTCCAGACGCTGCTGTTCAACCTTGTGAACCCGGAGCAGATGAAGCCGGTCTATGCGTCGGTCGGCATCGACTGGCAGGAGGCGATGGCCGCGATCCAGGAAGCGTTCGGCGACGACCAGCGACGCGAACAGATGAAGCAGTCGGCGAATATCTTCCGTGTGCTGATCAAGACGCTGCTGAACGCGGGCATCATCACCGACCGCACACGGACCTTCTATGCGGTGTACGTCGACATGGACGAGCTTCGCCGCGAAGGCGACCGCATGATTGGCGACGACATCGCCGAGGAGGGGATCCGTTTTCTCAAGGCCGTGAACTTCCGGCCCGCCGGCGTCGCCGTCGCCGCGGAATAGCTCCCTCGGCGCTTTCCGCCAGTTTTAGTCTGTCATGCTGCGCGCAGGCGCAGCATCCAGATGACGGACGGCCGCGGCATCGAGCGCACTGATTGGCTTCGCACGACCTGCCAGATTTCCTCTGGATCATGCGCATTCGCGCATGATGACAATTGGAAAGGGGCGCTCACACCTGATTCGGATCAGCTCAGGGTGAGGACTGTCGGAAATTTGCATATACTCGCCGCATGACGACAGCGGCGGACGTGGCGCGCGGCGTAAGCCGGCTCCTGATGCAGGAAGGCTTCAGCCCGATCCTCGAGTTTTCGCTCGCCAACGGGCGCAGGCTCGATGTTGCCGCACTCGGTTCTGATGGAACGATCGCTGGCGTTGAAATCAAGGTCGCCCTCGGCGATCTCAGGTCGGACCTGAAGTGGCCGGATTATCTCGCGTTCTGTGAGCTGTTCTATTTCGCCATTCCGCCGGATTTTCCGGATGAATTCGTGCCGCCGGGCACCGGACTGATTGTCGCCGACCGCTATGGTGGCGCCATCGTCCGGCCTGCAGCGCCGGCCGTGCTGCACGCAAGCCGCCGCAAGGCCGTTACCCTGCGCTTTGCCAAAGTTGCCGCCGAGCGGCTGGCACTTGCGCTCGATCTCGCTTTGGATCCGCGTACAATAGTTTTGGCCGAATGAGCGGGAAGAAAAGCCAAGGCCTGTCAGCCGTGGAGTTGCGCAGGATCGCGCTGTCGTTCCCGGCAACGAGCGAAGGCACCTCGTACGGCAAACCCTCGTTCCTTGTGGCCGGAAAGTTCTTCACTCGCCTTCGCAGCGAAGACGACTCGTTTGTTCTCATTGTCGGCTCGATCGATGAGCGCGACATGCTGCTCGAAAGTGATCCCGCGCTCTTTCACATCACCGAGCATTACCGGAATTATCCCGCGGTGCTCGCGCGGCGAACCGTGATCGATGCGGCCACGCTGCGCGGCATGCTCGAGCGCCGCTGGCGCGTCATCGCCCCGAAAAAGCTGGCGCGGGAATACGATGGCAAGAGCAAAACGAACACCGCGTTCAAGAAGCCAGAACACCCCTCATCCGGCGCGCGGCAAGCGCGCGCCACCTTCTCCCGCAAGGGGAGAAGGGGCTAATTGAAAGAGCCTGTACAGCGTCGCGGATATATTCCCTCTCCCCTCGCGGGAGAGGGTGTGCCGGCGCGGGTGAGGGGGAGCAGCGAATTTATCGCGGGCTGCGCTTGGCCAGGATGCGCTGCAATGTACGGCGGTGCATGTTGAGCCGGCGCGCGGTCTCCGAAACATTGTGGCCGCAGAGTTCGTAAACGCGTTGGATGTGTTCCCAGCGCACGCGGTCCGCCGACATGGGATTTTCCGGCGGCGGCGGCTTTTGGCCGGGCTGCGCCAGGAGCGCCGCAAGAATATCGTCGGCGTCGGCGGGCTTGGGGATGTAGTCGATCGCGCCGTACTTCACGGCGGCGACGGCGGTTGCGATATTGCCGAAACCGGTCAGCACCACGACGCGCGCTTCCGGCCGGACCGTGTGCAGGCTCTCGACCACATCGAGGCCGCTGCCGTCCTCGAGTTTCAAATCCACCACCGCAAAGGCCGGCGCCAATTCCTTCGCGCGCGAAATCCCCTGCGCCACGTTTTCCGCGATGGAAACCTCGAAGCCGCGCGCTTCCATGGCGCGCGCCAGGCGCTCCCGGAAAGGACGGTCGTCCTCCAGGATCAAAAGCGTCCGATCCTCGGGCAGGGATATCTGCTGCATGTCGCTCTCTTTCCGTCTGGAATATAGGGCCGGCATTTCCCGGTCAAAACGGCTCGATCTGCCCTGGCGGAATCTCGCCATCGATGGCGCCGCGCGGCCAGTGCAGGATGATTCTCGCCCCGCCTTCCTCGCGGTTCTTCGCCTTCACGGTGCCGCCCGTCTGTTCCACCAGTATTTTGGCAATGAAAAAACCCAGTCCCATGCCGTGCTGGCCCGCAAATGCATCGGTGGGCCCGAGCTCGGTATTCCCGAGGGCGTAGCTGCCAGGCCTGGAAGTCACGTAAGGCTCGCCGATGCGTTCAAGGATCTCCGGTTCGAATCCAGGTCCGTCATCCTCCACAAAAAAACAGATCTCCCGCATGTTCCATTCGGCGCTCACCCCCACCTTGGTGCGCGCGAAATCGGCGGCATTGGCGACGAGATTGCCGAGCCCGTGCAAAAGCTCCGGGATGCGCCAGACTTTCGGCTCCGGACCATGCGCCGATTCGGGGAGATGAATGTCGATGGTGATATCGCTCCCGCGATGTTCACCTGCGATTTGATCGAGGAGAGCGCCCAGAGGCAGCCGTTCCGGTTTGCCGAGCACGCTTTCTTCCGGGCGCGCCAGACGCGTGAGGATGCCGCGGCAACGTTCGGCCTGGGCGCGCAACAGCCGCGCATCTTCGGCTTCCGGCGATTGCGGCGGCAGCGTGCGTTCAAGCTCGCGCGCAACGACAGCGATGGTGCCGAGTGGCGTTCCGAGTTCATGGGCGGCGGCCGCGGCCAGCGCACCCAGCGAGCCCACCCGGTGCTCGCGCGCGAGGGCAAGCTGCGTGGCGGCGAGCCCGGCCTGCATGCGCGAAGCTTCGCTCGCGATCCGCCAGGCATAGATGGAGGTGAATCCGATTCCGATGACGAGCGACGCCCAAATGCCGCCTTGGTACAATGGCGGCAGATCGAGATGCTGTCCCGGAATCCACGGCACGGGATAGTGAACAAGGGCAATGACCGAGACCGAAGCGAGCGCGAGCGCCGCAAGAATGAGCGTGTTGCCGAGGTTGAGCGTTGCCGCGGCAATGACCACAGGCGCCAGAAACATCAGCGCAAACGGGTTCTCGATTCCGCCGGTCAGATAGAGCAGCGCGCCCAGCTGCAGCACATCGAATGCCAGAAACACCGTTGCATCGCGGTTGGTCAGCCGGTGCGTGGCGGGGAAGCGCACCGCAAACCAGGTGTTGAGCGCGGCGCTCGACGCGATGGCGATCAGGCAGCCGACGAGCGGCAGCCGGTATTCGAGGCCGAAATGTACGACGAAAAGCGCCGCCGCCTGCCCGCCGATAGCGAGCCAGCGCAGATTGCTGAGTGTCCGGAGCCGCACGCGCCCGCGAGCGGCCTGGCTGCTGCTGCCGAAGAAAGAGCCGGCGAGCGGCCAGACGCGGCGCCAACTGCGAAGCTCGCCCGCATGCTCGGTATTTGCCGGGGCCGCCGTCATTCTTCACACATCCGGAACGGGCGCTCCCGCCTGCAACGCGGCAGCGACCAGCGTGTTGCGCATGAGGCAGGCGCGCGTCATTGGACCGACGCCTCCCGGAACGGGCGTGATCGCGCCTGCGATCTCGCGCGCCGCCTGAAAATCCACGTCGCCGACAAGCCTGGTGCGGCCCTCGCCGAGATCGATGCGCGTGGTGCCCACATCGATGACGGCGGCACCCGGTTTGATCCAGTCGCCTTTCACGAATTGCGCTTTGCCCAGCGCGGCAACGAGAATGTCGGCGCGGCGTGCATGCCCCGGCAGATCGCGCGTGCGCGAATGCGCAGTCGTGACCGTCGCATTTTTGGCGAGAAGCAGCTGCGCCATCGGTTTGCCCACGAGAATCGAGCGGCCGATGACAAGCGCTTCCGCTCCAGAAAGGTCACCGAGCGTCTCGCGAAGCAGAATCATCACGCCCAGCGGTGTACAGGAAACGAGCTTTGCACGGCCGCTTGCGAGGAGGCCCGCGGAGGCCGGCGTAAGACCGTCGACGTCTTTGGTCGGATCGATCGCGTCGAGGATCGCCTCCTGTCGAATATGCACCGGCAGTGGAAATTGTACCAGGATGCCGTGTACGGAGCGATCGTCATTGAGGGCCCGAACCCGGGCCAGGAGCTCCGCTTCGGAAGTCACTTCGGGGAGCCGGAATTCGCGCGCCTCAAATCCGCATTCGCGCGCGTCGTTGCCCTTGCTTCGCACGTAAACATCGCTCGCCGGATCATTGCCGACCAGCACGACAGCAAGACCGGGCACGACGCCGTGTGCGGATTTCAGCCGCGCGGTTTCGTCCGCTACGCGCGCCCGCAATTTCGCCGCCGCGGCCTTGCCGTCGATGATGGTCGCACTCACGCACTTTCTCCGAATATTCCAGGCCGCGAGGTCATTGGAGACAGGAAATCATTTCCGTTCAGCTGCACATGGCAAAGCCGCTCCCGTAAAAAGGGAAACGAGATTCTGTCCCCAATTCCTTCTCACGAATGCATCGAATAAATCGCCATGGTGGCATAGCTGTCGACCAGCATGCGCACGAAGTAGAGAAGCAGAAGCACGATCATCGGCGAAAGATCGAGGCCGCCGAGCGGCGGGATGATACGGTGAATGCGCCGGAACACCGGTTCGGTCAGCGCCGCAAGTGCCCGGATCAACGATCGGGCGAATTGATTGTAGGTGTTCAGCACGCCGAAGGCGACGAGCCAGCTGACGACGACAGCCGCCAGGATGATGATGATATAAATACCGACGAGCGTGTCGAAAAGCCAAAGAAGCGCAACGAGCAAGGGGACAAGCATTCCGCGGGCCGCTTTCAAAAGGCGGGGGTCTTGTAGTGCAGGGCCTTGCCAAATCGCAAGGCAAGCGGCGGCTCCGCTTGACCGGCCAAGGCGCGAACCCTAGATAAAACCGCCCGCGCGAGCCCTTATGGCCCGACGCCCGCGCTGGGGCTGTAGCTCAGTTGGGAGAGCGCCTCGTTCGCAATGAGGAGGTCAGCGGTTCGATCCCGCTCAGCTCCACCAGCCTTCGCTCGCTTCGCGAGCTTCGGCTCGGCAAGCCGATCGTAAATATTCGAGGCGAAGCGAGCGAAGGCTGCCGCGCCAAAGCCCGAAGGGCGACGGCGGGCAATACCTACAATTCCCGATAATCGCTTCGCGAGCTTTGACTCGGCTGCGAACGCCCCGTCACATGGCGGAAATGCCGCCGTCGATTTTCAGCTCCGCGCCGGTGACGAACTTGGATTCATCGGAAGCGAGATAGAGCACCGCATAGGCGACATCGTTCGGCTCGCCGATATGGCCGAGCGGCACCTGGCGGCCGAGTTTCGCATAAGCCTCCTCGCGCCCAAGCCGTTCCACCAGCCGGTCGAGAATGGGTGTGGCGATGAACACCGGATGCACCGAATTGCAGCGGATGCCATAGCCGTGCTTCGCACAATGGAGCGCAACCGACTTCGACAGGTGGCGCACGGCGGCTTTCGCCGAATTGTACGCCGCCATATTATGGCCGGCGATGATCCCGGAAATCGACGAGATATTGACGATCGAGCCGCCGAGGCCGCTTGCCTTCACGCTCCGCGCTATCAGCGGGAGGGCGAGCTTGCAGCCGAGAAAGACGCCGTCGAGGTCAATTTCGTGCACATGCCGCCATTCTTCCAGTGTGACCGATTCGAAATCCTTGGTGAGCCCGACACCGGCATTGTTGACGAGCACATGCAGACCGCCGAAGCACCGTTCGGTCTCGGCCAGCGCGTCGGCCCATTCATTTTCGCGCGTGACATCGTGACGGATCGCGATGGCAGCGCCGTTCCGTTCGCCATTCAGCGCGTCCGCGAGTTTCGATGCACCGTCGATGTTGATGTCGGTGATTGCGACCCGTCCGCCTTCGTGCACGAAGAGCCGCGCCGTCGCCGCGCCCAGCCCCTGCGCCGCGCCCGTTATCAAGGCAATTTTGCCGGCAATGCGCCCGCTCATCCTCTATTTCTCCTCACCCTGAGCCTATCGAAATGTGAGGCGTCTCATCCTTCGAACAAGCTCACTCTGAGGCTTCGCCAATTATTCCGCCGCGAGGGAGGCGGGCGTGACGCCGCGGCTCTTGGCGTTGAGCTGGAGCAGGTATTTGATTCCTTCCTCGGCGATTTCGTCTCCAACCATGCGATCGCCTTCGGTGTACAGCTCGGCCATATCGACATAGGCCGCGTAAATCCCCCGCGTACGGTCGGTGATGATGCCCGCCTTGAGGAGCGTCTTGATCAGCACCCGGAAAAGATTGGCAGCGTCCTTCAGCTCTTCCCGGATCAGCGCGTCGGTCAGCCCTTCCATGAAAGCGGCCTGGCACCAGGCGGGATCGAGGCCCACCGCCTCGTACATCCACGGCTTCTGGTCCGGGCTGCCGAGATTGAAGAGCAGGATCTGGAACACCTGCGCCGCCCAGTCCTCGATGATCTCGTGCTCGGCCTGCGAGATGTACGGAATGGTGCGCTCGGCCCAGATCTTTCCGAATTTGTGATGGAACGCCTCGTCGGTCATGACGAGCTGGCACACCTGCCGCATCAGGGGATCGCGCGCTTCCTTGAAGAACATGGCGAAGGCGCCCATCGCGAGGCCCTCGACCAGCATCTGCATGCCGACGAGCTTCTTCCAAACGAGGGGCGAAGCGACGAGCTCTTCGAGCAGGCCGCCGAGCGACGGGCCGACGGCTACCGGCTTCCCCCAGCGCGCCTGGATGTACCGTGTGAACGCGGTGACGTGGCGGGCCTCTTCGCGCGTCTGATTGGCGGCATATTCCTGCGCACCGGGATCGCGCAGGATGTGGCAGAGCGAAGCCGAAAGCGAAAGCGCCCCCTGCTCGCCGTGGAGGATCGATGAAAACGACCACCGCACATCGAGATTGACGAGCGTGATCTTCTGCTTCTCGTCGAGCCTGTCGCCGATCGCCGTCTTCAAGTCGGTGTTTGCCGACGGATTGACGAGATACTCGTTTTCCGTGTCGAAGGTTTGCGAAAAATCGATGTACTTGCGGTCGAGCGGATCCCAGAAATGCTCGTGAGTCGCAGAGATGATCTTGTCGAAGGCATTGCTGCGTTGGCCGTAGCGGTGGACATCGAGCATGGCCGGGAAGTCATGTGCGTCGACGGCGTTGTAGGTGGGATCCTTGGTGATGTTGTCCATCGGCCGTCCTCGCAGCATGATCTGCAGGCGCAAATCCTAGGCCCCTCCGCGCACGGCGGCAAGGAAGTTGACGCGAGCGTCACGCTATTGAGAAGTGTCCGGACGGAAGGGGCAGTGCATTGCCGGCGACCTTGATCCTTGTTCTGGCCTTTTCGGCCTGCTTCGCGACGCTTGCCGGCGGCGCGCTGGCGCTCAGGCTACGCGACCGGCTGCATCTCATCCTTGGCTTCAGCGCTGGCGCCGTTCTCGCCGCGGCGTTTTTCGATCTTTTGCCGGAGGCGCTGCGCGTTGCTGGCCCCGGTGCCGATCCGGCGAACGGAATTGCGATCGCGGCGCTCGGGTTCTTTGCCTATACGATCCTCGACCGGCTGATCCTGCTCCACGCCCACCACGATCACGACGGGCGCGTGCACCACGCGGCGGTTGGCCGGCAATGGTCGGGCGCTGGAAGCCTGTCGCTGCATAGCCTCACAGACGGCTTCGCAATCGGCGTCGCCTTTCGCGCTTCGCCCGCCGTCGGCATCGTCGTTGCCGCTGCCGTGCTCGCGCATGACTGTTCCGACGGCATGAACACGGTCAGCGTCGTGCTTCGCCACGGCGGCGCGAAACGCGAAGCCTACCGATGGCTCATCGTCGATGCGATTGCGCCGGTGATCGGCGCGCTGCTCAGCCTGCTGGTCGCGCTTCCCGCGGCGACCATGTCGGCGATGCTCGCGCTCTTCGCAGGATTCTTTCTCTATATCGGCGCGAGCGACCTCCTGCCCGAAAGCGTCCATGAGCATCCGAAGTTCCTGACCACGCTGATGACGCTCCTGGGCGCGGGGCTGCTCTATGTCGTGGTGCGTTTGGCAGGATAGTCGAACAGAGAGTCCTCACCCTGAGCTTGCCCGTCTACGCTAAAGCTTCGCCGGGTCAGTACGCTGAATCGTGTCCGCCGAAGCCTCGGCGAAGGCGGATCGAAGGGTGAGCTTGTCGAAGGGACGACCCATCAATTGCCGCAGAGGACGTTGCGGGCTATAGCAGAGGCCTCGGGGATCGCACCCGTAGCTCAGCTGGATAGAGTGCTGCCCTCCGAAGGCAGAGGTCACAGGTTCGAATCCTGTCGGGTGCGCCAGTACATTTTTCCTCCTTTGCCGGATTTCATGAAATACGACTCGACTTTCATTGTTCTCCCGCAAAGGAAGATATTGCCTTTCACGACTGTGACTATTGAGGGGAAGTGATATGAAACACAGCATCCTTCGGAGATTCAGATCAGGGCTCTTGCTCATCGCGGCGATTAGCGCTGTCATGGGTGTTTCGGCAGCGGCTGGCGGCCATGGCACCGCGACCACGCCTGCCGTTTCGTGGAATGCCGAGCCGCCGGGCAAGTTCGCCGTGCTTCATGCGTTTCTGGGCGGCGCCGATGGAGCGAACCCTTACGCGGGTGTGATCAAGGACAAGGCGGGCAATCTCTACGGCACCACGATGGCCGGCGGCGGGGGTGGTGGTGGCAATGGCAGCGGCGTGGTCTATCAGCTCGCGCCGGACGGAACGCAGACGGTATTCCCTTTCGACGGCGGCAGCGAGGGCAAAAATCCCGAAGCGCCTCTGATCATGGATTCTGCGGGCAATCTCTACGGCACCACATATGCGGGCGGTGCCTATGGTTTTGGCACGGTGTTCAAGCTCGCCTGGGCGACCGGCACCGAAACCGTTCTTCATTCCTTCGCCAGCGGGAGCGGCGATGGCGCCAACCCCGTGGCCGGCTTGATCAGGGACGCGTCGGGCAATCTCTACGGCATGACGTCTGCTGGTGGCGATGAGGGAGGTGTGATCTTCAAGATCGCCCCCGACAGCACGGAAACGCTTCTCCATAATTTCTTCGGCGGCGACGGCTGCGTACCGCTGGGCGGTCTGATTGCCGACAAGGCGGGCAATTTCTACGGCTCGACGCGGGCGTGCGGCGCAGCCGGCGTCGGTACAACCTTCAAGCTGGCACCCGACGGCACCTACACCGTTCTTTATTCCTTCGGCTCCCTAGGCCCGGACGGTGAATATCCCTCCGGCGGCCTCGTCAGAGATGGGAACGGCAATCTTTACGGCACGACAGAGTACGGCAGCGGAACGGGGTGCGGAGGATCGGGCTGCGGCACCGTCTTCGAGGTCACTCCGAAAGGCAAGGAGACGATATTGTACCAATTCACGGGCGGCAGCGACGGTCAGTGGCCCTTGGCCAGCCTCGTCCGAGACGGAACCGGCAACCTCTATGGGATGACGAAGCTCGGCGGCGGAACCGGCGGCGGCACGGTTTTCAAGATCGCCACGGATGGCAGCGAGACCATATTGCACGCATTCACTGGCGGCAATGACGGCAGTTCGCCGGTTTCCGGACTGATTGCAAAGAGAACCAACCTGTTCGGCACGGCTTCATCCGGCGGCGCACACGGTTTTGGTACCGTTTTCAAGGTTGCAGAGTAGTCCACAAACACGAACTGCACGACAAACTCGGCCGTCACGAATTGGGGCGCCGCTTTATTGAATGAATCACGGTGTGCGCCGCACCGGGAGCGGCATGTTGCACACGCTGATTCGGCCCGGCGAATGTTTGTACCACGGATCGGGACGCGTGCGGCGCTCCTCGAGCACGCGGGAAAAGGCGGGGCTGTCGGTTTTCAGCGCCTCGAATTTCGGGCGCTCGGCTGACGGAAGTTCGCTCCCGAGGCGAATCCAGGCAATCGGAATGCGCTGCCCGGGTTTTTCATAGAAGCCGAGTGGGCCAGTTCCGCGCGGGATGGCCGAGAGCAGCTCGATGCCCTCGATGACGCGGCCGACCAGCGTCACATTCCGGTCGAGATTGCGCGGCGACTGTCCGATCACGGCATAAAGCTCGCTGCCGTTGCCGGAATCGGCCGGGACGTCGCGGCCGACCCCTACCATGCCATAGCAATGCGCGAGCCAGATGCGCCCGTTCGCCGATTCGCGCGCCGCCGGGAAGCCGCTCGAGAATCCGGTTTCGCGCGCATAGGTGTCGAGATCGGAAATCGCCGTGAACGGAACGCCGGCCGCGGAGCGGTCGAATTCTGCCGCGATGGTTTTCTTGGCGGCACCGAGCGGATGCGAATCCATACGCGACCACTGTACGACATAATTGTCCTGGGCCCGTACGATCGCGCTACCCTCGAAGTAGTGTGCGCGCACGAGCGTCTTGATGTTGGCGATGGTGTTGGGCGCGAAGAGCGGCGCAAGTTCGATGGTGACACGCCCCCGCGGCAGTGCCATCACAAGGGTGTTCGCCGGATCGATGGTGCGCCAGTCCTGCTTCGGCGCGTGCGCGAGGATATCGTTCATCGATGGCGCCGCGGCGGTGGTGACCGCCAGCGCGATCACTGCCGTGCAGTTATGAATCGCCCGATGCATGCCGCATTCCCCCTCATAACTTCTTATCTCTAGATCAATTGCCTATAAGTATCATTCCCGGATGCGCAGCGGAAATTGGGGACAGGAAACCGTGTCCCGGCCCGGGAACGCAGATGCGGTTTAATCGGGACACGATATCCTGTCCCCAATTTCCAATTTCCCCCGCTTGCGCGGGGGATGACACTGAAAGGGGTTTGGCGCCGCCTACTCCGCGGCCTGGCGGAGTTCGCTCGCATGGGCCTCGATGAGTTCATCGAACAAGGAGCGATAATGGACCATCGCGGCGCGCAGATCTTCGGTGTTCACCGCCTCGCCTTTTTTCAGACGCAGATAAACCGCATGGGCCGCGCGGTAATTGTCGGTGACGCGGGGATGCATGAGCGAAATGTCGCCGGCACGCTGGTCGAAATCGCCTGACGGGTAACCGCGTTCGTCGAGAAGCGAAGCGACCACCGACTCCGCCTCGCTCAGTGCATTTTTGGGCGAATCAACGAAACCGGCCTGCAGTGTTTTCCAGCGCTCGACGAAACGGGCGCGTTCCCCGGGATCGAGGTCGCGCAGGCGGATCTGCTCGACGCGTTTCTGGCGGGCCAGGAGAACCGCCTCGCCCCGCGCGCCATGCTTTTTCATCGCCCAATCGTATTCGGGGCCAAATTTGCGCCGCAGCGCCGCCGTTCGCGCCCTTTTGTGCTGGAATGCGAGGAACGCCACGACGGCAATGGCGATAATGATAACCGCAGCGATTCCAATGATTTCCGGCGTCGTGAGGTGGAGATGCAGCATGACGGGCTCCTCATATTGGCCCCCTCAAAAAACCCGGTGCACGGCCGCGAAGTTCCGGGCCGATCACTTGATGCGCGCCGTGAACACCCCACGTTTTGTGAAATTCACCCGGAGGACACCAATGAGACGCATCGTCATTTCTCTTGCGACCGCCCTCGCCGTGGCGGGTTCGGCTGTGCCGGCGAGTGCTGCGGGCTGTCTGAAAGGCGCGGCGGTGGGCGCGGTCGCCGGCCACGTTGCGCACCATCATGCGATTTTGGGCGCCATCGCCGGCTGTGCGATCGGTCATCACCTGGCCCACAAAGCGAAAGAGCAGAAAGCGGCGGAGCAGGCGGCCAAAACGCCTCCGCCCAAGCAGCCGTAACGGCATCGATTCAGTCTCGCCCTTCCGCCTTCGCCGAGGCTTCGGCGGTCAGCGTACTGACCCGGCGAAGCTTTAGCGTAGACGGGCCGGCTCAGGTGAGGCTTTTGCCTTTGCCCTCATCCTGAGCTTGTCGAAGGATGACGGGCGCATGCGTAATCCGATTCGGACGGACAATCCTCTAGTACTGCGTGAGAATCTCCAGCACCTCCGCGTACACGCGCGGATCGCCCGCAGCAACAATGCGACCCTTTTCGGGCGTCGGCGCGCCGCCCCAGTCTGTGAGAACGCCGCCGGCATTTTCGACGATCGGCACCAGCGCCGCTACATCCCAGGGCGAGAGCGTCGCTTCGATGATCACGTCGAGATGGCCCATCGCGAGCAGCGCGTAGGCATAGCAATCCCCGCCGAACGAGCTCATGCGGGCCCGCGCGCACACGGCTTCGAAGCCGCGCCGTTCCGCCGGCGTGAAATAGGACCACGGGTGCGTGGTGGAAACCACGGCGTCCGCGACGGACGCGCAGGAGCGGCATTCAAGCCGCGTCGTGCCGAGAGGCGAATGGAATTCCGTACGCCTGCGGCAGCCGACGAAGCGCTCGCGCAGGAACGGCTGGTCGATGATTCCAAGAATTGGCCTTCCATTATTCTCCAGCGCGATCAGCGTTCCCCATGTCGGACGGCCGGTGATGAAGGCGCGTGTGCCGTCGATCGGATCGAGGACCCAGCGAAAGTCGCTCGTGCCCTCCTCCAGCCCGTGCTCCTCGCCGAGAATGCCGTCTTGCGGGCGTTCACCGCGGATCAGCGCCCGCATCGCCGCCTCTGCGTCACGATCCGCTGCCGTAACGGGATCGAATGCGCCTTTGCCCTTGTCAACGATTGCCAGGCGCTGGCGGAAATACGGCCGGATCACCGCGCCTGCCGCGTCGGCCAGGCGGTGGGCAAAAGCGAGGGTTGCGTCGTCGAGATCGTCCACCGGGCTATCGGGTTTGCGCCGCACCCTTCCCCCCGGTTTAACTGGGGACCAGGCTCAGGGTGAGGCGTGAGTTATTGCCTCATGCTGAAGTTATTACCTCATGCTGAGCTTGCCCGGCACGCTAAAGCTTCGCCGGGTCAGTACGCTCAATCGTGTCCGCCCAACGTCAGCGAAGGCTGATCGAAGCGCGAGGGTAACAGAGAAAGGAGCGGGGCATGAAAAATGTGGTGGTGACCGGAGCATCCACCGGAATCGGCTGGGGCTGCGCGCGCGTTCTGATCGACAAAGGCTTTCGCGTTTTCGGCAGCGTGCGCAAACCGGCGGACGGCGAAAGACTGTCGCGCGAATTCGGCGCGAACTTCACACCGCTGCTTTTCGACGTAACGGATTCGACCGCGGTCAGGGCCGCGGCGGACCAGGTGCAGCGGGAACTCGGCGGTGAAACGCTCGACGGGCTCGTCAACAACGCGGGCATCGCCGTGGCGGGTCCACTCCTGTACATCGATCCCGACGAGGTGCGGCGCCAACTCGAAGTCAACGTTGTCGGCCAGGTGCTCGTCACACAAGCCTTCGCACCGCTGCTTGCGAAACGGGACGGCAAGGGGGGACGCATCGTGATGATTTCCTCGGTCGGAGGACGCAGCGCGTCGCCGTTCATGGGGCCGTACAACGCGTCGAAATTTGCCATCGAAGGGCTTTCTGAGAGTCTTCGCCGCGAGCTGATGCTGCTCGGGATCGACGTCATCATTGTCGCGCCTGGCGCCGTCGCCACGCCGATCTGGGACAAGGCGGAAGAGATCGATATCTCGCGCTACGACAACACGCCTTATGCGAAATCGCTTCATGGCGTGCGCGATTACATGCTCGTCAATGGCCGCAAGGGGCTGAAACCGGAAGTGCTTGGCCGCGCGGTGTGGCATGCGCTCACGACGCCAAATCCGCGCACGCGCTACACGGTAACGCCCGATCCGTTCCAGAATTTTCTCATGACCACGCTTCCCAAGCGTATAGTGGACCGCATGATCGCCAAGCGGTTGGGATGGTGAGGCAAAAGCCTGAACGCAGTGGACGCGAGAGGGCTCGCGGAGGTTGCCGTTGTGGTCAAGGTGCTCGCGCGGAGACGCGGACGCCAATGTAACCGCCAAGACGCCAACAGCGTCGTAATTGGTGACAGGATACCATTTCCACTTTCTAACACTCTGCGCTTGCAGGGCGGGCGGAACGGAAATGGTTTCCTGTCCCCAATTACCTGCACCCCGCGAGAAGCCCTCGGCGTTAAGCCTTTTTTCTACGCCGCCTCGGATTTCGCGCGCTTGCGCAGGTGCAAAACCAGCTCCTTCTTGCGCAGGCGAATGGCTTGCGGCGTCACCTCGACCAGTTCGTCGTCCTCGATGTAGGCGATCGCCTGCTCCAGTGTCGGCGGAAGGATCGGGGTCAGCCGCATTGCTTCGTCCTTGGCGTGCGTGCGGATATTGGTGAGCTGTTTCTCGCGGATGGGATTGACGTCGAGATCGTTGTCGCGCGAATGCTCGCCCACGATCATGCCGCGGTACACTTTCGTCCCCGGCGTGACGAACAAGCGACCCCGTTCCTCCAGATACCAGAGCGCATAGACCACCGCCTCTCCGTCCGCGGTCGAAACGAGCACGCCGTTGCGCCGACCCTCGATCATGCCTTTGAACGACGCGTAGCCGTGGAACATGCGGTTGATCACGCCCGTGCCCCTCGTATCGGTCAGGAATTCGCCGTGGTAGCCGATCAGGCCCCGCGACGGCGCCAGGAAGACAAGCCGCGTCTTCCCCGTGCCGGTCGGCCGCATGTCCTGCAGTTCGCCCTTTCGCTGGCTGATCTTCTCGATCACGACACCGGTGAACGGATCGTCGACATCCACCGTCACCTCTTCGATCGGCTCGAGACGCTCACCCGTGTCCGGATCGAAATCGTACAGCACGCGCGGGCGGCTGATCGAAAGCTCGAAACCTTCGCGCCGCATCGTTTCGATAAGCACGCCAAGCTGTAGCTCGCCGCGGCCGGCCACTTCGAAAGCCGCTTCGCCGGTCTCGCGTACCTTGATCGCCACGTTGCCCTCTGATTCGCGCAGCAGCCGGTCGCGGATCACGCGGCTCTGTACCTTTGTGCCTTCGCGTCCGGCGAGGGGCGAATCATTGACCGAAATCGTGATCGCCAGCGTCGGCGGATCGATCGGCGGCGCTTCGATCGGCGTCTGCACTTCGAGATCGCAAAGCGTGTCGGCGACCGTCGCATTGACGAGCCCCGCGATGGCAACAATGTCGCCGGCTTCCGCCCGCTCCACCGGAAGCCGCGCCAATCCGCGGAAGGCCAAAAGTTTCGTCGCGCGTGCACGCTCGATTTCTTCGCCGCTGCGCGACAGCGCCTTCAGATGGCGATTCACCGTAATCGCGCCCGACTCGATGCGGCCCGTCAGCACGCGACCGAGATAGGGATCGCCTTCGAGCGTGGTGACGAGCATGGCGAAGGGATGTTCGTCACCCGCAAGCGCGAGCGGCTTGGGCTTCGGCACGTCGGCCACGATGCGGTCGAACAGCGGCGCAAGATCGCGCCTGTCGTCGGCCAGCGACGGTACAGCCCAGCCCTGCCGTCCCGAGGCGTAAAGCACATGGAAATCGAGCTGGTCGTCGTTCGCCTCGAGCGCAAGGAACAGATCGAAGACGTTTTCCAGCGTTTCCTTCGGCTGCGCGTCGGCGCGGTCGATCTTGTTGATGACCACGATCGGCTTCAGGCCAAGCGCCAGCGCTTTCGACAGGACAAACTTGGTTTGAGGCATCACGGATTCGGCGGCATCGACCAGCAGCACCACGCCGTCCACCATCGAGAGGATGCGCTCCACCTCGCCGCCGAAATCGGCGTGACCGGGCGTGTCCACGATATTGATACGCACGCCCTTCCACTCGACGCTCGTGCATTTGGCGAGAATGGTGATGCCGCGTTCGCGCTCGAGATCGCCGGAGTCGAGCGCCCGCTCCGCCACCTGCTGATTGTCGCGTACCGCGCCCGACTGCTTCAGCAGCTGATCGACCAGCGTGGTTTTCCCATGGTCGACATGGGCGATGATGGCGATATTGCGAATATCCATGATACTGAGCCAGCACGAAATGCGCGCGCTTATAGGAAACGAGGGAGCTTGGCGCAAATCCCAGGGATCGGCCGAGCAGTGCTCGACAAAAATACGCCTCACTCTGAGCCTGCCGCCCTTCGACAAGCTCAGGACAGGATGATTTCCTCATGGTGAGCTTTTCGAACCACGAAGGGTGAGGCGCCGCCCTCGCCAATCGGCAGATAAGCGCAAAGTTGCCGGCGATGAGTGTTTCTTTTTTTGCGCGACGCCAGCCTTTGACTCGGCGCTGCACGCAATCGCATCCTTCAGCGAACGAAAGTCCTGCGACCAGACAAGTTCGACCGGCCGGCGCTTGAATGCGTAACACTTCGGATACTTTCCGTACTTGTGTTCGCCGATGCGTTTGTCGAGCCCCGCGCGCGTGAGTCCGACATAGCAAGACTTGTCGGCGCAACGAAGCACGTAGACATAAATACCCATTTTCCAGTTTTAGCCCTCACCCTTCGACAGGCTCAGGGCTAAAGGGGAAACGTCGTGAATTTTTGTTGAGGACGTAACAAACGTTGGCAGCGTAGATTCTTACGGGACCCGCAAGATCGCTGGCGGTTTGGCCGGTACGAGAACGAAATTGTAATAAAAAGTCGCAAGCCGGGGACCAAGGCTCGCTTTTTGACGTTTCCGTCGCTAGGTACCCGGAGGAGCAACGATCGGGTGTGTGGGGGCCGGCCCGGCAGCGACGCAATCTCCGTGTCGCGAGCGGAATCAAACGTATGAATATCAGGCCTTCCAACCTTCTGCAGGGCGGTGCGCCGGAGCGCCTGCCAACGGCCTCGAAAACACGCGATCTTCGCGCCCGCGTGGCCGTCTTTGGCGTACTGGCCCTGATTGTGGCGTTCGTGGCGTGGCGCATTTTCGGCGCGTCCGCGCCTCAACCAAAGACGTTTTCCCCGCCGCCGGTGCGCGTTGCCGTTGCGCAGGAGAAAAGCGTCACCGGCTTCCAGCACTCGATCGGTACGGTTGTCCCGCTATCCACCGTTCAGGTGACATCGCTCGTCACCGGCCAGCTGCTGTCGACGGGATTCACGGAGGGTCAGATCGTCCGCGCCGGCCAGCTTCTGTTCCAGATCGATCCGAGGCCCCTTGCCGCCGCACTGGCGCAGGCGAAGGCGACGCTCGCGCGGGATCAGGCAAACACGGTCAGTGCCGAACACGATATGGTGCGCTTCACCACCCTTGCCGCCCAGGGAGCAGCCTCGGCGCAGCAGCGCGATCAGGCGATTGCGGCCGCGAAAGCGGACGAAGCGACGGTGGCGGCCGACAAAGCTGCCATTCAAACGGCCGAACTCAACCTCGGCTACACGAGGATCGTTGCGCCGATCACCGGCAAGACCGGGCCGATCTTGATCCAGCCCGGAAATCTCGTCACCGCCAACAATACGACGAGCCCGCTCGTCACGATCACGCAACTGCAGCCCATCAAGGTCTCGATGTTTCTGCCGCAATCCGATCTTCCGATGATTCAGCAGCAGATGGCGGCGCACCGGCTGCAAATGATGGTCAACCCAAATGCCGGCGCCACAACGGCGGCCACGCCTCAAACCAATGCAGGCCTTGCGCCGGTAAAACCTCAAGCGAATACGGTTCCCTCGGCGCCGCCGACCGCGCCCGTGAATTTCGTCGGCAATCAGGTGGATCCAAAGACCGGCACGGTCGAATTGCGCGCGACCTTCGACAATAATGATTTTCGGCTCGTTCCCGGGCAGCTCCTCGATGCCGCGGTGTCGCTCTCGAGCTTTCCGAACGCGATCGTGGTTCCGCGCGATGCCGTCAACATCGGGCCGGAGTCACGCTACGTGTTCGTTGTCGGCGCGGGAGACCGCGCGCAAATGCGCCCCGTCAACGTTCTGTATGACGACGGCGTGCACGCCGCGATTGAAGGCGCTGTAAAACCGGGCGACCGCGTGATCGTCGAAGGGCAGCTGCGTGTCCTTCCGGACAAGCCCGTGCAGATCCTGGGATCTGCGCCCGCGCGCGCCGGCACATGAACGTCTCCGAAATTTTCATTCGCAAGCTGGTGATGACGTCGCTGCTCATGGCGGCGCTCGTCATCTTTGGCGCCTTTGGCTACGCGAGCCTGCCGGTGAGCGAGCTGCCGAGCGTCGATTTCCCGACTATCGTCGTTTCGGCGTCGCTGCCGGGCGCCGATCCGCAGACCGTGGCATCCTCTATCGCTTCGCCCCTGGAAAGCCAGTTCCTGACCATTCCCGACGTCGCCTCGATGACGTCGCAGAGCGTACAAGGCTCAGTATCGATCACGCTCCAGTTCAATCTCGACCGCAACATCGACGCGGCGGCGCAGGACGTGCAGGCGGCGATCTCGGCAGCGTCTCGCCAGCTGCCGTCGAATCTTCCGGCGCCGCCGACGCTGCACAAGGTCAATCCGTCCGACAAGGCGATTCTCTACATCGCGATGTATTCGCCGACGCTGCCGCTCTCGCAGGTCGATACCTATGCCGAGACGATCCTGTCGCGGCAGATTTCGACGCTTTCCGGCGTCGCCCAAGTCAATGTGTTCGGCTCCCAGAAATATGCCGTGCGCATCCAGGCCGATCCCAACGCGCTGGCGGCGCGCGGCATCGGCATCGATCAGGTGGCGGCGGCGGCGCAGTCGGCGAACGTGGAAGCCTCGACCGGGCAGCTCAACGGCCCCGGACAATCCACGATCATCCACGCGAGCGGTCAGCTCACCAATGCGGCACAGTTCGACCAGCAGATCATCGCCTACAAGGACGGCGCGCCGGTCCGGATTTCCGACATCGGGCGTGCGATCGACAGCGTGCAGAACGACCGCGTGGCGAGCTGGTTCAACGGCAAGCGCGCGATCGTGCTGGCGGTGCAGCGCCAGCCAGGCAGCAACACCATCGCCATCGTCGACGAGGTCAAGCGCATTTTGCCCCATTTCGAGTCGACGCTGCCCGCTTCCGTCCACCTCGAGGTCCTCTACGATCGCAGCCAGACCATTCGCGCCTCGGTATCGGACGTACAGACGACACTCGTCGTCGCGGCCGTGCTCGTCGTGCTCGTCATCTTCCTGTTCCTGCGCACCGTCTGGGCAACGCTCATTCCGTCGCTGGCGCTTCCCATCGCCGTCATCGGCACCTTTGCCGGAATGTCGCTCCTCGGCTACAGCCTCGACAACCTGTCGCTGCTCGCGCTGACGCTTTCCGTCGGTTTCGTTGTCGACGATGCGATCGTGATGCTGGAAAACATTGTGCGGCATATCGAGATGGGCGAGCGGCCGTTCCAGGCGGCGCTGAACGGCTCGCGCGAAATCAGCTTCACGATTCTTTCGATGACATTGTCGCTGGCCGCGGTGTTCATCCCGCTCGTTTTCATGGGCGGCATCGTCGGCCGGCTGCTGCACGAATTCGCGGTGACCATCGTGCTCGCGATCGTATTTTCCGGACTGGTTTCGATCACGCTGACGCCGATGCTGTGCAGCCGCATTCTCCGCCGCGAAAGCGGCGCAGACAGAGGCGCGTTTTATCGCTGGAGCGAGCGGACCTTCAATGCGATGCAGCGCGGCTACGAGCGCTCGCTCAAATGGAGCCTGCGCAATCGAGGCATGATCGGTCTCATCTTCCTCGGCAGCATCGCGGCAACGGTTCTCTTGTTCATGGCCAGCCCGGAGGATTTCCTGCCGAGCGAGGATGTGGGGCAGGTCATCGCGTTCACCGAATCCTCCGATCGCACTTCGTTCCCGCACATGGTCGAGTACCAGAAGCAGGCGGCGGCGATAATCGCCCAAGATCCCAACATCCAAAACATGATGTCGTCGGTGGGTGCGGGCGGCCCGCGCACCGGAGTGAATACCGGCACCATTTTCATGGTCCTGAAACCGCGGAGCCAGCGCAGCCTTTCCGCCGACGAAATCATCCAGGAGTTGACGCCGAAGCTCACGCACATTCCCGGCCTCAACGTGTACATGCAGAATCCGCCGTCGATCAGCATCGGTGGCTTGTTCACCAAATCGCAATATCAATACACGCTGGAGGACCTGAACCCGCAGGAACTGCAGACATACGCGCTCAACCTCTCGAACGCGCTGGCGCAGCAGCCGGGATTCCAGGCGGTTACGACAGACCTCGATCTGTCGGCGCCGGCGGTGAACGTCGCGATCGACCGCGATCGCGCCGCGGCGCTCGGCGTCTCGCCGGCGCAGATCGAAACCGCCCTCGGCGCCGCTTTCGGAGGCGAGCAGATCTCCACGATTTACACCGACATCGACCAGTACTGGGTGATGCTCGAGCTTCTGCCGCAATATCAATACGACCCGACCGATCTCTCCCGCCTATACGTGCTTGCCTCCGACGGCACCACGCTTGTGCCGCTTACCTCCGTCACCAAAGAGACGGCGGGGACGTCGCCTTTGAGCGTCAATCACCTGAGCCAGCTTCCGGCGGTCACCGTGTCTTTCAATCTCGCACCGGGGATGGCGCTTAGCGATGCCGTATCCGGCATCGCGCGCGTACAGAAGCGGCTGGGAACGCCGGCGGGGCTGCAGGGCACGTTCCAGGGAACGGCGCAAGCGTTCCAGAGCTCGACCGGCAACATGGGAATCCTGCTGCTCGCCGCGCTGATTGTGGTCTATATCGTGCTCGGAATTCTGTACGAGAGCTTCATTCACCCGCTGACGATCCTTTCCGGTCTCCCGGCCGCCGCGGTTGGCGCATTGTTGACGCTGTTACTCTTCCACATTCCGCTCAGCCTCTACGCCTTCGTGGGCATGATCATGCTGATCGGGATCGTAAAGAAGAATGCGATCATGATGATCGACTTCGCGCTCACCCGCGAACGCGGCGAAAATGTTTCCTCGGAGGTCGCCATTTACGAAGCGGCGCTGATCCGCTTCCGGCCGATCATGATGACCACCATGGCGGCGCTCTTCGGCACGCTTCCGATCGCCATCGGTTTCGGGCAGGGCGGTGAGAGCCGGCGCCCGCTTGGCCTCGCGGTCGTCGGCGGGTTGCTGGTATCGCAGATGCTTACCCTGTACATCACGCCGGTGATCTATATCTGGCTCGACAATCTCGGCCGCCGGGTGCGCGAGTGGCGCGCCGCCCGCCGCCGTGGCGTCGCCCGCGGGGTCACGGCGTAGGCCGCCCCCTCACCCGCGATCGGGACGAGCCCACGGAGAGGGGGATTTATTCCCCAAAAGTTGTACAGACGGGGCCGCCGGCTGAGAGGTCCCCTACAGATGCGCGCCGAAGGCGATCCCGTAGGTGCGTGGGTCTTCCTGGAAGGCGTTGGTATAAAGTCCCGAAGACGAGCTGGTCAGGTACTCGCCGGTGACGTTCGAGTGATCGAGGACGTTCTTGACGAAGCCCTGCACGTACCAACGGCCGTCCGGCGCATTGAGCGTGAGCAGCGCGTTCATCGTATCCCAAGAACCGATGCGGTCCGCCGGATCCTCCCACACCCGTCCCCACATATGCGATTGCCAGTAGAAGTCCACGCGGCCGACAAGTGAAAAACCATTGTCGAGCGGTTGGGTGTATTGCGCGCTGACATTGACCTGCATCGACGGGGTGTTCTCGAGCTCATTTCCGCCGATGTTGACGGGCGAGCCGTTCGAATCGCCAATCCCTTTCGGGTCACTGAATGTCCAACCGTAGTGGGCGAGAGCCGGCAACTCCGCCGCAGGCACATCGACCGGACAAAAACCGAAGTTGGAGTTGGCGATCCCGGCCGGCGCCAGCGCATGTGCTCCGCCGGGCGGCACCAGCCAGCCCGGTATTCCCAACTGACCCGGCGTGAGAGCGCCGGGATTGTACGGATTCGGCGTGAAGTACAGCACGCAATTCTGGCCTGCCGCGGCGGAAATATTGTCGTCCTTGATCAGCACCGTGTCGCTGCGGCCGCCGGTCGGATTGCGCGTGTCGAGGAGCAGCTGATTCTGGATCTGGCTCTGCTCATGAGACAGGTTGAGGCCGAACTGCCACTGATCCGTCGGTGCCCAGACGAATTCGCCTTCGAGGCCCCACAGATGCGCGTCGTTGATGTTCTCGTTGACGGAGGTATTGCCGAGAATCGAAGAGACCTGATAGTCCTTGTAATTATAGTACCACACGTCGCCATTGGCTTGCAGGGTGTTGTTCAGCACCATGTTCTTCGTGCCGAGTTCAAACGCGTCGACCTGCTCCGGGCCGTACGCCACGGGCACGAGCAGCCCCGGTTGAATGCCCGGATTGAAGCCGCCGGCCTTATAGCCGCGGGCGTAGGACGCATAGATGAGAGTCGCGTCCGTGAAGTCGAGCTTGGGTGTCCAATCGGCGACAAACCGCCCCGTCACCTTGCGATAGGTAACGGACTGGTTCTCAAAATTCTGGCAGCCCGCTTTGGTCGGATCGGCATCGTAAATGCAGGTGCCGCTGAGAAGCTGGGAGACTTCGTTCGCCGCGTTGATCGAATTGTCGATGCTGGTTGCACCGATCGGCGCCGGCACCGACTCGAAGATGATGCGGTTGGCTTCAGATTTTGTGTCTTCGGTGTAGCGCAAACCGGCGGTAAATTTCAGCGTGTCCGGAATGGCATCGTAATAGGCTTCGCCGAATATGGCGTTGGACTGCAACGATTCCGTGCCCTCATTACGGTAGTAGGGTGGCGCGTCCACGCAGGCAGCGCCGGCGGCCGCGCCGCACTGCAGGGGATTGAAGAACGGGCCCAGGAATGCGCCGAGCAGGATCGACGGATAGTCCAGCATCGGCGAGGCGACATAGTAATCGGTCGAGGAGTTGGCGTGCAGGCTGTAGCCGGCCAGCATGAAATTCACGGGACCGCTGAATTTCGTGTTTAACCGCAGTTCGCCCGACCATTGGTGTTCGTTGAAATTCGACTGGTCGTAGGCCGTCAGGTCCTTGGTGTAAGAATAATTGCCGCTTACCAGTCCCAGCTGCTTCAGTTGGGAGATGGGCAGCTCGCCGTTTGCGATGTTGGCGAAATACTGCTGGTAGGGCGTAAAGGATTCGCCGAAGAGCGGAAGCAGCGCCGCGAATGTACCGACGGCCGTTTCCAGCCGCTGGATTCCCGCGGGGTTGTCCAGCGAAAGTCCGGGAACATTGTTGTAGCTCTCCTGCGACCAGTTCGAGGGGTGGTCATAGCCGACCACCAACGTCGCATCGAGCCAGTCCACGACGTTCTGTTTCACCGTCAGGTTCAGAAAGCTGTCCTGCGCGCGATAGACCGGATTGAAATCGGAATAGACTGTGTACGGATTGCTCGGTTCATTGAAGCCCGGCGGCAGGCCCGGCGGATGCTCGAGGTCAAACAGACCCATCTGCGAGAACGCGGGCGCAAGCGCCGGTCCACCCAGCAAATATCCCAAGTTGTACAGAGCCTGCGTGCTTCCTTCGATGAACGCGGCGGTCGATAGCGCATTGACCGGCTGGTTGGTGGCCCCCGTCGGCAGGCAGCCGAGCACCGCGGTCGGATCCGTCTCGCAAAGCTGCCTGGTGCTGCGCATGTGGCTGTCGGATTCGCGGGTAAACTGCGCCACGAAATCCACCGTCGTGCGGGTGGTGGGCTCCCACGTCACGCTCGGACGCACGGAATAGGTGTCCTGCGAATCGATGTGGGAGTTGTTGAACTCGTTGAGAATGAAGCCGTCATGCCTGACCCAGTCGCCGGCAAGGCGGAATGCGAGCTGATTGTCGACTAGGGGAGCGTTCACGTCGCCACGGACCTCAATGGCGTCGTAATTGCCGTAGCTCGCGTAGATGTCTGCGTAGCCGGTCGTCAGATCGGCGGGTTCGGTGATCAGATTGACCACGCCGCCGATGGCCCCGCGCCCATAGAGGGTGCTCTGCGGTCCCCGGAGCACCTCGACGCGCTGAAGATCGTAGAACGTCGATTCGGAAAGCAGAGGGGCAAGAAGGTAAACGTCGTTGAGATCGGTCGCGACGCCTGCTTCCTCGTCACCGCTCACCACCGACTGGCCGATACCGCGGATCGAAAAATCGGAACTTGTGAAGTTGCCCTTGCTGTATGTCACGCTCGGCGTACTGAATTGCAGGTCTTTGACCTGGTAGATCTGACGCGCGGCCAAATCCTGGGACGAGTAGGCCGTGATGGAAATGGGCACGGTCTGGATGTCTTCGGCGCGCTTCTGCGCCGTAACCACCACCTCCTCGATCTGGGCGAATGCCGGCGCGCCGATCGCGGTGGCAAGCAACGTTGCGTTAAGGAGAAGCAGGGACCGTCTTGCCCCGAAAGCATCCTTCGACATTCTTGGCTCCCCGTCTTGGCGTCGTCAGTGGCGCAAAATTTTGACGCGCGTGACTATCCGCACCCCGAACAGCCCCGCGGGTGATTCCTTCCGTGTCAAAGGATAGAGGCACCCTTCGCGGGCGAGCAACAATTAAGGCCGCATGTGGCTTGGCAACGGTGGATTCGTGCAGATTGTACCCGGAATGCCACACAAAGCTTCGAGAGCGAACTCCGTTCAGAGACTCAGCGCCGACCTCCTGCTACCGGCTTCTCCCAAGACCAGCTCCCGGCAGGCGCGCGCAAGGCCGCGGTAATCGCCCGGCACGTTGTAAATCTGCGCCGAAATCCTCAACCACAGCGCGCCGGCGAAGGCATAGACGGGCACCATGATGCGATGTTCGGAAGCGAGCCTCCGCCGATAGGCAGCCGCTTTTTCCGGATCCTCGCAGCCTTCCATCAGGCGCAGCGCCGCCATGCTGCCCCGCATGGCGGAAGGACCCGCTATCCTCGCATCCAATTCTGCGGAAAGTTCGCCCGCCACTTCGTCCGCAAGCCGGCGATTGCCCGCCATCAGCGCTGCTCCGCCGAACGCGTCATGAGCCAGCGCAGCGGTTTCGAAGCAGAACCAGGGGCTCGGATCGCGCGTACCGATCCAGTCGAAAGCCGCGGTATAGCCTTGATCCGTCCCGTGCGAGAGCACGACGGGTCGGGTCATTGCCTGGCGCGCCGGGTGCGTCCACAACACGCCGCAGCCCCTCGGCGCAAACAGCCATTTGTGGGCATTGCCGGTGTACCAGTCCACGCCGAGCGAGGGCACATCGAGCGCAATCTGTCCCGGTGCGTGTGCGCCGTCGACGAAGATGGGAACACCGGCTGCGCCCGCGGCCTCGGCGATGCGCCGGACCGGAAAGATCAGCGCCGTCGCGGATGTTATGTGGTCAATGACAAGGAGGCGCGTGCGCGGTGACATCCGCGCCACGATGGCACTCACAACCTCATCCTCGGCCGCCGGAAATGCCGGCACTTCTGCGACGGTGAGTATGGCGGCACGGCGCGATGCATTCAGCACCATCGCCTTCATAACCGCGCCATAGGCGTGCGAGGTGGTGAGGAGTTCGTCGCCGGCCTTCAAGTCGAGCGACTGCAGCACGCCGTTCGCCGCCGACGTAGCGTTCTCGCAAAAGACCCAGTCGGAGGCGTCGCCACCCAGCCGCCGCGCCACGTGCTGCGCCATCGCGCGCATCAGTGGCGGATATTCCTCTTGAAAGAAACCGGTCGGATTCTTCTCGATCCTGGTGCGCCAACGGTCCTGCTCGACGCGCACCTCCCGCGGCACGGCCCCATACGAGCCGTGATTGAGATGAATGAGGTGCGGATCGAGTTCGAACGCGCGACGCGCGCTCTCACGCTCCATGCGATTTGGGGAAAGGACCGATCGGGAAGGGCTGGTCATCGCGCACGAAGATGATGAAGGCGAACAACTCCCAGAGATACTGGAGCAGATTGAGATTGAACGTCTTCAATTCGTCGTTCACACGCCCGGTGACCAGAACCACGCCGAACTGCACGGTGCTGAGGACCAGCAGCATCCAAAAGGCGAGCCAGGCGAGGACGGCGAATGCAAACGAATAAAGCAGCCTGACGAACGAAAACGGCATTCTCGCCGGGTGAAGTGTGCCGTTTGTGGCTTGTGCATCGCTCATGGTCGGAATCCCTCGCTTCGGGGCCGCACGACAGGCGCAGCCCCTCTCCACGTAAGCGTTCGCGAAAAGGGTTCAAGTTGGAGGGCCCGGCGAGCCCGTCCGCGCAAACCAATCGAACAGCCCGGCAAGCAGCAGACCAGCGGCATAGCCGCCCAGATGGGCCTGCCACGCCACGACCTCGAGCCGCCCTGCCCCGAGCCCCGTCAAGCCGGCCACGACGTTCACCACGACCCAGATCGCGGTCCAAAGCAGGATGCGCGGTGAAAGGATCGGTTCCAGGCGACGCTCCGCAGAATTCGCGCCAATCATGCGAAAACCCGCCCCCATCAGACCTGAAACGCCCGCGGAGGCGCCGATCACCGGCGCATCGCTTCCCCAGTTGAGCGCAAGATGCACGGCCGCTCCGGCAATTCCGCAGAGGAGAAAAAAGACGAGAAATCCAACAGCGCCGAAACGGCGCGCGACGATCGGACCGAAGGCGAGCAGCCACACGCAATTGATGACAACGTGGGTGAAATTCGCGTGGAGGAACATATAGGTGACGAACGGCCAAGCCCGTTCGATAAAATTACCGGGATTGATGCCGTGCGACTCCAGATAGGCGGGGGAATAGCGCGCGGGCACGAACCCATATTCATAGAACCAGCTTGGCCCCGATTGGGGAAAGACGAACACCCGGGCCGCATGGGCACCCAAAAGGATCAGGATTAGCCAGATCACGGCCGCGGGCGACCGCAGTAGCGGCTGCCGGGGGGTTGGTTCGCGGACAACGGTCATCGGCTCGACTCGCATGCGCCGAAACGGCAAGGGAGTCGGAGTCGCGAAATCCGCCACTTCGACCTCTGCCGCCCAGAATCGGGCCGAAGGTTAGCGAGGTGCGTCCTTTATTGGAACAATGTCACCCCAAGCCCCGCGTCCAGCCTTGGCACGTCCGTTGCTCCGCCACGCTCGGGCTTACAGCGGGCGAATCCATGACACGGACAATCGAAGGCATCGGACCGGCCGTTGGCGTTTTCCTCGCGATCGCGGCCTCGACCGCCGAAGCACAGGTGGCCAATGGGTCGGCAAACTACAACAACCCCTACGGAATGAGCCAGGCGCAGGAGAATGCGCCTGTCGACGCCTCGCTGCGCGACGCCAACGGCAACCTCACGGTCGTCAACGGCGTGTTCACCAGTTCGACCATGAGCCAGCAGACCGGCGTCCAGCAGTCGAGCGTGCTTGGCGCAGCGGCGCTCGGAGCGACGCTCGGCAATGGCCAGACATTGAGCGGCGCCGGCTTCGGTGCACCGACCACGCTTGGGCAGGCGACCGCGATCGGCAACTCGCTGAACGTCGTCACCGTCGGCGAAGGCAACACGGTGATCGTGAACGCGGAGCAGACCAACAACGGCAATGTGACGGCCAGCGTCACGCAGAACGGCCATTGAGCCCCAGCAAAGGATTTTGTCGCATGACCCCGCGTGGACGCCGGTATCTCGCCATGCCCGTTTTGGGCGTGCTGGCCGCGATGGCGCTTTCCGGATGCGTAACCCCCACGGCCGATGAAACCGGACGTTATACTGTCCCCATCGGCGATGCGCCCGTAATTGCGAACGAGACGCCCTATTCGGACGCGCTGCGTTGCCTGAAAGGCTATACCGTCAGGCGACCTTTGCGCGTCGCCGTCGGACAGGTTGCCGATTACACGGGCAAGCTCGAATCCGACAACAGCGGCCGCAAAGTGACGCAGGGCGCGGCGCTGATGGCGATGTCTGCACTTGCGAAGGCCGGCGTGCCGCTGGTCGAACGCTTCGACACCTCGGTCGCCGAGATGGAGCTGAAATACGCCAATGTGAAACTGATCAATGACGGCAAACAGGGTGGCGAGTACCGGCGAATCCTGGCCGGTTCGATTCCCGGATCGGATTACTATCTGGTCGGCGGCATCACCGAACTGAATTTCAACATCCGTTCGCTCGGCGCCAACGGTGATGGCGGCGGCACGTCGACCAACAGCGTGAAGGGCACCGCGGGCGCCAATATGTACGTTATGAACGTCGGGCTCGATCTTCGCCTTGTCGACACCAACACGCTCGAAGTCGTCGACGTGATCTCCTACCAGAAACAGATCATCGGCCGGCAGGAGCAGGCCGGCGTGTTCGATTTCATGGGCCACACCTTCTTCGACGCGAGCCTCGGCGAAAGCGCGCTCGAACCCATCCAGCTTGCCGTCCGCTCGGTGATCGAACGCGCGGTGCTGGAAATGATTTCGCGCCTCTATCGCTCGCCGCCCGCCGCCTGCACATCGCAGCTCGGCAGCGCCGCCGATCCGCTCGCAGGCCCCGGCGATCCGCCGCACGGCGCCGCGGCTTCCGGCACGCCCGCCGATCCGCCACCCCCGGCGCCGCACGCCACAACGGCATCCGCCGCTATCCATGAGGAGAAAATCAATGACAAGACTCGCGACGATCCTTATCGCTGGTACAGCTCTGGCGATCCCGATGCTGACCCAGGCCTACGCGGACGGGTCGAGTGAGAGCAACATCATCAACGGCCAGATCGACCTGCAGTCCGATGTCTCGAAGGTGAATGTGCAGGTCACCGACACCAACGGCAACGTTGTGGTGGATTCGATTGCCGGCGGCAACAGCGCCGACATCATCACCATGAACAACACGAACGTAAAAAATCAGCAGTTCGTCGGCAGCGGCGCGGATATCGTTTCGGTGCTGAACGCCAAAACCACGAACACCAACGGTTCGGTCACCCTCGATTCGGAAACGACGTGCAACCAGGTCGCGATCTCAACCGACCCGCACAACGTCAACGTCAACAGCAACCAGGATTGCGACGCGACGGATCCGTATGCCCAGCTGAATGCGAACGTGACCAACACGGTCGGCAACGTGACGCTTTACAACAGCGCCGTTGGCAACTCTTTCGAAGAAGACACCAACGCGCCGAACGCCAACATCCGCAATATCCAGACCAACAACTCGACGGAATATTCGAACATCAATGCGACCGTGGCCAATACGACGGGAAACGTCGCCATCACCTCCCTCGCCGTCGGCAACACAGCGCAGATCATTCACTATTGATCTCCGGCAAGACCGACGAACCACACTCCCGTTGACACCCGGGGTCATGCGAAAAAGGAGGGCACGCAGGCCCTCCTTTTTTTGCCCACCCAGACGCGGAGCCGCAGAGGGACGAATCGCCAAATCGCCGACTCACTCAGGAGCGTCTGCGCGACAACGTGCGCAGCCTATTCCTTGCGTTTCCGTTTTGCTTCTTCTTCGCCGCCTCTTCGCGTCTCGGCGGGCCATTGTTTCCGCGAAGCGTGGTATTGAGGCGAGGTCATATTCGCGATTCGGGTTTTATGTCCGCCACCATCAACCCCGCCGCCCCGGCTGCCTCCGCCATCCGTGAATTCACGATCCGCGGTATCATCCTTGGTATCCTCATCACGACCGTGTTCACGGCCGCGAATGTCTATCTTGGCCTGAAGGTCGGCCTCACCTTCGCCACCTCGATTCCCGCCGCGGTGATTTCGATGGCGGTGCTTTCCGCCTTCAAAGGCTCGACCATCCTCGAGAACAACATTGTGCAGACGGTCGCGTCGGCGGCCGGCACACTCTCCGCCATCATCTTCGTGTTGCCGGGCCTCGTGATCGTCGGCTGGTGGACAGGCTTCCCGTTCTGGACATCGTTTCTCGTCTGTACCTCAGGCGGCATTCTCGGGGTCTTGTTCACCATCCCGCTCCGCCGCGCGATGGTGACCACCTCCGACCTCCCTTACCCCGAAGGTGTCGCAGCAGCGGAAGTGCTCGAAGTCGGTTCGCGCGCACGCGAAGCGATTGGCGCGAGTGCCTCGGGCGAGGCGCGCGAAGGCTTGCTCGCCGTCACCTGGGGTGCGGTCGCATCGGCCGGCCTCGCCGCCTTTGCCGCGACGCGCATCGCCGCGGGCGAAGTGACGCAATTCTTTCGCGTCGGCGCCAATGCCGTCAGCGGCTATGACATGTCGTTCTCGCTCGCGCTTCTGGGCGCCGGCTATCTCGTCGGCCTTTCCGTCGGAATGGCGATGCTGCTTGGGCTTCTGATCGCCTGGGTCGGTGCGGTGCCTTTGCTGACATCGCTTGCGCCGAGCGCGGGCGCCATCGGCGATCGAGCGACGGATGTATGGACCCACCAGGTGCGCTTCATCGGCGCGGGCACAATCGGCGTCGCCGCGATCTGGACCTTGCTGAAACTCGCCGGACCGGTCGCGCGCGGTCTGACCTCGACGATCACCGCTTCGCGCGCAGCGAAGACCGCCACCTTCGATCGCCGCGACATCGACATGTCGGCGGGCTGGATCGGCGCGCTCGCCCTCGCCTGCCTCGTCGTGATCGCATTTGTTCTCGCCCGTTTTCTCGCGCCAACGCCGCTTGCGAACCAGACGACCGTACTCGTCGCGACGGCCGTCCCGTTTGTGTTCTTCGGCGGCTTCGTGGTGGCGGCGATCTGCGGGTACATGGCCGGCCTCATCGGCGCGTCGAACAGCCCGATTTCCGGTGTCGGGATTCTCGCGATCCTCACCTGCGCGGCGCTGCTTCTCGGCGTGGTCGCGCCCGATCCAGGATCGCGCGGCGCGCTTGTCGCCTATGCGCTGTTCACCACGGCCGTGGTGTTCGGCGTTGCGACGATCTCGAACAACAATCTGCAGGATCTCAAAACAGGCCAGCTTGTCGGCGCCACGCCAAGCGCCCAGCAATGGGCCCTGGTGGTGGGCGTGATCGCGGGCGCCGCCGTCATTCCGCCCGTGCTCAATCTCCTTGCACAGGCCTATGGCTTCGTCGGTGCGCCGCACGTTGCCACCGCGGTGGCAAAACCGCTGGCGGCGCCGCAGGCCGGTCTCATTTCCGCGCTCGCCCAAGGCGTCATCCAGCAGAAACTGAACTGGCTCATGCTCGGCACCGGCGCCGCGCTGGGCGGGGTGATCGTGATCATCGACGAATTGCTGGGCGCGCGAAAGCTGCTGCGCCTGCCCCCACTGGCGGTCGGCATCGGAATCTATCTGCCGATGTCGGCGACGCTTCCGGTGGTCTTGGGCGCAGTGATCGGGCACTGGTACGACCGCCGTGCGCTGCGCGGTCCCAATCCCGAACATGCGAAGCGATTGGGCGTGCTCGTCGCTTCCGGCATGATTGTCGGCGAAAGCCTGTTCGGCGTTCTCTTGGCAGGTTTGATCGTCGCGTTCTCGACCGATGCTCCGCTCGGGATCGCGCCTGCCGATTTCGCGCCCGCAAACTGGATCGGGCTCCTAGCCTTCGCCGCGCTCATCGCCGGGCTTTACAGCTGGATGATGCGCCGGTCCGCGCGATCCGCATAAAAACCACGAAGACACTACGACGCCAAGATTTTCTGCGCGTATCCGCGCGCGCTTAGTTTCCTGGCGCACGTGGCGACCTGGGGGCTAACTTACGGTTCTGCCTCAGTCATCGCATAGATCCGCAGGATGTGCTGTGCCTGTTTCAGGTGCGGCTGGTCGAGCATCCTGCCGTCGAGCGAAACGACGCCGGCGCCGCCCGCGAATGCCGCCACCACGCGGCGCGCCTGCGCGACGTCGGCGGGCGATGGCGTGAACGCCGCATTGATGATGTCGACCTGGTCGGGATGGATCGCGAGCATGCCGGAAAAACCCTCGCGGTGGGCCGCGCGCGCCGCGCGCTCGAGTCCCCCACTATCGCGGAAATCCGCATGCAACGTCTCGATGGCGTCGACGCCGGCCGCTTTCGCCGCCATGAGGCAAAGCGATCGTACAACGCGATAGGTGAAGAGGAATTCCCCGTGCGCGTCGCGATTGGCGGCGGCACCGAGTGCGGCGGAAAGGTCCTCTGCACCCCAGGTGAGCGCATGAAGCCTGGGCGGCGGATTGCGGTATTCGAATAGCGACAGTACCGCCGCCGGTGTTTCAGTCGCCACCGGAATCACGCGGATCGCGCCGTCCGGCAAATCATGAGCGTGTTCGCGGTTCGACAGCTCGCGATCCAGCGCGCGCAGCGTATCGGGCGAGTCGGGTTTGGGAACCACCACGCCAGCGGGTTTCGCTGCAATGACGGCATCGAGATCGCTTGCGCAATCGGCGGTGCCGAAAGCGTTGATGCGCACCCAAAGCGCTGGCCGCGCCGCTGCCGCTTTCGCAAATTGGCGCAGCAGTTCGCGCGCGCGCGGCCGGTTCGCTGGCGCAACCGAATCCTCGAGGTCGACGATGAGCGCATCGGCCCCCGACGCCCGTGCCTTCTCGAGCTTTCGCTCGTTGTCCGCTGGTACAAAGAGCATGGAGCGCAGGATCATGACGCAAATTCGCCAGGCATTTTCCTCTGCCTCATGAAATTGCACGCGACGATGCGGAGGCGCGGAAATCTTCGAATCACAACACGAGCCCGGATTTTTGCCGCGCGCAAGTGCGCCCAGCCGTCTTGGCAAGAATGTTCAAAAATTTTGCTCCGCGCCTCCGCGTCTCCGCGTGCAAAGTTCTCATCCTGGTCTTCTTAGCATCAGCGCTGTACGCTTGCACGAAGCCACCAGTTCATTCCGCTGATTGTACGCGCGGTGGGCGAAAACGACGATGCCGTTCTGCGGGCGGGATTTTGATTCCCGCAGCTCGAGCACCTCGCTCTCGATGCGCAGCGTGTCGCCATGCAACACGGGTTTCGGGAAACGCACTTCGTCCATGCCGAGGTTGGCCACCGTGGTGCCGAGCGTCGTCTCGCCGACGGAAATTCCGATCATCAGCCCAAGCGTGAACAGCGAATTGACGATGCGTGTACCGAACTCCGTCGTCTTGCCGTATTCCTCGTCAAGGTGCAGCCGGGCCGGGTTGTGGGTGAGCGCGCTGAAGAACACATTGTCGGCTTCCGTCACGGTTCGTCGGATGGGGTGTTGAAAAATTTGCCCGACCGAAAATTCCTCGAAATGAAGACCCGGCATATGCGACACCTGTTCTCCTTCATGCTTCGACAGGCCCAGCATGAAGGACTAAACATAGACCCTCACACCGGGCCTGCCCGCCTACGCTAAAGCTTCGGCGGGTCAATGCCCAGACTGTGTCCGCCGAAGTCTCGGCGGAGGCGGATCGAAAAGTAAGGCTGGCACTCCGAACGGGAACCCCCATGACACTACCGGATTCAGCAAGAGTGGTGACTTTTCTCGGCACGCGCAATCGCGCGAAGGCGAAAGCTTTCTATTGCGACACTCTCGGCCTGAAATACATCAGCGAGGACCCGTTTGCGCTGGTACTAGAGACGGACGAAAAGACGTTGCGCATTTCGGAGCTGAAGGATTTCGAGCCGCGCCGCTTTACCGCCCTCGGCTGGGTGGTCGCGGACATCGTCGCTGCCGTACGCGCGCTAAAAGAAAAAGGTGTGGCGTTCCAGATTATCCAGGGATTCGGTCAGGACGCAGACGCAATTTGGACATCGCCGGACAAAACCGCGCGTGTTGCCTGGTTTCTCGATCCCGACGGCAACATTCTGAGCCTGACGCAACATTAAAATCGAGGCCCATAGACTGCAAATTGACGGTCAGTATGATTTCGGTTGGTCGAGCACGTTTTCGGCGATGAAGGAGAGGATGAGCTGCTCCGTCACCGGCACGATGCGCGTCAAAATGCTTTCGCGGAACAGCCGCTCGACCTGGTATTCGCGCGCGTACCCCATACCGCCATGGGTCAAAACTGCGCGCGTCGCCGCATCGAAGGCCGCGCGCGCGCCCAGGAATTTCGCCGCGTTGGCTTCCGCGCCGCAGGGGCGCCTTGAATCGTACAGCTGCGCCGCGCGCAGACACATCCAGTACGCGCTTTCCAGCGCCGCCCAGTTTTCGGCCAGAGGATGCTGGATGCCCTGGTTCTGGCCGATCGGGCGGTTGAACACGCGCCGTTCACGCCCGTAGGCGCTCGCACGCGCCAGCGCATCGCGTCCCAGGCCAACCGCTTCGATGCCGATCAGTATGCGTTCCGGGTTGAGGCTGTCGAGCAGATAACGGAAGCCTTTTCCTTCTTCGCCGACGCGATCCTCGTCGGGGACGAACAGATCGTCGATGAACACCGCATTGGAATCGACAGCACTCCGGCCCATCTTTTCGATCCGCCGCACTTCGACTTTCGAGCGGTCGAGATCGGTGTAGAACAGCGTCATCCCCTCCGAGGCTTTCCTGCATTCGTTCCGCGGGGTGGTGCGCGTGAGCAGAAGGATCTTGTCGGCCTCGAGCGCCGTCGTCGTCCACATCTTCCGCCCGCGCACGACGTAGCCTTCGTTTGTACGGCGCGCAAAAGTTTCAATATTCGTCGTATCCAGACCGGCATTCGGTTCGGTCACGCCGAAGCAGACTTTTTCGCGGCCCTCGATGAGCGGCGGCAGCCAGCGGCGCTTCTGTTCTTCCGAGCCGTGCACGACAACGGCATGCGGCCCGAAGAGATTGACGTGAATCGTCGAAGCCGCCGAAAAGCCGCCGCCGCCGCGCGTCACAGCGTGCATCATTATGGCGGCTTCGGTGACGCCGAGGCCCGCACCGCCCAGCTCCGTCGGCATGGTGATGCCGAGCCAGCCCGCTTCCGCCATTGCGCGATGGAATTCCTCCGGGAAACGCGGCGTCTGGTCGCATTCCGTCCAATAGGCGTCGCTGAACCGCGCGCAGATGCGGCTGACGTTCTCATCGATGGCGCGGTGTTCGTCGGAGAGCGAGATGTCCAACGGAGGCTCCTGGTCGGCGCGTGCCGGTTCAGCCAGCCTTAACCTGCGACATAGACAATGGCGGGGATTGGCTTCCGGGGCGGCGGTTTTTGCATTTGCGCGCGAAATCTGCAATTGCACGCCCCGTCTTGGAGCTTAATATCGCCCGATTCAGGGGCTAGACGGGCGCCGGGAAGACTTTCCCGCCCGCTTGAGAGCGCAGTCGCCGACCGGTGCGACCGCCACGGAGATTGTTCGAAACGATGAGTGCTGTCCCGGCCGAGGGGTCGACGATTCCCAAGCCTTCCCGCCAGCCCGGCATGCCGCCGACCGACACCAATAACCCCGATTACTTCCACAAGGTCGTCGACTGCCAGTGGGCCTGCCCGGCGCACACGCCGGTCCCCGAATACATCCGGCTGATTGCCGCGGGACGTTACACCGACGCCTACATGATCAACTGGGAATCGAACGTGTTTCCCGGAATTCTCGGACGCACTTGCGATCGTCCGTGCGAGCCCGCCTGCCGGCGCGGTCGCGTCGAGAAGGAACCGGTCGCGATCTGCCGGCTGAAGCGCGTCGCCGCCGACAACAAAGATGACATTCGCGAGCTGTTGCCGCAGGCGGCACGAGAGAAGAACGGGAAGCGCATTGCTCTCATCGGCGCGGGCCCGGCTTCGCTGACCGTCGCGCGCGATCTTCTGCCGCTCGGCTACACTTGCGTTCTGTACGATCAGGACAAGCTCGCCGGCGGAATGATGCGAACGCAGATTCCGAAGTTCCGTCTGCCGGAAAGGGTGCTGGACGAAGAATGCAATTACATTTTGAATCTGGAGCCGGAACTCCGGCTCGGCGAGCGCATCGACAGCCTGAAGACGCTCCTTGCCGAAAACTATGACGCGATCTTTGTCGGCTGTGGTGCGCCGCGCGGCCGCAATCTCGAGATTCCCGGCCGCCAGGACGCAGCGGCGAACATCCATATCGGCATCGACTGGCTTGCCAGCGTCTCTTTCGGTCATATCGAAAAAATCGGAAAGCGCGTGATCGTGCTCGGCGGCGGCAACACCGCGATGGATTGCTGCCGCACCTCGCGCCGGCTGGGCGGAGAAGACGTGCGCGTGGTGGTGCGTTCGGGCTTCGAGGAGATGAAGGCGTCCCCCTGGGAAAAAGAAGACGCCATGGCGGAAGGCATTCCGATCCACAATTTCCTGGTTCCCAAGGAATTCCTTCACAGCAACGGCAAGCTCACCGGAGTGCTGTTCGAAAAAGTGAAGGCGGATTACGACGTAAAAGGCCGCCGCAATCTCGTCGCCACCGGCGAGCCGGACGTGATCATGGAATGCGACGATGTGCTGGTCGCCGTGGGCCAGGAGAACGCCTTTCCCTGGATCGAACGCGATATCGGCATCGAATTCGACCGCTGGGACATGCCCAAAGTCGATCCCGTCACCATGCAATCCACCAATCCCAAGATCTTCTTCGGCGGCGATTCGGCATTCGGCCCGAAGAACATCATCTGGGCGGTGGCGCACGGCCACGAAGCGGCAATCTCGATCGACCTGCTCTGCAACGGCGACGACGTGAAGCTCCGCCCGCCGCCGCTCGTCAATCTGCTGAGCCAAAAGATG
Organism: Rhizomicrobium sp.; assembly: GCA_036264415.1. GTDB lineage: Bacteria > Pseudomonadota > Alphaproteobacteria > Micropepsales > Micropepsaceae > Rhizomicrobium. The sequence continues at coordinate 29,929 of DATAQZ010000058.1, read as the reverse complement.
GGCATTCACGAATGGAGCTACGACAACGACGTTTCGCTCGATCTGCGGTACAAGGTCCCGCACGCGCCGAGGGATGTGACGCTCCGCAACGTGAAAGTCGAGGTCGAGCTCGGCTTCGATCCGAAACTCGGCTATCTCGAAGCGCAGCGTTGTCTCAATTGCGACATCGAGACGGTGTTCGAAAAGGACATCTGCATCGAGTGCGACGCCTGCGTCGATATCTGCCCGATGGACTGCATCAGCTTCACCCCGAACGGCAGCGAGGACGATCTCAGGCAGCGGCTGACCGCGCCGGCGCCAAACCGAACTCAAGATCTGTACGTTTCCGACATTCTGAAGACCGGCCGCATCATGGCAAAGGACGAAGACGTGTGTCTTCACTGCGGACTTTGCGCCGAACGCTGCCCGACCGGCGCCTGGGACATGAAGAAATTCTATCTTGAAACCGCGCAGGCCTCGTCATGCCGCAGCCGATAGTCTCGACAAACGATTTCGTCGTCAAGTTCGGCAATGTGAACGGCTCGGGTTCGGCGAGCGCAAACGAGCTGTTTGCAAAATGCGTCCTGCGCAAAGGCGTGCCGGTCGGCACCCGCAACATATTTCCGTCGAACATCCAGGGCCTGCCGACATGGTACGAAGTGCGCATTGCCGGGCACGGCTGGCTCGGACGGCGCGGCGGCGTCGACTTCATGGTCGCGATGAATCCGCAGACCTGGGACAAGGACGTGGCGTCGCTCGATCCCGGGGGATATCTGTTCTACGATTCGACGAAACCGCTGCCGCCGTCGAAATTCCGCGAAGACGTGAACGTCGTCGGCATGCCGCTGACGGAAATCTGCAACCGAACCTATACGGACGCACGCCAACGGCAGCTGTTCAAGAATGTCATGTATGTCGGCGCGCTCTCGTCGCTGATGGGAATTGAACCCGAAGTGGCGGAAGCGGCGATCGCTGCGCAGTTCAAAGGCAAGGACAAGCTGATTGCGCCGAACGTACAGGCTTTCCGGCTCGGCCATGATTACGCGCACACTCATCTGGGCGGCGCCTGCGGCCTCAAGGTGGAAAAAGCCGACGCGGTCGGGAACCGCATCTTCATTGCCGGCAACGATGCGGCGGCCCTCGGCTGCGTCTATGGCGGCGCGACTTTTGCCGCCTGGTACCCGATCACGCCGTCGACCTCGCTTGCCGAAGCCTTCAATGCGCATTGCCGGAAACTCCGTGTCGATCCCGAGACGAAGAAGAACAAATTCGCCATCGTGCAGGCGGAAGACGAAATCGCTGCCATCGGCATGGTGATCGGCGCGGGCTGGAACGGCGCGCGCGCGTTCACCGCGACTTCAGGGCCCGGCATTTCGCTGATGCAGGAATTCTTCGGACTCGCCTACTATGCCGAAATTCCCGCGGTTATTTTCGATATCCAGCGCGGCAGCCCTTCGACCGGCATGCCGACGCGCACGCAGCAATCCGATCTCCTCTTGTGCGCCTATGCGAGCCACGGCGACACGAAGCACGTGATGCTGTTTCCGAAGGATCCGGCGGAAGCCTTCGAATTCGCCGCGCTGTCGTTCGATCTCGCGGACCGGCTGCAGACGCCGATCTTCGTCATGGTCGATCTCGATATCGGCATGAACGATTGGCTGTGCGAGCCTCTCGCCTGGGACGACAGCCGCCGTTACGACCGCGGCAAGGTGATGACGGCGGAGGAGCTCGATGCGGGCAAGGTGTTCGGCCGCTATCTCGATGTGGACGGCGATGCCATTCCCTACCGCACACTGCCCGGCACGCACCCGACGAAAGGCGCCTACTTCACCCGCGGTTCCTCGCACGATCGCTTCGCGAAATACAGCGAAGAGGGATCCGTGTACGTCGACAACATGCAGCGCCTGTTGCGGAAATTCGAGACCGCGAAGGGGCTCGTGCCGCAGCCGGTCCGCGGGGTGGCGAAACAGCCGACGCGCTACGGAGTGATCTATTACGGTTCGACCACGATCGCCATGGACGAAGCGCTCGCGGTGCTGGATGGAGACGGCATCCCTCTCGATACGCTACGCGTGCGCGGATTTCCCTTTTCGGAAGAGGTTTCGGCGTTTGTCGATGCCCACGACCAGGTTTTCATCGTCGAACAGAACCGCGACGCGCAGTTGCAGAAGCTGCTCGTCAACGAATGCGCGATCGATCCCGCGCGCTTCATCTCCATCCTGCACTACGATGGCACGCCAATCACGGCGCGCTTCATCACGCAGGCGATCGCCGAGCGCATGACGCTCGCGCAGAGAAAGCACGCCGCCGAATGACCTACATCGTCAAACCAAAGCTCCGCCATCCGGGGCTGCCGACCAACAGCCTCGGTTTCACCCACCGCGACTACGAAGGTTCGATCTCCACCCTGTGCGCCGGGTGCGGGCACGATTCGATCAGCGCCTCGTTGATTCAGGCCTGCTTCGAACTCGATATCGAACCGCACCGCGTCGCCAAGATGTCGGGCATCGGCTGCTCGTCCAAAACGCCCGATTACCTGCTCGGCAACAGCCACGGTTTCAACGCCGTGCACGGGCGTATGCCGTCGGTGCTTACGGGCGCGAATCTCGCCAATCGCGAGCTGATCTATCTGGGCGTCTCTGGCGACGGCGATTCCGCCTCGATCGGGCTCGGCCAGTTCGCCCATTGCGTCCGCCGCGGCATCAACATGGTATACGTCTGCGAGAACAACGGCGTTTACGGTCTGACAAAAGGACAGTTTTCCGCCACCGCCGACCGCGGTTCGAAGAGCAAGGTTGGCGGACTCAATACCGATTCGCCCATCGATCTGGTCAGCCTCGCGCTCCTCCTCGGTGCGAGCTTGGTGGCGCGCAGTTTTTCCGGCGACAGAAGGCAACTTGTACCGCTTCTGAAGGCCGCGATATCGCACAAGGGCGGCGCCGTCATCGACGTGATCAGCCCCTGTGTGCAGTTCAACAACCACGCCGGCTCGACGAAAAGCTTCGACTATGTGCGTGAGCACAACGAGGCGGTGAACCGGCTCGATTTCATTACGCCGCGCGAGACGATCAGTGTGGATTATGCGCCTGGTACAGTGGAGACCGTGACGCAGCACGACGGCTCAGTGCTGAAGCTGGCGAAACTACATGCCGATTACGATCCGCACGACCGCATTGCGGCGCTGCGCTATCTGCAGGAGCGGCATGCCGCCGGCGAGATCGTCACCGGACTGCTGTTCATCGATCCGGATCCCGAGGACATCCACGCACACCTGAACACCGTGGCGAAGCCGCTCAACAAACTTGATGAAGCCGAGCTTTGCCCTGGCGCCGATATGTTGGAAAAGATCAATCTGTCGTATCGCGCCTGAGATTGGACATTTGCGCGGCAGAGCGCGTTCCCTCTAGACTTGGGGCCGGATGGGCTCCTCTCCGAACGAGGACAGCAATCATGCGATTGTCATTTGCATCAGTGGCCCTTGCCGGCGCGGCGATCGTGCTCGGCGGCTGCTATTATTACCCGCCCGAATCGTACGGGCCGGCGCCGGGAGGGGCTTACGGCCCTCCGCCCGGCTATAACGAACAAGGCCCGCCGCCGCAGGGTGGCGAATACGGCCCCCCGCCCGGCGAGCAGGGCGCCGGCGCGCCTCCCCCGGGCCAGCAATATGGGCCTCCGCCGCAGAACCAAGGCTATGGACCGCCGCCGCAAGAACAAGGGTATGGGCCACCGCCTCAAGGTGGCGAATACGGGTCTATGTCCGGGGGTGCAGCCTCCATGGCCCCGGCGCCGCCGGGGTATTCGGCGGAATGGTGCGCAGCCCACCCCCACAAATGCCGCAAGCTTCAGAGGAAGGCCGCGAGGGCCGGCGGCTATGGACCGCCTCCGGGCGAAGGACAGGAAAACGGTCCCCCGCCGGAGGAAAATTCGCAGCCCCCGCACCAATAGAGAGTCAGGCGATTTGAAACAGCCTCAATCCTGAGCCTGCCCGCCTACGCCAAAGCTTCGGCCGGTCAGTGCCCCTGACCATGTCCGCCGAAGTCTCGGCGAAGGCGGACCGAAGGACGAGGCGGCATTTCTCTCAGCGAATTTGGTCCGGCAACGGTGTCCAGATCACGTCGTCGAGAGAGGGCGCGCCGAGACACAGCATGACGAGCCGGTCGAAGCCGAGCGCAACACCGCTCGAATCCGGCATCTGCGATAGCGCGGCAAGAAACTCCTCGTCGAGCGGGTAGCGCTCGCCGTACACCCGCTCCTTCTCATCCATTTCGGTTTCGAAACGGCGCCGCTGTTCGGCGACATCGGTCAGCTCGCCGAAACCATTCGCGAGTTCGATACCGCAGGCGTAAAGCTCGAATCGTTCCGCCACCCGCGGGTCATGCAGCGAGGCGCGGGCAAGCGCGGCTTCACATCGGGGATATTCGTACAGAATGGCCGGGGTACCGATTCCGAGCTGCGGTTCAACACGCGCAACCAGAATCTTGCTGAAGAGATCGGACCAGGAATCGTTGGCGGCCGCTTCGATGCCGCTTGCGCGCGCCGCGTTCGCGAGCGCGTCGCGATTGCCTTCACCTTGCGCCGTCAATGTACCGAGGAGCTCGATCGCGGCGAAGCGCTGAAACGCTTCCGCCACGGTCAGGCGTTCCGGCGCACCAAAGAGATCGCATTCCCGCCCGCGGAAGCGAAAGGTTTGTGACGGCACTGCGCCCGCCGCGACCTTCAGCAGGTCGAGGCAATCGCTGATGACGGCGTCATACGCCTGGTTCGCGCGGTACCATTCCAGCATGGTGAATTCCGGCGCATGCAGCTGCCCGCGCTCGCGGTTGCGAAACACGCGAGCGAATTCAAAGATGCGTTTCTCTCCGGCCGCAAGCAGTTTTTTGCAGGCGAATTCGGGTGAGGTTTGAAGGTAGAACCGCTTGCCTTCACCGGCCCCTGTAAATTCGGTCGCAAAGGCATGCAAATGCGCTTCGTTGCCGGGCGATGTCTGCAAAATGCCGCATTCCACTTCGACGAAGCCGGCGGTCTCGAAATGCTGGCGCAGTGCTTTCTTGATGCGATCGCGCGCCCTGAGGCTCGCAGTGCGATCGGCGTGTGTTTCGGGATTCCACCAGCGTTGCGGCGGCATCGGCCCTTGGCCCGTTATCGGGCGGCTGCTATGACCCCGCGGACTTTTACGCTGCGCAAGAGGTCGTTTCGGTGGTTTCGGTTATTGCAAGCAATATTCGCAAGGGCAACGTCGTCGAGAAGGACGGGAAGCTCTATGTCGTTCTCACTGCGGAGAATATTCATCCCGGCAAGGGAACGCCCGTCACGCAGCTCGAAATGCGCCGCATCAGCGACGGCGTGAAGGTCAACGAGCGCTACAAGACCAGCGATACGCTCGAGAAGGCTTTTATCGACGAGCGCACCCACACCTATCTCTATCACGACGGGGACCATTACATTTTCATGGATCCGGACACCTTCGATCAGGTGTCGGTATCGGAAAGCATCCTCGGTGACGCGGCGGCGTTCCTGGTCGAGAACATGGAAGTACGGCTGTCGCTGTTCAACGGCACGCCCATTGCTATCGAATTGCCGGCGCGTGTGACGCTGGAAGTCACGGAGACCGAACCGGTCGTCAAAGGCCAGACGGCATCCGGCTCCTTTAAACCGGCGACGCTGTCGAACGGCGTGCGCACCATGGTGCCGACCCACATCATACCGGGAACGCGCGTTGTGGTGCTGACCGCCGACGGTTCTTATGTCGAGCGTGCAAAGGATTAGCCGCGCTTCAGTACTCTCGCTAGTCGGGACGGTTTCAGGCGTAAATGAAGTAGATGATCGCGAAGGCAACCACGACAAGTGCTACGCTGATCGCAAGGATGTAGCGCGCGCGTCCGGTCATCAGTGCTTGTCGCGCCTCGACTGGCGGCATGTGCTCCGCTTTTGGCGGCAGCGGCTGCTCGCGAGGGCTCTGATCCTTCATCGGGGACTCCCACGCCCCTTGGAATCCAACGGCGGTCCGGAGGCGCAGTTCCGGTACCTGCGGCGCCTCAGACACGCCTCATCGCGATGCACAGAGCTTTTCGGGGAGGGAGGGAAGGGAGCGGACACCCGATGCGGGGTGTCGAAGGGGCTGGGGCGTACCGGATCGGACATCCGCTCGGGGTAGAGAACGAGCGGCCTCAATTCCGGTTCCAAACTTTCTTAAGAAATATGGCGAACCACTTACCACCAGCTAAGTGCCTGATGAAACTGCCGTATCCCGCTTCAGAGCCCGCGGGCGGACTTCGCCCCCCCAAAAATTCTTGCGTCTCCGCACCCATTTTTTCCACCCGGGCTAAGGCGGTGGTGGCGGAGCCCGCCGGAATGCGCCGGAAAAAGCGCTGACAAGCAAGAGGACGAGGAAGATTAAGAGAAGAAGCTTGGCGATTGTCGCTGCCAGTCCTGCCAGCGCGAAAAACCCGAGCAGGCCAGCCACGATTGCCAAAATCAAAAATGATAAGGCCCAACCAAGCATGCGCCGGGTCCTTTCCCGTGGAGGTCAGGGTAGCAAACGCGCGCCCGGTCGCGCTGTTCCGTTCAGACTAAACAAAGGTTAGTGCGACGATCAGCGGCGCAGAAAGAGCGCTCCCAAAACCGCGCCGGCCCCGAGCGACACAAGGACCGCTGTCAAAGGCTGGTTGCGAACCGAGCCGCGGACGGTCTTCACATTGTCCGCCGTCCATTTCCCGGCACCGTTATAGACGGCCTCGGCGGTGTCGAATGCATCTCCGGCAGCCTTGCCAATGCTGCCAGCGAGCGAGCGCGCGTCCCTCTGCAGCGAATTCAGTTCCGACTGAATCGCTTCGATCTGCGCCTCGACCTTCTTCATGCCGCGCTTCTTGCGCCGGAATAGACCCATGGTCAGCAAATCCTCCTCGTCATGCGGCCTTGCGCTTGATCGGATGGAAAAACAGCGCCTGGCCGACCGTCGCCTGCACCGTTTCGGGCAGGAAAGGCTTGGCAATCAGGTAAGTGGGCTCCGGGCGTTCGCCGGTCAGAAGCTTTTCCGGATAGGCCGTGACGAAGATTACCGGAATATCGAAGCTGTCGAGAATCTCGCTCACCGCCTCGATGCCGGAGCCGCCTTCGCCGAGATTGATGTCGGCGAGGATGAGTCCCGGCCGCGTTGACAGCGCGAGCTTTACCGCTTGGTCCCGTGTTGCCGCGGTACCGACGACTTCATGGCCGAGTTCGGTGACGAGGTTTTCCAGATCCAGCGCGATGATGGGCTCGTCCTCGATGATCAGGACGCGCGAGACGAGTTCGGTCTCGATCGCGCGTTGCGCGTCAAGGATCGCACGTTCGACTTCCTCCGGATTTTCACCGAGGATCGCGCCCGCTTCGTCGAGGCTGAAGGATTCGACCGCTGTCAGCAGCAGCGCGGCGCGCCGCGAGGCCGAGAGCGCCAGCAACCGGCCTTCCGGATTGTTGCCGCTCTCCTCCGCCGGCAAGCTCACCGTATCGTAATGCGAGGCAGGGCTCGACCAGATCTGGTGAAAAAGCTTGTAAAGCGCGACGCGCGGCGAGAGGTCGGTGTCGAGCACCTGTTCTCCCGCGAGAAGCGCGGTCAGCGCAGCACGCACATAGGCGTCTCCACTTTCCTGCGAACCTGTCAGCGCTCGTGCGTAGCGGCGAAGGTATGGCAGGTGCGGCGCCAACGCGTGGGTAACGTTCATTGCAATGCTCCCTTCGGCCCGGATTCAGCTGCAAACCCGAGAACGGTTTACAAGGATAAACAGTTCCCCGACTCCCGGGAACCAATTGATGTAGTTGACGTTTGTGGATGAGGGCGGAACCGGAAGAAGGCGGCGGCCCGCGCTAAATCTTGTAGACTCGCAGTCCGGGAGTGGCACTAGTGGCGACCGCAACACAAAGGCGGGGTTGGAACATCGATTCGGTGATCGAGAATGACAAGGCGGATCGGGATAAGGCCCGCGGTGTCCGGGCGCGGCAGCGCGCGCTTGGGCGCGAGATCCGGCGCATGTTCGATGGTGTGGTGAAAGAGGCCGTCCCCGACGAATTCCTCGACCTTCTGCGGCGGATCGACGAATCCGACAGCGCGGGAGGCGCTCCGAAATCGTGACTGCGATGCAGCCCGAGACCGCGACGACCGCGCGTGCGAATGGCGACCCCGACGCGCAGTTCAAGGCGGACCTGCTCGATCTCATCCCGTTCCTGCGCGCGTTTGCGCGCTCTCTGTGCGGCAACCAGGAAACGGCAGACGATCTTGCGCAGGAGACGCTGGTCAAGGCTTGGCAGGCCCGTAACATGTTCGCGCCCGGCACGAACCTGAAGGCTTGGCTTTTCACGATTCTGCGCAATCAATTCTATTCCGACCGCAGACGCGCCTGGCGGCAGGCGCCTTGGGACCAGGATGCGGCCGAGCGGATTCCCGGCTCGAGCGCCGAGCAGTCCTGGGCAGCGGAACTCTCCGACACGGCGCGCGCTCTCTCGCAGCTCTCGGATGAACAGCGCGAAGCGCTGATCCTCGTCGGCGCAGGCGGGTTTTCCTATGAAGATGCCGCGGCGATCTGCCACTGCGCGGTTGGAACGGTAAAAAGCCGTGTGGCGCGGGCCCGCAAATCGCTTCTGTCGCTGCTCGAAGGCGACGAACCGTTGCCGCCCAGCGCGCAATCGGGTGACGCCGGCGATGCGGCGGAAGAAATTCTCGCGCAGCTCGACCGGCTCGCCCCGGATGCTCCCAACATCCGCCATTTCAAAAGCGGCGGAAGCACGGAATAGCCTTACCTGGCCAAGCGCAATTGGGGACGGGATACCCTTTCCACTTTCTAGCACGCTACCGCGGCAGGCTGGCCAAACGGAATGGTTTCCTGTGTCCTATTCCTTCACTTCTGTTCGAGAGCTGATGGGGTCCGGCGGCAACGTTGCTCCGTCGCCGATATGCTCTCCTGCTTTTCGCGAAAGTCCGGAGAGCAGGTCCTGCGATTTTGCGAACCGCTCATCCCAGCTGTGTTCAATCCCGATTTCCTCGAGAATGCGGCTGGCAACTGCCTCCTGCCGGTCGTCGGGCAGTCTGGAGGCTTCGGCAATGGCTTCTTCAAGCAGCTTGTTCATGCCAGTTCTATAGCGGATTTGGTCTTCTAACAGAAGCGGGGCGATACGGGTGAGTGCCGACCGCGCAATGAATCACCTCAGCGATGTCCGTGGCGAGGAATTCCCGCCGCTGCTGGAGATCACCATCGGTGCAGCGCTCGAAGAAGTGGCGCGGACAAAGGGCACACGGCCAGCGCTCGTTTCACGCTCACAAAATGTACGGTGGACATGGGAGCAGTTGAACGCGCGCGCAGCGGCGCTGGCAGCGGCATTTCTACGGCACGGGCTGGCCCGCGGCGACCGTATCGGCATCTGGGCGCCGAATTGCGCCGAATGGACCCTCACCCAATTCGCGGCCGCGAAAATCGGACTTGTTCTCGTCACCATCAACACGGCGTACCGGCAGGCGGAACTCGAATACGCTCTCAATCGCGTCGGCTGCAAAGGGCTGGTGATGGCGCGCGGTCATCGCGGCATCGACTACGTTGGTATGATGCGGCAGCTTGCGCCTGAACTCGCATCTGCAACCCCGGGCCGGCTCGATGCACTGCGCGTCCCCGGATTGAAGCTGGTGGTTACGATCGGCGACGATTCCGAACCGGGCGCTCTGCCGTTTTCGGAGCTCTCCTCTGGACCGACGGAAGCGCTCGCGGTGCGCGAAATCGCTGCGACGCTTGGTCCGGACGATCCGATCAATATCCAGTTCACGAGCGGCACGACGGGATTCCCGAAAGGCGCGACGCTCTCACACCGCAACATCCTCAACAACGGATTTTTCGTCGGCGAACGCATCGGGCTCTCGGCGGAAGACAGGCTGTGCATTCCCGTCCCGCTGTACCATTGTTTCGGGATGGTCATGGGCAACCTCGCCTGCGTGACGCACGGCGCAGCGATGGTCTATCCGGGCGAAGGTTTTGATCCGCGCGCGGTGCTCGAGACCGTGGAAGCCGAGCGCTGTACCGCGCTTTATGGCGTCCCCACCATGTTCATCGCCGAGCTTAACGATCCGGAGTTCACCCGCTTCGGTCTCTCGTCGCTGCGGACCGGCATCATGGCGGGTTCGCCCTGCCCCATCGAAGTGATGCGCCGCGTCGTCAGCGACCTGCACATGCCGGAAGTGACCATCGCCTACGGCATGACGGAAACGAGCCCGGTGAGTTTCCAGAGCGCGCGCGACGATTCGCTCGAGCGGCGGGTAACGACGGTCGGACGCGTGCTGCCGCATATCGAGGTCAAGGTCGTGGGCGATGAGGGCAGCATCGTGCGGCGCGGGCAACCAGGCGAATTCTGTACGCGCGGCTATTCTGTGATGCTCGGCTACTGGGATGATGCCGAAAGAACGGCGGAAGCCATCGATGCGGAAGGCTGGATGCACACCGGCGATCTCGGCACCGTTGACGATGAGGGCTACGGTAATGTTGTCGGCCGGATGAAAGACATGGTGATACGCGGCGGCGAGAACATCTATCCCCGCGAGGTGGAGGAATTTCTCTTCCGCCATCCGAAAGTGCGTGACGTGCAGGTCGTTGGCGTGCCGGACGCGAAATACGGCGAGGAGCTGTGCGCCTGGATTATGTTGCACGAGAATGCGCGCGCGACAGAGGAAGATATCCGCGACTTCTGCTGCGGCCAGATTTCACATCACAAGATCCCGCGTCACATCCGCTTTGTGGAGTCGTTTCCAATGACCGTGACCGGAAAAGTACAAAAATACCTGATCCGCGAAGCGATGATCGCGGAACTCGGAGTGAACGCCGCGGCTACGGCATGACGTTTTCTTCGGAAGCGAGCGAACTGAGCGGCCTCGTCTCCGGCGCCGCCGGTGTCTGAAACAGACGGAGCGAACTGACCGCCGCGGCGGTGACGGCAAATCCCGCCGCAATGAACAGCGCATACACCGTCGCGTGCTCGCCGATGCGTCCGAACAGCAGCGCAACAAGCGCGGCGCCCATCGTCTGTCCCAGGAGACGCGCCGTGCCGAGCATGCCGCTCGCGCCGCCGCTTCGATGCCGCGGTGCGGCCGCGATCATGGCGCGATTGTTGGGCGCCTGGAAAAAACCGAAGCCGAGGCCGCAGATCACCATCCGCCAGGCAACTTCCTGGAAATCCGGCCGCTGCGGCAGAAACGCCAGCGCGACGAGACCAATGGCGAAGACCACGAGACCAAGGGCGCCGAGCAGCCCGGCCGGATAGCGGTCGGCAAGCCGGCCCGCGATGGGCGCAGCGACGGCAATGGCGAGCGGCCACGGCGTGATGATGAGGCCTGTCTGTACAGCCGTATAGCCGAACTCCTGCTGCAGATGGAACGGCAACGCCACCAGCGCTAGCATCTGCGCCGCGAACGAACAGATCGACGTGCCGACGGAGAGACCGAACATCGGAATGCTGAGAAGGTCGACCGGGAAGAGCGGCACTGCGCGCGTGAGTTCCCGACGCACAAGCAAATAACCGAACACCACCGCAAGCGTCAGTTCGAGCGCGACGTATCTTCCCGCCTCGCCGTGACCGCCGGCGTCGATGCCGCCGATCAGGAATCCGAAGGTGGCGGCGCTGAGCGCAGCGCCCGCGAGATCAAAGCCATGGCTGCCGCGCGGCGTCGTTGGCAGCGCCTTCGATCCAAGTGCCAGCGTGACGAGCCCGATTGGAACGTTGACCGCAAACAGCCACGGCCAATGTGCAACGGAAAGAATGCCGCTGGCGATGGTCGGTCCCGCCGCGGCGGCAATCGCCACCACGACCGCGTTGATGCCGATCCCGCGGCCGAGCAGGCGCTGCGGATAGATGAAGCGGATGAGTGCGGTGTTGACGCTCATGATTCCCGCGGCGCCGAACCCCTGCACCACGCGTGCGAGTGCCAATTGCGCCAGCGTGTGCGAAAGCGAACAGGCCAGCGAAGCGAGCGTGAACAGCACCATGCCGCAGAGATAGACGCGCCGGTAGCCGATGATGTCGCCAAGCGAAGCCAGCGGCAGCAGCGAAACCGTGATCGCGAGCTGGTAACCGTTCACCACCCAAATCGAGAAGGCCGCATCGGTGTGAAGGTCGCGCGCGATGGTGGGCAGCGCCACGTTGGCGATGGCGCTGTCGAGCACCGCCATGATAATGCCGAGCGCGATCGTAAGGATCGCCCAGTAGCGCTGCGGAACCGGTTGCCCGTCACTCGTTTGCGTCATAAATCGAGAAGCTCTCCGGCTCTGGCGATCTAAAAAAAGATCTAACGCAGCGAGAGCAGAGGATTGACAGAGGACGCAAAAACAATCTGGTTATCCCGTATTCCCTCTGCGCCCTCTTCGCAACCTCCGTGTACTTTGTGTTGAGCCGTACTAGTAGAATGCGAGCGCTCGTTTGGCTCCTCGACAGTCACTGAGTTGAGGAAGAAGTGCTTTGGACTTTGCTCGGAGGCTGAACAAATTTAGCTATAAAATCTATTCTGGCCTGGTCGCATGTAGGCGACGTTATAGGGCACAAGAGGCCTAGCCCGCCCAGTGTGAGGTTCCGCGGCTCTCCCACGCCCGACAGTGAGATAGTTTCAGCGTCAATGACCGAAACGTTTGCGAGAGGGAATGTTTGGCGCAAGGCATGAGCAATACCGTCGGCCATGTAGTGTGACGTCGCCGTCTCCCAGCCGTTGGGTGTCCACCGATAGGCATCAATTGTAAGCTGGTGATACTGGTCGGACACCGTGCCACGCACCGCGAACGCTCGCTCCGTCAGCGACTTGGCGGCCGCTTCGTCATTTCGACCGACATAGAGAATAGTGTCGGTCGCGGGAATTGCGATCAGAAGCTTGTTTTCGAACCGTTTTGCAATGGAAGCCCATTCATCGACAAAAAGCGCTTGGCTCGCCGCAAAACGACTGTTCATCGTTCCAACACCATCAGGGGGCAATCGGGTGGGGATGTTCAGCGGGCCGAGTGCCGCGCGTGTACTCTCAATGCAAGAATGTCCGATGTCGGCCGATGACAGATTTAGTACCCGTCCGTCCCACTCGTTTACCGGATAACGGAATTCGGGCGCGCCCTTGTAACATTCAATTTTAAGACTACCAAAAATGGGAGCGTACCACGGCGCTGAATCGCTCAAATGCTTGAAGACGAATGTTACTCCCCGCTCGATGGCAAGCTGCACGCGCAGCTGCCCAATGTCAGCCGTTCTTAACATTCCGACCGCGCTCGTTAGCCAAGCTTCAATACAATGCCCTCCATCTCCTTGTAATCGAGCGCATTCGCTGCGGAGTAGGCCAACGTTCACATTGGTTTTGGCGCCGTTAGACGCGCGAACCTCAACAGTATCCGGATCGATCACCGTCACAGCCAATGGTGCCAAATCACGAGAGAGTCTCCGCGCTACATATTCGGCTGAGGCTCCGATGGCTTCTGATACGGACGGCCTTGCTACATCAACCGCGAGAGTGGGTTGGGGATCACCTACCATGACGAAGAGCAACAGAACCCGCGTGCTTCGCTTCAAACACGTCTGCCCCATTAAATCGCTCTCCCAAAAGCCTCTTACGGTCGCCACTCGATGCTCGCGTTTCCAGGGTCGAGACTAAAACCGACCACACAATGGCAGCAACGAGGCAGACGGACGCGACAAAATCTATGGCGAGTCTGTCCTAGCGCGTGGTGAGTTTCGTGAACCTAGATGTGTAACGCATGGCCCAGGGTGCGCAGGGCGGTTTCGTGGAACGCTTCGCCGAGCGTCGGGTGGACGTGGATCGTGCCGGCGATGTCCTCGAGCCGCGCGCCCATTTCGAGGGCGAGCGCGAATTCGCCTGCGAGTTCCGACACATGGCCCCCTACCGCCTGAATGCCGAGAATCCGGTGATCGTCCTTACGCGCCAGTACGCGCACGAATCCGCCGTCGTCGCCCGCATCCATGGTCAGTGCCCGGCCGTTCGCGGCGAAGGGAAACATCGCGCTCATGATTTCGGTATCGACTGTCGCGGGGTCGCCGGGCGCAACGCCGGCCGAAACGATTTCCGGCTCGGTGAAGCAGACTGCGGCGATCGCCACGGGATCGAATTTCCGGCGCTGGCCGGCGATGATCTCCGCCACCATCTCGCCCTGCGCCATGCCTTTGTGCGCGAGCAGCGGCTCACCGACGAGATCGCCGATGGCCCAGACATCCTTCATCGAGGTGCGGCACTGATCGTCCACGCGTACGAACCGGCCGTTCATCTCGACGGCCATGTTTTCGAGTCCCCAGCCTTCGGTGAGCGGCCTGCGTCCAACGGTGACGAGAATCTTGTCGGCCGGAAGATGCTCTGTCCTGCCGCCCGCGGTTTCGATCGCCAGCGCATGCTCGCCTTTTTCGCTGACAAGCGCTTTCGCCGTCGCGCCGAGATGTACAGTTACGCCGTTGCGGCCAAGCCATTTCTTGACGGGCGCGGAGAGCTCAACGTCGAACAGCGGCAGGATGCGGTCGAGGGCTTCGACGACCGTGACCTCCGATCCCATTTTGCGCAGCGCGATGCCGAGCTCGAGACCGATATACCCCGCGCCGATGACGACCAGCTTTTTCGGTACCGCGTCCAGCGACAGCGCCTCGCTCGAGGAGATCACCGGTCCACCGAACCGCAGAAAAGGGAGCTCCGAGGAAACGGAGCCGTTGGCGAGAACAACATGGTCGGCGGTGACCGTCACGTTGTCCTTGCCTTCGATGGTACAGGTCTTGGCATCGGAAAACTGTGCCCAGCCCGAAAGTACGCGCACCTTGGCGCGTTTGCAGAGCGCGGCGACGCCGTTGCTGAGCTTGTTGACGACGCCCTCTTTCCAGCGCACCAGCTCGGGCATGTCGAGCGACGGTGGCGACGAAAGCGCAATGCCGTGCCGCGGTTTCTTCGCAGCCCGCTGCATGGTTTCGTATTCGCCCGCGACGTGAATCATTGCCTTGGACGGAATGCAGCCGCGGATGAGGCAGGTGCCGCCCAGCCTGTCGGCTTCGACGAGCGTCGTATCGAGCCCGAGCTGACCCGCGCGGATGGCCGCCACATAGCCGCCCGGCCCCCCGCCAACGACCAGAACTTTGGTTCTTAACGCTTCAGCCATAATGGCCGCGCCGTGAAGAAAGGGAATCAACCACACAGAGAAATGTTCTGCGCGCCATCGGCGCGCCATCGGGTGCTCGGTGCTCTCTGTGTCTCCGTGGTGAACTTTTTCCGCGCATCTCAGTCCATGAACAGCGTGGCGGGATGTTCGAGCAGCAATTTCAGGCGCTGGATGAATTCGGCAGCGTCGTAGCCGTCCACCACGCGATGGTCGAAGGACGAAGACAGATTCATCATCTTGCGAACGACGATCCGCCGCTCCCGCACCACCGGACGTTCCACAATGGCGTTTGGTCCGATGATTGCGACTTCCGGGCGATTGATCACCGGCGTGGTGACGACGCCGCCGAGCGCGCCGAGACTCGTGATGGTGATGGTCGAACCGGAGAGATCGTCGCGGGCAGCCTTGCCCTCGCGCGTCAGCCGCGCAAGCCGCATCACCTCGCTTGCCGCCTCCCAGATATCCAGCGCTTCGGCGTGGCGGACCACCGGAACGATCAGGCCGTTCGCGGTCTGCGTCGCAATACCGATGTGTACGGCTGCGTAACGATGGACGAGGCCGGCTTCGTCATCGAACCGCGCATTGATCTGCGGATATTCCGGCAAAAGGCGCGCGAGGCCGCGCATCAGGAAGGGAAGCAAAGATAATTTCGGCCGGTCCCCCCGCGTAGCGTTGAGATGCGCCCGCAAATCCTCAAGCTCCGTCATGTCGACCTCTTCGACATAGGCGAAGTGCGGGATGCGGCGTTTGGATTCCTGCATCTTTTCGGCAATCTTGCGCCGGAGCCCGATCACCTTGATCTCTTCGATCCCGTCGCGCTGTGCATAGCCGCCGCGCGTCACCCCGGCTTTGCCACCGGAGGCGATGTACGCATCGACATCGGCGTGCTCGATGCGTCCGGCGGGACCGCTGCCGGGAACGAACTGCAGGCGGACACCGAGTTCTTCGGCGCGCCGGCGCACGGCAGGCGAAGCCAGCGGTTTTGTACCAGGGGCACGGGTTGCAAACGCGGGCGCTGTTGCCGTTTTTCTCCCCACCTCCGCGGCCTTCCCCTCTCCCGCCGCCTGGGCGAGGGGAATCACATTCGTCTCCGCGCTTTGCTTGTGATCTTCGCCTTTCTCCTGACTTGCACCCCTGGAGTCGGGCTTCGGCGATGGTTTGGGAGACTCGACCTTGGCTTTGGCGGGAGCCGCTGCAGCGGATGGGGCATTGCCTGCACCTTCGACATCGAGTTCGACGAGCGGAGCCCCGACGGTCGCCATCTCGCCCGGTTCCCCGTGCAGCGACATCACCACGCCTGACACCGGCGAGGTCATTTCGACCGTCGCCTTGTCCGTCATGACATCAACGAGATTCTGGTCCTCCTCGATCTTGTCGCCCACTTTGACATGCCAGGCGACGATTTCCGCTTCGGCCGTTCCTTCGCCGACATCCGGCAGTTTGAAAACATAGCGCCCCATGGTTCAGCCCTTCATCGCGCGCCGCATCGCTTCGATCACGCGCGCCGGTCCTGGAAAATAGTGCCATTCGAAGGCGTGCGGATAGGGCGTGTCCCAGCCGGTGACGCGCTCGATCGGCGCCTCGAGATGATAAAAGCAGCTTTCCTGCACGAGCGCAGACAATTCGGCGCCAAATCCCGCCGTGCGCGTCGCCTCGTGCACGATGACGCAGCGTCCGGTCTTCGCAACCGATCCGGTGATCGTTTCGGCGTCGAGCGGCACGAGCGTGCGGAGGTCGATCACTTCGGCATCGATGCCGCTTTCTTCCGCGGCGGCGCGGCCCACATGCACCATCGTGCCATAGGCAAGCAGCGTCAGGTCGTTGCCCTCGCGCACGATCGCGGACTTCCCGAGCGGCACATTGTAGTAATCCTCGGGCACTTCGCCCGCCGGATGCTGCGACCAGGGCGAGACCGGACGGTCGTGATGGCCGTCGAAAGGACCATTGTAGATGCGTTTGGGCTCGAGGAAGATCACCGGATCGTCATCTTCGATCGCGCTGATCAGAAGACCTTTGGCGTCGTAAGGCGTCGACGGAATCACCGTCTTCAACCCGGCGACATGCGCGAACAGGGCTTCGGGACTCTGGCTGTGCGTCTGTCCGCCGAAAATGCCGCCGCCATAGGGCGTACGGATGGTGATCGGGGCTGCGAAATCGCCCGCCGAGCGGTAGCGCAACCGCGCCGCTTCGGACACGATCTGGTCGAAGGCCGGATAGATGTAATCGGCGAATTGAATTTCGAGGCACGGCCGCAAACCGTAGGCGCCCATTCCGATGGCGACCGCGACAAGGCCGCCTTCGGCGATCGGGGCATCGAAGCAGCGCGTCGCGCCATACTTCTTCTGCAGTCCGTCGGTCGCGCGGAACACGCCGCCGAAGTAACCCACGTCCTCGCCGAAGACGAGCACATCGGGATCGCGGCCCAGCATCACATCCATGGCGGAGTTGAGCGCCTGGATCATGTTCATCCGCGCCATCTCGTCAAAATCCCATCTGCTGGCGCTGGCGCTGTAGATGCGGCGGCATTTCCTTGTACACGTCTTCGAACATCGTTTTCGCGCTCGCGATTTTTCCCTCGCCGAGCGTGCCGCATTTTGCCGCCTCGCTGTTGGCGGCGCGAACCTGTTCGGCGGCCTCTTTTTCCGCCCTCGCCTGCTCTTCGTCGCTCCAGGCGCCCAAAGCGACGAGATGCGTCTTCAGGCGTGCGACCGGATCGCCGAGCGGCCAGCACCTGGCCTCGTCGGCCGGGCGGTAGCGCGAAGGATCGTCACTCGTCGAATGGCCTTCGGCGCGATAGGTGTACAGTTCGATCACGGTGGCGCCGAGATTGGCGCGCGCCCGCTCCACCGCCCACTGGGTGGCAGCGTAAACCGCAAGGAAATCGTTTCCGTCCACCCTGAGGCCCGGCACGCCGTAACCGATCGCGCGCGCGGCGAACGTCGTCTCCTCGCCACCGGCGATCCCCTGAAACGTCGATATCGCCCACTGGTTGTTGACGATGTTGAGAATGACGGGCGCGCGATATACCGCCGCAAAAGTGAGCCCGTAGTGGAAATCGCCTTCTGCCGTCGAACCTTCGCCGATCCACGCCGCGGCAATCCGGTCATCGCCCTTGTACGCTGATGCCATCGCCCAGCCGACCGCCTGGCTGAACTGCGTCGCGAGATTGCCCGAAATCGAGAAGAAGCCGTATTCGCGGCTCGAATACATGATCGGCAGCTGCCGGCCTTTCAACGGATCGCGCTCGTTGGAATAGACCTGGCACATCATCTCGACGAGCGGATAGCCGCGCGCGATGAGCAAACCCTGCTGGCGATAGCTCGGAAAACACATGTCCCCCCTGTCGAGCGCCATCGCCTGGGCGATCGCGATCGCCTCCTCGCCTGTACATTTCATGTAGAACGATGTCTTACCCTGCCGTTGCGCGCGGAACATGCGGTCGTCATACGCCCGCGTCAGGATCATCAATTGCAGCGCCTTGCGCAGCGTCTCCGTATCAAGCCGCGGATTCCACGGACCGACGGCGCGGCCTTCCGGATCCAGCACGCGGATCAGCGACCAGGCGAGGTCGGTGATTTCCCCCGCCGCAATGCCCGAATCCGGGCGGCGGGCGGCGCCGGCCTCGGCGATCTTCACCCGGCTGAAATCGGGCCGCTCACCCGGACGCGCAGGCGGCTCCGGGATGTGCAATGAGAGCTTCTGGCGGTTTGTCATTACGGCCTCGAGAGACGCAGGCCGCTGGCGAGAAACGCGAGGGCAAGCGGCGGCCCGCGAGATATCCTCACGCCCCGGCGCCCCGTCAAGCAAGGCCAATGGGCTTTAGCAGGCGAAGGGCGCGGCGAGGCGCAGGTCGGCCACGAAGGCCAGGTATTCGCGCTCCTTGTCCTCCTCCTCGACGCGGAGAAGGTAGGAGGGATGCACGGTGATCAGGCCTTTGGCGCCCTCGCCCAGCGCAAGCAGGCGGCCCCGGTTCTTCCCGATCGGCATGGCCTTCCCGAACACCCCGCGCACGGCCGTCGCGCCCATGGCAATGACGAGCCGGGGCTGCACGATCGCGCGCTCGCGCGCCAGCCATTGATTGCAGGCCTTGATCTCGGCGGTGTCGGGCTTCTGGTGCAGGCGGATTTTGCCGCGCCGCGCGAATTTGAAGTGCTTCACCGCATTGGTGACGTAGGCCTTGTCGCGGGCGATCCCGGCATCGCCAAGGGCGCGATCGAGAATGCGGCCCGCCGGTCCGACGAATGGCTTGCCGGCGATGTCCTCCTTGTCGCCCGGCTGCTCGCCCACGAACATCAGCGGCGCGTGCACCGGCCCTTCGCCGAACACCGTTTGTGTGGCAGGCCGCCACAGATCGCAGGCGCGGCAGCCCCGCGCCTCGTCGCGTACGGCTGCCCAATCCGCGAGAGCGTCGGTTTTTTTCAGGGCAGCTGCGCGGACCATCACCGTCGCAAATGGTTCGCGCGCAGAGGCGTTCCATCGCGGCAATCCTCCCTGGGACTGCGGCCGTCTCGGCCGCAGTCGGGCGAGACCAGAAAAAAATGCAGTGCGTTAGCCCACGACCCGCCGCTCGATCGCATAGGTAATGTGCGCTTTGGCTTTGTTTCCGGCCGGCACGTCGGGATGCTCGAAATCCATGTCGCGCAATCGCTGCATGCCGAGGCGTTCCATCAGCCCCCAGCTTCTCTTGTTGCCCGCTGCGGTGATCGCAACGACGCGGTCGCAATCGAGATTGCGCCACGCCCAGTCGAGCGTCGCCGTGGCTGCTTCGCGCGCATAGCCCTGTCCCCACGCATCTTCGCGCAGGCGCCAGCCGATTTCGATTTCGCCAACGATGGGCGGCGTGTTGCCGAGCTTCAACCCGCAAAAGCCGAGCAGGGCACCGTCGCTCCGCCGCTCGACAATCCAGAAACAGAATCCGTTCTTTACCTGACTGGCGCTTACACGTTCGAACGAGCCCCGAAACGCCTCCGGCTCTTTCACACCGCCGAGAAATTCCATCACCGCCGGTGTGTTGGTCACGCGCGCAAATTCCGCGACATCCTCTTCGCGCCACGGGCGCAAGAGCAGGCGTTCGGTTTCGATCATGGAGGACCTCAGAATTCGCCGCAGGCATCGTATGTCAGTACGCCCACGGAGGTCTGCTGATAAGCAACGCTGTAGGCGTGACGGATCCGGGAAATCCGGAAAGCGAGGTCGGCCGATCGCGGCGCAGCGACGATCAGGATTTTTGTGTGTTCGCGGATGACGGCGTGCGTCGCGGGATCGCGCCACTCGCCCTCCCCGTCCGTCACGGTGAAGCCTTCGGGAAATTCCTTCGCGACGACGGTCGAAGCAAAATCCGACCATTCGCCGTCGGAGAGCGGCGCACGCCCCGGAATGTCGCGGCCGAAGAAGAGTTCGACGACCGTCATCGGCGCTTGCGAATCAACGAGGCACCGCGAAGCCGCGGGCGCGCAGCCGGTCAACGTCAGCAGCGCCAGAATGCCCCACAATCGCGTCATCTTTCACCCGGCTTGAGCCGCTCGTCGCGCGCCATTATAGGCGCGGGAGACTATTCCCGGCGGAGGGGGACTATGGCACACGATCCGGCGCTCGACGCGCACGAGCACACCGAACACGCCGAGCATGCGGCGCACGAACGCGACCCGTTTATTTCCAAGATCACGATAACCGTCGCCGTGCTGGCCGTTCTGGCAGCGGTGGCGGGGAGCCTGGAAACGGTCGAAGGCGGAAAGGCGCTTGGCGCTGCGAGCGAGGCGGTGCTGAAGCAGGACCAGGCGACGGATTTGTGGAACGAATTCCAGGCCGACGGTCTCAAACGCCATATCTACACGATTGCCTCGGGATCGGGCGGCGCGCTGGCCGCGAGCTACGGCAAGACGGCAAAGAAGGAAGGCGCGAAGCAGGACAAGGACAAGGAGCAAGCGCTCGATTTCGAGAGGGAGCGCGACGCGCTCGGCAAGGAGAGTCAGGCTCATGAGGGCCGCCACCACTGGCTCACCGGCGCTGCAACGCTGTTCGAAATCGGCATCGCCATGTCGACCGTGGCCATCATCACGCGGCGGCACTGGCTGTGGTACGCGGCGACCGCGTTTGGCGTCGGCGGCCTCGTACTGCTGGGATCAGCTTACCTGTTCTGAACAAAGCTCAGCGCAGCGGACGCGGAGGCAGCGCAGTGGTCGCAGCAATACACGTTTTCCCGCTCTACGCATCGCCGTCCCCCGCTTGCGCGCTAGCGCGTGATCCGTTCAAACGCGATCGCCCTCATCCTTCGACCAGCTCAGGATGGGGGCCCAAAAGCCTCACACTGAGCCTGTCGAAGGGTGAGGCTGATTCCATCTTAACGAGTCCGGCTGCCGTCGCGGGAACGACAGCCTTATTTTCAATTTCTCCTCTGCGGCTCCGCGCCTCCGCGTGAATCATTTCTTGACCGTCTTATCCTTCGAGTTGTCGTGGTTCGGGGGGCGTGAGCTCGACGGCCTCGATGCTGCCCGCGCGGCGGACGATCTTTTCCGTCGATGTGACGATCTCCTTAAGGTCCACCTCGCCTTGAGCAAAATGCCTTTGCAACGCCAGCACGCGATCGGCGAGGCGTTTCGTATCCAGCATCAAGAGTCCCACTTCCTTCTGGATCAGGCTCGCCTGTTCGCGCATACGCGCGTCCTTCATGACCGTCTGAACCGTCATCACCGCGAGCATCAGGATGCTCGGCGACACGATCACCACCTGCTCGCGCAATGCCCGCTGGAAGACATCGGGACAGAATTCGTGAAGATCCGCGTAGACCGATTCGGACGGCACGAACATGATGGCGGGGGACTGGGTCTCGCCGGGGATCAGGTATTTGGAGGCGATATCCTTCACGTGCTTCAGCACATCGGCCTTGACGGAAGAAACGGCCGTTTTTCTTTCGCTCTCGGCCGCCGCGCGCAACAGCGCAAAGCTCTCCAGCGGAAATTTGGAATCGATGACGATCGCCGCCTTCGCATTCGGTACATGGATGAGACAGTCCGGCCGGCTGCCGTTCGATAAGGGCGCCTGAAAGCTGTACAGGCTGGAGGGGAGTGTGTCGGCAACGATCGCTTCCATCTGCTGCTGCCCGAACGCGCCGCGCGCCTGCTTGTTGGCGAGGATCTGCTGCAGGCTGACCACCTGCCCGGAAAGCGCGGTGATGTTCTTCTGGGCTTCGTCGATGACGTTGAGGCGGTTCTGGATTCCGCCGAGGGTTTGGGCGGTGCGGCTCGCGGTTTCGGTCAGGCTCTCGCCCAGCCGACGGTCGAGCGCGTCGAGGCGCCCGGCGAGCAGCGTCTGCAGCTCCGTTTGCCCGGCTAACGCCTGTGCGAAGCGCCCGGAAATCTCGTTCTGCGCCGCCGCGACCGCCTCGAGCCGGGCCGAGACAAGGCTGCTCGCCTCGGCCGGAGCGCGGGCGCGGCGCGAAAGCGCGTAAACCAGCGCAAAAAGAGCGCCCGCGACCAGAAGCAGCGCCATGATCAGGGCCGTCGGAAATGTCTCCATAGCCCTCCAAAACCCCTCGTCTTGACCCGCAAATGGGGCTCGCCTATCTCCGACTCATGGCGCCCCGCCCGATCCTAATCGCCCCCGATCCGCGCCTCAAAGCTGTGTCGGAGGAGATCCGCGCCGTCGATGCGGACACCCGCCGGCTCGCCGACGACATGCTGGAAAGCATGTATGCGGCGGACGGAATCGGCCTCGCCGCGATCCAGATCGGCGTCCCCAAACGCGTTCTGGTGATGGATCTGGTGCGCAAGGACGGCAAGAACGAGCCGCGCGTCTTCATCAATCCAAGGATACTCTGGACCTCCAAAGACACCGTGGTTTGCGAGGAAGGCTGCCTCTCGGTGCCGGACATCTGGGAAGAGGTGGAGCGGCCGGCGCAGATCCGCGCGGAATATCTCGACCGTGAAGGCCGCCTGCAGAAGCTCGAAGCCGAAGGGCTCCTCGCCACCTGTCTTCAACACGAAATCGATCATCTCGAAGGCACTCTGTTTGTCGATCATCTTTCGCGCCTCAAACGCTCGATGGCGCTGAAGAAGCTTGCAAAGGCCCAGCGTCTGAAACAGGCGAGCTGACCGCCAGGTGAGCCTCCGCCTCGTCTTCATGGGCACGCCTGAGTTTGCGGTGCCCACGCTTGTCGAGCTGATCGGCCACGGTCACGAAATCGCCGCCGTCTACACCCAGCCGCCCCGGCCCAAAGGCCGTGGCCTCGCTGCGGAATCCTCAGCGGTCGCAAAGATCGCCGCCCTGCACGAATTGGAGGTTCGCACGCCGCAATCGCTGAAATCCTCCGAGGAACAACAGGCTTTCGCCGCCCTGCAACCGGATGCGGCCGTCGTCGTCGCCTATGGGCTCTTGTTGCCAAAACCGGTCCTCGATGCACCGAAACGCGGCTGCATCAATCTGCACGCGTCGCTCCTGCCGCGCTGGCGCGGCGCGGCACCAATCCAGCGGGCGATCATCGCGGGCGACACCGAGACGGGCGTAATGGCGATGCGCATGGAGGAAGGCCTCGACACCGGCCCGATCGTGATGGCGGAGCGCGTGCCCATCGATCGCAAGACGTATGGCGCGTTGCACGACGAGCTCGCCCGCCTCGGCGCCGATCTCATCGTGCGCACACTCGCCGCCCTCGAGCGCGGCTCCCTCAGCGAACAGCCCCAGAGCACCGACGGCGCAACCTATGCAAAAAAAATCGCGAAGGAGGAGACCCGGATCGACTGGTCGCGGTCCGCCCGCGAAATCGATGGCCTGGTTCGTGGTCTCTCGCCCCAGCCCGGCGCATGGTGCCAGACGCACGGCGAACGGCTGAAAATCCTCTATGCTGTACCGTCGGAAGGACGCGGCGCGCCCGGCGAATTGCTGGACGACGCGCTGACCGTCGCCTGCGGAGAAGATGCCTTGCGGATTACCCGGTTGCAGCGGGCCGGCCGGGATGTACAGGACGCAAAGCAATTCCTGCGGGGATTCCCGCTTCGCAAGGGAGAACGCCTGTGAGCGCCAAGCTGAAGCCGTCCCGCTGGCGGCGCATCAGGAATTCCTGGCGGATGCGCGGGAGGAAACCGGGCGCGATCGATCTTCTGACGGACGGATTTCTGGTCACCCATGGCCGCCACAAGGTGGACATCCGTTGGAACGACGTCGTGCAGATCGATGGCGGCATTCGCGACACGCTCTCGATCGATCTCCTGTTCGCCGTGTTCCGCACGGCCAATGGCTCGGTCACGATCGACGAGCTCGACGACGGTTTCCCTATGTTCGAAAGCGCGGTGTTCGAACGCTGGCCAACGATCCGCGACCGCTGGGTCGAGCTGCAATGCGGTCCGCTGCACCAGCCGAAATACGAAACCCTTTGGCAGCATTGAAAGACCTCGGCGGCGCTTCATGCGTTACCGCATCACCCTCGAATATGACGGCAGTCCCTTTGCCGGCTGGCAGCGGCAGGAGAACGGGCCTTCCGTACAGGCCGCGCTTGAACTTGCCATCTTCAAGCTCTCCGGCGAAGCCGTCACCATAACTGGCGCGGGGCGGACCGACTCGGGCGTGCATGCGCTGGCGCAGGTAGCGCATTTCGATCTGGAAAAAGGGTTCGCGCCGTCGAAGCTGCGCGACGCGCTCAATTACCATCTGCGGCCCCACCCGGTCTGCGTGCTGGAGGCCGACACTGTGGCGGCCGATTTTCATGCACGGTTCTCCGCCAGCGCGAGGGCCTACCTCTATCGCATCCTGAACCGGCGCGCGCCGCCGGTGTTGGAACGGGGCCGTGTTTGGCACGTCGCGTACGAACTCGATTCGGATGCCATGCATGCCGGGGCGCAGCATCTCGTCGGAAAACACGATTTCACCACCTTCCGTGCCGCCGAATGCCAGGCGCTCTCTCCGGTGAAGACATTGGATGCCCTCAGCGTGCGCCGCGCCGGCGAAGAGATCCATGTCGAAGCGAAGGCGCGCTCGTTCCTGCATCACCAGATGCGTTCGATCGTCGGCAGTTTGAAACTGGTGGGCGAGGGAAAGTGGCTGCCGCGCGAGGTTACGGTAGCGCTCGAAGCGCGCGAGCGCGCGCGTTGCGGCCCGGTGGCGCCCCCTGAGGGGCTTTATCTCGTGCGCGTCGATTATCCCGTGGAAGGCGGCGCGGCGAAATAATCCGCGAGGATCGCTTCGTAAATTGTACTGAGGCTTTCGATCTCAGCGACCGGCACGCACTCGTCGATCTTGTGCATGGTCGCGCCTGCGAGGCCGACTTCCGCAACCGGACAATGGTTCTTGATGAAACGCGCGTCCGACGTGCCGCCCGTGGTGGAGAGTTGCGGCCTGCGGCCGGTGGCGCGCTCGATGGCGCCGGCAAGCAGGGCGGTGAACGGCCCCGGTTCGGTAAGAAACGGCAGGGCGCCGGCATCGATTTCGATGTTTGCGCTGCCGCCCATCTCGCGCGTGACATCGTCTGCCAGCCCAACCAGACGCAGCCGGAGTGAATCCGGCGTGTGCAGATCGTTGAAACGGATGTTGGCGGCGGCCCGGGCCATGGCCGGAGACACGTTGGACGCCGGATTGCCGACGTCGAACGTGGTGAACGCAAGCGTCGACGGCTCGAAATGCGGCGTGCCTTGGTCCAGCGTTTCCCGCGCGATGCGCGAAACCAGCGTAGCCAGAATCGGAATCGGATTGACGGCGCGGTGCGGGTAGGCGGTGTGTCCCTGTACGCCATTGACCGTAAAGTCGAGCCGCATGCTGCCGCGCCGGCCGATCTTTACGGTGTCACCTGCCTGCGCGGCGGCGGTCGGTTCGCCGACAATGGCGTGATCGATGCGTTCGCCTTTTTCGTCCAGCCATCGCAGCACCTTGACGGTGCCGTTCACCGCCGGGCCCTCCTCGTCGCCGGTGATGAGCAGGCTGATCGAGCCGCGCAACGGTTTCTGCAGATGCCGCGAGGCTGCGGCGGCAAACGCCGCCACGGCCGATTTCATGTCTGCAGCGCCCCGGCCATAAAGCAGACCGTCGCTGATTTCGGCGGCGAAGGGATCGACACGCCACAGCTTCGCGTCCCCCGTGGGCACGACATCGCTGTGGCCCGCAAAGCAAAAATTCGGCGGCGAGGTTCCGATGCGCGCATAGAGGTTCTCGACCGGTGCCGCGCCGGCTGCTTCGAAGCGCAACCTTGTACAGGCGAAGCCCAATCGGGTCAGCGCCTGTTCGAGAACGGCCAACGCTCCGGCGTCCTTCGGTGTCACCGAGGGACAGCGGATAAGCGCCTGTGCAAGCGCAATCGCGTCAATCATGCCCTAGTACCTCCTTTCGACCGTTGCTGACTCGGAGCGCAAAGTTTCACGCGGAGGCTCGGAGACGCGGAAGGCTTCTGGAGCAAAAATGCCTGTCATTCCCGTGAAAGCGGGAACCCAGATGCGTGGCGTGGGAAGAAGGTCACGGAAAATCATTGTTCGCACATACGCCCGCCACCGTACTTCTCCTGTACCTTTAATCTTTTGGGTCCCCGCTTTCGCGGGGATGACAATTTTTTTGGAACTTTCCGCGACCACCGCGTAACCTCGGCGTGCTCTGCGCGAACCCTTTTATCGTCCGATCCATGATCCCCGCCGTTCCTAATCCCGCAGCAATTCGTTGATCGAGGTTTTCGCCCGCGTGCGCGCGTCGACACGCTTGACGATGACCGCGCAGGCGAGGCCTGGCCGATCCGGCGCGTGGGGCAGCATTCCCGGCACCACGACGGAATAGGGGGGCACGCGGCCGTAGAAAATTTCGCCGGTTTCGCGGTCCAGGACCTTTGTCGATTGGCCGATGAAAACCCCCATCGACAACACGGAGCCCTCGCCGACGATCACGCCTTCGGCGACTTCCGAGCGCGCGCCGATGAAGCAATTGTCCTCGATGATCACGGGCGCGGCCTGCAGCGGCTCGAGCACGCCGCCGATTCCCGTGCCGCCGGAGATGTGACAGTTGCGGCCGATCTGTGCACAGGAACCGATGGTCGCCCAGGTATCGACCATGGTGTTTTCGCCGACATACGCACCCACATTGACGAAGCACGGCATGAGCACCACGCCTCTGCCAATGAAGGCCGAACGGCGCACAACGGCGCCGGGCACGGCCCGGAATCCGGCTTCGCGAAATGCCGCTTCGCTCCAGTCCGCGAATTTCAGATCAACCTTGTCCCACCAGCTCGCGCCTGCCGGTCCGCCTGAGATCAAATGCATCGAGGTCAATCGAAACGACAGCAGAACGGCTTTTTTCAGCCACTGATGGACCTGCCATTCGTTTTCGACCTTTTGGGCGACGCGAAACCGTCCCTGGTCGAGGCCGTCCAGCGCCTGTTCCACCGCGTCGCGCACTTCGCCTTCAGCCAAAGCATCCAGCGCTTCGCGCTGTTCCCATGCTTCGTCGATGACGCGCGCCAAATTCTCGGTCATCGCGCAACCCTGATGTCTTCGAGAAAGCCGCACAGATCGCGCGCCTCATAGTGAACGTGCTCCGGACGAACGTCCGGCTGCTCAGGGCCCTGCTTCGACCAGAGTTCATCGTTCCCCACCAGCACGGTTGTACAACCAAGTTCGTGCGCGGGAACGAGGTTGCGCGGAATATCATCGAACACCGCGGTTCGCGAAGGCGCGGCGTCCGCGTGCGCAAGGACGTCGCGGTAGGAAGCGGGATCGGGTTTGGGACAGAACGCGATGGTACGTATGTCCCAACAATCCTCGAACAGATGGGAAATGGCGAGCCGCGCCAGCACCCGGCCGGCGTGATAGCGGCAGCCGTTGGTGAACACGAAACGCCGGCCGGGCAGATTGGAAATGGCCTCGGCAAGACGGGCATCGGCTTCGAGGACCATCAAATCGATGTCATGCACGAAGGCGAGATAGTCCTCCGGATCGAGCCCATGCAGGCGCATCAAACCGCCGAGCGTCGTTCCATGGTCGCGGTAGTAGGTTTTCTGAACCCGGCGCGCTTCGTCGTGATCGAGACAGAGATACCGCTGCACGAACAGGGTCATGCGCGCTTCGATCTGGGCGAAGAGGCGGCTGTCCGCCGGATACAGGGTGTTGTCGAGATCGAACACCCAGACATTGACGTGCCGGAAATCCGGTGCCGAAGGTAGCGCGTTCGCGGACTGCATTGCGTCCGCAACATGGTCAATGGCAGAACGGCACGCAAGTCCGTCCCGGATTCCCGCTTGCCGCAAGAACCCGTTCTTTCCGCCTCCAATCTGAGGAAAGTCTACGGCCACACCGTCGCGGTCGATGGCGTCTCTTTTGCGATTGCGCCGGGCGAGATCGTCGGGCTACTGGGCCCGAACGGCGCCGGGAAGACGACGACCGTCAACATGATCTTGGGCGTGCTGGCGCCCAGCAGCGGATCGATCTCCATCGACGGGATCGACCTCCTGAAGCGCCGCAGTGCGGCGCTTTCCTGCACGAACTTCGCCGCCGTCTACGCAGCACTCCCCGGCAATCTGACCGTCGAACAGAATCTCCGCGTTTTCGGCATGCTGTACGGAGTGGCGTCGCTTCCAGAGCGCATCGACGATCTCCTCGTGCAGTTTGATCTGGAGCGGTTCCGCGGCACGCGCAGCGGCGTTCTTTCCTCGGGCGAGCAGACCCGGCTGTCGCTCGCCAAGGCGCTCCTCAACCGCCCAAAGCTCCTTCTGCTCGACGAGCCGACCGCGTCCATCGATCCCGCCATTGCGCGCACCGTTCGCGCGACCATCCGCCGCTTTGCCGCGGAGAACGGGAGCGCCGTCCTGTGGACGAGTCACAACATGTACGAAGTCGAGGAAGTCTGCCATCGCGTGCTTTTCCTTTCGCGCGGACGCATCCTGCTCGAAGGCGATCCCAAATCCCTTCCGCACGAACATGGCGCCGCCAACCTCGAAGATCTTTTTGTACAGGTCGCCAACGAGCAGCTGCATAACGGTGTGGCGCGATGAATGCGCGCCGCATCGGCGCCGTGGCGCTCAGGCAATTCTATCTCTACACCGGAAGTCCGACGCGCGTCGTACCGCTCTTCATCTGGGTGGGAATCGATATCGTGCTGTGGGGATTCATCACGCGCTATCTGAACAGGATTGCCTCGCCCGGGTTCAACTTTGTTCCCGCTCTGCTCGGCGCCGTGCTGCTCTGGGATTTCCTCACGCGCGTCATGCAGGGCATCTCGACGGCTTTTCTGGAAGAGGTGTGGTCGCGCAATTTCCTGAACCTGTTCGCAACGCCGCTCACCATCTCCGAATACCTCGCGGGCCTCGTGATCACCTCGATCGGTACCAGCCTGATCGGGCTCGCCACCATGCTCTGCCTCGCGACACTCGTCTTCGGACTGTCGTTTTTCGCCTATGGCGCTGCCATTCTCCCGTTTCTCCTGGTGTTGTTTCTCTCCGGCATTGCGCTCGGCATCGCGGCCACGGCGATGATGCTGCGCCTGGGGCCGGCCTCGGAGTGGTTCGTCTGGCCGATGCCGGCCATGCTGTCCCCCTTTGCCGGCGTGTTCTATCCGATCTCCACCCTGCCCTCCTGGATGCAATGGGTGTCGCGCATTCTGCCGCCGTCCTATGTCTTTGAAGGGATGCGGGCGATCGTGCGCGGCACCTTGTGGAATCCCGCCACGCTGGCGATCGGCTTCGCCCTGTCGGTTGTGTACATTCTGGCCGCCGGCTGGTTGTTCGAACGGGTGTTTCGCGTGGCGGTGCGCACGGGCCTGCTCGCCCGCTACAGCGCCGAAAGCACGACGTAAAAAGGCTCATTTTCCTCCCCCGCGCATGCGTGGCGTGGGGGAGGTGGTGCCCCCGCGTCCGGCCGAAG
>DATAQZ010000030.1:0-2212 GCA_036264415.1 Rhizomicrobium sp. | reverse complement strand
ATGCAGATGGCTCAATCAGCCGGCTTCGCGGTCACGGGCATCGAGATCAATGAAATGGTGGCGGCGAGAGCGCGGCAACGAACCGGGGCAAAGGTTTTCACCACCAACCTCGAATCCGAGGGCATTCCGGGAACGGATTACGACATCGTCGCGATGCTCGATGTCATCGAACACGTGCAGGATCCGCTGGCTCTCCTTCGATGCATTCGTGAGAGTTTGGCAAGCGACGGACGGCTCGTTGTCTTCACGCCCAACCACGATAGCGTCATTGCGCGCGTGGCGCGCAAGCTCGATGCGCTGTCGTTCGGCCGCATACGTGGGCCGGTCGATCAAATCTTTGAGTCTTTTCACGTGACTTTCTTTACCGTCGAGACCCTTAGAAAAGCGCTCGAGGCCGCTCGGTTCAAAGTCCAGACCGTCGACCTGATCCGCTACGCGCCGGAACGACGCAGCGAGGCGTCCGGTTTCACGGCGACGGCGCTTCGCGCGCTGGAAACGGTCAGTCCCGTCCTGCCCGGCGGTCGCTTCCGCATCCTGATGATCGCAGAACCTCTTCACTGATCGCAACGGCCCGCCGCCTGGAGCGTGATGACTTTTGTTCGAATCGTCATCCCGCTCTAGTTAGAGTGTGATGACTTTTCTTCGAATCGTCATCACGCTCTAACTTCTTATTGGAGCATGATCTTTTTCCGACCTGCCTTCGCCCGCCGAAGCATCAAGCCAAAGGAACGGCAGTGCCAATGGCTTCGCGCAGGCGGGAAAACGGTTTCCACTTTTCGGGGTCATGCTTTAGCGCTCAGCACGGTCGTTGGGTTCGTTATTTGGATCACGGGTTAAGGCTGCCCAGCGGGAAGGCGCGGTATTTTGTACGCACGAACATCGCGCGCGCTGCGCCTTCCGCTAATCCGACGCCACTGAATTGCCATCGACTTCCGTTCAGAAGGCGATGTCATGATCCGGTGCCGTCGCGGACGACCGCCGTTCCGAGCCGACCACGTGGGCAGCCTGCTGCGGCCCGCGGCGTTGCGCGAGGCCTTTCGACAGCACGGCGCCGGCGAGATCGATGACGGCGCCTTTCGCGCGGCGCAGGACCGCTGCATTCGCGAAGCCGTCGCCATGCAGGAGGCGGTCGGCCTCAAGGTCGTGACCGACGGCGAATTCCGCCGCGGCTCCTACTGGGGCCGCTTCGTCGAGCGGATGCAAGGCTTCACCATCAAGCCCGCGCTGTTCAGATTCCGCAACGACGCCGGGCATGAGGTTGGGTTCACCGCGCCCTATGCCACGGAAAAGATCCGTCGCGCGCAGCCGCTTGCGCTCGACGAATTTGCTTTCCTGCAGCAGGTCACGCAGGTGACGGCGAAGGTCACGCTGCCGGCCCCCTCGACCATGCATTTCTATCGCTGCAACGATTTCGCCGCGCGAGAGGCTTATCAGGACGTCGATGCTTTCATGGCCGATCTCGCGGCGGCATTCCGGGCGGAAATTGCCGCCCTGGCCGAGGCTGGATGCCGTTACGTGCAGCTTGATGAAGTCGCCATCGCGCTGCTGTGCGATCCGGCGATCCGCGCGCAGGTCGAGGCAGCCGGAAGCGCACCCGATGCCCTCGTCGATCTTTATATAGACGTTATCAACCAAGCGGTCGCGGGATGTCCCGCCGACATGGTGGTTGGCGTTCACATGTGCCGCGGCAATTTCAAAGGCCATTATCTTGCCGCCGGCGGCTACGGATCGGTCGCGGAGCGCTTCTTCGCCAATACCGCGGTCGATCACTTCCTGCTCGAATTTGACACGCCGCGCGCGGGCGACTTCGCCCCGCTGCGGTTCGTCTCCAAGGACAAGGGCGTGGTGCTCGGGCTCGTGAGCACCAAAACGCCAATGCTGGAAGATCTCGATGGCTTGCAAAGACGCGTCGAGGAAGCGGGCCGCGCGATCGACGTTGCGCGCTTGGCGATCGGCCCGCAATGCGGCTTTGCCAGCACCGTCGCTGGCAATCCGCTGAGCGAGGCCGACCAGCGCGCGAAGCTTGCCCTTATCGTACACGCCGCCGCGGAGATTTGGGGCGAGTAGGCAGTCGCATCGTTACATTCGTGTTTCAGCCCGCCCGGCAGCACGTTGAGCGTCTGAAGCCATAAAGTTTCATTACGCCCCCGAAGATTTGTTGCCACCCCGATTTCACGCAGGCGCAGCGGCCTGTTTTTGCTTGCGCAACCGG
>DATAQZ010000017.1:0-1543 GCA_036264415.1 Rhizomicrobium sp. | reverse complement strand
GCGGACCCATATCACCGTACCGTCCTTGCGGCGGTAACGCTTCTCGACGTGATATTCGGCGCGTCTGCCTGACAGCATGTCACCGAGCATCTCCCGGGTGGCCTCCCGATCATCCTCGTGGGTGATCTCGATAGGGCCAAGACAGCACAGCTCCTCCTCGGTGTAATCGACCATTCTCTGAAAAGCTTTGTTTGCGGCCACAAAACGCCGGTTCTCGTCGGTCAAGGCAATGCCGACCGCGGAGGCCTCGAACATGCTGCGCCAGCGCTCTTCGCTGGCCCGCAGTATTTCCTCAGTGCGTCGCCGGCGGGCCACCTCGTCTTCGAGTTCGGCGGTGCGGGCGGCAACTCGCTGTTCAAGTTCGTCATTCGCGTTGCGTAGCGCCGCTTCAGCACGTTCCCGTTCGCCGATCTCGTGCTGCAGGCGACGGTTTGCGTCTTCGAGCTGCGCCATGCTCGGGAGCAACAGCGCCTTCGGCATCGCCCACCAGATCGCGGCCGCCGTGAAGATCGATATCACGGCGGTGAAGAACTTGATGAACCCGTCCAACCAATAGGCCGGGTACCAAAGCGTCACCACACCCATGATATGGGTGGTGCCGCAGGCCAGAATAAACGCCCCGAACAACGCGAAGATGCCTCGGAACGCCAGATCTTGGCGCCTGGAGATAAAATAAAGTAGCGCGAACGGGATCGTGTAGTAGGCGATTGCAATAACCGAATCCGAGATCACGTGCAGCCCAAGTAATCCCGGTTCCCAGGCCAAGCAGAAACCGTGCGGTATGAAATTCTGTTGTGAAAAGAACCCGGCAAGGAACGAAGTCATGGCCTCCTCGCTATTGGATCAGGGAGAAGAACATTTTTAACAGGCCAACTGCGCCACCGCCGCCAGTACCGCTATTCGGATCGCTTCGGCGATGCTGCGCACACCAAGCCGATCGAGCATATGAGCGCGGTGCACCTCTACCGTCCGCACACTGATGCCGAGATCATAGGCGATCAGCTTGTTCGGACGGCCGCCCGCGATTGCTTCGAGTACCTGCCGCTCGCGCGGGCTGAGCAGTGTCATCTGCTCGGTCGCCCGCGCAACCGCACGATGCCCCGCACCAGGCTTCTTTTCCGCGAGCGCGGCGCGGATGGCGCTCAGCAGTTGGTCCTCGTCGATCGGTTTCTCGATGAAATCGACGGCACCGGCCTTCATGGCCTTGACAGCGGTTGGAACATCGCCATGGCCGGTGAGGACGATCACCGGCAGGTCGATGCCGAACTCGCCCATCCGAGCCAGCAGTTCCAGGCCATCCATCCCGGGCATTCGTACATCAAGCAACATGCACCCGGGTGACAAGCTCGGCGCGGTGTTCAGAATGGCCTGTGCGCTCTCGTGGGCGACCAGAGCAAAACCAGCCGAACGAAGCAGCCGAACCATGGCTCGTCTGATCGCCGCATCATCGTCGACGATGTGCACGGTGGGTTCGCCGATCATCGCTCTTCCCGTTCTCGGAGAAGCGGTAAATTCAGGCTTTGGATTATCCCAGACGGCCCTC
>DATAQZ010000020.1:0-1987 GCA_036264415.1 Rhizomicrobium sp. | reverse complement strand
ATGGGCTTCTTCCGCTATCAGGCCGAGCTCGGGCGCGACTCCGCGCGCCGGGCCGGCGGCGAATTGGCGGTGCAGCGGCTGCGCCAGGTCGAGCGGCTGGAGGCCCTGACCTACGACGAAGCGCTGGCGACGCAACTCCTCGTCGACGATCCCGACGGTTTCGCGAAGCGGTTGCGCGAGATCCAGGAGGAGATAGGGCTCGACGGCATCCTCGCCGAACTGAATTGCGGCGGCAAAATCCCGCAGGAGCGGGTGATCAACGCGCTGCGCCTGCTCTGCCAGGAGGTCAAACCCCGCTTCCACTGACCCGCGACAGGGCGGCAACCCTCCTGGCCTTTTTGCCTCGGCCAGAACAGCAATACGAATCAAGCATTTGCATTTTTAACTTGACAATCCGGATAGGATGTGTTCTAAAAGCGCACGCTCGAACAATCCGGATTGATTGCCACCTGACCGCATTTGCGAGCGGTGGGTGAGTGACTTTTGCTTCCATCGCGCCCGCCCAAATCCGGCCGTGCCCGGATCGCGGGCGAACCGTTGCGGAAATATCGCTGATAATTGCCTTTATACCCGCTGTTTTCCGCTGTTCCGCCGCTGTTATCTGCGCTGTTCTTTCGCTGTTATTCTGCTGTTTGCACGCAGCGGCCGCAGTCAAAAAGCCGTCTGTTTCAATTCGTTGATCGGATCCCGATGGCTACACTTTGAGAAAGCGCCGTGCCTTACCCTTTCGCGTCTCGTCGCCACGGCCCGCCAGTAGTCCGGCGACTGAGATGTCTTCGTCCAACTCTTCCCAATGAAGACCGCAAGGGCTTAGTTCATAATTCTCAAGCTGCTCCCGAGTTGCGTCCAACAGCCGGGGAAACCAGGCGAGTGGTACTCCAAGCGTACGTCCATCCGATAATTGTACGTTCATCCTGTCCTGATCGAAGCTGACATCGACAGGGCTAATCAAAGAATTCGTTCCAGGTCGTTTCGATCTGCTCACGGTGCGCCTCGATTAATGCCCGGATGTGACGCAGTTCTCTTGCGTTGAAACCGCGATTATACGCTTCCGCCAGGTCGCGACGAAGCCACAGCTTGGCTTCGCGGCCGCCTTGCCGGACGTGAATATGGGGTGGCTCCCGCGGTGTCCCCTCGTCCGAATAGAAAAAGAACCGCAGACCCTCGCTGCGGAAAACGACGGGCATTCGCTCAAATTACGCGCCCAGGATCGTGCCGAGCGGCAGGTTGATGTCCGTCGCTTTGACCTTGGCGCCGTCGCCCAGCCGCAGCCGCGAGCATTCGATAAAGCCCCCTTGGGCCTGGATGCGCACGCCGTCCGGTCCCGCCGATACGACTTCGCCGATTTTCTTGCCGCGCACCGCACCGAAGGTCGGCGCCACGATCTTTTTCGAGTCGAAGAGGTAAAGCTTCTGCTCGCCGTCCTCGCCCTTCAAAATCGTCCAGGCGCCTGGCGCCGGGTTGCAGCCGCGGATCAGATCGTAGATGAAATCGACATGGTTGGCCCAGTTGATGCGCGCCTCCGCTTCGCGCACCCAGCCCTCGTAGGTCGCTTCCTTCTCGTCCTGCGTCCATTCGGTGGCGCGCCCGGCCGTGACGAGATCGGCCGCCTGCAGCAGGGCCTCGACCCCGAGCGGGAAGATCTTGTCGAAATAGAGTGACGCGGCGGTGTCGTTCGGCCCGATCGGCACCCGCTTCTGCAGGATGATCGGACCTTCGTCGAGACCGGGGGTTGGACGGAAGATCGTCAGGCCCGTCTCGCTGCGGCCCCGAATAATCGCCCACGGGATGGAGGCCGGCCCGCGATGCAATGGCAGCAGCGAGGGATGGAATTGGATCATGCCGCGCTTCGGGATCGCGCAGAATTCGGGCGGCGCGAACAGCAGCACATACGCCATGACGCCGATATCGGCGTTGCACGCCTTTAGCGCTTCCAGGGCTTCCGGTGCGGAATACTTCGGAAAGCGGTGGACCGGCAGCTTCCGCT
>DATAQZ010000006.1:0-1522 GCA_036264415.1 Rhizomicrobium sp. | reverse complement strand
AGCGCGTCGAGCTGCGCGGGCGGAACCGTGAAGAGCTTAGCCCAGTGCGGGCGAGCCTCGAACGGCCGAAGCCGCGCTTCGATCTGCGGAAGAATCGCCCGGACCTCAGGCCACTCCGGCTTCCACGTGAAGTGAATCGCGAGCGAACGGCGCTCGTGCGCCATGCTCATCCACAAATTATCGGCCTCGATGGTGCGCAGTTCGGTGACAAACAGGTGCGGCGTGATCTGGTCACGCAGGCTTTCAACGGCCCGGATGGCGGCGTACGCGCGATCGAAGGGAACAAAATATTCAGTCTGCAGTTCCTGGCCGCTCGATGGCGTGAAGTTCATTTTGAAGTGCGGGAGGCGCTCGTACCATGGGCCGGGCACGCCCATCTGCTCCGTACAGGCCTCGGAAGAGTGACCGAGGATGGGGTGCATGTTTTCAGTCGCGCGATGAGCGCCGAAGAAGTCCGGGCCGAGCGTTGCGGGCGTCTCGGTTCGATCCGTGCGGCGCTTGATCCAGACCTGGGTGGCGCGGCCCTTTTGCCAATCCGTAAAGAGCGAGACGGAGTAGCCGGCAGCGAAGACGTCTTCGGCGTGGTGCTCAAGAACCTCGAACGGCAGATCGAGATACACCGTCTGCGCGACCTGATAAGTCGGCTGCACATTGAGGGTGACGCGGGTAAGTACGCCGAGAGCGCCGAGATGAACCACGGCTCCGGCGAAGTGCTCAGGGTCACTGGAGCGCGAGAGGTGGACGAGTTCACCGTTGGCGGCGACAAATTCGATGGCCGAAACCGCCGTCGCGAGGTTGCCGTTGTGCAGTCCGGATCCATGCGTGGCGGTGGCGATGGCTCCGGCAACGGAGATATGCGGCAGCGATGCGAGATTGTGCAGGGCGAAGCCGCGCGCATCGATCACGGGGGCGAGATCGCCATAACGAACGCCGGCTCCGACCGTCACTG
Source organism: Rhizomicrobium sp. (assembly GCA_036264415.1). GTDB lineage: Bacteria > Pseudomonadota > Alphaproteobacteria > Micropepsales > Micropepsaceae > Rhizomicrobium. Next base: position 573 of record DATAQZ010000006.1, on the reverse strand, counting down.
TGCGGGCGGCGGCATCAAGATCGATGGACTGGAGCGCGTGGAGCGAAACCTGGGTTTCGGGGCTGTCCGCAATGGCGTTAAAAGAGTGGCGCGAGCCCAGCGCGCGCAGATGGCGATGGGAACGAACCGCGGCGCGCAACTCATCGACCGTGCCGGGTTCGAGCAGGTTGGGCGCGGAGTAGGTGAGGTTGCCGGCCCAGTTGGTGCGCGGAGCCGGCAGGTTCTGGGCAGGGAGCATCCGCGACAGAATACAGCCGGTGAGGGCGCTGGCCGAGGTTTTGAGGAAGTCGCGCTTGTCCATTGAGGAAACAGAGTACAGGATGCCGGATGCAGAAGAATATTGACGATGCCGGGACCCGTCAAACAGCCCCGAAGACGCAGGAGATCCTCGAAGCTATCGGCTTTAATGGGAGCCGATACCAATCAGCAAACGGGATATCCCCAGACGCAAACGGAAACCGGCCCTGAAAAATTCAGGGCCGGTCGATTCGTTCGAAGTGGGCAGGCGCGTCTAGTGTGGTCTTCCGCCGCCGCCAGCAGGAGCTGCTCCGCCGCCGCCAGCAGGGGCTGCTC
>DATAQZ010000041.1:0-2037 GCA_036264415.1 Rhizomicrobium sp. | reverse complement strand
CGAATCCCTCACCCGGCACCATTTGGAATACTTTAGATGCTCCATCCCGGAGGTGGCCCCGCTTGGCAACCATATGGCAACCGCCCGAGAGCAAATCGCATCGCTTCCTCCGAATCATGCTTGGCAGGGCGCGGATCACTGATAAGGGCGATTAGTCGGTCCACCTCGTAGGCAAACCACTTCTGGTAACCCCGCTGATCTTTTGGCCTACCCGTTGCTCGGCACGCGCGGTGCGATGTTGCTTTTGGGCGCGTCAGAATGGACATTCGGCGCGCTGCTGTTCCTCGGGTTTTGGAATAAGACGCTCGGCGTCCTTGGCGCTCTCGGTTCCACTGCCACATTAGTAGCCGCGGTCACGATCGTCCCGTTCATGCCCGAGGGCTGGGACGCAGCGGCCGGCGGTTTTCTGGCGATGACCGGCAATGTTCCGTTCCTGATGAAGGACGTCGTGCTCTTGGCGGTGTCGGTCTATCTGTTGAAGCAGGACGTGCAGCGGGTGGTAGTTACCGGCGCCATCCGTGAACCCGGTGCATAGCTGGAGCCGTCAGCCAAAATTCTTATCCGGAGGTAAAGCCAGGAGGCCATGATGAGCCAAGAGACTCGAAAGATACGCTTCGGTCTTTGGTATGATTTCCGCAACCCCGCACAGTGGCGCCAACCCGCCGACCGCCTCTACCGCGAGATCCTCGATCAGATCGCGTGGGGCGAAAACAACGGGTTTGATGATGTCTGGCTATCCGAGCACCACTTCATCGAAGACGGCTACCTTGCCTCGATCCTACCCGCCGCCGCGGCGATCGCTGCCCGCACCAACCGGATCCGCATCGCATCGGGTGTGCTGCTGATGCCTCTCCACAATCCGATACGCCTTGCCGAGGATATTGCGACCGTCGATGTCATCTCAGGCGGTCGTTTCGAGCTTGGTGTCGGGATCGGCTTCAAACGCGAAGAGTTCACGGGCTTCGGCGTGTCCTCCAAGGAGCGCGGCGCGCGCACCGACCAATCGCTCGACATCATCCGCCGTGCTCTTGCGGGCGAAACCGTCACCTTCAAAAGCGAGTTTTTCGATTTCCAGAACATCAAAGTAACGCCCGAGCCCATCCAAAAACCGCACCCACCGATTTGGCTTGGCGGCTTCACGCCGGCGGCGCTGCGTCGCGCCGTCCGCTTTGGCGATGGTTTCACCGTGCCCGGGGCAAACCGTGATGTGTACGACCGCTATGTCGCCGAGCTGAAGAAGGAGAACCGGCCGACAGATAACCTTCGTTTTGCAAGCGGCTTCTGGTTTCTGATCGCATCCGACGACCCCGAGAAAACGTTTGCCGAGGCCGCCGATCACGTGATCTATCAGGTCAACAATTACTCCGTATGGCTTCAGGCTGGCGGCCTTCAGCCCCTTGCTCCTCACCTGAACGATCGGGAAGCACTGAAGCAAAGCGGACTGCTGCAGGTGGTCGATCCCGACACCGCGATACGCATGATCCGCAACTTGGCTGACACCGTGCCGATCACCCACTTCTACTCCTGGACACTGCCACCCGGACTGCCGCCACGCTGGGCGCAGAAGCACCTCGAGCTATTCGCCTCGAAGGTGATCCCTGCGTTTCGCTGATTGCGGAGGCTAGGCCAAGGGATGTTTGGTTCCGGCGTTCTGCAGGCAATGGCAGCAAACGTCGTCATCTTCGATTTCTCGTCGCGTCTCGATCCCAAAAGAAGCCGATATCGGGTTTGAACCCATGCGTTCGGCCTTCAGCTGGGCTTCGCCCAGAATGAGCGACAGCGCCATCGTAAAACAGCCGGCATGGGTGGCGCCGATCACCTGGATCGCATCGCAACGGTCTAGCCGAATTCCGCCGTCGCTATCTCTTTGAGCACCGTGCGAAGTTCGAGCGCCGCCTCCTTCCCGAACGTGTTTTCGAACTGACGTTGGGCAGCGGCCCAGCGCGGACGGGCCTTGCCTAAAGCAGCCTTCCCGGCTTGTGTCAGCGCCACGACGCGGCTGCGCCGATCCCGTTCGGAAATTTCGAGTTTGACCAA
>DATAQZ010000008.1:0-3268 GCA_036264415.1 Rhizomicrobium sp. | reverse complement strand
CCGACGAAGTCGCCGCCGCTGAATTCCTTGAAGTCGAAGTAATCATGCGCCGCCGCCCTCCAGAGCCGCAGAGTGTTGATGGTCTTGCCGCCAAAGCCGACAACGGGTCGACGAGCGCGCTGCGGCTTCGAACGTCTGGCGCGCGCCGGCGGTGCTCGGATCGATGAGATCGTTGAACATAAGATGGCGTTCGAGCAGCGCGTCGGGATGGCCGGAAAACCGAACCGGGTCGGAGCCATAGTGCTGTGGGAGTCTCGTGCCCGCGATGACGCCGGTTTTTTCGTCCATGATGCTCTCCATGAGCCCCCCGGTCGGATTCTATTCCCGGACGCGGCGATTCAGCGTTCCGTTGACGGCCATCCCGGCAGACGCCGGTATCAGGCAGAACGTGTTGCGATTGCGGCGTCTCCCTGCCCTGAACTTGCATCGCGGAAAAGAACCGGCCGCCTTTATGGTTGCCGCCCTGCGTGAACCTTTGATGACACCAGGTGCTCCGCGCCAGTCCCACAGGATCGGGCAATATGGCAGACGCGACTTCAGGTCCTGCCCGATATTTTGGCAGTGAAGGTTTATGCGATTGCTCTGCCCACGAACAGTTCTCCGAAAGAACCGGTCAACCGCGTCCTGCTGAAGGTCGTCCAGCGGCCGCATGGAGGGATGTCGTGCAGGTGGTTTGTTGGCGGCCGCAGTCATGTCGGCCGCAGTCATGGCCGCGTCATCCGTTGCCGGGTATATATATATATATCTTGAGCTGGCGGGCTCCACCGGCCGAAAAACTGTCGCCGGTATTTCGAACTTAATGGACGCTAAACTTATAAGCGATTCGGCTTGGGCAGCGCCACGACGGGATGGGGAAGGGTGGGAAAGATTCCTCCTGGGGTTGGTCCCCAACATCCGCAGGTGGTCGTCCTTGTGGGTGCCACGGGCGACCTGTCTGCGCGCAAGCTGTTGCCCGGCCTGTTCTACCTGTCGAGCGCCGGCTTCATCCCCGGTTGCCGAGTCGTCGGCGTTTCGCTGGACGAGATCGACCGCGATGGCTTTCGCAAGATCGCGCGTGAGGCACTCGACCTATTCTCCAGTCGAAAAGTGAAGGAGGCGGACTGGGCCGCCTTTGCCGAGACGCTGGACTACGTGCCGATCGGCGCGGGCGCGCACGCCCTCAAAGCGGCCGTCGAAGCGGCCGAGCAGAAACTGGGCGGCGACAGCCGCCGCGTGCACTATCTCAGCGTGCCACCCAATGCCGCCTTGTCGGCCGTACGCCTGTTAGGCGAGGCAGGCCTCGTCGACCGGTCCCGGATCATCATGGAAAAGCCGTTTGGCACGGATCTCAAAAGCGCGGTTTCGTTGAACGCCAAGCTGCATGAGGTCTTTTCCGAAGATCAGATCTTCCGGATAGACCACTTCCTGGGCAAGGAGCCGGCGCAAAACATTCTCGCCTTCCGCTTTGCCAATGGTTTGTTCGAGCCGATCTGGAACCGCAACTTCATCGATCATGTGCAGATCGACGTTCCGGAGACGCTGGGGCTCGGCAAACGTGCCGGGTTCTACGAGGCGACCGGAGCCTATCGCGACATGGTGGTGACCCACCTGTTCCAGATTCTCGCATTCATGGCGATGGAGCCGCCGACGGCCTTGGAGCCGGGGCCCATCAGTGAGGAAAAGAACAAGGTCTTTCGCAGTATGCTGCCGATCGACCCGAAGGACGTCGTCCGCGGGCAATACACGGGATATCGGTCCGAGTCCGGCGTGGACCCGGAGTCCGATACCGAAACCTTCATCGCGTTGAAATGCTCGATCGACAATTGGCGCTGGGCCGGCGTGCCGTTCTTCCTCCGCACGGGCAAGCGGCTCGCGGAGGGCCAGCGGATCATCTCCATCGCCTTCCGGGAACCACCCAAGAGCATGTTCCCCACGGGGTCGGGCGTCGGTGCGCAAGGTCCGGATCATTTGACGTTCGATCTGGCGGACGCCTCGAAGATGTCGCTGTCGTTCTACGGCAAGCGGCCCGGCCCGGGCATGCGGCTGGACAAGCTGAGCCTGCAGTTCGCCATGCATGAAACGGGTTTAATCAGCGATGTTCTCGAAGCCTATGAACGCCTGATCCTTGACGCGATGCGCGGCGATCGTACCCTGTTTACGACCGCCGAAGGCATCGAGCGGCTTTGGGAGGTGTCGATGCCTCTGTTGGACGCGCCGCCACCGGTTCGACTTTATCCCCCCGGCGCGTGGGGACCAAAATCCGTCCATCAGCTCGTCGCCCCCCATGCCTGGCGGCTGCCGTTCGAGCGCGCTTGGCGCAATCCCAACCCAGCGGGCGGCTGACCCGCAGTGACCGTCTCAGCTTTCGAAAGAGCGTGCCGTCCGATCGTCATCAAACGTGCGATAGTGCGGGCCGACGTGATGCGCTGAAGCACTGGGCCGCCGAACCGGGATGTCGGTGATCACGGAGAGTCTTGGAGGGTAAGCGGACTATGCGTTGGCGGGCCCAGTACCGCAGCCCTTTTCTGAGCGAGATTGCACCCGCACCGCAATCGCCGCCGCTGGCCGCATGAGTGCAGAAGGCCGAAGAAAAAAAGTCCAAAAAGAAAAAAGTCCTTGACATTCAATTTGAACTCAAGTAATGATGTCTCACCTTCGGAAGCATCCCGGCCCAGCGCCGGGTTTTTTTGTTGCTTTGTCGCGGCACAGGGGTGCCCATCGCCAACCCGGACGAAAACTCATCCGTTCTCAAGTGGAAAGCCGGCCGGCCGCTCGCGCAATCGCGCGTCCCTGTTCGGTGAGAGCTACGCCCACGCATTTGCTTCTGAGGCTGAGGAGCGCCCGGGCTGCCCTCATCCTGAGTTCGTCTGGCAACGAGAAATGTACCGATTCAACCCTAAGGCGGCAAATCGATTGCAGATTCATTGTTGTTAACAATGAGCCTACCCGTTATGGTTGCAGGTCCGCGCCTGCCTGCGTGCGGTCGTGCATTTTTCCCAATCTTCGCCGCGCGCAAAACGAACCCGAGCACGGAAGCCCGCCCCGGCTCTCCGTCCTCTGAGCAGCGCCGTCCTCTTCCTTACGACACGCGTTCGCCACGCGCGAAACGAACCCGAGAGCGGAAGGTCATGTCCCGTCCTCCGCCCCTTCAGAGAGGAGACACGAAGGCTGGCGGCCCGCCCGGGAATCAGAGCCGCCTCTATTGTATTGTATTGTATTGTGCGCACGCATTGTCGGCCCCAGGGCCAGTCCATAGATTGAGCCCGATGTTCGAGGCCCGTTTTCAGTC
>DATAQZ010000052.1:0-155739 GCA_036264415.1 Rhizomicrobium sp. | reverse complement strand
GAGGCGGGATTCACCATGACAGCCGGTGGACCGAACACGCTGTCAATGGTTGAGACCACGGGCCGGGTGCTGACGCCGGCGCTTACCAGGCTTTATGTCCAGCACTACGGCCGCTTCGATCCAAAACTCAAAATACTTGCGAGAAATGTCGCCGGTTATCTGTTGAACGATGCACGACACTTTGACGAAAATTTCGTCGCGCGCGACTTATTCTATCAGGAGTACTCGCGGCAGGTGGGTACCCGCCACACGCTTCACATGCTCGCCGAGCGCAGCGCAGGCCGCCAAGTATACCTCGCAGTGATGCGCCCGCGGCGATCAGGTCCTTATCAAGCCGAGGCAGAAGCGTATTTTCGCCGAGCCAGTGCGCATTTTATGCGCGCGCTGGCGCTCAAGGAAAATCTCGATCGGCTGCACCGTGTGGAAGACGTGCTCGACAGTCTGGAATTCGGCGTCGCGGTGGTAGATTCCTTTTATCATGTGAGGCTGCTCAACCGCGCGGCTAAATGGCAGCTCATGCAGGATGGGGAACTTCACCTTTGCAGGGGGATGCTTTCGGCCCGGTCGCCTGCGCGTGCGCGCAAACTTCACGCGCTGATCGACTTCGCCGCCTCGGGCGACCCCGAAGGCGGAGTGATGAGAGTTTCCGACCGTGACGGCAACACTTTCACGCTGCGCATTGCGCCGCTGCCAGCGGACAGCCGTATCGCAACGCAAGGATCACCGGCGGTGCTCATCCTCATTTGCGGCGAATCAAAATGCAAGCTTAACCATGCCGATCTCGCGGCGCTGTACGGTTTTACCGCATCGGAATCACGCGTGGCGATCGCCGTTGCCGACGGCACGACCCTCGCTGCCATGGCCACGCGACATGGCGTGAAATACTCCACCGTCCGAACGCAGCTGCTCTCGGTCATGCAGAAAATGAGTGTACATCGCCAGGCCGATGTCGCGCGCCTGCTCGTGTCGGCCAGAGGACGAAGGGCCTAGGGAGCGCCGTTGCGCGCCGGCAGATAGCGATACACGCTGGTCTCGCGAATTTCCCGGTCTTCCAGTTCGCGTGTCGTCTGCACGCGATAGGTGGCAAGACTGACGGTGCCTCTGTCGGGAAAATAGGCGCGGCCGGGGTCGCCAAGAAGTACGGTCGCGCCGTGGCGCGCGCAGTCGCCCAGCCATTTCAGCAGGCGCTCTGCCAAGGGCCGCTCGTAACACATGTCGCCCACAAGAATAACGTCCCAACCGCAAGGCCGTCCAACGATGTCCTCACAGACGATTTCGATCTTTTCGCCACGACGTCCGACACCATTTCCATCGAGCGAAGCTTTTCGCACCATGCAACTCACCCCGTTTGCCCAGCAGTTGAGTCCAATGGCGGCGGCGGCAAATCCATCAATGTCCGCGGCCACCACCATGCGTGCGCCAGATTTCGCCGCGGCTATGGCCACGAGCCCCGAGCCGGTGCCGAAATCGAGCACCGAGCGCGCCGCAACGACTTCACGATGGTCGAGCACGTAGCGCGCGAGCGCCTGCCCGCCCGCCCAGGCAAACGCCCAATAGGGCGGGGGGACGCCTTCCGCCGCAAGCTCCTCCTCGGTCTTCCGCCACAAGGGCATGACTTCCGTGGCCAAGTGCAGGTCGATCTCGGGGACGAGCGGCGGCGCCATAAGCTCAGTGTTGGCGCGAATGAACTCCGCGGAGTGACCTTCAAACATCGCCAGAAACGCGGTCAGGGATGCCGAAACGGGGACGGTCCGACGCGTGATTTTATTCCCCGGGGGTTGGCGCGGCTGCCGGCCTCAAAACACGCTGCCGCTGTGCAGCACGAGCACGGCCATCCAGATTTCGCACACGAGCTGCACGGCAAAGGCGGTGAAGCGAAGCGTGACCGCGGTAACAGAACCGGAAGCAAGGTGTATCAATGACTGAAGCACGCGGGCGACAACGACGATGACGGCGAGCCGGTTGAACGTCGCCGTCTCCATGCCGACGACCCAGCCACAGAGCACGATGCTGGCGAAGATTGGAAGGTTCTCGAGCGTGTTCAGGTGCGCACGATTGAGTCGCCAATAGGCATCGCTGCCATGCGCCACGCCAGCGGCGAAGCTGTTGGCGCTGGCACGCCCCCGTAAAACTGCCGAGGTGCGGACGACCGCCAGCACGAGCACCAGCGCAATCGCCCACAGCGCGTACGCGGTAAGCGCGGTAATCGAATGCGGTGCTACAAACTGGGACATAGATAAATTCCTTCCTGATTTCTCGGTCCTCAACTGTCATGCCGCGCGAATGCGCAACATTCAGTCAGAAGCGACGGGCACCGATTACCTTAGCGCGGACCCGGGGCGCGGGAATGACAATTTTGTTTTTTGACTACCCGAGCCAGCTTGCCGCAATAATCGCGGCAGCGAGGAGAAGGCCTGTATTGCGGTTGGCCCGGAAGATTTTCAGGCAGCGTTGCGCGTCGTCGATGTCGAGCCTGCGCGACTGCCAGTAGAAGTGCAGGGCTACGGGAACGAGCAGCAACGCCAGCCATAGTCGGCCGATAACAACGATGAGCGCCGCAACCATGCACGCAAGCGCCAGCGCGTAAAAGGCATCGATCCATTGGCGCGAGCGCACGCCAAAGAGCCGCGCGGTCGATCGCACGCCGATCAGCGCGTCGTCTTCCTTGTCCTGATGCGCGTAGATCGTGTCGTAGCCGAGCGTCCAGAAGAAGCACCCGGCGTAAAGCAGATAAGCCGGGAGCGCGAGGTGCCCGGTTTCTGCGGCAAAGCCGAGCAGCGCGCCCCAGTTGAACGTGATCCCCAGCCACGCCTGAGGCCACCAGGTGATGCGCTTCATGAATGGGTACAGCGCGATGGGCACGAGCGAACCGGCGCCGAGCCAGATTGAAAATCTGTTGAGCTGAAGGAGGATTGCGAGACCACCCGCCAGTTGCAGCGCAAGGAAAATCCAGGCACCGGTAACGCTGACTGCGCCAGAGGGGATTGGCCGTCCGCGGGTGCGTGCGACTTTGGCGTCGATATCCCGATCGATGATATCATTGTAGGTGCAGCCCGCGCCCCGCATCACGATCGCCCCGGCGCCGAAGAGTGCGAGAAGTACGAAATCGCCGCTCTGTGATCCGAAGCCGCGCGCTTGCGCCGCCGCCCCTGCCGCGAGACCGAACACGCAGGGAAGAAACAGAAGAATGGCGCCGATCGGCCGGTCGAACCGCATCAGCCGGAGCCATGGCTGCAGAATCGCCGGCGCGAAATCGACCCAGCTGTTCGGCAGCGCATCGGCGGGAAGCGTATTCCCTCGCCGGTTTGCGGATACGGGGTTAAGCTCAGAAGGCGCCGAAGACATACCCATCGCAAAGTGAAGCGGATGACGACAGTTTGTAATTCAGTCTTGTTGGCCCGGGCAAATCCCTTCGCGCGGTCGCTGCATAATTCCCAGCGAGCCGCCGTCTCCAGCAATGGCGATAAGCGGCTTCTTCAGAATCCACCGTGACCCAACTCACTGCACCCGGCGGCAAGGTGCGGCTGTTCGTGGATCAGCCGCTGAGCATCGATGCGCGCGTAGACGTGAGCGCGCCGCAATCGCACTACTTATTGCATGTCATGCGCGCGCGTGTCGGCGATCATGTCAGAGTCTTCAACGGTCGTGAGGGCGAATGGTTGGCCGGCATCACCGAAGCGATGGGGCGCGATTGCGTACTTGCCTGCGAACGCAAGATCCACGAGCAGACGACGGACGATGATCTCTGGCTGGTGTTTGCGCCAATCAAGAAGACGCCAGCCGATTATCTGGCGCAGAAAGCGACGGAGCTTGGCGTTTCGGTGCTGCAGCCGGTCATAACCCGACGCACGATCGTGCATCGCATCAGTGTCGAGCGCATGCGCGCGAACGCCATCGAAGCGGCCGAACAATCCGGGCGCCTCACCGTCCCCGAAATTCGCCCACCGATCGAACTCCCGCAGCTCTTGAACCAATGGCCGGACGGCCGTGGTCTGCTGTTCTGCGACGAAAGCGGCGCGGGGCCGATCGCCGAAGCCTTGGCCACCGTGTCACAAGCACGATGGGCGGTGCTCACAGGGCCGGAAGGAGGGTTTGACGAAGATGAGCGGGCAATGATCCGAGCGCTCGCCGCAACCGTACCCGCATCATTGGGCAAACGCATTTTGCGCGCCGACACGGCGGCGCTCGCCGCACTCGCCGTGTGGCAGGCTCAGTGCGGGAAGAGATAGCTGTTCGAGAATTCGGAACCGGGCGTGCCTGCGCTACCGTATGCATCGGGCGTCGAACTCTGCGGGCGATTAAAGCGGTAGGGATCGCCCGGCCAGTCCGATCCGGAAGTCACGTGGAAGTGGAACGCGCCGAGGTCGCCAGCTTTGCCGTCGCTGTCGCCGGTAGAGAATTGGTCCTGCCCCGAATTGTTTGGGTCGTGGATGTTGGCAGTGCTATCGCCGGGCTGCGGGATCATGACCGTCTGCAGCGCCAGGGCCGGCGCGGCTGTTATCAGCACGGCGACGAGAAGGGGGCCGAACACAAGACTCGAACGCATGGGTGGAATCTCCCTCGTTCCGAAAGTTCATAAGAGCACGAGCGCCGTCCTGCGGCAATCGGGGCCAAATCCGACTTGTCCGGATATAAGAGGCCCCTTACATACCCACAAAAGCTAAATCCCGGATTCCTATTTGGGAACGCCGAAAACCGGGGAGGCGAGGAGGGCCGCCATGTCGATCCCCCAGGCTGCGGGCGGACCGATCCAGTCGCGCGACGATCTCGTGCGCTACATCGCCGATGCCGGTAAGCCGCGAGCGCAATGGCGCATCGGCACCGAGCACGAGAAGTTCGTCTACGACCTGAAGACACACAAGCCGCTGCCCTACGCCGGCCATCCCGGTATCCGCGAAATGCTGGAAGCCATGCAGCGCTTCGGCTGGAAACCCGTGATGGAAGGCGAGCACATCATCGGCTTGTCGCAGAACAACGCCTCGATCAGCCTGGAACCGGGTGGTCAGTTCGAGCTCGCCGGCGCGCCGCTTAAATCGCTTCACCAGACCTGCGCCGAAGTGAACACGCATCAGTCGCAAATCCGCGAGATCGCGGCCGAAATCGGTGCGGGCGTGCTCGGCATCGGCTATGCGCCCACATGGCGGCTCGACGAAGTCGACCAGATGCCAAAGGGCCGCTATGCCATCATGCGAAATTACATGCCGAAAGTCGGCGGCCTTGGTCTGGAGATGATGTTCCGCACCTGCACGGTGCAGGTGAATCTCGACTTCGCCGGCGAAGCCGACATGGTGAAGAAGTTCCGCGTTGCGCTGGCGCTGCAGCCGATTGCGACCGCGCTGTTTGCCAACTCGCCATTCCGCGAGGGGCGGCCGAGTGGATTCCTGTCCTACCGCAGCCACGTCTGGACGGATGTCGATAATGCCCGCGCGGGCATGTTGCCGTTCGTCTTCGAAGAGGGTTTCGGGTTCGAGCGCTATGTCGATTATGCCCTGGATGTACCGATGTATTTCGTCTATCGCGGCGGGCGTTATGTCGATGTGGCGGGCAAAAGTTTTCGCGATTTTCTCGCCGGCCGGATTCCCGAGCTGAAAGGGGTCGTGCCGCAACTCTCCGATTGGGCTGATCACCTGACCACGATTTTTCCCGAAGCGCGATTGAAACGCGTTCTGGAAATGCGCGGCGCCGATGGCGGAACCTGGCGGCGTGTCTGCATGTTGCCTGCGCTCTGGGTCGGCGTTCTGTACGATGATACGGCGCTCGATGCAGCGTGGGATCTGGTGAAGGACTGGACGGCCGAAGAACGAGAGACGATGCGCGTTGCGGTTCCGGTGCTTGCGCTTAAGACGCCGTTTCGCGGTCGCACCGTTCGCGATCTCGCACGCGCCATGCTCCAAATTGCCCAGGCAGGTCTGCGCGCCCGCGCCAAAGAGGACGCCTCGAGAGAGGACGCAGGTGGCACCACGGAAGAAGGTTTCCTGCAGCCGCTCGGCGACATCGTCGAACGTGGCTACACCCGCGCGGACGAACTGTTGCGCAAATGGCGCGGGGACTGGAGCGGCGACTTCGCGCGCCTGTTTACGGAGTACAATTTCCTTTGAGCATGCAGTTCCATGCCACGCCGCCGAGGAGATTGACAGTAAGACAGTGATGGTGGAATTGCGCGTCGAAGGCGCGCCTAAAACCTCACTGCCTCACCGCCTCACCGCCTCATTGTAATGGATCCTCTCCCCACGGCTCAGCACCTGAGCGCGAAAATACTTCTGCCGCAATTGCCGCAGGAACTGGAGCAATTGCGGAGTCGTTCCCGTCCCGTAGCTCGGGGCGGATTGCCGTTTGCCGCTGCGCCTCTCTTTCATCGGATTGTTTCTTGCGCTCGCTTTACCCGCGGGCGCCGATCAGGCCGCGCTGGTCGCGCGCGGCGCCTATCTCGCCGAACAAGGCGATTGCGCGGCCTGCCACACGCGACCGGGAGGGCAGCCCTTTGCCGGCGGATATCCGCTGCATGCCTGGATCGGCGCCGTTTATTCTTCGAACATCACACCCGACAGGAAAACCGGAATTGGAAACTGGACCCGCGACGACTTCTATCGCGCGCTGCACGAAGGTCTAACGCCTGAGGGCAAGCGGCTCTATCCAGCGTTTCCCTACCCTTATTTCACGAAACTCTCCTGGAGCGATTCCGACGCCCTGTTGGCGTATCTGCAAACGATCAAACCGGTGCGCTACAGGCCGCCCGCGAACAGGCTGATTGTGGGAACCGGATTTCGACCACTGCTCTGGTTCTGGAACCTGCTGTTTCTCGATCGCACACCGCTCAAACCCGATCCCACCAAATCCGCTCAGTGGAACAGGGGCAATGAACTCGTGAACGGCATCGCCCATTGCGGCGGCTGCCACACGCCGAAGAACGTCCTTTTCGCGGAAAAGAAGGATCGGCCGCTGAAAGGCGATTTCATCGACGGCTGGTTCGCGTCCGATCTGACGCAGACGGCGCGTGGCGGCCTGAAATCCTGGAGCGAAGAGGACATCAAGCAGTTCCTGAAAACGGGCGCCAATCGGTACACCCGCGTCGTGGGATCGATGCAGGACGTTATTCGCCTCTCGACCAGCCGGATGCACGACACCGATATCGCCGCGATTGCCGCCTACCTGAAGAGCCTGCCCGGGAGCGCAACACCTCCGCCGCAATCACCCAACCCGAAGCAAATGAGCCACGGCGCCGCGGTATTTGTACAGGAATGCGCGGCCTGCCACGCAGCGCCGGGGAACGACTATCCGAAATTCGGCGGCAACACGATCGTGGTGGCGCGCAACCCCGCGACGGTGATCCGCGTCATCCTCAGAGGCGCGCAGGCCGTTGTCGTGCCCGGTCAACCCCCCGGCTTTTCCATGCCGGCATTCGCCATGCTCACCGATCAGCAGGCGGCCGATGTCGCTACCTATATTCGCAACAGCTGGGGCAATCGCGCTTCAGCCGTTTCTGCAAAGGAGGTCGCCCACTTGCGGAACCTGATCACCCCGAGAGATTAGCCGTACGCCCGCGCCGTAGCTCGCCATCTCACTGCCTCATCGCCCCATTAGGAATTTTCTCGCTCCGCATTTGCGCGTGAGCTTACTACTTTGTTCCGGGTTTGCCGCCGCGCGGTGGCAACGGTTCGATGTAATTCCACGGCGAAGACGTCTGCACCGCGTTTGCCGGCACCTGCTCGTGATCGGGGAGCGGCGGACTGAGCGACGTGGTGCGTCCAAAATGCGGGCCTGGTTTCTCGCTAATGCTCTGGATGTATGAAACCAGCTCCCAGACGGTGCGGTCCGGCAGCATCGCCCCAAAGGCCGGCATCCCATAGGCGCGTCCCTGTACGATCGTCATGTAGATGTTTCCCGGCGACGAGCGGTAGATCCAGATGTTGTCGCTGAGCGAGGGCCCCATGCCGCCGCCGCCATTATCGGCATGGCAGCCGACGCAGTTGAAGGTGTTGAAATCCTTCATTCCGCGTTGTGCCGCATCGGGATCGTTGGCGAGCGGATTCTTCATGTCGGGATTCAGACCGGCGGGTCTGCCGCCGGGATAAACGCCGGTCACGGGCACACGCAACATCGCCCCGGCGGGCACCACGCCGCCGTAATCATTGGCGAGATGAAGCGCGGCATTCGGCTCGGCGCCGGGCATAACAATGAGGGCAAGACCGATGGCAACCACGGCGATGATGGCGATCGCGATTCCTGCGACCACCCGATGGAAATTAGCCATGCACGCCTCCCGGCATGTCCACGAGAGGAACGCGGTAATCCACGAGAATTTTCCGGATCGCCGTTCGTTCCTTCGTAATGAAATTGTTCAGTCTCGCACGCAGTACGGCGTCGGTTTTGCGCACGCCCATGGCAATGGGAAAAGAGAACCTGAGTGGCGCGAAGGCCGCCGCGCCATGCACCGGCGTCATAAGAAGCGGAATGCGCGACTTCGCGGAAAAATACCCGCCGAATGGTCCCCACACCGCGGCAACATCGATGTCCCTGTCTGCCACCGCTTCGATCAATCGCGCCGGCGGATCGGGTTTTGAGAAATCGCCATCGATCATGTAGCCGCGTACATTGTCCACAATTCCTTCTCGCGCAAGCGCGAGGGTGGGGGGCGTGCTCTCGTCTCCGATGAGGTGCACCCCGATCGTCAGCGTCTTCAGGCGCGGATCGGTGAAGCGTTCGATGCGGAGATTGTCGGCCTTTCGCGAGAGAAAAACGTACGTCGACGCATAGTAAGCTTCGGTAGTCGCCACCTCGTCGAGGTCGGCGGGAACGCCGATTATTACATCGCATTTGCCGGCGCCGAGTGTGTGCTTGATGAAACGGGCGTTCTGAAGCGCGAAAGCGTATTCCAGCCCGTAGCCAAAATCCCTGGCCGCCAGAGTGGCAATCTTGTTCTCGAAGCCTTCACCGCGGCTGTTCGAGAAGGGCAGGTTGTTCGGATCGGCGCACACCCTGAGCACGCCCGCATGTGCGGGCACTGCGGCGAGGACCATCGGCAGAGCTATTGCAAAGGCGCCAAGCAGGATCGCGAAGTTCTCTGCGTTTCCGCGTTGTCGCATGAGCAATGCCCAGGCTGCTCGCTGTAGCGGACGTTTAATGCGCATTTGCTTTGCCCGGCGGAAGCGAGAAAACCAGCAGCGAACTGCCGCCGCTGGTGTAAGCGGGAAGATCGCCGACCGCACCCGTATAACCGAGAGCACCGTTTCTCACGCGGGGATCGATCTCGGAGTTGGCGATGGCACCCGCCCAGCCGCCCACACCCGACAGCATGGCGATGTACTGGCTTCCGTCCTTGCCCTGATACGTTACCGGCTGACCGACAAAGCCGCTCGGCGCGTGGAATTGGTACAGCAATGTCCCGTTGCGCGCGTCCACGACCTTGAACCAGCGGTCCATGGTTCCGTACACGGCGATGTTGCCGGCGGTAACCATCGTTCCCGACCATACCGGAAAGTTCTCCTTGAGCGCCCACACTTTCTTGCGCTTGAGAATGTCCCAAGCCGCATATTCGCCGCGGTAGCCGCCCGGGCCGGCGTACATACTGACCGTCGCGCCGACATAAGGTGTCCCGGCTATGTAGCCGACCTCGCTGGTCTTGAAGTCCATGCAGAGGTGTTGATGCGGGATGTAGAGAAGATGTGTCACCGGCGACCAGGCAACCGGCTGCCAATCCTTGGCGCCGGGTGAGGCGGGACAGACGCCCGAAATGTTCTTTCCCACTTGTGGCGTGAGTGCATTGACAGGTACCGGGCGGCCCTTTTTCAAGTCGAAGTTTGTTGTCGACGTGACGGTATCGTACTTGTCGGCCGAATAAATCTGACCGGTGCCGCGGTCTATGACGAACATGTAGCCGTCCCGGCCGGGATGAACGAGGACATGCTTCGTCTGGCCGTTGATCGGCAGATCGATGAGAACGTTTTCGTTGATCTCGTCGTAGTCCCAAAGATCGTGCGGGCCAATCTGGTCGGCCCATACCGCTTCGCCCGTGTCGGCGTCGCGGGCGAAAATGGTGCTCGACCATTTGTTGTCGCCGGGCCGCTCGTTGGAATTCCACGGTCCTGGATTGCCCGAACCGTAGAAAACGAGATTGCTTTGTGGATCATAGCTAAGCCATCCCCACACCGGCGCGCCTCCGATTTGCCAGCGGCCGGGCGGCCAGGTGTTCACGCCCAGATCCTTGCCCTGAGCATCCTTGTAATAGGGGTGAAAGCGCGGCCCGATCAGCACGTCCTTGTCAGGACCGACATTGTAGGCGCGCCAGGCGATCTTTCCGTCCGACTCGTTGACCGCCGTTACCCAGCCGCGCACGCCCATTTCGCCGCCGGAATTGCCAACGAGAATTTTTCCCTTCACCGCGAGCGGCGCCATGGTGAGCGTTTCGCCGCGCGTGATTTCGCCAAGCTTGGTAGCCCAGACCTCGCGGCCGGTTTTTGCATCGACGGCGACGGTGTGATCGTCGAGCGTGTTGTAGAAAATTCTGCCGTTGTCATACACCTCGCCGCGGTTCACCACGTCACAGCAGGCTTCGCCCTGCGACGACGGATCGACACGCGGTGAATATTTCCACTTGAGATCGCCGGTTGTGGCATCGAGCGCGAAGAGTTCGTTCGGATAGGCGCCCACGACATACATTGTGTCACCGATGATGATCGGCGCCGCCTCCTGACCATGATTGCTGCCGACCGAGAAGCTCCAGGCGAGTCTCAACTGGCCCGCATTGCCGGCATTGATCTGCTTCAGGCCGCTGAAGCGCGTGTTCGCATAATTCTTTGCCGGCATGACCCACTGTCTGTCGTCCTGCATCATGGACTGGAGATTGTCGGCCGAGGTCCGTGCCGCAATGAGCGCCGCGCACGCGAGTGTGGCGAAGCCAACGGCCTGTTTGCGTACGCGATTCAATCGTTCCATCCGGTCACCATCCCACAAATCACATGTTCCCAAAGGTACACAGATGCACAGTCGCCGTGCCGATCGTGGTGAAGACGATGGCGCCCAGGAACCACAAGCTAGACAGCAGTCCCCAGAACGCCATGAAGCGCATACGGCTCTCCGTGATCTTCGCCGCAAAGCGCGTGTCCGTGCCGGGATGACGCACCGCGCGCAGGCACAGAAACGAGACAATGCCTCCGGCAAGAGCGGCGGCGATGGCGATCCCGTCGAAGACGTACAGCGCCGATCTGAGTGCCGCGCCGGATGCGAGGGACGTCGGATGGTCGCTGCCGTAGCAGGCCAGCGACGTCACGCCATAGCCCAGGAAGATCTGGCCGATCCAGAACACGGGCGCCGCGGTGTTGCCGAACATCAGCGCGATGAAGCTGGCGCGCGGCCGCCGCTCGAGGCCCGTCGTGTTCATGACTTCAGCCCCAGCAACGGCGTGATGTAGAAGGTGAAGAAGATGAAAATCCACACCGCGTCGACAAAATGCCAATATAATCCGCCGATGTGGATGTGCGCGTAACGCACACGATTGAAATAACCTTTGGCGGACCAGAAGCACAGTGCCCACAGGATGAAAACACCGACGATCACATGGGCCATGTGAAAGCCGGTAACGGTGAAGTAGAGTGAACTGTATGTTGAGGAAGGAAGCGAAAACGATTTGTCCGCCCATTCGAAGTACTGGATAGCGACGAAAATCATCCCCAGAAACGCGGCAATCGCCAGGCCCCAGACGAGATGTCTCTTATCGTTGTGCTCGATATGGAACTGCGCCCAGGCGACGGCGATGCTCGATGAAAGAAGGATGATGGTGTCTGGAAGGGCGAGGCTAAGCGTAGGGGTGCCGCCTTGCGGAAAAGTACCCGGGAGATGCGGCTGCACCGCAAGATAATAGTAGCTGAACAGCAGATAGGCGAACAGCGACGCTTCTGTGAAGACCGTGAAGATCATCGCCCACCAGCCCGTCGCACGCGTATCGATTGCGCCGACCGGCAGCTTGGTGGCAATCGCGTGTTCGTCAGCCATTGGCGGGCTCCGCCGTCTCGCCAAGCGAAGGCTCGGGCCACAGCCAGACAAACAGATCGATTCCTACAGCGGCGATGCCGATCGCCGCGAGCCACCACCAGTTGAGGCCGAGTCCGGCGAAGAAGGCGGTGAGCGCCAGTGCAAGAACAATCGGCGAAAGCGAGTCTTCCGGCATCTTCAGGATAACGCTCGGTTGCGCGTCGAGGGCAGAGGTGGCGATGGTTTCGCGGCCCCGGTCGAGCACCATCCCGCCTTCGATATAACTGCGGCTTTCATCCGCTTCCGGCGGGAACCGCCCTTCCCATAGTGGATGACGGCTGCCGATCGTCGGGATGACGGCGAAATTGTACGGGGGGGGCGGGGAGGAGACAGACCATTCCAGCGTCGGGGCATCCCACGGATTGGCGCCGGCCGCGGCGCCGCGGCGGTGGCTTACGACAATATTGATGATCAGAAGCAGCACGCCCACGGCGAAGACAAACGCGCCGAAAGTGGTAATGAGATTGAGCCAGTCCCAGCCCATTCCGTCGGGATAGGTGTAAATCCGACGCGGCATTCCGAGGAGACCGGAAATGTGCATCGGAAAAAACCCGAGGTTGAAACCGACGAACATCGTCCAGAAGTTCCAGCGGCCCAGCCGCTCGTCGAGCATCTTTCCGGTAAATTTTGGAAACCAGAAGTAAATTGCGCCGGCAACGGGAAAGACGTTGATGCCGATCAGCACATAATGAATGTGCGCGACGACGAAGTAGGTGTCGGTGAGCTGCCAGTCGACCGGCACGGAGCCGGTCATGAAGCCGGAGACTCCGCCGATGGTGAAGAGAACGATAAAGCTTGCGAAAAACATGAATGCCGTTGTGAACACGGGCTTGCCGGTCCAGATCGTGGCGATCCAGGCGAACACAGCAACCGCGCTCGGAACGACAATGATGATCGAGGCGGCACTGAAAAAGGAAAGGGAGATGCTGGGCAGGCCGGTGGCAAACATGTGGTGCACCCACACGCCAAACCCGAGCACCATCGTCGCAACGGTCCCAAGGGCGACCGCTGTGTAGCCGACGAGCGGACGGCGGCAGAACACCGGCAGCCCGTCAGAGACCATGCCCATGGCGGGCAGCACGATTGCGTAGACCCAGGGATGGCCGAACATCCAGAACAGGTGCTGCCAAAGGAGCGGCTGGCCGCCGGCCGGTACATCGAAGAAATGTGTTCCGAGGTTTCGGTCCAGCCACAGGAGAAAAAACGCGAGGCTGACCGCGGGAATGGCGAAGATATTGGCTGCCGACGCCGTGACCGTTCCCCAGGCAAGAATCGGAATCCGGTTGAGCGACATACCGGGCGCGCGCAGGCGCAGGAACGTCACGACAAAGTTGATCGAACCCACTGTCGTCGAAATCCCGAGTAGGATGATGCCCAGAGCGTAGAAATCGATGTTCGGTCCGCCGTTGTAGGCGCGGGCGGCGTAGGGAACGTAATTGAACCAGCCATCGTTAGGACCGAAGCCGAACAGGAAAGCTGCGTACATAAAAATTCCGGAGCACAGGTAAATCCAGTACGAGAGCGCGTTGAGGCGCGGCAGTGCCATGTCGCGCGCGCCAAGAATGAGGGGCCAGAGATAATTGCTGAATCCGGAGAGTATGGGACCGGCGTACAGAAAGATCATCGTCATGCCGTGCATGGTAAAGAGCTGGTCGTACTGCTCCGGCGTAAGGAGCTTGAGGTTCGGTCCCGCAAGCTGCAGACGAAAAATCAAAGCTTCGACGCCGCCGGCGATGAGAAAAGCGAAGGCGGTCACAATGTACCGAAGCCCGATTTTCTTGTGATCGACCGTGCCGAGAATTCCTTTGATGCCGGGTTCGGTTTCCCACAGCTGCTTCAGCGCCTCGGCCAATCCGGGCTTCGTCGCCGGGGCGATGGTTGGTGCGCGCTCGTAGCGTTCGAACTCGGCTGCCGTCATCGCGCCCTCACTTCAGCGATTTGAGGTAGGCCAGAATGTCGGCCAGTTCGTGAGAGGTGAGCTCCGGTTTCTGCATGAACGCGCCGGGCTTGACGCCTTGAGGATCGGATATCCAGCGCACGAGGTTCGCCGGCGTGTTCGGCAGCGTCGCCGCCGCGATGGTCCTGCGGGTCATGAGGTGGCTGAGATCGGGCCCGAGGATGCCCGAGGCCTCCGTGCCGCGGACGGTGTGACAGGAACCGCAATGCATGGCGAAGTCGATCCGGCCGGCCGCGACCTGGCCGTTTGTGGTCGGCGCCGGCGATTGCAACTGGTGATCCCACCAGGCGCGGAATGCTTGCGGCGTCTGCGCCACCACCATCATACCCATATGGGCATGTTGGAGGCCACAATATTCTGTACATTGTCCGCGATAGACGCCCGGCCGCTTCGCCTCGAGCCAGGTCTCGTTCGTCTGGCCGGGAATGGTGTCCGTCTTGCCCGAAAGCGCTGGCACCCAGAAGGAATGGATGACATCGCCTCCGATGAGCTTGAATTTCAGCGGTACGCCGGTCGGAATGTGAATCTCGTTCGCGGTGGCGAACACGCGCGCGGTGTCGTCGGCGAGGTAGCGAACCTGCCACCACCACTGTTTGCCTGTGACTTCGATGGTGAAAGGTGCGGCGGAGGAGGGATACGCAACCTGGGCCAGGACGCGCATGGTCCAGACGATCGCAAACAGCAAGACCAGGCTGGAGAGTCCGACTCCCATCCAAATCCAGGATGCGCCCCGACCGGGCCGGCTGGTTTCGAGGAGATGTCCCGGTGCCTCGAAGGCGAGACCACGACGATGCCAGATCGCGCCCGAGACGAGCAGCGCGATAATCACGATGACCGCCGCGGCGATGATTGTCACACCCCAGGTCAGCGCCACGACGGGGTAAGCCTTGTCCCCGTGGCCGAGCAGGTAATTGAGAGGTGCTGCGAAAGCCGCGCTCGGCGCAAACGGGGCAAGAAATATCGCGGCCGCGCCGGGCCTCAGCAAACATAAACCCTTGGGCGAATCGAAGCGAAGCACCACCCCCGCCTGAGCACCTTTTGTGGCGAGCAGAAAACGCGCCCCGGCGAATCGGGTTTAGCTTATGCTACCCGAAAAATTGTCGCAGCCGTGCCGGTTTCGCCGGCGCGTTGCGATAACAAGCTCGAACGGGATGCGAAATGAAACGTCCAGTCACCGAAATCCCCGTCGTCGTGATCACCGGCGCGTCGGCCGGAGTTGGTCGGGCGACGGCAATCCGCTTCGCCAACGCCGGCGCGAAGCTTGGCCTCATCGCCCGCGGCGAAGAAGCGCTTCGCGAAATGCGCGGCGAACTCGCCGGTGCCACGGCCGTCGCACACCGCGCCCTCGATGTCGCGAATGCGGAGGCGATGTTTGAAGCGGCGGATATGTTCGAGCGCGAGCTTGGACCGATCGACATCTGGATCAACGACGCGATGGTGACGGTATTTTCGCCGGTGCGCGAAATGACGCCCGAAGAATTCCGCCGCGTGACGGAAGTGACCTATCTGGGCTTCGTGCACGGCTGCATGGCGGCGTTAAAGCACATGCGCCCGCGCAACAAAGGTCATATCATCAACATTGGTTCCGCACTCGCTTATCGCGGCATCCCGCTTCAATCCGCCTATTGCGGCGCCAAGCACGCCATCCGTGGGTTTACGTCGGCTCTGCGCTCGGAGCTCGAGCATGAGAAATCCGGCATCGCCCTCACCATGGTACAGCTTCCGGCGATGAACACGCCACAATTCGATTGGGCACGCACGCACATGCCGAACCGGCCGAAGCCAATGGGCACGATCTATGAGCCGGAAGCGGCGGCCGCGGCAGTGTATCGCGCTTCCATCAAACGCCCGAAGGAATACTGGGTGGGGCTTTCGACCTTCATGACGATCATCGGCAACATGGTCGTCCCGGAATTCATGGACCGCTTTCTCGCACGCACCGCGGTCGAAGGTCAGGAAACCGAACTTCCGGTCCGTGAGGATCGAAAGGACAACCTGTACGATCCGGTGACCGCGTTGCATGGGACCCACGGCCACTTCGGTGCGGACGCGAAGTCGCGGGCGTTCTTCGCGAACGGTCAGGCTGCCCGGGCCGCCGTTGTGATGGCCGGCGCCGCCGTGTTTTTCGTGCTCGGGCTCCTACTGCCTCAACACGGGCGAACCGCAGAAAGAATTTTTCCTCCCCACACGTAGCGTAAAGAACGGGCCGCCGAAGCGGCGGAAGGGGATTCTAGATCTCCCGAACCTGCAGCGCTACTGCGCCGCCAGATATTGTGCGAGGTGGAGGGTCTTGCGCCCTGTGACCTGCTCGATCTGTTCGCGGCAGCTGAAACCGTCCGCGAGGATGGCGGTGCGCGACGGTGCGTTGCGGATGGCGGGGAACAGTGCGCGCTGGCCGATCTGAAGCGAGAGGTCGTACTTCGCGCTTTCGAAGCCGAACGAGCCCGCCATGCCGCAGCAGCCTGCAGATAGAATCTGCGCGTCGGCCCCGATCGATTTGAGCAGGCTGGTTTCAGGCTCTGTCGTCATCACCGCATGATGGTGACAATGAAATTGCACGAGGGCCGCGCGCGAAGGTGCCGCAAGCTTCGCTGCGAGGTGGCGATCACAAAGAAATTCGCTCAGCAGACGTGTCTGCTTTGCGAGCTTCGCCGCGAGCGGATCGCCGGGAAACAGGGCCGGCAACTCGTCACGGAAAGCGGAGATGCAAGCAGGTTCGAGGCCGATCAGTGTCACACCGTCTTCAATATCTTTGCGCAGGCTGCGCAGCGTGCGGCGCCACAGCGCCTTCGCCTGGTCCAGCCACCCCCAATCGTAAAGCGGCCGCCCGCAGCACAATTGTTGCTTCGGAATATCGACGGCGAAGCCGAGCGTTTGCAGCAGATTGGTGGCGGCGACCGCAGTTTCAGGCCGGAAGTAATTGTTGAAAGTGTCCGGCCATAGGAGCACGCGCTCGCCGGCGTTACGGCTCTCGCGCCGCCGGTGCCACGAGCGATACGTCTCGTGCGCAAAGCGAGGCACCGTACGGCTCTGTGCGAGACCGCCGACCCCCTTCGCAATAATCGAGAGCCCCGGTGTGCGCAGGAAGAGGTTTGCCAAGCGGGGCGCATGCGATGCCATCGCAGCCCAGCGCTCAATTTGACCCATGGAATACGCCGCGCGCGGACGCCGGCGGTGTTCGTAATGGCGCGAGCGGAATTCGGCCTTGTACGTGGCCATGTCCACCTGAACCGGACAGTCCTTCTTGCAACCTTTGCAGGCGAGACAGAGATCGAGCGACTCCTCCACCGCCTCGCTTTTCCAGCCGTCGGTGATGATGTCGCCGCGGAGCATTTCGAAGAGAAGCCGGGCGCGGCCGCGTGTGCAGTGTTTCTCCTCATGCGTCGCCATGTAGCTGGGGCACATGACGCCCTGGTCGGAATGATGGCGCCGGCAGGCGCCCACGCCGACGCAGCGGAGCGTCGCTTTGGTGAAGCTGCCGGTCTCCGGCGAATAGGCAAATCGCCCCGGGATTTCCGGCGGGTTGTATTGGGGGCCGACCCGAAGATTCGAGACGATGGGATAGGGGTCGAGAATCTTTCCGGGATTCATGCGGCCTCTCGGATCCCAGATGCGCTTGAATTCCCGCTGCGCTTCCATGAGCTCAGGACCGTACATTCTTTCCAGCAATGCCCCGCGCGCCTGGCCATCACCATGCTCGCCCGAGATCGAGCCTTTATAGCGCACGACGAGATCGGCGGCTTCGCCCAGGAAGGATTGCCAGTTCTCGAGCCCGAGTTCGCTATGCAGTTGCCAATTCACCCGACAGTGCACGAGCGCGTCGCCGAAATGTCCGTAGACGGAAGCTTTGTAGCCATACTTCTCGAACAGGGCCCAGAGATCGCGCAGATACTTGCCGAGGTTGTCGCGGTGGACGGCCGAATCTTCCCAGCCAGGCCAAGTCGGACCCGTGCCCGGCACATGCGCGGTGACCGCGAGCGCTGCTTCACGCACGCCCCAGACTTTCTTCTGCTCATTCTTGTCGGTGACGAGATTGATCGCGTGCCCCGATGCTTTCATCCCGCGTTTCAGCGGCTGCGCTTTGGCGATGGCCTCGTCCGCTGTTTCGCCGCCGAATTCGCAGACCAGCCAGCCGTGGCCTTCGGGCAGCAGGCCGATGTCCTTCACGCGGAAATGTTTTTCGTGCATGAAGTCCACGAGCAGCTGATCGATGGACTCGACGCCGATGGCTCCCATCGAGACCGCTTCGCCGGCCGAATCGGCGGCGGCGAAAATATCCGGAAAGCCGACGATGAGCAGAACGCGCGCCGGCGGACTGTGCACGAGATCGAGCGTCGCTTCGAGGACGGTGACCAGGGTCGCCTCCGTTCCGACAAGCGCACGCGCGACGTTGAAGCTCTTGTCCCACGATAGCTGGTCCAGGTTCTCGTATCCCGATACGCGGCGGGGAATTTTCGGATAGGCCGCTTCGAAGCGCTCCCCATAGCGATCCCAAAAATCCCGCATTGCGCGGTATATTTCCCCGCGCCGCCCGCCCGCGCGCAAAATGCTCTCGTATTCGTCGCGCGAGGTGGGGCCGACCCGCATCCTGAGCCCGTCATAGGTGATGATTTCGAGTGCGTGCACGTTGTCGGCGGTGCGCCCCGCCATGATCGAATGTACGCCGCAGGAATTGTTGCCAATCATGCCGCCGAGCGTGTTGTGGTCGTGCGTCGAAGGGTCGGGCCCAAACGTCAGGTGATGCTTCTCGGCGGCGTCGCGCAGCGTGTCCAGAATACAGCCCGGCTCCACAACCGCGCGCCGGGCTTCCGCATCAAGCGACAATACGCCATCCATGTATTTCGAGAAATCGATAAGAACGGCGGTGTTGCAGCCTTGTCCGGCGAGGCTGGTACCGCCACCACGGGGCGCAACGGGCACATCGTATTTCGAGCAGAGCGCAATCGTGGTGACCGCGTCGGCTTTCGATTTCGGCAGGATCACGCCATAGGGCGCCTGACGGTAATTCGAGGCGTCGGTGGACCAGAGCGCGCGGTCGGCGGCACCGAAGCGCACTTCACCTTCGATGGCGCGCTCAAGATCATTTCTGAGTGCTGCAACTGTATCGGCGGGCACTGCAATGAATTCTGCGGCAACACGCCCGTTTCTTGCCCGGTCAATGACACGGTGGACGCGCGGCGACATATCGCTCATGGCTTGACCGCAAAGGATTCCGCGTCGACGCGTTTGAACATGAGGCCATGGCCCGGTGCGCCCGCCTGCGGCGCAATGCGGCCGCGAATCAGAGCGGGCGCGCCGTCGAACAGCCTGCGTTCGATCCGGACGTGATCGTAAAACCACTCGATGTGCATCACCCGCGGCGCAGCGCAGGCCACATGCAGATGTATCGCGGGCGCCGTGTGCGCCGAAAGGGGAAGGCCAAAGGCGTCGCAGAGAGCGGCCGCGCGCAGGAATCCCGTTATCCCGCAGCAGCGCGTCGCGTCGGCCTGCAGCACATCGACCGCGCCGGCTTCCAGCATGCGGCGGAAATAGAACGGCTCGTAACCATATTCGCCGGCGGCAACGTTCATCCCCGGGGGTGAGCGATCGCGGAGCAGCCGTAAGCCCTCGAGATCATCGCTCGAGACCGGTTCCTCGAACCAGGTGACGCCGATATCCGCAAAAGCTTCAGCGAAAGCGAGCGCCTGCTTGCGCGTGTAGGCGCCATTCGCATCCACAAACAATTCTGCGCTGCCGATCGCGTCGCGGGCGACTTGCACGCGGCGCAAATCGTCTTCGGGCCTGCGGCCGATTTTCATCTTGACGAATTGGCAGCCGTTTTCGCCTACCCAGCCGCTCAGCTGTTGGCGAAGTCTGCCATCGTCATACGACGTGAAGCCGCCGCTTCCGTACACCGCTACGGAATCGCGGGCGCGGCCGATCAGATCGCACAGTGGAAGATCAAGCAGTCTCGCCTTGAGGTCCCAGAGTGCATTGTCCACCGCAGAAATGGCGTTTGCGCAGACGCCGCGCCAGCCGAGATTGCGCACCGCGCCAATCATATCGCGCCAGATCGCCTCGATGGCGAAGCAATCACGATCGCGAACAACGGACGCGAGAGTCTCGCCGATAACCGTCACTGCGGCCGGTGAGGCATAGGTGTAACCAAGCCCCGTTGCTCCGGCCGCGTTAATTTCGCACACGACAAGAGTTGTACTGTTCCATTCGGCGGTACCGTCGGATTCGGGGGCGTCGGTCGGTATCTCATAAGCGGCCGCCGAGAGGGCTTCGATTTTCGCACCGGTCATCCGTCAGACCAGTTCACGCACCTTGTCGCCCGCGACGGTGAGCGCGATCTTCTTGGCGTTCGGCGTCCCTTTGACGAGCGATTCGGCGAAATGGGCGGCTTGCGAGGCGGTTATTTTTGGAGGCATCGGCGGTTCGTCGGGATCGACGACCGCTTCGACCAGCACCGGGCCGGGCGTTTGTAGCGCGCGACCAAGGATTTCGCCGCATTGCTGCGGATCATCGATGGTGAAAGCGGGGAGACCAAAGCCGCGCGCAACAGTCGCGAAATCGATCGGCTGGAGTTCGCACACGTATTCGGGATTCCCCAGGAACACCATTTGCTCCCATTTGATCTGACCGAGCACGTTGTTCTTCACGACCACGATCTTCACATCGAGATTGTATTTCCGGCAGGTTGCCATCTCCGCCATCAGCATCGAGAGCCCGCCGTCGCCGACAAATGCCACCACCTGCCGCCCCGGATAGGCGATCGCCGCGCCGACGGCGTAGGGAAGTCCGCAGGCCATCGTCGCGAGATTGCCGGAGCATGAGAATTTCATGCCGTCACGAATGCTGAAGTGACGCGCGATCCAGGTGGTGATGGTGCCTGAATCGGTCGTCACGATCGCGTCGTCGTTAAGCCGTCTGCCGAGTTCGTGCGCCACCACCTGCGGCTTCATCGGCTTTTCCTTGCGCGAGGCCCGCTCGACCATCAGCTTGTTCCAGTCCTTTACGGCCGACTGAATATTATCGAGAAATTTCCGTTCGGTTCGGTGTTTGAGCCGCTGCAGCAGCGCTTCGAGCACGCGCCCGCAATCGCCGACCAATCCGCATTCGACGGGATAGCGAAGGCCGATGCGCTGCGGATTGACGTCGATCTGTACCGCGCGCGCCTGTCCAGGCTTGGGATAGAATTCGATATAGGGGAACGAACTTCCGGTGATAAGGAGCGTATCGCAATCTTCGAGCGCGTCCTGCGACGGCCGTGTGCCGAGAAGGCCGACGCCGCCCGTGCAATAGGGATTGTCGTCGGGCAGCGCGCCCTTGCCGAGCAGCGCTTTTGCCACCGGCGCGCCGAGCCGTTCGGCGACGGCAGCGAGAAGACGCGATGCGCCAAGCGCACCTTGCCCGGCGAGAATGCAAGGCTTCGACGCGCAGTTAAGAATCTCCGCCGCGCGGTCAAGCGCGGCATCCGATGGAATGCTGCGCTCGGGCGCGGGAGTTTCGGAGACGTGATGCGGCGCGTTACGCCGTGAGCGGATGTCCTTGCTGACCGGCTGATCCTGAATGTCGACGGGAATGGTCACATGCGCAACGCCGCGCCAAGCGACGGCGGTGCGGCAGGCCAGCGAAACCGCGTTCTCGACATGCGCTGCGCCCATGATCCTTACGTTGTAGAGCGCCACATCCATGAACAGCTTGTCGAGTTCGACATCCTGTTGCGTATAAGTGTGCAGGAGATCGTGGAACTGCAGACCAGTGATGGCGAGCACGGGCTGGCCGTCGAGTTTGGCGTCGTAGAGTCCGTTCAGCAGATGGATGCCGCCGGGTCCTGAGGTCACGACGCAGACGCCGAGCTTACCTGTGAATTTTGCGTAACCGCAGGCGGCAAACGCCGCCGCTTCTTCGTGGCGCACCTGAACGAAGCGAATTTTGTCCTGCCGTTTGCGGAGCGCTTCGATGACGCCGTTAATTCCGTCGCCGGGAATACCGAACACGACGCTGACGCCCCAGTCGAGCAAAACATCGACCAGAACGTCGCTTGCATTTTCGCTTGCCATTTGATGATTCCGCCGGAGAGAGAGCGGCCCGATGCGCGGGCATCCGTTTCGATAACCGGCGCTTCCCGCCTTGGTTCCTGAACAGATCGGCGCAGCGGAACGGATGATGCGGCGCAGCGTTTCGCTCCCGTGAACGGGTCAACAGCACCGGGCAAAAAGCATTGGGCGATTGCAGAAGGCTATATTCCAGGCCGCAGTGTCGATCCGTTCGATCCAGAACTCGAATCCCACGAAGCCTGTTGCATTCTGAACGCATCCGATGCGGACGCCGAAATCAAAATTATGATCTTCTTCGAGGACCGCAAGCCGGTGGGGCCTTATCGCGTCACGGTGTCTGCGCGACGCACCAAGCATCTGCGCTTCAACGATCTCGATGACCCTGAACCCATTCCGCGCGACACGTCCTATTCCTCGCTGATCGTTTCGAACGTTCCCATCATCGTGCAGCACACGCGGCTCGACTCGCGCAATCCGAATATCGCGCTCCTCAGCACGGTCGCATTCGCGCTGGATTAAGGAAAGTCTCCGGCCGCGTAAGGCTTTATGCTTGCTGCAACGGAGTCGGCAACGTGTTCCTTAGTGATGATCCCGCGCACATCATCTCCGCGCGGCACCCGGCCGGATTCCACGACAACGGACATCACGGCATTGCGGCGCCACATGCGCCCGATCACGTTGAACATGATGTCCTGCGGGCGCGCAATGGTGAAGCTGGAATTGGCGAGTTCGCCGAGGGTCACCCCCGCGAAGGCCATTTCAAGGCCGCGCCGCAAAGCCATATTGACACGCAGGACGCCCACGATTCGCCTGCCATGCGTCACCACGATATGACGCATGCCGCCGTCGTGTTCGGGGGCGCGCAGAAACGCCTCAAAGGTCATATCGTGCGGCAAGGCAAGAAATTCGCTATCCATCACCTCCGCGGCGCGGCGTACGAGGAACATGTTGGCGTGCAGCGCCTTGGGAATGAAGTGCCGCCGCGCCACCAGCTTTATCGTGTAGATGTTTTCGCGCGAGAGCATGCGCCGGCAGCCGATGCTGATGGCGACCGCGATGATCATCGGCATGACGATTCCATAATCGAGCGTCATTTCGAAGATCATCGTCACCGCGGTCATTGCGGCGCCGGTGCCGCCGCCGACCATGGCCGCCATACCGACAACGGCGAAGGCTGGTACGCTGATGGGCGCCGAAGGAAAGCCGAGATGCGCGAGCGCGCCGAACGCGCCCCCGAGCGTCGCGCCCATGAAGAGAGAGGGCGAAAATATTCCGCCCGAGGATCCGGATCCGAGGCTAAGCGAGGTGGCGACGAGTTTCGACGCGAACAGCAGCGCCAGGAAGGGAGCAGGCGAAAGGCCGCCGAGCAGAACGTCCTGGATCGTGGCGTAGCCGACGCCTTCGATGTGATAGTGTCCGGAGAGGCGCAGGAAGGCGTACATCATCGCGCCGACGCCGAGCATGCCGACCGCGTGGCGGAGATAAGGACCGCGAATTTTTTCGAAAACGTCTTCGGCAAAGTGCAGCCCGCGGATGAAGGCTGTTGCGGCTAG
This sequence comes from Rhizomicrobium sp., assembly GCA_036264415.1. Classification (GTDB taxonomy): domain Bacteria; phylum Pseudomonadota; class Alphaproteobacteria; order Micropepsales; family Micropepsaceae; genus Rhizomicrobium. The sequence goes on along the minus strand of DATAQZ010000052.1, from coordinate 132,157 downwards.
GCCCGTCACCGCGCCGAGCAGGGCATAAAGCAGAAGCAGATAGATCGCGTGCGGATGGGTCTCGAGTGTGCCGATCGGGGGAACGTTGAACGCCGGCCGGGGTCCAAGAAATAGACGACCGATGAAGGTAGCCGTGCCGGTTGCCAGCGCGACGGGCAGAAATGTGCGCGTGCTCACTTCCGGCATCATAAGTTCGATAGCGAAGATCACGCCACCGATCGGCGTGTTGAATGTCGCCGCGATACCGGCGCCGGCGCCGGCGGCGACGAGCGTGATGCGCTGCCATGCCTCGAGACGGATGAGCTGGCCGATGCTCGAACCAAGCGAGGCGCCGATCTGGATAATCGGTCCTTCACGGCCGACCGAAGAGCCGCTGCCGATGGCAAGCGCCGAAGCCATCGACTTCACCGCCGCTACGACGGGGCGAATGCGTCCTTCATTGTAGAAAATGGCGTCCATAACTTCGGGCACGCCGTGCCCGCGCGCTTCCGGCGCAAAGGTCCGCACCAGGAACGTGACGCCGAAACCGCCCACGACCGGAACGAGCATGACGAGTGCGCCCCAGGGCGACGCCGCGTCGTAGAGGTTCGCGTTGTAACCGAACGACAATTGACGAAAGAACAGCAGGTTGTGAATGAAGCCGATCAGGTCGCGAAAGGCGATCGCTCCAAATCCGGTGATCACGCCGAGGCCGATGGCAACAAGCGAGAACGAGAGCAGCGAGAGCGATCTTTGCTGTTCAGCACTCCACAATTTCATGCGGCGACCGTAACCCGAATGTGAAATCCGTCTTCACCGGCCTGGCGAAGGCCTTCTGCCGCAATCGCGATGAAGGTGCCAGCGGAATTCAGCGTGCGCGCAGGAATCCGTGATAATTGCCTTCGCTGTCGGTGTAGTAGCCGACGACATCGCCTTGGCGATTAACGAAATTGGCGAAGGTTCCGGTCGAACCTTGGGGATCGAACGTTCTGAAGCTTCCGTCGGCAGCGCGAACGAAACCATGCGCCAAAGCGCTGCTGTCCTCGTAATAACCGGCAATGGCGCCCTTGTCGTTGATGCTTTCGGCGAACGTTCCCTTGGATTTGGGTGGGTCAAACGCGGTCAGCGTCCCGTCAGCGCCACGCAGGAAACCGTGGGTAAATCCGCTCGAGTCGAAATAATACCCGGCAATCACACCGCTCGCATTGATGCTCTGGGCGAAAGTTCCCGTCGAATTCCCAGCCGCGTCGAAGGTGCTGATCGATCCATCGCTCGTACGCAGGAATCCGTGATTGATGCCGCTCGCGTCGCCGTAATGGCCGGTGACGGCGTCAAGGCCATTAATTCCCGCAGGCGACGTGCCGTAGGCATCGCCGGCCACGTCAAAGGTGCTGATCGTTCCGTCCTTCGCCCGCAGGAAACCGTGGGGAACGCTGTAAGCATCGTAATAGCTCCCTGCGATCGCGCTCGTCGCATTCATGGCGTTGGGAAACGTACCGGTGACGCTGCCGTTCGCCCAGAATGGCTGCAGTTTGCCGTTCGTCGAACGAACGAATCCGGGAAAATTGCCGTCATCCGTGCTCCAGTAGCCCGAGACGCGCCCCTTTGTGTCGACGCCGTAAGCGGCGGTCACTTTGGAACCGGGATTGGCGAAGGTCGTGATCGTGCCGTCCGGCGTGCGAAGGAATCCTTTGGTCGTGTTGTCGCTGACATCATAATAAAATCCGGTGACCGTTCCTTTGTCGTTCAGCGACCAGGCATAGGTGGCAATGGAGTTTGCGGGATCGAACGTAACGATTGTCTGTTTTCCCAGGGCCGGCGGGCCCGCGAGTGTGCAGACACAGACCGCCGCAGCGCACGCCAGCAAGGACTCGCGCGATGAGAATGTTTTATGCGGCGTCATCGTCATCTCCCGTTTTTAGCAGCGCAGAACCACGGCGGCATGCATGCACAATGAGCCCCGCGCCCACAGCAGCAAGGGCAACGCCGTACCACGCCCACACTCTCGCATCGATCATGAAACTCGACGCCGGCCAACGGATGGTGCCGGTTCCCTGTCCTATCCAGAGCAGTCCGACGAGCAGGGCAAGAGAGCCGATGAGAATGAGCGCGGTCTTCATGCTGTCCCCCATTCTTGCGCGACCACGATAACATGAAATCGTCCCCGGCGCAGGATTTCTTTGGCCGCGTCGACCGGCGCGAGGTCATTGGCGCCGCCGCATTGTCATCTCTTGCTACAGTGGCCGTGCAGGTGGCCTCCCCCGCGGTTGCCGGGGCCGCCGGCACCCAAACCGTTCCGTTGTGGCCGGGTGTGCCGCCGGGCGGGGAGGGCCTTAACCTCAGCGTGCACGTGGAGGAGCGCAGCCCCGATCCGCAGAAATTCCACGAACGGGCGTTGAGCGGCATCGGGCGGCCGTCATTTAGGGTGATTCCTGCGACATCTCCGACGGGATCGGCGCTTCTGATCATTCCCGGCGGCGGCTATCGGGAACTGACGATCGACACGGCGTTAGCTGCCGCGAAGCGTTTCGCGCAAGCTGGCGTGACCGGCTTCGTGCTCTACTATCGATTGCCGCACGAAGGCTGGCGCGATGCGGCAAACGTACCTCTTCAGGACGCCATGCGCGCCATGCGGCTCGTGCGCGCCAACCCGACGCGGTACGGAATTGATGCTGCACGCCTCGGCGTGCTCGGTTTTTCGGCCGGCGGCCACGTTGCGGCGATGCTGTCGCTTCGCTCCGATACGGAGCCCTACGCGGCCGTCGATGCCGCAGATCGCGAAAACGCGCGGCCCGATCTCGCGGCTCTCCTGTACCCCGTTATTACGATGCTGCCGCCCTACGCCCACGAAGCCTCGCGCGAGATGCTGCTTGGAAGCAATCCCACACTTGCCGAACGCGCGGCCTGGTCCTGCGAGCGGCTGGTCAGGCGCGGCGCACCGCCGACATTTGTCGCGGCAGCGGCGGACGATCCGGATGTTCCGGTGGAAAACACGCTGGAAATGTTTGCAGCCTTGCGCCGCGCGGCTGTCGCTTCGGAAATGCACATTTTTGAGCGCGGTGGACATGGTTTCGCGCTCGGAAATCCTGGAGAGCCGCTCTCCGCGTGGCCTGGGCTCCTCCTGAACTGGGTCCATTCGCAAGGCGCAATACGGCCATAGAGTCCATTTTGACGAGTATAAAGTACAACCATCAAAGGGGAGTTCGCCATGCATTTCCTGGCTCTCGCGTCGACGCTCGCTATCGTCGGCGGACGATTGGTGTTCTGAGAGCGGCCAAGCGTTTTTCTGCCTCATTGCCCTGCCGCGCTGGGGATGGGAGACTGGCGCACGGTCGAGAGCAGCAGTCACACATGCGTATGTTTGATTACACTGATGCGATCGTTCGCAGCCCCGCGCAGAGCGTTGTCAGCGGACTGCGAAAAAATCCCGAAGCCGTGCCCGATTTCAATGGTGTCTTGCGGGAGCACGCGGCTTATGTCGCTGCGCTGCGCCGGACGGGGCTAAAAGTCGAGGTTCTGCCACCGCTCGAAACCTTTCCCGATTCGGTTTTTGTGGAGGATCCGGCGCTTGTGCTTCCGAACGGCGCCGTGCTCTTGCGACCGGGAGCGCCGACGCGTCTTTTCGAGAGCAAGGAGCTTCGACCCGTACTGAATCGCCGTTTTCACACCCTGCTCGAATTGTCGGACGGGGAATTCGCGGACGGCGGCGACGTCCTGGTTACCCCGGAAATTGTTTATGTCGGACTGTCGGCCCGCACCAACCGTGCAGGTGCCGAAGCACTACTAAGGCTGCTCGCCCGTTTCGGCCTCAAGACAAGGATCGTCGAAACCCCGGAGGGCATTCTTCATCTGAAATCGGGGGTTTCGCTGCTCAGTGAGGAAACATTGCTCGCGAATTCGGCGATCGCGCAGTCCGGAATGTTTGGGGACTTCAAAATTGTCGAGCTGCCGCCCGCCGAGGAGCACGCGGTCAATGCCGTCCGGATCAGGGATACGGTGCTCATGAACGCGCGCTTTCCCCGCGCCATCGAGCTCATTGCGAAGCAAGGTTTGCACGTGATCCCGCTGCAAATCGACGAAGTCGTGAAGCTCGATGCGGGACTTTCCTGTATGTCACTGCGCTGGTTCGCGGCGGAGGGGTGATACTGCGACCATTGCCGGCGCCTCTGGTCGTACATAAGAACGTACAAAATTGCCGATCAGAAACAGCGCCACACCGCCGGATGCGCAAAGCGCGGCGTGAACGGACCAGAACTGGAACGGGGACAGCCGTTCGTAAAATCCGCCAAGCCGGCCACTGACAATACCCCCGAGCGAAACCGATAGCGCATAGCAACCCATGATCGTAGCGTTTACCGAACGGGGAGCCAGTCGTGAAAACAGGGCGAGCGCGGTGGGCTGAAAGTAGATCCAGCCGATATTGGACCCGACATGGAAAGCGACCGCCCAAAGAAGCGGCGCGCGCGCCCCCGCGAACGCCCATTGCGCACAACCAAGCCAGAAGGTGGAAAGCCCAAACAGCAGACAGCCAATGGCCATTTTGGTGAATTCGCCCGGTTCCTGATTGCGCCGAGCCTGCCAACGCCAGAACAGGATGACGACTGGAATGAAAACGAGGGGAGCGAGGCCATCAAGCGATTGGAGCCACGGCACCGGCATGGTCCAGTTGCCGAAGCGCAGCATGACGTGGTCGCGGACCCATAAGTTGTACGTGTTCCACACCTGGCTTTGGGCAATCCAGAAAAGCGAGCAGATCGGCACAAGCAGGAGCAGAAACAGCACGACGGAACGCTCGTGACCGGTGAGAGATACCCGCGCACGCTCGCGTCTGCGGATGTTGTCGGGAAGTTCCCGCCTCCCCAGACGGTACACGATCAGCCCAAGCAACATTCCGAACCCGGCAAACGCAAAACCCGCATGCCAGCCGTAAGCCTGTCCGAGCGCTCCGGTCACGAGTGGCGCAATGAATGCGCCGAGATTGACGACCGCGCCATATACCTGGAACGCGGTGGCGCGACGCCGGTCGTCCTCTGCGTACAATTCGCCGATCTGCGGCGGCAGATTGCCGCGCAACAGACCGGCGCCGCAGATGAGCAGAAGTAGCGCCAAGAGGAAGGATGCGTCAAAAGCCATGCAGAATGCCCGGCCGTCATCAGCAGTGCGCCAAGCGAAATGGCGCGAATACGGCCGAGCAGCCGGTCTCCCAGAAAGCCGCCAAGAACCGGCGTCAGGTAAATCAAGCCGACATAAACGCCGAAAATCTGGAGAGCGACGGCCTGCGAGGAGAGGTGGCCGGTTACAGCTTCAATGGCGGCACGAAACTGCGGAAATCCGGCGATATGCTCGACATGCCCCGGCAGCAGCAGCTGCTCGACCATGTACAGCACGAGCAATGCCTGCATGCCGTGGAAGGAGATGCGATCCCAAAGTTCGGTGGCAGCGATGTAGGCGAGGCCGCGCGGGTGGCCAAACAACAGGCGATCACGGCCGGTTTGTTCCAAAGCTCAATCCGCCTGGAGCAACGACGGTGAGGAAAACATCAATGCCGGCGGAAAGGAAAGGGCGCCGAAGAAATCGCGCTTGCGCCTGCCGCTAGCGGCCGTTACGGGCCGCCAGCGTGTTTTTCAAAAAAGCCCGTTTGCGAACGCCTTACCAGCGTCGGCAATAACGGCGGTGATGGTGCCAGTACCAACCGCCGCGGCAGACGTGGTGGTGGTAGTAAACGGGATGCGTGAAGCCTACGCCAACATTGCCGCCGAGCGGGCCGACATGCGCGCCCACACCCACGCCTTGGCTGCCGGCGGTCGCGCCAGCGCCAACGGGCCCGACATTCGCGCCGGCGCCGGACTGCTGCGCTGCGGCGGCTCCGGCAAGGAGCAGGACAGCGGAAAAGGCGGATGCAAGAAGGATTTTCATCGGATTCCCCTGAGAATTTGCCTCCTAGGGAAAACGCGAGGCAGGGGCCCTTGGTTTCGCTACGCGGCAGTGCCGCCGACGGTAAGGCCGTCAATCCTGAGCGTCGGCTGGCCAACACCCACCGGCACCGATTGTCCATTCTTGCCGCACGTCCCGACGCCGGAATCGAGTTTCATATCGTTGCCGATCATCACCACGTGCTTCAGCGCTTCGGGTCCGTTGCCGATCAGCGTCGCGCCCTTGATCGGTGCGCCCTTCCGTCCGTTCTCGATGCGATAAGCTTCTGTACAGGAGAAGACGAACTTGCCCGAGGTGATGTCGACCTGACCGCCGCCGAAATTCACAGCATAAATTCCCTTGTCCACACTCGCGAGGATTTCCTCGGGCTCCTTGTCGCCCGCCAGCATGTAAGTATTGGTCATGCGCGGCATGATGCTGTGTGCGTGGCTCTGCCGACGGCCATTGCCGGTCGGCGCCAACCCCATCAGCCGCGCGTTCTGCCGATCCTGCATATAGCCTTTGAGAATGCCGTCTTCGATCAACACCGTGCGCGTCGTTGGCGTGCCTTCGTCATCGATGGTGAGGGACCCGCGGCGACCAGAGATGGTGCCGTCGTCCACCACGGTCACGCCCGGAGCCGCGACGCGCTCGCCAAGGAGCCCTGCGAACGCCGATGTCTTCTTGCGATTGAAATCGCCTTCGAGCCCGTGACCGATCGCTTCATGCAAGAGAATGCCGGGCCATCCGGGCCCGAGCACGACGGTCATTTCGCCCGCCGGTGCCGGCACAGAATCGAGATTCATCAGCGCCTGCCGGAGCGCCTCATCCACCGCGTCTTTCCAGTACCGCGGATCGAGATAGGTTTCGTAGCCTGAGCGGCCGCCGCCGCCGTGGCTGCCCGACTCCTGGCGACCGTTTTCCTCGACCACGATCGAGACGCCGATCCGTACCAGCGGGCGGATGTCCCGCCAGCTTTCCCCGCCAGCCCGAAGAATCTCGATCGTCTGGTGTTCGCCGGCAAGCGCGCAGGAAACCTGACGGACGCGCGAATCCTTCGCGCGCGCATAGGCGTTCATCTCTTCGAGAAGCTTGATTTTGGCTGCGAATTCCGCCGTCGCGAGCGGATCTTCGTCGCCATACAGTTTTGCGTTGGTGCGCACGGGCGAGAGCGCAAGCGTGCCCGAACGGCCGGTTGCTACGGCAGAAACGGTTTCCGCTGCCCGGCGGATGGCATCTTCCGACAGCTCATTCGCATGTGCGTAGCCCGTTACTTCGCCCGCAACGGCACGCAAGCCGAAGCCCTGCGTAGTATCGAAGCTTGCCGCCTTCAGCCGGCCGTCATCGAAAGAGAAGGACTCGCTGCGGCAAAATTCGAGGAAAAGCTCGCCGTCGTCGCTGCCGCTGAGCGCGCGGTCGACGATCGCCTGCACGTTGCTGCGGTCGAGCCCCGCCTTGCCGAAAAACAGATCGCCATCCATGCGCTGCCGTCCTTTGGATATTTTTGATCATATAGGAACTCGGCGGGACGGGCGAAATCCCGATATCGTGACGTTCTCGGCGGCTCTAAAGAACCGGGACGCCATCGCAGCAGCGTATGCGATCCGATCAGGGTGGCATAAGGTCGCAATGACTTGGCCGCCATGGCTCCCCTAAACCTGCGTTATCTCGACTCTTTCTGATCGCCGGGTGCGAGGAGATAGCGCCCATTACGCTTCGAGGTCGCCGGATGCTTCGCAAATGGATCGGAATGGCAGCCGGCGCAGGCGCGGCGAGCCTTGTGCTCGCGGGCGCATTGCACGCGGCGCCGCAGCCATGGGAGATCGGATTCCAGCCCGCGGCTTCTCCCGTGATGGAGCGAATCGAGTCATTCAACACCGGCGTGACCTATATCGTCGTATTCATCAGTCTCCTCGTCTTCGGGCTGCTCTTCTGGATCATCATCCGCTACAACCACCGCAGGAATCCTGTGCCCGGAAAAACCAGCCACAACACGGTGCTCGAAGTGGCGTGGACCATTGTGCCGGTGATCATCCTGGTGGCGATCGCGATTCCGTCCTTCAAACTGCTGTACTATGAGGCGGACATTCCGAAACCGGACCTCACGATCAGGGCGATCGGCAAGCAGTGGTTCTGGACCTACCAGTATCCGGGCAGCGGCAATTTCCAGTTCGATTCCCTGGGGCTTTCCGATGCCGATGCAGCGAAGCGAGGCGAACCGAGGCTTCTTGGCGTTGACAACGTTGTCGTGGTGCCGGTGAACAAGGTCGTAAAGGTGCAGACGACGGGCGCGGACGTGATCCATTCCTGGGCGGTTCCCGCCTTCGGCGTGAAGATGGACGCGGTACCCGGCCGTCTCAACGAGACATGGTTCGAGGCGACAGCCGAGGGCACCTATTACGGGGAATGTTCCGAACTCTGCGGCGCGCGCCACGCCTACATGCCGATCGAAGTGAAGGTCGTTTCACAGGGCGCCTTCAACGCCTGGCTCGCCACGGCAAAGAAGAAATTCGCGGCAATCGACAACGCACGCGTGGCGGCAAAATGATTCTGGCCCATTCAACGAAAGCTAGCGTCCATGGCTGATATCGCACCCGCGCACGAAGACCATCCGACAGGCTGGCGCCGCTTCGTTTATTCGACGAATCACAAGGATATTGGCACGATGTACCTTGTGTTCGCGATCTGTGCCGGGCTGGTCGGCGCAACGCTTTCGATGTTCATGCGCGCCGAGTTGATGTATCCGGGGCTGCAGATCTTCCACGAGCCGCACACCTACAACGTGTTCGTGACGGGGCACGGCCTGATCATGATCTTCTTCATGATCATGCCGGCTATGATTGGCGGCTTCGGCAACTGGCTTGTGCCGCTCATGATCGGCGCGCCCGACATGGCCTTTCCGCGCATGAACAACGTCTCGTTCTGGCTCCTACCGTTCTCCTTTACGCTGTTGATCCTTTCCATGTTCGTCGAAGGCGATTCGGGCGGGCAGGGCGTTGGCGGTGGCTGGACTCTTTATGCGCCGCTGTCGACCACCGGTTCACCCGGACCGGCCATGGATTTTGCCATCTTCTCCATTCATATCGCTGGTGCCTCGTCGATTTTGGGCGCGATCAATTTCATCACAACGATTTTCAACATGCGCGCACCGGGCATGACACTGCACAAGATGCCGCTGTTCGTCTGGTCGATCCTGGTGACGGCATTCTTGCTGCTACTCTCGCTGCCCGTTCTGGCGGGGGCCATCACCATGCTCCTGACCGACCGCCATTTCGGCACGAGCTTCTTCAACGCGGCCGGCGGCGGCGACCCGGTTCTATACCAGCACCTGTTCTGGTTCTTCGGCCATCCGGAGGTTTACATTTTGATCCTGCCGGGCTTCGGCATGATCAGCCACGTGGTCTCGGCGTTCTCGAAGCGACCGGTATTCGGTTATCTCGGCATGGCTTACGCCATGGTCGCCATCGGCTTCATCGGTTTCATGGTGTGGGCGCACCACATGTACACGACAGGGCTGTCGGTCGATACCAAGGCTTATTTTGTCTTCGCGACCATGGTCATCGCCGTGCCCACAGGCATTAAGGTGTTCTCATGGATCGCTACGATGTGGGGCGGTTCGATAGAATTCAAGACTCCCATGCTGTGGGCGATGGGCTTCGTGCTGCTGTTCACCATCGGCGGAGTCACCGGCGTGGTACTGGCGAACGCCGGCGTCGACGTGGTGCTACAGGACACGGATTATGTTGTCGCACACTTTCATTACGTGCTCTCGCTCGGCGCCGTTTTCGCGATTTTCGCCGGCTGGTATTTCTGGTTCCCAAAGATCACCGGTTATCGGTACAACGAAGTGCTTGGCCAGATTCACTTCTGGCTCACTTTCATCGGCGTGAACGTAGCCTTCTTCCCGATGCATTTCCTCGGCCTTGCGGGAATGCCGCGACGCATTGCGGACTATCCCGACGCTTTCGCCGGCTGGAATTTCGTCTCGTCGATCGGCGCGTTTGTCGCCGGCGCCGGCACCATCGTGTTTGTGATCGCGATGGCAGAGGCCTTCTTTGCCAAACGTCGGGCAGGCGACAACCCCTGGGGCGTGGGCGCCACAACGCTCGAATGGCTGTTGCCGTCGCCGCCGCCGTTCCATTCTTATAACGAACTGCCGCGCGTCACATGATGGCTGCGGCGGGGACACTCGCGCTCGAATCGCGCGCCGCGAGCGTCGGCGATTATTTCGCGCTTTTAAAACCGCGGGTGATGTCGCTCGTCCTGTTCACCGCCGTTGCCGGCATGCTGGTCGCGCCCGTATCACTCGAACCGCTCACCGCGGTTACCGCACTCCTTTGCATTGCGGTCGGCGCGGGTGCTTCGGGCGCGCTCAACATGGCGTACGATTCCGATATCGATGGGCTGATGGCCCGGACCGCGACGCGGCCTGTCGTGATGGGACGCATCGCACGGAATGATGCGCTCGCGTTCGGTTGGACGCTTGCCGCGGGTTCCGTCGCGCTCATGGCGCTTTTCGTCAACTTTCTGGCAGCCCTTCTGCTCGCCATTTCCATCGCCTTTTATGTCTTCGTGTACACGCTATGGCTGAAGCGGCGGACCGCGCAAAATATTGTTATCGGCGGCCTCGCAGGTTCGCTTCCGCCGGCTATCGGTTGGGCCGCGGCGACGGGAACGCTTGGCCTCGCGCCCCTTCTTCTCGTGCTCATTATTTTTCTCTGGACGCCACCGCATTTCTGGGCACTCGCGCTCTACCGCTCCGAGGACTACGCACGCGCGGGTGTGCCTATGCTGCCGGTGGTGAGCGGCAAGCGCTCCACGCGCCGCCACATCTTCGGCTACGCACTCGTTCTTGCGCCGCTCGCGCTGGCGCCCGCTGTTGTCGGGCTGGGTGGACCGCTTTACGCGGCGGTGGCGCTCGTCTTAGGTACGTGGTTCGTCTTTGACGCATCGGCGGTGCTGCGGGAAAAGGACGAGACGCGTGAACCCGCTGCGCGGCGGCTGTTCGGCGTGTCTATACTGTACCTTTTCGTGCTGTTTGCCGCGCTGATCGCTGAGCGGCTCATGGGATTGCCGCTATTCCCGCAGCTGTCGTTTGGGGGATAGGCGTGAGACAATGGATGAGGATGAACGGGTCGCGCGGGAGCGGCGGCGGCGCAACTTGGCTATTGCGCTCGTGCTCGCGGCGCTCGTGGTGCTTTTCTTCGTCATGACGATGGTACGGCTCAAGGGGCACGTGGTCGCGTTTTTTCAATAGAGGCGAATCGAATATGGCAGACGCGCACACGAAACATCACGATTACCATCTCGTCGATCCGAGCCCGTGGCCCATTGTCGGATCCGTAGGCGCCTTCACCATGCTGATCGGCGCCATTTTCTGGATGAACTCGGGTTACAAGGGTTTCTTTGGTCTGCCGGTGAGCGGCCAACCCTGGATATTCGCGATCGGCGCCGTTCTCGTGCTGTACACGATGGCGGGCTGGTGGCGCGACGTAATCAGGGAATCCGTTGTCCTCGGCGATCACACGCCGGTGGTGAAGCTCGGCCTCCGTTTCGGCATGGTGTTGTTCATCACCTCCGAAGTGATGTTCTTCGTGGCTTGGTTCTGGGCCTATTTCAACAGTGCGCTTTTCCCGCACGAAGTTGGACTCAAGAGCTGGCCACCGGAAGGCATCGTCAGCCTCGATCCCTGGCACTTCCCGCTTCTGAACACACTCATTCTTCTGACCTCCGGATCCGCGGTGACCTGGGCGCACCACGCGGTACAGATTGGCGACCGCAAAGGCGCCGTTCAGGGCTTGCTGTTGACCGTGCTGCTCGGCATGTCTTTCACGGCGGTGCAGGCCTACGAATATAGCCACGCGCCGTTCACCTTCGGCTTCAATCACCTCGCACTTCAGCCCTTCACCGATGCCGCGCATTCCTTGCTGGCGGCGGGTGTCGGCAATCTCCAGGCGATCTACGGCTCGACGTTCTTCATGGCGACGGGATTCCATGGCTGTCACGTGATCATCGGCACGATCTTCCTAAGTGTGTGTCTCGGACGGGCGATCGCGGGTCAGTTCACCCCGCAGCGCCACTTCGGTTTTGAGGCCGCCGCGTGGTACTGGCATTTCGTCGACGTGGTCTGGCTATTCCTGTTCAGCTGCATCTACGTATGGGGTGCGGCCCCGGTCACAATGGCCTGATGGAAGGCCCGGCGCCGTCGACGCTCATCTCGTCGCTCCTCGGCCGGTGCCCGCGCTGCGGGCAAGGTCGGCTGTTCGCGGGCTATCTGCGCATCGCGCCACACTGCCCGTATTGCGGCCTCGATTACGTGCTCTTTGATGTCGGCGACGGCGCGGCGGTCTTTGTCATTCTGATCGTCGGCTTTCTCGTCGTCGGCGGGGCGCTTGTTGTGGAAATCGTGTGGTCGCCGCCTTATTGGGTGCACGCAGCCCTGTGGCTGCCCACGATTGCAATCCTCGCCCTTGGCGGTCTGCGCCTCGTGAAATCGGTGCTGATAGTGCTGCAGTACAAACATCAGGCGCGCGAAGGCCGTCTGGCGTGATCCGGTTCCGGCCGCAGCCGGGATTTACGCTTCTTTGCGTGGCGTTGTTTGCGCTGCTAGTGGGCCTCGGAGTCTGGCAGCTCGAGCGGCTGCAATGGAAGCTTCATCTGATCGCAGAGATCCGGCGCAACATGCACGCGCCGATGATTTCACTTGATCAGGCACTGACGCTCGGTCTCGACCGGGCGCAATACCGCCGCGTCGACGTGCGTGGCGCGTTTGATAATTCGAAAGAGACTTACCTGTACGCCACCGGTCCGGACGGCCGGCCGGTGTACCACGTGCTCACCCCGTTGTTGCGCGGCAACGGCGCGGCCGTGATCGTCGATCGCGGCTACGTCCCGCTACCGCTGCGCAATCCGGCGTTGCGGCCGGGAAGCGAACCGGCCGGCGTTGTAAATGTTGTCGGCATTCTCCGGACGTCCGACAAACCTGGCTTTTTCACGCCGCCACCCAATTTGCCTCATCGTGTGTGGTTCGTCCGCGACGTTGCAGCGATCGCAAAGCGCGACCAACTAAGGCTTGCCGCGCCTGTTGTCCTCGAAGCCGTTGCCACGGCTGGCGGGTCATGGCCACGCGGGGGACAGACGCGCGTCAATATCCCCAACGACCATCTGCAATATGCGATGACATGGTTTCTGCTCGCTCTGGCACTCGTCGCTGTTTACATAGCCTGGAATCGTGCGCAGGGGAGACTGAGCTTTTTTAACACCTCTCACGCGAATCATCCCCGCGCCCGACTCCGCGCGAAGCCCGGCCCAAGCACAAACCGCAGCGGAGACCCGCATCCTTAGAGCGAAATAAATGGGATCTGTACCCGGCAAAAAGGCGTAACAACGGGAGCACCTCGCCCTCAAATTGTCTGGGTTCGCACCTGCGCGGGGGTCTGCGCGCGAATGACAGTTTAGGAGCCAAGATGAATTACATCAGCACGCGGGGTAAGGCGCCGTCTGCCACCTTCGCCGACGTAATGCTCGGAGCTCTGGCGCCCGATGGAGGGCTTTATCTGCCCAAGGCGTGGCCGCGGGTGGATGACATCACGCGCGCGGCAACACGCCGATATCAGGATATCGCATTCTCGATTTTGCAACGCTTCTCTGACGAATCTTTTTCAGCCCTGCAGCTGCACCAGGACATTGCCGCTGCCTATGCCGCATTCGATGACCCCGAGATAGCGCCGCTAGTGGAGCTTGAGCCCGGGCTTCATCTGCTCGAGCTGTTTCATGGGCCAACGCTCGCGTTCAAGGATATCGCGCTGCAGCTGATTTCGCGCCTTGTGGCGCGCGAACTCGATCGGCGCAATGCATGGGCGACCATTCTTGTCGCCACTTCGGGCGATACCGGCTCAGCTGCTATTGCGGCCTTCGGCGGATCGCCGCGCGTCCAAATCTTTGTGCTGCATCCAAAAGGCCGCGTCAGCGAGGTGCAGCGCCGGCAAATGACGACCTCGCCACATGATAATGTTTACAACATCGCAATCGAAGGAACTTTCGACGACGCGCAAGCGCTCGTGAAGGCACTGTTTGCCGATCGCGCGTTTTCGCGCGCGCAATCGCTGACCGCGGTGAATTCGATCAATTTTCTCCGGATTATCGCGCAGAGCGTCTACTACTTCACCGCTGCGGCGATACTTGACCAGCCGGCGCGGTTCATTGTGCCAACCGGCAATTTCGGCGACGTCTTTGCGGGCGAGGCGGCGATGCGCATGGGGCTGCCGGTTGAAGGGCTCGTCGTGGCGACGAATGCGAACGATATCCTGGCCCGCGCGCTGAACGATGGTTTGTACGCGGCACAGGACGCGCTTTCCACGCTCAGTCCGTCCATGGACATCCAGGTCGCCAGCAATTTCGAACGCGCGTTGTTCGAAGCCTCCAACCGCAACCACGTCTGGGTGTCCGAAGCGATGGACGAATTCACGCGCGAGCGACGAATGGAACTTCCGCTGCAGGTTCTTGCCGGGCTGCGCGCGCGTTATCAGGCCTCGTCGATTTCGGACGGCGAAACACTGGAAACCATACGTGATACGCATCGCCGTTACCGAAGGCTGGTCGATCCCCACACGGCCGTTGGAATCGCTGTGGGACGCCGGACAGCCGCAAGCAGCGGTACGCCGACTATCGTCGTTGCGACGGCGCATCCGGCCAAATTTCCCGAGACGGTCGCCCGCGCGACTGGTATGGTTCCCCCCTTGCCGCAGCGCCTCAAGCAATCTTATCTGGGTCCCGAACGCTTCTCTGTCCTGCCAAACGACGCGCTTACGCTGCGCGCTTTCATCGAGGCCCGATCGGCACACCCATGAATGTCGAAATTACACATCTTCCCAACGGCTTGACCGTTGCAACGGATCCGATGCCTCAACTCGAAAGCGCGAGCCTTGGGATCTGGGTCAATTGCGGCGCACGCCACGAGGATGAAGCCCGCATGGGCATCTCGCACATGCTGGAGCACATGGCCTTCAAAGGGACCGAGCGGCGCACGGCGCGCGGCATCGCCGAAGAAATCGAGGCGGTGGGCGGCGCACTCAACGCCTACACCAGCCGCGAACAGACGGCTTTCCATGCGCGGGTGCTGAAGGCGGACGTTCCGCTCGCAGTCGACCTTCTCGCCGATATCCTCACGGGCCCGATTTTCGACACCACAGAGCTGGAGCGCGAGCGCCAGGTCGTGCTGCAGGAGATCGGGCAGGCGCACGACACGCCGGACGACATTATTTTCGATCATTTGCAGAGCGCGGTTTATCCGGACCAGCCGATGGGCTGGCCGATTCTTGGCAACGACAAGACGGTGAGTGCCTTTACGCGCGACGATCTCGCTCGCTACATGGGCGCGAACTATCGCGCCGGCGGCATGACGCTCATCGCCTCCGGCGCGGTCGAGCATGCAACAATGCTCGAGCTCGCAGAGCGTCACTGCGGCAATTTCCGCTTCGGCGAGGGACCGAAAAGCTTGCCCGCGCAGTTTCTCGGCAGCGACGTGCGGTGCAAGCAAGACCTCGAACAGGTGCATGTCGCCTACGCGTTTCCTGGCGTTGCCAGTGGCGATGACGCGCTGTTTGCGGCTCAGGTTTTCGTGACGGCTCTCGGGGGCGGAATGTCGTCGCGGTTGTTCCAGGAAGTTCGCGAGAAGCGGGGCCTTTGTTATTCGATCTATGCGTTTGCCAATGCGTTTCTCGATGGCGGCATGATCGGCGTTTATACCGGCACTGGCGAAAACGAAGCCGCGGATATTTCAGGCCTGATCGTCGACCAGATCGCGCTTCTCGCGCAGACGGCAAATGCCGAAGAAGTGGCGCGCGCCAAGGCGCAGCTTCGCGCCGGCCTGCTTATGGGTCTCGAACGGCCGTCCGCGCGCGCGGAACAGATCGCGGCACATCTTTTTGCCTATGGGCGTGTGGTCTCGATCGCCGAAATCAAGCAGAAGCTTGATGCGGTCACCGTGGGCGCGGTTCGGAGTTTCGGCGAGCGTCTGATGACAACGCGGCAGCCGGCAATCGCCGCACTGGGTCCTATAGACAGGCTGGAAAGCTACGCGAGTTTCGCCGGACGGTTCAGTCCCGCGGCGCACGCCGCCGAATGAGCGTCAGCCGTATGGGTTTCATGCGGGGATTGATGTTCCCCGGCGGCCAGCAGCCGATCATCAGCGGGGATGGCGTTTACCTGCGCTACCCGCGCGTCGGTGATTTCGCTGCCTGGTCAAGGCTTAGGGACGAAAGCCGGACCTTTCTTGCACCTTGGGAGCCGGCATGGGCGACGGATGAACTCAGCAAAGGTGCGTTTCGCCGGCGGCTCAAACGCTATCAGCGCGAAGCGCGCGAGGATTCGGCCTACGCGTTCTTCGTTTTTCGCGGGTTGGACAACGAGCTCCTGGGCGGCTGCACGCTTTCGAATGTCCGTCGCGGCGTCACCCAGTGCTGTGCGCTCGGCTATTGGGTCGGCGAGCGCTTTGCCCGGCAGGGGTATATGTTTGACGCCGTGCGCGCACTGATTCCTTTTATTTTCCGTACGCTCGGGCTGCACCGGATCGAGGCTGCCTGCCTGCCGGCGAACGAAGCCTCGCGCAACCTGCTCACCAAGGCAGGCTTCCGGCAGGAAGGAGTGGCGCGCCGGTATTTGCAGATAAACGGCGAATGGCAGGATCACATGTTGTTTGCACTTCTGTCCGAAGACGTACAACCCGCTTGAGCCCTGCCGCACGTTTTTCCAATCCCGGTTGGCTGCCGCTGGTTCTCTGCGCCGTGCTCTTCACTGTGGCAGCCTGGTCGGCCGGCGCGAGGGTCTCGCCCAATATCGATTTTGCCAGTTCGCGACCGGTTCTCGACCTTACGGGCTCGCTTTCGCCTTACCAAGCGCCGGGCTCGCCAGAGAATGACGGTTCGCGCTGGTATTTGACGACAGTCTCCAACCAGACGGTCCGTCCTGTGACCCGCATTCTTTTGGCCGAACAACCTTTCGACGCCGGGTTTCGCCTCCTGCCGCGTCGCGGACGGGCCGCTATCCGGCAGGTGGCTACTTCGGACGCGGACGTCACGGTGGAAAACGCGCATGCCTACGGCCGTTACGCCTTTCGCATCACCGTTCCGCCGGCCACATCTGCGGCGCTGGCGATTCGGGTCGACAACGATGATGCGACGCCACGCATCACCGCCTGGAGCGAATCCGCCATTGCCGCGCACAGGGCGCAGATCGAAATCCTGTTTGCGGCCGTTGCCGGGCTGATCGCGGCGGCTCTCGCCATCACGGCGGGGCTTGCGGTCATGACGGGGCATGCAGCACCGCGGTGGGCCGCGCTTGTGCTGCTCGGCCTTCTTCTCGTGCAACTGGGTTCGGCGGGAATGTTCGACGCGATCGGAGTTGGCGGCGTGGGTGGACCCTACGGGATCATCGCGATGTTTGCAGGCCTTACGCTGGCGTCGGGCTTTCGGCTGGCCGATACAATCGCGCCTTTCGAAACGCGCTTCCCGCCGGATGTGCTGCGCTGGGTCATCATCGGGCTGGTGGGTTTGTCAGCGTTCGCCGCGGTTGGCGTTCCCGCGGCCATGCTGCTCAGCGAACTCGCTGTCATTGTCGGGACCGCCCTGATTGCGGCGTGGCTCGTTCACGAAGGCCTTGCCGGTGTACGGGCTGCGCGCGTCGCCGCGCCGAGCGCCGCCGTATTTGCAATCGTCACGGGCGCTGCCGCGGTTTCCGCTCTGGGCGGACTCCAGTCCAATGCCGCGGCGCCCGGTATCGTCGGCGGTTTTGCCGCGACGGGTGCGGTTCTGCTGGCACTTGCCATCGCGGCAGGCGAGGGGATTGCCATTCTGCCCGCGAGCGGTGCGACGCCGGTGCCTCTCCCGGACAAACCGCGGGCGAATGCGGCCAGCGAGAACAGCGAAGCTGTCGCCGCGATCGGCGCCTCCTATCAGGGCGTGTTCGAATTCGATCTTGCGCGCGAACTGGTCCGCCTTTCGCCGGAAGCCGCGGCTCTGCTAGGTCTGTACAACGGCTCAGAGGTTTTTTCCGCGAAAGACTGGCTCGCGCGCGTGCATTCCGACGACCGCGCGGTTTTTCGCGAAGCCATGGAACGCTTTCGCGCGCAGAAAGGACTTGCCTTCCGTATTGAATTTCGTGCGCAAATGGAAAACGGCGCATGGTGCTGGTTCGAGTTGCGCGCCACTGCGCTCGGGCATGGGGCGGCCGTCGAGCGGTATTTCGGATTGATCGCTGATGTCACTGCGCGGAAGGAAGCCGACGCGCACATACCGCGGCGCGGGCGTGATTCTCTAACCGGCCTTCGCACCCGCATGAGCCTGATCGAGGATCTCGAGGGCCTTGGCTCCCGATTGGGCTCTGCCACGCTGGCGGTTGCCGATATCGATCGATTCAAATCCGTTCATGCAAGCTTCGGCGACACTGGCGGTGACAGTGTGCTTTGTGAAATCGCCGCCCGTCTCATCGCGCTCGCACGCGGCCAGGCGGAAGTGTTCCGCTTGGGCGGTAATTGCTTCGCCATTCTTTTTGTTGAAGCTGGCGCAAATGCGCTCGCGATCGGAGAACGGATCGTCGCGGTGTTGCACGAACCGCACGAATGGAACGGACGGCGAGGTTTTGCGCCGGCAAGTGTCGGTGTGGCGCTCGGACGCGAGGCAGCCGACGCCGCGGAGCTTATCGCGCACGCGGAAGCAGGGCTCAAGAAAGCAAAACGAGAAGGCGGCGCGACTGTACGTCTTTATTCGCCTCCCGCGCCGGCACCGCGGCGTTGGGACGAGGTGGAACTCGAGTCGGAGCTGCGCCAGTCGCTCGCGCGGGGCGAAATCGACCTTGTCTATCAACCGATTGTACGGCTGGCCGATTCGGCGGTCGCCGGGTTCGAAGCGCTGCTGCGGTGGAATCATCCCGAGCGCGATTCTGTACCTCCCAGCGAATTCATTCCACACGCGGAACACACGGGATTTGTGGTGGAACTCGGCCGCTTCGCTCTATCGCGCGCGACGGCCGATCTCGCCAAATGGCAAAAGATGTTTCCCCTTTCACCGCCGTTGTTCGTCAGCGTGAATGTGTCGCGGCGGCAGCTCAGAGACAAGAATTTCGACCGTCAGTTCGCCAAACTGATCGCGTTAAGCGGTATCGCTCCGGGCACGCTCAAGCTGGAATTGACCGAGAGCGCCGCGGCCAGGGCGGGCGAGGATCTGCCGGAAATTCTGCGCCGCTTGCGCGGCTGCGGCGCAAGCCTTGCAATCGATGATTTCGGGACAGGCCTGTCGACCTTGAGTCAACTGAAGGATGTGCCTTTCGATACGGTGAAGATCGACAAGAGCTTTCTCGATGGAGCTGGGCCGGGTGAAACAGAGCCAGGTGTGGTGTTGCGCTCGATCGTCAATCTCTCCCATGAATTGGGACGCGCCGTGGTCATGGAAGGGGTCGAAACCGGGCATGATGCACAACGCGTTAGGGAACTCGGCTGCGAATATGCGCAGGGGTTCTACTTCGCGGAGGCGCTCATCAGAAACGAGGTTCCTGCGTTCATTGCCCGACACCGCCCCGACGCGGCGCGCGAGTCACGCGTGGCCGGCGTGGGCGGACAGCCCTGACGCGTCGACCCCGATTTTTCTGAGCGCGATTGCCCACTTCGCATCGAGACCGGTATCGAACAGGAGTTCGGAATCCGCGTCGCAATGAATCCACCCGTTGCGGCGAATCTCATCTTCGATCTGGCCGGGCTGCCAGCCGGCATAGCCGAGGGCAAAGATCGCGTGTTCGGGTCCACGTCCCTCGGCCATGGCTCTAAGGATATCGAGTGTCGCAGTGAGCGATACGTCTTCGGAAACCGGCAGCGTGGCGTCGGAGCTTTCGTATTCGCCGCTGTGGAGCACAAAACCGCGGCCTGTTTCCACCGGACCTCCATAGAGAATCGGAAAGTTGGGTGTCGAGGGTGTGACCGCAAGCTCGAGCTTCTGCATCAGATCGTGAAACGAGAGGCCTGTGACCGGCTTGTTGATGATGATGCCCATCGCGCCTTCGGCCGAATGGGCGCACATGAAGATCACGCTTTTTTCGAAATGCGGATCGGCCATACCCGGCATGGCAATCAGAAGTTTGCCTTCCAGAAAATTATCGCCACCTTCCGATGGCGGAGTTTTCATGCCTGTCATGGCCCAATTCTAGCACGGTTCGTGCGTTTGGCCACAACCGGAGACCGTGTGAGCCTCGTGCATCTTGCGTTGCACCACGCATAAGATAAAAGCGGCGCTGGTCCGGAATAAGGGAGAGTATGATGACCATCAGTGTTGGCGAGAGAGTGCCATCGGCGACGCTCACGCAAATGAAGGGCGGCGCGCCGCAGCCGGTAAAAACCGACGATCTTTTCGCCGACAAGAAAGTGGCGCTGTTCGCGGTGCCGGGCGCCTTCACGCCCACCTGCTCGGCCAAGCACCTCCCCGGCTTTGTGCAGTATGCCGACGAGCTGAAGAAGAAAGGTGTCGACACGATCGCCTGCGTGTCGGTGAACGACGCCTTCGTCATGGGCGCCTGGGGCCAAAACCAGAATGTCGGTGAGAAGGTCATGATGCTGGCCGACGGCAACGGCGATTTCACCCGTGCGCTCGGACTTGAGATGGACGCCAGCAAATATGGGATGGGCAAACGGAGCCAGCGATTCTCGATGCTTGTCGACAATGGGGTGGTGAAGCAGCTGAATGTCGAAGAGCCCGGCGCCTACGCCGTCTCCAGCGCCGAGCACATGCTTCAGAAGCTTTGAGGTCCACGCTCGTTTCGCTCCAAGTCTAATGTGTTCTGGGTCGCGCGACTGCGCAGCATCCAAGCTTCGACCAGGCATGAGGGGATTTCCTCACCCTGAGCTTGTCGAAGGATGGATGCTGCGCATTCACGCGAGCCACGGACATTGAAGGACCTGCAAAACGGTTCAGTGCTTCCTTACCGTCTCTATTGCGGCGCGGGCGAGGGTGTCGGCGCGCTCGTTCTCAGGATGGCCGGAATGTCCGGCGACCCATTTCCATTTCGTCCGGTGGCACGTGGAGAGAGCATCGAGCACGCGCCAGAGATCGTCATTTTTCACGGGTTTTTTGTCGGTCGTGCGCCAGCCGTTCAGTTTCCAGCGCGACAGCCAGCGGGTGATCCCGTCCATCACGTACCGCGAGTCCGTGTAGACGGTGACATCCGAAGGTCTCCTGAGCAATTCCAGACCACGTATCGCTGCCGTTAATTCCATGCGGTTGTTGGTCGTCAAAGCTTCGCCGCCCGAAATCTCTTTCTCGTGCTTGCCGGAACGCAGAATTGCGGCCCATCCGCCGGGGCCAGGGTTCCCGGAACATGCGCCGTCCGTGAAGATTTCAACCGCCGTCACGCGCCGTACTCCGCCGGCGATTGTACTTCGGCATGAAACCGCAGGTGGTGCGCGAATTCCCGCGGATCTTTGGGACGGACGAGCGCGGTTTGATCGTGATCGAGCCAATCCTGCAGCCGAGTGAGCAGAAAGCGTAGCGCCGCACCGCGGGCAAGGATGGGCAGCGCGGCAATTTCCTGTGCCGAAAGCGCGCGTTCTTTCGCGTAAGCCGCGATCAGGCTTTGCGATCGCGCGCGGCTGAAACGTCCGCCCGGTTCGAAGCACCACGCGTTGATCATCACCGCAAGGTCGTAAGCATAGAAATCGTCGCAGGCGAAATAAAAATCGATGATGCCGGAAACCAGTCCTGCCATGAAGAGCACGTTGTCCGGAAAGAGGTCCGCGTGAATGACACCCGTCGGCAGATCGTCGGGCCAGAAGTCTTCAAGGACGGCGAGATTCGATGCGATCAACTCGCCAAGCCCCGCTTCGACAGTCTCGGCACGCGAACCGATCGCTTTCGCAAGGCGCCCCCAGCTGGAAAGCGAGAGGCTGTTCGCGCGTCGCGCGACAAAATCCGCGCCAGCGCGGTGCAGCGCGGCCAACGTTGCACCCGCCGCCGCACAATGGGCAGCGCGCGGGCGGCTGAGCGAGAGCCCGTCCAGGAACGTCAGAAGCGCCGCGGGGCGATCCTTCAGCATGGTGGATTGCGCGCCCTCGCGCGTGCGCACCGGCAGGGGGCAGGCAATTCCCCTGCGGGCGAGATGCTCGAGAAGCCCCAAAAAAAATGGAAGGTCGTCGGCACTGACGCGCTTTTCGTACAACGTGAGAATGAACCGACCATGGTCCGTCTGCAGGAGATAGTTGGAATTTTCCACGCCCTCGGCGATGCCCTTAAACGTATGCGGCACGCCAACATCGTAGGCGGCCAGCATGGCGCCGAGTTCATCGAAGCCGATATCAGTGTAGACGGCCACGGCCTGCCCGGTTCATTGTTCGTCTTTGCATTGCGGAAGGGCTTCGTTAAAGTCGCTATGTCCCAATCCGGAATCGACTTGGGCGGTCGGAAAAGTCAAGGAAGGCTGATATCCAAACCGCGGGTTCCGCTCCAGCTTTGGTCCCATGAAACAGGATTTTCGATATTCCGCGGTCGCGGCAACGATACTGGCGGTCTCGCTCGCTGCCTGTTCCGGCGACAAGACCGGCGACTGCCCGACGATCACGGGCATTACTGACGCTTCGGTTCGGACGGTGTTCCGGCCCGGCGCGACCGAAGATCCGGCAAACGTTCTCTATACTGCCGAGATTGCGCGCGTGACCGGCGGATGCGATTTCGACAAAAAAACGCACAAAACGGATGCCAGCGTTTCCATTGTGTTTCGGGCGACACGTGCGGCGAGCGGAGGGGAAGATCACTACACCATTCCGTACTTCGTCGCCGTGACAGAAGGTCCGCGCGTTCTGGCCCGGCAAAATTACACCGTTACGCTGTCTTTCAAGCCGGGCCAGACGGTCGCGAGTGCAGCGGAAACAATAGAATCGGTGCATCTCGATCCTGCCAAGGAAAAGCTGCCTTACGACTACCAGGTTCTTGCCGGACTGCAGTTGAACAGGGCCGAACTCGACTACAACAGGCGAACCGCGCACTATCAGCCATGACACCGCTTCTCGCCGAACTCTCGGCGATCGCCGGACGCGCCTTTTCCGAGGAAGGCTTTGATCCGGCGCTCGGTGCGATGCAACGCTCCGACCGGCCGGACCTCGCTCAATTCCAATGTAACGGCGCGCTCTCGGCGGCAAAGCTCGCCAGGACGTCCCCGCGTGCGATCGCCGAACGGATTGCCACGCGCCTTCGAGAAGACAGCATCTTTGCGAAAGTGGACATCGCCGGTGCCGGGTTCATCAATTTGGACATTGCCGACGACGCAATCGTTTTCAGGGCGGCGGACATCGCAGCGGATGCGCGCCTTGGCTCGCCGGAAACGGGCATCGGCAAAACGCTCATCATCGATTTCGGCGGGCCCAACGTGGCAAAACCGATGCATGTCGGCCATTTGCGCACGGCGATCATCGGCGACTCCCTCCAAAGGCTTTTCAGCGCGAACGCATGGCAGGTCGTCAGCGACGTCCATCTCGGCGACTGGGGATTGCCGATGGGGCAGCTGATCACCGAGATCGAGCGCCGCGGACTGGCGCCGATTTATTTCAAACCGGATTTCGAAGGCCCATATCCGGAAGAATCTCCTGTGACGATGGACCAGCTGGAAAAGCTCTATCCTGCGGCGTCGGCGGCCTGCAAAGCGGATCCGACACGTCTCGACGACGCGCGCCGGGCGACCGCCGAATTGCAATCTGGCCGCCTGGGATATCGCGCACTATGGCGGCAGTTTGTACGGGTTTCAGAGGAAGGTCTTAAACGCGAATACGCAAGCCTTGGGGTGGCGTTCAGTCTATGGAAGGGCGAGGCGGATGTGGATGCGCTGATCCCGCCTATGATCGCAGAGCTGAAGTCGCACGGACTCGCACAGGAGAGCGAAGGCGCGCTCATACTGCCGGTCAGTCAAGCGGACGACAACAAAGAGGTGCCGCCACTTATCCTGCTGAAGTCGGATGGTGCCGTGCTTTACGGGACGACCGATCTTGCAACCATCGTCGATCGCGTTCGCAATTACGATCCCGATCTCATCCTTTACGTGGTGGATCAGCGCCAGCATGGGCATTTCGAGCAGGTGTTCCGCGCCGCGCGAAAGGCGCATCTAAACGGCAAAGCCGTTCTCGAACATGTGGGATACGGGACCGTCAACGGAGCGGATGGCAAGCCATTCAAGACCCGCGCCGGCGGGGTGATGAAGCTCTACGACCTCATTGCCATGGCGACCGAGCAGGCGGAAAAGCGGCTGAAGGAGCAGGGACTCGCGAACGAATATCCGGCCGAAGAGCGCGCGGAAATTGCGAAGGCGGTCGGCGTCGGGGCGATCAAATTTGCCGACCTCTCCAACTTTCGCACCTCCGATTACGTCTTTGACCTCGAGCGTTTTACGCGTTTCGAAGGCAAGACCGGTCCTTATCTGCAATATGCCGCCGTACGCATTCAGTCGATTCTGCGCAAGGCCGATGACGAAGGTTTCATCCGTGCTAACCCCCAAATCCGCTCGTCTGAAGAGCGGCGCCTGCTGTTGCTTCTGCTTGGTTTACCTGATGCGATGGCGGTGGCGGAAATCCGCCGCGCGCCAAATGTACTATGCGATTATGTGTTTTCGCTCGCGCAGGAGTTCAGCCGCTTCTACACCGCGCATCACATCCTGTCGGAAACCGATGAAAATTTGCGCGCGGCCCGCCTCGGGCTTTGTGAACTTACGCTGCGCGTTCTGGTGAAAATTCTGGATCTGCTCGGTATTGAAGTGCCGAGGCGGATGTAGGACCGTACAATTCCCATATTGTCATGGCCCGCCGGAGTGCGGGCCAGCCAGCTGGAGCGCCCGCTGGCGATGCATTCGCGCGCGGACGCATGCTAAGCCTGGGTAGCCCGGACGCGGGTCATGACCGCGCCGGGCCATGATGTTCAGTCGGCGATTTGTTGAGCAGCTTCCCACTCTTGGAAATAATCCGCCGCGTTTCGCTCCAGAGTGGGAGCGCGTCCAGTTCGGCGGCGCTGAACCAGCGCGCCTCCGCTGCGTCCGAGGCCGCGTGAACCTCGCCTGAGAGCGCACGCGCGCAAAAGTCCACAAGCACATAGTGTTTGCCTGGAGCGCCGTCAGTGTTTTCCAGAATGAGCTCGGCAACATCGATCAGACCGACAATCCCGATCGCAATCCCGGTTTCCTCAAGCACTTCACGGACGAGCGCCGCGCGGAGCGATTCGCCCAATTCGACTTTGCCGCCGGGCAGGCTCCATTCGTTCTGCCGCGGCGGGTTCATTCGCCGGATCAGCAGCACTTCGCTACTGTTGTTCCAGATGACGGCGCCGACGCCCAGAACAATTGTTGCTGCCGTCGCGTCCGTGTCCATGGTGGTTCTCCCCGCCCCGTGGTCGGGACGGCTTGTATATTCGGGCGGCGAGCCGCTATTCCTTGCGCCCGACCGGGGGCTATTCCGGCTATAGCTTGCCTCAACTAAAAGGAGAATCGAGATATGTGGCGTACGGGAGCCATGGTCGGGGCGGCGATGCTGGCTGCTTCTGTCACAGCTTCGGCGCAGGCGCCGGACAGTTCATTGACCCCGCAGGCCAATCAGGCGTTTCTCGCCGCAAACGCCAAGAAACCCGGCGTACATGTCCGGCCGAGCGGACTTCAGTATCGCATCATCCGCAACGGCTATGGCAAAACCCCTCACGCCACCGATTCCGTTGATGTGGTTTACAAAGGCAGTCTGATCAACGGGAAAGTCTTTGATCAGACGGAGCCCGAGCTTCCCGCCCAATTCGTGGTGAACGGCGTCATTCCGGGATGGACGGAGGCACTTGAAACCATGCGCGAAGGCGACGAATGGGAAATCGTGATCCCGCCGAATCTGGCCTATGGCGCACGCGGCCAGCCTCCGGTCATTCCGCCAAACCAGACGCTTGTTTTCGATGTCACGCTCCTGAAGGTCACCCCGGCTCCGCCCAAACAAGAGAACCAGGACCAGTCGTCGCAGTAGGCCGCCGGGTCTGGATGGGTGTTTGCCCGCTTGACGCTGAGATATGTTATGACTCCCCGGTTCCAAATCCGCCTTTCCGGCGTTTCGTCCAAGCCCGCCCGCGGGAGCTGATATCCCCATGAGATCGAAATGGCGCCGCGTGCTGTCCACGGGATACGTGCGCATCGCCGTCGCACTCCTTCTGGTGATTGGCGCGAGCGTACTGTTCTGGGCTAGCCAGGACTACACCGTCCTTGCGCCGGACTGGGACGGCCAGGTCCGGGGAATTGCCTACAATCCAAGCCACTTATTCACCAAAAGGGACCATGAGTGGACGACGCCCGAGGAGATCGATCGCGATCTCTCCCAGATTGCCAAAATCACTGCCCGGGTTCGGACTTATACGGTTGCTGACGGGCTCGAACGCGTCCCGGAGATCGCCCGCCGGCATGGCCTTACCGTGTCGTTGGGACTGTGGATCGGACCCGATCTCGACCAGAACGAGAAGGAGATCGAAACAGGTATCCGCGTCGCGCTGACGAACCGGCGCGTCGTGGACCGGGTGTTTGTCGGCAATGAGGCCATTCTCTTCGGCTATGTGGGTGCCGATCAGCTGAACGCCTATATCCGCCGCGTCCGGGCCGCGCTCCCCAATCGCATCAAGGTTTCGACCGCAGAGCCGTGGTCGACATGGTTGCTCAATCCCGAAATCGGCCAATACGTCGATTTCATCACCATCCATCTCCTGCCGTACTGGGAAGGCGTTCCCGTTCGCCGCTCGCTCGATTCGCTTCAGCGTTTCTACGCCGACGTACAGGAGGAGTTTCCGGACAAACCGATCGTCATCGGCGAAGCCGGCTGGCCTTCCGCCGGGCGCGCGCACAAAGGCGCGGAGGCCTCACTTGCTGACGAAGCCTATTTCATCCGCAATTTCGTCCAGCTCGCGCTCGAGAAGGGCTACGATTACTACCTGCTCGAAGCCTATGATCAGCCGTGGAAGGGCAGCCACGAAGGCGCCGTCGGTGCGTATTGGGGCCTGTTTGACGCCGTCGGCAATCCAAAATTCTCGTTCACCGGAATGCTTCGCGCGTTTCCGGCGTGGCGCAATTATGCGTCCGGCGCGGCGCTCCTGTCGCTGCTGTTAGGTCTTCTTATTCTTGGTCGCATGCCGCGGGTGCGCCAGCCGGGCTACATCGTAATGGGCGCGCTCGTCGGCTTTATATCGACGGGTCTGCTCGTCCTTCTCGACGCGAGCACGCTCGAATACATCCAGCCAAGCGATCTCGCCATGACTTTGGCAATGATACCACTGGTCTTCCTCGCGGCGGCGGTGATCCTCACCGAGGGCATCGAACTTGCGGCAAGCCTTTGGCGCGTGGAGCGGCGCGTGCTTAAGACGGCAATTCCCGAGGCGCCGCCGCGCGTCTCGATTCACGTGCCTTGCTACAACGAGCCGCCATCGATGGTGATTGGCACATTGAACGCTCTGGCGCGGCTCGATTATGAAAATTTCGAAGTCATCGTGCTCGACAATAACACCTCCGACCCGGCAGTCTGGCGGCCAGTCGAAGCCCATTGCGAGTCGCTTGGCGAGCGCTTCCGTTTCTATCACCTCGACGGACTGAAGGGCTTCAAGGCCGGCGCGTTGAACGAAGCGCTGCGGTTCTGCGATCCCGAGGCAGCGTACATTGCGGTCATTGACAGCGATTACCAGGTCGAGCCCTTCTGGTTGCGGCGCGCGCTGCCGTTCTTTGCTTCCGACAGGGTTGCGCTCGTCCAGGGACCACAGGATTACCGCGACGGCTCCGCGACAAACTTCAAACGAATGTGCTTCGAGGAATATCGCGGATTTTTCCACATCGGCATGGTCGAGCGCAACGAGCACGACGCCATCATTCAGCACGGCACGATGACAATCGTGCGCCGCAACGTGCTGCAACAGGTGGGCGGCTGGAGCAGTTGGTGCATCACCGAGGACACCGAACTCGGTCTCAAGCTCTTCGAGGCCGGCTACGGCGCCGCATACATTCCCGAGAGCATGGGCAAGGGATTGACCCCCGATACGCTCGGCGCGTTTATGACCCAGCGCTATCGCTGGGTCTATGGCGCCATGCAGATCATGAAGCGCCACGCGGGCGCAGTATTTTTCGGCCGTTCGCAACTCACCTGGGAACAGCGCTACCAGTTTCTCTGCGGCTGGCTTCCCTGGATCTCCGATGGCCTGGGATTGGTGGTGACGTTGTTCGCTCTGATCTGGACCGCACTGATGGCCATCGCGCCGAATTATTTTGACGTCCCGATGGAAGCGCTGTCAGCCGCGGCGCTCGCGCTGTTTGCGGCAAAGACCGTGAAGACGCTGCTGCTCTATCCGCAAAAAGTGGGTTCGGGTGTCTTCGGCGCGGTTCTGGCCTCGACCGCCGGTCTCGCGCTGACGCATACAGTCGGCAAGGCTGTCATCGCGGGGTTGTTCACATCGAAGAAGCCATTCCTGAGAACGCCTAAATGCCAGAATCCGGCCGAACTGCGCGAAGCTCTCCAGCTTGTATGGCAGGAGCTTACGCTGCTGGGGCTGTGCATACTCGCGGTTATCGCGATGATCGGCACGCGCGGTTTCGATGACCCGGCCGCAACGCTGTGGATGACGATGCTGTCAATCCAGAGCTTGCCTTACGCCGCAACCCTCATCACGGCCTGCGTCAGCGCGATTTCGTATCGCCGAATTGCAACGGTTGCGCCCGCCGTCGTGCTTCCCGCCGCCGCGGGCGTAACGGAGCCCGTCCTGTCGAAAGCGGCGTAACGAACTCACACCTGCACGACCTTTCCTGGATTAAGAATGTTGTTCGGATCGAGCGCACGTTTGATAGCGCGCATGGTGTCGAGTTCTGCCGCGCCTTTGTAGCGGAGAATTTCCTCTCGCTTCATGATCCCGACGCCATGCTCGGCGCTGATCGATCCGCCGAGACTGGCGACGAGGTCGTGGACCACGCGCGCGATCGCTTCGCGTCGCGTAGAGAACGAAGCTGCATCGGCATCCTTGGGCGCACTGAAATTGAAATGCACGTTGCCATCGCCCAGATGACCGAACGGCACGGGTCGGATTCCGGGAACGAGTGATCCGACGGCCGCCGAGCCGCGCGCAATCAGTTCGGGAATGGCGTCCACAGACACGGAAACATCATGCTTGAGCGAGGTACCTTCGCGTTTCTCGGCCTCGGAAAAACTCTCGCG
Organism: Rhizomicrobium sp.; assembly: GCA_036264415.1. Taxonomy (GTDB): domain Bacteria; phylum Pseudomonadota; class Alphaproteobacteria; order Micropepsales; family Micropepsaceae; genus Rhizomicrobium. Next base: position 103,050 of record DATAQZ010000052.1, on the reverse strand, counting down.
CAGCCGCCACAGCGACGCGCGCTGCGATTCTGACGCGGCAATCGTCGCATCTGTTGCTAGTCCGTCTTGTATCGCCAACGCAATCCCATCTTCGACGATGTCGTGCAGTGGGAGCGCCTTGCTGCCGCCCGCTTCCGCCAGCACGTACCAGGGCGACGGCGCGCCAAACGGATCGCGCGTTTGCGGGACGTGCGCGAGCACCATCTCGAGCCCGGCGCGGGGAAAGAATTCGAACGCGGAAAGAAGCGGGCCTGCCAGCCCCTGAAGCCTACGCAACAAAGTTACGGCAGCGTCCGGCGTGAGACAGGCTATGAGCGCAGTGACGGTAGTGGCTGGTTTCGGAAAGAGCTTGAGAGCCGCCGCAGTAACAATGCCGAGCGTGCCTTCCGCCCCGACGAACAACTGCTTGAGATCGTAGCCGGTGTTGTCCTTGTGGAGCGTGCGCAGCATGTCGAGCACCCGGCCATCTGCGAGCACAACCTCGAGGCCGAGCGCGAGCGCCCGCGCCGAACCGTAACGCAGGACATTCACGCCTCCCGCGTTGGTCGACAGGGTTCCGCCGATCGTCGCCGAGCCTTCTGCCGCGAGACTGAGCGGGAAGTAGGCGGCGGCGTCGTCGGCCGCGCGCTGCAGATCCGCGAGCACCACGCCCGCTTCGGCGACGGCCAAGAGCCCGCGCGCGTCGATAGAGCGGATGCGATTTATGCGTCCGAGATGGACGAGAATTTCGCCAGCGAGCGGAATCTGTCCGCCAACAAGGCCCGTGTTTCCACCCTGCGGCACAATCGGCGTGCGGGTAGCGTTGCAGAGAGACAGGATGGCAGAGACTTCCGCCGTGTTTGCGGGTCGCAAGAGGAGCGGCGTGTGGCCATGCCACGTGCCCCGCCATTCGACAAGGTGCGATGCGATGTCGCCAGGATTGTCGGTATATCCTTGCTTGCCGACGATCGCTTTGAGGCGCGCAATGACGTCCGGTGACGGCATTCAGGTATCTTTCGGCGCGGCGCCGCGACGCAACCGGTCGTTCATCGCTTCGCCGAGATCGTGGTCCGGAATCGGCATCACGGCGATAACAGCACACCCGGTATGATCGAGTTCATGCAGCATCGCGAAGAGATTTGTGGCCGCTTCGCGTAAGTTGCCGGTTTTGCTCAGATTCCGTACCACACTCGCGCCGTGCGCAGGTGGTGGACCAAAGGCGAGCAAGGCTTCGCCGTCCACTGCGGTCCGCGCGTTCAGGCGCAAAGGCGTCTTCGGCGCGTAGTGGCTGCGCGATTGTCCAGGCGCGGTAATTGTATCGCCCCTATCTTTGCCGACCGGGCCGATCACTGCCTCGATATGTTCTCGCGTCAACGCGCCAAACCGCAGCAGGATCGGCGCTGTACCGGCAACGCCGACAATGGTGGATTCAATTCCCCAAGGTGTTGGTCCCGCATCAAGAATGAGATCGATGACTGCACCGAAGTGTTCGGCCACATGTGCCGCCGTCGTGCTGGTGAGGGCGCCGGAGCGATTGGCGCTCGGCGCCGCAACGGCAAGGCCGGATTCTTCGAGAAGGAGCCGCGCCGTTTCGTGCGCCGGCACGCGAAGCGCGATCGAGTCCAGTCCGGCCGTTGCGAGCAGAGACACAGGCGCGCGTGCGCGGCGCGGAAGAACCAGCGTGAGCGGCCCCGGCCAGAACGCTTTGGCCAGACGGACTGCCGGCGGGGGAAATTCGGCGAGCGTTTGCGCGTGTTCGATGTCGCGCACATGCACGATCAGCGGATTGAAGCGTGGGCGCTCTTTGGCGGCAAAAACGCCCGCCAGCGCCTTGTCGCTTGCGGCATCGGCGCCGAGCCCATAGACGGTCTCGGTGGGAAAGGCGACGAGTCCGCCACGTCTCAGGATCGCGGCGGCGTGGGCAATCGCCTCCGGATTGGAGCGTTCAATCCTCATGAACGCTGTCTGATCGCAGTGACATCAATGGTTACGCTCACATCGTACGAAACAGGCGTTGGTGCGGCCCACTCCCCCTGACCAATACCAAAGTCTGTACGCATCAGGTGCGCAGTACCCGTTACATGCGCGATGCGGCCCGCAATCGTTAACGAAAACGGCAAGCTGATATCCCGCGATACTCCGTGGATCGCGAGTGCGCCTCGGGCGACATAGCGGTTGGGTGATTTCGGGCTGAAGGTCTTGGTGTCGAAATGCGCCGTCGGAAAACGCGAGGTTTCGAACCCCTGCGCCCCCTTGAGTCCGCTGTCGAAATCCGGCTCGTCGGACGCTTCGCTGGCAAGATCGATGGTGACCGAAACACGAGAGTGCGGAAGATCGTTGGGATCGAACTCGATATCCGCATTCCATCGCTTGAATTCCGCCTGGAACGGCTCGCCGCTCCATTGTACGGCGAAACCGACGCGACTCTTAGCATAATCGACGCTCCAATGCGCGGCGGAAGCTGGCGAGACAAAGAGCACCAGTACGGCCGGGATGACGATTCCGCGTCGGTTCATGTCTCGCCTGCAACCTGCGCGCCCGGCAGCATGCGCCGGACCACGTGGTCCCCATGGAGCTGATGATAGAGTGCGCCCGCGACGTGCAGCGCGAGAAGCACGATTGCCGAAAACGCGAGATACATATGTACGCTGAAGAATTCGCGCCGCAACGGTGCCTTTTGCGCGCGCGACAGGTCCGCGAGAAACGGAATGTTCGGCCAGTGGAAGAGGCCGAAATATGACGTTGACAACCCGAACGGGGAGGACGAAGCGAGGGCCCAGCCGCTCAGGGGAATGACGATAATCAGAAAGTACAGAAGATAGTGCGTGCCGCGCGCAAGCACTTTAAGGCCGGGCGTCAGTGTTTCGGGAAGGGGAGGCACGGGATTGACGATGCGCCAAAGAAGCCGAAGAATGCTGAGAACGAGCACGGTCAATCCCACAGATTTGTGGATTTGAATGAAGGCGAAATGGTTCGCATCCTGATCGGTTTGAAGGTTGGCGGCGTAAAGCCCAAGACACAGATTGAATGCGATTGCTGCCGCAATCAGTCAATGGAGCGTCATCGCGACGTCGCCGTAGCGCATCGTCGTGTTCCTCAACGCCATTTTCAGCTCTTCTGTTCGTCGAATTCGGCGTCGATGGTGAGCTGCACCTCATCGGCGACGAATCCGGACCAGAACATGTGATTGAGATCGAAATCGCTGCGCCGGATCGTCCCGGTGGCATGAAAGCCGAGCGAATAAGTGCTGCTCATCGGCGTCTTTGCGCCGCCGTTGAAGGTCACATCGAGAAGGACTGGCTTTGCGACATCCCTGATCGTCAGCAGGCCGCTCAGTCGCCCCGTATCGGGACCGGTGCGGGTGATCGAAACCGATTTGAAGATTGCGGTGGGGTACTGCTGCACTCGAAAGACGGTTTTCAGGCCATTGCTCAATCGCTCGACCGGGGTATCGATGCTGGTGGCTGCGATGGTGATCGAGACCGCGCTGCGCTCCGGCTGTTTGCTGTCGAATGTGAGCGTGCCCGATGTCGTATTGAAACGTCCGTGGACCGCCGTCAGCCCGAGATGCATGATCGAGAAGAGCACCTCCGTGTGGTTCTCGTTTACCGTATAAGTACCGGAGGGTGCTTGCGTCGGATCCTTCGAAACAGCCTCGGCGAATGCGGGGTCCGCGGCAAAAAACGCAAGGGCGGCAGCGGCGCAGGTAGCAAGACGCATTGTTTCATCCTTATCGCGGAGTATCATTCCTCGGACGGAATGGAATGCCCATTTTATCCCCAAAATAACCGGGTACCGGGGCAACTTGACGCGAACGCAAACGAAGCCATTACTCCCACAGTATTCGAGGAGTCGAGACTTGGCGGAACTGGATGCCCCGGCACGGCCGGGCCGCAATCTCGACTATCCTTTCGGCGCGCGGCCAGAAACCGGTGCAGCGATCGAAGTTGCACCAGGCGTGCACTGGATCCGCATGCGTCTGCCGTTTCAGCTCAATCACATCAATCTCTGGCTTCTGGAAGACCAGGACGGCTGGACGGTCGTTGACACAGGCATTCGTGACGAGCCGACAGCGGAGGCGTGGAAGCAACTCTTTGCCGGCGTCATGGCAAACCGGCCGGTGAAGCGCGTCATCGTCACCCACCTGCATCCGGATCATGCGGGAATGGCGGGTTGGCTCGTGCGCCGCTTCGGCGTGGAGCTGTGGATGTCGCGAACGGACTATCTTCTCTGCCGCAGCCTCGTTGCCGATACGGGTCAGGAAGCGCCGTTGGAAGCGGTACGCTTCTATCGCGCTGCCGGACTGCCAGAAGATGCGCTCGAAATCTATCGCACGCGATTCGGCGGATTTGGCCGCGCGGTTTATACGCTCCCCAATGCGTACCGGCGCCTGCAGGATGGCGAGACCATCCGCATCGGAAGTCGCGCGTGGCAGGTCGTTGTCGGCCGCGGCCATGCACCGGAACATGTCTGTCTCTGGAGCGAGGCCGACGGGCTGTTTATCTCCGGCGATCAGATTCTGCCCCGCATATCCTCGAACGTCAGCGTGTTTCCCACGGAACCGGAAGCCAATCCGCTGCAGGAGTGGCTTCAGTCCTGTGCGCAGCTGAAGGAGCTGTTGCCGGCGCACACGCTCATTTTGCCCTCGCACAACGAGCCCTTTCATGGCGTTCATCTCCGGCTGGACGAATTGATCGGCGAACACGAATCGAACCTGCGCAAGGTTGCGATCCTCTGTACGGAAGCGAGGCGCGCCGTCGACTGCTTCGAGGTGTTGTTTCGCAGCCGGATCACCGAAGGCAACACCATCATGGCCACGGGCGAGAGCGTCGCCCACCTGAACTGCCTGCGCGCCCGCGATCTCGTGGAACGCCGCATCGATGCGAACGGCGTCGCCTGGTATAGCTCCACCAGGTGAGGGCGTGGTGATGCGGGCGCGTGTGTTTTTCCTGGGTTTGATCGCCGTTGCGGCGTTTTCGGCCGAGGCTTCTGCTTCGATGCCAACGTGCATCCCCCAGATCGAAGCGTTGCATGCGAAGGCCGTTCGCGTGGAAAAAAACGGCGTGGTTGTGCTCGCCGACGGCCGCGCTGCGCGCCTGGAGGGTATCCTGCTTCCTGCCGGTGCCAGTGATCATGCACCGCAATTTCTCGCCAATCAGGCGATCTCAGCGCTCGATAATCTGGTCAGCGATCATCTGGTGTCGCTTGCCGCCGCTGCTCCCAAGGAAGATCGCTACGGCAGAATTCGCGCGCAAGTGTTGGCGCAGAAGAATGGCGACGAAATTTGGCTGCAATGGGTCTTGTTGCACAAAGGTCTGGCACGGGTCGCGATCCCTCCGGATCGAAATGAGTGCGCCGAAGAGCTTTATGCAGCGGAAGCAGAGGCGCGCCGCGCCCGAACAGGACTTTGGTCGTCTAGGGCGTACGCGGTGCGAACCCCCTCGCAGACGGACGGTGATGTGGGAACCTTTCAGATTGTTGAAGGGACTGTTACATCCGTCTCGAAGAGCGCCGGTCGCGTGTTCCTGGACTTTGGCTCGCAACCGGACAGCGATTTTGCCGCGACCATCTCGTCAGATGATATGAAACGCTTTCGCGAGATTGGCGTCGATCCGTTTGCTTATGCGGACCAGACTGTACGCGTGCGCGGCTTTGTAGAACGCATCCATGATCGTCCGGAAATCGAAGTCGCGACCCCCGCGCAGGTGGAGATCGTGCAGCCGGCGCTGCACGCAGCAGCGCCGTAATTTCAGGCGGCTTTCTTCAGCAGCACCGTCTCAACACGTTTGACCGCAGCCTGTTCGTCGATCCGCTCAACCGCCGCCACCTCACGCGCCATGCGCGCGAGTGCCGCTTCGTAGAGCTGACGCTCGGAATAGGACTGCTCCGGCTGGCCAGTGGCGCGATGCAGATCGCGAACCACTTCGGCGATCGAGACGAGATCGCCGGAGTTGATCTTGGCTTCGTATTCCTGCGCGCGGCGGCTCCACATGGTGCGCTTTATGCGCGCGCGTCCTTTCAGTGTGTTGAGTGCCGTAGCAACAACGTCGGGCGACGACAGTTTTCGCATCCCCACGGCCTTTGCCTTGGCGGTCGGTACGCGCAGTGTCATTTTGTCTTTTTCGAAGGTGATGACGAACAGTTCGAGCTTGGTTCCGGCAACTTCCTGCTCTTCCACCCGCGCAATACGCCCGACGCCATGCGTCGGATAAACGACATGGTCATTCGCCTTGAAGTCGTGCTTCCTGGTGTTCGAATTTGCAGGAATCTTCTTCTTTTGCGCCGTCATCTCATTGTCCGTTCTTATCATGTCGAATCTTCCTTCGGCGTTCGCCATTATCGACAGCGTTGCAACAGGGACCTGCTCCACGCGCGCTCGCCGGGCCGATCATCGCCTGCCCGGGCGGATCAGCCCACACAGGGTCGGATGGCTCTCAAGCGGGGGGCTACGCGGAACTGGGCTTGCTTTCGCCGACTGCCGATACCATACCACAGCAATAGGCATTTGGGAAGCTCGAAGTCATTCAACCGTTTGATATATCGAGCTTTCTTGCCGATTTTTCAGAATCGCTCAAAAGTTGCGGCTTCGGTCGACGGCAAGCCTGCGCCTCAAGCCGCTGTAATCATGGGTTAATTTCTCAGGACCCCGTGCCGGGTCTGTCGCTGAAGAATTGTTCGAACTTACCCTGGACTTGGTCGAACTCCTTCGCGTCGGGGGGCGCGGTGCCCTTCTGGGTAATGTTGGGCCATTTCTTGGCATATTCGGAGTTCAGCGCCAGCCAGCGCTCGAGACCAGGCTCGGTGTCCGCCTTGATAGCCTCCACGGGGCATTCCGGTTCGCAGACACCGCAATCGATGCAGACGTCGGGGTCGATGACCAGCATGTTCTCGCCCTCGTAGAAGCAATCGACCGGACAGACCTCGACGCAGTCCATGTACTTGCACTTGATGCAGGCTTCGACGACGACATAGGTCATGAGGCACTCCTGAGCGCCATCTGGCGCGGGCGTGAATTAGGACGGCGGGGCAGCGGGATCAAGAAGGCCATCTCCAAGCACGGTATAGAGCTTGCGTGCTGCCGCCGAAGGTCCGCGACGCAGGGCGACGGCTTCGATGCGAACTGCCAGAACATCGCGCCCGCGCGGCAGGGTGACGACGTCGCCGGGCTGAACACCCGCGCTCGGCTTCTCCACGCGCAGGCCGTTCACGCGCAGCAAACCGGAGGCGGCTGCCTCCTGCGCCTGCATGCGCGAGCGATAGAAGCGTGCGTACCACAGCCATTTGTCGATCCGCATGCGGGTGCCGGTCATCTAGTCGGCCGGGATGAGCGAAGCGAGCTGCGCGAATGGCGAATCTGCAGGGGCCGGAGCACGCTTGCGCCCGCGCCGCGTTGGATTGACCGACCGCCAGGTTTTCCTGCGCAATACCGAAACTGCGGGGTCTCCGTTTTCCCTCACAACCGGAACGCTCGTCCATTCGAGATGCTCCAGAACATCGTCAAGCGCTTCGTCGCTCGTCCCGAGGAGCGACAGCAGGCGCGCGCGCAACATGTCTGCCGTCGCGCCGGAGCGCGCGGCGCCCTCAAGTTCGTCCTCCAGCCGTTCGAGGATGTCGATTCGGATGGCGCGCCTGCCGACTCGGCGGAAGCCGGCCGCAGCAAGAAAGTCGTCCTTGAGCCAAGGCTCCGGGTCGAACGAAGTCAGTCCGGGCGGCGGTGACGCCGGTGCTTGCTTGCGTCCTGCACCCCAGAGAATGGCGAGCAGACCTGCCGCATCGGGGCGCAACAAACGTGAAAGAAAGATCGAGCGGCGGCCAAAGGTGACACCGTATGGGCGAAGCGCCGCGCGCGCCGCCCGCAGATCCGAAGGCACGGTTGCCTTTTCGCGATCGAGCGATCCCCAATGTTCACAGAGTTGATGCGCTATTCCCCGCGCTGCTGCGGGAATCGCATCCGGCGTGCCCGCCTTCGCGTCGGCGGCCCGTCTCAGTGCCCATAGGGGCGCGAGACGGGTCTCGATTCGTAGCGTCAGCCATGTCCGCAGCCGCGCCGTAACACCGTCGCGCAGTTCCGTCGCAAGCTGCTCGTCGGCGAGCATCGCAAGGCTCGGTTCGAGCGGAGAAGGTCCGCGCCCGAGCCTCGCCACGATGGCGCCTTCCCACCAGACCCGACCGTGTTCGCTCAGACTGAATTGCGTGTCATCCGCAGCGATCAACCTTTGGGCGCGCGCGCTGAATTCGCCTTCGAGTGCCTTGATTGCGGCGGCTCTGAGCGTGCGTCCGTGAACGCCTTCGGCGCGCGGATCGGGCGTGAAGCGGAATCCATCGAGCTTGCCGACCGCTTCACCGCCGATCAGCACCGCGCCTGAATCGTCGATGCGCAGATTGTGGAGTTCGTCGTCTCGGAGACTGCGCAACAAAATCGATGTGCGGCGATCTATGAAGCGCTGCGTCAGTCGCTCGTGCAGCGCATCGGACAGGCGGTCTTCCACGGCACGCGTCTGTTCCTGCCAGTGCGCGGCGTCCTTCACCCATCCGGGACGATGTGCGGCGTAGGTCCAGGTGCGAATTTGCGCGAGCCGCCCGGAGAGCGTCGCAACGTCACCTTCGCTGTCGTCCAGCCGCGCGACATGACGCTCCAGCCAGTCGTCCGGCAGGGATCCCTCCGGTCCCATGAGATGCCGATAAATTTGCTCGACGAGATTTGCGTGTTCTTCGACCGACAGCTTTCGAAAATCGGGAACTTGGCACGACTCCCACAGGAGTTTGATTGCGGCAGGCGCCTGCGCCATCGCCGCGATCTCGTCGCGTGACGCGAGCAAACTCAGGCAAGCGGCGTCCATCGCCGATCTGGCGCGCGCCAGTCCGCGTTGCGGCGGAGCGACGTCGAGACTTTCCGCGAGCGCATCGAGCGAGCGGAAATTGAGTGCGGAATTTCTCCATTGGAGCTGGCGCACCGGCTCGTAACGATGCGCTTCGACGCGGGCAATCGTTTCCTCATCGGGGACTTCACAATCGGCCGTGCTACCAAATGTGCCGTCATTCATGTGGCGCCCTGCGCGCCCGGCAATCTGGCCCACCTCGTCGGCTCGCAACCGGCGGGTGCCGATGCCGTCAAATTTGTCCATCCGCGCGAAGGAAATGTGGTCGATGTCCATGTTGAGGCCCATGCCGATCGCATCGGTGGCCACAAGGAAGTCGACATCGCCGGATTGGTACAAAGCAACCTGCGCATTGCGCGTGCGCGGGCTGAGGGCCCCCAATACAACCGCGGCGCCGCCGCGCTGCCGCCGAACGAGTTCGGCAATGCCGTAAACGTCTTCTGCCGAAAACACGACGATGGCCGAGCGCCTCGGCAACCGTGTCAGCTTCTTGTGCCCGGTATAGGCAAGATCCGAGAAGCGCGGCCGCGTCACGAAATGCGCTTCGGGTACAAAGCGTTGAATTGCCGAACGCATGGTTTCGGCACCGAGAAAGAGCGTTTCCTCCTCGCCGCGTGCGTGCAGCAGACGGTGGGTGAAGACGTGCCCGCGCTCCGCGTCGGCGCAAAGCTGAATTTCGTCGACGGCGAGGAACGCGACCTTCAGATCGAGCGGCATCGATTCGACGGTACAGACGAAGTATTGCGCCTGCGGCGGCACGATCTTCTCTTCGCCGGTGATCAGCGCGGCCGCCGGTGCGCCTTTGATCCGAACCACTTTGTCGTAGATTTCGCGCGCGAGGAGCCTGAGGGGCAGGCCGATCATGCCCGAGCGGTGCGCCAGCATCCGCTCGATCGCAAAGTGGGTTTTCCCGGTGTTGGTGGGACCAAGCACCGCGCCTACGCGTCCGCCCGGAAGGGACGGAATGGCGCGGCGGGTCACGGGCCAGCCGATCATCGCAGTCTCAACATGGGTGTCGCCGCGTTACATGCAAGGCGCGATACACCCCCGCAAAGCACCGCAGCCTCGGTAGTCAAGAAAACTGTGGAGCGGCTGTGGACGGTATTGTGGACAAAAGATTGATACAGGGAACAGGGAACGAACAGACGATGTCCGAATCACTAACCGCGCAAATATCCTGATTTGTTCTCACGCCAAATATGGATTGTCAAGTAGTGCGCACCACAAGATGCTGGAGGGCACCCCAGAAATGGAAGCTAGTTGCACTAGTGATTCCATATCATCCGTATGCGGAAGGACCAGTGACGGATCAATGACGCTTGAATGAACAAATATTAGCGAGTTGCCGTTGTTTGCCGCCCTGCGATACTCCAGACGTGGAGGCAGCACTATGCGTACAGATCAGTCCGATGCCTGGGAAAAGTTGGTTGTCATAGACCTGAAGGACCGAGCTCCCCGGGACCTTCTGTGGCGCACACCGGAGGGGATCACGGTCAAGCCGCTTTACACGGCAGCCGATCTCGAGGGCATTGAAGCCCTGGACAGTGTTCCCGGGCTGCCGCCGTTCCTCCGCGGCGTACGCGCCACCATGTATACCGGCCGTCCCTGGACGCTCCGCCAATATGCGGGCTTCTCCACCGCCGAAGAATCCAATGCGTTTTACCGCAAGAATCTGGCAGGCGGCCAGATGGGCCTGTCGGTAGCGTTCGATCTCGCCACCCACCGCGGCTACGACAGCGATCATCCGCGCGTCACCGGCGACGTCGGGAAGGCGGGGGTCGCCATCGATAGCGTCGAGGACATGAAGATCCTGTTTGCCGGAATTCCGCTCGACCGTATGTCGGTGTCGATGACCATGAACGGCGCCGTCATTCCGGTGCTCGCCGACTTCGTCGTGGCAGCAGAAGAGCTGGGAGTGCCGCCGGAAAAATTGTCAGGCACCATTCAGAACGACATCCTGAAAGAGTTCATGGTCCGCAACACGTACATTTATCCGCCGGAGCCCTCGATGCGGATCGTCGCCGACATCATCGAGTTCGCGGCGAAGCGGATGCCAAAGTTCAATTCGATCTCGATTTCCGGCTATCACATGCACGAAGCGGGCGCGACGGCGGTGCAGGAACTCGCCTATACGCTTGCCGACGGGATGGAGTATGTGCGCGCGGCCATGGCGCGGGGCCTGGACATCGACCGCTTCGGCCCAAGGCTCTCCTTCTTCTTCGGCATCGGCATGAATTTCTTCATGGAGATTGCGAAGCTGCGCGCCGCTCGGGTTCTGTGGTCCGGAATCATGCAGGACTTCGGCGCGAAAAAGCCCGAGTCGCTGATGATGCGCACCCACTGCCAGACTTCGGGTGTGTCGCTGACTGCGCAGGATCCGTACAACAACATCGTGCGCACCGCATACGAAGCGCTTGCCGCAGCGCTCGGCGGCACGCAATCGCTGCACACCAACGCGTTTGACGAGGCGATCGCGCTGCCGACGGAGCTTTCGGCACGCGTGGCGCGGAATACCCAACTCATTTTGCAGCATGAAAGCCAGATTACACGCACCGTCGATCCGCTCGGCGGGTCGTATTATGTCGAAGCGCTGACGCACGCGCTTGCCGTTCATGCGGCAAAAGAGATCAGGGAAATGGAGGCAATGGGCGGCATGACGCGCGCCACGGTGGCCGGAATTCCGAAACTGCGCATCGAGGAAGCAGCCGCGCGCCGCCAGGCCCGCATCGATCGCCGCGAAGATGTCATTGTCGGCGTCAATCGATTCGAACCGGAAGCGGAAACCGAAGTCGAGGCGCGCGACATCGACAATCGGGCGGTGCGCGCGCAGCAGATCGCACGATTGGAAAAACTCAAGGCGACACGCGACCGAGAGGGTGTGGTGAAGACGATTTCAGCACTGCGCGAAGGCGCCGCCGGCAATGGCAATCTTCTTGAACTCGCCATCGATGCAGCGCGGGCCCGTGCCACCGTCGGCGAAATCTCCGACGCGTTGGAGTCCGTCTTCGGCCGCTATCGCGCGGAAATCCGCTCCGTATCCGGCATTTACGGCAGCGCCTATGAGGGCGATAACGAATTCGCTGCGATCCGCGGCGACGTCGAAACTTTCGCGCACGAGGAGGGCAGGCGGCCGCGCATTCTTGTCGCCAAGATGGGTCAGGACGGCCACGATCGCGGTGCGAAGATCATCGCGACCGCTTTCGCCGATCTCGGTTTCGACGTCGATATCGGCCCGTTGTTTCAGACGCCGGCTGAGGTTGCAAAGGATGCAATTGAAGCGGACGTACACGTTGTAGGCGTGTCGAGCCAGGCTGCCGGACATCGTACGCTCGTGCCGGAGCTCGTCGAGGCGCTGAAGCACGAAAAGGCTGACGACATTCTCGTCGTGCTGGGCGGTGTCATTCCACCACAGGATTACGCCATGCTGGAGCAGGAAGGGGTCGCAGCGATTTTCGGGCCAGGGACCAATATTCCCGCAGCGGCGCGGAAAGTTCTCCAGCTCATCCGCGCCCGTCGTCTCGACCATGCCGCCCCCTAGGCATCGATGCGCAGTGGGCGGAGTGGGAATAACGGCGGCCCTGTGCGAAATTCCAACGTCCTGTGCGCCAAGCCCTAAGAGGGTTTTTCAGACGCGCGCAGTTTCGTCAGCTCCGCCGACACTGTCCCCCAATTGAGATGCGACCAGAGTTTGAGCGCGACCACACAATGGCCATTTGGCGCGCCTTGCGCCGGGATGTCCGCGAAATCCGCATAGATGGGCGGGAAGGCTGCGCCTTCCTTCAGTATCTTCGGCTTGAAACCGGCGATCTGGCGGTAATGCACCTGGCAGAGATGTGCCGTCCCCGAGTACAGCTTGCCGAGCGCAACCGGCTCGTCCTTGATGTAGCTGAATTCGATGTTGTACCGGCGCCGACCATCGAACACGGGCGCTACGGTACCGCAAGGATTGGCGCGGTCCGCTTTCACCCCCGCAAGCACCAGGGTGATCGCGCTCATGGGATCCACCGCCTCGCGTTTCTCGGCCTCGCTCACCGGGTATTTCGTCAGATCGTAAGGAGGATTGGCAAATGTCGTCACCGGATTGGTGTCGAAAGCGATCTTCACCCGCTCATTTTTGGAGCTGCCGCGGCGATACCAGGAATCGTACACGAGCGGGGTAATGCTGTGTTCGCCGATGCGACCGGTCGCGCTCGCGTCAATCGTCGCCTGCCAGAAAACACTTACGATTCCGCTCGTGTTGAAATGTGAGGAGGCGGAATATCCGCCGTTCGCAAACCTGCCGGCATAGCTCGTTTCCCCGAACGGAATTCCCCAGAAGGCGAGGCTGTAGGCAACTTCAACATTTCCGGAAGCCGTTCCCGGCGCTTCCGCGCCGGAAACCTGCAACGGCATCGCCGCGATTAGTAAGCCGAGCGCGGAGGCGGCCAGACGGTTCATGCGTGCTCCGGATAATTCCAATTTCCATGCCGCGGGCATTTGACAGATTTGGGGCGGCTGTTTCCACTTGCAAATCATCAAAAATAGGCAGCAAGGCAGTGCGATTGTGACCGGAACCCCAACCGCACCGGACGCGCTTGCTGCAGCCGTTCGCGCGGCCGATCGCAAGGCACTCGCGCGCGCCATCACGCTCGTGGAATCTACTCGCGCGCGAGACCGCGAGCGGGCGGAGGCGCTGCTCACCACGCTCCTTCCGTTCACGGGCCACGCGCTGCGCATCGGTATCTCCGGCGCGCCAGGGGTGGGAAAATCGACCTTTATCGAGGCTTTTGGCGAACATATTACCGGGCTCGGTACCGACATCGCGGTGCTTGCCGTCGATCCGTCATCGCGGCGCTTTGGGGGTTCCATCCTTGGCGACAAGACGCGGATGACCGCGCTGGCGCGCAACCGCGCTGCCTTCATTCGTCCGACTCCGTCGGGAACGACACCCGGTGGCGTGGCGCGGCGTACGCGCGAGACCATACTCCTCGCCGAGGCCGCTGGTTTCCAAAGCGTGGTCGTGGAGACCGTCGGCGTCGGCCAGGCGGAAACGGCCGTGGCCGACATGGTCGATCTCGTTTTGCTGTTGATCGGTCCAGGCGGCGGCGACGATCTTCAGGGCATCAAGCGGGGCGCGATGGAACTTGCCGATGTCGTGATCATCACCAAAGCCGACGGCGATTTTGCCCAGGCCGCGACGCGCGCGCTCGCTGATTACGGCGCGGCGCTCACCCTCATGCGACCCAAACACCCGGGCATGCCGCTTCAGATTTTCCGCACATCGGCCGTTACGGGCGAGGGCGTCGCCGAGGTCTGGGCCGCGGTCCAGGATCTAGGGCAGCGGATGCGCGACGGCGGCGTATTGGAGACCTTGCGCCAGACGCAGGCACGCGCCTGGTTCTGGAGCGAAGTCCGCGCGGTGCTCTCGGATGCGATCGACGCGGATGCCGAAATAGCCGCAAAAGCGGCAAATTTGGAGGCCAAGGTCGTGGCCGGAGCGGCGCTTCCCGATGTCTCTGCGCGCGCGCTCGTCCGGCTGTTTCGCGGGGTTGACGGAAAAGGAGCCCCCCCTTAAGAGAGCCGCTCTTTTCAGGACACAAGAGGTGGGCGATGGCGCGCCGCTGCGAATTGACCGGCAAGGGCGTGATGACGGGTCATCACGTCAGCCACGCGAATAACAAGACGAAGCGCGTGTTTCGTCCGAATCTGCAGACCGTTTCGCTGGCGAGCGAGGCGCTCGGACAGAGTTTGCGCCTGCGCATCAGCATGAACGCGCTTCGCACTGTCGACCGCTCGGGCGGCATCGATTCTTATTTGCTCAGGGCCAAGGATTCCGTCCTTTCCGATCGCGCGCTGCGCTTCAAGCGGCTGATCCAGAAAAAGCAGCCCGCGGCTTAGGGACCCTCTCAAATCAAAAGTTGTCATGGCCCGGTGCGGACTTAACTGCGGCCGGACCATCAAGTTTACCCGCGCGTCTGCGTGCGAATGAATCGTTTGTGTGCAGATTTCAACTGAACGGCCTGCCCCCGGGGATTATGACAGTTCAGGAAAAGGAATTAAACGGAGACGACAGCACTCTACGTTAGGATCACGCCGCCCGCGCGCGAAGGCGCCGGCGGAACGGCGGGGATTGTTCCGCGAACAAGGCAGTGAGCTGGCCCGTCATTGCGCCGCCCAGCTGTTCGGCATCGACGATCGTCACGGCGCGCCGGTAGTAGCGTGTCACATCATGGCCGATTCCGATCGCCACCAGCTCGATCGAGGATTTCTGCTCGACATCGGCGATGACGTGGCGGAGATGACGTTCGAGGTAATTGCCGGTGTTTACGGACAAGGTTGAATCATCGACCGGTGCTCCGTCCGAAATCACCATCAGGATGCGACGCTGTTCCGGTCGGGAAACGAGCCGCTGGTGCGCCCACATCAGAGCCTCGCCGTCGATGTTCTCCTTGAGCAGGCCTTCGCGCATCATCAGCCCGAGATTGCGCCGTGAGCGGCGCCACGGTTCGTCCGCAGATTTATAGATGATGTGCCGCAGATCGTTGAGACGCCCCGGATTGGGCGGCTTGCCTTCGGCAATCCATTTCTCGCGGGCCTGACCGCCTTTCCAGGCGCGCGTGGTAAAGCCGAGAACCTCCACCTTCACCGCGCAGCGCTCGAGCGTGCGCGCGAGAATGTCGGCGCACATCGCCGCCACCATGATCGGTCGTCCGCGCATCGAACCGGAATTGTCGAGCAGGAGCGTGACCACGGTGTCGCGGAAGTTCATGTCTTTCTCGCGTTTGTACGACAGGGGGTGCGTGGGATCCATGATCACGCGCGGCAGCCGCGCACTGTCGAGCATGCCTTCCTCGAGATCGAACTCCCAGCTGCGGTTCTGTTGCGCCAGGAGAAGGCGCTGGAGCTTGTTGGCAAGGCGCGCAACGACGCCCTGCATGCTCGCAAGCTGCTGGTCGAGGAAATTTCTGAGCCGCGTCAGTTCATCGGGATCGCAAAGTTCGGTGGCGGCGACGGTCTCGTCGAATTGGGTGGCAAAGACCTGGTAACCCCAGTGCGCACTTTGCGCGAACGGCAACTCCTGCCGCCATTGCCGTTCGGCGGCGTGTTGATCGGTATCGGCGGGTTCACGCGTCTGTTCGCCCCGGAGCTCCTCAGCGCTTTCCTGCGCGTCTTCACCTTGTTGGTCGGTTTTTTCGGCTTCGGCCGGCTCGGCCTTTCCGGTTTCCGCCTCCGCTTGCTGCCGTTCTTCCGGCTCGCCGGAGTCCTTGCCTTCGCTTTCGGAGTCGTCGCCGAAATCGTCCGCCATCTGCAAATCTTTGAGAATGGCGCGGGTGAGCTGCGCGAAGGATTTCTGGTCGCGGTAGGTTGTTTCAATGCGCGCCAGATCGGCGCCGGCGCGCGCCTCGATCCAGTCGCGCCAGGCATCGACCGCAGCGCGCGCGCACGGTGGTGGAGGAAGGCCAGTGATCCGCTCGCGCACCAAGAGCCCCATCACTTCAGCGAGCGGGGCATCGGCACGCTGCCGCGCTTTGGCGATGCCGGTTGTGACTAAACGGGCCTCGAGACCGGCGGTCAGATTGGCGGCGACACCTTTCATTGCGTGCGCGCCGATCGCTTCCACCCGCGCCTGTTCGGCCGCTTCGAACACCGCGGCTGCGTCCGGCGCCTTGGGACGATATTGCTGGTGCAGAGAATCCTTGTGATAGGCAAGACGCAGCGCAAACGCGTCGCCCTGTCCGCGCACGACAGCGACTTCCGACGGCGGCAGGTTGCGCGACGGCAAGGGAAGCCGCGCCTTCAATCCTTTGAGCGCCGGCGGCTCGGCGCTGTAGTTGACTTCCAGATGCGGTTCTCCGGCAAGCGATCGAACCGCACTCGCGACCGCCCTCTTGAAGGGCTCGGCCGGCGTTTCGTTTGTCATGCCACCAGAACTTTGGCCGCCGATTCCGGCAATTCGTCGCCGAAAGAACGCTGGTAGAATTCCGCCACGGACGCGCGCTCGAGTTCATCGCATTTGTTGAGGAACGTCAGGCGAAAGGCGAAGCCGATGTCGTTGAAGATTTCCGCATTCTCCGCCCAGGTGATCACGGTTCGGGGGCTCATCACGGTGGAAAGATCGCCGTTGATGAAGGCGTTGCGCGTCATGTCGGCGACGCGCACCATCGCGGAGATCGTCTTTCGGCCTTCCGGCGTGCCGTAGGACGGCACCTTGGCCAATACAATTTCGGTTTCGGCATCGTGCGTCAGGTAGTTGAGCGTAGTGACGATATTCCAGCGGTCCATCTGACCTTGATTGATCTGCTGCGTGCCGTGATAGAGGCCGGTGGTGTCGCCGAGACCGATCGTGTTTGTCGTCGAGAACAGGCGAAACGCTGGATGCGGCCTGATCACGCGGTTCTGATCCAGCAGTGTTAAACGTCCCTGTAGTTCGAGCACACGCTGGATAACGAACATCACGTCCGGGCGGCCCGCGTCGTACTCGTCGAACACCAGCGCGCAGGGGTGCTGGATGCACCATGGCAAGAGGCCTTCGCGGAATTCCGTCACCTGCTGGCCATCGCGCAGCACGATCGCATCCTTGCCGATCAGATCGATGCGGCTGATGTGGCTGTCGAGATTGATGCGGATGCAGGGCCAGTTGAGCCGCGCGGCGACTTGCTCGATATGCGTCGATTTTCCAGTGCCATGATAGCCCTGAATCATCACCCGGCGATTGAAAGCGAAGCCGGCGAGGATCGCGAGCGTCGTATCGCGATCGAATCTGTAGGCGGGATCGCGATCGGGGACGTATTCGTTGCCGCGCGAAAAGGCCGGCACTTTCATTGCCGCGTCGATGCCGAACGCGGCGTGCACATCCACCTTGTTATCGGGGGTGGCCTTGGGATCAAGGCCGTCAATCTCTGTGGTCATTTAAGATCCGGTGGAACTCTCGAGCTTTGGGGCGGTTCCGCGGAGCATCAACGCCGGAGCATAAACGACGGAGGGACTTTTAAATCAGCCCCGATGCCCGCAGCACGCCATAGGCCTGAATAACCCTCTTCAGCCGCTCTTCGGAGCCACGATCTCCGCCGTTCGCGTCGGGATGGAACCGTTTCACGAGTTCCTTATATCGCGCCTTTATCTGGTGCAAGCTGGCCCCCGCTTCAAGGTTGAGCACGTCGAGCGCGCGCGTCTGCGGGCCGGTCAATGGCCGCGTGGCGGCACCGTTCGCGCCGGCCGGGGCAGCCTCGGCAAAGGCATCATCAAGCACGCGGTGGGCGTCGCGAACCCTGTGGAAATCGGGTTTGAGGTGTCCGTTTGCGGCGCGTTTGCCGAGCGGCCAGGTAGGGCGGTGTCCCGTGATCGCGTCGACGGCGAAGGCTTCGATTTCGGTCTGGCTCATGCCCTGGAAGTAGTCCCAGGTTTCGTTGTGTTCGCGCGCATGTTGCAGGCAGAACCACAAATGCTGGTCGAGCCGCTCGCGGGAACGCGGAACGCGAAAGCTCCCTTCGCCGGCGCATCCTTTTTTTGCGCAGGGGCGTGCAGTCGGCGCGCGCACCGGCGTCTCCGGTTTGATGCGGATGTCCTTGCCGAAACGAGGCCGATAACCTGCTGCAGCCATGGCGGGATTATGGGTCCGGAAGATGAAAAAACAAGAAAACGTAGGGCTTGACATCCGCGCGGCGCGTGCAATGGGACATGGATGGATGTGGCTGATCAGATTCGACGAAAACTGAGCGAAGCGCTTTCGCCGTTAGAACTCGATGTTATCGATGAAAGCGCGCTGCACGCGGGACATGCAGGTGCGCGCCCGGGAGGCGAAACGCATTTCCGCGTGCGCATTGTTTCGTACGCCTTCGCAGGTTTGAGCCGCGTGATGCGCCAGCGCCGTGTGCACGAAATTCTGGCCGACGAACTGCGCAGCCGGGTCCACGCGCTCTCCATCGACGCCAAAGCGCCGAACGAGATTGCATAACACAACGCCCGGTTTTCTTATGTTTCTGCGGCGGCATCTTCCTGTTTTGGCGGTGGGGTGACGCGCAAGACGGTGATCTGGTTGCGCTGCCGCCGCAGGATTTCGAAATTGAATCCGTAAAACGCAAAACGCTGTCCCACTTCGGGAATGGTGCGCGCCTCGTGGATCACCAGTCCGGCAATCGTGGTCGCTTCGTCATCAGGCAGATGCCAGTCCATCACGCGATTAATATCGCGAATGG
Organism: Rhizomicrobium sp.; assembly: GCA_036264415.1. Lineage (GTDB taxonomy): Bacteria > Pseudomonadota > Alphaproteobacteria > Micropepsales > Micropepsaceae > Rhizomicrobium. The sequence continues at coordinate 84,017 of DATAQZ010000052.1, read as the reverse complement.
GAGTCGTCCCTTTGACCAGGTAGGAACCGTCTCGCTGCGGCCGGATGTCGGCCTGCTCGTCTGCGCGGCGCTCATCTGGAATTCCGCCGATGATTTCTTCGACAATGTCGGTCAGTGTGATCAGGCCTTGCAGCGCGCCATACTCATCGACGACCAGCGCGAAATGAAGCCGGCGCGCCCGAAAGGCACGAATCTGTTCCTCGAGCGTCGTGGTATCGGGGACGAACCACGGCTGTTCCATCAGCGCGAGAATATCCCAGCCCTGAAGTTCACCTCGCCTGTGCGCATATTCGCGTAACACGGTTCTGCTCATGAGCACGCCGATGATGTTGTCGGGCGTTTCGCGCCAGACGGGCACGCGCGTGTGATTGGCCGCCATCACGGCCTCCAACAATTCCGTGGTCGGCAGGTCGGCTTCGACCCCGGCGATGTTCTTGCGGTGAATGGCGACGTCGGCGATCGAAAGTTCCCTGAGGTCAAGGATGCCGCCCAGCATGTCGCGGTGCTCGCGGTGCACGGCGCCTTCGCGATGGGCAAGTTCGACCGCGCCGCGGATTTCCTCGTGCGGCGGCAGCAGCGGATGAGCTTCTGTTTCTTCCTGCACGCCAAACAGTTCGAGAATCCGCCATACGAAGAATTGTACCGTCCTTACCACTGGTGAAAGCAGGCGCACGATCGGCAGCAGCACGCGCCCCACGTTGAGGGCAAAACGGTCCGTTCGTGCGATGGCGAGCGTCTTGGGCAGCACTTCGGCAAATACGAGGACGATGGCCGTCATCAGCAAAGTGGTGATGATGACGGCGGTGTTGCCGTAGCGCGCCGCGAGCAGCGAAGTGGCGAGCGAGGACGTCAAGATGTTGATGAAAGTATTGCCGAGGAGGATGGCTCCGATCATCTGCTCACGATCGGCGAGAAGCATGTTCACGCATTTGGCTGCGCGCGAGCGATGCTGCTCAAGACGATGCATGGTGGCGGACGACACGGCGGTCAGCGCCGTTTCCGAGCCCGAAAGGAACGCGGACACGACAAGCAGAAGAAGGATCGCGACGATCCCCACGATAAAGAAGCTGACCATTTCAGGTCTCCTCCGGCCCGCAATCCGGGCGCATCATAGCGGCAAAAAAAGCTTAACGCAGAGGCGCAGAGCGGACGTACTATCCGAGCACGGCGCGGACGGCATCGATAGGCACGTCATTGGTCGAAAAAGCGTGGCCAAGGCCGCGCACAAGTATAAATGTCAGTCTGCCGCCCGTCGCTTTCTTGTCGTGGGTCATGTGTGAGAGAAGTGTATCGGCTTTTGGCCGCTCCCCCGGAATTGCGGCAAGACTTGAAGGCAGTCCGACACTGATCAGATGGCTCTCCAGCCGCTGCAGGTCCTGCGCCGCCGCGAGGCCGAGCTGCACGGAAAGTCTGAACGCAAGCACCATCCCGGCTGCGACGGCTTCACCGTGGAGAAGCGCGTCGGAGTAATTCGTCGCCGCCTCCAGCGCATGCGCGAAAGTGTGGCCCAAATTGAGCAGCGCGCGTTCGCCCGTTTCGCGCTCGTCGCGGCCGACGATCTGCGCCTTTATGCGGCAGCAACGGGCCACCATGTGTTCAAGCTTGCCAGCGTCACCGGAGAGCGCGTCTCGTGCGTTTTCCTCGAGCCAACCGAAGAACGCGGCATCTCCGAGCGCGCCGTATTTCACAACTTCGGCATACCCTGCCAGCAGTTCGCGCCGGGGTAGGGTGCGCAGCACATCCGTGTCTGCGATCACGATTTTCGGCTGATGAAAGACGCCGACGAGGTTTTTCCCTTCGCGTGTGTTGATTGCCGTCTTGCCGCCAACGGACGAATCCACCTGCGCGAGCAGCGTGGTGGGAATCTGTGCATAGGCAGTCCCGCGCTTGAGAATGCCTGCGGCGAATCCTGCGATGTCCCCGATGACGCCGCCGCCAAGCGCCACGATGAGGCCGTGGCGATCAATGCCGCAGTTCAGCAGCGCGTCAATGAGGCGTTCCAGTCCCTGAAAGCTCTTCGTGCTTTCGCCGGGATCGAGGACAATCGCGCGCGGAGCAAGTCCGCATGCGTGCAGCGATCGAGAGAGGGGTTCGAGATGCAGCGGCGCGACGTTCGCATCGGTGACCACGGGAACTGTGCCTCGCGCGAACGGCGCAAGAAGCTCACCGGCGTGACCGAGCAGGCCCCTGTCCACGTGAATCGTGTAACTGCGGTTGCCCAGCGCAACGGGAATTTGTCTGCTCATGTCTCCAGCACGCCAGCGGTCTTGAGTGCCCGCAAAATGCATTCGACGGCAACCTGGTGAGGCCCTTCCTGCGCCTCGATCGCAAAATTTGCTTGGGAATAGAGAGATTCGCGCTCGCGCAGCAACCGCTCCAGGGTTTCGCGTGGATTGCCGTTTCGCAGGAGCGGACGTGTGTCGCGCCGCTCGATGCGCGCGAGCAGCAGCTCGATGGGCGCATCCAACCAGACGGAAAACGTCTGTTTGGCGATTTCGGCCCGTGTCTCGGCGCTGAGCAGCGCACCTCCGCCTGTAGCCAACACGTGCGGCGGTTCTTTCAGCAGCCGCAGGATCACGCGACGCTCGCCTTCACGGAATTCCGGCTCGCCAAAACGCTCGAAGATCTCGGAGATGGAACAACCGGCCGCTTTCTCGATTTCCGCGTCGGCATCGCAGAACGGCACCTCCAGCTGCGCAGCGAGCCTGCGGCCGATCGAGCTTTTCCCGGCGCCCATCATGCCAACGAGCGCGACAGTGCGATTCAGTCGTCCCATGGCTTTTCGCATACAACGGGAGGCCCCGCCGCCGCCAGCGCGAGCGGTCTTTACTTTCGCCCTGCAGCGCGGGCAAAAACCAGTGATGCCAAGGGGTGAACCATGGGCCGGCCTGCACGCATTGCCGTAGCAATTCTCGTGTTGCTGATTCTGGGCGCGGTTGCACTGGCGATTTACGCCGGCACCATTCCGCCGCCGCATCAACACTACGAAGAGACCATCGCCAATACACGGTTCTCCGGCTGATGTCCGCATCTTCCCCCCATGCTTTGACGGGCTCAGCATGAGGGGAAAGTGTGCCTTGCCCTGAGCTTGTCGAAGGGTGGCGACCATTGACACTTTCCTCGACATGATGGCCGCCGAGCGTGGCGCGAGCCGCAACACGCTCGAGGCCTATCGACGCGATCTCGTTGCCTTCGACGGACATCTCGCCCACGCGGGCGGCTCGGCGGAAAAAGCCACGCGAGAGCAGGTGCGCCGTTATCTCGCCTCAAGCGCGGGAACAGCTGCCGCAAGTTCGCAGGCCCGGCGGCTTTCTGCGCTTCGCCAGTATTTTGCGTTCCTTTATACGGAAGGGTTGCGCGGCGACGATCCAACGGCCGCAATCGACTCACCGCGCCGGGGAGAGATACTGCCAAAAATTCTCTCTCAGGCTGACGTCGAAAGACTGATCGAAGCGGCGCGCGAAGAAGCAGAGGAGTCGGACGAAGGCGTCCGCCTGCTGTGCATGTTGGAGATTCTTTACGCCTCCGGCTTGCGCGTCTCCGAACTGGTGACTTTGCCCTTTGCCACTGCGCGCAGCAGGAATGCGTTTCTCCTCGTGAAGGGGAAGGGTGGGAAGGAGCGGTTGGTGCCGCTCAATCCGGCGGCGCGCGAGGCAATCCGCAATTACCTGAAGGTGCGCGACGAATTTCTTTCCCCCACAGTCCGTGGCAGCGAACGCTATCTCTTCCCCTCGCGTGGGCGGGAGGGCCATCTCACGCGCCGCCGCTGTCATCAGCTCCTGAAGGCGTTGGCATGTAAGGTGGGAATCGATCCGGAAAAACTTTCGCCCCACGTGTTGCGGCATGCGTTCGCAACGCATCTGGTCGAAGGCGGCGCCGACTTAAGAAGTGTACAGACCTTGCTAGGACACGCCGACATTGCAACGACACAAATCTACACCCACGTCGCCAGCGAACGGCTGAAAGCCACCGTCGCCGCCGCCCACCCTCTCTCCCGTACGCGTGCCAAAAGAAAAAAACAGTAGTGCAGAGCCGCTGCGGGTTCAGCTGCGGCCTGAGGTGGAACAGTTGACGTCGGTTGCGGGCTGAAACAACGTTGGGCGCGAGTTTCGGAGGGAGAGGCGATGGGTTTGAGAGATGTGACGCGGCGGGTGCCGGCGCGGCTGTACCGCTCGAAACTGTTCGTGCCCGGTTCTCGGGCGGCGCTGTTCGAGAAAGCCGCGGCGGGTGACGCCGATGTGATCTGTCTCGATCTCGAGGATTCCGTCGCACCCGACGGCAAGGATGCCGCGCGCGACGCGATCATCGCCGCCCTGAACGAAATCGACTGGAAAGACAAATTCGTCACCGCGCGGGTCAACGGCCTGGACACGCATTGGTGCTATCGCGACGTCCTCGCGCTGGTGGAAAAGGGCGGCGAACGCCTGGATGGGATCATGATCCCAAAGGTCGCCAATGCCGCGGATGTCTATGCGATCGATATGCTAGTGACGCAGGCGAGCGAGGCCGTCGGCCGAAAGAAATCGATCGGGCTTGAGGCGATCATCGAAACTGCCGCGGGACTGACCAACATCGATGCGATCGCGTCCTCGGCGAGGCTCGAAAGCCTTCATTTCGGCGCAGCCGATTATGCGGCCTCGCAGGGCATGCGCACGACCAATATCGGCGGCGGCAATGCGGATTATGTCATGCTCACGGAAGGCGAAACCCGCGAGCGTCACTGGAACGATCTCTGGCACTATCCCCTATTTCGCATAGCGCAGGCGGCGCGCGCGCACGGCATCGTGCCCATCGACGGCCCTTTCGGCGATTATTCGGATGCGCAAGGCTTTCGTGTGCAGGCGCAGCGGACTGCGATTCTGGGCTTCGAAGGCAAGTGGGCGATCCATCCAAACCAGGTGGCTCTCGCGAACGAAATCTACACGCCGCCCGCAAAAGAGGTTCAGCGCGCGGAAGCCATTCTCGCGGCGTTGAAGGAGGCGCACGAAAAGGGACTCGGTGCGGTTGCGCTTGATGGTGTGCTGATCGATGCCGCCTCCATCCGCCAGGCGCAAGTCATCGTGCGACAGATGGAGCTCGTGCGCTCAAAAAAAGCTGGCGGAACAAACTAATATTTACCACAAAGTCACGAAGAGCAGGAAGGAATGCTTTGTGGCCTTCGTTGCTTTGTGGTGAATTCGATCAATGCAGGCGTATCTCGACTTCGAACGGCCGATCGCCGAGCTGGATGGCAGGGTGGTGGAACTGCGCCGGCTCGCGGCGCAGGACTCCGCAATTCAGATCGACGACGAAGTCGCACGGCTGGAGTCGCGCGCGCAGGCGCTTCTCTCCGAGACCTATGCGAAACTCACGCCGTGGCAGAAGACGCTGGTCGCGCGCCATCAGGCGCGCCCGCATTTTTCCGATTACGCCGCGCAGCTGTTCACTGAATTTACGCCGCTCGCGGGCGATCGCCTTTACGCCGAAGATCCCGCCGTAATTTCCGGTCTTGGCAGATTTCGCGGCCGTGCGGTCGCGATTATCGGACAGGAAAAAGGCAACGATACCAAGAGCCGCCTCGCGCACAATTTCGGTATGGCGCGGCCGGAGGGTTACAGAAAGGCGCAGCGCCTTTTCGCGCTCGCCGAGCGCTTCAAACTGCCGCTGATTTCCTTCGCCGACACGCCGGGCGCCTATCCCGGCATCGGCGCGGAGGAGCGCGGTCAGGCGGAAGCGATCGCGCGCGCCACCGATGCCTGCCTGATGCTTGGCGTGCCTTTCGTCACTGTCGTCGTCGGCGAAGGGATGTCGGGTGGCGCACTTGGAATCGCGGTGGCGAACCGCGTGTATATGCTTGAGCACGCGATCTATGCGGTGATCTCGCCTGAAGGTTGCGCCTCGATCCTTTGGCGCTCCGCCGATAAGGCGCAGGACGCCGCCGCCGCCATGCACATCACCGCGCAGGATCTGCTGGAGCTGAAAGTGATCGACGGCATCGTGCGCGAGCCCGTCGGCGGCGCACACCGCGCGCCAGCGGAGGCGATCTCGGCTGTGGGAGAAACGATTGTACACGCGCTGGCCGGGTTGAACGGTCTTGCACCGGCCGAGTTGCGCCAGCAGCGGCGCGAAAAGTACCTTGCGATCGGCCGCAACCTCGCTTGAGCATGAAGAACGCTTTGCGCCGTGAACGGGGAGTTTCGCAGAGGCCGTCGGATTATTTTTGCGCCTTCGGCGCAGTATCATGCTCCTGCGTGCTCCGCGCATCTCCTGCGCCCTCTGCGTTAAGCCTTTTTTGATGTCGCAAGGTTCAGATTCTTACAGGGAATTGTTTCGCATCGGCAGCCTCGGCGGCGGTCGATACCCCGCACCCGGCGATCTCTTCGAGAGCATTATCGAGGATATTTACAAAGCCGTGCTGTCGCTTGGCGATCTGGCGTTCGATGGCGGCGCGCATGTGGGGCGACACGCGTTTCCCATGGCAGAATCTGTGGGCGAGACGGGATTGGTGCTCGCCGCCGAGGCGCACCCGAAATTCGCGCACGGACTCGTCAAACGCATGAGAAAGCGCGGGCTTGTCCAGATCAGGGTCGTTGCGGCGGCATTATCCGATCAGGTCGGGCGCGTAGAATTTCATTGTGTCGAGCAACACCCGGCATATAGCGGTATTCGTTCGCGCCGCTACGATTTCGATGACCATGTGCAGGTGATCGAGGTCGACGCGACAACGATTGACGCGCTTCTCGCCGGTGACGCGCTGCGCCGGCTGTGCTTCCTGAAGCTCGATCTGGAAGGGGGTGAATTCCGCGCGCTGCAGGGCGGCGCGGCAACGCTGAAAAAGCACCATCCGCTGATCGTATTCGAAAACGACCAGGATCGCTCCGCCGGGAACTATGGCTATTCGAAAGAGGAATGGTTCGGCTTTTTCGAGCGGATCGGCTACCAGGTCTTCACGCTGTGGGGCCAGCCCTACGGCCGGGCAGATTGGGGCCGCCGTGATATTCCCTGGTATTTCATCGCCGCGGGCGGGACGCAGGCCGAATTGGTCCGGTGGCGTCTCCCAGGCATTCTCCAACTATATTCGCAATTGCTATAGCAGGTATTGCGCGGCTTGCGCGTGATGACGGGCGTGAGACACACTCGGGCGCTATGCCTGCGAGGAGGCCCGTTATGATCATCCATTTGAAATTTGCCGGTATTCCGGTCCGCGACCAGGAGCGTGCGCTAAAGTTCTGGACCGAGAAAATGGATTTTCGCATCGTCACCGACCAACCAATGGGCAGCCAGCGCTGGATCGAGCTTGCCATCCGTTCAAGCGAAACGCGGATCGTGCTTTTCACGCCGGAAGGCCATGAAGACCGCGTCGGGACGTTCTTCAACGGCTCGTTCGCCTGCGACGACGTCGAAGCCACGCACCGGCAACTCTCGGAACGTGGCGTCGAATTCCTGAAACCGCCGACGAAGCAACCCTGGGGCACCTTCGCGATCTTCAAGGACCCTGACGGCAACCAGTTCGTACTGAGTTCGCGGTAACCGCGAGGGAAATGAATGTACCGCGGAGAAACGGAGAGCACAGAGGACCAATCGTGCGCCTTCGGCGCGCACTTCTTTCTTCGTGTCCTTTGTGCCTCTGGGTAAAGACTCTGTTTATACCAGCGCGCCGTGGCAGTGCTTGAACTTGCGGCCCGAGCCGCAGGGACAGGGTGCATTGCGCTGTACCTTTCCCCACGTCGCGGGGTCGTTGGGATCGACCGGTCCGTCGTAATTGCGTGCCGTACGCACCTGATCGGCGGCCGCAAGGCCGGATGGCGACGCGTCGTCCTGGCCGGTGAAAGGATCGATGTGGTGCGCCTGCATCTGCGGCAGCGGCCGCTCCGCAGGGACGGGCGGCTGCTCGAAGCTGATCTGCAGATGCATCAGCTGGCGCACGACATCGGTGCGCAGCTTGCTGAGAAGCCCCTCGAAGAGTGCGAAAGCTTCGCTCTTGTATTCGTTCAGGGGATCGCGCTGGCCGTAGCCCCGCAGACCGACGTACTGGCGCAGATGGTCGAGCGCGATGATGTGCTCCCGCCAGTCATGGTCGAGCGTCTGCAGGAGCACCGATTTTTCGACATGCCGCATGATGTCGGCGCCGACATTGGCCGTGCGTTCGGCGGCGCGGGTTTCCACCGCCTTCAGGATGCGCTCGCGCACGCCTTCTTCGGCGATGCCTTCTTCCTTCGTCCAGTCGACGATCGGCAGGCCGATGGCAAATATCTTCTCGACCTCCTGCTGCAGGCCGATGGCGTCCCACTGCTCGGCATAGGCTTTTTCTGGAATATGGCGCGAGACCAGCTCTTCCACGATCTGTTCGCGGAAATCGGCGATCTGATCGCTCACATCGTCGGCCGACATGATCTCGCGCCGCTGCTCGAAAATCACGCGCCGCTGGTCGTTGAGCACGTTGTCGAATTTGAGTATGTTCTTTCGCAGCTCGAAGTTGCGCGCTTCGACCTTCTGCTGCGCTTTTTCGAGCGCCTTGTTCACCCACGGGTGGGCAATGGCTTCGCCTTCCTTGAGGCCCAGCCGCTGCAGCATGGAATCCAGGCGATCCGAGCCGAAGATGCGCATCAGGTCGTCCTGCAGGCTCAAGTAGAACTTTGAGGCGCCGGGATCACCCTGGCGGCCCGAACGGCCGCGCAGCTGATTGTCGATGCGCCGGCTTTCGTGGCGTTCGGTGCCAACAATGTACAGGCCGCCGGCTGCAATCACCCGCTCTTTGTCGGCCGCCACTTCTGCCCGGATCTGCGCAATGCGGCTCGCGCATTCGGCGTCGTCCGTAATGCCGACCAGTTCGGTACGGACACGCATGTCCACATTGCCGCCGAGCTGAATATCGGTGCCGCGACCGGCCATGTTGGTCGCGATGGTCACCGTTCCCGACACGCCCGCCTGCGCGACGATTGTGGCTTCCTGTTCGTGATAACGCGCGTTCAGCACATTGTGGCGGATTTTGCGCTTCCGCAGCAGACCCGAAAGATGTTCCGATTTCTCGATCGAGGTGGTGCCCACGAGCACCGGCTGAGCCCGCTCGTGACAGTCCTTGATGAGCGCGATGATCGCCTCGTTCTTTTCGTCGACTGTGCGATAAACCTCGTCGTCGGAATCCGTGCGGTTGACCGGAAGATTGGTCGGAACTTCGAGCACGTCGAGCTTGTAGATGTCCATGAACTCGGCGGCTTCCGTCATCGCCGTACCGGTCATGCCCGCGAGCTTGTCGTAGAGCCGGAAATAGTTCTGGAAGGTGATCGAGGCGAGCGTCACATTCTCCGGCTGTATCGCCGCGTTCTCTTTGGCTTCCAGAGCTTGGTGGAGCCCTTCCGAATAACGCCTGCCCTCTATCATTCGGCCGGTGAATTCGTCGATGATGACGACCTTGCCGTCCTTGACGATGTAATCCCGGTCTTTCTGAAACAGAGTGTGCGCCTTCAACGCCTGATTGACGTGATGGAGCATGTTGATGTTTTCGATGTCGTACAGATCGCCGCTCTCGAGCAGGTTTGCGTCGCGCAGGAACTGCACAATCCGCTCATTGCCGGCCTCGGTCAGCGTCACCGTGCGCTGCTTCTCGTCGAGCTCGAAATCGCTCTTCTCCAGTTGCGGCATCAGCGCGTCGACGGCGCGATAGACCTCCGTCTGGTCGTCGGTGGGGCCAGAGATGATGAGCGGCGTGCGCGCCTCGTCCACCAGAATGGAATCGACTTCGTCCACGATCGCGTACGAATGGCCGCGCTGGACCATCGTTGCGATGCTGTATTTCATGTTGTCGCGAAGATAGTCGAAACCGAATTCGTTGTTCGTGCCATAGGTCACGTCGCAGGCATAAGCGGCGTGCCGCTCTTCGTCGCTCAGCCCGTGCACGATGCAACCTACCGTAAGGCCGAGGAACTTGTAGATCTGTCCCATCCATTCGGCGTCACGGCGGGCGAGGTAGTCGTTGACCGTCACCACGTGCACGCCTTCCCCGGCGAGCCCGTTCAGATAAACGGGAAGAGTGGCCACGAGGGTTTTGCCTTCGCCGGTTTTCATTTCGGCGATGTTGCCGTGGTGGAGCACCATGTCGCCCACCAGCTGCACGTCGAAATGACGCTGACCGAGCGTGCGCTTGGCCGCTTCGCGCACGGTAGCGAACGCCTCTTCCAGGATGTCTTCGAGCGACTCGCCCTGGACCAGTCGCTCCTTGAAGGCTGGCGTCAGTGCCCGAAGCTCTTCATCCGACTTGGCCTCGAAGGCGGGCTCGAGGGCGTTGATCGCCTCGACGCGCCGGTAAAAAGGACGCAGTTTGCGCTCGTTCGATGAGCCGAAGAATCGTTGTGCGAGGCCATTGAAGCCGAGCATGGAATATCCTTGTGAGGCCACATACGGCCGTGCGCTCTCCCGCCAAAAGTCTGGTCTGGGAAACGCATGAAACCGCCGGTAAATGGGCTTAGCGCCGGCCGCGCGGCGCGAGACATAAGAACCGGCCTCCCCCTTGTCAATTCAAGCGAAACGGGCCTAATCGCCTTAAGTCGGAAGGGTGCAGAAAGCAGCCGACAAGCAATGGCCGGGAGAGGGCGAATGGCCGGAAGGCGGGCGGCGTCGGCGAAAAGTCGCCGCGCGAAACCAGCACGCGTGACGAAGCGTGCCCGGCCGGGCCTTGCTCCCGCAAGCAGCGCAGCCCCCGCGCCGGCTGTTTCGCCACTCGCGCCGACGACCTTCGCCACACTGCCGCCGATTGCGGGCGTGCGGCTTGCGAGCGGTGCGGCCGCCATCCGTTATCGCGAGCGCGCCGACACCATGCTCGCCGTTTTGGCGGCCGGGACGCAGGCGGCGGGGTTGTTCACGAAATCGAAGATGGCTTCGGCGCCCGTCGACTGGTGCCGCACACAATTGCCGCGGCGAAGCGCTCGCGCCCTGGTGGCGAACAGCGGCAACGCCAACGCGTTCACCGGCGCTGCCGGTCGCGATGCCGTTCGCGCAATCGCCGGGTCCGCGGCAGCGGTGCTCGATTGTCAGGCACAGGAGGTGTTCGTCGCTTCGACGGGCGTGATCGGGGAACCGATTCCGGCCGAGCGCATCACGCGGATTTTGGGAACACTCGCGGAATCCGGAGCGGCCGGGGGTTGGCGTGAAGCGGCGGAAGCCATCATGACCACCGACACTTATCCCAAGCTCGCGACGGCGCGCGCCCGTATCGAGGATTTCCGCGTCACGATCAACGGCATCGCCAAAGGCTCTGGCATGATCGCGCCCGACATGGCGACGCTGCTCGCCTTTGTATTTACAGACGCCAATCTTCCGGCGCCCGTCCTTCAGGATCTTCTGAGCGCGGGCGCGCAAAATTCCTTCCACGCCATCACCGTCGATGGCGACACATCAACAAGCGACACGCTCCTTCTCTTCGCGACTGGCAAAGGTGCACCGCATCCGGCGATCGCCAAAGCTTCGGACCGCCGTCTTGCCGATTTTCGGGAGAAGCTCGATGGCGTGCTTCTGGATCTGGCTCTACAGGTGGTTCGCGACGGTGAGGGAGCGCAGAAGCTCATCCGGATCGATGTAACGGGGGCGGAGAGCGATGAGTCCGCACGGCGCATCGGCCTGGCGATCGCGAATTCGCCTTTGGTGAAAACCGCAGTGGCAGGAGGGGATGCAAATTGGGGCAGGATTGTCATGGCGGTTGGCAAAGCCGGCGAACCTGCTGATCGGGACCGTCTCCGCATCAGCTTCGGCGGCGTCACAGTCGCGGAGCAGGGTGTGCGTGCCGAGGGGTACGACGAAACTGCGGCGAGCCGCGCGGTCGCGGGTCGCGAAGTACGAATCGGAGTCGATGTTGGATTGGCTGGCGGCCGCGCGCGGGTGTGGACCTGCGATCTGACCGAGGAGTACATCCGGATCAACGGCTCTTATCGCAGCTGAGACCCGGCTGTATGAACGAATTTTAACGGCCCCTTAATGCGGGCTCTCCATCATGAGAAGAATAATCAAATGGCACAGAAGCCGCTCGTTCTGGTTGCGGCCTGTGCGTTGATCGATCCGGACGCGCGGGTGCTGATAGCAAGGCGGCCTGCATGGAAAGCGATGGCGGGCCTATGGGAATTTCCCGGTGGGAAAGTGGAGGGCGCGGAGAGGCCGGAAGAGGCACTGATACGCGAGTTGCGCGAGGAACTGGGGATTGCGGTCAAAGAGGCGTGCCTCGCCCCTTTTACTTTCGCGTCACACGCCTATCCCGAATTCCATCTGCTCATGCCGCTCTATGTATGCAGGAAGTGGGAGGGCCAGCCATGGCCGCACGAACACCAGGAATTGAAATGGGTTCATCCGCGGCAGCTGAACGCCTATCCGATGCCGCCTGCCGACGCACCGCTCGTGCCTATGCTGCGCGATCTCCTGTGAGCCAATTCCTGCGGGACCGTAGCGGCGTCACGGCAGTCGAGTATGGAGTGATCGTGCTTTTCATGACGGTCGCGATCATCGGTGCAGTCGCGACGCTGGGCAACACAGCCCTCAATCAACTGTTCCTGAAAGTTTCAGAATCCCTGTAATTCAATCCATTGCCTCTGGCGCCCAGCCGGTGAGGTAAAGGACGTCGAAAGTCGCGGCCAATTTGCCGCCTTGTGCGTCGTTGCAGGCATAGCTTGCGAGCGCTGCCGAAAGCACACCGCGCCGAAGAAAGCTTCTGCGGCGTTGGGCCAATGCATTGGTTTCACCGAGATTATGCAAGTCGTCGACAAGCGTCGCGAACGAACCGTAATGCACCGCAATCCTGTCCACATCCGCGACCGGTAAGGCGAATCCCGCACGCTGCAACAGTGCACCGGCGTCGCGTACATCGGCGAACGGCGCGACACGAGGGCTGACGCCGCCGGTTTGTTCTGCTTCGCCTGATGCGAAGGCTCTGCGCAATTCGTTCAGCGTGGCACCTCCGAACATGGCCGCCATGAAAAGACCGTCCGGTCTGAGCGAACGCTGGATTTGCAAAAGCGCACCCGGCAGATCGTTTGCCGCATGCAATCCCAAGGTGCTGACAACAAGATCGAAACTGTGAGCAGCGAATGGCAGAAATTCTTCGTCGCCCACAAGCGACACCGAATTGGAACGCGGATGAAGGCTCGTGCGCACCCAATGTTCGGCATGCTCCGCAAGGATTTCAAAGCTCTGCCCGCGACTGTTCAACTCGAGCCCGCTGTTGAAGCGCCGCTTCACTGCCGTCAGGCGCGCGGAAAGATTTTCCGCGGCATGGCGGACGAGAAAACTCTTCGCCTCCGCCTGTTCTGCGCGCAAGCGCCGCAAGGCGTAAACGCCGCGGTCGAAAACGACCGGCGCCGTCACGGGATTGTCGGTTTCTGTCGCATCCGCCGATGTTACGACAAAACCGACAGGCATTTCCTTACCTATCGAGCAAGGATGCACGCCGAGAGGCGGACAACCGGCATTGGACCGCCAAGCCGCCAGGACGCGACAAAGAATGAGAAGTGGTCCACTGTTAGAGATCACAGGCCGGCGGGTGCTGGACTTCATCTTTCCGCCGCTTTGCGCTGCCTGCCGCGCTCCGGTTATCAAGGCGCACAATCTCTGTGCCCGCTGCTGGGCCCGAATCGCGTTTCTCGCCGATCCGATGTGCATCGTCTGCGGATATCCGTTTGAGTTCGACCCCGGGCCTGATACGCTTTGTGCGGCCTGCCGGCAGCAGCTCCCGGCTTTCGACAAAGCCAGAGCTCTCATGCGTTACGACGAGGCGAGCCGCGATCCTATTCTTGCTTTCAAGCGCGCCGACAGACTGGACCTCGTGCCGGCCTTCGGGCGCTGGATGTTTGGCGCCGGCCGCGATTTGATCGGCGAAGCGGATCTCATCGTTCCTGTGCCGCTCCATCGCTGGCGGCTGTGGCAGCGCCGGTTCAACCAGTCGGCCCTCATCGCACTCTTGCTTGGCAGGCTTGCTAAAAAACCGGTGGATTGCCGCGCACTGCGGCGCACGCGCGCAACACCCAGCCAAGGCGACATGCCGTCGGCTGCGGCGCGCCGCCGCAATGTGCAGGGCGCCTTCCGCGTCGAACGTTCGCGTGCGCACGGATTGCGCGGAAAATCCGTGCTCTTGATCGATGATGTGTTTACCACAGGATCAACAATTGAGGCCTGTGCGCGAGCCCTGAAGCGCGCCGGCGCCGCACGGGTGCTTGTGCTGACGCTTGCGCGCGTTGTCCGGCCCGTCACAAAACCTATATAATCGGGCGACAAGCGAGTCTCTCGAGTTCATGCGCGGCATGCGCCGTATAAAGATTTACACGACGCCGATCTGCCCGTACTGCGTGCGCGCCAAGGCGCTGCTCAAGAAAAAGGGCGCGAACTTCGAGGAAATCGACGTTCTGATGGACCGCGGCGCCCGCGAGGAAATGGAGCAGAAATCCGGCCGTTGCACGGTGCCGCAAATCTTTATCGGCGAGATGCATGTGGGGGGGAGCGACGATCTGCAGGCGCTCGACCGCGAGGGTGCCCTCGATCCTCTGCTCGGCAAATAACAAGGTGTCCCGTTTTCGCGCCGCCTGCGTGCAGCTGCGCTCTTCCGACGATCCGGCCGAGAACATCCGTTTTGCAGCGGAACTTATTCGCGAGGCCCGCGCCGGGGGAGCGGAGTTCATTGCAACGCCTGAAAACACAAATCTCATGGCGCCGGACGGGGGCGCCAAACTGGAGCTGAGCCGTCCTGAAGCTGACGATGCCGCGCTTCCCGCGTTTCGAGCGCTTGCCGAAGAGATGGGCGTCTGGTTGCTCATCGGCTCCCTCGCCATCAAGGTAAGCGACACCCAAACAGCGAACCGTTCCTTTCTCATTGACCCGCGCGGTACGATTGTCGCGCGGTATGACAAGATTCATCTCTTTGACGTGGATTTGCCCTCCGGCGAACAGTATCGGGAATCGCGGACCGTCGCAGGTGGAATGACAGCTGTCGCGGCCGACCTGCCGTGGGGACGCATCGGGCTTTCGGTCTGCTACGATCTTCGTTTTCCCCAGCTGTATCGTGCGCTGGCGAGCGAGGGCACCTTTGCACTTGCCATTCCGTCGGCGTTCACCGAAACGACCGGCAAAGCGCACTGGCACGTGCTGTTGCGCGCGCGTGCAATCGAGAACGGCGCGTTTGTCATTGCGCCGGCGCAGGGCGGCGTTCACGCCAACGGCCGCCGAACCTACGGTCACAGTCTTATAGTGTCCCCATGGGGCGAGATTCTCGCAGAAGCCGGCACGGAGCCCGGCGTCATTGTTGCTGAGATCGATCCCACAGAATCGATTGCCGCACGCGCGCGCATTCCGAGTCTTAAACACAACCGCAGCTTCACCGGCCCTTGAGTCCGAGCATCCCGAGCTTGTCGCAGGATTTCGTCCTCGTCCTGAGCTTGCCTCGCCTGTGCGGAATTTTGGTGGGTCAGTATGTTGATCGCGTCCGCCGAAGCCTGATCGAACGATTTTCAACAGCTTGTGGAAGGTTTGGTTTACGTCCATCCTTCATTCTCTTTGCGCTACGGAGCACGTTCAGGTGATCGTTTACAGTCTGCGCTGTTCGGAGGGACATGATTTCGAAGGCTGGTTCCGCGACAGCGGCGCCTTTGACGAACAGCATGCACAGGGGAAGCTTGTCTGTCCGGCGTGCGAAACGCGCTCCGTCGGCAAGGCGCCCATGGCGCCGGCGCTTGGCGCCTCCGTCGGCGCGCGCAGCTCCGCTCCGGAAGAGGTGCGCAAGATGCGCCAGTTCGTGACGGGTCTGCGCAAATACGTCGAGCAGAACGCGGAATATGTCGGTCCCCGGTTTCCCGAGGAGGCGCGGAAGATCCATTACAACGAAAGCGAAGAACGGCACATTTACGGCGAGGCGACACTCCACGATGTGAAGGAACTTTTGGAAGAAGGAGTCGATATCGCCCCGCTTCCACCCGACTTGAGCGAGGCGAATTAGTTCGACGATTGCTGGAGCCCATCGCCAGAAACGGCACACAATTTCTCAAAAATATTGTCATCCGCGCGCGTGGAGCTTGTCCTCCGGCCGCGCTTCGCGCGGATCGGGGGCGGGACCTAGATGCATGAAGGTGGAGGATGATCACGAATGATGAACGTGCGGTTCCTCTGAAATCGCACGCAAAAATCTGTACAATTCTTGCCGCTCTACGCGTCTGGATTCTCGCTTGCGCGAGAATGACAGTTTGGTTCTCTGGGAACGCGTATAGGAAAAAGGTAATTATCTTGGCGAGTGGTGTCTCGAAGGTCGGCGAGGTTTCGGCTTTGTCGCCGACAACATGTAATTCACACCGGTGTCGGAGGAGAGACGCCATCGCCAGCCGAGCGGATCGAAGCTCAGGCCGCGAATGTCGAGCACCGACAAACCGGCGCCTTCTACTTCGTTTGAAAGTGCGCGCGGCGAAACAAATTTGTTCCAGTCGTGCGTGCCGCGCGGTATCCAGTTGAGGAGGTATTCGGCGCCGAACTTCGCGAGCGCGAGTGCCTTCAAGGTACGCGCAATGGTGGCAACGAACAGCAGGCCACCGGGCTCGAGAAGGGTTGCACAGTTTTCAACAAAATGCCGGCGGTCCGCCACGTGCTCGACGATTTCCATGGCCAGCACCACATTGAAGGAGTGTTTCTCCCCCGCGATTCGTTCGGCCGTCGCGCAACGATAGATCGCCGTGTTGTTCGTCACGCGCGCGTGGGCAGCGGCCGCCGCGACGTTCTCCGGCGCGGCGTCGATACCCAGCACATCGAAACCCTGACGCGCGAGCGGCTCCGACAACAATCCGCCGCCGCAGCCGATGTCGATTAGCGAAAGCCCCGCGAACGGTTGCAGGGCGCGCGTATCTTTTCCGAAGTGGTGCACCGTGGCGCTCCGGATAAAGGCGAGCCTCAGGGGATTGAGCCTGTGCAGCGGCGCGAAGGGGCCGTCGGCATTCCACCATTCTCCGGCAAATGCGGAAAAATGTTCGACTTCCCGTTCATCCACCGAGGAACGATCCCCGGCGGTTGGTCGGTGCGAGCGGCGTTGAGCGCGGGCCATGTGGCCGTTATGAAGGTCTTGCGCGAGCGAGCATACGCGAAGAAAGGCGGCGCCGAGAACCCGATGACCAGAATTGTCATGAAATTCGGCGGCACGTCGGTGGCCGATCTCGACCGCATCCGCCATGTTGCCGGGCTGGTGAAGCGGCGGATCGAGAGCGGCGATCAGGTCGCGGTGGTCGTCTCGGCAATGGCTGGCGAAACCGACAAGCTGGTGCAATGGGCGCGCGCATTGTCGCCGTTGCACGATGCCCGCGAATACGACGTGGTGGTTGCGGCCGGCGAGCAGATCGCTGCGGGGCTGCTGGCGATTGCGCTCACCTCGATGAATGTCAACGCCCGCTCTTGGCTCGGTTGGCAAATTCCGCTGCGCACCTCGGCGATGCATGGTGCGGCGCGCATCGTGAGCATCGATGCGGGCGAACTGAACGAGAAAATGGCGGAAGGGCAGGCGGCGGTGATCGCGGGCTTCCAGGGCGTTGCTCCGGACGACCGCATCTCCACGCTTGGGCGTGGCGGCTCGGATACAAGCGCGGTTGCGGTCGCCGCGGCGCTCAAAGCGGACCGCTGCGATATCTATACGGACGTCGACGGCATTTACACGACCGACCCGCGCATCGTGGCGCGCGCGAGGCGCCTGTCGCGCGTGGCTTACGAGGAGATGCTCGAGCTGTCTTCGCAAGGGGCCAAGGTTCTTCAGACGCGCGCGGTGGAAACGGCCATGCTCCATCGCGTGCCATTGCGCGTGCTCTCCACTTTCGACCCCGATGGCGAAGGCACGCTGGTCTGTGATGAGGAAGACATTATGGAAAAAAAACCGGTCACCGGAATCGCCTACACCCGGGAGGAAGCAAAGATCACGCTTCACCGCATTCCCGATCAGCCCGGCATCGCAGCCGCAATCTTCGGGCCGCTCGCCGACGCCGGCGTGAACGTGGACATGATCGTACAGAACGAGTCGGAGGACGGACGGCGCACCAATCTCACTTTCACCGTCACCCGCGGCGATCTCTCGCGTGCGCTGCAGGCAATCGAGAGCGCAGCATCGGCAATCGGTTATCGCGATCTTTCCTCGGATGCCAACGTTGCCAAGGTTTCCGTCATCGGCGTGGGCATGCGCGCCCATTCGGGGGTGGCGCAGACAATGTTCCGGATGCTGGCGGAAAAAGGCATCAACATCCAGGTGATCTCGACATCGGAGATCAAGGTGAGCGTGCTGATCGCGGAAGAATATGTGGAGCTGGCGGTTCGCGCGCTCCATTCCGCCTACGAGCTCGATGTGGAGTAAGGCGTTGAGTTCTTCGGAGTTCGGTTGATGCCCGTCCTTGCCGCGGGCGGTCCGCGTCTCCTGTTGCGGCGCATGCGCGAGATTATGGCCGAGCGCGCGAGCGCGCAGGCCCGTTTCGACCGTCTGGTGTCGGTTATTGCTGCCAACATGGTCGCCGAGGTCTGCTCGATCTATCTGCGGCGTGCCGGCAACGCGCTCGAACTCTTTGCAACCGAGGGGCTGAATCGCCAGGCGGTGCATCGCACGCGCCTGCGTTCGGGAGAGGGGCTCGTCGGGCTCGTCGCGGAAACGGCCGAGCCGATCAACCTCAGCGAAGCGCCCAGCCATCCGCGATTCTCGTACCGGCCCGAGACCGGCGAAGATCCTTTCCGCTCGTTTCTCGGCGTCCCGATCGTCCGTGGCGGTCAGGTCTATGGCGTGTTGACGGTGCAGAACCGCGCCCCGCGCATCTACGACGAAGAAGAGGTCGAGGCGCTGCAAACGGTCGCGATGGTCCTCGCCGAAATCGTCGCACACGGCGCACTCTTCGACATCACCGAACTTGACGAGCCGGAATTGCGCGCAGACAGGCCGCGTGCGTTCCGGGGCGAAGGGCTCTCAGAAGGCATCGCAGTCGGGACCGTGGTGCTCCACGAGCCGCGGGTGAAGGTCGAACGCATGATCGCCGACGATCATGGCCTGGAACGCATAAGGCTTGACGATGCGCTGTCGAAGCTGAGCCGGTCGGTCGATGAGATGTTGTCGTCGAGCGAGCTCGATCTCTCCGAGGAGACCCGCGAAGTCATTGAGGCCTACCGGCTGTTTGCGGAGGATCAGGGTTGGCAGCAGAAGCTCCGCGATGCGGCGCGCGCCGGCCTTACCGCGGAAGCGGCCGTCGAACGCGTACAAGACGAGTTGCGTCTGCGCGTCACCCGCATGGGCGATCCGTTCTTGCGGGAGCGCATGCACGATTTCGAGGATCTCGCACGCCGCCTGCAGCGACTCCTGGGCGGCGAAAGTGCCAGCCATGTCCGCGATCTGCCGGAGAACGCCGTTGTCGTTGCGCGCGCCATGGGACCGGCGGAGCTGCTCGATTATGGTCGCGATCGGGTCACCGCGCTGGTCCTCGAAGAGGCCGCGCCGACCTCACACGTCGCGATCGTGGCACGCTCGATGTCATTGCCGCTCGTCAGCGGCGTGGAAGGGATCGTCGATACCGCGCGTGTGGGCGACACAATCGCCGTGGATGGAGAATCCGGCGAAGCCCAGCTGCGCCCGGGGCCCGAAGTCATTGCCGCATTCAGGGCGCGGCGCGCATTGCGCGACACGCGGGCCGCGCGCATGGCCGAAGTGCGCGAACTTCCTGCTGTGACCAGAGACGGCGTGTACATCCAGCTGATGATGAATGCCGGACTCCTGATCGACATGCCGCACCTGGAAGAGTCCGGCGCCGATGGCATTGGCCTGTTTCGCACCGAGCTTCAGTTCATGGTGGGGGAAACCATGCCGAGGCTGGCCGACCAGATCGATTTTTATCGCAAGGTCATGGAAGCCGCGAACAAGAAGCCGGTCATCTTTCGCACGCTTGATCTCGGTGGCGACAAGATTCTTCCGTATGGGCGTTGGGAACGCGAAGAAAATCCCGCACTCGGCTGGCGCGCGTTGCGCATCGCGCTCGATCGTCCGGCGCTGCTCCGCTATCAAGTCCGTGCATTGTTGGCCGCAGCGGCCAATCGCCCGCTTCGGCTGCTTCTGCCGCTTGTCACCGACGTCGACGAATTCAACCGCGGACGTGCGCTCATCGACCGCGAACTTGAACGGGCGCGGCTCTTATCGCTGCCAATGCCCCGGCAGACCTTGGTCGGCGCCATGCTGGAAGTGCCGGCGCTCGCGTTCATGCTGCCGCAGATTCTGCGCAGCGCCGATTTCGTCTCCATCGGATCGAACGATCTCCTGCAATTCGTTTTCGCCGTGGATCGCACCAACCCCAGAGTGGCCAAACGCTACGATCCGCTTTGCCCGGCCGTGCTCACTCTCGTGCGCCAGATCGTGCAGAGCGCCGCCGAAGCGAACGGCGAAGTTTCGCTGTGTGGTGAGATGGCTGGACGGCCGCTTGAGGCTATGGCGTTGATCGGCACAGGACTGCGTACGCTGTCCATGCAGGCCCCGAATATCGGGTCGGTGAAGATGATGATCCGCAGTTTGAATTGCGCGGAGATCACGGATTTTGTCGATCGCCAATGCGATCGCAGCGACCACAGTCTGCGCACGCGGCTGGTGGCATTCGCTGCCGAACGCGGTGTGGTTATCAATCACTAACTTGCGACTGGCGGTAAAATTGGCGCTCCCATATTGCATTGTGGCGCTGCGTGGCCCATCTTCCACCCCCCGCCAACCAAGGAAATTTGAACATGCGTGTTTTTGCTGCACTCCTATTCTCTTCAGCCGTGGTCCTCGTGCCGGCATTGGCCGCTGCGCAAGCGACGACTGCACCTGCCGCGCCGACCGCCCCGGCAGCCACCACCGATACCTCCGGCGTGAATCTCGACGAAATCGTCTGCAGGAATTCGCCGCCTACGACGGGCAGCCGCCTCGGCGGCGGTCGCGAATGCCACTCGGTGCGAGAATGGAACGACCGCGAGAGGCAAGCGCAGGACCTTACCCGCGAACAGCAGCGGGTGGGCTTCAACGCGCAGGGCGCCGGCGGCGGCCACTGATCAGCGCTCAAGCCGCGTCTGTCGAATAGATCCGGGGCCGCGCCGGCAGGGTGCGGCCCCGGCGTTTTACGGCGACCACGGTTCGCGCTATTTGTTGGTCTATGAGCAAGGTCACGCGCCTGACCGGGGTCCCGGCCGATACCGATCTGCCGTGCGACAGCGTGGGGCAGGATCTGCGTGCTGCGCGACTGAGGCGCGGGGATGAACTGGCTCACATTTCCCACGCGCTGCGCATCCGCAAAGACTACCTCGAAGCGCTTGAATCCGATTGGCCGGACAAATTGCCGGGCCGTACCTATGCTCTCGGTTTCGTGCGCACTTACGCAAATTACGTGGGCCTCGACCCGGCTTCGCTGGTGTCGCGCTACAAGCTTGCCACCGCAGGATTGCCGGAAAGCGCGCCGCAGGTCGGCCCGGCCCCCGAGCCGCGCGGCTCCCGCTTCGGAGTTGGCTGGACTTTGTCAGCCATAGCCGTGGCAGCTCTTCTCGGTTACGGAGTTTATCAACTGTCGCAGGCACCCGTTTCTGGGACTGCAACGCACCCGAGCCCGCCCGCGCCAACAGAAGCTCGCATCAACGCCGCCGCAAGCGGGTCGGCCCTACGCCGTCGGGGAGCGTCACCGCCGCTGGCCGCCGTGCAAACGCCGGCAAATGCGGAGGTCAACGCGACCGCAACCGGAGAGACATTTGGCGCGCAAAACCTTGACGCCCGCGTACTCCTGCGCGCGCGCGCGTTAACCCACGTGCTCGTGTTAGGGCCTGACGGTAAGGTTTACATCAACCGGGTGCTGCATCCCGGCGATGTCTACCGCGTTCCCAATCTGGTGGGTCTCTCGCTTACGACACCGGACGCCGGCGCCGTTTCTCTCGAACTTGATGGCCGGGACATGGGCGCCGCCGGGAAGAGCGGCCACATTACCGAGGCGCTTTTGCTCGATCCGCCCGCGATAGTAGACCGAAAACGCGCCGGTGCGCCCGGCGAACCTGACAGGGTGACACCATGAGCCTGCGTGCATACCGCGACATCGTTCGCCGCAAATCGCGAAAGATTCGGGTTGGGGCGGTAGAAATCGGCGGGGATGCGCCGATCGCCGTGCAGAGCATGACCAACACGCTCACGGCGGACGCGAAAGCGACGATCGCACAGGTCCGCGCGCTCGAGGAAGCGGGCGCCGACATCGTGCGCGTTTCCTGTCCGGATCAGGAATCGACCGCGGCGCTGAACACGATCGTAATGGCGGCCAAGGTGCCCATCGTCGCCGACATCCATTTTCACTACAAACGCGCGATCGAAGCGGCGGAAGCGGGCGCGGCCTGCCTGCGCATCAATCCCGGTAATATCGGCTCCGCCCAGCGCGTGCGCGAAGTGGTGAAGGCCGCCAAGGATCATGGTTGCTCGATGCGCATCGGGGTGAATGCAGGTTCGCTCGAGAAGGATTTGCTGGAGCGCTACGGCGAGCCATGTCCCGAAGCAATGGTCGAAAGTGCGCTCAATCATGCGCGCATCCTCGAAGACAACGACTTCACCGAATTCAAGGTGAGCGTGAAAGCCTCCGACGTGTTTCTCGCGGTTGCCGCCTATCAGGGGCTGGCCGACGCCTGCGATTACCCGCTGCACCTCGGTATCACGGAAGCCGGTGGCATGATTCCGGGCACCGTCAAATCGTCGATCGGTCTTGGCATGCTGCTCTGGTCGGGAATCGGGGACACGATTCGAGTCTCGCTTTCGGCCGACCCGGTGGAAGAAATCCGCGTCGGCTTCGATATCCTGAAGTCGCTCGGCCTCAGGCATCGCGGCGTCAATATCGTATCCTGTCCCTCCTGCGCGCGGCAGGGTTTCAATGTCATCGACACCGTTCGCTTGCTGGAGGATCGCCTGAAACACATTGCGACGCCGATGACGCTCTCGATCATCGGCTGTGTGGTGAACGGACCCGGCGAAGCGCGCGAAACCGATCTCGGTTTCACCGGCGGTGGTGCGGGCGGTAGCGCGGGCATGATCTATCTGAACGGCAAACCGGCCTACAAGCTCGACAATGCAAAGCTCGTCGATCACGTCGTAGAGCTATGCGAAAAGAAAGCGGCGGAAATCGAGAGCGAGCGCGGCGGTGCAGCCCTTGAGCCCGCGCTCTAGTGCCTGATTATCAGCATGAGTAACTCATGTGCCGGTCATAAGGCTTAGCCCGCAGCGCGCGGAAGATACGCTGGGGCCGCCGCAGTGAATAATCCCGCGCCGTCTGCGCTAAGCTTTTTTTTGACGTACCCCTCAGGACAGATTCCCGGTACCGGCGCGGTCATCTACCCATGATTCCGGAAACGAAGCTCTCGCGGCTGGTGGACCGCTTTGCCGCGGTTGAGGCGGAGCTTGCGTCGGGCGCAGGCGGCGCCGCTTACGTGACGCTATCCAAGGAGCACGCCGAACTCGCGCCGGTGATACAGGCGATCACTGCCTATAGGCACACGGGCCAGGAGCTTCAGGACACCGAGGCACTCGCGAATGACGCAGCAGCCGATCCGGAGCTGCGCGCCATGGCGGAAGAGGAACGCGCCGAACTGAAGGGCAAATTTGCGCGTCTCGAACGCGAGCTGCAGCTGAAACTGTTGCCGAAGGACGCCGCCGATTCCTCGTCGGCAATTGTGGAAGTACGAGCGGGTACGGGCGGCGACGAGGCGGCGCTTTTCGCGGCCGATCTCGTCCGCATGTATCAGCGCTATGCACAGGTCATGGGCTGGCGCACCGAAATGCTCGGCGTGAGCGACAGCGATCTCGGCGGCATCAAGGAAGCAGTGATGGAGGTAGCGGGGCAGGGGGCCTATGCCAAGCTCAAATTCGAGAGCGGGGTACATCGCGTACAGCGCGTCCCGGTGACTGAAGCGGGGGGGCGCATTCACACCTCTGCGGCTACCGTTGCCGTTCTGCCCGAGCCGGAAGAGGTTGATGTCCACGTCGACGACAAGGACCTGAAGATAGACGTGTACCGCGCAAGCGGTGCCGGGGGCCAGCACGTCAACAAGACGGAGAGCGCGGTACGGATTACGCATTTGCCGACGGGCATCGTTGTCGCGCAGCAGGACGAGAAATCGCAGCACAAGAACCGCGCGAAGGCGTTGAAGATTTTGAAAGCCAGGCTGTTCGAGGTGGAGCGCGAGCGGCAGGCGAGCGAGCGCGCCGCGGAACGCAAGGGACTGGTCGGCTCGGGTGACCGCTCCGAGCGCATCCGGACCTATAATTTTCCGCAGGGTCGCGTGACGGATCATCGGATCAATCTCACGCTGTACAAGCTCGACCGCATTCTCTCCGGCGACGAGTTGGGCCAGATCGTGGATGCCCTGATTACCGAAGATCAGGCGAGCCGGCTCGCGGCGCTGGAAGCCGAGCCGGCGCATTGAGTCCTCCCGTTCGCGAGGCGCTGGCGCACGGCACGGCACGTTTGCGTGCCGCCGGAATCTCCTCGGCCCGGCTGGATGCCCGCGTGCTGCTCGCGAAGGCCATGGACGTTTGCCCCGATCGGATTTTCGCGGAAAGCGGGTTGTGCGCCGACGTCTCGCAGCGGTTCTCGGTGCTGCTGGCGCGCCGCGCGGCCCGCGAGCCGCTGGCCTACATCACCGGCACGAAGGAGTTCTGGAGTCTTCCTTTCGCCGTCGGTCCCGGGGTGCTGATCCCGCGCCCGGAATCGGAAACGCTCGTCGAGGCGGCGCTTGACGAATTTCGCCGTGACGCGGCCTTGAACGTTCTCGACATCGGCACTGGCTCGGGATGCCTTTTGATTGCCTTTTTGAGCGAGCGGGCGAATGCGGCCGGCCTTGGGGTCGATCTGTCCGAGGAGGCGCTCGCCTGGGCCCGGCACAACTTGCGCACCCATGGCATGGCCGCGCGCTGCCGGCTGGAGAAGGCCGATTGGGAACCCTCGGGAGCCGGCACATTCGACATTGTATTCGTGAATCCGCCTTATCTGGCGGCTGCCGAATTTGCGCTCAGCGATCCCGAGATTCACGGTTGGGAGCCGCATCCCGCGCTTGTCGCGGGGGAGGATGGGTTGGAAGCAATCCGGGCCTTGCCGCCGGTGCTCCGGCGGAGGCTGTCGGAGAGCGGGAGGGCCTTCATCGAGGTCGGGCACAGGCAGGCGGCGGCCGCGAGCGAAATTCTGGCCCGTTCGGGTCTTGACGTACAGCGGGTCATCCCCGATTTATCCGCTGTGCCCCGCTGTCTCGTAATTGGACAGGCCGGAAGCGGCGGCGGGTGAGGCGCCGAAAAGAAATCAGTTGGAAATGCGCCGCCGACAGGCTAGCTTGCCTTTCAAAGGGGAAAGCACGGAAACCTGCCAACGCCGGACGTGAGGCGTGTGGCGAGCCGCGGGGGCGGTGGGCGCGATGGAAAGCCGTCGCTCCGTGCATATGCAAGGCGAAACACGCGTTCTGAGCTTTCTGCGGGCCTGCGTGACGGACGTAACTGTTGGTGCGTCCCCAAGTCGGTGATGCAAGGACTCTCGGATTGACGCACACAAAGGAACTCAGAAGGACGGGGACCCGGTGAAACGCTCTCGTGGACGCGGCCGTCGGCCGCAAAACAACAACATCAATCCCAATCGCACGTTCGATTCGACGGGTCCGGAGATCAAGATCCGCGGTTCGGCTTCGCATGTGTACGAGAAATATCTGCAGCTCGCGCGCGATGCGAATTCCGCCGGCGATCGCGTCGCGGCGGAGAACTATCTTCAGCACGCCGAACATTATTGGCGAATCATGGCGGTGAATCAGCCGCAGCAGCCGTATCAGCCGCACCCGATGAATGGCGGCCAGCCGTCCGGCAACGGTCGCGATCCGGCACCGAACGGAAGCGCGCCCTCCTTTTCGCTCGCCGACGGCGGCCACGCCCTCTCCGAGGAGGAAGTCGACGACGCGACGGCGTAACCGCCGCTTCTTGTTCGCCGCCATCCGCAAACCAAATATTTGACGGCCCCGGGGGCGGAATAAACCCCACGCGTTGCCGACCGCTTCTTGTTCGCCGCCGTCCGCAAACTAAATATTTGACGGGCCGCGGGCGCTGAATAAACCCCGCGCGTTTTAATTGCGGCTTGCAGCGCTGCTAGTGTCCCGATTCTGAAATTCGCATGATCTCTATATCGATCTCCGGCGAATTTCAGAATCGCAAGGACACTAGCCAACGCATTGAATCCCTGGGGTCGTTTTGGTTTCGAAGTTCGCTAGGAGACCTAAATCAAGATGAAGCGAACTTCGAAACCACGACACCAGGTGGGGCTCTGCCGGAAAGGCGAAATATGGATATCGAGAAATTCACCGAGCGCGCGCGCGGATTCATTCAGGCTGCCCAAAGCCTCGCCGTGCGCGAGCATCATCAGCAAATCCTGCCGCTTCACCTTCTCAAAGTCCTTATGGATGATGAGGAAGGGCTCGCTTCCCGGCTGATCGCGGCGGCCGGTGGGCGGCCCGACATTGTGCGCCAGGAGATCGAGACCGCCCTCGCAAAAATACCGCGCGTCGAAGGCTCGGGCGCCGGCCAGGTCTATCTCGCGGCCGACGCCGCGCGCGTCCTCGATTCGGGGCAGGAACTTGCGAAGAAAGCGGGGGACAGTTTTGTCACGGTCGAGTTCCTGCTCATTGCGCTTGCCATGGCCGGCGGGACGGATGCGGGTCGCATCCTGAAGGACGCGAATGTGCGTCCGCAGAATCTGAACAAGGCCATCAAGGATCTGCGCCAGGGGCGCACGGCCGATACGGCCAGCGCCGAGAGCGGCTATGACGCGCTGAAGAAATATGCGCGCGACCTGACCGAGCTTGCGCGCACCGGCAAGCTCGATCCCGTTATCGGGCGCGACGAGGAAATCCGCCGCACGATCCAGGTGCTTTCGCGGCGTACCAAGAACAATCCGGTGCTGATCGGCGAGCCGGGCGTCGGCAAGACGGCGATCGCCGAGGGCCTCGCGCTTCGCATCGTCAACGGCGATGTCCCGGAAAGCCTGCGCGACAAGCGGCTGATGGCGCTCGACATGGGCGCGCTGATAGCGGGAGCGAAATACCGCGGCGAATTCGAGGAGCGCCTGAAGGCGGTGCTCTCCGAGATCACGGCAGCGGCGGGCGGGATCGTGCTCTTCATCGACGAACTGCACACGCTGGTCGGCGCCGGCAGGGCCGAGGGCGCGATGGACGCCTCCAATCTGATGAAACCCGCGCTGGCGCGCGGCGAACTCCATTGCGTGGGTGCGACAACGCTCGACGAATACCGCAAGCACATCGAGAAGGACGCGGCGCTCGCGCGCCGGTTCCAGCCGGTGTTCGTCTCCGAGCCTACCGTCGAGGACACGATTTCGATCCTCCGCGGTTTGAAAGAGAAGTACGAGGTGCATCACGGCGTGCGCATCACCGACGGCGCTATTGTCGCCGCGGCGCAGCTTTCGCACCGCTACATCACCGACCGGTTCCTGCCCGACAAAGCCATTGACCTGATGGACGAGGCAGCGAGCCGGCTCAGGATGCAGATCGATTCGAAGCCCGAAGCGCTCGATGAACTCGACCGGCGCATCATCCAGCTCAAGATCGAGCGCGAAGCGCTTAAGAAAGAGACCGACAAGGCCTCGAAAGAACGCCTTTTGGCGCTCGAAGCCGAACTGGCGGAGCTGGAGGAGAGGTCGGCGGCGCTCAGCGCAAAATGGCAGGAAGAGAAGAAATCCGTACAGGACGTCCAAGGCCTGAGAGAAAAGCTGGACGCCGCGCGACAGGAACTGGACGTAGTACAGCGGCGCGGCAATCTCGCGCGCGCGGGCGAACTCGCCTATGGCGTCATTCCCGATCTCGAACGCAAGCTCAAAGCCATCGAGGACCAGAAAAGCGCCACGCTCGCGCATGAAGCGGTGACGGCGGAGCACATCGCGGGCGTCGTTTCGCGCTGGACCGGAATTCCCGTCGACAAGATGCTGGAAGGGGAGCGCGCCAAGCTCCTTCACATGGAACAGTCGCTGGAGAAGCGTGTCGTCGGCCAGGACCAGGCTGTGCGCGCGGTTTCCAATGCCGTCCGCCGCGCGCGCGCCGGCTTGCAGGACCCGAACCGTCCGATCGGGTCGTTCCTCTTCCTTGGTCCGACGGGAGTCGGCAAGACTGAGCTCACCAAGGCGCTCGCGGATTTCCTGTTCGACGACGACAGCGCCATGGTGCGCATCGACATGTCGGAATTCATGGAGAAGCACTCCGTCGCGCGGCTGATCGGGGCTCCGCCAGGATATGTCGGCTACGAAGAAGGCGGCGTTCTCACCGAAGCTGTGCGGCGGCGGCCCTATCAGGTGATCCTGTTCGACGAGGTCGAGAAGGCGCACCGCGATGTGTTCAACGTGCTGCTCCAGGTGCTGGACGACGGGCGGCTCACGGACGGGCAGGGGCGTACGGTGGACTTCCGAAACACGGTAATCATCCTCACCTCGAATCTGGGGACAGAATATCTCTCGACCGGCGAAGCCGGGGAAGGCGCGCAGGCTCGCGCCCAGGTGATGCAGGCGGTGCGCGAGCATTTTCGGCCGGAATTTCTGAACCGCCTCGACGAGATCATCCTGTTCCACCGGCTCAGTCGTCAGGATATGGACAAAATCGTCGATATTCAGATCGGACGTCTTCAGAAGCTTCTGGCAGACCGCAGAATCGAAATTGTCCTCGACTCCAGGGCGCGCGATTGGCTCGCGGCCGCCGGTTACGATCCGGTGTACGGCGCGCGGCCTTTGAAGCGGGTTATCCAGCGGCGGCTGCAGGACCCGCTCGCACAGATGCTGCTCGAAGGCGATATCGCTGACGGTGCGAAGGTGAAGGTGAGTGCTGGCAAGTCGGGCCTGGTCATCAACGGCAAGACCTTCGATGCGAGGGAAGACTCGCTCGACGAACCCGCGTCGCCAAGCCACGCAATCCACTGACCATTCGCGAAAAATCGCAATTTTGCTCAGAACAAAGCGTGTCATACCCGCTTGCGCGGGGAATGACGCTTTATTTTCCGGGATGACTAATCCTTGCCCGAGCGGAGGTCGGCGGCAGTGTCGGCGATCTTGCCTTCCATCGGAAGAGCAGCGAGCTGGCTGTCGATTTGCATTCGCGCGATCTGGAAGTCCCTGAGATCGCTGCCGAAGAGGATTCGGCCGCCTGCGACTTTCACCGTTGTCGGATTGACCTGCACGTTATGGATGCGGACTTCGTAATGCAGATGCGGACCCGTGGCGAGACCGGTTGCTCCGCTATAAGCGATGACCTGTCCCTGCCGGACATGGGAGCCGCGGCGTACGCCGGGGGCGAACCGGGAAAGATGGGCATAGGCCGTCTCATAACCGTTGCCATGATTGAGCAGGACGAAATTGCCGTAGCCGTTTTCCCGGGTTTCCACCTGAATGGTGCCCGCGCCGGCGGCCATCACTGGCGTGCCTGACGGCACTGCAAAATCGACGCCCTTGTGCATGCGCGAGTAGCCGAGCACGGGATGGAAACGCATACCGAAGCCCGACGAAATGCGCGCGCCGTCCACCGGCGTCTTCATCAGCATGCTTTTGGCGCTCTGGCCCTGCGCGTCGAAGAAATCGGCCGTGTCCTCGCCTTTCGGCTGATAGCGGTAGAGCGCGACCGTCCGGTCCGCGAAATGCATCGCGGCATAGGCGATCTCGCCCTCCTTGGCGGGCTCGCCGTCCGGCGTATAGTAATAATTGTAATAGACCTCGAAGGAATCGCCCGGTCTGATGTCACGCTGGAAATCGACCTCGTACGAAAACATGTGGATCATCTGTACAACCACGCGCGCGGGGATGCCGGCCTGCATGGCGGCGAGGTAGAGACTTGAATCGATTCTCGCGCCGGCGCGGTGAAAATGCGCCGCGAGCTTCTGGAATTCGTCCTGGGCGGTGAAGCTGCCGTCGCTGACGCGTGACACAGTCACGTCGTGTTCGATAGTGGGCGAAAAGGTGATC
Organism: Rhizomicrobium sp.; assembly: GCA_036264415.1. GTDB lineage: Bacteria > Pseudomonadota > Alphaproteobacteria > Micropepsales > Micropepsaceae > Rhizomicrobium. The sequence goes on along the minus strand of DATAQZ010000052.1, from coordinate 54,057 downwards.
GAGAGAAGCCGGCCCGCGCCTGCCTCCGTTTGCGCCGTATCCATGGCGGCGGCGGCCGCGTTTGGCGGTGTGTAGATGATTTCAGCCACGGCTTTGGGCGGCGGCGGTGCGAAGGTGAGTTCGAAGCTCTGGCCCGCGCGAATGTTGCGCAGATTATAGGTGCGCGCGAGCGCCCTTAATGCGGCGATCGCGTCCTGCGGCGTGGCGCCCGCTTCGAGGAGCAGGTTGGGAAGCGCATCGCCGCGTTCGAGTGTTGCTTCCCGTACATCGTTCGCCGGAGCGGAAGGAATTTCGGCGCTGTCGCTGTCCGTCGAGAGCGACGCATTCAATAAAGGTTGGGGCGGAGCGTGCGCCTCCGATTGCGCAGCGAAGGGAGCGAAGGGCGACACGACGGCGTAATCGGGGCCTCGTCCGCCGGGGGAAAGATGCTGGAAAAGTTCGTAGGGCATGAGCAGCCGCGATCGGCTGGTGTCGTAATTCGTAGGTGCTGCGGCGCCCGCCGCCACCCAGGTGATGGTTCCAGCAATGACCGCGGTGATGGAAGTCGAAACCAGCGCCCATCGCCCATCGGTTGAGGAAAGGGCCATCGCACTGGCGCGCGCCTGACGCCGCCAGGGCTGCAACATCGACGCGAATCTGCCTGGTTGGCGTCGCAGCACCGGAACTCCTGAATGTGGTTTGGTTTTCGGCTGCGCGCGCACAGCCCCTCGTCACCATAAAGCCCGGCCGCCATTAGCGCCGCCAATCTTTAGCAGGGGGTTAACGAAAGGGAGCCTGTACGCCGTCGTCAGGGCCGGAAGCGCCGAAAATCTGTCAGGCCCCGCCGATATCTGAATGGACCTAATATTGATTCACGCGGAGACGCGGAGGCCTGTAGATCATTAACCACGCGCTGCAGTCCCCGTTACATCATTAGCGTCGCATGCACCATTGCAATCCGTGTCTCTGCGTCTCCGCGTCCGAATCTACAGGCGATTCCGCAGGAATCGTTGCTGAGTGTACCGCGAGGGGTTAGCTCTGGCGCAAAATTACAGCCGGACCAGAAGGAGTTCGGCGAGCTTGCCGTGGAACCAGCCAATTCCGCGGGCCAGATGCAGCACACAGAACACCAGAAGTCCGCCGATGATGAGAAGAAAGATCAGCCCGGGTGCGGTGTGGAACAGGTGGTCCAGCCAGGGCACATCGGTAACTTGAATGTACGAGTGGCCGCTGAGGAGGCCGAAAAGAGAACCCCCGGCGAACCCAAGGCTTATCGCGATGCCCACCACCGCCAGCACGAAGTACACAATCCCGAGCGGCAGCATCAAAAACAGGTAGAGCAGGGACGACCAGGTGCGGATGTCGGAGAGCGCGTTGCCGATACGCGCGCTGAGTCGTTCGTCGGCCGGCGTCTGGGCGGGAAGCCGCCGCGGCATGCGGACGCCCAGGAGTCCTTCCACGATACGGCCCTCGACATGCGCGAGAATGCGCACCGAACCGATGAACAGGAGCGCGAAGGGAATTCCGATGATGAGGATCGCGAACGCGGCCGAAAGGCTGATGCCGGTCACCGCCCAGACGAAATAGAAAATTCCCGTCACCAGCGACAGCAGCATGTACATGAGCGCGCTGTAGGCCCGCGGATCGCGGATCACGCTGAAGAAGCCGTAGCGGCGTTGCGGCGGAGCTTCGGGTTTCGGAAACGGGCCGGCGATGGCGGCTTCCATGGATCGGTACTCCTCTGCAATCTCCTGCGGCGTGCCATAAGTTTCAACAACGGACGCCAGGATTTCGGCTTCGGTTTTTGTCGGGTTGCTGGCGATTTCGCCCTGCAGATGCTCTTCGGCGTCGGCAAGCGCATCGCTGATCAGTCCGGGCGACGCTCCCTTGAGCGCGCTCCGAAGCGCGTCCAGGTATTCGCGGACCGTCTCCGGCGGACGGTCCGTTTTCATGCACGGTTCTCGAGCGTCGGGCCGGAGCCGGCCAGGTGCGCGGCGAGCGCATCATCGACGAACTCACGCATGTCGTGCCACGCCCCCTGCCATTCGGAGAGCGCGCGCTTACCCTCGTCGGTGATGTTGTAATAGCGGCGCGGCGGCCCGAAGGCCGACGCTTCGACGCGGCTCGACAGGAGGCCGAGCGCATCGAGCGACCGTAGAACGGGGTAAATCGCCCCTTGTTTGAAGATCAGCCCGCCTTCGCCCTCGGCCTTCACGGCCTTTGCGATTTCGTATCCATACATCTCCCGGCCCGCGCGGGCGAGCACCGCCAGGAGGACGAGCGAACTGAGCCCGGCCATGAGTTCCTTACGGAATTTGCGCGTATAAGGCGATTCCTCTGTCACGCGCCTGTTTCCGCCTCCCTAGCTATTACGAACTTCAATCTAGCATGAAGTTCGTACTATGCAATAGTCCGGTATAGGGGAGTCGCAAAGATTTTCCAGACGCTCGCGGTGGGACCCCGGGTCCCGGAAACCCTCATGGTTTGCCCTGCGGGCGAAGCATCCCTAGAAAGGCGCGCCCGCGCCCCAAATCGGCGATTCCGACCCATGCGTCTCTCCCGCTATTTTCTGCCGTTGCTCAAGGAAACGCCGGCTGAGGCGCAGATTGTCTCACACCGGCTGATGCTGCGTGCCGGACTCGTGCGGCAGGAAGCGGCGGGGATTTATGCGTGGCTGCCGCTCGGCCATCGCGTGTTGCGCAAGATCGAAGAGATCGTGCGCGAGGAGCAGAACCGGGCGGGGGCAATCGAAATCCTGATGCCGACGCTCCAGCCCGCCGAATTGTGGCGCGAGACTGGCCGCTACGACGCCTACGGCAAGGAAATGCTGCGCATCAAGGACCGGCACGAGCGCGAGTTGCTCTACGGCCCGACCAATGAGGACATGGTCACCGAAATTTTTCGCGCCTATGTCCGCTCGTACAAAAGCCTGCCGCTCACGCTCTACCATATGCAGTGGAAATTCCGCGACGAGGTGCGCCCGCGTTTCGGCGTGATGCGCGGTCGCGAATTCCTGATGAAGGACGCCTATTCCTTCGACCTCGATCAGGCAGGCGCGCGAAAATCGTACAACAGGATGTTCGTCGCCTATTTGCGTACCTTTGCGCGCATGGGACTGAAATCAATTCCGATGCGGGCCGAAACGGGGCCGATCGGCGGCGATTTGAGCCACGAGTTCATCATTCTCGCCGAAACCGGCGAAAGCCAGGTTTATTGTCATCGCGACCTGATCGACATGCCGGTACCAGGGGAGGACGTGGATTTCGACGGTGACCTCGAGCCCATCGTGCGTGCGCGCTCGACTCTCTATGCCGCAACGGAAGACGTGCATGACCAGGCGGAATTCGAGGCGCAGGTACCCCCGGAAAAACGCATTTCCGCACGGGGCATCGAAGTGGGGCAGATTTTCTACTTCGGTACCAGGTATTCCCGGCCCATGCGCGCCTTCGTCTCCGGTCCGGACGGACGGGAGCACCCGGTGGAAAGCGGCTCCTATGGTGTCGGCGTGTCGCGGCTCGTCGGGGCGATCATCGAGGCCAGTCATGACGACGCCGGAATCGTTTGGCCCGAACCCGTCGCTCCGTTCGACATCGCGCTCATCAACCTGAAAGCCGGCGACCAGGCGACCGATAGGACGTGCGAGCAGCTGTACGCCGGTCTCGCAGCGGCCGGCCGCGAGGTTCTGTACGACGACACCGCCGAACGCCCGGGCGCAAAGTTTGCGGCGATGGACCTGATCGGGATTCCCTACCAGCTCATCGTTGGTCCGCGCGGGCTGGAAAAAGGCGTGGTCGAAGTGAAGACCCGCAAAAGCGGCGCGCGCGAGGAACTGTCGCCCGACGCGGCAGCGAACCGGTTTTCGAAATGATCGGCATTTTTGTTTTTCCTCCCCCGCGCGAAGCGTGTGGGAGGGGGACCGCGAAGCGGTGGAGGGGGTAGTTCGCGAATGCCGGCTAAATGCCCCCTCCGGTGCTTCGCACCACCTCCCCCACGCTTCGCGCGGGGGAGGAAAGCTGTTGGGACGGTCTAAACCCACATGGCTGGCTCTTCCACCCGCTCCTTTGCGCCGTTCGAATGGATGATTGCGCTGCGCTATCTGCGCGCGCGCCGCCAGGAGAGCTTCGTCTCCGTCATCTCCGGCTTTTCGCTTGTCGGCATCGCGCTCGGCGTTGCCACGCTCATCATCGTCATGGCGGTAATGAATGGATTCCGCCACGAACTTCTGTCGCGCATTCTCGGTTTGAACGGGCATCTGACCGTACAGGGGTCGATCGGCACCCTCACCAATTACGACGTGATGGCTGCGCGTATCCGCGCGGTGAAAGGCGTCACCCGCGTCGCGCCTATTGTCGACGGGCAGGTGATGGCGACGGCAAACGGCATCGCAAGCGGCGTTATCGTCCGCGGCATGCGGCAGGAAGATTTGCGAACGCTCACCACCGTTTCAAAGTCGCTTTCCGAAGGCGCGCTCGCCCATTTCACCGGCGGCGACTCCGTCATCATCGGCGCACGCCTGGCCGATCGCATGCGCATTTATCCGGGCGCCAGAATCACGCTGATCGCCCCGCGCGGCAACGTCACGCCGTTCGGCGTTACGCCGCGCGTAAAAAGCTACACGGTCGCCGGCACCTTCCGCATCGGCATGTCGGAATACGATGCCACCTTTGTTTTCATGCCGCTCGCCGAAGCGCAGCTCTATTTCAACATGGGCGCGAGCGTGAACGGGCTTGAAGTGATGGTGCAGGATCCCGATCGCATCGACCGCATGGTCGAGCCGATTGCGCGCGCTGCCGGTCCGCTGGCCCGCATCATCACCTGGCAGGACATGAATTCGAGCCTCTTCTCCGCGCTCGAAGTAGAGCGCAATGTCATGTTCCTGATCCTCACGCTGATCATCCTCGTTGCGGCGCTCAATATCGTCTCGGGTCTCATCATGCTGGTGAAGGACAAGAGCCCGGATATCGCCATCCTGCGCACTATGGGCGCGGCGCGCGGGGCGGTGATGCGCGTTTTCCTGATCGCGGGCGCCTCGATCGGGGTTCTCGGAACGCTTGCGGGGTTCATTATCGGCGTCGTCTTCTGTCTCAATATCGAATCGATCCGCCAGGCGTTGTCCGCGCTTACCGGCACGCAGTTGTTCAATCCGGAAATCTATTTCCTGAGCCGCATGCCGGCCGAGATGGACCCGGGCGAGGTCATTGCTGTCGTGGGGATGGCGCTGGCGCTGTCGTTTCTCGCGACGCTTTATCCGTCCTGGCGGGCGGCGCGCCTCGATCCCGTCGAGGCGCTTCGCTATGAGTGAAGCGCCGGTTCTTCGTCTCGACCGCGTTGCGCGACGATACGCCCAGGGTGACGCGACGCTCGAAGTGTTCAGCGAGGTGAGCCTCGAAGTTCCGCGCGGCCAACTGGTGGCGCTTGTCGGCCAGTCCGGCGCGGGAAAATCGTCGCTGCTGCACATGGCCGGATTGCTCGAGGCCCCCAGCGAGGGACAAATCTTTCTCGACGGCCTCGCGGCCGCGTCTCTTTCCGATGGCGAACGTACGCGGCTGCGGCGCGACCGCATTGGCTTTGTCTATCAGGCGCATCATCTGTTGCCGGAGTTCAGCGCACTCGAAAACGTCGTTATCCCACAGCTCATCGCCGGCAAATCGACGCGAGACGCCGGGCAGGAAGCGGCGCGCATTCTCGAACGGCTTGGCCTGGGCCAGCGGCTCTCGCACCGGCCGGCGCAGTTGTCGGGCGGCGAGCAGCAGCGGGTCGCGATCGCCCGCGCGCTCGCCAATCATCCAAGCCTGCTTCTGGCCGACGAGCCGACCGGAAATCTCGACCCGAAAACCGCCGACGGGGTGTTCGCCGCGCTGGTCGAGCTTGTTCATGCCGAGGGTTTGGCGGCGCTTGTCGCCACCCACAATGCCGACCTTGCCGGCCGCATGGACCGCGCCCTCCTTCTCCACGACGGGCGGCTGGCGGAGATGGAACGCTAGCGAGTCTGCCGCCTCATCCTTCGATCGGCCTTCGCCGGCGCTTCGGCGGACACGGTCCGCGCATTGACCCGCCGAAGCTTTAGCGTAGGCGGGCAGGCTCAGGGCGAGGCTTTCCTTTTTTGCCGTCGTCCTGAGCTCGTCGAAGCATGAGGACGAGTCCGCGATCCGGTTCGGATGGTGGCGATCCGGGCCTCAATCCCCATAAGAGCGCGCCTCAGCCTGGCCGGGCCGTTGGCAATGCACCCAAATTTTCGTGTTTTGCTTTTGTTCTTGACCAGTACACAAAGGGAACATAGAATGAACATTCGGCTACCGGAGGAGGGGTTGGATGCGCGAATGGTTTATCGACGCGGCGGCGGGTCTGGGGCTCATGGTGTTCATCGGCAGCGCTTTCCTGCTGGCCCAGGCCGCGCCGATGGTTCTCCACACTTTTTGAGCACCAGAACCGCGCTTGACGGCTCGCGTGGCCGCGCCGCTTCGCGATACTGCGGCTGAGTGACAAGAGGAGTCGGTTCAGGCCATGGCGCAGGACCGCAAGATGGCGACGTTCGTGCACCTGCGGGTCAAGAGCGCCTATTCGCTCCTCGAGGGCGCGATGCGTCCGAAAGAGATCGCCGAGCTTGCGCGCGCCCAGGCCATGCCCGCCGTCGCAGTCACGGACGTCAACAATCTGTTCGGCGTCTATGAGATCAGCGAAACGCTCGCAAAGGCGGGCGTCCAGCCGATCATCGGCGCCCTTCTTTCGGTCGATCTCGAGCAGAAAGTGGCGCCCGGTCCCGGATTCATGCGCCAGAAACCGGCCATGCTTCCGCTGCTCGTTCAGAACGAAGCGGGTTACCGCAATCTCGCGAAGCTCTTGAGCGCCGCCTATCTCGACGCCGAGCCCGGCGACTGGCCGCATGTGCAAAGCGACAAACTCGGAGCGCATGGCGAGGGGCTCATCGCGCTGACCGGCGGTCCCGGCGGACCGCTCAACCGCCTGCTCGCCGAAGGACAGAGCGACGCCGCCGCCATCCTGCTCGACCAGCTGCACCAAGTTTTCGGCAACCGGGTTTACGTCGAGGTGCAGCGCCACGGTCTTGAGGAAGAGCGTTCAACCGAGGAACGGCTGCTGGCGCTCGCTTATCAAAAGAAACTGCCGCTGGTTGCGACCAACGACGTGCATTTCGGTCCGCCGGAGATGTACGACGCACACGATGCGCTGCTCTGCATTGCGGACGCGACCTTTGTCTCGCAGGAAGAGCGGCGGCGTTTGACGCGCGAGCACCGCTTCAAATCGCCCGCCGAAATGACGGCGCAATTTGCCGATCTGCCCGAAGCCATCCAGAACACCATCGAGATCGCCAGGCGCTGCGCCTTCCTGCCCAAGAAGCGCGATCCCATCCTGCCGAAATTCCTTCCGGAATCTGGCCTCTCGCCCGAAGAGGAATTGCGCGTGCAGGCGGAAGCCGGTCTCACGCGTCGCCTTGCGCTGCACGGGCTCCATGCCGGTGACAAGCTGTACCGGGACCGGCTCGCCTACGAGCTCGACGTGATCCTGCGCATGAACTTCGCGGGCTATTTTCTCATTGTCTCCGATTTCATGAAGTGGACGCGCGCCCAAGGCATACCCGTGGGCGTGCGCGGTTCGGGCGCCACCTCGCTCGTCGCCTGGTCGCTCGACATTACCAATCTCGACCCGATCCGTTTCGGGCTCCTGTTCGAGCGCTTTCTCAATCCCGAGCGCATTTCGATGCCGGATTTCGACATCGATTTCTGTCAGGAGCGCCGCGACGAAGTGGTGCGCTACGTGCAGCAGAAATACGGCGCCGATCGCGTGGCGCACATCATCGCCCTCGGTTCGCTCCAGGCGCGCGCGGCGGTGCGCGATGCGGGCCGCGTCTTGCAGATGCCGCTCGGTCTCGTAGATCGCATCGCCAAGCTTGTCCCCAATCCACCGGGGAAACCCGTATCCATCAGGGATGCGGTTGAAGGCGAGCCGCGCCTGCAGGCGATTGAAGAGCAGGAACCCGCAGCGCGAAAACTGTTTGCAATCGTGGAGCAGATCGAAGGTCTGTACCGCCACGCCTCAACCCATCCCGCGGGCGTGGTGATCGGCGACCGTCCGCTTGACGAAGTGGTACCGCTCTATCGCGATCCGCGCTCGCAAATGCCGGTGACGCAGTTCGACTACGAGGACGCCGAGAAAGCCGGGCTGGTCAAATTCGATTTCCTGGGTTTGAAGACGCTGACGGTGATCGCGAAAGCCGAAGCGCTCCTCAAGCGCCGCGGCATCGTGCTCGACACGCAGAACATCGGCTTCGAGGATACGGCAACGTTCGAGATGCTCGCGCGCGGCGAAAGCGTCGGCGTGTTTCAGCTCGAAGGCGCCGGCATGCGCGATCTGATGCGCAAGATGAAGCCCGACCACATCAACGATCTCGTTGCGTTGGTCGCGCTCTACCGCCCGGGGCCGATGGATTCGATCCCGAAATACATCGCCTGCAAGCGCGGCCGCGAACAGCCGGACTACCTTCATCCCGCGCTCGAACCCATCCTCGCCGAGACGTTCGGCGTGATGACGTATCAGGAGGATGTGATGCGCATCGCGCGCGAGCTCGCCGGCTATTCGATGGGCCAGGCCGATCTCCTGCGCCGCGCCATGGGCAAGAAGATTCCGGCCGAGATGGCGAAACATCGCGAGACTTTCGTCAAAGGTGCGGCCGAGCGCGGTATCGCGACCTCGATCGCCCAGACGATCTTCGAGCAGGCGGCGAAATTTGCCGGTTACGGCTTCAACAAGGGTCACGCCGCGGCTTACGCGCAGGTCGCCTATCAAACCGCGTATTTGAAGGCGAATTATCCGGTCGAATTCCTCGCCGCCTCGATGACGCTCGATATTGGTTCGACCGACCGGCTCAACGTCTTCCGGCAGGAAGCGAAGCGGCTCGGCATCAAGGTGGCGCCGCCCGACATCAACCGTTCCGACGCCTTCTTCTCCTGCGACAGCGGGAAAGGTGTGATCTTCTACGCGCTTGCCGCGGTCAAAGGCGTCGGCCGCCAAGCCATGGAACATGTGATTGCGATGCGCGAGGCCCGCGAGCCCTTCACCGGCATCGCCGATTTCGCCCGGCGTGTGGATGCGAAGATCGTCAACAAGCGCGCCTTCGAGAGCCTGGTGCGCGCCGGCGCGTTCGACGGGTTGAGCCGCAATCGCCGCCAGTTGGTCGAGTCCTCTGAAGCAATCCTGGGCGACGCGGCGCGTTCGACCCGCGATCGCGAAAGCGGACAATCGACTCTGTTCGGCGCCGCCGAAGCGAAACACGAATTGCGGCTTGCAAGTGTGGAGGATTGGCCGCCGCACGAGCGCCTGAGCGAAGAGTTCGGCGCCATCGGCTTCTACCTGTCGGGCCATCCGCTCGACAATTACGAAGCGGCGCTGAAGCGGCTTGGCGTCGTAAGCTGGGTGGCGTTGCAGGAAGACCGCCGCCGCTCCAGCTTCCGTGCCGTGCTCGCGGGCACCATCATCAAGAAACAGGAGCGCCGTGGGCGTAACGATCAACCCTACGGCTTCCTGTCCCTTTCGGATCCCAGCGGCATGTTCGAAGTGATGGTGTTCTCCGAGGTGCTGACCGGCGCGCGGCCATTATTGGAAGCGGGGAAGTCGGTGCTGCTGTCGGTCTCTGCCGACTGGATCGACGACGAGTTGAAGCTGCGCGCACTCTCGGTTTCCGACCTCGACAAGGCGGCCGCCGAAGCGGGCGAGGGCCTGCGCATCCGGCTGGATCACATCGAACCTTTGAACGCCATCGCGGGTCAGGTGCGGGCCAACGGAATACATGGCAAGGGCATCGTCACTCTCGTCGTGCCCGGCGCCGAAGGCGAGGACGTCGAAATCCGCCTGAAGGACCGCCACCTCGTGACCTCGTCAATGAAGACGGCGATCCAGTCGCTCCCCGGCGTCGCCGCCGTCGAATCGGTGTAAGCTAACGCGGGGGCACTCACTCGCAGCTTAAGTGCGCATCGATCGGCCGCTCAGTGTTTCGACGATGGTCACGATCTTTGTCGGCGTTGACATTGCCGATCAGGCTTACGTGTTTGCGACAGTTAATGGGCGGCACTTACGCACTGACAGCTCGGTTTTCTGTGGAACACTCCCCCTGGCAATTCTGACAGAACGCTGCATCGAAGATTTGCGCGACTCCCCAGCTCTGGTTCTCGGGACTCCATTCTGCCCAAGCATCGATTAACACGGCATCGCTTCCGCAGGTTGTGCACACAACCTTGTATTTCGGTTTGGTAAGTACGGTTTGTCCTCCTGGCATTATCCTTTAAGCTAAGAGCTCTTTTAGAAAACGGTTATTGTTGTGCCATCGAACCGCTTCGCGACTGGGTGCAAATCGAGGATTTGGCGGCAGCACCAGCTTCGAACCATGTAAGCGTAGATATTCGTTGCCGTTATTGAAATCCGACTTGACGCGATTGCTGACAATGAATCGCCAGTCCGGACCATCGGCATCGATGGTGGCATAGCCAGCATCAAACACACGGTGAATATCGGTTCGCAAGAGAAGGCCATTGCACACGTCGTGTTTGCCGCCATCGCTGTAAGGTCTGATATGGGCGGCTTCGAGCGCGGGGAGAACCCTGCCTCGAGAAATCGCGCATTGCCTCTGATATGCGTCCGTGACAGCAATTCGGAATGCACCTTGACCAAGACGAGGCGTGATCAGCACTGGCTCACCAAAGCGGGCTCTTTCGGGCTCTGCGGCGGGTTCGTACACGGGAGCAGTTGGTTGGCGAAGCCCCGCTTCCATGACGCGGTCCCAAATCCTGCGTCCTTCTTCGGTGTCGGTTCCGTAAACCTTTCCGACTTGAACGTTAGCGGACCATGACAATGGTAATGGAATCCATGCGAGCTCGGACAGAAATACGGGCTGAGTGACGATCCGGCATCCGAGAACGTGATCGGCGCGAACGTCTGCTTGCACATAGCGAGATATTCGCTGTCGCATCTCCTCAAACGAGGAAGCGCCGTTCTTGATTCCGAAAGCATCCCACGCGAGCGAGAGTGGCAGTCGGGACGCGTGTTCGAATACTCCGAAGCCGCCAATCCTGTTGCGCGGAGATTTCAGGCGAAAGAGAAATAGCTCTCCTGGCTGAATCGCATGGAAGTCCGTTCGACCGCTCGGTTGCCAGAAATTGACTTCGTCCAATCCCGGCTGTGCGGCCAAAAAATCGAACCAGTCGTTGTCCGTATTTGCAATCCACAATTTCACCATGGAGCAGTCCGAGCCCGGCCGAAACGAGTATACTCGATTCTGTTTGCGGAAGCTGTTGTTCAAATCTCCGCCACCGCGTTGTCGAGGGTCGTAGGCCCGGTTCGCGATGCCCGGTTTCCGGGAAAGCGATGAGGAGGTGGGTGGAACTCATTCGGCACTTGTCGCTAGCGGATGCAAATGGTGTACGAAATCTGTTGCCGGCTAAGCTGAACACGTCTAGGAAATCGGTGCCGACAAGAGGCCCCGGCGGTGGTGCGGCAATTTCTTGCTTTCCAGAGCGGTTGACATATATTCCATCGGGTCTGAGGAGACTTAGATGACTTCGTGGCGCGCGTTGAGGAGCTGGAACGTACGTCCAAATTCCCTGCTTCAGGGAATTTCTCAGGGAGTTTTGTAAAACAGGGCGACGGAAAAACGGAAAGCCAATGGTTATCGGACTCATTTCAAGCCGAACGTCAGGGGAGCAGGGAATTCTGAGGGAATTTTGAGGAGTAGCGATCATTTGTACACCGTGGGCTCCAGCAGCAGCTCGGGTGCTTCCCCAATTTTCCCTGGTGCAGGGAAAAAAGCAGGGAATTTTGCAAAAAGTTGCCTCCTTTCTATGGGGGCCGCGCTCGCCCGTGTTCGTGTCGAGCAATCGCCGCCTTCGGCGGCGTGCTCGCGAGACGCGCGCGGTACCAGGGCTAGCGCTCGGAAGTGTTCAGAACGTACAGCCAAATTCCCTGGTGCAGGGAAAAAAGCAGGGAATTTTGTAAAATGTGGTGTTCCGCTCTGGTTCGTACCACCGCGTCTTCGCGTCCACCTCTTGGGCGCTCGGAGAATGGATTGTTTCACCTGGTGTGCGGAAGAAAGCACAGGGAACAATTAAAGTGGGCGATGGAGTTGGACGGCTGAGGATGGGCCACAGCGGCAAAGTGATGCTGGCCTGAACAGAGTCCGCTTAAATCTCCGCCAGAGCTTTCCCGAGGCGATCGAGGCCGGTAGCGATTCGTTTCGCGTCCTGGGCGAAGCAGATGCGCAGATACGAATCCGCCTGCGCGTCGCCGGCGAAGCTGAACGCCGAACCCGGCGCAACGCCGACGCGGGCTTTCTTCACCAGATCGATTGCGAAGCCGAGACTGTCGCGAAGGCCGTCGATGCGGAGGAAGCCGTAGAACGCACCTTCCGGCTCGATCCAGCGGATGCGGTTCTGGGTCGCCACCCACTCCTGTACGACCTCTTTGCCTGCAAGGCAGCGTGCCAGCATCTCGCTGCGAAAGATGTCGCCTTCCGGCGACAGCGCGGCGAGCGCGCCGTATTGCGCGAAGGTGGTGGCGCCGGTGTTGTCGGCAGCAGAGATCATCCACATCTGCCGGCCGAGCGAGACGGGATGCACCAGCCAGCCGATACGCCAGCCCGTCATCGCCCAGGGCTTCGAGAAGCTGTTGATCACGAACACCGCGTCGTCGGGTTCGGCCACCTGCAGAAAGGACGGCGCGTGGCTGCGGCCATCGTACAGAATGGTGCCGTACACTTCGTCGCTGATGATCGCGATTCCCTGCTCGCGCGCGAACGAGAGCAGGCGAACCTGCTCCTCCTGCGACATGATCCAGCCGGTGGGATTGCCGGGCGAGGCGATAAAGATCGCTTTGGTGCGCGCGTCGCACGCCTGAACGACGCTGTCGAAATCGAGCCGCCAGCGGGGCGGCGCGGCATGCCAGTCGTCCGTTAGCCGCGCGAACTTCACTTCAGCGCCGCAGATTTCGGCGGCCTGGAAGATGTTCGGCCACACGGGTGAGACGGCAACGAGGTTGTCCCCGGTGTCGATCAGGCATTGAAGCGCGGCAATGACCGCGAGCATCGCCGAGCCCGGCACGGTGATGCGGTCGAGCGCGACGTCCGCGTCGGCTGTCCGCCGGTGGAACGCGCGGATCGCCTCGCGCAAGGGCGTGATCCCCCGCGCGTTCGTATAGAAGGTCTTGCCCTCGTCGAGCGCGCGTTTGGCGGCGTCGCGAATGAAGGCCGGCGTTACGAGATCGCTCTCGCCGAACCAGAGCGCAATGACATCGGGATCGTGCAGCGCCGTGCCGGAGACGAGCGCGATGCCGTTCGGCTCGAGCGTCTGGATGGCATGGCGGATCGGGCTTTTGGGGGTGATTTGCAGCATGATCTCCCTTTCGGCCACGAGTGCTTGCGCCCGTCAACCCGAGTTCCTATAAACCCTGCCATTCCGCACGCGCAGGGTGGGTGCCGGGGTGAGTTGCCTCGCGCCCGTCCGGTTGCCCTTTTTGGGTGGTCCCCTCGCGTCAGGTTAAACCGGAAAAGGAGCCTGAAACATCATGGCATTGCCAGAATTCACCATGCGCCAGCTTCTGGAGTCCGGCGCGCATTTCGGCCATCGCACGCAGCGCTGGAATCCGAAAATGGCGCCCTACATCTACGGCTCGCGCAATTCCATTCACATCATCGATCTCACCCAGACCGTGCCGCTTCTGCACCAGGCGCTTGTCACGCTTCGCGACGTGGTGGCCGGCGGCGGCCGCGTGCTCTTCGTCGGCACCAAGCGGCAGGCGAGCGAACCGATCGCGGCGGCCGCGAAACGCTGTGCGCAGTATTACGTCAATCACCGCTGGCTCGGCGGTACGCTGACGAACTGGCAGACGATCTCGAATTCCATCAAGCGGCTCAGAGGCATCGAAGAGACGCTGAACTCGGCTGCGGGTTCGGGCCTCACCAAGAAAGAACTCCTCGGGCTCCTGCGCGAGCGCGACAAGCTCGAGCGTTCGCTCGGCGGCATCAAGGAGATGGGCGGTCTTCCAAACATCCTGTTCGTGATCGATACCAACAAGGAGCAGATTGCGGTTGCCGAGGCACGCAAGCTCGGCATCCCGGTTGCCGCAATTCTCGATTCCAATTCCGATCCCGACGGCATCGCCTACCCGATCCCTGGCAACGACGATGCGGCGCGCGCGCTCTCGCTTTATTGCGACCTCGTGGCGCGCGCGATCATCGACGGGCTGTCGGAAAACCAGGTGGCCTCAGGGATCGATGTCGGCGAAGCGGAAGGATCGCACGAAGGGGTGCGGGTCCTGCAGGCGGAGCCGACCGAAGCCACCGAGGCCGCCGCAGCGCCGTAACAGTGCTGCGTTTTCGAGCAACGGGTGCGAGGGTGGCCCCTCGCGCGATCCGAACATCAGGAACTTGAGAGATGGCGAACATCACGGCCGGAATGGTGAAGGACCTGCGCGAAAAGACGGGCGCGGGCATGATGGACTGCAAGACGGCGCTTGCCGAAACCAGTGGCGATCTGGAAGCGGCCGTCGATTGGCTGCGGAAGAAAGGCATTTCGAAGGCTGCAAGGAAAGCGGGCCGTGTTGCCGCGGAAGGACTCGTCGGCGTCGCGGTGCGCGGCAACAAAGGCGCGCTGGTCGAAGTCAATTCGGAGACCGACTTCGTCGCGCGCAACGAGACCTTCAAGGCGTTTGCGAAAGAAGCCGCGGCGCTTGCGCTTGACGCCGGCGGCGATCTCGACCGGCTCCTTGCGTCGACCATGGCAAGTGGGTCCTCGGTACAGGAAGCGCTCACCAGCATGATTGCCAATGTCGGCGAGAACATGAGTCTGCGCCGCGCGGGCGTGCTGGAGGTCGAGCCGGGCATCGTGGTTCCCTATGTACACAACGCGGCTGCGCCCGAGCTCGGCCGCATCGGCGTGCTGGTCGGGTTGCGCTCCACGGCTGATGCCGCGAAGCTCGCGCCCATTGCGAAGCAGTTCGCCATGCATATTGCCTTCGCGGCGCCACAGGCGCTGACGGCGGAGCAGCTTCCGGCCGATGTGGTCGTGCGGGAGCGGAGCGTTCAGGCCGATATTGCACGGCAGTCGGGAAAGCCCGAGAACGTCATCGAGAAGATGATCGAGGGGCGGATGCGCAAGTTCTACGAAGAAGCGGTGCTCCTTTCGCAGATTTTTGCCATCGACAACGAGACGCAAATCGCCAAAGTGGTGGAGAAGGCGTCGAAGGACATCGGCGCGCCGCTGGAGATCGCGGGCTTTCTGCGCTTCGCGGTGGGCGAGGGTATCGAACGTCCCGACGGCAGCGATTTCGCCGGCGAAGTGAAGGCGATGGCCGGCCACTGAAAAGCCGAGGCGAGGGGAGCATTCATGGCTGATGCGCCGAGATTCGGGCGGGTTCTGCTCAAGATCTCCGGCGAAGCCCTGTTGGGCTCCCAGCCATTCGGAATCGACATCGGCACTGTTGAGCGCATCTCGGCCGACGTGAAAGAAGCCTCGGCCGATGGCGTCCAGGTGTGTCTTGTCATTGGCGGCGGGAATATCTTCCGCGGTCTGGCGGGCGCTGCCGACGGCATCGAGCGCGCCACCGCCGATTACATGGGCATGCTTGCGACGGTGATGAATGCGCTTGCCGTGCAGGCGGTGCTCGAGCGTCTCGGTGTGCCGACGCGCGTGCAATCCGCCATTCCGATGGAAAGCGTGTGCGAACCCTATATCCGCCGCCGCGCCATCCGTCATATGGAGAAGAACCGCGTGGTAATTTTCGCAGCGGGCACCGGCAACCCGTTCTTCACCACCGATACGGCGGCGGCACTCCGCGCCGCGGAAATGAACTGCGATGCCATGCTCAAAGGCACGCAGGTGGACGGCGTTTACAGCGCCGATCCCAAACGCGATCCGAACGCCGAGCGCTACGACACGCTGACCTATCACGAGGTTCTCGCGCGCGATCTGAAGGTGATGGACGCCTCGGCCATCAGCCTTTCGCGCGAAAACCGAATCCCGATCATCGTGTTTTCGATTCACGACAGCGGCGCGCTCGCCAGAGTTCTGAAAGGGCAGGGCCGCTGCACAATCATCGCCGATCCGGGTTAGACTGGCGCCCGGAACGGAGGACCAGCGCATGACAAGCACCTTCGACAAGGAAGACATGAACCGCCGCATGAACGGATCGGTCGCGGCGCTGAAGCACGAATTCGCGGGGCTGAGGACGGGCCGCGCCAATACGGCGCTGCTCGATCCCGTGACCGTGGAGGCCTACGGCAATGCCATGTCCATCAACCAACTCGGCACGGTCAGCGCGCCGGAGCCGCGTCTTCTCACTGTGCAGGTGTGGGACAGATCGATGGTTAAGGCGGTGGACAAGGCGATCCGCGATGCGGGGCTTGGCCTCAATCCGCAGGCCGACGGACAATTGTTGCGCATTCCGATTCCCGAGCTGAACGAGGAGCGTCGCCGCGAATTGGCCAAACTCGCCCATAAATATACGGAGCAGGCCCGGGTAGCCGTCCGTAACGTTCGACGCGACGGGATGGAAGTGCTGAAGCGCCTCGAAAGGGACCACAAGATCAGCCAGGACGAGCATCGCCGTCTGGGCGAAGAACTGCAGAAGGTTACCGATGCGCATATTCACGACATCGATCAGGCGCTCCAGGTGAAGGAGCAGGAGATCATGCAGGTCTGATGCGGCCGGAAACGACCACAGCGATGGATGCAGCCGATCTGCCGCGCGAGAATCTGCCGCGGCACGTCGCCATCATCATGGATGGAAACGGGCGCTGGGCGAAACGCCGCCATCTGCCGCGCGCGGCGGGTCATGTCGCAGGCGTCTCGGCAGTACGCTCCGTGGTGCGCGCCGCGATCGACATCGAGCTGCCGTATCTGACGCTATACGCTTTCTCATCGGAGAACTGGAAACGGCCTGCGACTGAAATCACGCATCTGATGGGGTTGTTTCGCGCTTATTTTCGCGAAGACGTCGATGAGCTCGTCCGCCGCAATGTGCGCATGCGCATCATCGGCAGCCGGCGCCGCGCCGAACCCGACATTCTCTCGATGATCGAGGAAGGTGAGGCACACACGGCGAGAAACACCGGACTTAATCTCACCTTTGCCTTCGACTACGGCGCGCAGGAAGAGATCGCCGCCGCCGCGCGCGAAATGGCGCGGGCGGCTGCGGCTGGTACGCTTGATCCGGATTCGATTACGCCGGCAATGTTCGCCGCGCGCCTTTTGACGCGCGGACTGCCGGACCCCGATCTTCTTATTCGTACCAGCGGCGAGCATCGGCTCAGCAATTTTTTACTTTGGCAATCGGCCTACGCCGAATTCGTCTTCGTCGACACGCTGTGGCCGGATTTCACACGCGCCGAGTTTTTCGAGGTGCTCGATCACTACGCGCGGCGCGAACGGCGTTTCGGGGCGCTCGCCCCCGAAGCCGTGGCCTGAGCGCGCATCTGTACTGATGGTCGGCGAATGAATCTCGCGGAAACGGGGGAGCGCTACGAGTGGCCGGCGCGCGCGATTTTCGGCGCGCTGCTTGCCGCAACAGCACTCGCATCCGCCGTCGTGGGGGGGTACGTCTTTGCGGCTTTCGTGGCTCTCGTCACGGGATTCGCCGCGCGCGAATGGCACCGGATGTTCAGTGGTTCCAGATATGCGCTGCCTATTGCTGCTACCGCCGGTTCCATCGTCCTCGCGCTGGCGAGCGCGATTGCCCTGCCTGGGACGTTATGGCCGGTGTGGATACTGGTGATTGGCGCAATGGCGGCCGCGCTGTCAGCCTGGGCATTCGGATCCCCGGCGCTCTGGAATGGCTTCGGCACCCTCTATCTGGGATTGCCGGCGCTCGCGCTTGTTCTCTTGCGGACGGGGCTGGAGCGGGGACTTGCCGCTGCCTTCGTGGTCTTTGTGGCGATCTGGGCGTCTGATACGGCCGCGCTCATCGGGGGACGGCTGCTGCGGGGCCCAAAACTCATCCCCACCCTTTCGCCGAACAAGACCTGGGCGGGCTTCGTGGTCGGCAGCCTGGCTGCGGCCGTCGGCGTCGGTGTCTATGTCGCGCTGGTCGGCGGCCGGCCGGTCGAGGGCGCCCTGATCGGCTTTGGCCTCGCCTTGGCCGGACACGCTGGGGACCTCTTCGAGTCCTGGGTAAAACGGCGGGTTGGCCGGAAGCATAGCGGCGGCCTCATTCCTGGCCATGGAGGCGTTCTCGATCGGATCGATTCCATCCTCTTTGCCGCCCCCCTTGCCGCCTTTGGCGTCTTCGTGTTGGGTCTTGACCCTCTCTGCGGAGGGCACCCGTGAATCCTGGTCCGGACGAGCCGTTTCTCGCGGGGGCGCTCAACCGCCGCCTGACAATTCTCGGCAGCACGGGCTCGATCGGCTTGAGTACGCTCGACGTGGTGGCGCATGCCCGCGAGCGCTACGGCAATGAAGCCTTTCCGATCGAGGCGCTGACCGCCCAGTCCCATGTTGAGACACTTGCGGAGCAGGCACGCCGGTTTCGACCACGGTTTGCGGCGGTCGCGGATAAAAAACGCTACGCCGAGCTGAAGTCAGCCCTCTCCGGAGAAGGCATCGAAATCGGTGCGGGTCCGCAAGCCATTCTGCAGGCGGCAGCACGGCCAAGCGATCTCGTCATGGTCGCGATCGTCGGTGCGGCGGCGCTTGAGCCGACGCTCGTTGCTGCGCGCCGCGGCGCGACCATCGCCCTTGCCAACAAGGAATGCGTCGTTGCAGCCGGCGATGTCTTTCGAAAAATCCTTGCCGAGTCGCGCGCGACCGTGGTGCCGGTGGATTCCGAACACAATGCGGCGTTCCAGCTGCTCGATTTCGGGCAGTCGCACGCGATCGAGAAAGTCACGCTCACAGCATCGGGCGGACCGTTTCGCGAGTGGCCGCGCGAACGCATGCGCCACGCAACGCCGGAGCAGGCCGTGGCACATCCCAATTGGTCGATGGGCGCGAAAATCTCTGTCGATAGTGCAACGCTCATGAACAAAGGGCTTGAGCTGATCGAAGCGCATGTCCTTTTTGCGCTTCAGGCGGAGAGGCTCGGCGTCATCGTGCATCCGCAATCGGTCGTCCATTGCCTGGTGTCCTATTCCGACGGTTCGACGCTCGCTCATCTTTCGGCGCCTGATATGCGAACGCCCATTGCGCATGCGCTCGCCTGGCCGACGCGCATCGCCGCGCCTTCCCTGAAGCTCGATCTGGCTCACGTCCGGCAGTTGACGTTCGAGGAACCCGATCTCGACAGATTTCCTTGTCTGAGACTTGCCTCCGAGTGCCTTGGCGCGGGCGGGCTGACGCCGACGATATTGAACGCCGCCAATGAGGTCGCCGTCGGCGCGTTCCTTGCAAAGAAGATCGGGTTTCTCGATATAGCGAGTGTGATCGAAGATACACTCGCGAGCCGGGAGAACGGTGGGCGTGCGCGGCCTGAGAACCTCGAGGCCGTATTGGCCGCAGACGCGCAGGCGCGCACAACTGCCACCCAATTCTGCCGGTTGAGAGCCGCCTGAAGATGAACCACGGGGGAAGAAGGATATGAGATGCTGGTGCCCCTACAGGATCTGATCGGCGGAATCGTTCATTACATCATCCCGTTTCTGTTGATGATCACGCCGATCGTCTTCTTTCACGAGCTGGGACATTTTCTCGCCGGCCGCGCCTGCGGCGTGCGAATCGACACCTTTTCCATCGGTTTTGGACCGGCGATCGTGAGCTGGCACGACCGTTTGGGAACACGCTGGAAAATCGCCTGGGTGCCGCTGGGCGGTTACGTCAAATTTTTCGGCGACGACAACGCGGCAAGCGTTCCCGATCGCCAGCGCCTCGAGCAACTCTCTGCGGCCGAGCGGCAGGTCGCGTTCCCGCTGAAGCCCCTCTGGCAGCGCGCCATTATCGTTGCCGCGGGTCCGTTCGCCAATTTCATCCTCGCCATCGTGATCCTTGCCGGTTTTCTGATGGTGTTCGGCGCATATTTGGCGGCGCCCCTGATTGCAACGGTCGTGCCGGGAAGTGCTGCGGCGCAGGCGGGATTTCGGCCAGGCGACACCGTTCTGTCGGTCAACGGAACGCACGTAGAAAGTTTCAGCGACATCCAGGGATTTGTGCTGGATCGGCCCGGGGAGACGCTCGATATCCGCGTCCGCCGCGGGAGCGAGGTCATTCCGATCTCGGTGACCCCCCGGCTGACCTGGGAAGAGCTTCCGGGCGGACGACAGAAGGTCGGCAGGCTCGGAATTGTCGGCCCGACATCCGCCAAATACTGGAAGCATGTGACATATGGACCTTTGGCAGCCACGGCCGAAGCCTGCCGGGACACCTGGTCAATTATCGCGACCACAATGGACCACCTTTGGCGCATTGTCGCCGGCGCCAATAAGCCTACCGAATTGAGCGGAGTCATCGGGATGACGAAGCTTGCGGGCGATGTGGCCGCAATCAGCTATATCTCGTTGTTTCGGTTGGCGGCGCTCATCTCGATAAGTATCGGGCTCGTCAATCTTTTTCCCATTCCCATCCTCGACGGCGGCCACCTTCTATACTATGGATTCGAGGCTGTTCTGGGTCGGCCGCTGGGAGCCAAGGCTCAGGACCTTGGGTTTCGGCTGGGACTGGCGGTCATGGTGTGTCTTATGCTGTTGGCTGCCTGGAATGATCTCTCCCGGCTGAATCTATTCTGAATCCGGTGCCGCGCTCCGGCGGACAGAGAATGTCCGCACGCGCCCTTTGAGACGAGCGGATGAGCCTCATCGCCTTTCCCTTCGCCCAATCCAGACGCGCGGCCGTTGCGGCAGCATGGTTAACTTTGGTCGCTGCTGCAGTTCCCGCAATCGCCCAAAACGGCACGGCTCCGCAACCCACGCCGGCGCAGGTGAGCACTCCGCCCGGGCCTACAGCGACGACGGCTGCTTCCGTCAAACCCGGCGCCGTCATTCAGCACATCGTCGTCGAAGGTGCGCAGCGCGTCGAGCCGGCAACCGTGCTCTCGTATGTCTCTGTCCGTGAAGGCGAGCCGTACGACGAAGCGGCGGTCGACCGATCGCTGAAGACGCTGTTCGCGACCGGGCTTTTTGCGGACGTGAAATTCAACTGGGATGGATCGACGCTCACGATCCATGTGGTCGAGAATCCTATCCTCAACCAGGTCGTATTCGAGGGCAATGACAAGGTTTCCGACAAGGACCTCAACAAGGAAGTGCAGGAAAAGCCGCGCAGCGTGTTCACGCGCGCGAAAGTGCAGGCGGACGTACAGCGCATCATCGAGCTCTATCGCCGCAATGGAAAGTTTGCCGCGACCGTCGATCCGCAGATCATCCAGCGGCCGCAGAACCGCGTCGACCTCATCTTCGCCATTAACGAGGGGCCGACAACCGGCGTGGCCCGTATCTCGTTCATCGGCAACAAGCATTTCAATGATGACACCCTGCGCGAGCAGATCGCCACGGAAGAGAGCAAATGGTGGCGCCTTCTCTCGTCGAACGACAACTACGATCCCGACCGCCTGACCTTCGACCGGGAGCAGCTGCGCCGTTTCTACCTGCAGCGCGGTTATGCGGATTTCCGCGTGGTTTCCGCGGTCGCCGAGCTGACGCCGGACCGGGAGAACTTTTACATCACCTTTACCGTGGATGAAGGCGACCTCTACCGGTTCGGAAAGGTCATCATCGATTCAAAGATCAAAGAACTGACGCCGCAGAGCCTGCGCCCGCTCGTCCCGATCGTCGAAGGCAGCACGTACAACGCGCAGCTGGTTGACAAATCGATCGACGCGCTCACAAACGCTGCGGGCACGAAAGGTTACGCGTTTGCGGAAATACATCCGCGTATCAAACGAAATCACGATGCGCGAACCATCGATGTCGTTTTCGATGTCCAGCAAGGTCCGCGCGTTTACATCGAAAAAATCAACATCGTCGGAAACAGCCGAACACTCGACAAGGTTATCCGCCGGGAATTCAGGCTGGTGGAGGGCGACGCATTCAATCGCGTGCTGGTCGACCGCTCGCGTACCCGCATCAAAGCTCTGGGGTATTTCAAGGACGTCGACATCAAGCCGCTTCCGGGCTCACAACCCGACCGCACCGTCTTGCAGGTTAACGTTACGGAGCAGTCAACGGGCGAGTTGCAGCTGGGCGCCGGCTATTCCTCGACCAGCTCGGTTGTTGGTCAGTTTAGTTACACGGAACGCAACCTGTTCGGCCGTGGCCAGTACCTGCGCGCCAGCATCGAAGCCTCGAGCATCAGCAAGGAGGCGCAGGTCAGTTTCACCGAGCCGTACTTCATGGACCGGCCGCTGGCAGCCGGTGTCGATATTTACAAGATCATCACAAACTACCAGCAGGTCGACTATCAGGGCGACACGACGGCGCTGGGTTTCCGAATGGGCTTTCCGACTTCCGAATTCGGTTCGGTCGGGCTGCGCTACACGATCAGCGTGAGCACCGTGTCACCTTTTGCAAACGCGCCGACCGTGATCCAGGAGGCGGCCGGCAGCGAAACCACGTCGGCTTTCGGTTACAGCTACAGCTACAACACGCTCGACGATCCGATTAAGCCCCGGCGTGGGTATACGTTTGAAATTAGTCAGGATTTCGCCGGCTTCGGCGGAAACACGAAGTACATCCGTACGCTGTTTGCCGGTGGCTGGCATCACCCGATGTTCTGGGACGAGATGGTGGGTACGCTATCTTTCAACGCCGGATACATTCAGGGCTGGAATGGCGAACAGGTTCGGCTGATCGATCGCTTTTACAAGGGCGGTGACACGTTCCGCGGTTTTGCGCTAGCGGGCGTCGGGCCGCGCGAAATCAGTTCGCCGGGCGCCAACGCCATCGGCGGTGACTCGTTCGCAATCGGAACGGCGGACTTGCGGCTCCCCGAATTCCTGCCGGCCGATTACGGCGTGGCCTTGTCGCTGTTCACCGATTTCGGCACGGTGGGCCACCTTTCCTCAGGCATTCCGCCGAATAATTGCGCCACCTACCCGCCGGGGGTTGTGTGCATCAAGGACAATATGGCATTCCGTGCCTCGGCTGGCCTTGGCGTGAACTGGAAATCGCCCTTCGGGCCGATCCAGATTTCCTTTGCCATACCTTACATCAAGCAACACTACGACAGATCCGAGATCATCTATTTCAGCGCAGGAACAGGACTCTAGACTCATGACCAAATGGAAATTTGCTCTTCATGCAACGCTTGCCGCGGCGGCGATTGCGCTGGCGGTGGGCGCGACGGACGTACTCGCGCAGGCGCCGGCAAAACCGCATACCGGCGCGCCCGCGAACACTTCCGCCCCGGCGCCGCGCATCATCGTCGTCGACCGGCAGGCCATACTGCGCGGCTCGAGTGTGGGTCAGGATATCGTCCGGCAGGTCAATGGTTATACCCAATCGGCGGAAAGGGAGTTCCGTGCCGAGCAGGATGGCTTGCAGAAGGAATCCGAAACCCTTCAGCAGCAGGTCGCCATTCTCGCGCCTGATGTGCGCGCCCAGAAGATCAAAGCGTTTCAGGCCAAGGAAGCCGCTTTCAAACAGAAGGTGGAGGCGCGGCAATCGCTTATCCAGGGCGGCGTTTTGAAGGCGCGGCAACAGGTGGAGGCCGCGCTCGGTCCCATTCTGCAGGGCATCATGCAGGAACGCGGGGCCAACATTCTTCTGGACCGCGCGGCTGTCGTGCTCGGCATGGTAAATATCGACGTGACGCAGCTCACGATCCAGCGGCTGAACCAGAAGCTGCCGACGGTGAAGGTACAACTGGTCAGCGCGCCCGCCGGCGCAGTGGCGATGCATTGATCCAGCCTCGCGCGCAGGCAGCGCGCGGCAGGGGAGTCGATGGCCGACCCACGTTTTTACGACAACCGCGGGCCATTCACGCTCGCGGAAGTGTGCACGCGCCTCTTGGTCGCGATCCCCGACCACGCGCGCTGTACAGATCTAATTGGCGACGTGGCGGGCCTCGAAGGCGCAGCATCCAGTCATCTGACATTTTGCGCCGGTGAGGGTCACGAGGCGCTTGCAGCCACGCGCGCAGGCTGGTGCCTGATCAACCGCGACCGGCACGTTCCAGCTGCGGTCGCACCGTGCCTGATCGCGTGCGATTCGGTGCAAGGCGCGTTCGCAGCGGCAGCAGCGTTGTTTTATCCGGAACATGGATTGGGAACGTGGGATCAGAGCGAAGCTGTCCATCCTTCCGCGAAACTGGACGAAAATGTTCGACTCGCGCCTGGTGTTGTGATCGGACCCGGCGCGGAAATCGGCGCCGGGACTCGCGTGGGCCCGAATGCGATGATCGGCCATGGCGTGATGATCGGCCGCGATTGCGAAATCGGGGCTCACGCGGGAATCGCATTCGCCTATATCGGCGACCGGGCACAGATTCTCCCCGGCGCGCAAATAGGTCAGCCCGGCTTCGGTTTTGCCGCGTCGCCCGAGGGTCATGTCAAAGTCCCGCAACTCGGCCGTGTTATTGTGCAGGACAGGGTGGAGATCGGCGCCGGCACCACCATTGATCGCGGCGCGCTCGGCGA
Organism: Rhizomicrobium sp.; assembly: GCA_036264415.1. Taxonomy (GTDB): domain Bacteria; phylum Pseudomonadota; class Alphaproteobacteria; order Micropepsales; family Micropepsaceae; genus Rhizomicrobium. The sequence goes on along the minus strand of DATAQZ010000052.1, from coordinate 29,526 downwards.
CACGGTGATCGGCGAAGGCACGAAAATTGATAATCTTGTGCAGATCGGGCACAACAGCCGCATCGGCCGGCATTGCGTCATCGTCGCGCAGACAGGCATTTCCGGCAGCTGCGAACTCGGAGATTTCGTGGTGCTTGGCGGCCAGGCTGGAATAGCGGATCACGCCCGCATAGGGGCGCACGCCCGGTTCGCCGCGCGCGCCGCTGCCGCCCCTCGCGAATATCCGGGAGGCGAAGATTACGGCGGCGTACCGGCGCGGCCAATGAAGGAGTGGCGACGCGAACTCGCCGCGATAGCCCTGCTTGCAAAACGCGGCCGGCGAAAACGCGAATGAGCGATATGGCGGACAACACCAAGCCATACCTCGATGTTGAGGAGATCAAGCGGCTGCTTCCGCACCGGGCACCGTTTCTTTTCGTGGAACGCCTCTGCGAGATAAAACCGGGCGAGAGCGCTGTGGGTTATAAGGCGGTGTCGTACAACGAGCCCTATTTTCAAGGACACTTTCCTGAACACGCGGTGATGCCTGGAGTGCTTATTGTGGAGGCCATGGCGCAGACGGCGGGAGCGCTGGTGGTTCACACGCTGAAAATTAAAAGCGAGAACAGGGTCGTTTATTTCATGACCATCGATAAGGCGCGGTTCCGCAGGCCTGTCCGCCCCGGCGACATGCTGCGCATTCAGGTCCGGGCGCTGAAACGCCGTGGTCCCGTCTGGAAGTTCGAGGGACAAGCCTTTGTCGACGGCGAACTCTGCGCCGAGGCCGACTTCGGTGCGATGATCCGTGAAACCGGGGAACCGGATGGCGATGACGGTTCATCCAACAGCGCTCGTTGAAGAAGGCGCAAATCTCGCGGATGGTGTCGATGTTGGGCCATTCTGCATCGTGGGCAGAGACGCGGTGCTGCGTGCAAACGTCCGCCTCGCGTCGCATGTTGTCGTCGAGGGACTGACGGAGGTCGGTGAACGCACGGTCGTCCATTCTCATGCCGTGATCGGCGGCGGCGCGCAAATCCGCAATCACGACCCACGCGGCATGCGGCTCCGCATCGGCAGCGACAATGTCATCCGCGAGTCCGTCACGATCAGCACCGGAAGCCACGGCGGAAAGGGCATCACAGTCGTCGGCGACCGCTGCTATCTGATGGCCGGTTCCCACGTAGGGCATGATTGCATTGTCGGAAACGATGTGACGCTCTCGAACGCGGTGCAGCTCGGTGGACACGTACAGCTGGAGGACGGCGTCATCATGGGGGGCCTTTCGGCGATCCAGCAATTCGGCCGGGTCGGCCGTTATGCATTTGTCAGCGGTCTTAGCGGGATCGCGGTAGACGTCATTCCTTACGGGAGTGTCCTCGGTACGCACGCGCGGCTCTATGGCCTCAATCTTGTTGGTTTGCGGAGGCGCAACGTTCCGCGCGAAAACATCCACGCGCTGCGGGCCGCGTACCGTTTCATCTTCGAAGCCGATTCTGGCACGATCCACGAGAACGCGCGTCGCGCGGGCGAGAATTGGCCCGATGTGCCCGAGGTGCAGCACGTTGTAGCTTTCATCCTTGCAGATGCGAAGCGCCCGATCTGCCCGGCGCGCAGACGCGACAGCCAGGCGGATCAGGAGGGATGAGTACGCTCGGCATCATTGCCGGCGGCGGGCTGCTGCCGTCCGTCGTAGCGCAATCGGCATTCGAAGCAGGGGAAAGGGTTTTTGTTGTGGGCCTGCGTGGCGCGGCTGACGATGAGATCGGCAGATTTCCCCATGGCTGGGCGTCGCTCGGTGAAGCGGGTAAGATTCTGCGGCTGCTGCGGGACAACGGATGCGGGCGCGTGTTGTTTCTGGGGCGGGTCGCGCGACCGAGCTTTTCGGAACTGAAGACTGACGCCAAAGGCATTATCCTGATGCCGCGCGTCGCGGCTGCGGCGCGCCATGGCGACGACGCATTGTTGCGGGTTTTGTCAGACATTCTGGCGGAAGAAGGATTCTCTCCCATCGGAGTGACGGAAGCGGCGCCGGCGCTGCTCGCGGGCGAAGGAAATCTCGGACGCATCAAGCGGGATCGCGAAAACGCACGAGACATTGCGCTCGGCATAACAGTCGTGCGCAGGCTCGGCGCGCTCGATGTTGGCCAGGCGGCAATCGTCTGTGACGGCCTTGTGCTCGCGGTCGAAGCAGCGGAAGGAACGGACGCCATGATCGCGCGCGCAGGCGCCCTGCCGGAGAATATTCGCGGCACGCCGGACAGGCGCCGCGGGGTTCTCGTCAAAGCACTGAAACCAACACAGAATGGACGAACCGACCTGCCGGTCATCGGCCTGCGAACGGTCGCGAACGCGGCTGATGCTGGTCTGTCGGGCATCGCCGTCGAAGCGGGTCGCTCGGTCATCGTGGGTCGGCAGGCGGTGATCGATGCAGCGGACGCCGCCGGTCTTTTTCTTTTCGGCTTCGCACCGCGGGCCGAATAGCGCGGGCCAATGAAAAGAGATCGACCGCTCACGCTGATGCTCGTGTGCGGCGAGCCATCCGGCGACCGGCTCGGCGCCGAATTGATGGCCGGCATCAAGTCGATCCATCCGAACGCGCACATCGCCGGAGTCGGGGGCGCGGCGATGGCGGCCCAAGGATTGAATTCGCTCTTTCCACTGAACGACACGGCCGTCATGGGACTGCGTGAAGTCGTTCCACGAATCCCTGCCATTCTCCGCCGCGTCCGTGAGGCCGCCGATTATGCGGTGCGGTACGCGCCCGATGCCGTTGTCCTGATCGACAGTCCCGATTTCACGCACCGCATCGCGCAGCGATTGAAGCGCGTCGCTCCTCATATCCGTACCGTCAACTACGCCGCGCCCCAAGTCTGGGCTTCCCGCTCCTACCGCGCGCGCAAAATGGCGCGTTATTTTGATCTCGTGCTCGCACTGCTTCCCTTCGAAGCGGGTTTTTTTCAGGAGCACGGACTGGACGCTGTTTTCGTCGGCCATCCCGTCGTCGAGCGGACCGTCTACATGACCGGCGGGCATGCGCTGCGGAAGCGCCTCGGGATTGCGCCCGATGCTCCGCTCCTCGCCCTGCTGCCCGGAAGCCGCATGAATGAAGTCCGGCTGCTGCTGCCGCCGTTTCGCGAAGCGGTACGCCTGGTTCGTGAGAAGATGGCAAACGTCGTCTGCATATTGCCCGTAGTCGAGCACGTGGCCGATTACGTGCGCGAGCACACGAGAAACTGGCCCGCCCCGCTGCACATTGTTGCAGGAGATGCCGACAAGTTTGCCGCGTTTAACGCGGCCACCGCGGCGCTTGCTGCATCGGGCACGGTGACGACAGAGCTGGCTCTTGCCGGTACACCGATGGTCGTCGCCTATCGGCTCGGCGCGCTCACCTATGCACTTGTAAGGCCGTTTGTGAATGTGCGCTTCATCACACTCGCCAATATTCTGCTGGACCGCCCCGCCGTGCCGGAGCTGGTTCAGCGCGCCTGTACAGGAACTGCGCTCACCGCTGCCGTGTTACCGCTCCTCACCGGGGGAAACGCGCGCGAAACGCAGCGGCGCAACCTCGCCGAGGCGGTGGCAAGGCTGGGTCTGGGTGGGGAGCATCCAAGCGTCCGCGCCGCGCGCGCGCTCGTGGAATTTGCGTTGCGGAGCTGAACTTCACGCCTGACAACCTGCGACAGGTTATCAGCGTACCCGCAACGTTGACGCGAACGATCACAACAAACGTCAGGCAACCTCACATTCACCCGGCCGTTGATTCTGGGAGGTGAGGATGGAGGTTCGGCGAGGTTGAGGACTTTCCATCAACAAGGAGAACTCGAAATGCTGAAACTTTCGAACACCACCAGAAACGCTGCCTTCGCTGCTCTGCTTGGAACCGGGCTGATCGGTTCCGCCGCCGTGACGCTCACGCCGGTAGCTGCGCAGGCCCAACAATGGCATCGCGATTCGGACGACCGCGGCTTCCATCGCGATTGGGATGATCGGTACTACCGGGGTTGGGACGATCGGTTCGGCGTGGGAGTAGGAGGAGTAGGATTCGGCGTCTACGGCTACCCGGACTATTACCCTTACTACAGCGGGTACTATTACGAACCGTACGACTACAACTACAATTACAGCGACTACGGTCCGTACTGCTCCGACTACGATTATTCGGACGGGTACTGCTCATAGCAACACCTGAATCGAGGAGATTTCAGGCCCGTTCCACGGGCCTGGAATCTATCGCTTCCCAATCGGCACGTAATCACGCCGCTTCGAGCCAGTGTAAAGCTGGCGCGGGCGGCCGATCTTCTGGTGAGGATCGACGATCATCTCCTTCCACTGCGCAATCCAGCCGACCGTGCGGGCAAGCGCGAACAGCGCGGTGAACATGCTGGTGGGAAATCCCAGCGCTTTTAGCGTGATGCCCGAATAGAAGTCGATGTTCGGGTAGAGCTTCTTTTCAATGAAATAATCGTCTTTAAGCGCGATGCGCTCGAGTTCGAGCGCAACTTCGAGAAGTGGATCGTCGTGAATCCCAAGTTCGTCCAGCACGGCGTGGCACTGGACCTGCATGGCCTTGGCGCGCGGATCGTAATTCTTGTACACACGATGGCCAAAACCCATCAATCGAAACGAATCGTTCTTGTCCTTGGCGCGGGCGATGTATTCGGGGATGCGCTCGACCGTGCCTATCTCCATCAGCATCTTGAGGGCCGCTTCGTTGGCGCCGCCATGCGCCGGCCCCCACAGGCAGGCGATACCGGCCGCGATGCAGGCAAAGGGATTGGCGCCCGATGAGCCCGCAAGCCGCACCGTCGACGTCGATGCGTTTTGCTCGTGATCGGCGTGGAGAATGAAGATGGTATCGAGGGCTTTCGCGAGGACGGGTTTGCTCCGGTACTCCTCGCACGGCACCGCAAAGCACATGCGCAGGAAGTTTTCAGTGTAGCCGAGCGAATTGAGTGGATAAACGAAGGGCTGGCCGATGTGGTATTTGTACGCCATCGCTGCGATCGTCGGTATCTTCGCGATCATGCGATGGCTTGCAATCTCTCGCTGTTGGGGATCGGTGATGTCGGTCGAATCGTGATAGAAGGCGGAAAGCGCGCCCACCACGCCGCACATGATCGCCATTGGATGGGCGTCGCGCCGGAAGCCACGGAAGAACTGCGCGATCTGTTCGTGCACCATCGTGTGATAGGTGATGGCGCAATCGAATTCCTTCATCTCTGCCGCGTTGGGCAGTTCGCCGTAAAGCAGCAGATGACAGACTTCGAGGAAATTCGAATGCTCCGCCAGCTGGTCGATCGGGTAGCCGCGGTAGAGCAGAATGCCTTCTTCGCCGTCGATATAGGTGATGTCGCTTTCGCAGGCGGCGGTCGAGGTAAACCCGGGATCGTAGGTGAAGACGTGCGCGGTGTCGTACAGATGACGGATATCGATGACGCGCGGGCCGAGCGAGCCTTCCAACGCGGGGAATTCGTAGTTGCGGTTGTCGTAGGAGAGGGTGGCCGTGCCCGCAGGTTTTGCCTTGCCGTCGCTCATCGTCTCCACCCCTGCCGGGGCTCCTCTTTTGCAGTGCAACAATATAATCCGCGGAGCGCGAGTTCGCCACCTGCCGTCCCGGGCCTTTCACGCAATTTTGCTAGCCAGGCATGACCGTGCCGGCCGAAGCTGCCCAGTAGCGACCGGGACCCTGTTACGCAACGAACTTCCACGCGTGATTGCAACCTACATGGCGAATAAGAAACCACAAAATTATGATCTGTTTCAATTGCTTGTGTTTTATCATTCATGTGATGTGTGAGGATATCCGGGCGAGTGTTTCGCTTCGTCCCAAGACAACCATAATGTCGAAAATCGGCGGCGATGCCGTTTTGCCGGTGACCGCAACTCGAAGCGGTTGGGCCATTTGGCCAAGTTTCAATCCCTTCTGCTCCGCAAGTGCGCGAACGCCGGCCTCGAGCGCGGCAGCATTCCATTCGCTGCGCTGCAGCAAAGGGACCGCTTCGGCAAGCAGTTTCCGGGCATTCACAGTCAGGATTTTCTCCGCCTGCGCATCGGGCGTCGGCGCTCCATCCGAAAAGAGGAATTCAGCGGCACTTGCGAGTTCGGCAAGGGTTTTGGCGCGCTCTTTGAGACCGGGCATGGCGGCGGCAAGCCGTGCTCTGGCCGTGCCATCGGGCGCTTGTGCGGGTTCTTTGCGCGTGATGAACGCTAGAAGCGCATCCGTGAGCGCGTCATCGCTCATGAGCCGCATGTAGTGCGCATTGAGACTATCAAGCTTCTTGAAATCGAAACGCGCTGGACTTCGTCCGATGTTGGAGAGATCAAACCAGACGATCGCCTGTTCGGTGGAAATGATTTCGTCATTGCCGTGGCTCCAACCAAGCCTGAGCAGATAATTGCGCATCGCTTCCGGTAGATAGCCCATATCACGATAGGCCTCGACGGCGAGCGCGCCATGTCGCTTGGACAGCTTGCTGCCGTCGGGCCCGTGAATGAGCGGCACGTGGCCATAAACGGGCCGCGGCCAACTCATCGCCTGGATGATCTGCAGCTGCCGCGCCGCGTTGTTCAGGTGATCGTCGCCGCGGATGACGTGGGTGACGCCCATGTCGTAATCGTCGACCACCACGGCCAGCATGTAGGTTGGCGTGCCGTCGGAGCGCAGCAGCACCATATCGTCGAGCTGGGCATTCTCGAAACGCACGTCGCCCTGTACGACGTCGTGAACGATCGTCTCGCCGGCTTGCGGTGCCTTCAGGCGGATCACGAAAGGCGCATCCTTCGGCGCTTCGACAGGATCGCGATCGCGCCATCGCCCGTCATAGCGCTGCGGCATTCCCGCCGCGCGCTGCTCGGCCCGCATGACGGCAAGCTCTTCCGCCGTTGCGTAACAGCGATAGGCGCGGTCTTTGCGCAAAAGACGCTCGGCCACTTCGCGATGGCGCTCGGCGCGCGCGTATTGGAACAGTGGCTCTCCGTTCCAGTGGAGCCCCAGCCAGTCGAGGCCATTCAGGATCGCCGCCACCGCCTCAGGCGTGGATCGTTCACGGTCGGTGTCCTCGATCCGGAGCAGAAACCGGCCGCCGGTGTGGCGTGCGTAGAGCCAGTTGAAGAGGGCGGTTCGCGCGCCGCCGATGTGCAAATAACCGGTGGGGGAGGGCGCAAAACGCAGGACAGGCGCTGAATTTTCTGCCATAGTTGAGTCCGGGAGCGGCCGGGCGTTGTCCGGCCAGGTTTGGCGCGGCTTCTAGCAAACCGGCTCCCATGGCGATAGCTCCCTCGGCCGTTCGAACCCGTTTCCGCGATCTTTCGATCGGCGTGGCCGCTTTGGCGCTGCGTGTTCGAAACATTCCGAACCATTTCGGCCGTTCGCTGCTCGAAGAGCGGGAGCGCTGGGCTCTATGGCTGCCGGTCGCGTTCGGTACGGGAATCGCCGTCTATTTTGCGCTTCCGGCAGAACCTGACCGCAGCCTGATGATTGCCTGCCTTTGCTGGAGCCTCGCTGCCCTCGCCGGTGTGCACGTTTTTTCGCAGACCTTCTTGCGCGTCTGCGGCGTCGCCTGCGCCGCTCTGCTGTTGGGATTCTGTGCCGCCAAATTCCGCTCGGACTTCGTCGCGGCGCCCGTCCTGATGCATCGCCTGGGACCAGTTGAGCTCGACGGACGGGTGGAGACGGCGCAACTCCACGGCAAGGGGGTGCGCGCAGTGCTCGCGCCATTGCTCATCGACGGATTGAGCAAGATGGAATTGCCGCGGCGCGTGCGCATTTCCTTTCGCCGCGCGGGCGAACGTCTGGTGCCGGGCACAATTGTACGGGTCGATGCAGTGTTGATGCCGCCGCCGCCGCCCTCGGCGCCCGGCGATTACGATTTCGGACGTGCCGCGTGGTTCGAGGGCATCGGTGCGGTCGGATATGCCTTCGGGGCACCGGACATCATTGCGCCGGCGCCGCCGCCAGGTATCTGGGGAAGGGCCGAGTTATCGCTGCAGGCGCTCCGCTTCCGGATCAGCGCTCGCATCCATGCGATACTTCCGGGCAGCACGGGCGCGATTGCGGCCGCGCTCATCGCCGGCGACCGCGGCGGTATATCTCAGGACGACGAAGAGTCGTTGCGCGATGCCGGGCTCGCCCACGTTCTCGCTATTGCCGGATTGCACATGGCGTTGGTCGGTCTCGGGCTTTTCTGGACGGTGCGCGCGCTCCTCGCGCTGTGGCCGCGCCTCGCGCTGACAATGCCGATCAAGAAATGGGCCGCGCTTGCTGCACTCGGCGGCGCGGCCTTTTACCTCGCCATCAGCGGCAGCGCGACGCCGGCCGTACGCGCCTTCACGATGCTCGCCATGATGCTGCTTGCGATTCTGTTCGACCGTCCCGCCTTCTCGATGCGTTCGCTCGCGTTTGCTGCGACGATCCTTCTCGTTCTCCAACCGGAGACGCTGATCGAACCAGGTTTTCAGATGTCGTTCGCCGCAGTCGCGAGCCTGATCGCGGTGGCGGAATGGGAACAACGGCGAAGCGCCGCGCGCGGCCAGCAACCGCGCCGGCGGTTCGCCAATGTGCGCCACTACGCGCGCGGCATCGCCGTCACAAGCTTCGTCGGCAGCATCGCGACAATGCCCTATGCGGCCTTTCATTTCGATCGCGCGACTCACTACGCCGTGTTGGGCAATCTTCTCGCCATGCCGATCATGGGCTTTATTACGATGCCCATGGCCGCCGTATCGGTCGCGCTGATGCCGATCGGTCTCGATGCGATACCGTTGCATGTGATGGGGCTTGGGATTGCAGCGATGCTCGCCGTCGGCCGCTTTGTATCACATCTGCCGGGTGCCGTAACGATCGTCGCGGCATGGCCCGTCGAAGCTCTGGTGCTGATTTCACTTGGCGGTTTATGGACGGTGATCTGGCGTAACCACTGGCGATGGCTCGGTTTTATGCCCGCCATCGGCGGAATCGCCATCATTCTTCTCGCACGGGCGCCGGATCTGCTCGTGGCGCGCGACGGACAGACCATCGCCATCCGTGCTGCCAACGGCCGGCTCTATTTTATCGGCCACATTGGCGACGAATATTCCGCAAGCGAGTGGCTGAAGCGTGACGGCGATGGCCGGCTCGCGCGCGAGGCGATTGCTGGAGAGAAAGAGGGTGTGCGGTGCGACGCGCTGGGCTGCATCGCGCAAACGTCAGGCGGTCTGCGCGTCGCTGCAGTGCGTCGCTCCGATGCCCTGCATGAAGACTGTGCCAATGCGGAAATCGTGATCAGTGCCATTCCAACGCGCGGAATGTGCAAGGCACCGCATCGCGTGATCGACCGCGTGGATATCGCGCGCAACGGCGCCTACGCGCTGTGGTTCGGTCGTAACGTCAGGCTGGAAACGGTACAGGACCTGCGCGGGCTTCGTCCCTGGAGCCGCGCGCCATGGGAGCGGCGGGCGCGGCGCTTCAATAACGGCGGATGAGTCCGACGAGCTTGCCCTGGATGCGCACGCGGTCTGCGCCGTACAGGCGCGTCTCATAAGCCGGATTGGCGGCTTCCAACGCAATGGAATCGCCGCGACGGCGCAATCGCTTCAGCGTTGCTTCGGAATCATCGATCAGCGCCACAACAATCTGGCCGGTATCCGCCGTCGCGGTCTGCTGGATCACCACCGTATCGCCGTCGAGGATGCCGGCGTTGATCATGGAATCACCGGTCACTTCCAATGCGAAATGCTCGCCCCTTCCAAGCATGCCGGCGGGCACAGGCAGATCGGAAACCTTGTTCTGGAGGGCTTCGATGGGTGTGCCGGCAGCGATGCGCCCAAGCACCGGGACGCTTGCTGCGCCCTCGGTTTCATGACGGCGTGGGCTTCCGCCGCTCCTGGGGTCGGAGGGGGCGCGGGTACTGCGCGCGCCAGGCGGCGCGGCGAGCCTTTGTGCTTGCGTGCGCGAGGTGGCGGGTCGGAGCGTGTCAGCCACGTTTTCTGGGAGGCGGACGATCTCGAGCGCGCGGGCGCGTTTCTCGAGCCGTTTCAGGAAGCCACGCTCCTCGAGCGCCGTCACCAGCCGGTGAATGCCGGATTTGGACTTTAGATCGAGCGCGTCCTTCATCTCGTCGAACGAGGGCGGGACGCCGGTTTCGCGAACCCGCTCGTGAATGAACATCAGCAACTCGTGTTGCTTTCGCGTCAGCATGATTTCGCTCCCGGAGGCCCTGCGACTGAAGCCGAACAAAGCCGAAACACGGCGAATCGTTCTACTTTAGTTCTTGCCGATGGTCAACGCTAAAGATGTGGTGCCTGAGTAGTGGTTCCAATCACTTATCGAGAGAGACGACGTCAACGCGATCACCGTCCTTCGCCGGAGGGGCGTGGGGCGGCCGCACGATGAGAGCATCGGCGCGGGCAAGCCCACTCTGCATTGACGAGTCCTGGATCGGGAACGGTTCTGCCCAAACATGTCCTTCGCGCTCGAACAGGCGCGCGCGGATGTAGTCCTGACGGGTATCGTTCTCGCGCAGTGAGCCCGAAAGGCGTGCGGTCTCGTGTTGCCGCCGAAACGGCGTGCCGAGCAACGCCGCGACCAGCGGCTGAAGGAACAGCGTCGCGCAGACGTAACTCGAAACTGGATTTCCAGGCAGGCCAAGGAACGGTTTGCCGGTGAGCTTGCCGAAGATCAGCGGCTTTCCGGGACGCATGGCAATTTTCCAGAAATCGAGCACGAAACCGTTCGGCACCAGCGCTCGTTGTACAAGGTCGTGATCGCCGACCGAGGCGCCGCCCATGGTGACGACCGCATCGGCATGGGCCACCCGCGCGGGAATGCTCTGCAGGGATTCGATGCTATCGGCGAGGATTCCGAGGTCGCTCGGGTCTGCGCCCCAACTTTCGAGGAGCGGGCGCAAAGCATAGCCGGAAGACGCCACGATGCCGCCGGGCCGGTGGACTTCGCCCGGAAGGGAAAGTTCGTCGCCAGTCGCCGCGAAAGCGACGACAGGTTTTCGCCGCACCTCCACGCGCTCGATGTCGCCTGCGGCGAGAAGAGCAAGATCGCGCGCGCTCAACCGCTTTCCGGCACGGACGAGAGCATCGCCTTTGCGAAAATCGAGTCCGGCAACGCGAATGTGTTTGTTCGTCGCCGGTGCGCGCAGAAGGATCCGCTCACCGTCAACATCCACATCCTCCTGTACGACAATGGCGTCACCACCTTCTGGTAACACGCCACCCGTGAAGATGCGCACGGCTTCGCCGCCGCCCACGCTCGCTTCGAACGGATGGCCGGCCGGCGCCGTGCCGATCACATGCAGGACGGCGCCCGCGGATCCCGCGTCGACGAAGCGTACGGCATAACCGTCCATCGCGGACACAGGTGCAGGCGGCTGATCGACTTGTGCAATCGTGTCTCGCGCAAGGACGCGGCGGTGCGCTTGGTGAAGTTGAACTATTTCGCTGTCGAGCGGAACAACGGCCGCCGTGATCCGCGCGATCGCCTCGTCGACGGAAATCACGCGTGCGACACGGGTTTGCGGCGACCCGCTCTGTACGTGCCGCTCTTGCCGCCGGATTTCGCAACGAGCCGCACTGATTCGATCGTTGCACCGCGGTCGATCGCTTTGACCATATCGTAGATGGTCAAGGCAGCGACGGCCGCCGCGGTCAGCGCCTCCATTTCGATGCCGGTCTCCGCCCTGGTCTTTGCGGAGGCGAGAATGCGGAACGCGTGACGCTCGGCGATCGCTTCGATTTCAATTGCCGCTTGAGACAGCGGAATGGGATGGCAGAGCGGGATCAGTTCGGAGGTTTTTTTCGCCGCCATGATGCCGGCTAGCCGCGCTGCAGCGAGCACATCGCCTTTCGGCGAATCGCCGGCGAGCACCGCGTCGTAGGCTGCGACAGAGAGTATGACGAGCGCCTCCGCTTGGGCTTCTCGCACGGTTGTGGGTTTGGCCGACACATCCACCATTCGCGCGTCGCCCTGTTCGTTCAGATGCGTGAGCTTTCTCATGCCTGTGCCGTACCCAAAAGCGACCGCGTTGCGGACGCAACGTCCTTTTCGCGCATCAAGCCTTCGCCGACGAGAAATGTGGTGACCCCGACCTCGGCCAGGCGGCGAAGATCGTCATGCGTCGCGATTCCACTCTCCGCGACCACAAGAACGTGGCCCGGAATGGCCGGCGCAAGGCGCAACGTCTCGCGAAGGTCGGTCGCGAAGGTTTTCAGGTCGCGGTTGTTGATGCCGATGAAGTCGGCGCCGAGAGCGAGTGCGCGGTCGCGCTCAAGCTCGTCATGGACCTCCACAAGCACATCCATCCGCCAGCGCCGCGCGGTCTCCATCAGCGATTGCGCCTCCGCGTCGCGCAGCATCGCGAGAATGACGAGAATGCAATCGGCGCCCCACGCCCGCGCTTCGCTCACCTGATAGGTATCGAGCATGAAGTCCTTTCGAAGCACGGGCAGAGCCGTCGCCGCACGCGCCGCAGACAGATGTTCGGGTGCGCCTTGGAACGAAGGACCATCCGTCAGCACCGAGAGACAGGTGGCGCCGCCCTCCTCATAGGCTTGCGCGAGAACGGGTGGATCGAAATCGGCGCGTATGACGCCCTTCGAGGGGCTTGCCCTTTTGATCTCGCCGATCAACCCAAATCGACCTGCTTCACGCTGTGCAACCAGTGCGGCGCGAAAGCCTCGCGGCGCGCTCGTCTTGCGTGCCCGCGCCTCGATCAACGCCTCGGGGCGGTCGCGCTTTTCGCGGGCCACGTCTTCGCGCTTGTACGCTGCGATGTTCTCGAGAATGGTCACGCGGCAAATCTCTGAGTGGCGATCCGGAGTTGTTCGAGCTTTGCGCGCGCAAGGCCGGTGTGCAGAGCCTCCCGTGCGAGCTGTACGCCCTCTTCGAGAGTAGCCGCCTTGCCGCTTACCGTCAGCGCCGCGGCGGAATTGAGAGTGACGATGTCATGATATGCGGTGTTGCCGCACCCATCGAGAAGCTGCTCCAGTTCGCGCGCATTGTACAAGGCGGCACCACCTTTCACGCTGTCAAGAGGCGCACTCGCAAGGCCGAGCTGTTCCGGTTTCAATTCGAACCGGCGTGTTGTTCCGTCGGCAATTTCCACGACCAGGCTTGGGCCAGTAATCGTCAGTTCGTCCATTCCGTCGCGTCCGTGCACGACCCAGGCGCGCTCAATGCCGAGTTCAAGGAGCACGCCTGCGAGCGGTTCGACCCAGCGCTCGGCGAATACTCCGAGCAGCTGCCGGCGCACGCGGGCGGGATTGGAAAGTGGGCCAAGGAGATTAAAGACGGTACGGAAGCCGAGATCCTTGCGCACTGGAGCGACGTGCTTCATCGCAGGGTGATAGGCAGGTGCAAAGAGAAAACACAGACCGGTCTCCTGGAGGCAGGCGCTCGCCTGCTCCGGCGAAAGATCGATGCGGACAGCGAGGGCCTCCAGCACGTCGGCGGCGCCGGATTTGGACGACATGTTGCGGTTGCCGTGCTTGGCGACGGGTACACCACACGCCGCCACGACGAACGATACCGCGGTGGAGACGTTCAGCGTGCCACGGCCGTCGCCGCCGGTGCCGCAAACGTCGATCGCGTCGGGCGGCGCAGCGATACTGCGCATGGCGGCGCGCATGGCGCGCGCGGCGCCGGCGATCTCATCAACCGTCGGTTCGCGCAGCGCGAGCGCGGTCAGGAACGCACCCATGCGCGTTTCCGATACTTCTCCCGCCATGATGGCTGCGAAAGCGCGGAGCGACGCGTCTGCGCTTAAGGACTGACCCTCCACCAGCCGCTTCAAGAGTGTCGGAAAATCTTCGTCGATGCTCATGCGGCTGTAGGCGCCCGTATGAGCTCGAGAAAGTTTCTGAGCAGTTTGTGACCGTGTTCGGACGCGACGCTCTCCGGATGGAACTGTACGCCATGAACCGGATGATCTCTATGCATGAGGCCCATGATGATGCCGTTATCGGTCGTTGCCGTTACGGTAAGGCACGGCGGCACCGTTTGCGGGTCGACGGTGAGCGAATGATAGCGTGTAGCCTGGAAATCGTCGGCGATGCCACGAAAAACACCTTCGCCGGTGTGATGTATACGACTCAACTTTCCGTGCATCGGCACCGGCGCTCGCACAATCCCGGCGCCATAAGCCTGTGCGATCGCCTGGTGGCCGAGACACACGCCGAGGATTGGAACGCGCTCACCGAGTGCGGCGACGAGTCCGAGACAGATGCCGGCCTTGTCGGGGTCGCAGGGACCAGGCGAAAGTACGATCGCCGCTGGCCGCATGGCGGCGACAGCGTCCACAGCGACGTCGTCGTTGCGCCTGACGGCGACATCGGCGCCAAGCTCGCCCAGATAATGTACCAGATTGTAGGTGAAGCTGTCGTAGTTATCGATGACGAGGAGCATGGGCGCCTTGGTGATGTAGCAGTGAAAACTTGCGATTTTGGAGCATCGGCGACTCGATCGGGCGAAAAGGACCGTGCAAAGACGGTTGTGCAATGTGGCAAAGAATAGGCAGGTTCAAGGCAGAGCGCCAATCAAATCATAAAAATATCAAAATCCAATCTGCCGAATGCGACGTTAACAAACTGCAGGTCTATCAAGCGAACAGGTGGATGACTGATCGTCTTGACGAGTTCTTGTCACAGTCGAAAAATGCGCGCGAGCGTGCCGCGGCATCGGAGGGAGAGTTCAGGCGCCAGTGGCTGAAGGTCGCGGAGATGTGGGAACTGCTCGCCAAAGAATATCGGCGGATTCACAATGGCGCGGCCGACGATTGATCGCGGAGCGGTTTTGTTAAGGCTCTGGACTCGGGGACTCTAGGCCGCGAAACCGATGGCGGCGCCTGCAAGCACGGCGCAGCCGAGAAGTATCGTATACCAGCTTGCAAGCACCGACTGAGCCCGCAGCTGAAGCGGTGGATCCGGAAAACGGTTTTCAACAAGCTGACCGATGAAATCGAAATCCGATTGGGTCATGGAACGACGGTCCGCAAACGCGCAACGGGGCTAACGGCGCCCATCGGGCAAGGTTCCAGTCTGAATGCATCCTCCAGCGAATTTCGTCGCGCGTGTCGATCACGTTTCGCGGTTGGCCATCTTTTCCATCACCGAGGCCATCTGATCATAGCTTTCGGCAAGGCTCAGAAGCGTCAGACAAGTCTCCTTCAGGATGACTTCCTCGGAAATGGAGCGCAGTTCTTCGGCACGGTGTCGGTAACGTCGTGCGCGAGCCGCTCGCGTCTCCGCATCGGGCAAACTCGCGGGCCGCGAGTCCTTTCGGACCCGGCGTATTTCATCGATGTGCGTAACTGTTCCCATCGGATGCCTTCAGCCTGCGAACGCGCGGGCGCTTGGACGTGTTCCGGAACTGGCGTCGCTGGCCGGGACTTATCTTTAGAGAATAGGTTGGCGAAGCCGGAATTCGGCCGCCAAGGCTTGTCACTTTCAGCGAAACGAATGATAAGCCGTTCGACAGAAAAGGAGTTTCCCATGAGCAGCACGTATCTGAAGGGAGCCATTGGCGCCTGCCTCGTCGCGCTGCTGGCTTCGGCGGCGACCGGCCCGGCCGCTGCGCAGCAGGGCGGGTACGCAAATCCCCCTCCGGGCAACGGCTATGGGCCGCCGCCGGACCAGGGTTATCAGGGCGGGGCACCCGAGGCCGCACCACCTCAAGGCCAATACGCCGAGCCGCCTCCGGGCGCCGAGGAGGGCGGGGATTACGACGACCAGACGCAACAGCAGGATGAGGCTTATACGGACGCTTATTCCCGATGGGCCGCGCAGTATTGCGTCAATCAGGCGAACAACACTGCCGCCGGTGCGGTGATAGGCGGCATCTTAGGTGCCGGCATCGGCGCTGCGGTAAGCCACAATGCAGGTCGCGGCGCACTCGTCGGGGGTGCCATCGGCGCAGGGACCGGTGCCGTCGCGGGCGCAGCGTCAGCGCCAGGTGGATGTCCGCCAGGATATGTGATTGCCGCCGGAGCACCGGCGTTCGTCTACGCCGGTCCTTACGTCGCTTGGGCGCCGGCTTGGTACCGTCCTTGGGTTTGGGTGGGCGGCCGCTGGGTCTATCATCCATATCGGGCCTGGTATTGGGGCCATCGCGCCTTTTGGCGTCCAGGGTGGCGCGGACGACCGGTGCGTTGGCATCGACGTTGAAAGGCATATGGAAGCCGCCCGTCCGGGCGGCTTCTTTTTTTGACAGTACAGGAATGCCTCACCCTCGTCGGTGCTTGGATTGGTGCTTCTCAGTCGTGATTGGGTGAGTGGTTTTCTTCGTGTCCTTCGGCGCACCCACGGTGCCCGGGTTGAACGATGGCGGATCGCTGGTGGGAAAACTGTCGCGCAGCTGGTCGTCAATCTTTTGTTCTTTGGTTTTTGGTTTTCTATCGGTGCTCAAGTGCTCCGTTTTCATGTTTTGTTCCTCACGAACGCCTCTTTTCGGCAACGTCTCCTTCGACTGTGAAGTTCCGGGGATTGAACAAAGGATGAAAAAAGGAGTTTGATTCGCGCACCCGACGGAGGTCTCCATGCCAAAGCGCGCAGCCAAATCCCACACGCATCCGAAAGTACAGGCTGCGGCTCCGTCCAACGACAATGCGGCGCGCCTGGGAAGACCCGCGTGGCAGGGCCATCTACGGCTTTCCCTTGTGTCCTGTCCGGTCGTGCTGATCAACGCGGTTTCGCGCGCCAATGACATATCGTTTCACCTCATCAATCCCGCGACCAACAATCGTATCAAGATGATCACAACCGATCCTGATACCGGCCCTATCAGTCGTGGAGACCTCGTGAAAGGATATGAAGTCGCGAAAGGCGAATATGTTCTTCTGAGCTCGGAAGACCTCGCGGGCGTGAAGCTCGAGACGACGCGGACACTCGATATCGAACGCTTCGTCAACGCCGACGAAATCGATCGCCTGTACTGGGAAGATCCGTACTTCCTCATCCCCGATGGCAAGGAAGGGGCGGACGCCTACTCGGTCATTCATGAAGCCATGGTGCGTGCGAATCGCGTAGCGCTCGGCCGCGTCGTCATGCACACGCGCGAGCGGCTGATGGCGATCGAGCCGCGCGGCAAGGGTCTGCTGGCCTACACCTTGCGGATGGCCAACGAGGTCCGCAATCCCGAGGACGCGTTCCGCAGCATTCCGGACACAAAGCCCGACAAGCAGATGGTCGACATTGCGCTCAAAATAGTCGAACAGCAGGAAGGTGAGTTCGAGCCCGACAAATTTGTCGATCGTTACGAGGAAGCTTTGCGCGCACTCATTCGTGAGAAGCAGAAAGGCCATAAACCGGTGCGCGCCCCCGAACCGGCCGACACGAACGTCATCGATCTGATGTCGGCGCTCAAAAAGAGTCTGCAGAAGAAAGGTGAAACAGCGCGCGCGCCGGCACATAAGAAAGCGTCATCCGCCCGCCGGGCAAAAGGCTGAACAGAACCTCGATCGCCTGCGCATGTTTTAAAAGCGTTCGGCGGCCCTAGTCCTCCTTCGCTTGCGTCGCAGTTTGGAAGCCCAGTTGCACACGAACCTTGGCAATGCGGGTGCGCGGCGCCAAACGAGAAACGGCGACATCACGCCGATGCGGTCGCCGATCGCCTCGGCACCAGGGCCGCGCCGAGAACTGTCAGCGGAACGAGGAAGCCGAGAAATGTCAGGTGATACCAGACGGGAAAATTATGCCACAGCTTGTAGTGCTCGGGCAGGAATACCAGGAGAATGATCACACCTTGCACCGTCGCAGGCCAGAGCGGCGTTCGCGCAATCAGCCGGTTGATGGCTCCCGCAGCGAACGTCGTGATCGCCGCTTCGCTGAGCCGCGCAAACATCATCGGCAGTGTGAATGCCATGGTGGGCACGACCGCCGCGTAGTCAGGCCAGGCGAGCCGCATCAGGCGATCCATCACAGAGACGATGACAATCCAGGCGACCAGCCCGGCAACGATGGCACCAATATTCCGGAGCATGCCTTAAGTCCCCTCGAGTGCGCGTCAGAATAACCCAGAACGCCTGCAAAAATACAACTTGGCGACGTTACGCAGGTTCAATTCGGCTGGCTGGACAATGCTGCTTCGGCTGAGTACCTCTCGACCATGAGCAACGAAACTCTCGGCATTCGCGACATTCTTGCGGGGAATGCGCCCTCGGATACGTTGCTGAGCGTCAAGGGCTGGGTGCGCACGCGGCGTGATTCCAAGGCCGGAATTTCCTTCGTGCAGCTATCGGATGGATCATCGTTCCATTCATTGCAAGTCGTGACGCCGAATACGCTCGCCAATTATCAGGACGAAATCTTGAAGCTGACCGCCGGGTGCGCCGTCCTGGCGACGGGCAAGATTGTGCCGTCGCCCGCGAAAGGTCAGCCTTTTGAAATGCAGGCGAGCGACGTCCGCGTGATCGGCTGGGTGGACGATCCCGATACCTATCCCATTCAGCCGAAAGCGCACACCCTCGAATTCCTGCGCGAAGTCGCACACTTGCGACCGCGTACCAATGTCATCGCCGCGGCGGCCCGTGTGCGCCATACCCTGGCGAAGGCGATCCATCGTTTTTTTGACGAGAACGGCTTCTTCTGGATCCACACGCCGATCATCACCTCGTCGGATGCGGAAGGCGCGGGCGCGATGTTCCGGGTGTCGACGCTCGATTTTGCCAATTTGCCGCGTGACGAGAGCGGCGCCGTCGATTTCAGCAGGGATTTCTTCGGCCGCGAAGCGTTTCTCACTGTTTCCGGTCAGCTGAACCTCGAAGCCTACTGTCTTGCGCTTACCAAAGTTTACACCTTCGGGCCAACCTTCCGCGCCGAAAACTCCAACACCAGCCGGCATCTCGCCGAATTCTGGATGATCGAACCGGAGATCGCGTTTGCCGATCTCTCCGACAACGCGACCCTCGCCGAGCGCCTCCTGAAAGCGGCGCTCGGAACCGTGCTTGCCGAACGCGCCGATGATCTCGCTTTCTTCGACGAGCGCATCGAGAAGGGCCTCGTCCCCAAACTCGAAGGCATCGTTTCCTCGGAATTTGTGCGCATGGATTATGGCGAGGCCATTCGCATTCTCGAGCGCGCGAAGGAGAAGTTCGAATTTCCGGTGAAATGGGGGGTCGACCTCCAGTCCGAGCACGAACGTTACTTGACCGAGAAGCACGTGAAGAAACCCGTGATCGTGATGAACTATCCGAAGACGATCAAAGCCTTTTACATGCGCGTAAACGATGACGGCGAGACGGTGGCGGCCATGGATGTTCTCGCGCCCGGCATCGGCGAGATCATCGGCGGCAGCCAGCGCGAGGAGAGGCTCGACGTGCTCGACGCGCGCATGGCCGAGCTTGGCATCGATGCCGCGCATTACGGGTGGTATCGCGATTTGCGCCGCTACGGCACCGTGCCGCACGCCGGCTTTGGCCTCGGCCTCGAGCGAACCATCGCCTACGTCACCGGTCTGGCCAACATCCGCGACGTCATTCCGTTCCCCCGCACGCCGGGCAACGCGCGGTATTAGGTGTCCGCGCGTACAAAGAGTAATGTCGGCGCCGGCGCAGGGAGGCACCGATGGCTCGGGCCCCAGCACACAGGTTAGGCTGTTGGCTTTTCGCCGGCTTGGCGGCGTTTATCTGTACGCTAGCAATGGCGGAGCAAGGCAGGGCGGGCTACGCCCTTGTGCTCGACATCGAAGGCGCAATCGGGCCGGCGACCGCCGAATACGTGACGCAGGAACTTGCGGCGGCCAACCCGGCGGACACGCATCTCGTCATCTTGCGCATGAACACGCCGGGGGGTCTCGACACGTCGATGCGCGAAATCATCCGCGCGATTCTCGCGTCGCCCGTTCCGGTGGCGACCTATGTTGCGCCGGCCGGGGCGCGCGCCGCGAGCGCAGGCACCTATATCGCCTATGCGAGCGCCATTGCGGCGATGGCGCCAGGCACCAATCTTGGCGCGGCCACGCCGGTACAGCTGGGAGGCTTCGGTGGCAGCGGCCAACAACCGGGTGGCGCGAATCCGCAGGGCGGCGGACAGGCGGGAGACGGCGGCAAGACCTCACCCGAGCCGGGCGACACAGAGTCGCGCAAAGTGATCAACGACGCCGCTGCGTACATACGCAGTCTTGCCGAACTCAATCACCGGAATGCGGACTGGGCCGAACAGGCTGCGCGCGGCGCCGCAAGTCTTCCGGCCTCGCAGGCGCTGAAGCTGGGGGTCATCGATATCATCGCCAGCGATATTCCCGATCTCCTGCGTGCCATCGACGGCCGGACGGCGACCGTTAACGGAAAGCCACAGCGTCTGAAGACGGCAGGTCTCGACATCCTGGCGAAGGCGCCGGCGTGGCGCACGCATTTCCTCGGCATCATCACCGATCCCAACATCGCGTTCATACTGATGATGATCGGCGTCTATGGGTTGATCTTCGAATTTCTCAATCCCGGGATGGTGGCGCCCGGTCTCGTCGGCGGCATCAGTTTGCTGGTGGCGCTGTTCGCGCTCAGCCTTTTGCCCATCGACTATGCCGGCGCGGCGCTTGTAGCACTCGGCATCGGACTCATGATCGCCGAAGTGCATATCGGTTCGTTCGGCGTGCTTGGCGTCGGCGGCATCATCGCGTTTGCTATCGGCGCCATTATCATGTTCCCCGCCGGCGCGCCGGGATTTCGTCTTTCACTGCCTGTCGTCGCAGCGACGACTATTGCGACGGCGGCGTTTTTCCTGATGGCGATTGCGCTGTTAGTGCGTTCGCGGCGCCGCCCGATTGTTACCGGCAGGGAGGCGCTCAGCGGCGCGGAGGGCGAAACCGTCGCCTGGCGGGGCAGCGAGGGCAGGGTTCGTGTTAGAGGAGAGATCTGGCGTGCGCGCTCCACAGCTGAGCTCGCGCCCGGAAGCCGCGTCAAGGTCGTCGCCCATGACGGCCTCGTTCTGATCGTCGAGCCGGCCTGACGCATTCTTCCGGCTGGCAAGGAGGAAAAGATGTTTCCCGTCAGCGTTGCGCTCATCGTCATCATTGTCGTGATTGTTTGGTTCTCGATGGTGCGCATCCTGCGTGAATACGAGCGCGGAGTGGTGTTTTCACTTGGCCGCTACACCGGCACCAAGGGCCCCGGACTGTTCCTGCTGGTGCCGCTTGTACAGCAAATGGTGCGCGTTGATCTGCGAGTCGTGGTGGACGAGGTGCCGCCGCAGGACGTGATTTCGCGTGACAATGTCTCGGTGAAGGTGAACGCGGTGATCTATTTCCGTGTCGTCGATCCCGAGCGCTCCGTTATCCAGGTCAGCAACTATCTCGCGGCGACAAGCCAGCTCGCGCAGACGACATTGCGCTGGGTGCTCGGCAAACACGATCTCGACGACATGCTGGCCGAGCGCGACAAACTCAATGCCGACATTCAGGACGTGCTCGACAAACAAACGGAGGCTTGGGGCATCAAGGTCTCCACGGTGGAAATCAAGCGCATCGATCTCGACGAGAGCATGGTCCGCGCCATCGCCCGGCAGGCCGAGGCCGAGCGCTCGCGTCGCGCCAAGATCATCAATGCCGAGGGCGAGCAGCAGGCCGCACAGAAACTGCTCGAAGCCGCGCGCATCCTGGCGCCGGTACCCCAGGCCATGCAGCTGCGTTATCTCGCGACGCTTTTCGACATCGCAGGGGAGAAGACCCAGACCGTGGTGTTCCCGTTCCCGCTCGAGCTGATGAAAACATGGGCTGCCCCGACGACAACCGAACAGGGCTGACAAAACGGTTTGCCCGCTCAATTCACGTGAGGAGTTTTTCGATTTGAGCGGTGCGCAAGTCAAGCACCACGTTCCACCGCACCGCCGGCTAAAGCCCAATCCTGGAAGCCGCCGAGGTTGAAGACCTTCTCGTAGCCCATGTCCTTGAGGAGTTTGCCGCCGAGCGCCGAACGCGCTCCCGACGCGCAGTAAAGGATTACCGTTTTCCCCTTGTCGAACGCCGGATTGTGATAGGGCGAGCTTGGATCGGCGCGGGACTCCAGTATGCCGCGCGGCACGGTCGCCGCGCCGGCAACCTTGCCGCTTGCCTGAACTTCCGCTGGTTCGCGAACGTCCACAATGAGCACATTGCCTTGTGCGATCAGCGCCTGGACTTGCCCCGGACTAATGCGGGGAACCACGGCATTGGCCGCCTCCAACATCTGCTGCATGTCTACGGACATGGTGTTCGCTCCCTTGGTGGCGTGCCAACCGCGATGTCGAGCGTATCATGGCAGCGCGATTCGGCGCAGGGGGATCGACTTGCGACTGTTTGCAGCTCTGATCTGTTTGCTATTCGTCGCCGTGGCACCCGCTTTCGCCACGCCGCAATGGACGACTCTGCCGGCAACTCCAGTGTTACCGCGCACAGCGCAAAACGGATTTGCGCCGGTGAACGGTATCCGCATCTGGTATGCCGTATTCGGTTCCGGCGAGCCAGTGGTACTGCTACATGGCGGCCTCGCCAATGCGAATTATTGGGGCAACCAGGTTCCAGCGCTTGCGCAGCAGTACAGGACGATTGTGATGGACAGCCGCGGGCACGGGCGCAGTTCCCGAAATGCCGAACCGTTCGGATACGATCTCATGGCATCCGATGTGCTCGCGCTCCTCGATTATCTGCACATCCGGAAAGCGACGGTCGTCGGCTGGAGCGACGGCGCGATTATCGGTCTCGACATCGCCATCCATCATCCCGAGCGGCTGACGAAGCTCTTTGCCTTCGCCGCCAATTCCGATCCGAGCGGCGTCAAGGATGTGGAGAAGAGCCCGACCTTCACCGCTTTCGAGGCGCGGGCCGGCCGGGAATATGCGGCGCTGTCGCGTACGCCTGGCGAGTACAAGGCTTTCCTTGCGCAGATTACGAAGATGTGGGCGACCCAGCCGCATTTTACAGACGCGCAGCTTGGCGGGATACGACTCCCCGTGTGGATCGTCGACGCCGATCACGACGAGGCCATCAATCGCGGGAACACACTGTACATGGCCGATCACATTCCCAATGCCTGTCTGCTCATCCAGCCGGGGGTCAGCCATTTTTCGTTTTTGCAGGATCCGGAACAGTTCACCCGCGACGTGGAGCATTTCCTGGTCCGCGGCGATATCTGTAGGGCGGGGTCCTAGCGTCGCGGTTTCGACACTCGCTTGCGGAAGAAGAGCTGGCGTGATTACTGAAGCCAGCTCCCGTCGGAAACGCTCAAGCTTGGCTTCCGCAGAGATGACATACGCCCGACAGAATGCGGCGCTTCTTGCGCTCGTGGTGGGAATTGCGCTCACGCAATTCTTCCTTGCGCCGCTCCTGTTGCCGGCGAGCATGTGGGGCTCGCTTCTGCTCATTGTGCTTTGCATGGTGGCGACGCCGCTCCATTGGGGCCTCATGCACGAATCGATTCACGGCAACCTGTTTTCCGATCCTCGGGGGAACAGGCGGGCGGGGCGCCTGCTGGGCGTATTTCTCTGTCTTTCCTGGGATGTGATGCGGTTTGGACATCTTCTGCATCACAGCAACAACCGGCACCGATTTGACCGGCCCGAAGCAATTCCGCCGGGCAGCACACGAATGCGCGCAGCGATTCCCTATTTCGCGAAACTGCTTGGCGGGCATGCGCTCATTTCCGCCATTTCCTCGATTGGATTGACGCTCCCGTCACGCGCTGTTGAAGCTCTTGTACCGAAAGTTGAGCCGATGCGCACCGCTGCATTGCGCGCGTTTCTCAATCCCGAACGGCAGGTCCGCATTCGCGGCGACGTCGCCGTGATCGCTCTGTTGATCGTTGCTGCAGGGTTTTGCTGGCGCGGGCAATGGCCGTTTCTTGCGGGAACGATTGCCGCGCGGTTTTTCATGCTGTCGTTGCTCGACAACGCGCCGCATTACGGAACCGCCGTGGATTCCGGCACCTATGCGCGGAATACGCGCCTCGCCCGCTGGGCGTCCTGGCTCGTGACCGGACACAATTTCCACGGCATCCATCACGGCGCCACGGGCCTCAGATGGCAGGAGCTTTGCAGCGCATTTCGAAGTTCCGATGCACGATACGAAGGCACTTGGACAGCCATGGTCCTGCACCAGTTCCGCGGACCGGTGTTTCTGGATTCGAGCACCTAGCTAACTGATCGTGCGCCAGAGCGATTTCGAACCGGCATCTCTGACACTTTCCTTCCGCGCAGTGCATACCCTGGCGGAGCGCAATTCGTACGAAGGATGAGCGGATTCCGTTACCTTAGAGCGGGAAGAATTAGACCGCTCAGCTCTCCGCGCCGGCGCTTGCAAAGCCAATTGCTTCCTCGGCGGCGCTGAACAGCGCCTGCGCCTTGTTCACCGTTTCCTGGAATTCGCTTTCCGGGTCGCTATCGGCGACGACACCGCCGCCCGCTTGCACGTACATCATACCATCCTTGACCACGGCTGTACGCAACACGATGCAGGTATCCATCCCGCCATTCGCCGCGAAATACCCCACCGCGCCCGCATAGGCCGCACCGCGCTTCTCCTTCTCGAATTCATCGATGATTTCCATCGCGCGGATTTTGGGCGCGCCGGTCAGTGTGCCGGCGGGGAGCCCGGCGGCAAGCGCATCGATCGCGTCGAGACCGTCGCGAAGGCGTCCCTCCACGTTCGAGACGAGATGCATCACATGCGAATAACGCTCGATGAAGAAACTGTCTGTCACCTGGACGCTTCCCGTAGCGGCGACTCGGCCTACATCGTTGCGTCCGAGGTCAAGCAGCATGAGGTGCTCTGCGCGTTCCTTTGGATCGGCGATGAGTTCCGCCGCCAGCTTTGCATCCTCTTCGGCTGTTGCGCCCCGTCGGCGCGTGCCGGCGATCGGCCGTATCGTGACCGTTCCGTCCCGCAGGCGCACCAGGATTTCCGGGCTTGAGCCCACGATGGCAAAGCCGGGAAAGGCAAGGTGATAGAGGAAAGGCGAAGGATTGAGACGTCTCAGCGCACGGTAAAGCGAGAAGGACGGCAGCGGAAAGGCGCGACGAAAGCGCTGGCTGGGAACGACCTGAAAAATGTCGCCGGCCCTGATGTACGCCTTGGCGCGGTCCACGATCGCAAGATATTCGGATCGCGCAATGTTGGATTCGATTCTCTCAGGTGCTGGCCACTGCTGCAGCGATCGGGAAGGCGACAGAGGCCTGTCAAGCCGCGCACAGGCGTGTGCGAGGCGATCGGTAGCCTCGCGCCAGGCAACCGTTGCGTCCAGATTGGAGCGTGGCCATACCGTGGTCACAACCAGGATTTCGTCGCGGATATTGTCGAACACCGCCGTAATCGTTGGACGGAGCATGATTGCGTCGGGGAGGTTCAGAGGGTCCGGCGGCGCGGGGCCGAGGCGCTCGACAAGCCGCACCATATCGTAGCCAAGATAGCCGAACAGGCCCGCAGCCATCGGGGGCAGCAACCGCGGCAACTGCATGCGAATGTCGGAAACGAGCTTGCGGAGCGACTCGAGGGGGCGATCGGCGAATTCCGCGGGCGCAAATCCGCTTCGTTCGTCTCTCCGAATCTCCGCTCGACCGTTTCGACAGCGCCATACGAGATCGGGTTCCATACCGATGACGGAATAGCGGCCGCGGGCCTCGCCGCCCTGTACGCTTTCAAGCAGAAAGCTGTTGTCTTGCGACTGCGCGAGCTTCAAATAGGCGGAAACCGGAGTGTCGAGATCGGCAATCCGTCGCGTGAACAGGGTCTGGCCACGGCCTTCGCGGTAATTTATCTCGAAGGCGGCGAAATCCGGCTCGATGTGCATTGATGCGTTACGAGCCGCCGGTTACGCGCCCGACCTGCTGTTGGTTCACGCTGACGCCCAGCCTTTGGCGTGCGGCTATCGCCAGCGTCGTTTCAAGATCATTTGCCTCCTCTCCGCCGATGCTTGAGGCAAAACGTTGATAGATGAAATCACCCATTGTTGCCGGCGGATGGGCAATGCCGGTCACGCGCGCAACGATCACTCCGTCGCGATTGGCCGTGCGGACGGAAATTACCCCGCCGGGAGGCGCATCGAACAATTTCGAGACGAACTGGGGTGTCAGCCCCACTGGTTGGGACCGTCGGTCCATGGCTCCCGTCGATTGCACGCTCACGTGGAACCTGGCGGCGACCGGAGCAAGGCTGATTGCGGATTTTGCGGCCGCGACAAGCTGGGCGGCCATGCTCGCAAGGCGCTGCGTTTCCCAGGCATCGGTCCATGCCGCGACCGCCTGCGAGCGCACCTCGGAAAGCGGCTTGAGCTTGGGCGGCGTCGTGCCGTTGACCTTGATCACATAGACATTTCCGTCGCTTGAAGGAAACGGATCGCTTTCTTCGCCGACTTCCGATTTCTTGAGCTGCGCCACAAAATCTGCGGAGGTCGGCAGACCGGCCTTTGCCCCAGACGGCGTTAGGCCAGCCGCATCGACCGCGGCGATGTGCACGACGCGCATGCCCGCCCGCTTCGCAGCGTCCGCAAGCGATGCCCCGCCGGCGCTGGCGTCGTCGAAGGCGTTCGTCACGTCGGTCAGCTTCGCTTGCGCGAGTTGCGTTGTTACGTCCTTGCGCAACGCATCTTTCACCTCGGCAAAAGTCTTGTTGCTGCCAGGCGCGATTTTCGTCACGTGCACCAGCACCCAGCCAAAGCTCGACTTGATTGGTTGCGTAACGCCGTTCGCCGGTAATGCGAAGGTCGGCGGTCCGCGGTCTTTGCCGAGATCGGCCTGTACGACCGTGCCCAGCGATATGTCGGACGGTTTCAGCCCCCGCTGTGCCGCGATATTGGTGAAGCTCGTGCCGGAATCGATCTTCGCGCGCGCGGCCGTAGCGCTCGCCTGATCGGGAAATACGATCTGCTCGACGTCGCGCTTTTCCGGGATCTGATACTGGTCCTTTCTCAATTCGTATTGCTGCTGCAACTGTTCGTCAGTGACGCTGATTTTATTCATCACGTCCTGCGGTCCGGCGACGGCGTAGGTGATGTCGCGGTATTCGGGTGTGCTGAACGCCTGCGCGTGCGCCTTGATGTACTCCGCGAGCTGGGCATCGCTGGGGGGCGGTGGTACGCCGGCGGCGGTTTTCGGTACGACGATGTAGTCGGCGGCGCGCCGCTCGTTCACGTAGTCGAACAGTATGCGCGCATAACCGGGCGCCACCTGGACGCCATTGTGGACAGCGTCGAGAAGCTGGTCGCGCGAGAGCTCCTGGCGCTCGATCTGGACAAACCCGTCCTCGGTGTAGCCGGCGTTCTGCAGACGGTACAGGAACTGCTGGTGGTCGAACGTTCCGAGGGGCCCCCGAAACGAAGGCATCGCGCGAATTGTGCTGGAAACCTCCGCGTCCGTAGCGCGCAACCCGTACTTCGCCACGACCTGGTCGATGGCGCTGCGGTTCAGGATGGCCTGGAGAGCCTGCTTGTCGAGCCCGTGAGCGCGCGCTTCGTCCATGGACACTTCGTGACCGACCTGCTGGGACGCGCCGCGCAGAAAATTCCGATAGTCGCGCTGGAAGTCTTCAAACGAAATTTTCTGACTGCCGACGGTGGCAACGCTCGTATCGGTGTTGCCGCGGAAGATGTCGGCGATGCCCCAGACGCCAAAGCTGAGCGCGAGCCCCCCAAGAAAAATTGAGGAAATCCACGACTTTGACAACTTTCGCATTTGTTGAAGCATGACGGACGGTCCGATGGCCAAAAAAGGCGGCGGATGATAGGGACGGCCTCCTTGGACGGCAAGCGGGAGAGGGGGGCGGGAAATGCGGCCGTTGATTGCGGGCAACTGGAAGATGCACGGGACTGCGGGGTCGCTGGGCGAAGTCGCGGCTGTCGCAAAGAGCATCGCGGAGGAAGTGCCGCCCTGCGAGGTCTTGATCTGCCCGCCATTCACGCTGATCGCGCGCGCCACCGCGGCTGCCGGAAGGCATATCGCTCTCGGCGGACAGAATTGTCATGCGGAGCCGTTCGGCGCGTTCACCGGCGACGTAAGCGCAGAAATGCTGGCCGATGCAGGGGCCACGGCGGTGATCGTGGGTCATTCGGAGCGACGGCGCTATCATGGCGAAACCGACATCGACGTCGCAATGAAGACGAACGCCGCATGGCGCGCGGGTCTTTTCGCTATCGTCTGCATCGGCGAAACGGAGGACGAGCACGATCACGGACGCACGGAAGAGATTGTCGCGCGCCAACTCGATGCCAGTCTTCCTTTGGGAGCAGGTGCGGCGACCACGGCCATTGCTTATGAACCGATCTGGGCGATCGGCAGCGGCCGTACGCCTCCGGGCGAAGAAATAGCCGCAATTCACGAACTCATTCGCAAGCGTCTGAGCGAAAGGTTGGGTGAGGACGGATTTGAATTGCGGATTCTGTATGGCGGCTCCGTGAAACCGGCCAATGCCGCATCGATATTGTGCCTGCCAAATGTAAACGGAGCTCTTGTCGGCGGCGCCAGCCTGAAAGCGGAGGAATTCCTGTCGATCATCCGCGCAGTGCCCCGATCGTAGTGCGTGTTACAAAAGACATCCTCATGGTCCGGCGCCGGCGCAAAGCGACCGGCAAGCCCGTCAACATGATCGTGATCCGGCACCAACTGGTTGGCCCGCGTTCCGGCGGCCATGACATTTTTTGCTTCAGTCTGTCAGGCATTTCTTCGTCCCCGCCGCGGCTCCGGCCCCTTTTCTTCATGCCATCTTTCCTTTATGAGCGGGCCCGCAAAGAAAGTGCCATTCTATGCAATCGGTTCTGATCGTCATTCAGCTGTTCGTTTCAATCGCCATGATCTGCGTTGTGCTCCTGCAGCGCTCCGAGGGCGGCGCGCTTGGCATGGGTGGCGGCGGATCGGGTCTTGGCGGCTTGTTTTCGCCCCGTGGCGCGGCCGATACCCTCACGCGCACGACGGCGGTGCTTGCGATTCTCTTCTTTGTCACAAGCCTCACGCTTACGCTCCTGTCGCTGCACGGACGTCCGCAGTCGTTCCTCGACGCCAATCCCGCCGGACCGGTCCAGACGCTGCCGGTGCAGAAATCGCCGGCGCCTGCCGTTCCTTCGCCCCACGGCTGAATTCATTGGCGCACAGCTTTTGCCGGTAACGGGCAGCTTTTGCGCTTGAGCTTCGCCCCCCGCGTTTCGTATGGTGCGATTCCATGGCGCGGTTGATCTTCGTCACCGGCGGCGTGGTCTCCTCACTGGGCAAAGGTTTGTCCTCGGCGGCCTTGGGCGCGCTCCTGCAGGCTCGTGGTTACCGCGTTCGCCTGAGGAAGCTCGATCCCTATCTCAACGTCGATCCGGGAACCATGAGTCCGTTTCAGCACGGCGAGGTATACGTCACCGACGACGGAGCCGAGACGGATCTCGACCTCGGCCATTACGAACGTTTTACGTCCGTCTCGTCGAGCAAATCCGACAACGTCACCGCCGGCCGCATCTATCAGGAAGTGATCTCGATCGAGCGCCGGGGCGGTTATCTGGGCCGCACCGTGCAGGTGATTCCGCACGTCACGGACGCCATCAAGAATTTCATCATGGCCGACCTTGGCGATCTTGATTTTCTGCTCGTCGAAATCGGCGGTACTGTTGGCGATATCGAGGGGCTGCCGTT
>DATAQZ010000004.1:0-2474 GCA_036264415.1 Rhizomicrobium sp. | reverse complement strand
GCTGAAGGAATTGGCGGCCTAGCTATTCTGCAAAGAGACTCTCTAGGCGCAAGGTGGCGAGCTGCCCGCTGGCGATACTGGCCGCCCAAGATGAGCTTTACTGCTCCGCAGGATGAGTGGGCGGGGTGGAGAACAGTTGGCATTTTTGCGACCTCAGCTCATCCGCCCGTCACAGATAGCCCATCTCGCCTTCGGGCTTCACGAAGACTCTTCATCGCTCCTCTCGTGTATCGCTGGCGTATCGCGGGGCAGCGATTTTGACCTGGCAACGCATGTTTTTGCCTGCCCGAACCGACGGTCTTCTGCGAAAAATAGCGTGAAGACCTGCAATCGCACTGCAGAGGTCAGGGGTTCGATTCCCCTCAGCTCCACCATCCAAAACCGGAAGGTTTAGTTGCACTGCATGCTTCGTCCGTCCTGCGCAATTTCGTCTCCGGGTGTGAAAATCCTCGTCCTTTCCGTCAGTCACAGGCATCGGGCCACTCACCTGCAACTTTTGGCTCCGGCTCCGCGGGCCTTTGCGGATTCTCGCCGGATTGCTTTTCGCATGTTTGAGCTTAGATGAAAATCATGTCGAGTTACGCCAATCCAGCTAATTTCTTGCAGCTTGCCAAAGTGCTCGTGCCTTTATCGGCGACGCTCACGGCGCTCTCGCTCGGCGCTGGCCTTTATTTCGCGTGGTTCGTCGCCCCTCCCGATTATCAGCAGGGCGAGACAGTCCGAATCATGTATCTGCATGTGCCTGCGGCCTGGCTTGCCATGTTGATTTATGTCGTCATGACCTCGGCGGCACTCGGCACGCTTGTCTGGCGCCATCCGCTCGCCGACGCGGCGCAAAAGGCGGCAGCGGCACTTGGCGCGAGTTTCACCTTGCTTTGCCTTGGCACCGGCTCGCTTTGGGGCAAGCCAATGTGGGGCGCTTGGTGGGTCTGGGATGCGCGCCTTACCTCGGTCCTAGTGCTTTTCTTGATCTATCTCGGCCTCGTCGCCTTGTGGCGCACGATCGAGGATCCGGGCAAAGCCGCGCGGGCGGCAGCGATCTTCACCGTCGTCGGTGCAGTCAACATTCCGATCATCAAATTTTCCGTGGATTGGTGGAACACTTTGCATCAGCCGGCCTCGGTCTTCCGTCTCGGCGGTCCCGCGATCGCGCCGTCCATGCTGTGGCCGCTCGTCGTGATGGCGTTCGCCTTCACCTTTCTGTTCGTCACACTCTATCTCATGGCGATCCGCAACGAAATCCTCCGCAGGCGCCTGCGCCGGCTGTCGATCCGGGCGGCGACCGCGCAGGAGCAAAACCCGCGCGGGCGCGTCATCCACCTGGGAGGCCGCTTATGAGCCATGACCCACACTTTGGCTTCGTCGTCGCGGCCTATGCCCTCGCGTTGGTGATCGTCGCGGGAATGATCGCGACGATCGTGGCAGATTACATGCGCTTGAAACAGGCGCTTTCGTCATTGTCGCGCGGGACACCCCAAGACTCGGACCCGGAAAGCTTGGAATAGATGACGGCAACCGAGCCACGGCGAGAAGCGGAGCCACCCGCCGCGCGGCGACCGCTTCTCGTTTTTGTCCCCTTGGTACTTTTTGCCGCGCTAGCGGCATTATTCGTCATCCGGCTCTACTCCGGCGATGCGTCGCTTCTGCCGTCCGCACTCATCGGCAGGCAAGTCCCGGCCTTCGCCCTGCCGCCCGTCGAAGGGCTGCCGGACAAGCCGGGATTTTCGGATGCGGATCTCCGGCAAGGCAACGTGACGCTCGTCAATGTCTTTGCCTCTTGGTGCGTGCCTTGCCGCCAGGAGCATCGGCTGATCATGCGGCTTTCCGCGGAGCCTGCCGTTGTACGCGCGGGCGTGCGGTTGTTCGGGCTTGCCTACAAGGACGAGCCGGCAAACGTCGCGCGCTTTCTCGCCGAGGCAGGCGATCCCTTCGCGAATATCGGCGCCGACCGCAAGGGGCGCACCGCGATCGACTGGGGGATCTATGGCGTGCCTGAAACTTTTGTTGTCAAGGGCGATGGCACGATCGCCTACCGTTTCGTCGGGCCGATCGGCGAGGAGAGCTATCGGAATGTGATCTTGCCCGAGATTGAAAAAGCGCTGCGGTGACCGGGGCTCGTTCCCGGCAGTTCGGATCGCGGCCTGAGACAATGGCCACTTCATTCCAATTTTGTAAGATCAATCGATCGCTCGTAACAACTCCAGGAGGGTGGTGGCGCCACGTCCATGGCTTAACCCATTACCGAAAGTCGTCCATGGCGTAAGGTTCGCTGCAGGACTAAAGGTTGGCGAGCCTCGACAGCGCCGTGCCGCCAACAAATGACGGCGTACGCTGGGCTGGCGCTAATTGGTGAGCTGCGGGCGCGGGCCGTATTCAACCCGATTGCCTGTGCTGCTCAGTCGCCTGCGCCGTCTTGACGCTATTTCCCAGTCTTCTTGACCGCTCCCCGATCGGGGTAGTTTGTATCACCTGGG
>DATAQZ010000046.1:0-241091 GCA_036264415.1 Rhizomicrobium sp. | reverse complement strand
CCATCCAGACAATTTTCGCCGTCTGACTGGATGGGCGGCTCTTGGCCGCCCATGGAGAGAGACAAAGACCAATCCTCCCTGGTGCAGGGAGAAAAGCAGGGAGGAATCAAAGAAAGCGCACGTCCGGAGACGGGCGCTCGTGGAGGTGTTCAAACGTACAGCAAAATTCCCTGCTTCAGGGAATTTCTCAGGGAATTTTGAAAAAAGTGGAGCACGGATTGCGGCATTGCTCTTGCCTCCCCCGCGCAGCAAAGCGGAGCGGGGGAGGTCCTGCGAAGCAGGGGAGGGGGCGCTTGATCGCCGCCACTAGGTGCCCCCTCCGGTGCTTCGCACCACCTCCCCCACGCATGGGCGCGCGGGGGAGGAAAGTGTCTGTACAGCAAAATTCCCTGCTTCAGGGAATTTCTCAGGGAATTTTGACAAAAATTATGGCCAATACACGCGTTCGATTTCCTCCCCCGTCGAGCGAAGTGAGATGGGGGAGGGGGACCGCGAAGCGGTGGAAGGGGCAATTCGTTTCAGGCGCTCAGGTGCCCCTCGCGCTATCGCGCTCGACACGTCCGCAATGAGCGCGCGGGGGGGAGGAAAGCATCTGTACAGAAAATTCCGTGGTGCAGGGAAAAAAGCAGGGAATTTTGTAAAAAGTGGAGCACGGATTGCGGCATTGCTGTTGCCTCCCCCGCGCAGCAAAGCGGAGCGGGGGAGGTTCTGCGAAGCAGGGGAGGGGGCGCTTGATCGCAGCCACTAGGTGCCCCCTCCGGTGCGCAGTTTATCCTCGCGCCGGCCTTCGGCCGGACGCGGGGGCACCACCTCCCCCGCACAGTGCATGTGCGGGGGAGGAAAACCCAAGGCTATCTTCCCTGGTGCAGGGAGAAAAGCAGGGAGGAATCAAAAAAAGCGCACGGCTGGAGACCGGCGCTCGTGGAGGTGTTCAAACGTACAGCAAAATTCCCTGCTTCAGGGAATTTCTCAGGGAATTTTGTAAAAAGTTATGGCCAATACACGCGTTCGATTTCCTCCCCCGTCGAGCGAAGCGAGATGGGGGAGGGGGACCGCGAAGCGGTGGAGGGGGCCGCAAAGCGCCGCGCTCAGGTGCCCACTCCGGTGCGGAGTTTATCCTCGCGCCGGCCTTCGGCCGGTCGCGGGGGCACCACCTCCCCCGCACAGTGCATGTGCGGGGGAGGAAATGGTCTGTACAGCAAAATTCCGTGCTTCAGGGAATTTCTCAGGGAATTTTGAAAAAAGTTATG
Source organism: Rhizomicrobium sp. (assembly GCA_036264415.1). Lineage (GTDB taxonomy): Bacteria > Pseudomonadota > Alphaproteobacteria > Micropepsales > Micropepsaceae > Rhizomicrobium. Next base: position 239,841 of record DATAQZ010000046.1, on the reverse strand, counting down.
GCCAACGCACGCTTTCGATTTCCTCCCCCGTCGAGCGAAGCGAGATGGGGGAGGGGGACCGCGAAGCGCTGGAGGGGGCAATTCGTTTCAGGCGCTCAGGTGCCCCCTCCGGTGCGGAGTTTATCCTCGCGCCGGCCTTCGGCCGGTCGCGGGGGCACCACCTCCCCCACGCAATGCCTGCGCGGGGGAGGAAAGCGTCTGTACGGGAAAATTCCTTGGTGCAGGGAAAAAAGCAGGGAATTTTGTAAAAAGTTATGGCCAATGCCCGCTTCCGATTTCCTCCCCCACGCGATGCCTGCGCCGGGGAGGAAAACTCGGGCTCACGTGGCGCGGGTCGGCTGCGGTCGAGGCGACAGGCGCGATGTGGCGGACGATCGGCCGAGGCTGAATTCGCGCACTCTGGGGTTGAGGGTCACCAGCTCGTCCTTCAGCGCCTCCCACGCCGCGCGGTAGCGGAAGAAGGGAACGCGCGGATAAAGGTGATGCACGAGATGGTAGGTGTGGCCGCAGAAGATGATATCCATGACCATCCGGAAGGGCTGCGGGAAAAGCAGAATTGCGGAATCGGTGTAGCGGCCGCGCTCCGTGTGGGGGTGATGGGTCGGCCAGTCGAACATCACCGGACACAGGACCACGCCGATATAGGCCGGCACAATCCACAACAGCAGCACCTGTTTTCCAACGCCGGACCAAAACGCGCCGAGCACGATGGCGACGTAGAAGTTGACGTACAGAATCTCGCCCAGGAAGGCCCGTTTGGTGCGCGGGTCGCGGGCGAGTCGCCACAGATGCAGAATGTACACCGGCTGGATGGCGAGGCTGCGGATGACCTGTCCGATCCAGGTCGGGCTCCTTACCCAGTAATCGGGATCTTCCCCGGGATCGTTGGTGTTCGCGTGGTGGTGCAGGTGAAGGACACGAAATCCGGGAAAGGGCGCGAGCAGCAGGAATCCACTGGCATGTCCGATGAAGCTTTCGAGCCAGGCGAAGCGGCGGTCGCGGCCGGCGATGTTGCCGTGCGTGGCTTCGTGCAGCGGCGTAAAGACGAAATAGATGATGATCGCTTCGATCGGAATGGACGCCCAGTAGGGCAGGTCTCCGCGCAGCACGAGCGCCACGGTCAGCCCGACGCCAACGTACACGCCCGCGAACGTCAACGCGGTCGGCCAGGGAAATCCCGCGGTGAGCGGCTGAACAGTGAGGCGTGCGCGCTTTTCGAAGGCGCGGGCGCGGACCAGGAAATCGTCCCCCGCGCGCGCGTCTGCGGCAAGCGGCGCCTCGCCCGCCATCGCCAACGCCTGAAACTCGTCGCGATCCATGCCCGCCTGGCCCGTTCGCCCGCAACCCACAATATTAACAAACAGTTAAGCTGTTCCGCAAGCCATCAGCGGACTGGCGCGCGGGCCGCTTCTCTCCCAAGCTGGCGGCTGCATAAGGGGCGCGGCGGCCTTGTCGGAAGCATCATCCCCTCCAACCGGATCGCTCGCGACCGCCTTGCGGCATGCGGGGCGGCTCCTTCAACAAAAACCGGAACTCGCGGAAGCGCAGGCGCGCGAGATTCTCGCCGTCGTTGCCGGCAATCCGCAGGCTCTGTTGATTCTGGCGCGGGCGCGCGCCGCACAGAACGACCTCCCTGCTGCGCGCGACATTCTGGAGAATCTGTGCCGATCACAGCCGACTAACGGCGCGCTGCAGGCCGAACGGGGCGCCGTTCTTGGCCGCATGGGCGATGCGCGCACTGCCGTCGCGGCTCTCGAACGCGCGGTGCGGCTGTCCCCCAAACTCGCCGGCGCCTGGCGCGATCTTGGTGACCTGCGGCTTCTCACGGGCGACACCAAAGGTGCCGACGAGGCCTATGCCCAACACATTCTTGCCTCGGCGAACGATCCCGAGCTGCTCCAGGCCGCCCGCGCGCTCTGCGACAACAGGCTTGCCGTCGCCGAGCACAGCTTGCGCGATTTTCTGAAACGGCACCCAACCGACGTTGCTGCCATTCGCATGCTGGCCGAGACCGGTTCGCGGCTCGGCCGCTACGAAGATGCCGAGAAGCTTCTCGCCCGCTGTCTGGAGCTTGCACCGAATTTCCGGATGGCGCGGCAGAACTACGCGACGGTGCTTTATCGCCAGAACAAGGCGGTGGAAGCGATCGCGGAAGCCAACCGCTTGCTCCAGGACGAACCGTACAATCCGGGTTTTCGCGCGCTGAAGGCGGCGGCGCTCGGCCAGATCGGCGAGTACGCACAGGCGGTCGAAAACTATGAACAATTGCTCCGGGATCATCCCGACCAGCCAAAGGCGTGGATGAGTTACGGCCACGCCTTGAAAGCGCTTGGCCGGCAGAACGATTGCATTGGCGCTTATCGCAGGAGCATCGAATTGCTGCCCTCGCTCGGCGAAGCGTGGTGGAGTCTGGCCAACATAAAGACGTTTCGCCTTGCGGCTCACGATATCGCCGCGATGAACGTACAGCTCGCGCACGCAGGGCTGAGCGATGAGGACCGTTGGCATTTTCATTTTGCGCTGGGAAAGGCGCTTGAAGACCAGGCATCCTATGCCGAGTCCTTCGAGCATTATCGGGAAGGCAATCGCCTGCGACGCCTGGCGCTCGATCATGACGCCGATGGAATCACCGAACATGTCAGGCGCTCTTGCGCGTTTTTCACCCCGCAGTTTTTCGCCGACCGGCAAAGTTGGGGCTCTCCCGCGCCGGATCCGATCTTTGTCATCGGTCTGCCGCGCGCGGGATCAACGCTGGTCGAACAGATCCTGGCGAGTCATTCCCGGGTGGAAGGTACGATGGAGCTGCCCGACATCGGTTCGATCGCGCGGCGCCTTGGCGGCAAATTGAAACGCAGCGACGTGTCCGCCTATCCCGAGATACTGGCCAGTCTCGAGGCAGAGGCGGTGAAGGCGCTTGGCGAAGAATATCTCGCGCGCACGCGCGTTCATCGCCGCTCCGGAAGACCATTTTTCATCGACAAGATGCCCAACAACTTCGCGCATGCCGGGCTCATCCATCTCATCCTGCCGAAGGCGAAAATCATCGATGTCCGCCGCCATCCGATGGCCTGCGCATTTTCGTTGTTCAAGCAGCATTTCGCGCGCGGCCAGGGGTTCAGTTACGATCTCGAGGACATCGCCCGGTACTACATCGATTATGTGGCGTTGATGGCGCATTTCGATGCCGTTCTGCCCGGACGGATTCACCACGTCATCTACGAACAGCTCGTCGACGATTTCGAGGGCGAAGTACGGCGGTTGCTCGACTGGTGCGGATTGCCGTTCGAGGAATCCTGTCTGCGGTTCTACGACAACCCCCGGCCCGTGCGTACCGCGAGTTCGGAGCAGGTGCGCCGGCCGATCTTCAGCGATGCGCTCGACCATTGGCACCACTACGAAAAATGGCTGGGGCCGCTGAAAACCGCATTGTCGCCGGTGTTGTCGAATTACCCCGGCTCCGCTCCTTTTTGGTGAATTGCCCCAGCTGCTTATTGACGGGCGGGAATCCCGCCGCCAACATCAAATGGTATGTACCGGGTCGCCTCAAAGGGGTTGGGCAGCCCGGGCGGGGATCGAAGGGGCAGGGGATCATGAGCGGGATTTTGCGGCGCGACCGCCAGGTGCGGCGCGCGCTTTTGCCGGGCCTGCTGGCGACCAGCATGCTCTCCGGCGTACCGGTCGCGTTGGCCCAGGCTCAGGCGCCGCAGCTCGAAACCGTGGTGGTCACGGCAACGAAGCGCTCGGAGAATCTGCAGAACGTACCGTTCAGCATCCAGGCGATCGGCAACGAGCGGCTCGAGCAGCTGCAAATCAACGGCTTCTCCGATTACGTGAAGTATCTGCCGAGTGTCGTTTATCAGCCCGGCGGGTCAAGCGGTGGCGCGGGCGCGGGCAACGGCGCGCCCGGTTTCGCCAACATCTACATGCGCGGCGTGGTGTCCGGCGGCGACGGCAATCATTCCGGATCGTTGCCGAGTGTCGGCGTGTACCTCGACGAGCAGCCGATCACAACGATCGGCGGAACCCTGAATGTGCACATCTACGATATTGCGCGCGTGGAGCAGCTCGCCGGTCCGCAGGGCACGCTCTATGGCGCAAGCTCCGAAGCCGGCACCATCCGCATCATCACCAACCAGCCGGATCCGAGCGGTTTCGAAGCCAGCTACGACCTGCAGGGCAATCATGTCGACCACGGCGACTTCGGCTACATCTTCGAAGGCATGATCAACCAGCCGGTCGCGGAGAATGCCGCAATCCGGCTGGTCGCCTGGGACGAGCATGATGCCGGCTTCATCGACAACGTGCCCGGCACGCGCACCTATCCAACCTCGGGCATCACCATCAACAATTACAAGATCGCCAAAAAAGACTTCAACACTGCCGATACCTTCGGCGCGCGCGGTGCGCTGAGGATCGATCTCAATTCAAACTGGACGATTACCCCGACCATCATGGCGCAAGAGGAGAAGAGCAACGGCGTCTTCTCCTACGATCCGCATGTCGGTTATCTCGAGGTCACGCACTTCTATCCGGAATTTGTCCACGACGGCTGGTGGCAGGCGGCACTGACGGTACAGGGCAAGATCGCCGATCTCGATCTCGTCTATTCCGGTGGTTACATGGACCGTCGCATTCGCGAAGAATCGGACTACACCGATTACTCCTTCTGGTACGACACGCTTTACGGTTACGGCGCCTATTGGACGAATAACGCCGGAAAGCCTGTGGATCCGTCGCAGTACATTCTGGCGCAGGACCACTTCACGAAAACGAGTCACGAGCTGCGACTCTCGTCTCCATCGACCGATCGACTGCGCTTCGTTGCCGGTCTTTTCTATGAGTTGCAGACTCATTTCATTCTGCAGGACTACAAGATCAACGACATCGGTTCCGACATTTCGGTGCCGGGCTGGCCAGCCACGATCTGGCTCACGGATCAGCTGCGCGTGGATCGCGACTATGCGGCGTTCGGCGAGGTCTCGTACGATATTCTGCCGAACCTGACCGCGACGGCCGGCTTACGGGTGTTCGAAGCGGTGAATTCGCTCGAAGGGTTTTTCGGTTTTGGCGCGGGGTATAGTTCCCACACCGGCGTGTCGCAATGTTTTGCACCGACGAGCGTAGATGCCGGGCCCTGCACGAACCTGAACAAGGCCGTTACCGAAACCGGCGAGACCCACAAGGTCAATCTGTCGTGGCATATCGATCCCGACCGCATGGTGTATGCGACCTATTCGACGGGCTTTCGCCCCGGCGGCATCAATCGCCGCGGCGACATTCCACCCTACCAGCCCGACACGCTCGACAATTACGAAGTGGGCTGGAAGACGACGTGGCTCGACAACAATTTCCGCTGGAATGGCGCACTGTTCCATGACGTGTGGAATCAATTCCAATACTCGGTGCTCGGGGTGAATTCCTTCACCGAAATCCACAATGCCGGGCAGGCCGTCATCAATGGCATTGAAAGCGATATCGACTGGCTCGTGGACGATCACCTGAGCTTTGCCGCATCGGGAACGGCCGTCGACGCCAATCTGACGACGATCCTCTGCGGCGTGACCAACCCGGCGAACGACCAGCCGGTGAACACATGCCCGGGCCCGCTCGATCCCAATCCGCCCTGGGCGCCGGCCAACACGCAACTGCCCGTGACGCCGAAGTACAAGGGCAATATCACCGGCCGCTATCAATGGAACATGGCGGATTTCCTGGCCCATGTGCAGCTTTCGGTTGTTTCGCAGAGCAGCGCATGGCCGGATCTGCGGATCGAGGCGCCCAATCCCGTTACCGGTGTGGAGACGCCGATTCGCTCAGCGCTCGGAAAACAGTCCGGATTCACCACGATGGATTTGGCCGTCGGAGTGGAGCACGACAATTGGCATGCGGAACTGTTCGTGCAAAATCTGTTCGACGCGCCGGGCAATCTCTTTACGTTTGTGATGTGCACGACGCAGGTCTGTGAGAACCAGCCGTACTACACGCCGATCACGCCCCGCCTGATCGGCATCAAATTCGGGCAGAAGTTCTGAGTCTCGCGCCAATCCTCCTTCGCTGCTTTGCAGCTTCGGAGGATTCGCGCCTGATGAGACTGGAGTAGTTTAAAGCTTCGTCTCGGAAATGGTCTTCTGCGACAGCTGGATCATGTGCAGCGCCAGCAGAAGGCAAATCGCGGACGAGTTGTCGGAAAGGCTCTGGCACACGGATGTCGTGCCCGGGCCGTAGCGCAGCACCGCACTGAAGGGACGGGCTGGCTGCGCGTCTTTTTGCGGCGCTATCTCCGCCAACCCCGCGGTCGGCAGCGGTTTCTGGGGAAGCGAACCCGCTTCGGCCGCAGTGAACGAAAATGACACCGCAATCAAACCCGCAAACAGCCCGATCTTCATGGCACGCCCCTTTAAGAACGGACGCCATTGTGCGCCCGCCGCGCTAACGGAGCGTTCATGGATTGCCGCGATTCGATGGCGTTATTTAAACAAAAGCGCGGAAGCGTTTGGCGAACCGGCGGTTCGCGCGTTGTCCGTCGAGGAGCAGGACGGGAGGATGCGGCATGCGGCTCAGGCTCGGGTACAAGGCGTCGGCGGAACAGTTCGGGCCCAGGGACCTGCTCGAGTATTCGGTCCTCGCCGAACAGCTCGGCTTCGATTCCGTTTTTGTCAGCGATCACTTCCAGCCTTGGCGGCACACAGGCGGCCACGCCCCGTTCTCGATCGCGTGGTTGGCGGCCCTGGGGGAAAGAACCACGCGCGTGCTTCTGGGCACGAGCGTGCTGGCGCCGAGCTTTCGTTACTATCCGGCGGTCGTGGCCCAGGCCTTTGCGACGCTCGGCGTGCTCTTTCCGGGACGCGTTGTCCTGGGCATGGGCACGGGCGAATCCATGAATGAGACACCTGCAACGGGGATCCCGTGGCCCCCGCAAAAGGAGCGCACGCAGCGTTTTCGCGAAGCCCTCGACCTTATCGAGACATTGTGGCGAGAAGATCGGGTGTCTTATTCCGGAGAATTCTATCGTACAGCCAAAGCGACGATTTACGATCGCCCGGAAAAGCCGGTGCCGATCTATGTCGCCGGCGCGGGTCCGCTGATGGCAAAGCTCGCCGGCGAAAAGGCACAGGGCTTCATCTGCACCAGCGGCAAGGACCCGGATCTGTACGTCAAGACGCTGCTGCCGAATGTGACGGCGGGGCTCGAGAAAGCCGGGCGGGCGCCGGATTCGATCGACCGGATGATCGAAATGAAGGTTTCCTTCGACCTCGACAGAGCGCGGGCGCTCCAGGACACGCGCAATTGGGGCGCCTTGGCGCTTTCGCAAGCGGAAAAACACGATATCGAGGACGCCGTCGAAATGGAGCGGCTGGCCGACGCGCTGCCGGTGGAACGCACCGCAAGCCGCTGGATCGTATCCGATGATGCGCAAGAGCATGTCGAGAAGCTGAAGAACTACCTCGACATGGGCTTCACGCATCTCGTGTTTCACGCCCCCGGCAACGACCAGACGCGTTTTTTGAAACTCTACGCCGAACGCGTGCTTCCGCTGCTTCGCGCGAGATTTGGATAGATATTGACCAGATCCGCCGGCACATCGATATCGTGTGCAATGCCGCGGCGCACAAAAAGTTTCGGATCGAGTCCGGCAACTTCAGCGGTCGTGCGGTGGCGCAGAAGACTGTTTTCCCCGAATGCAAACGCGAGATGTGACGGCCAGATAAGCGCGTTGGTGCCGCGGTCGTGGCGATCGGGCGCGATGGCGCAAGCGTAGCCTGCCATTTCCGCAAGATCGCTTTCCGCCAGAAGCGGCAGATCGCTCGCGAGAACGAGAACTTTCGAATGGCCGCGCAAATTTGCGAACCGCGCGGCTTGCATGAGTGCACTGTTAAGACCGGGGGGCCCCTCTTCGCCAAGCGCCAGCGCGCGCACTGATTCCGCTATCGCAAGCACGTCCGGTGCGCGGCTGATGACGAGAACGTCGGATGCGCCGAAAACCGCGGAAGCTGTGCGTAGGACGTGACGAAACATGTCTTCCGCGAGCGCGGCGCGCTCCGCCGGATTGAGCACCGGCGCAAGGCGTTGCTTTGCCTCCGCGAACGGCTTGACCGGAATGATGACGCGCACGTCCCTGCCTCAGCGGAAGAAATCGAGCGTTTTCTCGCGCACGAGCTCGCGCGCGCTGCCTTCGCGGCGGCTGTACGGGATCCCGCGCGCAAGAACGATCGGGCGTCCTTCGCCCGCCTGGCCCATGACAAGCGACGCCGCGGAAGCTATCTCGTCGGCGAAACCGAGGTCAGTTGTGCGCAACGCCCGTCCGAAGAGATCGGGCGCGCCCCGCAGATCGAGCAGTCCGGGCAGGCCGCTCACCCCGATCGCCGTGCCGATCGTGCCGTTTCGCCACGCACGACCGATGCTGTCGTTGATAACGATGCCGACATCGCGACCCGTGCGCGCGCACAAGGCTTCACGCAGGCGCGTGGCGCTCGCATCCGGATCGGCAGGGAGGAGCAGCACGCTTCCATCGCCGCCATCGGCATTGACATTGGATGCATCGACGCCGGCGTTGGCCAGGACGAGACCGCGCGTGTCCTCGACCACGATCACGCCCGCGCGAACGCGCAGCACTTCGCGCGATTCAGCGAGAATGATCTCAATCAACCGTGCGTCCTTTTCGGTAAGGTTCGCAAGCTCTTGCGCGCGCAGCGACGGCACAATGCTGTCGAGCCGAACCATGCGATTTTCCGATTTCGAGACGATTTTCTGCGCGAATACCAGCACGTCGCGGTCCACGAGCGAAAGCCGTGTTCGCGCGAGCGCATCGAGGGTGATCGCCGCAAGATCGTCACCGGTCTTAACCAGCGGGACGCCGTCGAGCGCAACGAGTTCGAGCCTGTGCATGCGGATCGCAATTATCTTCAATAGCACTCAAACGTACCACCCGCCCTTTGAAACTCCTCCCTCGTGCGTGGGGAGGAAACGTAGATTCACGCGGAGGGTGGATGAGCTGTTGCTTCGGGAGACCGCTTCCGCAACGGCGTTTGCACCGGCGGGAGAAGTGGGGCGGCGTCATAGGAGTTCCGCCGTTGCGCGAGCGGCGCATCGGCATAGAGCGTCGTGCGTTGCCGCGGCTCGCGACCAAGCGAACGGATCAGCCCGTCCATTTCGGCAGGTGGGAATTCCTGCCCATGCTGGGTGCCCGCCGCGCGCGAAATGCTTTCGTTCATGAGCGTGCCCCCGAGATCGTTCGCGCCCGCCTGAAGGCAACGCGCGACGCCTCGCGGTCCCATCTTCACCCAGGACACCTGAATATTGGCGATCAGCGGATGAAGCGCGAGGCGCGCAACCGCATGCATCAGCACCGCTTCGCGAAACGTCGGTCCCTTGCGCGCCTGTCCTCGCAGGTACATCGGCGCTTCCATATGGACGAAGGGCAGGGGCACGAATTCGGTGATGCCATCGGTCCGGCGCTGCAGTTCGCGCAGGCGCAAGAGATGCCGCGCCCAGGAACGCGGCGATTCGACATGGCCGTACATGATCGTCGAGGTGGTCCGCAGATCTTGTTGGTGCGCCGTCGCTGCCACCGTCAGCCATTGATCGGTCGAAAGCTTGTCGGGACAGATGATCGCGCGCACGGAATCATCGAGAATTTCGGCCGCAGTGCCGGGAAGTGTGCCGAGCCCTGCCTTTTTCAGCGCGCTCAGAAATTCCGCGATAGACATGCCAAGCGTCGCCGCGCCGTGCGTCACCTCAAGCGGGGAAAATGCATGCACGTGAATTTCCGGTACTGCGTTCTTTACGTTGTGAAGCAATTCAAGATAGGTCTCTCCCGTGTAGTCGGGATGAATGCCTCCCTGCATGCACACTTCCACTGCACCGCGGTCCCAGGCTTCGCGCACGCGCCGTGCGACTTCGTGGTGCGCGAGATCATAGGGCGTGCCGCGCAGGTCGAGCGAGGTTTTTCCCTTGGAGAAGGCGCAGAAGCCGCATTTGTATGTACAGACGTTGGTATAATTGATGTTGCGGTTGACGACGTAGGTTACCGCGTCGCCACAGACTGCCCGGCGGAGCGCGTCGGCCGCCGTGCAAACGGCATCGAAATCGGCATCGCGCGCCGAAAACAGCCTGACGATTTCCTCTTCGGCAAGAGCCTTGCCGGCAAGCGCGGAATCAATCGCGCGTGCGGTACGGCTTTCGACGGCTCTCTGCCAGCGCGAGAGGACCAGTTCCGATTTGGGCGGCGTCAGCGATCCTGGCGTCCAGCTGTCGTTGCGGGCAAATCCGGTTGCGTCGCTCTGGCGTCGAATGTGCTTATGGAGTGCGGGGTCCTGCCAGCGCGCAAGGTCGCGGCAATAATCGGGATACGCCGCAAGTCTTTCAACCAGGGTCTTTCCGTGAGCCGCGGCGGTGCGTCTGAGTGAATCGAGCTGTGGCCATGGCGCTTCCGGATTGACGTGATCGCGCGTGACCGGCGACACGCCGCCCCAGTCATTGATACCGGCGTCAATCAGGCGGCCATAATTGTTGGCGCTGAGATTGGGTGGCGCCTGGATGTTCATCGCGGGACCGAAGGCGCGCCGCGCCAGCGCGATGGTCCACATCAGCTCCTTGAGATCGGGTTCGTCGGCTTCCGCCATCCGGGTGCGTGGCTTGGCGCGGAAATTCTGGACGATGATCTCCTGGATATGACCATACGTCTTGTGGAGCGCGCGAAGCGCCAGCAGTGAATCCAGCCGTTCCTCGCGGGTTTCGCCGATACCGATGAGAATTCCCGAAGTGAAGGGCACGCGCGCTTCGCCGGCAAGCCGGATCGTCTCAAGTCGCGCGAGCGGATGCTTGTCGGGTGAACCGAAATGTACCTGCCCGCGTTCGCAAAGTCGGGGTGACACGTTTTCCAGCATCATGCCCTGCGAGACCGTCACCTGTCGCAGCAGCGCGATGTCGGCGGCGGTCATCACGCCTGGATTGGCGTGCGGCAGAAGCCCCGTTTCTTCGAGGACCGTGCGGCACATCTCGGCGAGGTACGAAATCGTGGTTGGATGGCCGAGTTCTTTGAGTTCTTCGCGCGCCTGGCGGTAGCGCCGTTCCGGCTTGTCGCCGAGCGTGAACAGCGCTTCCGCGCAACCGGCCTCCAGGCCAGCGCGCGCAATCGACAGGACCTCGTCGCGTTTCAGATAACAGCGCCCGCCGCTGCGCGGCGGTTTGGCAAACGTGCAATAGGCGCAGACGTCGCGGCATAGGTAAGTGAGTGGGATGAATACTTTCCGCGAATAGCTGACGAGGGGGCCGTGGCCTTCGTCTCGCAACACGCGCGTCTCCGCGCACAGCTCCTCAAGCGGCCCCTGCATCCACGCAAGCAGCTCGTCGCGACAAGGCATAGATTCTGCCTGTTTCATCAGCAAAAGGCGCACAGAGGAACGCGTTTCATTGGACCGAGTCGCGCCAGGCCAGGGCTTCGCGAAGAGCCGAAAGATCCCAATCGGGGCCGCGCGCATGAACGACGAAGTGGGTGAATCCTGCCTTTAAATAAGGCTCCGGATCGATCTTGCCGCCACGCATCATGCCGATCGACGTCGAACGCACGATTTCCTTCGGATCACGGCCGATCTTCGCGCACCAGTCGTCGAGGATGTCCGATTTGCGCTTCATCGTTTCGATGTCGCCAAAGGCATGCCAGATATCCGCGTGCTTCGCCGTTATGCGAAGCGTCATCTTCTCGCCGCCACCGCCGATTAGGATGGGAATCCGGCGCAGCGGCGGGGGATTGAGTTTGGTCCAGCGCTCCTTGATTGTCTCGAGATCCCTTTCCAGCTGTTTCAGCCGGCTTGCCACGGTACCGAATTCGTAGCCGTATTCGTCGAAGTCGAGCTTGAACCAGCCCGAGCCGATGCCGAGCACGAAGCGGCCGCCGGAAAGGTGATCGATGGTACGCGCAATATCGGCCATGAGATTGGGATTGCGATAGGCGGTACAATGCACAAGACAGGAAATCTCCGCGCGCTTCGTGGTCACGGCCATCGCTGCCTGGATGCTTGTCGCCTCAAAGCTCTTGCCGTGCGTCTCTTCGAAGCTCGGATTTTCGTGGAATACCAGGGTGAAAAAATGATCGAATGTGTAGATGCGGTCGGCCCCGAGTCGGTCGGCCTCTTCCCAAGCCTTGCGAAGCTGGGGCATATCGCCATTTTGCGGCGGCATCGACACGCCAATCGTGATTTTCATCAGAAGGTTCCTTGCGGCTGGAGCGCAGATGCTTGGCGCAATCGGCGCCAACGTCAACCACCGGGCATGGGGGCCGGTTCCGCGCCCGGCGCAAGCATCCCGTGAGCGATATACGCGTTCTGGCGCTTTCGGGAGGCGTTGGGGGCGCGCGGCTGCTGCGGGGGCTTCAAAGGGTAGTGCCGCCTGGCACACTCGCGGCGCTGGTCAATACCGGCGACGATTTCGAACATCTGGGCCTGCGAATTTCGCCCGACATCGACACTGCTCTTTATACGCTCGGCGGTCTCGCGCATCCCGCGCAGGGCTGGGGACGTCACGACGAAACCTGGAATTTTATGGAGGTACTCGCAGCGATCGGGGGCGAGACGTGGTTCCGGCTTGGAGACCGCGACCTCGCGCTGCACGTGGAACGGACGCGGCGCCTGAAAGCAGGGGAGACGCTTACTGCGGTTACGCAAGCGTTTGCGCAGAGGTTCGGCATAGACGCGAAGATTTTCCCGATGAGCGACGATCCGGTCGCGACGCGCGTGATCACCGAGGAAGGCGAGCTGGCGTTTCAGGATTATTTCGTGCGCCGCCAGTGCGCGCCCGTGGTGCGCGGTTTGCGTTTCATGGGTGCCGAGAAGGCTGAGTTGTCTGATGCCGCGCGCGCCGCCTTCGCTTCGCCCGAACTCGAGGCGATCATCATCGCACCATCGAATCCGTGGCTGAGCGTCGATCCGTTGCTCGCGATTCCGGAATTGCGCGACGCGCTTAGTTCGGCCACCGTTCCCATAATTGCGGTCACGCCGATCATCGCGGGAAAAGCCGTAAAGGGTCCGACCGCGAAAATCATGAGCGAACTCGGAATTGAGGTCTCGCCCGTTGCGGTGGCTGCGCACTACGGCGACCTTCTCGACGGCTTCGTGCTCGATTCCCGCGACGCTGTGTTCGTCGATCGGTTCCGCATGCCGGTGGAAGTCGCCGACACACTGATGACCGCGCCGGAAGGCAGCGCACGCGTGGCTCAAACGGCATTGCGCTTGGCGTCGGCATTGAAAATTCAATCCGTCTTTCCCCAACCGGAGGGTGGAATGTAGTCGTCACCGCTGGACAGAAAGATCATCCGCGCTATTGAATGCGCGAAAGGGGCTTGCGAGAGGAAGAGCATGCTGTGGCAACCGATCCCGAAAATTACCGTGACCTGTTTGAAAAGAAAAAGGCATTCGCGAACCTCGCCACGCTGATGCCCGACGGCTCGCCACAGGTGACGCCCGTGTGGTTCGACCGCAAGGACGGCAAGTTCCGCGTCAACACCGCCAAAGGCCGGGTGAAGGCGCGAAATATGAAGGAAGGTTCGCCCGTCGCCCTGGCGATCATGGATCCGGACAATGCTTATCGTTACGTCCAGGTGCGCGGCACCGTGTCGCGCGTCACGGAAAACGGCGCCGATGCGCATATCGACTCGCTGGCGAAAAAGTATCTCGGCCAGGACAAATACCCATTCCGGCAACCGGGCGAGGAACGCGTCATGTACGAGATCACCCCGAAGAGTTTTTCGGGAATGGGCTGAAGCGCGACGCAAGCTGGGGCAACAATGAAACTGATGTTTGCTGCTTTATCGGCCATGGCATTGAGCATTGTGGCGAACGCCGCAGTGGCTGGCGATACGAGCGCCGACGCGCGGTTCAAGACCGTCTACACCAAGGAGTGGGCGTGGCGGAAGGCGCAATTCGCGCTGCACGACGAAGAGAACAAGCGCGAGCCGCTTCCCGACTATCTTCCTTCTGCAACGCCAGCGGCGGAAGCGGCACGTCTCGCCTATTGGACCAACGTCTTGAAAGAGGTGGACGCCATCCCGCGGGCGCAGCTCTCGCCCAAGGTGCAGGTGGATTATGACGTGTACCGGCCGCAGATCACAGCGCTGATCGCCGGCGAAAATTTCCGCGATTTCGAAATGCCGGTCAATTCGGATTCGGCTTTCTACACGGATTTGGCCGAAACGGCCCGAGGCGATTTCCATTCGGCGCAAGACTACCGCAACTACGTCAAATGGCTCCGCGGCATTCCCGGCTATTTCAATGAGGAGATTGCGCAGATGCGCGCCGGCCTCAAGCGCGGCTTCACGCCGCCCAGGGTTACGCTTGCCGGGCGCGACAAAGCCGTTGAGCAAATCGCGAACGCAAAGCCCGAAGAGAGCGTCTTCCTCGAGCCATTCAAGAAGAATGCCGTCAATGTTCCCGGTGCGGAATGGAACACGCTCCGCGCCGAGGCTCTGAAAGCCATAAGCGACGCTGTGCTTCCGGCCTATCGCGAACTCCTACCGTTCATGAGGAACGAATACATTCCGCATGCGCGAGAAACGCTCGCGGCGGAGGCGCTTCCGGACGGCAAGGCCTATTACCGTTCGAAAATTCTCGAATTCACTACGCTCGATACGGATCCGGCGAAAATTCACCAGATCGGCCTTTCCGAAGTCGCACGGATCCACGGCGAGATGCTGAAAGAGATGCAGAAGAGCGGCTTCAAGGGCGATTTTGCGGCGTTCCTCAAATATCTCCGGACCGATCCGAAATTCTACGTGAATACGCCCGACGAGCTGCTTCGGCGCGCGGCCTGGATCGCCAAGACCTTCGATGGCAAAGCCGCCACCTATTTCGGCATGCTGCCGCGCGCACGCTTTGCCATCAAACCCGTGCCAAAAGAGATTGCGCCGTTCTACACGGCGGGTCGCGGCGGGCCCGGCGTTTATCTGCTCAACACTTACGACCTCAAATCCCGGCCGCTTTACAATCTGACGGCGCTGACGCTGCACGAGTCCGCGCCGGGTCACGCCTTTCAGATTCCGCTCGCGCTCGAGCGCAAAGACCTGCCGGATTTCCGCCGCCAAACCTACATTTCTGCCTATGGCGAGGGCTGGGCGGTTTATTGCGAGCGCCTGGGCGTGGAAATAGGCATGTACAATACGCCGTACGACATGTTTGGGATGTGGGGCTATCAAATCTGGCGCGCGGCGCGGCTTGTTGTCGATACCGGCATTCATTCAGAAGGCTGGAGCCGCGACCAGGCCGTCCAATATCTGCGCGACAACACCGCGCTCCCCGAACGCGAAATCGGCACGGAAGTGGACCGCTACATTTCCTGGCCGGGACAGGCGCTCTCTTATTATCTGGGCGCCATGACGATGTGGCGGATTCGCGACAAGGCGGAAAAGGCGCTGGGCCAAAGGTTCAACCTGCGCGCCTTCCATGATGCGGTGCTGGAAGTCGGTTCCGTTCCGTTGCCCGTGCTTGAAGCACGCATCGACCGCTTCATCGCCGATGGCGGCAAGGGCCCTTATCCGGACATGGAATAACGCGTTCATATACCCAAACAAAAGCTGTCGCTGAGGAATCGCGTTCTGCGTTCGCTTGCGCTTGCAGGCAGTTTGGGCAATTTTCCACGCACTATCGAGAGGCCTTCATGATTGCGTCCCCGGAGCCCCTGCGCGTGGCCCCGAGCCAGACGATTTCGGAGCACGAACCTGATTTCGCCGCAGCGGAAGAAGCGCTTCGCGCTCTCCGGCCGCTGCGCCATCCCCGTTTGCGGGAAGCCGCCGCGGCTCTCGGAAACAACCAGCCGGAATTTGCGGAACAGTTGTTATCCGCATTCCTGAAGAAACATCCAAGAGACGCGGATGCCCTCCATATCATGGCCGATATTGCCATGCGATTGGATCGCCATGAAGTCGCCGAAACGCTGCTTGCGAAATGCCTCAAAGAATCACCGGATTTCGAGGCTGCCAGACTCAATTATGCAAGCGCGCTCTACAAGCAGAACAAACTCCATCCGGCGATGGCAGAGCTGGACAAGCTTCTGAACGCCAATCCCGAGAACCTTCTTTTCCGGTACTATAAGGCGTTTGTCCTCACATTAATGGGCCGGCATGCAGAGGCGCTGAACTGGTGCCGTCACTTGGCAGAAGACTACCCGGATTCAGCCAAACTGTGGATTCGGTACGGGAACGCGCTGAGAACGATGGGATTACGGGCGCAATGCATCACCGCGTATCGAAAGGCGATCGAGCTTTCCTCGCCGCTTGGCTATTGGAGTCTGGGTGATCTGAAGACCTATCGTTTCACCGAGGCGGAAATCGCCGGGATGCAGGTCCAGCTCGTCCGCTCCGATCTCTCCGCTGACGACCGCACGAATTTGTACTTTGCACTGGGCAAAGCTTATGCGGACCAGCAACTCTGGGACAAATCCTTTGACAGTTATGCAAGGGCAAACGCCCTCCGCCGTCTCGCAGTCGACTACGACCCGGACTGGACAACGGCGCAGGTGTCAAAGTTCACGGCTGTGTTTACGCCCCAATTCCTTCGGGACCGCTCCGGCAGCGGCTGCGGTTCAAGCGAACCAATTTTTATCGTGGGCATGCAGCGGGCAGGCTCGACACTGGTCGAACAGATTATTTCAAGTCATCCGGCCGTCGAAGGTGCGGGGGAACTGCAGGATATCGGCATTCTTGCCAGAAGGCTCCACGATGTCGTCGCCCCCAAATACGACTCCGAATACCCGGGGATGCTCGGAAGTCTCGATGGCGGTGCTCTGCGGAGCTTGGCGGAAGATTACCTGAACGCCACACACTTGCGCAGAAGCCTCGAACGGCCGTTCTTCACCGATAAGGAACCGTACAATTTTTGGCATGTAGGCTTCATACATTTGATGTTCCCGAACGCCAGGATCATCGACGTGCGGCGTCACCCGCTTGCCTGTTGTCTCTCCATCTTCACGACGAAGTTCCGCAAGCCGCTTCCCTTCTCCTATCGGCTGAGCGACCTTGGACGCTATTACCGCGATTACGCGGAGTTGATGGAGCATTTCGATCGCGTGCTGCCGGGAAGGGTGTATCGGATCATCTACGAACAATTGGTCGCCGAACCGGAATTCGAAGTGCGCCGGCTCCTCGGCCATCTCGGTCTGCCCTTCGACGATTCCTGCCTGCAGTTCGAGCGGAACGAACGGCCTCTCAATTCGGTGAGCAACGAACAGGTGCGAAAACCGATATTCCAGGAAGGTGTGAATCGCTGGCGTGCTTACGAGCCCTGGCTGGGACCGCTCAAGGCGTCGCTTGGGCCGGTGCTTCACACCTGGGCCGAAACGCACGGGGCCGCAGGATGAAATGGGCTCGCGCGCAGGAGGCGGCCGTCGTGACATTCTGCGGGGATTCCTAGGCGTGTCCGGCAACGCAACGCTTGGTGCGAACGCCAACGCCTTCGATCGGGCCAGGCAGGCTCTGCTTGCACTTCGACCGCTGCGCGATCCGCAGTTGCGCAAAGCCTGTGCAGCTCTGCGGAACAATCAGCCACATGCTGCGCAACAGCTGCTGTCCGCGTTCCTCATGAAACGTCCAAATGACGTGGATGCGCTCAACCTCATGGCCGAAGTGGCGATGCAGTTCGGCCGTCACGGCGAAGCCGAAACGCTGCTTGCGGCATGCCTCGAGCGAGCGCCTGATTTTGATGCGGCCCGCTTTGGCTACGCAAACGCGCTGCTCGAGCAAAGGAAGTACGGTCCGGCTTTGGAAAGCCTCGATGAACTGCTGACGAAGGAGCCGAACCAGGTTCTTTACCGCAGCCAGAAGGCATTCGTGCTGGCACGGATGGGCCGGTACCAGGAATCAATGGATAACTATCAGCAACTTATCGCTGACGTCCCTGATGTCCCCCGGATATGGGTCGATTACGGCTACGTGTTGCGAGCGCTGGGATTTCGAAAGGAATGCATTGCCGCCTGGCGCAAGGCGATCGAAATCTCGCCGTGGCAAGGTGCGGCCTGGTGGCAGATGGCGAGCCTGAGAACGTTCCGCTTCGGCGAAGCCGATATCCAGGCCATGGAGTCTCAGCTTGGAAGACCCGACCTGCCCGGCGAGGACCGTGTCGCCCTGCATTATGCGCTTGGGAAGGCCTATGACGATTGCGACGATTACGCGCGATCGTTTCAAAATTACGCCAAGGCCAACGCGATGCGGCGGCTCGCCGTGGACTACAACCCGGAGGCGACGTCCGCGCTGGTCCCGCGATGCAAGGCTCTGTTCACGCCCGCGTATTTCCGCGAGAGGGCGGGTGCCGGCTGCGATTCAAAGGCCCCGATTTTCATTATCGGCATGCAGCGGTCCGGCTCGACATTGGTCGAACAGATTCTCTCGAGCCATTCGGCGATCGAAGCAGCCGGCGAAATTGATGAGATCCGCAGAATAATCGAAGAGCACGTCGCGCCAATGTGCGGAGAAAATTATCCCCTTGGCGTGAATCGACTCGGCCAATCGGATCTGCGGGCGCTGGGCGAAAAATATCTGGAGCTCACGCGCCGTCACCGACCGTTAGGCCGCCCGTTTTTTGTCGATAAGTGTCCCTCCAATTTCTGGCACCTGGGATTTATTCACTCCATTCTGCCCCAAGCAAGGATCATCGACGCCCGCAGGCATCCCGTCGCCTGCTGTTATTCCAATTTCACGATGAATTTCAGAGAAGGCCTGCCCATCTCGTACAGGCTGGCTGAACTCGGGCGACACTACACAGACTATGTGAGGCTGATGGCGCATTTTGACCGCGTCATGCCGGGCAAAATCCACCGGGTGATCTACGAAAACCTGGTCACGGACTTCGATGCGGAGGTGCGGCGCATGCTCGACTTTATCGGCTTGCCGTACGAACCGGCGTGCTCTGAATTCCACAAAAACGAGCGTGCACTGGAGTCGCTCAGCAGCGAGCAGGTGCGGTCGCCAATCTTCACCGACAGCCTCGATCGTTGGCGTCGCTACGAGCCGTGGCTTGGCTCGCTCAAATCCGCGCTCGGCCCCGTGCTGGAACGCTACCCCGACGTGCCGGACCTCGAATAGAGCCAGCAGTCCGGTCGGGAAGCAGAACGAATTTCCATCTGCAGGACATTCTGGGAACGGCAGCACGGACCAGCCGGCCTTCGCGCTGGCCTACGATACCAGCCGCAGGCTCATTCCAGCTCTGATGCGCGGATAGAATTCCGGGACTTCCGGATATCTGTCGAGAATGTACCCCAACGCCGACTTCAACGGTCCGAGCCATGGCTCGTAATGTCGCCAGTGCTCGACCGCGCTCTGATAGATGGGCATGCGAACCTGCTCCGTACTTAACGTGATCACCTCGCGCTCCTTTTCGTAGAAGCGCAGGCACTGATCCTCGAACGGGAGCTCAAGGTAGTCGAAAAGGCGCCGCACCTCCCTTTCGGTATCCTGCACCAGATGCTCATAGATCACACGGTGTATCTTGCCCGGCAGCACCTTGTCGTAATGCGCCATCAGCTCGACGTAGTCGGCATAATAGCGCCCGATGTCGCTCAGCCTGTGCGCGAATGGTTGGCCGAACGGAAAATAACTCTTGAAACAGGAGAAGCCGCAGTCGAGCGGATGTCTTCGCGCATCGATGATTCTCGCTCGGGGCAGGATCAGATGCATCAGGCCGATGTGGACGAAATTCCCCGGGAACTTATCGGTAAAGAACGGCCGCTCCGAGCTTCGGCGCGGACGTACAAGTTTCAGATACTCCTCTCCCAGCGATCTCAAGGTATCCGCATCCAGGGTTTTCACGTCCTCCGGATAGCGAAGGACACCGCCCTCGGTCTTCTTCTTTTCATTGAGCCCGATGACGATGTCGAACATGGCGTTCAGTTCGCCGGCCCCTTCGATCGCGGAATGGCTGGAAAGTATCTGCTCGATCAGAGTCGATCCGGATCGCGGCATGCCGACGATAAAGATGGGATCGCTGGCGTCGCATCCCACGCCCGCGCGATCGCGGAAAAACGCCGGCGTGAACACCGACCTCGATTGTTCGACGAACCTCGTCCTGCTCTCCGCGTCGTAGGTGACCTTGGCCCGCAGCATTTCGTTGCTCCTGCGGTAGCATTCAAAAGACTCGCCGTACTCGGCCGCATCCTCGAGAGCCTTTCCGAGCGCAAAATACAATTGCGCGCGAGCGTCGGAGCTGAATCCGGCGCGCGTCGTCTGTGTGCGCAGCAGATCGATCAGCGCCGGGCCGAACCGAAATGATTTCACCCCCGCGAGATTCCAGTACGCTTCGGCAAATCCGGGAAAAATTTCAATGGCCCTGCAGAAAGCGTCGCTGCACGCCTTTTGCCGGCCAAGCGCCCTCAGCGCCCGTCCATAACCGAGCCACACTCCAGGCAATGTGGGATTGTCTTTGAGGAACGTTTCGTATTCGGCGGCTCCCGCGGCGAAATGCGCTGATCCCGCGAGTGCGGCAGCTTTCATTGCTCGGCCGAGGGGATGGGCAGGATGGGCTACCAGTATCTTTTCTATGTGCGGCTGCGCCTTGCGAAACTTTCTGCGCACGAAAAGCACAGCGGCGAGCCGAAGCCGGGCCGGCTGGAAATTCGGCACACATTCGAGGCAGCGCGCCAGCAGCGCTTCGGCGTCGCCCTGGCGTCCCATGCGAAGGAGCGCGTCGGCCAGCAACTTGTTCGCCCATACGTCCGTCGGACGATGGTTCAGGATCTCGAGCAACAGCGTTTCTGCGATCGCCGGACGGCCGGCCCTGAGCGCGGCGGCGGCCTCTTGCAATTGCGGATCGTTTTCCGGCGGGACGTTGTCCAAGTTCGGCGAAGTATCGTGCTCGAGGAGCATCCATTCATCGACAAGGGCGTACCAGATGTCGGCATCGCCCGGGCGCAAATCGGCCGCCCTCCAAAGGCTGGCAAACGCCTCGCGATGGTCTCCGAGGGTCCCAAGAGCCAATCCCAATTCGAAGAGCGCCGCCGCCATCTCCGGGTGCAATTCCGTCAGCGGGCCTAGTATCGCTTTTGCAGCCGCGGCGTCGCCCCGGCAGCGCAACGCCCCGCCGAGCAGGAGCAGGGCGTCAGGATCGCGCGGCGCCCTTGCGAGCGTCTCGCGCGCACGCGTTTCTGCCAGCGAGGGATCGATCGCCAACAGATGCCTCAAATCAGGGGACCCAATCGCCGTGAGGACCGCGATGCCTGCCTCGCTCTTGCCCAACCGTTCACATGCCTCCCAACAGGATCAGTAAGCCCGACCGTATAGTAAAGTCCGATACATTAGCCAATGCATCCGCCAAGATCCTGATGCCTCCATTTGAGGTGATCGTCGTTCGCGGGATACGATCTGACGCGGTGGTGAAATGGGCAGCTCCGCACAGCCGATTGGCGCCCGGAGATTCTTCGAATGCGCAGCCATAAATCCTTGACGGCCAGCGTGGTGCGGGTATAACGACGTTCACTGGTGTGGAAAATTCCCCACCTAAAACTCTGAAGGGGGTTCCCTTAATGTTGAAGAAAGCACTTTTGTCATCGGCCGCGCTCGCTCTCGCCAGCACGGTCGCCTCGGCTGCGGGTATTCACGCACCGGCTCATCTGCCGAACGGCGCGATTGCGGTCACCAACAGCCATGGCATACCAATGGGCATGATGCTGGGCGCTCAGAAGAACGCTCCGACACACGTCGTCATGCCAAGCGCGACCAGCGCGATCGCCACCAACTGGAGCAAGAGCAAGAACGCTCCGTTCATTTCGTGGTATTCGTACTTCGTGTATGAGTCCAGCACCGGTAGTTATGGAGAAGAGCCAGCGGTCCAGTTCACGCCGGCCGCCTCTGCAACGACCAGCAGTGTCAGCCTCGGACTCGCCGTAGAGTCTTCCTCCACTCCTTCCTCCGGCCGCGTCAGCATCTATACCGACGCCGGTGGCGTTCCCGGAACCGAGATCGCCGGCAAGAACGTGACGGCGACAGAGAGCTGGGGACCGTGCTGCTTCCCGCTCAAGGCCAAGGTGGCGGCGAGCCTCACAGCCGGGACTCCGTACTGGGTTGTGACCAAAGCGGACAACAGCAACTACCTGGTCTGGGCGCTTCAGGATGGCGACTTCGTCAACGCGGCGACCTATGCCATCAATTTCGGTAGCGGCTGGGCTTCCTATTCCAGCCCGTGGGAATCGCCCGATTACGAGGTCAAATAACGTACTGATCTGAACGCCGCGGCGCCGGTACACCGGCGCTTTGGCAAGAGAACAACTAAAGAAAGCGACCGCGCGAGCGGTCGCTTTTTCTTTTCCGCTCCATGGCGCGGGATGAACCTGGCGCCCGTTGTTCTGGTGGCCATCGGAATTCGCCGGTCGAAATGTAAAAGGGATTCACTACAGAGACACAGAGGGCACGGAGAAGAAGTTCGGGCGCGCCCGAGGCACGCATCAATTATCCTCCGTGCTCTCCGTGCCTCCGCGGTCGTATTTAATTAAACGATCAACGCGGCTCCGCGTAAAAAAAAACGCGAAGACGCCAAGTTGCCAACGAGTTGGTTCGTTACATCGGTACCGGATGGATTGCGCGCTTGCGCGCGTTTCGTTCTTGGCGGACTTGGCGCGTTGGTGGTTCACTGTTGCACCGCGGCGGAGTTTACCCCCGCGAAAGCGGGGCGGCTCCGCGTGACCTAACGGAAGGCACGACCGATTCAGTTAGGGGCGGCGGCAACGTTGCGCGAATGATTCACGCGGAGATGCGAAGAAAGAGCGTCAGCCGCCTGTCACACTCGCAGGCGGTTTCACGAGTTCGACTCTCAACGCGGACAACTTCCGATCGAGTTGCTGCATCACCGCCGGTGTGATGTCCGCGTCGCCAGAGCTCCGCACGAGCACACGTTTGTTCACCACCGTATCAGCACCGCGCTCGCGCATGATCGTGTCGAGGATCGGATCGAGCACCTGCTCCAGCTGCTGGCGCGCCTTGAACTCACCGCCGCGAACCAACATTTCGTAGGATCGGACCTTCTCCTGGAAATCCGCTTGCTTCGCCCGAAGAGCGTTCATCTTCTCGTCGCGGACGTTGGGGGAGAGCGTTTGCTGCTGGATAGCCATATACTCCTTTCGGAGCGCGTCGCCCTCAGCGCCAAATTGCTTATGTTCGCCCGCCATATAGACATCAACCTGGCGCTGGATGTCCTTGCCGACCTTCGAATTGCTCCAGATCGCTTCCAGGTCGATGGCCAGTGTTCTCGGGCCGTGTGACACCGCTACCGCCGGATGGCCGTTCCCCTGCGCAAGGCTCTGACCCGCAGCAATGCTGAGTGCAAGGCCGAGTGCGGCAACGGCCGAAAACGATTTGCTTTTCATAGCTGTGTCTCGCTTTTGGGCTGAACTGCGGTCGGCGCGCGGCCGCAGCCAAAGGTGTACCATCGCAAACCAGGTCGGGAGGCCCTGAGGCAACTTCCACTTCGCGCCCAGCCCACCCAAGCACCGAATGCCATATTCGCGTTCCTGGAGACAAGGCCATCCCGCAAAATATCGGAGCTTCCGGGCGGATCAGCAGGTTGTTCACGGAACCGATCGCGCGACTCCTCCACCAGTGGCGCGCCGTTGCGAGGTGATCCGCGTCACCACCGGGTGCTGCTCCTTGTCGAGGACAGACAGCGCTTGGGCCAGATCGCCGACAATATCCCACTTCGCCTCCAGCCCCACGGACAAACGCAGCAGTCCGGGGGTGATGCCGCAAGCGGCTTTCGCTTCGGCGCTCAAGCAGGCGTGGGTCATGCTGGCGGGATGGCAGACCAGACTTTCGACGCCGCCAAGCGATTCCGCCAAGGTGAGCAGCTTCAGAGCGGAGACCACCTCGCGGGCGGCGGAATCGTCTTCCAGTTCGAAGCTCAGCATGCCGCCGAATCCATATTGCTGTTCTCTCGCGACGTCATGACCCGGATGAGTCGCAAGACCGGGATAGTGAACGGCCTTCACCCGCGAATGCCGGCCGAGAAAGCGGGCGACCGCCGTCGCGGTCTCTTCCTGACGCGCGATGCGGATGCCGAGCGTTCGCAATCCCCTGAGCGTCAGCCATGCATCAAACGGCGCGCCTGTCACGCCTGTACAATTTGCCCACGCCGCCAATTGTTCGACGTGCTCGCGGCCGGCGGCAACGACGGCCCCGCCGAGCACGTCCGAGTGGCCGTTGAGATATTTGGTCGTGGAATGCACCGCGAAATGCGCGCCCAACAGCAGCGGTTTCTGCAAGATTGGCGAGAGAAAGGTGTTGTCGACCGCGACCAGCGCGCCCACGGATTCCGCGCGCGCGACGACGGCGCGGATATCGGTGATCCGCATCAGCGGGTTGCTCGGCGATTCGACCCAGACGAGGAACGGCCGGCGGGCAAAAGCAGCGTCAAGCGCATCGGGATTTGTCAGGTCGGCGAATGCGAGATCGATGATCTTGCGTTCGTGGAGCGCCTGGAGCAGCCGCCAGGTTCCGCCGTAACAATCGTGCGGCGCCATGACCAAGGCACCGGTCGGCACGAGTGACAACACAAGATGGATCGCCGACATGCCGGAGCCCGTCACAACCGCGCCCGCGCCACGTTCGAGCTTCGCGAGCGCATCGGCGAGCTGGTCGCGCGTCGGATTGCCGGACCGCGTGTAGTCATAGGCGCGCGGCTCGCGAAACCCGGCAAACGAATAGTTTGCCGAGAGATAGATCGGCGGGGTTACGGCGCCAAAGGCCGGATCGTCGTCGATGCCGACGGAGCAGGCGATCGTCTCGTCGCGCGTGCGCATGTCTCCCTCCTTTCCGGCCGCGCGCAAACGCAACCGAACATGGGTTGTTCAAGCCTGTTCGCGCCGAAAGGATTTTCCGATGAGGATTGCCTGCGGGCGGAGCCGATTTACAGCGGCCTTCGCTTTAGCGACATTTGTAACGCGCCCGCAAGCTGAGCATCAAATCGGCGCGACGACGCTCTTTATAATGTCCGGTAGCGATTGTCACTACAAAAATATTGCCGCGACATCATTACACAATCCATTCTTTCGGAATGGGCGTGGCGCGCTGGTTGGTCAGGATATTCAACCGCCGCGCTTTTTCCTCTGCGGAGAGGGTGGAAGGGTCTTCCTGCAGTTCCGCGCCGACGGACATTCCTTTCTGCACCGCGGGCCGCTCGCTCAGTTCGTCGAGCCAGCGCTTCATGTGCGGAAATTCGTCGAGATCAATGCCCCGCATCTTCCAGCCCGCAGCCCACGGATAACAGATCATGTCGGCGATGGTGTATTCGCCGGCGGCGAGCCATTTCCGAACAGGCCGAGATTCATCACGCCATAGAGCCGGTGCACTTCATCGCCGAAGCGGCGCATGGCGTAGGACTGGTCGCCGCTGGCGGGGCTCTGCACCGCGCGCAGAAAGTGACCCTGCTCGCCGAACTTCGGACCCTGGTTCGCCATTTGCCACATCAGCCATTGTACAACGTCGTATGTCTTGCGCGGCTCCCCGGGCCAGAACCGCCGTTCCCTTTCGGCGAGGTACATCATGATCGCGCCGGATTCGAAAATGGCTATCGGGTCGCCGCCGTCCTTCGGGTCGGTATCGACCAGCGCCGGCATGCGGTTGTTCGGCGAAATTTTCAGGAAATCGGGATGGAACTGGTCGCCGCGGCCGATGTGCACGGGCTTGACGGTGTACGGAACTCCGAGCTCTTCGAGCAGGATCGTGATTTTCTTGCCGTTGGGCGTAGGCCAGAAATAAAGCTCAAGCATGGCGCGGCTCCTGGAGATCGCGGCGCGCCCCATCGCCAAATCAATACGGAATGGAATGTGGCGACTTGCTCTCGCCAGTCAAGGGAGCCGCGTGCTTACGATGCCATGCGAATACGTTCGGGCTCCGCGCTGTCCGATGCAACAAGCCGGGCAGACGCGTTTGCCCGGCGCCGGCGAATGATCATCGGAAGCCCGCCACGGGGACGAAGCGTGATGCGCAGCAGCGGTTCTGGCTTCGCGCCCGGTGCGAGTTCGAGCGTGAACCGCGCTGCAATGGTGGCCAGCAAGATCGATGCTTCCTGCAGCGCGAAGGCGGCGCCAAGACAGATGCGCGGGCCCGCGCCGAAAGGCAAATAGGCGTAGCGATTCACGTGCTCGCGGTTCGCGCCAAGAAAACGCTGCGGATCGAATTCGTCCGGGCGTTCCCACAAAGTCCGGTGACGATGCACGACGCAAGGCGCAACAATGACCATGGTTCCTGCGGGAATCCGCTCGCCCGCAAGTTCATCGGGACCGATGGCGACGCGGCTTATCGCAGCGATCGGCGGGTAGAGCCGAAGCGCCTCTTCAATCACGGCGCGCGTCTCGACCAGCTTTTCCACCGCAATCGCGGTCGAGCCGCCAAGCACGCGTTGTGCTTCCGCGGCGACACGGTTCTGCCATGTCTTGTCCTGGCTCAGGAGATACGCCGACCAGGTGAGCGCGTTCGCTGTGGTTTCGTGACCGGCGGCAATCAGCGTCACGATGTTGGCCCGCAACTCCTCAGCGCTGAGGCCCTGTCCCGTTTCCGGATCCCGGGCCTCGAGCAGCAGCGTCAAAATGTCGTCAGGACAACCCGTTCCAGCGTCAAGCAGTCTCTGCCGCTCGGCGATGACCTGCTTCACCGCATCTTCAAAGAACTTCATCGCCGGTCTTGCCCGCCATTTTGTCCAGCGCGGCACGAATGCGGGAATGGCCAAAATATCGAATGGATCGATGCGGCCGATGGAATCGAAATAGATTCGCATCTGCGTCCGGAATTCGTCGGTCGAACCGCCGATGCCCGTCGAGAAGATCGTGTGTTGAAGAACGTCCAGTGTTGCGCCCGTGGCCTCCGATGCGAAATCAACGACCGACCCGTCCGGGCGGGAAATCCAGCGGCGTACAAGCGCGCCCGCAACTTGTTGTATCGGCGGTGCATAATTGGTTATCGCGCGGCGCGTAAACATGGGCGCCACGGCGCGGCGTTGCCTGCGCCATTGTTCGCCATCTACGGTCAAAAGGCCGTTGCTTAAGGCCGGAGACAGGATGCGCAGCAGGAAATCGTCCTTGCGGTAATTCTGTGCGTTTTCCAGCAGCACCCGCTGAATGGCCTGAGGCTCACTCACCACGGCTGCCGACATGAACGCCAGCCGATCGCGCACGATAGGCTGCTCGAAATGTTCGGCGGTCCACGCCTCCAGAGGGTTGTCCTGAAGGATTGCGAGCAACCGGAGCAGTCCGGGCCGCTTGCCCGGTTTTGGTGCAGGTACGCAGAAACTCATGTTCCCATCGTCAAATGCTGGGGCATCTCTGCGATAACGGCTGCGCGAAAGGCGTTGTTCCGCGGGGCGCGAGCGGGACTCGTGGGAATTGAATCAACCTCGCCCTCACCCTTCGACAGGCTCAGGGTGAGGTTTTTTTCTTTTGCCCTCATCCTGAGCCTGTCGAAGGATAAGGGCGTACGTGCACCCCAGTTTGGCGGTATCATGTGCTACTAGTCGCGAAGCAGGCGACCGAGCCGGAAGGGCTTGAGATCCATGGTGCTGTGGCCGGTCAGCGCGAGCTCGGCCAAGACCTCGCCCAAGGCGGCGGAATGTTTGAAGCCGTGCCCCGAACAGCAGGATGCGAGGATGACGCGGTCGCTTTGCGGGTGCCGGTCGATCACGAAACCGAAGTCTCGCGTGACTGTATAAAGACACGGCACCGCCCGCAGGCAATGCGCCGTCAATTGCGGCAGAAACGGCGCAACGAGACTCTTATGGACGGCGACGGCTTCGTGCTGCGAGACCTCTTGTTTCACGGATGCCGCGGTGGTGGTTTGTTCATATTGCTCGGTCGCAACTTTGACGCCATCGCCGTCAACATCGGGAAAGCCGTAGATCGCCTGCGTTCGTCCGCTCAATTCCCAGATGAACGCCGGAAACCGCTCCGGCCGGAACGAATTGTCCACCGGTGCAAACCAAAACATCACCTGTCGAAAAACCCGAAATGCCTCCGCCAGCTGGTTATCCAAAAATTCCGGTAACCATGCCCCCGCGGCGACGATCAGCGCGTTCGCGCGATAGCTGTCCTTATTAGTCGTGATCAAGACGTCCTTTGGTCCAGGCACGAACGCCCTTACCCGCTCGTTCAGCCGAATGTCGGCGCCATGCTGTCGGGCAAGCGACAGCTGGGCGGCCACGCAAGACTCCGGACGCACAAAGCCTCCGCCCGGCTCGAAATAGCCGACTTCGTCATCACCAACGCGGAATTGCGGATAACGTACACGGATCGCGTCGCTATTAAGGATTTCGTGCGCGACACCGTAAGTGCGCGCAGCGGCAACGGTATTGGCAAAAAAACCTTCGACATGCGTAAAGCTGGTTCTGGTTGTGCTCGAGATCACGAGCAGACCGCAGGTCGACAGAAGCGGTACTGCCGTTTTCTGTTCGATTTCGCGCCAGATCTGGTGCGAGCGGCGTGCAAGCGGCGTCAGGTGCGTGCCTTCGCCGATCGCTTCGCGGGTTATTCGTGTGCCGCCATGGGTTGAGCCCAGCGTATGTGGGGACGCATAGCGATCGATACCAAGCACCCGAACGTTGCGGCGCGCGAGTTGGTAAACGCTGGCGCTGCCAATCGCACCCAATCCCATGACCGCAACATCAAACGTGTCCATATCGGGACACTAGATGCGGCCCGGTTTTGCGCCAACCGGAGTTGCGCTACACTTCATAAGCCGATTCGGGGTGGTACTGCGGGGACGACGCCGGTTTGCGGGTTGAAAGCTCTTTTGCCTGGAGTCGGGACTGTCGTCCTTGGCCTGAAGTTTGCATTTTTCCGACATTGTACCGTGCCGGTGTTGCATTTTGGTCCCAGCGGCAGGACATCCTGACGCAGATGGGCGCGCCATGACACCCTGTCGCAGTCCGCGCGTTTCATCTTGGGTTCAGATTGAAGCTCGCATTGTACCTGAGGCGAGTAAACGGAGCAGGTCATGAAGTTGACGTTTTTGCCAACCCTGACGGATATGCGCGAGATGCTTGGCGATCGCCTGTACGTCGAGTTTGTCTGGGCTTGGCGCGAACAGGAGCAGGAGAAGCGCCAGAAGGAAAACCGGGCGCGATGGGCTGACCAGCTTCCCCAGCGAACATCCCATACCTGGCCGCAGCCGCTGGTCGTGCGGGATATCACCGAGGAAGAAGCACCCGAGCCGATGCCGGCGCACGTCGCCTTGCTTCATCCCAACAAGCGGCTGCTCGAACAGAAAAAGGCGGCCGCCGCCGATATGGATGGGGCGACGCGTCTTCGCACCGCGGGCATACGCTCAGCCGCCGAGTAGGAGACCCGGGAGCGCCAGCCGGCTTAACGTCCGGGCGATTCCCCCGGACGTGTTGCTTCGAACAAAAACCAGGCGCGCCTTTCAGCCTCGTCGATCCACACTTCCAGCAGACTGGCGCTCGCGACGTCGCCGTGTTCGTCGCAGAGGTCGTGCACTTCGCGCATGGACCGCGCGAGATCGCGATTGTCCTCGCGAAGCTCCGCCAGCATGTCGAGCGGCGTGACGTAATCGGCGTCGTTGTCCTTGACTCGCTGTAGCCGCCCAATGTGTCCAATGGATCGTATGGTGGTGCCGCCAAGCTTCCGCACCCGCTCGGCTATCGGATCAGCAGTTGCAAAGATCTGATCGCCCTGCTCGTCGAGGAGCAGGTGGTAATCGCGGAAATGCGGACCCGACATGTGCCAGTGGAAGTTCTTGGTCTTCAGATACAGCGCGTAGGTGTCGGCGAGGAGCGTCGTCAACGCCCCCGAGAGGTCTTTCGTTGCGTTCGCCCCGAGTTCGTTGGGCGTCCTCAGCCGCGCTTCGCGCCGGATTTTCGCGTCATCCTGGGTCATGCGTGCTTCTCCTGCTGGTCGGGATCTGTCCTGCGCCAATGGCATGACAAGTTAAAGTGGCGCAAATCGCCGCCGCAGCGGCAAGGTTGCGCTAACCTCAATATGGCGAACGCTTGGCAATCCGCAATGCGGCGGCCATGGTGCCGCAACCCCAGCGCGGTGAACGCATGAGCGCTCTTCGTTGCTTTGTTCTGGCCGGAAGTGTTGCCGTTATAGCAGCCAATGCCGCGTTCGCGGCCTCGAAGCCGCATCGGCAATGGCAGTATGGATCGATGGCGGGGGCGGGCCTCGGCATTGATGCCAATCTCAACGGTGCCGTGCCCTTTCCCGCGGATAATGCGTGGAACACCGAGATTTCCAGGAACGAGGTCGATCCGAACTCCGACAATCTGATCGCCTCGATCGGTCTGGACACCGGTCTTCATCCCGATTTCGGCAGCGGCACCTGGAATCACGCGATCATCGGAATTCCGTATGTGGTGGTTAGCGGCACGCAATCGAACGTCCCGATCAAGATTACGCTCTATCGTGACGAGAGCGATCCAGGACCCTATCCGGTGCCGCCTGACGCACCGATCGAAGGATACAAGCCTGACGGGCACAGGTTCGGCGGCGACCGTCACGTCATCGTCATCGACCGCGACACGAACCGGCTCTACGAGATGTACCGCGCCTTCGAGAGCGAGGGGGGCGCCAGCTGGAAATGCGACGCCGGCGCGAAATTCCATCTGGATTCCGACGATGTGAGACCGACCGCCAAACGGGGCTGGACGAGCGCCGATGCGGCGGGCTTGCCGATATTTCCGGGCCTCGCACGCTACGACGAGGCATCAACCGGCGAGATTCCGCACGCGCTGCGGTTCACCGTCTCGCATACGCGCGAAGCTTACGTGAAACCCGCCAATCACTGGGCCTCGAGCGACACCGATCCCAATCTGCCGCCGATGGGCCTGCGCGTACGCTTGAAGGCGAGCTTCACCATCCCGGGCAATTTCAGCCGCGAGACGAAAGCAATCCTCAAGGCGCTGCAGAAATACGGCATGATGGTCGCTGACAACGGCAGCGATTGGTACATTTCCGGCGCTCCGGATCCTCACTGGCGCAATTCACGCCTTGTCAGCGAACTCGGGCAGGTGAAGGGTTCAAATTTCGAGGTCGTGAAGATGGGAAGGATTCACACGCCTTAGGAAGAACTTGGGGACAGGAAATCATGTCCCGGCCGCAGCACTCCAAGCGTCTCGAGGGACAACTTCCTGTCCCCAATTTCTCCAGTCGAACTACTGCGGTTCGTTGGCGCGGGCGTTCATCTGCAGCGGCTTGAACCCGGAGGCTGCGGTTTCAGCCGCCGCGCGGTCTTCGGCGGCAAGCTGCGACGAGAGCGCGTCGACGCGGTCCTTCGACTCCTTGTCACCCGCCTTGGCGGCAATGACGTACCAGCGATAAGCATCGGTCAGATTTTGTGGCACCCCGAGCCCACGCTCGTAAAGGATGGCGAGATCGAACTGCGCGTCGGCGAGTCCGAGTTGTGCCGCTTTCAGGAACCAGCGCCCCGCTTCCTGCGGATTCTTGGGTGTCCCGTCGCCTTGCGCATAAGCTACGGCAAGGTTGGACATTGCCTTGCGATTTCCGGCTTGGGCGGCGGCCAGGTACCACCGAAACGCCTTGCCCTTGTCGGCCGCCACGCCACGGCCGGAGGCGTAAAGCGTCGCCAGGTGATATTCTGCGACCGGCACGCCTTGGATCGCGGAGCGTTCCAGCCATTTGGCGGCTGCGGTCGAGTGTTCCTTCGCAAGTTCGCTCAGTCCGATGAACAGTTGCGCCTGGGCGTTGCCGCCATTGGCGAGAGCGCCAATGCGATCCTGGCGGGAAGGAGAGGAGGCGCGCTTCCCCGCAGTGTGAGGCACGATTGCCAGCGGGAGTTTCGCCGGTTTTGCGATCCTGCTGAGGTGCGGGCCGGTGAATGGCTCGCTGCGGCTCATCAGTTCTACGGCTCCCACCACGATGGCGAGGATCGCCACAAGTACGATGGCGGCGATAAGTGCATAACTGGTCGCGTGTCCCTTCTGCCTCGCAGTCAACGAAAGGGATCGCAGAAACCGCAAGCCGAAAATGTCTTTTCCGGTGTTCTCCGGTTCATTCCGCGTGGCAGCAGCCTGGAGCGATTGACGTGCCGCGGAAAGGTACGACGCCGCGGGAATCCGCGAATCAGCCACGCTCGTTCGCGCCAAAACGCTTGCCGGTACGAACGTGTCACCGGCGACGGGCATTTCGGCGGGGTGATGCATGTCCTCCGGCCCGGCAAAGGGGGGTGGCTCTAAGCCTGCTTGCTGCACGGGCTCCATGTGCTCGTCTGCCGCGACGGGCTGCTCAGCCAGGGCCATAAGTTCGAGCACCGGTTCTTCGTGCTGTTCGGGCGCGCACGCGGCGGGGCTCGGAACCGCAGTTTCGGTCGGTTGCGTGTGGACGGCGGAAATTTCTTGAACAGCGGGGGACGCTGCCTGTACAGGCGATTTTTCGGCGTCAGCGGCGTGCGCTTCATCGATATTTGCCGGCATGGCAAACGGTTGCGGCGCGGAAAGAAGACTCGTCCGCAATTCGGCAATGGCCTCTTGCTGTTTTCGTGCTTCGGATTCGAAGGTTTCGCCCAGTGAATGCAGAGCGGTCGCGAATGCCGATTGCAGCTGGGCGATTGCATCCTGCTGTTTGCGCTCTTCCGCCTCGGCTCGGTGGTCGAACGCGTGCGACAGTTCGCCAAGCAGGTCGTGCTTGAGTTCGGCGATCGCTGCCTGCTGCTTTCTGCTCTCCGCCTCCAGCTTTTCTCCGAGCGCGCCGAGCGTTTGTTCAACGACTCCCGCTTTTAATTGCTCGATGGTCTGTTGCTGCGTTTCAACTTCGTTTTTGAATTTAAGGTCAAGCTGTTCGAGCCGGGCTTCGATAGCCTCGGTTTTCGGCAGTACGGCCAAAACCGTTGATTCCGCGGCTTCTGTTCTGTTGGCCAGCTCCGACAGGCGGTTCTCGATCGCGATCAAGCGGCCAGGCATTGCCATCTCCGCCGGCGCTTCGCCCTTGGCAGCGCCTTCCAGAGTAGCGATTCGGTTTTCCAAATCTGCCGCACTCCGCGCAGATTCGGACCGCACCATATCCAGTTGAGCTGCAACCGATTCCACGCCGCGCGTCAGCGAATGCGACATTTCGGAATGGCGCACATCAAGCGACTGCAGCGCCTGTTGCGCAAGCAGAACGCGGCGGTCGAGCGCGCCGCACATACCCGTCACGTCGGCCTGCAAATCGTCGATTTTGCAGTGCAGCTTTTCCAGACGGACCGCCGTCAGTTGTTTTTCTTCGGCAGAATGAGTGTCCAGTTTCCCGAATTGCAGCTGCAACGAAGCGATCCGTTGATCGAGAGCCGCCGAAGCTTCGGAAGTCGCTGCACCGACGTGATCGACTTTGTCCGAGAGAGAGCCGAATTTTTCGTGCAATGCGCGGAACGCACTGCCATACCGCGTATCCGCTTTCGCCAGACTGTCTTCCAGCCGTTCGACGGCATTTCTGTCGCTGGCCATCAAGCCGCGGGATTCCGCGAGAGTCTCGCCGAGTGAGTCCATCCTTGATGCGACGGCGTGTGTCTCGGCGGCGTGTCTCAGGTTCATGCCCTCGACGAATTCCTGCAGCTGCGTCATGCGCCGTTCGAAAGCCCCGCGGTTCTCCACATCATGTGCGCGGAGCTCGTTCACCCGTCCGCTCAGCGTCTCGAGCGAGCTGGAAAGTTGCGACACCTGGATCGCGGAATGGCCCGCCGTCCGCACCAGTTCATCGTTCAGCCGCGTCAGCCCCTGATGCAGCTTCTTCAGGGCTTCCCGCATCGGCTCGGCATACGATTGTCCCTGAAAGCGGTCGAGGCGTTCAGCAAGCTCCGCAACATGATTGCGAAGCATAAGAAAGCTATCCTCCTGCTCGCGCACATTGAGCTCGGAAAACCGCCGAAGAATCCGCTTCGTGAGCCATTCGCCTACCGACAGACCTTCCCTTCGCGCAGCAGCTTGGGCTGCATCCCTTGCGTCGACCGGGATGTCCACAAGGCTCCAGGTTGCCTCAAGCCCCATTTTTTCCACCTCGCGTGGGATTGCCGCCTCCACGGAGAGAGGCTGGCGTCACTCCCGCAGTTTGTGGCGACAGCGTAAAAATGACGTTAACCCAGCTGGTTCGACGCCTCCGGCGTCACTTGCCACGGCCAGTTTGTCCACGAGCAGATTGACCGCACCTGTTTATCAGGGGAAATACAGGCCTTAAGGCAGAATGGTGGATCAGAGCGCGGGACGCCGCCCCAAAGTCAAACCTATCCAAGAACTTAGCGGTATTTCTGTTTTTGCCAGGAACAGGGGATCTTCCTGTATTTGGAACTCTACAACAGAGGGAGTTCCTCGGACGGCGGCACTGGGACCACCCCCGCCTCACAGGCGAAATTCGCGAGTTCGGCGACCGCTGCCGCAATGGAATTCGTCAGTCGGCGGTCGAGCACCACTTGCGCCTCCGGCCATAAGCCTTTGACTTCCATCCGTTTCTCCGTGCGATGTGCCTTAAGATCGGCGCGGCCGATGAACCGGTCGGCTTCGATAATCGGCATCACGTAATAGCCGAACCGGCGTTTTTTCTCGGGCACGAACACTTCGATGGTGTAATCGAAGCCAAACAGCCGCAAGGCTCGCTTGCGGTCGCGGATCACCGGATCGAACGGCGAAAGGAAACGCGCCGGCGCGTGCGAGGGCGGTAGAGACAGGATATCCGACTCGATGAACGGCACGGCGACCGCCGAACTGGTGCTCTCGTCGTTGTTCGTAACGGTGATTTCGACGATGTCTTTCTTCCGCAGCGCCGCTCTCACCCAATCGCGGGCCTCTGCGATCTCGACGAGATCAAAAAACGCGGCGATCTCCCGCACCGTCCCAAAGCCGAGGTGCGCGAGCGCTTCGCGGCAGGCCCAATTCACAGTTTGCCTGCGGGTAGGTTTCGCGCCGCGAAATTCCGCGGGAATGACGCGTTCTACGAGATCGTACACTTTTTCGAAGCCGTCTCGGCGGGCGATGGCAAGTTCACCGGTCCGGAACAGATATTCGAGGGCCATTTTGTATGGTCCCCAACCCCACCAGGGACCCTTCCGCTTGTCGTCGAAAGCGCGGGTGGCGAGCGCGCCCTCCAGCCGGATGCGGCGCCGGACATGCGCGAGCAGCTTTTTCGGATTTTCGTCGAAGGCGCGCCAGCGCGAATGGGAAAACGGGGTTCTGGAAGCCCGGAAGCGATGATGCCAGTGCGGATAGGATTCGATTGGCAGCAATGACGTGTCGTGCGTCCAGTGCTCGAACAACGCGCGCTCCTGATGGAGACTGGAGAGCAGGGCGCGGCTGTAGCCCGATGCCCGTGAAAACAGGATCATGTGGTGCGCCCGCTCCACTGTGTTAATGGAATCGAGCTGAACGAACCCCAGTTGCCGGACGAGCGACAGTACATCTCCGCTCTCAAGGCGAGGGCTCAAGCGGGTTGCGAGCGCGTGCTTGTAGAGAAAGTACCGTCTCGCGTCGCGATTGGAGATGACGAGCGTGGCCATGTGTGTAAGCTGATCTTATGGAATCAATTCCGGATTCGCAGCCCAATTTTGCATCACCGGCACGCTGGATAAATGATCTGTCGTGGCGCCTCCTCGGTTGCGATGCCGCATATGCGGGTTCGCTTCTTGCCGCACAACTCTGGCTTGGCTTGCTCTGGTTTTTTTATCAGGGGTACGGGATTGCGCGAGGATTCATCCTTTGCTGCCTGCTGGCAGGGCTGGCTGTCCTGCGCCTTTTTCCGCGCCCGGGTTCGTCGCCTCATCCGGCCGGCACAACCTCACTGACTCCACTGCTCAAGGCTCTTCTCGTTGCCACCGTGGTACTTAATGTAGGGATGGTGGTCACGAGCAGCGTCATCTGTCTCAGGACGTCAAAAATTCCCATGGACGAAGGACAAACCAGCTGGCGGGCGGCACGACTGCTGTGGCGTGGAGAAAACCCCTACAGTGCACACGCACTTGTGGACTTCAGTGCCTTCCGTTCACGAACGCATCAACGACAAGCCGCGGGCTTTCAGCGTAGCCTGCTGCGGAACGGCGAAGCTTCGCTTCTAAAGTGGTATGATACGACCCTGGATCCGCATATCCGTGATGAACTCCTTCCGGCACAGACTGGTGCCGCCGCTCAACGCGAAGCCGCACTCTATGGATACAAGTACGGTCCCCTGATTGTGGTTGCGACGGCTGCGATCGCCCCGATCGGTCTTCCTGCCGGCGTTTTGATCCTCAACGGCCTGATCTGCTTTGCGCTGTTCGCGGTCATGTGGGCCATTCTGCGGGTCGTTACGATTCCGCAGCTTGCGCTTGCCGGCGCAGCCATGCTCGCGCTGCTTCTCGACCGCCACATAACGCGGAATTACCTCGATCGGTCGGCGACCGATGTTTGGGCTCTGCTATTTGGTGCACTCGCGGTTCTGGCATGCCTGTCGCGCCGCCCGCTTGCATCGGCCGCAGCAGTAGCTTTTGCTGTTGGCTGCAAGAGTCTGCCTGGTCTCCTTTTTCTGCCGCTGCTCCTTCGGGTTCGCCCAATCGCATCTGTGTTGGTGTTTCTTGCCGTCGTATCAGCGATTTACTTTCCCTGGCTTATATGGGACCCGAGAGGACTGGTATTCAACGGAATCCTGTGGCCACTGTACATGTCGGCAGACTGGACCTCATGGCAATTCCACGCGCCGCACTGGGCCGTGCTTGTTGTGCGCGCTGTTATCGTGGCGGCCTTGATCGTTCTATGGACGAGATATATCCGGGGAAGCGAGCCGCGGCTGTTTTGGACGCTTGCTGTGTCGGGAACGCTTGTACTCCTGGCAAGCGGTTTTTTGCGCAATGGTTATATTCCGTGGATTTCGTTGTGGATGGTAACTGCGATTGCGGAAGCATTCGCTGCCGTCAGCTCCGGTACGAATTCCAAGCTATAGCTGCCAGCTTTGTGGTGCCGCTTCCATCAATAGAAAAACTGCTGCAGTTGGCTGAAGCCGGGTCCGCCGAAAGCCCATCCCATGCGCTTGCCGGGATTGATCGCGGGGGCAGGCTCCCCGAGGGCGAATTGAAAGCCGGTAATCGATTCAATGTAATTGCCGTTTTCGTCAAAGACATGGATTGATGACGTTGATCCCGAGCTGCAAGCGTCGTACGTCTCTGTTACCAGAAACAGCTTGTTTACCGGATCGTTGGCAATGCCCGAACCGCTGTAGTACTGGTCTGCATCGCCCGTACAGGGAAGTTGGACCGCCGCGATGCCTTGTTGCGCCGCCACGTCATAGAATTCAACCTGTGCGTTCAGCTCCGTGTCCGTGACCGTTACGCCGGTATTTGGATCCGTAGCTGCCCCATTCACATACCCCGCATGATAGGGACCATTGTTGTAACCGGTGAAGTCGGTGATTTTTCCGTTGACGAGGTCGACCACGTAATTGAGTGGCGCCTCGCCACCAACCGCGCCGCCATCTGGCGAAAGCGCGATCACCGCCTCGTTTGCTGCCGAATATTGTCCGAGCTGCGGCCCGTAGGCGAGACTAAACGTATTTGGATCGAGTTTGATCACCTTGCTGAAGGTGTTGGCACCCACGTCGGACACGATCAGGGCAGGAGCATCCTGCTTCTTCAGTTCGATGACGTACACAACATCGGTCGACGTCGCCTGGTTCTCCGCTGCCAGCGTGACGTCGACATCTTTCAGCGGGGGCGTCCACGCGCCGGTGAATTTCTTCGCAGCGACCGGGTTCATTACCTCGTATTGGCGCTTCGCATAAATCTTCCCTTGCGGAACAATGTAATGCGTTATCAGGCCGACATCGCCCGCGAAAATTCCATCTACGCTGTAGGAGTTCCGCGCGCTGTTTCTTGTCGCGAATGACTTGGTAATAACTCCCTTGTCCTCATTGAACGTTTCCACCGAAACAAAGAAGTTTCCGCCGCTGTCGTATCCCGCGCTCGCCAATACGCCGTCACGGCCGTACTGATCGATGTCGAAGCCGTAGATTTGGCCACCGTCTTTCGTGGTCAGCACCTTGCCGAGCCCGACCTTGTGGGAAATGTTCGGTTGAGCCGGGACAGCGCTGGCTGTGAACAACAACGTCGCAAGCGTCAGCGGAGGCTCCGAAGCTCGGAGCTCAAAAGCCGAACCGCAGGGTCTTGATTCATGACGATATCCCCCCGAATGGCACTTTTGCGCCGGTCATTTGTAGGACGCGCGACTGAACAGGCCTATTCCTCAAAACGCAGATATTTTGGCAGCAGCCCGTCTGACCATTGCCGTGGCGCGGTTCGCATTCGCGGCTGCGCCTTCGAGCCATCCGGGTTTGGCGGTGCAACGGCCGCAGGATCTCGATATCGCGAGATCCGGGGTACGTCCTAAAGAGCAGGCTTTCTCCGCTAGGGACCGGCGTCGCGCTCTCGCACTCATCATCCAAATGAAGCCGAACGCGGGATCCTTGGCAACGGATGCGGTTTCGCGAGCGTTACCGGTTTCCGCCTGTCGGTAGGTGCGAAAAAGACCAAGCGTATGTTCGCGGTCCCGGCGATCCCCTTCTGTTATGAAGATTTGATTCGGATCGCCCGGGTCAATGTCGGTATGAACCAGACGAATCACTGCAGCGGAACCGAGTCAGCCTATGATCCCGCCGGAGTTGGTGATTCGCCCAAGAGGTTTTGATGTCTTCCAGCATCGGCGGTTCGGTTGAGCTGCAAATCCTGTTTTGTGCCATTTTGCTCGGCATCATCCAACTTTTTCTGGCCGTGGTGACCGGCCTGCAATCGGCCGGTCTCGCCTGGGCTGCAGGTCCGCGTGACGAAGCGGCAGCCAACCCCGGCAAACTCGGCGGCCGCCTCGAACGCGCGTTCGAGAATTTTCTCGAGACGTTTCCGTTCTTCGCCGCGGCGGCGTTGCTCGTTCATGCACTCGACAAAAGCACCCACACGTCGGTTCTGGGCTCGCAAATATACATCTGGGCACGCGTGCTTTATGTGCCAGCTTACGTGATCGCAATACCGTATGTTCGTACGCTCATCTGGACGGCGTCGCTTATCGGCATCGTGATGGTATTGGCCGCGCTCTGGCCGGGGATGTAAAAGCCGAGGCTGGGTCGGCGGAACTGCCGGCACGGACGACATCCACGCGCGAGCGGAGATGTCTGGGACGCCGTCTGACCCGAGATTTCCAATTTCTCGCGCCAGGGCTTAACCTCTGGAGGTGGCGATGGGACGCAAGGCGTCTGCCAGGGAGACCGACCATGCCCGATCTGTGCAGCCATCTCGATACAATTCGTGATGTGACGCCGAGCGCGCTTGGCTGTGAGGAATGCCTGCAAACAGGCTCCGCCTGGGTGCATTTGCGGATTTGCCGGACCTGCGGTCACGTGGGCTGTTGCGACTCTTCCCCCCACAAGCATGCGACGAAGCATTTCCACCGAACCAAGCACCCCGTCATCGAAGGTTACGATCCTCCCGAGGGGTGGGGTTGGTGTTATGTGGACGAGACCACGTTTGATCTTTCCGACCGCATGACGCCGCACAACGGGCCTATTCCGCGTTATGTGTGAATAATACCGTCCTTCACGCATTCTGGAGCAAGTTGATGGTCCGCGAAAAAATCCGGGAAGACTTCGAGGTCTATGTGCATGACGGCGAGGTGGCGTTCGGCGCGGTCCGCCAGGTCGCGCCTGGGGGCAGAGCGGAGATCGTGGTTTACGTCGAAAACGCCGGCGATTTTACCGTGCCGCTCTCGGCCGTGCGCGATGTTCACGATGAGAAGGTGATCGTTGATTGCGCCAGCCTCGACCGCAAGCTGCGCGAGGCGATCGGCCACGCCCATCTCGGCGAGGATCCCAATATCGCTGATAAGCCGGACGAACCGCCGGTTGACTGATCGTTAACGGTGGAAGTGCAGGCCAGGCCAGCGCCTCTGTCGATCGGGGCGGTTCTGTTTGCGGTGATCGCCGGGATCGCATTTTCT
Source organism: Rhizomicrobium sp. (assembly GCA_036264415.1). Classification (GTDB taxonomy): domain Bacteria; phylum Pseudomonadota; class Alphaproteobacteria; order Micropepsales; family Micropepsaceae; genus Rhizomicrobium. The sequence goes on along the minus strand of DATAQZ010000046.1, from coordinate 199,948 downwards.
ACCGCGCTAAATGTGAGCTCAAATCTGGCGCAGACGTCAGATAGTGCGCAGGGGTTCGTCGTCGGTCACGCCATTGCCCTGGGCAATCTTCTACTCTCCGGCTGGCATTTCCCGATCGACAATTTCTACTTCACCGATTCCCTACCCTATGCCGCCGCAGAGAGGATCGTCGGCCCGCGACCCTATCTGCTGGCGCTTATTCCCGCCCTTGTGTACACGTTGATCGTTCTGCTCGCGCTTCGAATATGTTTCCGACCGGCTCAGGCGCAAAAAACAAATCTCGAAGGCATTTGCGCAATCGCTTTGCTGCTTGCAGCACCGGCCTGGATCGGCGACTGGAACCCCATGTTGATGACGGACATGCACACCACGACGGCATTGGCCGCATTGGGCGCGCTCGTGCTCTGCGCGAAGTTTGCAGAAGCTGAACCTCTCAACCCTCTCTTGCGCACGTGGATTCCCGGCTGTTTCCTGATTTTGGTGTGCCTCGCGGTAGCAAGTGATCCTTTCTGCCTTGTCTTCGCATTCGGGCCGGCGGCCGCCATTCTCGCGGCCGGCTCTGTACGCCGTAAGGGAAGAGGGGGCGTGACACTTGCCCTTGCGCTCGCGCTGCTCGCGGCCGGGATTGCCGCAGGTCTGCTGGTACCGCCGGCAATTGCGGCACTTGGTGGGTTCACCACCGAAAATGACGTGAGCTTCCATATCGTGCCCGTGGCGCAATGGTGGCCAAACCTCATCGATGTGCTGTTCGCTATCATCACGCTCTGTGGCGCCAATCCGTCCGACGTCCACGGCTTGCCGGGCGCAGTGATGTTTGGAATTCGTGTCGTTGGATTGGTCGTCGTTCTGGCCGTTATGAGTTGCGTGGCGTACAGTCTTTTTCGCAACAAAGAAGTGCCGCTGCTCGATCGTTTTCTGCTTGCCGGCGCAGCGGCGTTGACCGGTATCTGCGTTCCGAGCGCGCAATTCGCCAAGGGCGTGAAGCAGGAGACACTGTGGCACGGCGGCCCGCCGCTACGCTTTCTCGTGCCCGCGGTTTTGTTTGCGGCTATTCTGTCGGGAAGGCAGATCAGCAACGTTCTCGGCGTCGTTCGCAATCCGAAATGGCGACTGGTGTCGCGAAACACGTTTGTGCTGCTTGCGGGGATCGGCTTGCTAGCCGGCGCCTGTCAATCATTCGCGCTGGCGGCACGGATGCCCTGGATCGGGAGCAACCCCGCTCTTAGCGCAGCCCAGTGGCTGGGACGGCATGAGCTTTCGCAAGGTGTCGGCGAATACTGGTCGGCAAACCTGCTTACCGCCATGTCGGGCAATGCCGTAACGGTGCGCAGCGTGGTGCCCGAAGACCACAAGCTCGTGCCTTACATCTGGGTAGAAGACCGCGGATTTTATGCAAAGGCGCCGGAGTTTGTTGTGTGGCAGGAGCGCAATCAGACCGGAGTTACCGAGAATCTCGTCCGGGCAACCTACCGCGTATGTGACATCAAACGCGTGAGCGCTTATCGCATTGCTCTGCTGAATACCGCCGGAAATCCCGCGCACTGCTCTTGATCGCTGCGCGATGGGGTTCCGTCGTCGGCTCGCTTTGTGGTAGCCGGAGTTCGGGCGCGGAGTGCGGAATCATATGGCGGAGCGGGTAGTCATCATCGGCGCGGGACAGGCGTGCGCCCAAGCCGTGACAACCTTGCGTGCCCAGGGATTTGGGGGTGCGATCGCGATCATCGGCGATGAGCCTTATGCGCCCTATCAGCGTCCGCCGCTGTCGAAAGCCTATCTGGCCGGTACTTTCGAGCGCGAACGTTTGTTTCTGAAGCCGGATGCTTTTTATCGAGAGGCCAAATGCGAGCTCATTCTCGGCACGGCGGCAAGCAGGATCGATCGGGCGGCGCACAGGATTGAACTCGCAAACGGCAAAAGTCGTTTGTACGACAAGCTTCTGCTCACGACGGGATCGCGTGTACGGCGCATCTCCGTGACGGGTGCCGATCTGCCCGGCGTGTTCTATTTGCGCGGAATCGCGGATGTCGACGGTCTGCGCGCACGCTTCGGCGAAGGGAAACGACTGGCGGTCGTCGGCGGCGGCTACATCGGACTAGAAGTGGCGGCCGTCGCTGTAAAGCAGGGACTCGAAGTGACGGTGTTCGAGTCGCTCGATCGCGTCATGGCACGGGCTGTGTCGCCGGAGCTGTCATCTTTTTACGAGGAGGTTCATCGTGAAGCGGGCGTGCGCATCCGCTTGAACACGGCGGTCGAACTGTTCGAGGGCGACGCGCATCTCGCGGCTGTGCGAGCAAACGGAGAAACCTTTCCCGCCGATATCGCGCTCGTCGGTATCGGTATCTTGCCCAATATGGAAATCGCGCAGCAGGCAGGTCTGGCATGCGATGATGGCATCGTGGTGGACAACTGCGCGCGCACCGCCGATCCGGACATTTTCGCTGCAGGTGATTGTACGCGGCATATCGGGCGCGACGGCGCGCCCATCCGTCTGGAATCCGTACAGAATGCGATTGATCAGGCGAAGCATTCGGCGCTCGCGATGACCGGGAAACCGACGCCGTATCGCGAGGTGCCCTGGTTCTGGTCGGATCAATACGACCTCAAATTGCAAATCGCAGGATTAGCACGGCCTGGAGACATGCTCGTGCGCCGCGGCGATCCAGCCGCGCGAAAATTCGCTGTTTTCCACATGCGCGACGGCCGGGTGGCAGCAGTGGAGGCCGTCAACGCGGCGCCCGAATATATCATCGGTCGCCGGCTGATCGCGGAAGGTGCCGTTATTGCGCCGGAGCGGCTTGCCGACTCGGCCCTTCCTATGAAATCTGTCGTTTGAGTGCCGGAACAAGTCGCATGCCCAAAATCACCTATATCGAACACAACGGAAAAGAGCACGTGGTGGAAGTGCCGTCGGGCTGGTCCGTGATGGAAGGCGCTGTCAAAAATCTCATTCCGGGGATTGATGCGGATTGCGGCGGCGCCTGCGCCTGCGCGACCTGTCACGTTCATGTCGAGCCGCAATGGGCGGAAAAACTTCCGCCCAAGCAGGACATGGAGGAGACCATGCTCGATTTTGCACAGGAGCTCCAGCCGAACAGCCGGCTCTCATGTCAGTTGAAGGTTTCACCCGAACTCGACGGCCTTGTCGTCCGCATGCCGCGCAGTCAGCATTGAGGATGCTTGCTTATCCCGCTTGGGCCGCCGGCTCGTACAGATCAGTGCGCCGCGGAATGTGACAGGTGACGGTAGTCCCACGACCGGGCGCGCTCTCGATCTCTACCCAACCGCCATGCAATTCGACAAAGCGGTTCACCAGCGCGAGTCCGAGCCCGGCGCCGGCCGGACGTCCGGAGCGGCCACGGGCGGAGAACGTGTCGAACACACTGGCCTTCACCTCCTGGGCGATGCCGAAACCGGAATCCGACACGCAGATGCGGAGTTCCTCGCCGGAGATCGAGGCCGAGAGAACCACGGTTCCGTCGCGCGGCGTGTACCGGAAAGCATTTGACAGAAGGCTGAACAGGACCTGTCTCAGCCTGCGCTCGTCAGCAACAATCTCGCCGACCGATTGATCCCAGTCGCAGCGAAAGGAGATGCCGAGGCCGTCGGCGTGCTTGCGCAGCGATTCGGCGACCCGCGACAGGAGTTGGTGGAGATCCAGCCGATCAAGCGTCAGGCGCAATGCACCTGAGTCGATGAGCGCGAGATCCAGTATGTCGCTCGTCACATCGGCGAGCGTGTCGGAAGCGGTAAGAATGTCGCTCACATACTCACGCTGTTTATCGTTGAGCGCACCGGCCCGACCGGTAGCAAGAAGTGTGGCGAAGCCGTGTACCGCGTTCAGCGGGTCGCGGAACAGGAACGATGCATGATGTACAAAATCCGACTTGAGCCGGTCCGCAGCTTCCAGCGCTTCCGCTCGGTCGCGCAGCGCGCTTTCAATCCGCAGTCGATCGGTTACATCGGTGAAGGTAATGAGCGTCGCCCCGTCCGGCAGCGGCGCAAAGGCGAGCGCCAGCACCTTCCTGTCGGAGCGTTCAATCTGTCCCCAATTTTTGTTGCGCTCGCTTCCCGAAGCAATGCTGAGCGCGAGTTTCTGCCACATCGCCGCATCGCCAAACCTGGCGATGCAGACCTGCGCGAGTTTTTGCACATGCGGTTCGCCGGAGAGGTCGGCCGGTTCAAGCTCCCATAGCCGCGCAAAGGCTGCGTTGTGCAGCTTCAGTCGCGCATCCGGGCCGAACACCGCAACAGCTTCGCTCAAGGTGTCGAGCGTGGCCGATTGCACCTTGATCAATGTATTATACGAGCTTTCCAGGGCCAGCTTTTCGGTGACATCTTCGTAAAGGAAAGTGAGGCCTCCAAAGGGATGTGGCTGCGCAATCACCCGCAATACCCTGCCGCCCGGCTGGTACCAGAGTTCGTCCGGGACATATCCGGTCGATTCCCCGTAGAGCGCCAGCCGTCGCCGTTTCCATTCCTGATAATCGCGCTGTTCCGGAAGTTTTCGTTCTTCGCGCAACCGGTCGAGAATTTCTTCGTCGGCAGGATGGCTGTCGAGCCAGCTTTCGGAAACATTCCACAGCCGCGCATAGGCACCGTTGTAGAACGCGAGTTTGCGCTCTGAGTCGAAGATCGACACCGCGGTGGCAAGTTTGTCGAGCGTGTCGGCGTGGGCATCAATGTGCTGCTGCAGGCGCGCTTCGGTATTTGAAAGATCGGTGACGTCAACGGCCACGCCGACGATTTCGCCGTTGGCAATAGGCACATGTGTCAGCGCAAGTGCGCGGCGCTGTCCGTTGATGACCGCGGAACGTTTCGCTTCGCTCGTCTGTCCTTCCGCGCGCGCGGCCGCGGCGAGCTCGCGTTCCGATCTTTCAAGCGAAGGCTGATCGGCGCGAGCAGTTTCGACGTTCGCGTGATCGACCGCGGCCAGAAAGGCGCGATTTCCCCAACGGAGTGCACATGACGGATCGCGCACCCAGACGGGAATTGGGATGGCGTCGAGCACGGCGCGGAAATCCGTTTCCGTTCTGCCGCCATTTTTCTCCACCCATACCGTAGCCATGCTGCCCACGGGCTCGCCGCGGAGCAGAACGGATTCACCTGCCTGGTTCCTGACTTCGAGCCGAAACGACGTACCGCTAAGATTTAGTCGCGCGAGGGCTTCAGCGAGCTCGGCAGAATTTGCGCCCGCGAGACAGGACTGAACCACGTCGTCGGCAGCGCCATACCCCCACGCCTGACCGTCGCTTGCGTTCCACACCACAACCGAATCGCGGGCCGCCGCCAGAAGTGCGTCGCGCGCCGTGATGGAAGAACGGGCGGTGACCGACACCTTGTGCAGCTGTCGCCGCAGCTTCCGCGCGGTACCCACAAGCGCCGCCGCCCATAGCGCCGCGCCGACCGCCAGCGCGATGGCTCCGGCGCCGATCACGGGTCCGGCTTGTTCCGGTGCGATAAGCGAGGCGGACGCCGGACTGGAAACGCCTAACAAGGCGACGGCGAACACGAAGCGAGCCGCTTTGCTGGTGTTGTCTTGGTTCAGTCCCAAAATGGGACGCATCTCGGGCAAGCCCCCCGTCCCGCCCACCGGGGCGAATCACTTTGGAATCAACATGATACGCGCGCAGCGCGAGTCGGCATAGATGATGCGGTTAAAAAATGGTAAATGGCCAGAATTGGTGGGATGACACAGCCCGTAGGCCTTTGCGACGCGAATGCCCGGCGGGCAAGGCGAGCAGCCCGGCACGTCCGTGCGAAAGCGCGTGACAATCTGCTAAAGCGGCGGGATCAAATTTGGAGGCGGGGCAAGCACCGATGATATTCCGCCAGCTGTTCGATCCACCGTCCTCGACTTACACGTATCTTCTCGCGGACGAGAGCACGCGCGAGGCCGTACTGATCGATCCCGTTTTCGAGCAGGCGAGACGCGACGCGGCGCTGGTCAATGAACTCGGCCTTAAACTTCGGTGGACTGTCGAGACTCATATTCATGCGGATCACGTCACGGCCGCATGGCTGTTGAAACGGCGTCTCGGCACTTCGATTGCCGTTGGTGCGGCAACCGGCGCCGAGGGCGCAGACCGCTACCTCGAAGACGGCGACGAGATTCTCCTTGGTGAACGCGCTCTGCGCACGCTCGCGACGCCGGGACATACGAGCGGCTGCGTCACCTACGTGCTTGACGATCTCAGCCGCGCCTTCACCGGCGATTGCCTGCTCGTTCGTGGCACTGGACGCACCGATTTTCAGGGCGGCGACGCCGCGACCATGTATCGCTCCGTGCGTGAGCGCATTTTTGCCCTGCCGGATTCCTGTTTCCTCCATCCCGCGCACGATTATCGCGGGCTTACGCTGACAGCCGTCTGCGAGGAAAAGAAATTCAATCCGCGCCTCGGCGGCAATGTGGCGCTCGGCGATTTCACCGGCCATATGGCGAATCTGAAACTCGCGCATCCCAAGCAAATGGACATCGCCGTACCGGCCAACCTGCGTTGCGGAAGGCCGGCGCGGGATCTGCCGATCGAGGCCGATCCGGATTGGGCGCCGCTCAATTTTAGCTTCGCCGGAATTTGGGAAATTACGCCGCAGGCGCTGGAGGAAAAACTTGCGGACGTGCAGGTCGTGGACGTACGTGAGCCCTCCGAATTCACCGGTCCGCTCGGCCACATCGCGGGCGCAAACCTTATTCCCCTCGGTGAATTGCAGTGGCGCGCCGATGAGATTGCGCGGGAAAAACCTGTCGTTACCGTGTGCCGCGCCGGCAGCCGCTCGGCACAAGCGTTCAATCTCCTGCGCGCAGCGGGATTTTCAGAGGTCGCCAATCTCTCCGGCGGTATGCTGCGCTGGCGCGCCGAAGGCTTTCCGGTCCAGGGCGGGCGGGTTAAGGGGATCAGTAGCGATATTGATCCGGCTTGAACGGACCGCTCTGCGGCACGCCGATATAGGCGGACTGTTTATCCGTCAGCTTCGTCAGCTTTACGCCGATCTTGTCCAGATGCAGGCGAGCGACCTTTTCGTCGAGATACTTTGGCAGGGTGTACACCTTCTTCTCGTATCTGCCGGGATTGGTGAAGAGTTCCATCTGCGCCAGCGTCTGATTGGTGAACGATGAGCTCATGACGAATGACGGGTGGCCCATGGCATTCCCGAGATTCACCAGCCGCCCTTCCGAGAGGAGAATGATCCGCTTGCCGTCGGGGAATTCGATTTCATCCACCTGTGGCTTCACGTTGTGCCATTTGAAATTCTTGAGGGAGGAAACCTGTATTTCGGAATCGAAGTGGCCAATGTTGCAGACAACAGCGCGATGCTTCATCCCGCGCATGTGATCGATCGTAATCACGTCCACATTTCCGGTCGCGGTCACGAAAATGTCGGCGCGCGGCGCCGCGTCGTCCATTGTTGTGACCTCGTAACCTTCCATCGCCGCCTGGAGGGCGCAGATGGGGTCGACTTCGGATACCATGACGCGACATCCGGCCTGCCGCAGCGACGCGGCAGAACCTTTGCCAACATCGCCGAACCCTGCCACCATCGCGACTTTCCCCGCCATCATCACGTCCGTGCCGCGGCGAATGCCGTCAACCAGACTCTCCCGGCATCCGTACAGGTTGTCGAACTTGGATTTTGTGACGCTGTCGTTCACGTTGATGGCTGGGAACAGCAGCTTTCCGTCGCGCTCCATCTGATAAAGGCGGTGGACTCCCGTCGTCGTCTCTTCCGTTACTCCCCGAATTTGATGCGCGACATTGGTGTACCAGCCGCGCTTGTGCTTCAGCCGGCGAATGATCGCGGCGTACAGGACCTCTTCTTCTTCGTTCTGCGGGGAATCGAGAAAACTTGCGTCGCCGTGTTCCGCGCGCGCGCCGAGATGCACGAGCAGCGTCGCATCGCCACCGTCATCGAGAATCATGTTGGGCGTGCCGCCGTCGACCCACTCGAAGATGCGGTGCGTGTATTCCCAATAATCCTCCAGGCTCTCGCCCTTGATGGCGAAGACCGGCGTTCCGCCCGCCGCCACCGCGGCCGCCGCGTGGTCCTGCGTGGAGTAGATGTTGCACGACGCCCAGCGCACATCCGCGCCCAGCGCCTTCAAAGTTTCGATCAGGACCGCTGTCTGGATGGTCATATGCAGCGAGCCCGCGATGCGCGCACCCTTAAGCGGTTGCGATTGCGCGAACTCGTCGCGCGTCGCCATCAGCCCGGGCATCTCCGTCTCGGCGATATCGATTTCCCTGCGGCCCCAATCGGCGAGATTGATATCCTTAACGGCGTAATCCTGGGCCATGGAGCTCTCCTCTAGTGTCCCGATTCTGAAATTCGCAGGATGTCAGTATTCGTTTCGGGCGAATTTCAGAATCGCAAGGACATCAGCCAATTCATTGATTCGTGTTGTCGTTCTGGTTTCGAAGTTCGCCGGCAGGCCGGTTTTTTGGACGAAGCGAGCTTTGGAACCACGGCACAAGTCGCGGGCGGTATAACAGGCACTCAGACCGGCTTCAAGATAGACATAAAGAAATGTGCATATCGTTATCTGGTGTCGTCGTGGGTGAATAATGGCGGAAAACAGCCTTTTTATCTGTATTCGCATCCCGAAGAGCGGCAGCGAAAGTCTCGTCCGGGGTCTCGAGGCCGCATTTGCCGGACAACGGATTTTCTATGTGCCCAATACGCTGGATCCGGATAGCCGGGTGTCCCGTCTCCAGCGACTGCGATTCCTGCGCGCGCGCTACCAAAACCTCTCCCGCCGCTATGGCACGGTCAGCATGCGCGCGGTGTGGGCGCGGATCGAACGCGAAGCGAGCGCCGGCAGTCTCCTGATGGGCGGGCATATCGATTTCCGCGCCGCCGCTGCCCATCTTTCGCGGCCGCTGAAGGTCATCGCCATCCTGCGCGAGCCAATAGAGCGCGCGCGATCCGAATACGACTACATGCGCCATGGCTACGTGCGCAAACACCGTTTCAACCGCTTCGACGCCAGCGTGCTGCACAAGCGGGCAGGGCGGTTCGATTTCGATTCTTATCTCGATTTTCTCTTCGCCCACCGCGGAGTCTATGGAGATATCGCGTGCCAGTACATTGGTTGGGATGGAATCGAAGAGCTTTCCAGCTTTTTTGCACGCCACGTTTTTCATTGCGGCGCGCTCGAGAAAAGCAGCGCTTTTGCAAGCGCGCTGTCCGAAAAGCTCGGACGGCCGTTCAGCCTGCCCTGCGAAAACCGGACGGTGGGCGAGCGGCCGGCAATCACTGCGCGGCAGCGTGCTCTCCTCGAGCAGATCTACGCCCACGATGCCATACTGTACGATTGGGTTCACAAGAATTATTGATGGCGGTCACAGGATCAGCGCACGCTGAAGATGCGCGAATGACGCAGAGCGATTCTTTTTAGCTGCGCGGCTTGCGGAATTTCAGAATGAACTGATCGGTCTTGCCCCGGATTGACGGGTCAAAGACCTTCTTGGTGTGTGTGTCCTCCGGATTGCGCAGAATATTGCTCTCCGCAACCAATTTGAATCCCGCCGCTTCCACTTCCTTCTTGACCGCCGCTTCGTCGATTCGATGAAGCGTGTCGGTGTCGCGCAATCCCGAGCCGCGCTCGGCGGCATGATCGAGGACGATGAAAACGCCTCCGGGTTTCAGGGAATCGTAAATTGCCTTGTCGACGGCCGCGATGTTCGGCGGACCGAAGAACTTGTCGTGCAGATCGTGATAGTTCTGCGACGTCCACGCGATATCGAGCTTTTCCGGCGTAACGAATTTTTCGATCGGGGCGTGAATATAGGAGACGTTCGGGTAATTGGGATCGACCGGAGGCGGCACGGTCACGCCATGCTTTTTGTACATGGCGTCGATGTCGGAGGGAAGGTATGCATAGACGTAGCCCTTCGGGCCGACCGCCTTCGAAAACAGCCGCGTGAAATAGCCGGTCCCGGGAATGATGTCGGCGATTCGGTCTCCCGCCTTGACGCCCGCGAAGGTGAGGCATTCGGCAGGTTTTCGGTTCGCGTCACGCACGCGGTCCGCCTGAGGACGGTTCGGATCGGCGACGGCCGCGGAAATGGTGGCCGATATTTTCTGTTCGGCGGCACCAGGCACCACAAAGAGGCTGGCCGCCAGCACCGCCCATGTTACTGCCCTCATCGTCCGTCCCTCCCCGTGTCCCGCAATTCAATGCCCTCGGGCCCGCGGTTGCAACTCGCGGCCAAGTGTCCCGTCGCCGCATGGGAAAGCCGGCCTTCGGAACCGGCCAGGGCGGAAGCGGGTTTTCGAGCGGAGAGTTCCGTGCTATCCGAGAGTCACGATCATTCGGCAGGAGACCGTCATGAAGTGGACGACACCGAGAGTCGTCGAGATCTGCGTCGGGATGGAAATCAACTGCTACGCCTGCGCCGAGCTCTGAACTTACGACTGTGATCGAAATGCTCCGGGGACGCCGTGCGAAGGTGCGGCGTCCCCGGCGTGTTTGATGGTCCACGATGCTTCATATGCTTGTGCTCGGTTCGGCGGCGGGTGGCGGATTTCCGCAATGGAATTCGAACGATGCGACCTCGCGCCGCGCGCGAGCCGGCAAGATTGCGAGCCGCACCCAGTCGTCGCTCGCCGTCAGTGCCGATGCCAAGAACTGGGTGCTCCTCAACGCCTCGCCCGACATCCGGCAGCAAATCGCCGAGCGCCGGCAGCTGCAGCCTGCGAGCGATGGACCAAAACGTTCCTCTCCGATTGCCGCCGTCGTTCTCACCAATGCCGATGTGGACCACGTCGCGGGACTCCTCTCGTTGCGGGAGAGCCAGCCCTTTGGGCTCTACGCGCATCGGCGCGTGCTGGAGGTGCTTGAGCAAAACAGCATCTTCAAAGTGCTCAATCCGGAAGTTGTGGCGCGACGAAATCTGCCACTCGATGATATTCACGGACTTCGCGACGGTTCCGACCTCTCGCTTGGGCTCGCTGTGACTGCGTTCGCGGTGCCGGGAAAAGTGCCGCTGTGGTGCGAGGATGTGAATGATACAAGGCTGGGCACACAGACAGGCGATACCGTCGGATTGGAAGTTCGCGCGGGTGCTGGCAATGCTTCGATGTTCTACGTTCCCGGCTGCGCTGCCATCTCGGAAAGTCTCGCGGCGCGCCTGCGAGGCGCGGCGCTGGTGTTCTTTGACGGAACGCTCTGGCGCGACGACGAAATGATCGTGCAGGGCGTGGGCAGGAAGACCGGCCGGCGCATGGGACATATGAGCTGTTCGGGTGACGAAGGAAGCCTGGCGGCGTTCGCTGCACTCGATGTGAAGCGAAAGGTTTTCGTTCACATCAACAACACCAATCCGCTTCTTCTTTCCGATTCCGCCGAACGGTGCGAAGCGGAAGCGCTGGGCTGGGAAATCGCCTATGACGGCATGGAGCTCGCGCTTTGAGCGCACCGCTTCCGATCAGCGAATTCGAGAACGAGTTGCGCGCCGTCGGCCGCGAGCGCTACCACGATAAGCACCCGTTTCACATTCTCATGCATCAGGGAAAACTTGCCCAGGGACAGTTGCAGGCCTGGGTATTGAACCGCTTCTATTATCAGAAATCGATTCCGCTGAAGGATGCGAGCCTGATTGCGCGCGCGGACGACATCGCGCTCAGGCGCGAATGGATCGGCCGTATTCTCGATCATGATGGGACAAAGCCCGGCGAGGGCGGCATCGAACGCTGGCTCAGGCTCGCGGAAGGCGTCGGTCTCGACCGCGACTATGTGGCAAGCTGCGAAGGCGTTCTGCCGGCCACGCGTTTCGCCTGCGATGCCTACGTCCGGTTTGTGCGCGAGAAGAGCCTGATCGAGGCGGTGGCGTCCTCGCTGTCCGAACTCTTCGCACCCGACCTTCACCGCGCCCGCATCGACGCGCTGCTCGCCAATTACGCTTTTGCCAGCGACGAAACGCTTGCCTATTTCCGGACACGGCTTGTCGAAGCGCCGAAAGACGTGGCGTTCGGCCTCGACTACGTGCTTCGCCACGCAGGCACGCGCGAAGAACAGCGGCTCTGCGCCGCCGCGCTTATTTTTAAAACCGATGTGCTGTGGGCGCAGCTCGACGCACTCTATCATGCTTATGTGTCGCCGCGGCTCGTTCCGCCTGGGGCGTTCGTGCCGGAGGGCGCGCCGTGAGCGAACGGGACATCAGCGATGAATCGCGGCCGCGGCTTGCGCCACACCGGCGACTGAAATTCGACGCGGTGCGAAGAGGCTGGACGATCCAGGCGCCCGAGCGCGTGTTTGTGCTCGACGAAATCGCGCACGCGATCGTATCGCGCTGCGATGGCGAAAAGACCATAGGACAAATCGTCGATGAGCTTTGTACCGCTTTCGATGCGCCCCGCGAAGTTGTCGCCGGCGACGTCCGGAAACTGCTGCAGGACTTTGTTGGCAAAGGGGTGATTGCGCCGTGAACGGTATTGCACCGCCTCTCGCGCTCCTTGCCGAACTCACGCATCGTTGTCCGCTGCAATGCCCGTATTGCTCCAATCCCCTCGCGCTCGACCGCGCGCGCGACGAGCTCGAGACCGAAATCTGGCTGCGCGTGCTTTCCGAGGCGGCGGCGCTCGGCTGCCTTCAGGTGCATTTTTCCGGCGGCGAACCGGCCGCCCGGCGGGATCTCGAGGCACTCGTGAAACAGGCTGCCGATTGCGGCCTGTACACGAATCTCATTACCTCCGGCGTACTTTTGGATGAAGCGCGGCTCGCCCGGCTGGCGGAAGCCGGTCTCGAACATGTGCAGCTCAGTTTTCAGGATTCACATGCGGCGAATGCCGACCGCATCGCGGGCTTTGCCGGTCATCGGAAGAAAATCGAGATCGCCGGAAAAATCCGCGCCGCGGGACTGCCGTTAACAGCGAATTTCGTCGTTCACCGGCAAAACCTTGCCAATACCGGTTCGATGATCGCGCTCGGTGTCGAACTCGGCGCCGAGCGCATCGAAATCGCGCACGTGCAGTATTACGGCTGGGCACTGAAAAACCGCACCGCGCTGATTCCGACACGTGACGACCTGGCGCGTGCAACCGCTGTCGTGGAACAGGCACGGACGCGCTTTAACGGCGCGGTCGTCATCGACTATGTCGTTCCGGATTATTATGCGAAGCGGCCGAAAGCCTGCATGGGGGGCTGGGGCCGCCGCTTTCTCAATATTTCGCCTTCAGGGAAGGTCCTGCCTTGTCATGCGGCCGAATCTATCGCGGGGCTTGTCTTTGAAAACGTGCGGGATCGGCCGCTCGCCGCGATCTGGGAGAGCTCCGAAGCGTTTCAGCGTTTTCGCGGGATTGCATGGATGCCGGAGCCGTGCCGCTCCTGCGAACGCGCCGAGATCGACTGGGGCGGCTGCCGCTGTCAGGCATTCGCGCTGACTGGCGATGCGGCCAACACCGATCCGGCCTGCGCGCTCTCGCCGGATCACGCAATGATCGCGGATATCGCTGCCGCCGAATCCGCGCATCCGCCTGGCGGATTCATCTATCGCCGTCATTCGAGCTAGTGGCCGCCTTCCTGCCGCGTTTGCTGCGGGCGACGACGCTTACGGTCCCCGGGAAGGCGCTGTTGTGTTTGTGCAACTTTAGCAACAGGAATTTCATTTTGCGCGCACCGCAAGGCGTAACAGCGCATTTATCAGCGATTATCAGCGAATTGCGACAGATGCGCGCACCGCGTGCGCGGCCGCCGCTCTGCCGTGGTGGCGAATGAATGGCTGTACCAAAACGTATGACAGGTTTGATCAAACGGTACTGGCCTGTTTTGGGGTCGTTTTCGGCATAGTGGCCGGATTTGATTTGCGAGTGGCCGGATTTCATTTGTTGCCTCCCGTGATGACTTGGAAAATGCCGCGCGTGCGAAGCGATTGGATGGTGTCTTTCCGGTCCAGATTGCGCGGGTCTTCCGTTGTCGTGCCGGTCGGGACTTCGCCCGTGAGCGCCGCGTCAATTAACTCGCCAATGCTCCAAACGTGATCTGTCACGCCCAACTGCATCGCGGGGGTAATGCGGAGGGCTTCATGCACGCGGCAGAAATTGTACCAAGCCGCATAAAGAGCGAACGCCGCGATATGGTGCTCATATTTCTTGCTGAAAGCGTTTGTGAGCCGCGTGAACCGGCGTTGCTGCATCCGGATCGTAAGGTTCTGGCGCTCGATAAAGGACGTTGAGATTTGGCGCGGATCGCCAGCAACCTTGCGATATTCGACGGAAACCACTTCGCCCGGAGAGTAGCGGTGGTGCGCGTCGGTCCCGGTGTGCATCGCGGCAAATTCCTTCACGACAACGCCATGATGGCAGTCGGTCTGGAAAGCCTCTTCAATCGCGTAGGGATAGGCGTTGAGGCCGTCTGTCGAGATTTCCGGAGCCCCGATCACCCGCGCGCGAACATCGCGCGCAAAGGCCAGCGCCGCGTCATGGGTGCGCTTGCCGGTGTAGTAGGAAACGATTGCCTTGGAGGAACCACCAAGCGCGACGAACGTGTATTGATCGCCAACCGTGGCCGGATCGCCGGGGCGAACCGCTTTCCGCTTCTTGCCGACAAACTGCCAGATTTCATCGAACTCCAAGCGGGCGACGTTCAAATCCCGCATAAGTCGGTTGTGAACCTTGGCGCAGCCCATGCCGACGCGGGCGCCCAAATTCATCACGGTTTCCCGATTTACGCCCGTGAGCCGTTCTGTCGCCCGGATGCTCACGCCCTCGCAGAGTGCCGCGATAACCGCAATCTGCTTTTCCCTTGGGAGCACGTTCGCCATCGCCGTATCTACCGTTTTCGTTACCTCACGAATATGATAGCCACAGAGAGGCTTGTCAAGCGAGAAATAACGATTATGATAGGTATCGTATCTGATAGGACGCGACAGGATGGCACACCCAAAGAGCCCCGACGAATGGGGGGCGCGAGCATCGGCTTTCCTCAAGGCCGAAATGAAACGATGCGGCATCACGTACGCCGAAATGATCAAACGGCTTAAAAAGCACGGCTTCAGGGAAACGGAAGCCTCCCTGACCATGAAACTAAAACGCGGGGCATTTGCCGCGTCTTTCCTTTTGGCCGCTCTAGCGGCCCTAGAATTGGAAGGGATAAGATTGGAGGACATCTAACCCAGTAGTACCAAGCAGCCATGAACGGCGCTGATGAACCCCGCAATGCCGCTAGCCAGCCCGAGAATGAAGGCGGCAGGGCTTCGGATCAGCGCGGTCCCGAGTCCCCAAAGCATGGCGAGAAACCCTCCGGCGACAAACAGGCCCCCAAACACATATGGCTTGAATTTATAAGCCGACTCGGGCGAGCCGTTCGCTGGCTTGATTCTCACGATGGACTTTTGACCGCCATTGCTACGGTCGTCATCGCAATCTTCACGGTCGTGCTTGCGATTTATGCCGGGGGGCAGGGAAGCATTAGCGGCAAGCAAACAACGATTCTTGACCAACAGAAAAACATCATGCAGGGGCAGTTGAATGAATTGCAGTCCGAGCAGCGACCGTGGGTGTATGTCACGCCAGAAATCGCGAGTGACTTGACCAACCCGCCCGGGGTCTATTTTGTCTGGATGAATTTCAAGCTGAAAAATGTTGGCCGCCTTCCAGCTTTTGCAACGACTATCAGGATGCAGTTGATTCCCCTCGGGAACCCTACGGATTATGTCGCCTTTCAGAAGCAGATTTGCACCCAGACCGCCCAGGAAAACAGCTCGGATAGCATTGTACTTTTCCCAGGGCAGGAGTTTCCGAAACAACTTGCAGGCTCCGTTGGAGTGGAGCAAGTCGGGACGAGAACAAGCCTTATTTTTTATTTGCTCGGATGTGTTGATTACCGACTGCGCCCCGATGGGCGACACCATCAGACTTGGTTCGGATATAGCCTTGTCGAAAACACCGGCGAGGCAAACGAAGCCTGTTGTAATGTGAATCTTTTGCAAGTTCCTATACCGCGTGACAAAATGAGGCTCGCCCCACTCACGTTGCACGAGGTGTGGTACGCGGATTGACGCCCGCGCCGCGCCCATCTGGTTTGCAAAATGTCCAAGCAGCACACAGGCAATAACGGCGAGAACCGCGAAAGTCGCGAGAGGAACCCACGCTAAATGTGGGCTGCTCTGACCGAGCTTGTACGCAGCTATGCCGCATATTACCGCGCACAGGCCCAGAATCCACAGCACCCGCCACGCGCGCGTGAAGGCGTGGCGGCGTGGCTCACTGGCGTAGGAACCATTCTGGCCGCCGTTCTCGCTTTCGTCGCGGCTGTAATTTTCCTGTACCAACTCGAAATCATGAGTGACACGGAGCAGCGGCAATTGCGCGCGTACGTCTTCGTTGAACAGGCCGTTGAAACTAATTTTGGGGGCAGTGAGGCCCCTGTTTTTCATGTCGATCTGAAAAATGGAGGACAGACTCCCGCATATCACATGAGAGTTTGGGTCGGAACGGATGAAGACTTGTTCCCTGCCCGTAGAGCGAAAACTATGCCTAAGATGCCGCAGCAATTTCCAACCGTTCTTGGCCCCGGCGGCTACCTGCACGGAATGATACCAACGCGACGACCGCTCACGGACGCCGAGACTTCCGATATAAAAGAGGGAAGCGCTGCCATTTATGGTTTTGGCGAAGCCACGTATGAAGACGTATTCGGGCATCACCATTTTACTAGATTCAAACTCTATTACGGAGGCGATGCCGGCGTTCATCCCGATGGGCTGATGAAGCCGACTGGGGCCAATGATAACGAGGCCAATTAGCGCCGTTAATGCCCACACGCTCACGGCGCGTCACCGTGAGTGGCCGGATTTGAAAGTTTAGTGGCCGGATTTGACCGAAACCGGCCAGCGCCGATCAAACCTGTCCAGGCGAAACGAAGCCCATCGTCGGAACGGTTCGGGCGATCGCTGCCGTCAGGTTTTCGCCGGCGGTGAAGGAGAAGGCGTGACGGTCGGCGGGGAAGGAGAAGGCGTGACGGCCGGCGGCGGCGCAGCGGGAGAAGCGGAAGTCGGGGCGGTTGTCGGCGGTGGTGCCGGGGCGGAAGAGGGTTGCGCCGCCGGAGCAGAGGCCGGTTCTATCGGGATCGCGGGCTGCGGCACGGTCTGCGTCTTATCCTCGGGATTTTCCGCCCAGCCGCCGCCTAGCGCGAGGTACAAACCGACGCTGGCCTGGAGTCGCGAGAGTTTCACCTGAATCAGCAGGTTCTCCGCGGTGAAGAGCGTCTGTTGCGCCTGGAGCACCGATAGGAGATCGGCAATGCCCTCGCGGTACTGAAGCTCGGAAATGCGAAAGGCATTTGCCGACGCAGTCACCTCCTGTTGCAGCGCGTTTTCTTCCTCGCTGAAATTGCCGACCTGTCCCAAAGAATTCTCGACGCCCTCGAATGCCGTGAAGACCGTCTTTCGATAGGTGGCGATGAGGCCCTGCTGTTGCGCCTTTGCGAGATCGCTCTGGCCGATCAGCTTCCCGCCGTCGAACACGGTTTGCAGCGCACTTGCGCCGACGCTCCATTCGAGGCTGGACGCGCGGAACAGCGTTCCGATCGCGGCACTGGCAAATCCGCCGTCGCCCGTCAGGTTGATCTGCGGGAAGAACGCGGCGCGCGCGGCGTCGACATTGGCGTGTGCGCTCGCCAGATTGGCCTCGGCCTGCGCCACATCGGGGCGCCGCTCGAGCAGTTCCGACGGAAGCCCCGGATTGACCGGCGGTGCCTTGAGGGCATCCATGTTCTGAGCCGTAACGGTGAAACCCTCGGGCGGTCTGCCGAGGAGGATCGCCAGCGAAAACACCGCCTCGCGCTCCTGTTCGCGCAACGGCGGCAACGCCGCTTCCTGGCCGTACACGGTTGCTTCCTGCTGCGACAGATCGAGCTGCGAAGAAACGCCGTTCGTCACCTTTGCGCGGGTAATGGTGAGAATGCGTTTCGCCGCATCGATGTTCTGTTCGATGGTCGCGATCTCCTGCCGGAGCGCGAGCACGAGCAGATAGGTGTCGGCGACGCTTGCGGTGGTGGTTAGTGCCACCTCCTGCTGCGCAAACTGCGAAGACTTGAGCGCCTCCTGCGCGGCGCGCAGATTGTCACGCGCAAGACCCCAGATGTCGGCATAGTAGGTGCCGTTGAGGAGCAGCCCGAACTGATTCCCGGTAAACGCCCCGCCAGCCGTTATCGGTTGGCCATTGGGGCCTACGGTCGTGAAGGAGCTGCCGGGCGTTCGGCTGCGCGATGCGGTGCCCTGAAGGTCAAACGTGGGGAACAGCGCGGCGCCCGCGATGTCGCGATTGGCCTCCGCCTGCAGCACGTTGGCCATCGCCACGGCAATGTCCAGGTTGTCGGTTTGTGCGGTCGTGACGAGGCCGCTTAATTCGATGCTGCCGAAATTGTTCCACCAATCCGGGTTCGGCCAGATGGGCGCCCCCGGCGTCAAAGGTCCCACGAACGCGGGTGGCACGTCCGGCGGCTTCAGTGCCTGTGGCACAGGTGTCGAACAGGCCGCGGCGGCACACGCGACGACCGCCACGGCGGCGAAGCGGACAAATGCATTCATCAACCGAAGACCCGCTCGTTAGGGAGAAGCCCAGCCTTTCACTTTCTTAATCGCTCGAGACCCGAAAACAAGCCGAGCAGACCCTCTGCTCGCACTTCCTTCTGGGGATAGCCCCGCATCCTGGCGCGAATGGCTCCGCACTAGTGCGGGAAGGGCACATTGATCCTCGTGACCCTTCTGAGGGCGTGGCTTCTCTCCAGCCCTCATCGAATTTGTCCGCCTGACTGAGCCCTCAGCGGCTCAATGCAATTCTGCTCGTCCAACCTCGCTCGAGCGGAGGTGGATCGAAAGATGATGACGGCCGGGCGCGCAATCCCGGTTCGGGGCCCGGAAAGCTGCCCGGCCGCCTGCGCGGCCACACCCTGTTTGGAGCGCCGACGAAGGTGCGAACGCGACGGCATGCGAGGCGCGGACAACGCGCACCTCGAACATTGGAACGGGGGCGGGAGAAGATTCCGGCACGCGGCGTGGCAAAACTTTGGAACGTTCTGTCGGCCACACTGCCTGCAGCGAACTCATACTGCCTCTCGCGACGCTGTACGAGACAATCAGACAGCGCCAGCCTCGGGGGCGCAACAAGGTAATTGTATCAATCTGTCGCAAAGGTGCCGCCCGCCACCCGCGGAGGGCGAGCGGTTCATCGCGCTTTGGCGCGCCGTCTTGCTTGTCGGCGACTCACTGGCTTGTTGTGAAGCTTTCCTCGCGTCTCGGCGCCGAATCCGTCGTTCGTCGCATTGCCGGTGGCGAGCGAGCGTTACGCCAAACGCAGGCGGAACCTTGAATTATTCGCCCTGACGCACCACGCGGAATCTCGAGAGCTGATCGAGCGCGAGATGGAAATCGGGCTGTATTTCCGCAGCTTTCTTGTAATCCTCATACGCCGCCCGGATATTGCCAAGCGCCTCATCGGCGATGCCGCGATCATAATAGGCGATCTGGGGACGATTGGCGCCGAGCGAGATTCCTTTATCGATCTCCGACACTGCGTCGTCGTACCGACGAAGCGCGATCATCGCCGCGCCGCGATCGACATATCCCTCAGCGAGCGCGGCATCCATCACGAGGCCACGATCATAGTCCGCGAGTGCGCCTTCTGCATCGCCTTTGCGTGAGCGCAGGATTCCGCGATTGACGAACGTCGCGGCGCGATCCCGTACGGAAAGCGTCGCCTGATCGAGGGCAAATGTGCAGGTGTTGATTCCGTCCGTCGGGTTCCCGGCATACTCGGCAAACTCATAGCAGCTGTGCGCCACACCGTTACCGAGCACCGTCACGGCGCCGTTTGCCGACGAGGTTGCCAGAACCCCCAAAGCCGCAATTGCAGCCGACGAAAGTGCCGTAAATTTCATGACAGCCCTCCTCAAACCTGAGCAGCGGCATCGTCGCACCGGTGAAGCCGATTCGTCCAATCACAGACACGAATAAGGCCGTGTCCTCTTCCGGGATAATACATTGAATTTGCTGAATTCTTCGTGCGCGGCGGCGGTCGTGAACCTCGGTGCAACCATCAATTCGGCGTGAGTCCGCCAGAGGTTTACCTTCTGCCCGGAAACATGGCTGCCATTCCCGTGCGTACGCACGCGAACCGCTGACTGGTGTATCGCGGGGGCAACGCTGCGATCGGACCGTTCCACAATTAAGCCTGCGCGGCGGCTTGTCACGGCGCACGTGGCGTTTGATACCTGAGGGCGCGGCAACAGGTGTGTTCCGGTGACCTCCCCAGGCTTTCCCGAAGGATTTCTCGCCCGGTCGCTCGATCGCATCGAGCCGGCGCAAACCATCGCTGCCAACCAGCGCGCGCGCGACCTGAAGGCGACCGGCCGCGATGTGATTGCGCTCGGCGCGGGCGAGCCCGATTTCGATACGCCGGATAACATCAAGGAAGCGGCGATCGCCGCCATCTGGCGCGGCGAGACCAAATACACCGCCGTTGAAGGAATCCCCGAGCTGAGGCGCGCTATTGCCGCGAAATTCAAACGCGAGAACGGCCTCGACTACGCAGTCGAGGAATGTTTCGTCGCGCCTGGGGGAAAGAGCGTGATTTTCCACGCCATGCTTTCCACACTCAATCCCGGCGATGAGGTCATTATTCCTGCGCCCTTCTGGGTCAGTTATCCCGACATCGTACGCTTCGCGGGCGCCACAGATGTGGTCGTCAAAACGCGCATGGAGGATGGCTTTCGTCTCGGTCCTGCCCAGCTCGACGCCGCGATCACGCCCCGGACCAAATGGATTATCTTCAATCAGCCCTGCAATCCCTCCGGCGCCTGTTATACGCGCGAACAGCTCCAGGCGCTCACCGATGTCCTTCTAAAGCATCCGCATGTGTGGGTGCTCGCCGATGACATGTACGAACACCTTACCTATGACGGTTTTCGTTTTGCGACGATTGTCGAAGTGGAGCCGCGCCTTCGCGGCCGCACGCTGACGATGAACGGGGTGTCCAAAGCCTATGCGATGACCGGTTGGCGCATCGGCTATTGCGGCGGACCATTGCCGCTGATCCGCGCCATGGCCAAACTGCAATCGCAGACGGTTTCCAATCCGGCGTCCATTTCGCAATGGGCCAGCGTGGAGGCGCTGAACGGACCGCAGGATTTCATTCCGAAATTCCGCCGCGCCTTTCAGGAGCGCCGCGATCTGGTGGTTTCGATGCTGAATCAGGCGCGCGATGTGGAATGTTCGCGGCCTGAAGGCGCCTTTTACGTGTTTGCACGGATTGAGAAGCTTATCGGGACGACGGTACCGAACGGCCGCCGCATCAACACGGACGAGGATTTCACCAGCGCGCTGCTCGAGGCGGAAGGCGTGGCCGTCGTTCACGGCGCCGCCTTTGGGCTTTCGCCATTCTTCCGGGTTTCCTACGCCTCTTCGATCGAAGCGCTGGACGAGGCCTGCCGCCGTATCCAGCGCTTCTGCGCCGCGCTGCGCTGAGCCACTGCCTCCCCCTTGCCAGCGCGCTTTTCCGGCGCGAGCATCCCCGGCAAAGAGCGACAGGAGAGGCGGCAAATGCCGAAAAACAACGGAGGAAGTGGGCCACGCGCAGTGGCCCTGGTAGGACCTTACGGGAGCGGCAAGACGACGCTCCTGGAAAGTATTCTGGCGGGGACCGGCGCGGTTCAGCGCAAAGGAGGGGTGGCGCAGAAGAACACGGTAGGCGATTCCTCGCCCGAGGCGCGCGCCCGCCAGATGAGCGTCGAAGTCAATTGCGCGACGACGAAATATCTCGACGAGACCTTCACCTTCCTCGACTGTCCTGGTTCGATCGAGTTTCTGCAGGATACGCTGGACGTTCTTCCTGGCGTAGATGCCGCCGTCGTCGTCTGCGAGCCCGATCCCGCCAAGGCGCAGATGCTGAAGCCGTTCCTGAAACGGCTTTCCGACCGCTCCATTCCCCACTTTCTCTTCATCAACAAGATCGACAAGGCGGGCGGGTCATTGCGCGATCTTCTCGCCGCGCTCCAGGAGGCCAGCGACAAGCCGTTGCTCATGCGCCAGCTTCCGATCTGGGAAAACGGGATCGTGACGGGTTTCGTCGATCTCGCGCTCGAACGCGCCTACGTCTATCGCGAGCACGAAGATTCGAAAGTCGTCGATCTGACCAGCGATGTGCAGGAAGAGGAAAAACAGGCGCGCTTCTCGATGCTGGAAAAACTCGCCGATTACGATGAGCACCTGATGGAGGAGCTGCTCTCGGATATCGAGCCGCCGCGCGACGAAGTGTTCGGCGGGCTCGCCAAGGAGCTGGCCGAAGGTCTCGTGGTCCCGGCACTCCTGGGTTCCGCCGAAAAGGACAATGGCGTGCACCGCCTCCTCAAGGCGCTCCGCCACGAGGTGCCCGAAGTATCAGCCGTGGCGGCGCGGCTTGGGATCAAGCCGAACGCCGATGCCATCGTGCAGATACTCAAGACGTACAACGGCGCGCATGGAAAACTCAGCCTGGCGCGCGTGCTGACGGGATCCCTGAAAGATGGCGCGGTGCTGCACGCGCGCGATGGGCGCGATGCGCGAATCGGCGGCATGTTCTCGCTCAGAGGAGAAGCACAGACAAAATTGTCCGATGCAAAA
This sequence comes from Rhizomicrobium sp., assembly GCA_036264415.1. GTDB lineage: Bacteria > Pseudomonadota > Alphaproteobacteria > Micropepsales > Micropepsaceae > Rhizomicrobium. Next base: position 177,356 of record DATAQZ010000046.1, on the reverse strand, counting down.
GCCGGCGATATCGTCGCGCTCGCGCGTCTCGAAGGCATGGCGACCGGCGAAACGCTTTCGACGGCAAAAGCCGGGATTCCGAAAGTCGAAATCGAGGCGCTCGAGCCCGTTTATGCACTTGCCATCGAGACGACCGATCGTAAGGACGAGGTGAAGCTGACGGCGGCCGTTCACAAGCTCCAGGAAGAGGATCCGTCGCTGCATTTCCGACAGAATGCGGAGCTGCAGGAAATGTCGTTGGCGGGGCAGGGCGAGATTCACCTGAAGGTCGCGGCGGAAAAGCTCGTGAGCAAATATGGCCTCAGGATTTCGACGCATCAGCCCAAAATTCCGTACAAGGAAACGGTCCGCAAACCCGGCCGACAGCACGGCCGTCACAAGCGGCAGTCGGGCGGACATGGGCAATTCGGCGACGTGCATATCGAGATCAAGCCGCTGCCGCGCGGCGCGGGCTTCGTGTTCGAAGATCAGATCAAGGGCGGCGTGGTTCCGCGCCAGTTCATTCCCTCCGTGGAAAAAGGCGTGATCGACTACCTGAAACAGGGACCGCTCGGATTTCCCGTGGTGGATGTGGCCGTGGCGCTGGTCGACGGCACATATCACAGCGTCGATTCCTCCGACGCGGCATTCCAGACGGCGGCCCGCATCGCCATGACCGAAGGCATGCCCAATTGTGCGCCCGTGCTGCTCGAGCCCGTTATGCGCGTGAAGGTTCACGTGCCGAGCGACGCGACGTCGAAAGCCAATCAGGTGGTGAGCGGACGGCGCGGCCAGCTGATGGGCTATGATGCGCGACCCGGCTGGAAAGGCTGGGATACAGTCGAAGCGCAGATCCCGCTTTCCGAACTGCACAACATCATCATCGATCTGCGTTCGCTCACGCAGGGCGTCGGCACCTTCGAAATGGAATTCGACCACCTGGCGGAGCTGACCGGGAAGCTCGCCGACCATGTCGTGGCGCAGCACAAGGCGGCCGCATGACGCTTCGACAGGCTCAGGGTGAGGACTCTCCCATGGAGAGCTTGTCGAACCAAAAAAGAAGCCGGGGCGATCACTCGCCCCGGCTTTTGCCTGGATAACACTCCCGTTGGAGGGGGCAAACGGGAGTGAGCGAAGTCGCTTTGCTTCGCCGCACCGCCGACCATGGGGGAATGACCAGCGGCCTTACCGAAATAGGATGACAGCGAATCCTTTCAATACCCTTGAAGCTTGATGAAGGTTCTTACATGTCGCTGTTCATTTTTCGGACAGCGGTCTTGTCCGGGCAACGTCGAGCGGATGCTCGATAAGGGGCTCCACCGTTTCGATGAAGCGCCGCGTGTGCGGCAGCGTCGCGTGCAGGTCGAACGCCTGTTCGTCTACCCAGCGTGAATGCAGACAAAACAGCTTGCTGTCGCGCGTCGACCGGAAAACGTCGATGGTAATGCAACCGGGCTCGGCACGCACCGGCGCCAGCATTTCGCGCATGGCCTTGGCCACCGCTTCCTCCATACCCTCCCGCGCATGAAATCGCGCAAAGACGTACAGCTCCGGCGCCAGTTCGTCCTCCCGAAAGTGAGTCAATCGAATCGCCTGCCCAGCTTCACACCGGAGTTGGCGTGGCTCGCGTGAAGCTGCGGAGCAGCCAAGGAGGCTTCGCGCCTGATGACAATCCAGGCAATGCCGCCGCCCCTAATACTTCCATTCCCTCGCTTCACGGACGAGGAAATCGCGGAAGGCGCCGACGCGCTTGGATTGTCTCAGCGCATCGCAATAGACGAGATGCACGTCGAAGGTCGGTCCTTCAATATCGGGAAGCAGCCGCACCAGCGTTCTACGCTCTGCAGCGATGTAATCCGGCAGAGCTGCAACCCCGAGGCCGGACTCGACGGCATGCAGAATACCGCCGATGTTGTTGATGCGTAGCGCGCGGCCGCGCGTGCCGGGTTCGATCCGGATCACCTGGTTGGCGAGCCAGTTCACTTCGCGAATTTCCGCGGCAGCGGTTTCGCCGTACACAATCAGCTGATGGCCGGCGAGATCCTCGAAACTGTCGGGTTTGCCGGCCCGCGCAAGATAGGCCGGCGCGGCATAGATATGATAGTGCACGGTAAACAGCTTGCGCTGGATGAGATCCGCCTGAACGGGCGCGCGCATCCTGAGCGCAATATCGGCTTCGCGTTGGGCGAGGTCGAGTTCGCGGTCTTCGAACACGAGATGAAGCTGCAGCTCGGGAAAATCCCGCAGGAAGGATTCAAGCTTGGGCAGCAGCCAGAACATGCCGAGCCCGTGGCTGGTGGTGACTTTCAGGGAACCGCGCGGCGCCGCTTGAACGTTTTTCAGCGCCTCCTCGGCCTGTCCCAGCCGGGCGAGCACGTCCGAGACGGCGCTGTACAGGAGTTCGCCCTCGTCGGTGAGCGTTAGACCACGCGCGTGCCGCTGGAAGAGCGGCGTCGCGATTTCCTCTTCGAGCGCGCTGACCTGGCGGCTCACCGCCGACTGGCTGAGCGTGAGCATCTGGCCGGCGTGGGTGAAACTGCCGGCCGATGCAACCGCGTGGAAAATGCGAAGTTTGTCCCAATCCATTGTCGCTCCTCTCTCCCGCCTTGCGCTAATGCGCTCCAGACAGGAAGCGCTCGGCCTCGAGCGCCGCCATGCAACCCATGCCGGCAGCCGTGACCGCCTGCCGGAAAATCCGATCCTTCACGTCGCCCGCCGCAAACACGCCGGGAACGCTCGTCCGCGTCGAATCGGGTGCCGTGCGGATGTAGCCCTCGCCATCCATGTCGACCTGTCCGCGGAAAATCTCCGTCGCCGGCGAGTGGCCGATGGCAACGAAAAGGCCGTCGACCCGCAGCGTTTCCGCCACGTCGTCCTCGAGATTGCGTACGCGAATGGCTTCGACGCCTCTGGGATCGTCGCGGCCGATGATTTCATCGACGGCGCTGTCGTAGCGAATCGCGATTTTGGCATTGCCGGCGAGGCGCAACTGATTGGTCTTGTCGGCGCGCAGAACCGAGCGGCGGTGAATGAGCGTCACGTGCTCGGCGAAGTTGGTGAGAAACAGCGCTTCTTCCGCGGCGGTATTTCCACCACCGACGACGGCGACACGCTTGCCGCGGAAAAAGAAACCGTCACAGGTAGCACAGGCCGAGACTCCGAAACCCTTGAACCGTTCTTCCGATTCGAGTCCCAGCCATTTCGCCTGCGCGCCGGTCGCGATGATTAACGTCTCGGCGCGATAATTCGACCCGGAATCACCGATCAATGTGAACGGCCGCGCGCCAAGATCGACGCTCGCGATCGTGTCCTGGATCACGCGTGTTCCGACATGCTCGGCCTGCGCCTTCATCTGCTCCATCAGCCAGGGCCCCTGAATGGCTTCGGCGAAACCCGGATAATTTTCCACGTCCGTGGTGATGGTGAGCTGTCCGCCGGGCTGCAGTCCGGCAATCATCACGGGCTCGAGCATGGCCCGCGCGGCGTAGATGGCAGCGGTTGCGCCGGCGGGCCCGCTTCCGAGCACGATCACCTTTGCCTGCGTCGCACCGGCCATGCCGCTCCCGGAAACCATGCTTGCGCGAGGGTAAAATACCGCGGACCGCGGCCAGCCCTTTCACCGGATATCGGAATACCAGCGCCAAAGGTCAAGCGAACGCGGAATGACCAATAATTGTGGTGATTTCGCACAGCACGACGTGTTCCTGCCCGGGCAATCAAGGGAATCGCGGGACGGTGAAACGGAGTTCGGAAATATTATTGCGCGAACGGCGCTTCGGGCATTATATGCCGCCGGAGTGTCTCGCGGGGGGGCGCGCCATGGAGCGCCACAAACTCGACTCGATCGACATACGCATCCTGTCGGAACTGCAGAAACAAGGCCGGATCACGAATGTCGAGCTGTCGCGGCGGGCCAAGATCACCGCGCCGCCCTGCCTGCGGCGCATGCGCGCGCTCGAGAAGGCCGGCTATATCAAGGGCTATCACGCCGAACTGGACCCGAAATCGCTCGGCTATGAGGTGACGGGATTTGCCTTTGTCGGACTGTCAAGCCAGGCCGATGCCGATCTCAAGAAATTCGAAGAGCAGGTCAGAGCCTGGCCGATCGTTCGCGAGTGCCACATGCTGTCGGGCGAGGTCGATTTTCTTCTGAAATGCGTGGCCCGCGATCTCACCTCGTTTCAGAGCTTCGTCACCGATACCTTGACTGCCGCGAGGAATGTTGCGCGCGTCAAAACGGCGCTCGTCAGCCGCTTCAGCAAGAACGAACCCGGCGTGCCGCTCGACGGTAAGGATCGCGCTATTGTACAGCCGCAATAAATCTCAGCGCAGAGGACACAGAGGATTCGCTCCTCGCGCTAGAGCGGGATTCGCTCGGACTGAATCAGCTCACCCTTCGATCCGCCTTCGCCGAGGCTTCGGCGGACACGGTCCGCGAACCGACCCGCCGAAGCTTTAGCGTAGGCGGGCAGGCTCAGGGTGAGGCTTTTTCTTTTGCCCTCATCCTGAGCTTGTCGAAGGATGAGGGCGCGTGGGCGATCCAATTCGGATGGTCCTGCGCCAAGACCTTTTTCCTTACTGTTCGATGTTGCGGGTGCGGGTTTCGGGCAGGAAGAACAGACTGACGACGAATCCGATTGCCGCAACAATGGTCGGGTACCAGAGTCCCGCATAGATGTTTCCGGTTGCGATGACGATCGCGTAAGCAATGACCGGAAGGAATCCGCCGAACCAGCCGATGCCGACGTGATAGGGAAGCGATAGCGCGGAATAGCGGATTCGCGTCGGAAACAGTTCGACAAGCGCCGCGGCCTGTGGACCGTACAACGCAGACGCCGCAATCATGAAAACAATCAACAGTGCCAGCGTGCGTGCTACATTCAGCGCGCGCGGATCGGCCGAAGCGGGATAACCCCCCCGGCGCAAGGCATCGCGCAATGTCTGCGCGAACTGCTTTTTCGCGATCGCGAGCTGTGCAGCGTCGAGGTGTTTTGCATCCGGACTTGCAATCGTCTTTCCGCCGATCGCGATGCGCGTCTTATCGCCTGGTGAAGCGGTTTTGTTCGTGTACGGAATACCAGCCGCGGCAAGCATACTTTTGGCGATATCGCAGGAACTCGCGAACCGGCTCTTGCCGACGGGATCGAACTGCACGGAGCAATCCGCGGGATCGGCGATCACCACCACCGGCGCATGTGTGGCCGCCGCGGTCAGCGCCGGATTGGCGCTTTGCGCAAGCAGGTGAAACCCGGGAAGAAAGCTCACGGCAGCAAGGCCGAGACCGAACAGCATCACCGGTTTGCGTCCGATGCGATCGGAAAGCCAGGCAAAAAACCAATGGAGCAGCGCGCCTGCAAATGTCGCCGTCATGATGAGCGCGTTCACCTGCGCCGCCGGGACCTTGACGATGCCTTCCAGGAAAAACTGCGTATAAAACATGGCGCTGTACCAGACGGCGCCCTGGCTCGTCAGCAGCCCGAACAGCGCAATCAGTACGAGTTTTAGATGCTCCCAACGCAGGAAAGATTCGGCGAGCGGCGCCTGAGACGCACGGCCTTGCTTCTGCATGCGCTGGAACAGCGGCGATTCCTCGAGGCGCAGGCGAATCCACAGTGAAATGCCGAGCAGTCCGGCGGACGCAACGAACGGGATGCGCCACGCCCAGGCGCGAAACGCGTCTTCACCGAAGGCGGTACGGCAGACAAGGATGACGCAGAGCGCGAGAAGGAGACCGAGCGCGGCTGCTGTCTGAATCCACCCGGTAGCGGCGCCGCGGCGATCTTTGGCGGCGTGTTCGGCCACATAGATGGCGGCGCCCCCATATTCGCCGCCGATCGCAAACCCCTGGAGAATGCGCATCGCGACAAGCGCATAGGGTGCGGCGATGCCGATCGCCGAATAATCGGGCAGCAAGCCCACAAACACCGTCGCGGCCCCCATGACCGTGATGGTCACGAGAAACGCGCGCTTGCGGCCGTTTCGATCGCCGAAGCGTCCGAACACCAATGCGCCAAGGGGGCGGACGGCAAAACCCGCGGCAAAGGTCAAGAGAGCGAAGATGTATCCCTGCGCCGCGCTGGCGCCGGCGTAGAAATGGCCGCCGATGATCGCCGCGAGCGACCCGAAAATGAAGAAATCGTACCACTCGAAAACCGTGCCGGCGCAGGATGCCGCCACCACAAGCCCAATGCTGCGTGGCACGTGGTCGGCAGGAAATTCCAGAGCGTCCGCGGTCGCCATCATGGTCTCTTAAGGGGCGGGTAAGAACTGGGGCAAAAGACGTTCGAACGGAACGGCCAAGGGGAAAAGTAACCAATTTTCCCTAATCATCCAGTCCATGACCCACAAACTGCACCTTGGCGTTTTTGGCGTGCTGCTTCTCGTTGCGCGGCCGGTACTTGCATGGCCGGCAGAGGTATCGGTGGTCGACAAGTCCGACCGGCCGCTGCCGGACGCGGTTGTCGAACTTTTGGCGCCCGATGAGCCCAGTCCCTCGGCTTCGCTGAAAGAGCCCCCTTCCGAAGCCGTGATCGATCAGCGGCACGAAACCTTCCTCCCGCTGGTAACGCTGATCCGGAAGGGCGGCCATGTGGTCTTCACCAACAACGATACGACCATGCACCAGGTCTATTCGTTTTCGCCCATCAAACAGTTCGCATTCGAAATCGACGAAAGCCAGCACTCTTTACCGGTCGTTTTCGACAAGGCCGGCATAGCCGTGATCGGCTGCAACATTCACGACCGCATGATCACCTATGTGTACGTTGCCGGGTCGCCGCTTGCCGCCGAAACCGATCGCACAGGGCTGGCATCGTTCGGCAATCTGCCGCCCGGAAACTACCGCGGCACGGTGTGGCATCCGCAACTCGCGCCAGGCGTCCAACCGCAACGTTTCGTCTTCGCCGTCGCCGAGAGCGGCGCAAGGGCAAAAGTCATGCTCCCGGTGAACGGCGCGACGGCAGGCGCAAAAAAAACCATGCACATGCAGATGTATTGAGGCGGGGGCTGGCGATGAGCTTTCGCAATCGTCTCGTGGTCTTCCTGATGGCCACGCTTGTCTGCGTACAGGCTGCAACGGCGATTTTCGCCTATACGTACCTGCGCGGCCAGATCATCGAGCGTGGCAAGCGCGAACTTTCCGATGCGATGCAGTCCTTCACGCGGCAGATCGATTTCCTGTCGCAGCGCGCCACCGACGGTGTCGAGGTGCTTTCGCTCGATTATGCATTCCGCGCGGCAATCGCCAAAAGCGATCACGACACGGAGTTGTCGGTGCTGCGCAATCACGGACGCCGCATCGGTGCCGCGCGAATGATGCTCATCAGGCTCGATGGAACGATTTCGGCCGATACCGTGCAGGCGCGGCACAGCGGCGGAAAATTCCCCTTTGCCACGCTGCTCGGTACGGCCGCCGCAGGCGATCGCGGCACCGCGCTCGTGACGCTTGCAAACCACGTGTACTGGATGGTGGTGGTCCCGGTGCGGGCGCCGCTTCCGATCGCTTTTATCGCGGCCTCGATCCCCCTCGACAGTGCGCTCCTCGACGAGATTCGCCGCATTTCCTCGTCGCCGCATCCCATTGCGCTCGCCGCGAAATCGGAGAACGGCGCGTGGGGGATCGTGGCGCATACAGGCGGCGCCGGCGATTTCGACCTGCCCGCAATCAGGGATGAAGCGCGTGCGCCTGCGATCGTACTGCACAGGAATTCGCGCGCGCTTGCTATCGTCGCGCCGTTAAAAACGGCGGAAGGCAGCGCGCCGGTTGCGGCGGTGATCGACTTTCCGCTTAGCGAAGCGCTCGCCGCGTACCGGGGCCTCGTCACGCCAATGCTGCTCATGCTCGGAGCAGCACTGATTGTTGCGGCCGGCGGCGCGACGCTCATCGTCCGGCGCGTTTCGCGCCCGCTGGAGTCCCTTGCTGCCGCGGCTCAGAGAATTGCCGCCGGCGATTACAGCCACGCCCTGTTGCCACGGCGAGGCCGGGACGAGATCGGCCGGCTCACCGCCTCGATCGCCGACATGACGGGCGCAATCGCCGACCGCGAAGCGGCACTCACCGGAGCGATGGAAGCAGCCGAGATCGCGCGCGTAGAAGCGGTCAAGGCGAATGAAGTCAAATCGCAGTTCCTCGCCAATATGAGCCACGAGCTGCGCACGCCCCTCAACGCCATCGTCGGTTTCAGCCAGATGCTGGAGGAGCAGGTGTTGGGAGCCATCGGCAATCCGCGCTACGTCCAATATGCGCACGACATAAAGGCAAGCGGCGAGCATTTGCGCGACCTGTTCGAACGCATGCTCGATCTGGCTCAGGCGGAATCCCACAGCCTGTCGCTCGCCCGCGAACCCCTCCTTGTCGGAATGGTCGTGCGCGAAGCCGTCGAGATGCATCGCGCCTTCGCTCGGCGCGCCGATGTGCAACTGGTTCTGGCGCCCGGCGCGGAGGGGATCCGCACTGACGGCGACGCGTCGAAGCTTCGTCAGTCGCTCTCGAACATTATCCACAACGCGATCAAATTCACGCCGCCGGGCGGAAGCGTCACGATTTCCACTCGTGTACAGCGGGAACGAGCCGTTATCCGCATTACCGATACCGGGACAGGAATCAAACCCGAGCATCTGCAATCCGTGCTGAAGCCATTTCATCGCCTCAGGTCTGCGCTCGACGGGCAGCATCAGGGCGCCGGCCTGGGCCTCGCCTATGCGCGCGCGATCGCGGAGATGCACGGTGGTGAGGTATCGGTGGTGAGCGCGCTCGGGCAGGGGACCGCCGTCGTCATCGAACTGCCGATCGCGCAACAGGCGGTCGAATATGCGGCGTGATTTTGCATGCGCGCCGATCGGTGCTGTCGCACTGATCCTCATGATGTCGCCGGCGCGAGCGGTGGATGTAACGTTCGCCGGTTTTGCCGATTTTCGCCTCGTCGCTCCCGCGGACGAGCGTTCCTGGATCGACGGCGGACTTGGCAAATCGCGCTACGGCGAAGGCGATTCGAATTTCCAGTTCGGAGACGCCTATGGCCAGGCGACGGTGCTCTTGACGCCGGAGCTCGTAGCGGTCGCTGTGGCGCGCGCCGACGATACGCAAAAAGACTTTATTCTGCCCATGGAGGGCTGGCTTCGTTACCGGCCGGTTTCGACGACCCGGTGGCGCTGGTCTTTGAAGGCCGGTGCGTTTCACGCGCCGTTTTCGCTCGAGAACAGCGAAGTTGGCTGGACGAGCTACTGGACGCTCACGCCTTCGGCCATCAACAGCTGGTTCGGCGACGAACTGCGCACGATCGGCGGCGAGGGAACGCTCGAATGGCGCCGCGAAGAAGGCACCCTGTCGCTGATTGGCGCGGTCTACGGCTGGAACGATCCCGCCGGCGTGATGATGGCCGATCGCGGTTGGAGTTTCGATGACCGGCCGACGGCGCTATTCGACGATCTGCGCGAGCCCGATGCGACGCTCATCCTGTTTCACCGGCCCTATCCTGATACCACTCTCATCTTCGACGAAATCGATCATCGTGCGGGCTGGTACGCGGGTGCGGACTGGAGCGACACCGACGCGTGGCGCGTTCAGCTTTTCCGCTACGACAATGAAGCCGATCCGGCGGCACACAAGGGCGACTATTTCGCCTGGCGCACGGATTTCTGGGATGCCGGATTTTCGAAGACGTGGGAGGAATTCACGCTTCTCGGGCAGGCATTGACCGGCCAGACGATCATCACGCCGTTTCCCGGTTTTACCAGCATTACGAATTTCGATTCGGCCTATGCGTTGATCGGCTGGGAGCATGACGACTGGCGGCTTGCGGCGCGCGGCGATCTCTTCCGCACTCACGCGAACGGCGACGCGCTTCTCAGCGAAAATGGTTATGCGCTCACCTTCGCCGCAAGTTGGCTGCCGAAGGATTGGCTGCGGGTCACCGGCGAACTGCTCTACATCGACAGCACGCGTGACGAACGTTTGATCGAGGGCCTCGCGCCGAACCAGGCCGACACGCAGGGCCAGCTCTCGGTACGTTTTTACCTCTAGGTGCGCTCAAAATATTGTGATCCCTACGCAAGCCGGGACCAGTTGTTTGAACTTAGCGGATGTTGGCGTACGTACCGTTCTTCACCCTTTGCGCATCCGGCTTCCCGCTTTCTGGCAATGACAGTGAAAGGAAGCGCGTGGAATATTATTTCCTTAGGCCCTGATTAGAGCATGATGAATTCAGGCGATATGGCCCCTCATCCTTCGACAAGCTCAGGATGAGGACAAAAAAACGGCCTCACCCTGAGCCTGTCGAAGGGTGAGGCTGATTCACCTGAACGCATCCCGCTCTAGCGCGGGGAAGCGTCACGAATGCGCAGCAATCCAGCGATCGAGTTCGGGAAGCCGCTCCCGGCGGACCTGAGCGTTGTAGGCAATGGCCGCTTCCGCCCGGATTTCGTCGCCTCTCGCATTGGGTGGAATGTGTGCCCTGGCGAAATCGCGCAGTGCTGCAATGGTGCGCGCATCATTCGAACTCTCGACGATGTCGGGTGCGAATTCCGCGCGGCTGTCCGGTTCGATCGCGCGGTTGAACGCGTCGAAATGGCTGGTCAGGAACGCGAGCGCCAGGTCCGGGTGTTCGGCGCCGACGGATTTGAGGATGGTTGGACGCGTGGTGATCGGCACTTCGTCGCTGAGCGACAGCTGAAGATTTCGTTTGGCCAGTTCCGGATCGCGAGCGCGGCCGAGATATTCGTAAAACTCCCGCTTTTCCAGCGATGATTTCGTTTCACGCGCGAGCTCGCGCAGCTCGCTCCATGTGGCCGGATCGGCATTCTCCGATACAATGGAAAGCACACTCTGCCGTTCATCGGGCGAGAGCGCGCGCCGGTCTCGCGCGTAGAACTGAAAACGACGCCGCGTTTCCGCAACAACCGTAGGATCATCGAGTTCTCCCAACGCGCCGAGAAGAGCCTGGCGGAGTACCGGCACATTAGCGCCTTCGGGTCTGCGCGCATCCCAACCAGCTCGAGCAAAAAAGGGGAGGAGAATCTTTCGCGCAAAGGTGCGGTATTGCGCCTGTTTCGGCAGACCGTCGTAGAGGCGGTCAAGATCTTCGAGTTGCGCCGCAACGGTCCTCAGCACCAGTGGCTCGAGCTTTGGGGAAACGCGCGTTACCAGCGAAGCATAGTCGGCGACCGGCTCATACCCGGACAGACCCAGCGCACGCGTGTCGTTCAGTATTCCCATTTGATCGGACGGCGAAAGCGCGGCGAAATTGGCGACGATGGCGGACAATTCGGCTGCGCTGTACAGCGTGCGGAAATAACCTCCCTGGCCGCTGTTGACGATCACTTTCGCGCCTGGGCTTACCGTGATCTCCGCGGGCGCGTTGCGTGTGACGATGCCCCGCCAGGTATGCCGGCCGTCGAGAGAATTTTCGATGACAGGGACGCGCCAGGAGCGCGCCGATCGATCGGGATCGTTTTCGATGTAACGGTCCTGAGAAAGCTGCAGGCGGTTCGGCTCGAGATTGCCGCGGATCAGGGGAACGCCTGGTTGCAGCGTGAAATCGTGGGCGACAGGCGTTACCGGTGACGATGTCGAAGCTTGTAACGCATGCCACAGATCGTCGCTGACGGTATTCCGGTACGCATAGGCCTTGATGTAGCGGCGAATGCCGTCGCGGAAAGCGTCGGCGCCGAGATAGTTCTCGATCATGCGCACGATTGCGCGGCCCTTGTCGTAAGTGATGGCGTCGAATGCTTCGTTGGCCTGAAACACGTCGCGAATGGGCTGGATCACGGGATGCGTGCCGGCGCGCGCATCGACCTCCATCGCGGCTTCTTTCGAATCGAGCGCGTCTAGCCAGGCCTGCCATTCCGGATGGAAATGGTCCGTGGCTTTGAGTTCCATCCATGACGCGAAGCCTTCGTTCAACCATATGTCGTCCCACCATTGCATGGTGACGAGGTCGCCGAACCACTGATGCGACATCTCGTGGGCGATGGTGATGTACACGTTGCGCCTGCTCTCGGCTGTCGCAATAGCGGGATCGATCAGGAGCGCGCGCTCGAAAAAGAAAATTGCGCCCCAGTTCTCCATGGCACCGAAAAACTCGCTTTCCCCCGGGCCGGCAATCAGATCGAGTTTCGGCAGCGGATAGGTCACGCCGAAATAGTCTTCGTAGTACGGCAGAATTTGCGCTGCGGCACCAAGCGCGAAAGTCGCTTTTGCCCTGTCGCCGCGCTTGACGACGACACCGACATCAATCCCGTTCACCTGGCGCGAAAGGCGCTCGAAATCGCCGAGCGCGAAAAACAGGAGATAGGTCGACATTTGCGGCGACGGCGCGAAAGCGACGAGCTTCTTGCCGTCCGGCAAAGACCGGCTTTGCGAAACCGGCATGTTTGATACCGCCGTCAGATCGGCAGGCACGACCGCGGAAAGCGAAAACACCGCCTTCTGCGCCGGCTCATCCCAGGAGGGCATGAAGCGCCGCGCGTCGGAATTTTCGAATTGGGTGTACAGCGCTCGATGCTTGCCGCGAACCGTATCATAGTCGAGCGCAAACAGCCCGGCGGCGTTCTCGTTGATCTTGCCGGCATAGACGATGCGAAGGACATGGCGGCCCGCCGGAACAGGAGCGGCAAAATGGAGCGTTGCCGTTTCTTGCGCGGAATCAAACGAGAGCCGAGGTGCACCCGGCACATTCGAAAGCGCGACACTCCGAAACGAAAGATCGGCGGCATTGAGCGTGACGCTGCGGGTCCGGCGATGCACGTCAATGGTCACCCTCTCATCTCCCGCGAATGTGAGATGAGCCGCATCCGGAACGATGGAAATTTCGTAACGCACGGGCGTGACGTCTGCAGGCAACACAATCCGGCCCGCGGCAGCGCAGATTCTCGGGAATGCGAGAGAAACGACACAGGCGAGCGAAAGGAGAGGAAAGAGCCGATGAGCACCAATCATCGAATATCTGCTTCTTCCGTCGCAAAACTTTGCCCCGCAAGTGGACTTAAGGCGGCGAGGACGGTCTCGATCTCGACGGATTTTTCGCGGATGTATTCGTATGTTGCTTCGCGGCGCTCTTTCAGAGCGGCGATCCGCCGCTCGACGTCATCGCGGTCCGCCGTTTCCAGCTGCCGCGAGCGCAGCTGCGCATCCAGAACACCGATTTCCTGCGTGCAATCGAAGACGCTGTCGAGCGGCCCGGCAAGCCGGTGCGTCAGTCCATAAATGCGCGCACGCAATGCCCCGTCACGCAGATCGAGAATGTTCTCACGATTGCGTTCGTAGATTTCCATTTCGCGTCTCGCCGAGCGCAGGATGCGCGTCGTGAGCGGACCGAATGGTTCGCCGATCTGTTTGCTTCGCTGCGCGGCCTTCACGATGATGGCGAAACTCGACAGGATTTCGCCGAAGAACAGCGCGGCGTTGCGTTCGCGCCGGCGCATCTGCACCCGCCATTCGAGCTGGTTGGCGGCAACGCCGCCGGCGGTGGCGAGACACGCACCCAGCACGATTTGCCCGAGCGTGCCGAGATTGCTGATGAAATCGAAGGCTTCGCTGCGCATCGTGAATTCCTGGCGGAAGCGTATTGATCCAACATCCTATCGTGACTGCTTCGCCTGTCCTAGTTCCAGTCTTGCCGCCAGAGCGGCGGCATCGGCGGGAGCGCGGACCTTCACGTCATTGTCGAAATAGACGAAAACGTCGCGTCCGTTCGGTGCAGGGGACGCAGTTGGCGCGACGCGATCGGCATCTTTCGGTTCGCCGCCGCGCGCCCACGCGCGCACGCGCCTGGCCCAGCCGTCGAGCGCGCGATCTTCGTAGCCGCTGGCGTAGAGTTCCTCCGAGCCGTGCAGGCGGCAGTACACGAAGTCGGCGGTTACATCCATCAGAAGCGGCCAGTCGACCGTGTCGGCGCAAACGAGCGCCGCTCCGCGCCGGCTAAGGAGCGCGATGAATTCTGGCACGCAAAAGCTCTCGTGTCGGATTTCGAAGGCATGACGGAGGGCCTGCGCGAATTCGACTTTGAGCCAAGCGCGGCCCGCGACCCTTGCATCGTGTTTTCGCGCGAGCTTCAGCGCCTCGGTGGTGTCCCGCGGCAGCATGCCGAGGAAGGATTCGAAGCGCTCGGGATCGAATTTCAGCCGCGGCGAAAACTGCCAGAGAATGGGACCAAGTTTCCTGCCAAGGCGAAAAATGCCCGAGGCAAAGAAGCTCGCGAGCGCCGTCTCGACATTGCTGAGCTTCAGCATGTGCGTGACGTAACGCGAACCCTTGACGGCAAAGACGAAGTCCTCGGGCGTTTCGTCGCGCCACTGTGCGAAATTGTGCGGGCGCTGCAGCCGGTAAAATGTGCCGTTGATCTCTATAGAGCGGAATCGGCGCGAGGCGAATTCAAGTTCGCGCGAATGCGGGAAGCCTTTCGGATAGAACACGCCGCGCCAGCGCGGATAGGTCCAACCCGAAATGCCGATGCGGATCAACGCCCGTCGACTCCCGGCCGCTGTTCCGGCTCATTCGGGCGCCGCTCTGTACGGCGATGGACCACGAAACCGACTCCCTTTGAGATGGACTGACCTCAAGTCTGCCGCACGGGCTCGTCCTTCATTCGGACACGACTGGAGCGAGCTCACGGCTGCCGATCGCGTAGCTCATGGCCTCGAGCTGATAGCGGGCCATCATCCTCAGTTTCGAGATCATTTCGCCTTCGTGTGGCTCGAGCGTCTGGAGCAGCTTGATGAATTTCAACGCATTCAAGCGCACGATGTTGTCGAATGCATCATCGGGATTCTTGAAGCCGGCTTCCTGCAGCAGCGTGCGCAATGTACCGCGTGGTAATCGGGGCATTCTCCTGTGGCCCAGCAAAAGGTAAGAGAAGCTAACACGCCCTGCGTCGGAGCTTGTCGTCGGCACGCGGTCCCGTCCCCTTGCGGTGGCGTCGTTGGTGCTCTGACCGATCGCGATTTGTCGGTTTTCGAAGCTCACGCTGAGCGAAAGGCTGAAGGCTGCCAGTTTGCGATCTGCAATGCCGGTCCGGCAAAAACTTGAAAAAGCATCTTCGTTACCGTGGCGCAGCCTGATTTCGTTGCCGACATAACCCTGGATTTGCAGGTGCATCCCCCGCTCGTAAGCGAGACCTTCCGTGCCGTGATCGGCCAGCTCGAGGACGGGGGCGATCACAGCTCCGCCATGCCACGGAACTTCGCGGCTACGCAGGATGTGGGTTTGGATTCTCCTGGTGATATCTCCTTCCAGCAACGCAGGGAGACCAAATTCTCTGCTGAGCAGTTCCTTGATCTCTGTCGGGAGTCCGTTCAGAGCGGTGATGAAAGCCACGCTCCTGGCGCGTCCCTCGCAGGCGAATGCGTTCTCATACTGCTCGAAAAAACGACGCTCCGCTTCGGGCACACGGGCGGCCTCCCGGATGCCGATCCGACTCTCGATGAATTCGACATCGCTCGTACGGAACAGAAGATTTCGCGGCACCCGGAGAAGCACCGGATCGGCCGCATTGACGGCGAAAAGTCCCCGGCCTTCGGTGCCCTGCACAAAATTCTGCGCGGCGCCGCCCAGAGCGCGAAACGCATCCAGCATATCGTTCCATGGCCAGTCCGGCTGAAGCGACGGAGAGTTTTCCACCTACAGTTCTCGCGCTCCCACGCAGTGTGCCAAAGCTCCGAGCTGAAAATGGGCCATTCTCCGCAACCTTGTAATTATCTCGCCACGGAGTGGTTCAAGCATCTCAAGCAACCTGAGAAATGCGCCTTTGTTGAATTGCAGCACACGATCGAATGCTTCATCCGAACCCGTTACACCAGCCTCTCGCATAAGGGTGTAGAAAATCCCGCGCGAAGCGCGCGGGAAAGTCGAATTTCCAAGCATCAGGTGCGAGAGAAACAGCTCCCCGGATTCCGACTTCATTTGCGGAATGACAAAGCCCGCGCGCTCCTCTTTTGCCGCCGGGTTTCGTCCGATTGTAAGATCCGCCGTGCCAACCTTTGTCCGAACCGGCAAACTAAAAGCATGCAGTCGCGCGGCCGGAAGACCGAACTTGCGAAAGATCCCGAGTGGGTCCTGTCTCCCAAAGGCAACGAAGATTTCGCCCGGAACCTCACCTTCGATCCGCAGATGCCCCGGCTCGTGGGAGCCGAGAACAGTCGCATTCTCGCAGCGTCTGGCCAATTCTATGAAGGGAACAATGACGCTCGTACCATTCCACATCACTGCGCGGCTTCTGAGAAAATACCCCTGAATCCTTTCCGCCCGCGTTCCTTCGAAGAATTCCTGCATCGCAAAATCTGCAACCAGTGTTTCGTGCAGTTTCAGGGGCACGGCATCCAACATTTCTATAAACAGTGTGGCTCCTGACTCGCCAACTTCGCCCCAGGAAAGCACCTTTTGATAGCGCGCAAAAAAGTCCCGTTCGGCCGAGGCTACCGGTGCGCTGTTCTTGATGCGGATCGCCCCATCCACGAATTCGACATTCTCAACGCGAAAGAGAAGGCTGGCCGGAATGTCCACGACGAATGGTTTATCCGGGTTGGCAGAAAACAATCCGGGCCCCCAATGACCATGCGGCCTCAACGTCACGTTCTCGGCAATGCCGCCGAGGGCGCGGAATTCCTTCAGCACGTCTTGCCAGGCCGTAGAAACCGGAAACCGGGAGGTCAAACTGCGCGTCCGAAAATGCCGCGCCAGCTGTAGAGGCGGTGCTTGTTTCAATCAATAAGGGTGGGAGATGGCCTGGAAAGCCGGAAGCCGCGTCGATTTTGGGGAGCAGCGCGAAGCTTAACCATGAGCAGCGTCAAACTGCGACGCACGATCGAGGGCTTGTCGACGCATCCGGGTGACTTGTGCGCCGGCGAGAACTTTAGTTAAATCACCGTTAGGATGTCCGTTTCGGGGGCATGGAGCGGCATCCGTCGGACCTCGTCAAGGGACCGACCTCAAAAAAATGCCTCTCTCTCGAGGGAAGAAAATCAGATGCAAAGCTTGACAAAAACACTGCTTTTGGGCGCGGCAGGGAGTGCGCTCGCGGTTGCGCCGGCAATAGCAGGAGCACCGCACTTATTGAGGGTCATTCCGACAGCAAACGGGCTCGTGTTCAAAACGGGTGCCACGCATTACAAGACCCCAACCGCCACGAAATGCAATTCGGCTGGGACGAAGTGTAAGACGACCTTCCCCAATGGCTCGGTTGCTTACACCGGGCATGAATCCACGATGTACCTGAATTTCAAAAAGCTCGGCGGCGGAGAAACCTGGTATTCCTACACTAACGGCGTCTGTCATACTTACCCGTCAAAGGCAAAGGCCAGCCGCGACGCGAATGCAACGATCAAAAAGTACACCATCAAACAACATGTCACCCTTAGCAAGTGCAGCGGTACCTTGACCTACTATGCGCCGAAATACGAGCTCACGAATTCCACTGTGAGCCAGGACAAGTTTAAGTGGAACGACACGATCAAGTTCAAGTCCGGGAGCAAATACTACACCTGGATAGCGATACAGAAATACACGGTGAACATTCAGTAGTCTGGTGCCACCGAAAACCGGCGGTTGAAACTGCTGGTGTACAGTGCTTTAAGCAAAAGTGAGGGCCAGCGATCGAAGGCGCTGGCCCTTTTTTGATGGAAGATGGGGTTTTTGGTTCGCCATTCAGGAGACCGGACCTTGCCGCGGGAACCCGGTCATGTATTTAGAGGACAATGAAAGTGCCACTGCCTATAGCGAGAGCCGGGCGTCCGCCGTTCGCCGCAAAAAAGCCGTTTGTCCTGCAGCCTGAGCGTCTGCAGACCTCTCCTCCGTCGACAGGAAGTCCTGGTGCTCTTCCGGATTCTCCTCTGCCCCATGCCGGATCAACCGGGTTGGCGGGGCGGCCTACGCCGGCAGAATCACCGTCCGATCTGTACGAGCTCGGTTTGACCGCGGCGGCTATGTCCTACCACACCGCCGCCATCGAAACCTTGCGCCAATGCACGGCACTCGCGCCGGACCACACCCCTGCCTGGCGCAAATTGGCGGAGCTGCTGCGCCTGGCCAGTGAAGATGCGCAGGCCGACGCAGCGGAAGCAGCGGCGCAGGCCTGTGCTGACGTTAAATGGAAGAAGCCATCGGACCGCCGCATACTCGCGCGCCTGCAAAAGGACGAGCAAAAACTGCTTGAACCCCTCAAGGACAAGACGGAGGCGGATGCCGCGGGGGCGCTTCGCGAACACTTGGTAAAGAGTCCGCTGGATGCGGTTGCCATGCGATGGCTGGCCCGCCTGGAAGCGCGAAGCGGTGACGAGGACACGGCGTGCGCCCTTTTGAAGCGCGTCCTGGATATTTGTCCGGCGTATGTCGGCGCGCGTCAGGAATATTGCGAGTTGCTTATCGGTCAGCGCGAAGCTGCAGCCGTCGAAGAGACCAGGCGCCTGTTGGCCGAATCGCCTCAGAATCCCCAGTTCAAGAGTCTGCACGCCCGCGCTTTGATGGATGAGGGCAAAGCCGAGGCGGCCATTGAGACAGTTACCGAATTGCTCCGCGATGATCCACACACTGCGCCATACTGGTTGCTGTACGGGAATGCGCTCCGCGTAACCGGCCGACGAGAGGAGGCTGTTCAGGCCTATCGAAAGTGCCTGGACGTGCGCCCTGACATGGGAGAGGCCTATTTGGGGCTCGCTGAACTGAAAGATAAGGTCCTCACGCAAGCCGATGTCAGCACGATGCGCGCACTTCTAAACGAAGACACCCTGACGTCCGAGAGCCGAATGCATATGCTTTATGCGCTGGGGCAGACTCTGGAGCGGTCTGGGGATTTCGAGGCGAGCTTCGCTGCCTATGAGGCCGGCGCGCGCGAGTTTTGGGCCAACGAGGACAAGAAGCCGCAGCAGCCTGAGCCGGTCGATGAATTGGTCGACGAATCTCCGGGCAGCCTGATGCGCTTAAAAGCGGTGTTCAGCCGGGATAACCTGAAAACAAGGCTTGTGCCGGCGCCTGTGACAAATATGGACGACACGCCGATCTTTGTTGTTGGCATGCCGCGCGCTGGTTCGACGCTCGTTGAGCAGATCCTTTCAGCACACAGTCTGGTCGAAGGCATAGGCGAGCGGTCACTGATCAGCGAAATCGTTCGCGAACTGGCGTTCAGCCGGAAGCTCGTAGAGCGTAACGCCTATCCGGATTGCCTTCTCGAATTCACGCAAGATCAGTTGGCCGCGTTAGGGGCCCGCGTTATTGCGAACTCGCGGAATTATCGTAGCACCGGCCGGACCTATTTTGTCGACAAGCGTCCGTGGAACTGGCTGGACGTCGGACTGATACACCTCATTCTGCCGCAGGCGAAAATCATCGATGTACGGCGCGAACCCATGGCAGCCTGCTTTGCCATGTACAAGCAGCTGTTGCCCAGAACCAGCTGTGCCTTTTCTTATGATTTCGAGAAACTCGGCGCATATTATAATCGCTATGTCAGCATAATGGATCATTGGCAAAGTGTGCTTCCGGGTCGGGTGCATTTCGTTCAGTACGAGCGGCTGGTAGAGAACACGGAGACCGAAATTCGGCGCATGCTCGACTTTTGCGGATTGCCTTTCGAAGAAGGTTGCCTGCGCTTTTGGCAAGTCGACCGGACTATCGTTACTCCGAGCGCCGAACAGGTGCGCCGCCCGATCTATCGCGGGGCTCTCCAGCAATGGCGCAATTTCGAGCCCTGGTTGGGTCCCCTGAAGGAAGCCCTCGAGAAGCAAGCCGAAATCTGATTCGTCCTATGGTGCTTGTCTCCGAACCAGCTTCAGCGCCGGGACCGCGTAGCACGGCAGCGGCCCTATCTCCCGCAGCGGTGTACGAACGGGCGCTCACTCTCGCTGCAATGGGGTTGCACCAAGAGGCGGTAAAAATGCTGCGCGATGTCACCGCTCGCGCGCCGGACCATGGACCCGCCTGGGACAAACTGGCGGTGTTGCTGCGCCTGGCGGGCAAGGACGAAGAGGCGAGCGCATCGAGCGCGCGGGCCGCGGGACTGTCCGGCCGGTGGCCCCCGGCCCGAGACGACCGGTCATCGGCAGAAATCGACGCTGCCGAACAGGCGCTGCGGGAGCACCTCGATACATTGGCAGAGCCGGCGGAGCAGTTGCTGTCGTTGCAGGACCACTTGCGTCGCCGGCACACAGACGTCGCCGCGTTGCATCTCCTGGCACTGGTTGAACGGGATCGCGGCAATCTGTTTGCGGCGCGCGACCTGTTCCAGCGGGCGCTCGATCTGATGCCGGCCTACCAGCGCGCACGGCAGGACCTGGTGATGGTCCTGCGCGTGTTGAGCCAGGATGCACGCGCACTGGAGCACATCGCGCATCTTCTTCGTCAATCGCCAGAAGACGTCGAGTATCGCGTGATGTACGCCGATGCGTTGTACGCTCTCGGCGACGTGGAATCCGCCATCCCGATACTCGAACAGTTGATTCGGGAAAACCCCACCTATGCGATGCTGCGCTGCATTTGTGGGACAATGCTTCAATTTGCCGGTCGTCCGGAAGAGAGTGCGCGCCAATTCCGTGCGGCGCTCGAAATTCGACCGGGCATCAGTGCAGCATATTTTGGCCTGGCCGAACTGCGCGGCGATTTCCTTTCCGCTGACGATGTGGAAGCCATTCGCGAGCATCTGCGGGATACCGGCCTGGATGACCGGAATCGCCGGTTATTTCAGTTTGCGCTCGCTCGGGTGCTGGAGCAGAAGCAGGATTTCGCCGGCAGCTTCGCTGCCTATCAGGCCGGCGCGTCACTGGCGAGGGATTCGGCCTACGATCCTGCCGACGATGTGCGCGCGGTGCGTCGTCGCTGTGCAACATTCAACGCGCGCACCCTCGGCAGGAGCGCCACACCCCAAGCACACCCACCAACCCCGAT
Source organism: Rhizomicrobium sp. (assembly GCA_036264415.1). Classification (GTDB taxonomy): domain Bacteria; phylum Pseudomonadota; class Alphaproteobacteria; order Micropepsales; family Micropepsaceae; genus Rhizomicrobium. Next base: position 156,508 of record DATAQZ010000046.1, on the reverse strand, counting down.
TTTCATTGTGGGGATGCCGCGTGCCGGATCAACGCTTTTGGAGCAGATTCTCGCCAGCCATAGCCTGGTCGAAGGCGCCAATGAACTGCCGGTGATTGGCGTAATTGCCCGCGACCTCGCGCACAGCCGGCCGTTGTTCGGCCCCGATGCGTATCCCGAATGCGTGACGAGTCTGACCGGCGAGCAGCTGACAGAGCTCGGGGCGCGCTACATTAATGACGCGGCTGCGTACAGAAGGACGAACAAACCCTATTTTGTCGACAAGCGCCCATGGAACTGGCTGGAATCCGGCTTTATCAGGATGATTCTGCCGCAGGCAAAAATCATCGATGTCCGGCGTGAACCCATGGCCGCCTGTTTTGCCATGTACAAACAGAACCTGCCCGAAGACAGCTTTGCCAATGACTTCAAAGATCTTGCTCAATATTATACAGAATACGTGACCATGATGGCGCATTACGTCCGTTTGATGCCGGGCCGCATTCATTTTGTCTCCTACGAACGACTTGTGAATGACCCGGAGAATGAAATCCGCCGGCTGCTGGACTATTGCGGCTTGAACTTTGAAGAAGGTTGCCTCCGGTTCTGGGAGACTGCCCGATCCGTTGCCACGCCCAGTGCGGAACAAGTGCGACGTCCGATTTTTCGCAGCGCATTGGAGCAATGGCGCAATTTCGAGCCCTGGTTGGGCCCTTTGAAGGAAGCCCTGAAGGCCGCGCAGTCGACCGTCGCGGCGCCGGAACCGGAAGGCTACGATCTCGCCCTTACTTTCGCGGCCATGAGCGCGTACGAACCCGCAATCAAAGAACTGCGGGCGGTTACCAGGCGCGCGCCAACGCATCCAGGCGCCTGGAGCAAGCTCGCGGAGTTGTTGCGCGTCGCCGGCAAGGACAAAGCAGCGGAGGAAGCCGCTGCGGCAGCCCTTCGCTACAAGGATCAGGCAGCAAAGTGGTGGCCCAGCCGCGACTTTCGCCTGCCGGTGCAGCTCGAGGCTGCGAAGCGGGCGCTCGAAACTTCCCTGGCCGGCAAGAATCGCAAGCAACAGATGGCGGCGCTTCGAAAACATCTCGTGGAAAACCCCACGGACGCGGCAGCCACGCAGCTGCTTTCCGAGGTTGCGTGGCTGGAGGGCGACAAGTTCACGTCCACTGCCTTGCTCGAACGCACCCTGGAGCTGTCGCCCTCCTATCATGCCGCCAGGCACGACCTCGTCACAAAGCTTCTCGACGAGCGTGAGTTCGTCCGCGCGCTGGAGCAGGTCGCGATCCTGGTGCGCGACGCAGCCGAGAATCCCGTTTATCGCGCTCTCCATGCCGAGGTTCTGGAAACCTTTGGCAAGATCTCTGACGCGGTGACGGTGATGGAGGAACTGACGCGCCAGTTCCCGCAGCACCCGCGTTTGTGGTTGAAATATGGGTTCCTGCTGCGTAGCGCCGGCCGGGGCGACGAGAGTGCACGCGCCTTCCGACGGTGTCTGGAAATCTCGCCAACAGACGGTGAGGGGTATGCGGCTCTCGCCGATCTGAAGGGTGACAATCTGACCGAAGCGGACGTCAACACCATTCGCACGCACCTGGCCGATCCAAGTCTCGAACCATCAAGCCGCATGCGCATGTACTACGCGCTCGGGCAAACGTTGGAACGCTTCGGCGATTTTGCCGCGAGCTTTTCCGCTTATCAGTCCGGCGCGCGTCTGATCCGAGGCTCTTTCCTTGCCCAGGGCGAAGCCTATGACGAAGCAGCGTTTGTCGAACGGGTGCGCCGCCTGAAACGATTCTTCACCGCACGCATCCTGTCCCGATCGCCCGCCTCCCTACCCAGCCGTGCTGCCGTCACGCCAATATTCGTGGTCGGCATGCCCCGGGCGGGCTCTACGCTCGTGGAACAGATTCTCGCCAGTCACAGCCAGGTGGAAGGCACGCGCGAGTTGTCGCTCATCGGTGAAATCGTGCACGAGCTTGTCACCAGCCGCCGGATGACCAAACCCGACGCATATCCAGAGTGTTTGCGGGATATGACAACCGCGCAATTGGCCGCGCTGGGCAACAGCTACCTTGAACGCGCACGCGCGTTTCGCAAGACCGACCGTCCTTACTTTGTGGACAAGCGGCCGTGGAACTGGGTGGATGCCGGGCTGATCCATCTGATCCTGCCGCAGGCGAAGATCATCGACGTACGCCGCGAACCCATGGCGGCCTGCTTTGCCATGTTCAAGCAGATGCTGCCCCGAGACTGCGCGTTTTCGTACGATCTCCGCGATCTCGGCCGCTATTACAACGTCTATGCCGGTTTGATGGACCACTGGCAGTCGGTTTTGCCAGGCCGGATTCATTTTGTACAATACGAACGGCTGGTGGAGGATACCGAAACGGAAATCGGCCGCATGCTCGATTATTGCGGGCTCCCGTTCGAGGAAAGCTGCCGGCGCTTTTGGGAAACCGATCGCGCGGTTTTGACGCCCAGCGCCGAACAGGTACGCCGCCCCATTTATCGCGACGCTGTTGAGCAATGGCGCAATTTCGAACCCTGGCTTGGACCGCTCAAGGCGGCGTTGTCAGAACCCGCGCCCAACTAAACGCGTCAGAACAAAGTAATACCCACGTCTGCGGTCTAAACCGTTCCATACAGGTCCGGAATGGACCTTAGATCGTGGGCGGCGGGTGAGGCTCAGTCGCCCTCGTCGCAGTAGCCATAGTAATAGCCGTAGTCGTAGCAGTCGTACGGATTGCCGTAGAGATACGCGTCGCTGCCATACCATCCCGCCCATCCAGGCCCGTACCAGCGGCCACGAACCCAGCCGCCCCGCTGAAAGTCGCCGCGAAACGCGCCACGATCCGAACGGGCGTCGCTGCGAAAACCGCCAACGCCGCCGCGAAAGCCGCCGTTGCCATGGAAACCCCCACCATGGAAGCCGCCTCCGAACCCACCGCCATGAAATCCGCCGCCGCCATGCACCTGCGCCGCGGCCGGTGTTGTTGAGAGTGCCGTCCCGGCAATTCCCGCTGTTGCGATCATGCCGGACACAGCCACGCTTCTCGCCAGCGTCTTCAAAGTTTCTGAGAATTATTGCATCTTCGATTTCCTTTGATTGTGGGTCAAACTCAGGATCAGTTGGATAGGACGTTCGCTGGCGTAGTCGCTGCGCACGCCGGCATGCGAGCCTGGGACGCGAGGTTTTCCCTTTGCATCCGGAACGCTGTCGGGATGATCGCAACGAGATTTGCGACCAACGCGAGTGCAAGCAGCGAAGGCGTGTTCGAAAAGCCCGCAACCCGCGGCCAGATACCGGCGAACAGCGCAAAGATGTTCTGTGTTGGTGTGCTCATTTGCGAAACACCGGGCTTGGAACCAGCGGATAGGCGCCGTCGCCGGCGAGCGCATACGCAAGCAGCGCCGCAATCCAGAAGACGGGAAGTTGCCAGCCAAAGGGCGAGATCGCGGTCGCGCTGTGCGCCTGGATCATGGCCACCGAGAGGGTTGCGGCACCGGCAATCGCAGCGAGGCGGCCCCACAAACCGTACAGCAACGCGAGACCGATCAGGGTGTCCCATCCGAGCGCGTAAGGGGAAACGCCGGCCGGCAAACCGAACAGCTTCGAAACGTCCGCTGGCTCGTAACCGAAGACGATCGCCATCACATGCTGGAGGAACATTGCGCCGAGCGCCACGCGCAGCACGAGGAGAGCGAAGGGTGCTCTCTTCCTATCGAGGATGTCGTTATCGTTCGCCTCGGGTCTCGGCCGTGTGAACGATGCCAGCGTGCTCTTGGCCGGGGCGTGCGAGGGAGGGAGTTGGCTGGTGTCGCGCGCTCCGGCATGGGGTCTTCCGGATGAGAGGCGCAGGAGAGAGGAGCTAGCCATGTTACCGTACCGTTCGGTCAATTCCAGGAGCTAACCTAGGTTTACCGCCCCGTTTCGTCAAGGATGACCGTACCGTACGGTCATGCAAAATGCAGGCACCCGCTATGCGCGCTGGGGCAGGGGACCGGAATTCAGAGCCGGGGGGCCGGAATCCAGAGGCTATTCACGGCCGTTTACCGCCAGATCAAAGCTGAAGACGCCCTCGCCGTTGGCCGAAGCCGGCACTGCACCTTCTGCCGCGCCCAGCGCATCTTTGCGGAGCTTGAGGAATACCGGCTGCGCGCACGACTGATGAGGATGGGGCTCGAGCACGCGCTCAAAATCGCGATTCATCCATTCGCGTCGCCCGCAACGGTGGCGCGCGTGCTCTCCGGTTTAGAGGCCAACTTTCCCTCGGTACAGCCTTTATGCGTTCGTGGAAGCCAAGGACGGAAGAGACCTTAGGCCGATGGCGGACAGGGAGGGATTCGAACCCCCGATACAGTTGCCCGTATGCCGCATTTCGAGTGCGGTGCTTTCAACCACTCAGCCACCTGTCCGACCGGGCTGAAATCGTGAGGGGCCGCCTTATACCACGCGGATCGGCGCAGTCGAGGCGGCTGCAACCCTCCGTCCAAAGCCTGGCGAACGGATTCCTGCCCTTGGCCGGGTCAGGGAAGAAATTGACTAAATCCCGCCCTCTCTGTGTAAGGAGGGTATTAAGAGCCGGCATGCATGCTCTTCCCACTCGAGGAGAGCGGTTATGCCTGCCAATTCACGACGCGGTCTGCATCAGTATCTTCTTGCCGAATGCGGCTCCTGTGGATTCGCCGTCGACGGTGAAATCCGGAATGGCTGCGGCGGATGGAAGAGCTATTCCTGGGACGATTTCAGCCGGCAATGCCGTTACCGGACGCCCGCCGGAAAGCCGACCTTTGTGTGCCCCCATCTTCGCGCGGCAAAAATCCGGTGCCGTCCCATTGCTTGTACTGACGAGACGCCGGCCGTTGCGAACGTTCGGCCGCAGCGGCAGGCTGAAGGCGAGAGCGCCAGTCCATAAGATAAACCGCCTTGAGGCGGTCACGAGGTGCGCCGCGCCGGCTGCAGTTCGCGTCCGCGTCCGTCGACCGCACCCCGCATGCTCCCCGCTCACGGAATTGCGAATGACACTGGCCACGCTCCTGTCCTAGTCTCCGGCCGGGGCGAGGCCCCAGCGCCGGCTTCCAGCAAGGGGACCTTCATGGGACGTGCCATTCTTGCCGCTCTCTCGCTTTCGCTTGTCCTTTCCGCCTCCGCACTCGCACAGGACGACAGCAACAAGGGAGGCGAAAAGACGCCCTCGCCGAACCCGGCGTTCTTCAAGGCTCAGGAAAGCGTGACGCAGGGGAGCGCAAACGGCGTCGATTACAACGCACACGCCGGAACGCTGCTCGTCCATCCCAAGGACTGGGACGATGCCACCGAGCCAAAGGGCGACAAGAAGGACGAGCAGCCGCTGGCTGAAATGTTCTACGTCGCTTACTTCAAGAACGGCGCCGATCCGCTGCAGCGCCCTATCACCTTTCTTTACAATGGCGGCCCCGGATCTTCGACGCTGTGGCTGCACATGGGCGCGTTCGGCCCCAGGCGGGTGATCACGCCGGACAACCAGCACGCCCCCGCGGCGCCGTACAAGGTGATGAACAATGACTACAGCCTGATCGATGCGAGCGATCTCGTGTTCATCGATGCGCCGGGGACCGGCTTCAGCCGCATCGCGGGCAAGGACAAGGAGAAAGCGTTTTACGGCGTCGATCCGGATGCCTACGCGTTCACCCAGTTCATCAGCGAGTTTCTCGCCAAATACGGCCGGTGGAATTCGCCAAAGTATCTGTTCGGCGAGAGCTACGGCACACCGCGTTCGGCCGTTGTCGCAAACGAGCTTGCGACCGAGCGCAACGTCGATTTGAACGGCGTCATCCTCCTCTCGCAGATCCTGAATTTCGACTTGAGTGCCGACCGGCCGGAATTCAATCCCGGTGTCGATCTGCCGTACCAGGTTGCGTTGCCGACCTATGCGGCAACGGCGTGGTACCACCACAAGCTTCCGCCGAATGCGCCGAAGGATTTCCAGACGCTGATCCAGCAGGTCGAGTCGTTTGCGATGGGCGAATACGGTCTTGCCCTGCAGAAAGGCTCATCGCTGGGTCCAAACTGGCGCAAGGACATCATCAACAAGCTACACATGTACACGGGCTTGCCGCTGTGGTACATCGACAAGGCCAATCTGCGGATCGACGGCGGCGAGTTCGAGAAGAGTCTCGAGGGCGCGAATGATGTCACCGTGGGGCGGCTGGATACGCGTTTCACCGGCCCGACGCTCGATCCGTTGAGCGAGCGTTCCGACTACGACCCGCAGTCGGCGGCAATCAGCTCTGCCTACACCTCCGCGTTCAACGACTATGTTCGCAAAGTCCTGAAATTCGGAACGGACGAAGAGTACAAGCCGGAGATTCCGCTCTTCCGGTTCTGGGATTTCAAGCACCAGGCGCCCGGCGTCGAGCGCGCGCTTCGCGGCAGCACCAATGTGATGCCGGACCTTGCCAATGCCATGAAGTACAATCCCAACCTCAAAGTGTTGCTGACAGGGGGCTATTTCGACCTTGCGACGCCCTATTACGAGGGCTGGTACGAGATGCACCATTTGCAGATTCCGGCGAACCTGCGGGGCAACATCCAGTACGCCTACTTCCAATCGGGCCATATGGTCTATGCGCATGAGCAGTCGCTGAAGGACCTTCATGACAAGGTGGCGACGTTCATCCGCTCCACCGACAACGTGCACTGACGCGCCGGAACCTGGGGCGTCCGGGCGGCTGCGTCTGTGGCCCTGGCTTGTTCAGCGATGAACGGCAGATGAACGGCGGTGCCATGACCCGTTCAGGAGCAGGGTAGCATTCTTCGAAGCTGGTTCGGTTTGCTGCAAGCCCCTCCCTGCAAGCCGGGCCGCGAACAGCGAGAGCCCGCATCGGACAGTCCGGTGCGGGCTCTCGTCTTTTCGGTTGCGTATCCGGCTTTCCCGCGGCAAAGCGGGCTGCGGCTCAAACCGAAAAGAGGCGCCGATGCCCGGCAGCCAGGATTTTGCGGCGGATCCTCGCAATGAAAACCTGCTGATCCATTTGAACGGGGCGCTCGTGCCGCGCAAGGACGCGAAGGTTTCGATCTTCGACGCAGGCTTTGTGCTCGGCGACGGTGTGTGGGAAGGCCTGCGCCTGCACAACCGCGGTCTTCTGTTTCTCGATTCCCATCTTGATAGGCTCCTCGCCGGTGCGCGCGCCATCGCTCTCGACATCCGCCTGACGCGCTCCGACATCGAGCAAGCCTTGCGGGAGCTGACTGCCGCAAACCGCATGGAGAGCGGGGTTCACATCCGGCTGATGGTAACGCGCGGCGAAAAGAGGACGCCAAACCAGGATCCAAGAAACGCGCTTGGCCGGCCGACAGTCGTGATTGTCGCCGAACACAAGGAACCGAGCGGGGCGGTGCGCGAAAACGGGCTTGCTCTCTTCACCGCCACCATTCGTTGCACACCGGCCGACATGTTCGATATGCGGCTCAATTCGCACAGCCGCCTCAATCTGGTCCTGGCGCTAACCCAGGCGATTGCGGCGGGTGCCGACGAGGCGCTGATGCTCGACCCAAACGGCTTCGTCTCGAGTTGCAACGCCACGAACCTCTTTTTCGCTCGCGATGGCGAGGTCTGCACATCAACCGGGGAATACTGCTTCAACGGAATCACCCGGGCTAATGTCATTGAATTGTGCGCCGAGAACGGTATTCCGGTCTGCCTCGGCAATTTCACGTTGCATGATGCCTATGGGGCCGAGGAGGTTTTCGTCACCGGGACGTTCGGCGGCATCGTGCCGGTGCGTGCGATCGACGGACGAGACGTTGCCGTCGCACCGCCGGACGGAATTACACGGCAGCTCGCCGCGTTGTACGCGAAACTGAAAGACGAAGACGCGGCAGCCTATGTCGCGCGCGCCGGCGCGATATGACCGGGCCTGCCGTTCGCGTTGCGCTGTGGTCTGGGCCGCGCAACATCTCGACGGCAATGATGCGGTCGTTCGGAAACCGTCCCGACACCGCCGTCATCGATGAGCCATTTTATGCCGCATACCTGAAGGCGACCGGCATCGACCATCCCCTGCGTGCGGAAACGCTGGCGGCGCATGAAACCGACTGGCGTGCGGTCGTGCGCAGGTTGACAGGACCGATTCCCGGTGGATGCACGATTTTCTACCAGAAGCACATGGCGCATCACATGCTCGGCGAATTTGATCTCGGCTGGATGGCGGAATGCCGCAACGCGTTTCTCATCCGCGCGCCGGAAACGGTGCTGGCGTCGTACACGGCCAAACGTGCCGAATTTCTGCCGGCGGATGTCGGCTTTGCGCGCCAGCGCGAAATCTTCGACCGCGAGTGCGACCGGCTCGGTCGAGCACCACCGGTGATCGATGGCGAGGATGTGTTGCGCGATTCGCGCACAATCCTGGATGCGCTGTGCCGCGCGCTCGGAATCGAATTTTCCGAAAGCATGCTCCATTGGCCGGCCGGCCGCCGCGCGACTGACGGCGCATGGGCCCCTGCGTGGTACGACGCCGTCGAGCGCTCCACCGGCTTCGCGCGCCCGCGCCTGTATCCGCCGCTCAGTCGCGAGCTGCGAGGTCTCGCCGATGCCCTGCGTCCGCATTACGAACATCTGGCAAAACACAAGCTCGCCTGACATGCGCTGGCGGTGGCGAAGCAAGGCTTAGTCGGGCGACGCGAGCGCCTGCGCGAGATCGAACCAAAGATCCTCCACATTCTCAATACCGACGGAGAGGCGGAGGAGATCCCGGGGGCAGGGCGAGTCCGGCCCTTCCACCGAGGCACGGTGCTCGACGAGGCTTTCGACACCGCCAAGCGACGTTGCCCGCTTCCAAACCCGGATTTTACCGGCGGCTGCGATGGCGGCATCTTCACCGCCGCGGATGCGAATCGAGAGCATGGCACCGAAGCCGCCCTGCATTTGCCGCGCGGCAATGTCGTGTCCCGGAAATTGCGGAAGGCCCGGGTACAGCACCTGCGCGATTTTCGGGTGCGCGTCCAACCGTCGCGCAAGTTCGAGCGCATTTGATGCCGCAAGGCGCACCCGCGGATACAGCGTCCGCATACCGCGGGTGAGAAGCCATGACTCGAACGACCCGAGAATGGCGCCGAGCTTCACACGCTGGTTTTTGAGCTTTTGCCAGCACGCGTCGTTTTCACGCGTTACGAGCGCACCCGCGACGACATCCGAATGGCCGTTCAGGTATTTCGTCGCCGAGTGCATGACGAGATCGGCGCCGAGCGCCAGGGGTTGCGTGAACACCGGCGTGGCCACGGTCGAATCCACGGCAAGCCGCGCACCAGTGCTGTGCACGAGAGCGGCGACGGCTTCAATGTCGGTGATGTCCCATAGCGGGTTGGCAGGAGTTTCAACCCAGATCAATTTCGTCCGGCCAGGCACGATTGCCCGCTCAATCGCTTTCAGATCCGTGGCGTCGACGAAGCTCACCTCGAGCCGTGAATCGGCTGCGAGCCACGCGCGCAGCGCCCAATACATCCCCTGCGGCGCGACGATATGATCGCCCGGCGCAAGGGAATGAAACACGCAGGTTGCGGCAGCCATTCCCGAGGCGAACAGCATGGCCTCGGCGCCGCCTTCGAGTTGCGCAAGCAACGCTTCCCCCTGGTCGAACGCCGGGCTGTCCGCGCGCGCGTAGCTGCGGCCATTCAAGAAAGTGTTGTCTGGTTCACGCTCGAACGTGGTTGAAACGTGCAGCGGCGGAACGACCGCGCGGGTTGCGTGGTCAATCCAGCCCAGCGCCTGCGCTGCAAACGTTTCGGGCGACTGCTTCTTCTTTTGCATCGGTGCGGCGCAGCTGCGCCATCATCCAGCCAATGGCGTCGCGCAGGATTTCATTGCCGCGCTGCCAGTGCAACAACAGATGCGGCGCGTCGGATACCACGCGCCAGGTTTTCTCTCCAGCAAGATTATCGAAGAGACGGCGCACACATCCAAGGCGCACCAATTCGTCTCGTGCACCGACGACGGTGAGCACAGGCGCCGTCACGGAACTGGCCTGACCGACCGCAGCAAGCGCCAGATCCGCCATGCCGCGGAGCATTTCCGGCCCGATTCGGCGCATCACCAGCGGGTCGCCGATCAGGCGAATGGCGGCGGCGGGCGTAAGCTCCCATCCGCTCAACCGTTCAAATACAATTTCCGAGTCGCCGGCCAGGAGGCGGGCTGCCGCCGCCACACATGCCAACACGCTGTGACGCAAGCGCGAGGCCAGCGCGCCCGGGGCTGCGAGCACAAGGCCCCGCAATTGCGGCATCTCTGCAAGCGCCGCAGCATGAATGGAAACCGCCGCGCCCATGCTCTCGCCCAGAATGAACAGAGGTTTGTCTTGCCCGAATCGTTCGAGGAGAAATCGTGCTGCATCGACGGCGTCGAGGGCCATGCGTTCCGTGCCGGACCAGCGGCCGCGTGAGCGTGTCGCGCCGAATCCACGTTGGTCTATGGCAAGCGATGTAAGTTGTGTGCGCGCCAGCTTTGGGCCGATCTCCTCGAAGGCGGCGGAATAGTCAAAGGCGCCGTGCAAGAGCAGGACGGTCGCCGCAGTACGGTCGGATGGCCACAGCCGGTACGGAATCGCGACACCATCAGATGCACAGAATGAGCCGCTGCGCATCCGCGCGCGCGGATCGGCGCCCACATTCGTCCAAATCCGGGTGTGCTCGCGCGAGTCTTTCTGTTCAGGAGCTCTTCGGCCGATGCGGAAACGGTAAGGCGCGAAGCTGTTGCCCGATGACGTCATCGCGGGGAGGAGCTGCGCATGATCCCAAGACCGAGCACGACAAAAATGATGCACAGAATCAGGAATACGAAGAACAGAAATTTGGCGATCGCGAAAGAAGCACCCGCGAGGCCGCCGAAACCGAGGATGGCGGCAACCAGACCAAGAACGAAAAACAGGAGGGCAAGCCGCAGCACGCCGTTTCACCGATCATTTGCTACGATTTTGCAACGCTGGCGGCCACCAAATGTTCCAGCCGTGAGCGAACCGATCACGTGGGTCCGGCTGCCATCTCGACTTTATAATTGCGGGCCTTTAGCAGCGCGGGAAGGCCGTGCGGACCCGCCAGATGTCCGGCACCCACGGTAATGAAATAGGTATGGGGCTCCGCCAGCATGATGTCGAGCCGCTTTGCCCAGCGAGCGTTCCGGTCATCGATCAGAAGCTTCATCGCGCCCGGTGTTGTCGAGAGACCTTCGTTCATCAGCCGCGCCACTTCCGAAATTCGGCCATCGCACCACGCATCAACAAGGGCCCCAATTTCCCCCGAGCTGGTCTTCAGCTCTTTCAGTTCCGCTTCGAATTCTTCCTTCTCGAGCTTCTGGTCCTTGGGCATCAGCAGCGCCAGTTGCTCGTCGATCGTTTCGAAAATCTCGATTTTCTTGTGCTGCGTGTTCGCGTAATCCCAAAGCTGCAAATCGACGCCGCCGGATCGCGAATAATGGGAAGCCTGCAGCGCGCTCGTCTGCATGACGATCGCCGCCAGCCAGGGCCGCATGTGGACAACTGCAGCAGGATCTGCATGCGCGGCCGCAAGCGCCGTACGGTAGTCTTTTCGCGCACGGGGGTCGAGGAGTGACGGCAGGGCCTCGTTCGCCGGAAGCATCCCATTCGCCCGTACGAAAGCCTCGGTCTGCGCCTGGCCCTCGGCGCCCATTGGCGCTTCGAACACAAAGACGTCGGATGATTTGAGCGCGGCGTCGATCGCTGCCGAATGCCAATCGATATTGGGGGGCAGGAGGTGCACCGAGCCGAACAGATACGCCGTGGCGTTGGACGAATGCACCGTCCACAATGCCGGATGAGCCTTGATCGTTGCGATGACGGGTGGAGCTTCGGCTGCTGCAGTCGCTGGCGTGATAAAGGGGAAAAACAGGGCGACTGCGAACGAACAGATCAGCCTGAAAAACCAGATCATGGTGCGCTCCTTCGAGACGGGCACAGCAGATTGCCAGCGCGGAATCCGGAACAGTGTCGCCGCGGGCAGTCTTCCTCGCAACAGCCGTTTCGCGAAAAAAAGGGGCATTCTCGTGCGAAACATGTGACAAGAACGCTATCGGCATGGTTAGCGGCCGCTTTTGGGCGCGGCATATTCCAGCTCAGAAGCGGTGGGACACGCCGACATAAAGCTGCGCTCCGGGTGTCTCGCGGTTGAGGCCGAAATTTGCGCCAGCGTCGAATTGCAGATCGCGTGCGCCTGGCGGCTGCCACGTTCCTGCAATATCGAACGAATCCTGCCGCACCGAGCCGGAAGGATCGAAATCGACATTGTCCCAGAACTCCGCTGATGCGGAGACCTCGGCGGAAATGGCCCGGGTAACACTGAGTGCCAGAACACCCGCCGCGTGACGGCCATCGTCGGTCCGGTTTTTGAGGAGGTCGATTTCCGGAACGCACGAAAGCGACCAGACGTCGCTTAATGTGTACTGCAGCGGCACGACCATTCCGCCTTCGACGGCGCCGTTGCCGATACCGAGCGGAGCCGTGGGTATTTTGAGGAAAGGATCGAGCGCGGCACTGAACGGCCCCTGGCCATTGCCAATCAGGCTGGTCTTGAGGCGCAGAAACATGTCCCCAAAACCGGAATCTTCGGTTCTTCCCCCGGTGGAGTGGTCGTGGGTGACGACCTCCACATATGGAGAAAAATTCAATTCCACATCCATGTCCGGGGTTATACCCAATCTGAAATTGGGGTTGGTATAGAGATAGGTATCAGTGACCACGCCATCACTGTTCTGCAATGTCGCATTGAATATATCCGATTCGACCTGCAGATGTCCTGGATCGACCGTGCACGGCCCAGTTCCTTTCGTAGGACGGTCGGTACAGAAGGGCCGCAGCCCATCGTCGGGCACCGGATTGAAGACGGAATTCTGAGTGTCCGCACTCTGCGCCCGGGCGGGCAATCCGGGCAGCAAGAGGACAAAAATCATTACGCCGGCAAAGTCTCTCTGAATTCTAAACCGTTGACCCGATGGAATCGGTGCCGACGGCGCTTTCGCCGGCTCTTTTCCGCGTTTCCATGTGCAAACCGTGACAGCTTCGCGCTTTATCGTCATGTTCGGCCGCGGCCGTATAATGGGTTACAAATCAAACGCCTGGTTCGGCGCCGGCAGTTCGACGCGCGAGCCAGCAAGCAGTTTCGCAAACGTCTGCATCGTCGCCATTTCACCGTGAACCAGAAACGTGTCCTTCACATCGGCAATTGTGTTGCGCCACGCGAGCAGGCCCTTCTGGTCGGCGTGTGCCGAAAAGCCGGAAATTGAATAGATGCGTGACTTTACCATGACATCGTCATCGAAGAGGCGAATCGATTTGGCCCCATCCAGGATTTGCCGCGCCGGCGTGCCGACCGCGGCATAGCCCACGAACACGACGCTGGATTCCGGCCGCCATAGATTGTGCTTCAGATGGTGGCGGATGCGCCCACCCGTCGCCATACCCGAGCCCGCCATGATCACCGCGCCGCTCCTGATCTTGTTGATGGTCATGGAATCGGCTGTTTCGCGCGTCGTATGCAGGCCCGGCAGATGAAACGGATCCTGACCGTTCTGGAAAAGCGCCGCGGCTTCCGGATTCAGGGATTCCGGATGGCGGACGAAAATTTCCGTGGCGGAGATCGCCATCGGCGAATCGAGGTACACCTGCATCGTTTGTGGCAGGCGGTTGATGGCGATTCCGCGATTGAGAACAAAAAGAAGCTCCTGCGCTCGCTCGAGTGCGAACGTCGGGATGACGACATTCCCGCCCCGCGCAAAAGTGTCGAGAATCGCCGAATAAAGTTCTTCCACGCAGGCAGCGCGGGCGCTGTGCAAACGGTCGCCATAGGTGGTTTCCATGACGACCACATCGGCGGCCGGAGGCGGTTGAGGATCATTGAGGAGCGGCCCGCCCGCATGGCCAAGATCGCCGGAGAACACGATGCGCCTGGTTGCGCCGTCTTCTTCACATTCGACGAGCACGCTTGCGGAGCCGAGAATGTGACCTGCATCAAAAAAGGTCGTCCGCAGACCAGGCCGGATTTCGAGCGGCGCGCCGTAGGAAGCGGCTTTCCCGAAATACCCAAGCGCCTGCATGGCATCGAGCGTGGTGTAGAGCGGCGCGGCCGGGGCCGGATTTTTCCCGCGCCGCGCGAGCTTTGTTGATGTGCGCCGCGAATCTTCTTCCTGCAGGTGCGCCGCGTCGAGCATCACAAGACGCGCGAGTTCGTGCGTGGCAGCCGTGGCGATTATTTGACCCTTGAAGCCGCGCTTGGCGAGCAGTGCAATACGGCCGCAGTGATCGAGATGCGCATGGGTGAGGAGCAGGTAATCGATCGCCGCCGGCTCGAAACCGAAGGCGATCGCGTTCTCCTCGTTCAACTCTCCGCTGCCTTGAAACAGACCGCAATCGATGAGCAGTTGTGTACCACCTGTTTCCAGCAGATGGCACGAACCGGTGACATCGTGGTCGGCGCCGTGAAAAGAGAGTTTCATCTGAGCGTGTCTTTTTCCGGGGCACCAAGAAGCGGTCGTCCGGCTGCCGCGTACCAGTCGACGATGCCGCGCCAGATTTCTTCTGCTGTTTCGGCAAACCAGAACAGCTCACGGTCTTCGGGATCGATAGTCCCTTCCTCGACCAAGAAGTCCGGATTGAAGACTTTGCGCCAGTACGATTCTCCGACGAGAATTACAGGCAGCGGATTGAGCTTGCGTGTCTGGCTGAGCGTGAGCACTTCGAACAGTTCATCCATTGTACCATAGCCGCCGGGAAAGGCGACGAGCGCGCGGGCCCTGAGCAGGAAATGAAGCTTCCGAATTGCGAAATAATGAAAGCGAAAGCACAATTCCGGCGTGATGTAGGGATTGGGGAATTGTTCGTGGGGCAGGGTTATGTTCAGCCCGACCGATTGCGCGCCGACATCGCAGGCGCCACGGTTCGCCGCTTCCATTATACCCGGCCCGCCGCCGGTAACGATGAGGATACGATTGCGCCGTCGTTTTGCACCCGCTTTGCTGACGATACGGCCGAACTCGCGCGCAATTTCGTAATAACGGCTCTTCGCGACGATACGTTTTGCAATCTCCACTCGCCGCGCAGCCTCTTTGCCGGTTCGGCGCACGTCCTTCGACAGCGACTCGAGCTTCCGTTTCGCTGCCGCCGGTTCGCAGATGCGCGTGCTGCCGAAGACGACGATGGTGTGCGAGACGCCGCGCTCTTTGAGCAGAAGCTCGGCCTTTTGATAGTCGAGCGCGAGTCGAACGTCTCGGAGGTCGCCGCGCGAAAGAAAGTCGATGTCCTGGTCGGCCTGCCGGTAACTCGGGCTCTCAAGAATGGCCTGTACCGCCGTCGGCGCCTGGGCGTCTTCGCTGGCGGGTTTCGGTTCCTGAGAGGGAAGCGGCTTTCGCCGTAACATCGGGTGCGGCGGCGACGGGATACGCTTCCGCCCTCGTCGCTTTTGGGTGTGGTTGGTCAACCGGAATCCGTGCGGGAGACGACTTGTCCTCCTTACCCTAATCATTCCAACAATGGAAAACAGCGCTGTTGCAGAGCGTGACCGCTCGCGTCGAACTTACCGGTTTGGGGGCTATGCGCGGCGCGTGACGCCCGTCGCTATTTTGGGGTGCCAAGCACGGTTGCGCTCACGTCTGCATCGAAGAGGCCTTCCACGACGAAGTTGTCGGGCAGCATGGCCGTGCGGCCAAGATGCAGGTCGTCTTTCGCTATGGTGATCTTGATATTGGCGGTGTTTTTCGGATTGGCGATCGCCTGATCGAGCTTGGTTTTCGAATCGCGCAGCAGCCAGGAGAAGTCGTAGCCGTAGGTCGCGCCGACGGCTTTGGGCAGCCCGGAATTCACTGCTGCCGCAACGGCCGGCCAAAGGCGACTGTTCGCTTTGGTGGTCATGGTCAGGTCACTCAGCCGTACGGCGTGGCCGTTGTTATCGATTGTGGGTGTGGCCGTGAACCACACCGTCCCCGTTTTCCCGCGCATCGGACCACGGCTGTCGCAGCGAAAGGTGACGCCAACGGCGAGCTTGTCGTTGCTCGGGAACATTTCGATACCGATGGGCGTAATCGCAGCGGCGCCGGACTTGATCGGCTTTCCTTTGAGCCGCTCCGCGCCGACTTCCCCGAGAGCCGAATAGGAGATTGGCAGCGGAACAGCGAGGGAGAAATGCCCGGCCGCACCGGTTATCGGGTGATTTTCCGGCAAAGGTGTTGCTGCCATTGCGGGCGGTTTGTTGCCCGACACGGCCGTTGTCGCGTCGAGACGCGCTATCAAGCGGATGCCGTCGTCGGTGGCAATAACGCCGGGGACGGAGAGGGCTTTGGGCTGCAGCGCGACGTAAGCTGGCGGATTGCTGATCGGCAGCGGTATCGACCAGGTCTTCCACACTTGCTGCAATTGATTGCGGATTTGATCGCAGGGAATCTTCTTGTTGATTTCGTCGATCTGACCCTGCAGCGCATGATTGATTTGGCCGGTCATCATCCTGCCGGCGGGAAATTTCCACGGTCCCAGACATGCCTTGAGATCGTGGCCGAGCTCCAGGCAGGTGTGTCCGATCAGTTCGATATCAGGCGGGGTGTTCCAGGCGAAATGCGCCTGACCCTGCTCGATTCTGGGGCAAAAGTCCTTGCCCACGCTGACGATTCCGGAAATCGAGACCACGAAGGTTCCGTTGAAGGGTTTCGGCGCCGTCTGAATGGATTTCGCCAGTTCACCGACGAAATTGCCGTCACCTGCGAACTTGACCGGAATATCGACTTCAATGCCATTGCCCGCGCGTTTGAACGTGATGCCGCCATTGCGCGACGCATTGATGCGCCAGTCGTAGTCTGCGCAGCCGTTGAACAGCGTCACCTTTATTGGGGAAGAGCCGCCGATGCCGATATGCTGACAGCCAATTCGGCTTCGGCCCGAGACCGGACCGGCAAATGTGTCCGCCGCCGCGTTCGCCGCTTCGCTGAGTGCTTTGTAGGTAACGTCGATGCTTGGCGCGATCGTGCTGGTTTGGGCCTCGAATTGCGTTGCCGAAGCTGCGCGCGGCGGTCGCTGAGAAAGAAGCTCGCCCGTGCTCGCGGCACATGATGGCCACGCGATGCAGGAGAGGGCGAACGCCATCGGGAAAACCGCGCTTGCCCGGATCGCGTGGTTTCGCGCGCCAATGCCCGACATCGGTTTCCTCGCGAAAGGGCTTCGCGCTGTTAACGCTGAAAGCCGCGCGTTCGTTTTATGAGATGATATTTTTTGCGCGCGGATTCAGAGGCTCGGTGGCGGTGGCTGGCCGTTCTTGGGATACGCCGGCAGTTCCGGCGGCCGCGGCGGCAGCCGAACCGGATGGTTTTTCAGTTTTTCCATCAGATAATTCACGCCCGCTTCGAGCTGTGCATCATGACCAGCCATGAGCTGACCGGGATCCGTGTCCACCGGGATATCCGGATCGACACCATGGTTCTCGATCACCCACTCGGACTTCAGTCCATACATGCTGTCTTCCGGCACGGTAATGTAGCCGCCATCCAGCAGCGTCCAGTCACCGCGGATGCCCCGCACGCCACCCCAGGTGCGCGTGCCGATCAGCGGGCCGAGTCCGTATTTGCGAAAGAAATAGGGGAAAATGTCGCCATCCGAAGCGGAGTAGTTGTTGATCAGGCAGACTTTCGGTCCAAGGATCAGTTGTTGCGGGATGGATGTGTTGCCGGCCTCACGGTTGGTATTGAGGCCGACCAGGATACGCCGCAGGCGTTCGAGAAGGATCTGGTCGACATTGCCACCGCCGTTCCAACGGTCATCGACTATCAGTGCCTGTTTGTCCATCTGCGGATAGAACTGACGGATAAATTGCTCCGTACCGACCGCCTCCATGTCCGATAGATACATATAGGCGATCCTGCCCCCCGACATTTTGTCCACGATCGCGCGGTTGTGGTCGATCCAGTCCTTCTCTCGAATCGACAGCTCATTCTTGATCGGTTTGACCGTCACGTCGCGGCGGTGGCCGCCGCCGGCATCCGAAACGGTGATCGTTACGGGCTGATTATCGAGAGCAACGAAGAGACTGTACGGGTCCATCGGTGCTTTCAGTTCGCGACTGTTTACTGCCACGAGCAGATCGCCCTGATGCACGTCGATACCGGGCTCGGTGAGAGGGCTGCGATATTTTTCGCGTGTGTTGTCGCCGGGATAGATTTTCGCGAAGGCATAGTGGCCCGAGGTGGTCGGCGCGAAGTCGGCTCCGATGAGCGGAGTCAATACCGAGTCGGCCGGATTGTCTTCATCGCCCCCGCCGACATAGGTGTGCGAATTGGCGAGTTCGCCCTGTATCTCTCCGATCAGGTAATTCAGATCCTCGCGCGAACCCACGAGCGGCAGAAGCTTCGCATAGGAGTCGTGCACCTCCTGCCAATTCACGCCGTTCATCTTTGAATTGACGAAAAGGTCGCGCTCCAGCCGCCAGGCGTTCTCGAACATCTCTGCCCATTCCTCTTTCGGTTCGACGCGCGTGCGCATGTGCGCAAGGTCGAGAGATTTCGGCTCGGGCTTCTTGTCCTCTTCGGGCATCTTTGCGTCGGCAATGGCGTAGTGGCCCCCATCGTCCTCGGAATCATCGCCGCCGCTTTTCTTGAGCAGCACTTTCGTGCCGTCGTAGGAGAGGCTGTAGCTGTCGAGATCTTCGACCAGCGTCGCATCCTTCCGCTTTGCGAGGTTGTAGATGTGCAGCGACGATTTTGCGCGCGGCAGAGCACCTTCCAGCATCTGCGGTGGTCCGACCCGATAATAGACATTGTCATCGCGCGCATCGAGCTGCGTGATGTCGGCCGCGGGAATGGGCAGCGGCACGGCGCGTCCCATCAGCCCGTCGAAGTCGATCGATACCGGTTTGGAAGCGCCAGGCTTCCACTTCGATTTGTCCTCGTCCCCGCCTTTGTCCTTTTCGCCGCTCACCGCGCCTTCGTCCATTTGGGGTGCGAACGGTGACGCTTCGTTTTTGCGGAGCGTTGCCACGTAAATGCCGTCCATCTCGATCGACGCGATGTTGAACTCGATTTCGTTGACGGTAGGATTTTCGTGCCGCGTCGATACGAAGTAGAGATACTTACCGTCCGGCGAGAACGTGGGACTGTAATCGTTGGCAAACGCTTCCGATACTCTTGTCGCTTTGCCGTTGCCGATGTTGTCGATCCAGATGCTTCGCTGCTGGTTCGTGTTGGTGATGCTGTAAGCGAGCCATCGCCCGTCAGGCGCAAAACTTGCGTCGTGAATCTCGCTATAGGGATCCTGCGCCACCTGCGTGACGGCGCCGCTGCCGGCGTCGACCAGCAATAGCCTGTGATTGCCGTCCGCGACTGCCAGCCGCTTACTGTCGGGAGACCACAGAGGTTGGTAGTAAAACCCGTTGTTGAAATGCGTGAGAATTTTCTCGGCGCCGCCGGTCGCCGGCCGCACCGCGATCTGCTGTCCATGATTTACATCGGTGGTATAGGCCACCGTCTTGCCGTCAGGCGACCATGCCGGATGATCCTCGTCGGCATTGCTCGTATTGGTGAGGTTGCGCGTGGCGCCGTGCTCCGCCGGCACCGTGAAAATGTCGCCTCGCGCCGAGAACACCGCTCGCTTGCCGTTGGGCGAAAGCGCGTAATCGGCGTTGCCCGCCGTGTCCTGGTCGCGGATCGATTTGCTCGAATCGGCATAGCGTGGGCCGGTGCGCGTAGCATCATCGGGAACGCTGACGTTCAGCCGGTGCAGCTTTTCGCTCGGCAGATCCAAGACCCATAATGCGCCCGCCTGCGCAAACACGATTCCATCCCCGCCCCTGCCGCCGATCCCGGTGCTGGGAAAATCGATGTCGTAATTGGTAAAGTGCGTGATCTCGCGGAATTTCTTGGCATCGAGTTCATAAACCCAGATGTTCTCGCGGCGCTTCGTGTCGTGATCGGAAAGATAGTAGATCCTGCGACCGTACCACATCGGCGCCGTATTGGTGCCCTGCCACGTCGTGATGCGTTGAAGCGTCTTCGTCTGGAAATTGTAGGTGTAGACGTCCTGGCCCAGACCGCCGTTGTAGCGCTTCCACGTACGGAAATTGCGGAAAATGCGGTTGTAGGCAATGGAATTGCCGTCTGGGCTGTACGTCATCAGCCCGCCACGATCGAGCGGCAACGGTTGCGCCAATCCGCCCTGTGCCGGAACCGAGAACAGCCGTCCGTACCAGCTGTTCCACGCCATGCGCCGCGACAGAAAGATCACGTTCTTCGAGTCCGGCGTCCAGGTCACGACCATATTGTCGGGACCCCAGCGCACCGGCGCGTCTTCGACCACGTCGGAATGGAAGGTGAGGCGCTTCGCGGCGCCGCCTCCGGCGGGAATCACATAAACGTCCTGGTTTCCCTGGTAAAATCCCGTGAACGCAATCGCGTTACCGTCCGGCGAGAACCGCGGCATCAGATCGTAGCCGGGATCGGCAGTGAGCCGGCTTGCGACACCGCCCCAGCGGCTCACTTGCCAAAGATTGCCATGTGCCTCGAAAACGATCTTGGCGCCGTGAAGCGCCGGAAAGCGCATGAACGTCCAATCATCGCGCGTTGCAGCGGCGTTTCCCGCCCCCGTCAGCGCTGCCAGTGCCGCCGCGATGGCGAGAGAGCGCCAGCCCAAATTTCTCATAACGACCTCGTGCTGCTTGCCGGCGGAATCGCTGGCAACGACCGGAAGGTCGCTAGGAAAGCCCGCTCCGCAGAGCCGTGCAAGGATGATCTCAGGGACCAGCCAGGGCGTTAGCAATTTCCGGAGCTTTGCAGGGATAACAATGCCGAGAGTGATGTTTGTGTCGCAAATTGGGCATAGCCACGGCTTTGATTGCGCATGGCGGACCAAATAGCCTGTGGGTGCGTTGGAAACGAGGACCGGTTACGGCCTTTGACGGGAGTTTCGTGAGTGTCTTCTGCAGCTTCTCGTGAATTGGTTCTGTGGCCCAAGGCTGGCGCCCCGGTCTCGGCAGCGACGTGGCTCCGCGAGTTGAAAGGCTTCGCGAAATCCCTCGTTGCACCCCCGGCTCTCCCCAAGGATGCGGCGCGGGGACTTGGTGAACCAGTGCTCGTCGTTCCGGCGTTCCTTTCACCCGACCTCTCCACCGCGGCCATTCGCGCGTTCCTTCGCCAGCAGGGCTTCGCGCCCGAGCCGTGGGGTTGCGGCATCAATTTTGGTCCCACGACCGGTGTGCTGGCGCGACTACGGGCGTGCATCAGTGCGAGTGCCGAGCGGCACGGACGCAAAGTGTCGGTGGTTGGCGTCAGCCTTGGCGGCACGCTCGCGCGCGAGGTGGTTAAACGAACGGCCAATTGTGTTGATCGCCTGATTACCGTCGCAAGCCCGGTGAACTTGCCGGTGATCACGCCCTTGGCGCCGCTCGCGCGGTGCGCGTCCTATTTCTGGGATGTCGAGATGAAGAGTGCGATCGAAACCGTGGCGGAGCCGCCACCCATCCCCGTCACAGCGATCGTGAGCCCGAGTGACGGCATTGTCGATTGGCGCGCCTGCGTGCCGAGACCGTCCGCGCAAACCGAGGTTGTGCCGGTATGGAGCGATCACATGACGCTCGGCTCGAATCCGGAAGTGCTGCGTATCATTGCTTCGCGGTTGGCCGCCGGTCAGAACAGCGCCGGTTGAGACGTTCTTCGCATCGGTTGCCGCCCATCTGCTTTCTGTTCTGTCATGTCCCAATCGCCTTCGAACGTCCGCAGCAGCGATTTCACCTGTGCAGGTGTGGCATGCGTTTCGCCGAGCCACAGCGGCCAATCTTCAGGCTGAAGAATCGCCGGCATCCGATCGGTGACCGCCGCGATGAGAGGAGCAGGTGGGGTTGTGACCATCACAAACGTGAGAAGCATTCCTTCGTTGCGGTTTTCCCATTTCTCCCAGATTACGGCGATAGCGATCGGCCTGCCGTCACGCGGCGTGATCGTGTGCTGGACCCTTTCCCCGTTGAGCAGTTGCTGACCGACATTGAAGGTTCTCGTCAGCAGAATGCCGCGTCGATACGCAAAAGCTTCGCCGAAGGTCGGCAAGATATCGATGGTTTCCGCGCGGGCATGCATGTGCTTTGGCCGCTCGAGCGGAGATTTCGCACGTCGGTCGACAAAGCCCCAACGCATCGCGCTGTTCGCGCGCGCTCCGGTGCCGTCCAGGTGAATCACCTGGCAGAGCCGCATCGGCGTCCCGATCACCGGCTCGTCAGGCGGAACAGGTTCGTTGCGGCCGAGAAGATCCGAGAGGTCGCGCACCTCCCGCCAGCTCATCATCTGCGTAAACTTTCCGCACATCGTTCGAATATAATGGCCAAACGGTCCCCGTCCAATCGCCGGCTATTCCCGAAGCCGCGGTTGCGCTGCAGAGGGTTGGCGCGCTCGACGATTCGGCGGCCGCCACCGCGCAGCAGCCGAGCATTGCCGAGATGGCCAAAACGACCATATTGCGGCAAAAGGCAACAATCATCAGGGTGACACACCGCTCCACATTTCAACAATCGTCGGAAATGCGAAACCGATCAGCAGGCTTTCGGCTCAACAATGGTCAGAAACGTGACACCCCGTCGCGAGGCGAAAAATCCAAGAAGTGGTACGCTGCGGATTGCGTTTGTCGCGGCCGTGGCAGTGAAGGGGATTGACGGACTCGTCGAGACTTTCGTCGGAATTGTCGTCGCGATTCTTGGCACCCAGGGAATTTATGATCTCGTCATTCAGTTTACCGCGCCCGAACTCGACGTGCATCCGCAAAGCAAGGCCGTCCACCTGCTTCGTCACGGTGCTTCCACTTTTGCCCATGCTTCGAGCCGATTTGTTGTCATCTGGCTCGTTGTGCACGGGATTGTGAAGCTTGCGCTCGCGATCGAACTCCTGCGTGGCAAGGTCTGGATATTCCCCGTTGCGGCCATGATTCTTTCCGGCTTTGTCGTGTACATGGCTTACAAACTCGTCGGCCACTTCTCGCCCTGGCTGCTCGCTTTTGCCCTGTTCGACGCCGTAACGGTCGCGCTCATCCTCAATGAATGGCGCTCGCATCTGGCGCGGGCCGGGTAAACCGGCGCTATACGGTCGGTGCACGTTCGGAAAGGATTTAGACAGCTCGCTAGCGGCCCCGGTATCGCGAGATTTCGCGGAAAAATTCGGGGAAGTAGCGTTCGATCAGGGAAATCTCGAAGCGGCGCAGAATCGATTCCTTGGGCTCGCGATCGAGCAGGAAAAGGAAGGCGGCGCGTACGCATTCTTCCGGCGCTGCGCCACCAGTGCTCAACCGCTCGAAATCGGTTTGGGACATAGTCACCTGATATTGCGTTTCGCCGCTCCAGTCCTGTACGACAACCTCGAACTGCTTTGGTTCCTCATGTCCGACGGTGCGAACCCTGATCACCGTTTCACCCGAAACGCCTTCGCTCATGAGACTGCCTCGCCGTGTTCAACCGTGGTAATATTGTTGATCTGGAGTCCGCTGCCGCGCCGAAGCAGAAACGCTCCCAGACCTGTCGCGACGGCGGCAAATAACATCGGAAGTATGCCGGCAAGCGGTGTTGCAATGCTGCCGAGAAGCGCAACCGCGAATCCGATTGTCACGCCGGGCCGAAAGTCGAGCAGGACTGAAAACAGCATCCGCGCCTGATCGCAACAGATGTATCCGAAGGCCGCCGTCTCGAGCGCAAGGAAGGTTGCCGAAATAGCTGCGGCAATCATGAGACCGAGCGCCGCGTGTGGGCGCAATTTACGCGCGGGCACGAGGACGATGGAAAGGCAGGCGGTTGGCACGACCAGCCATACGAAAATGCGGGGCAGCCATTGCAGGAGCGTGACAGCAAACTGCAGCATCAGTTGATCCGCGAGCGACGAGCTCTGTTCTATCCTGCGCTGCAAGTCATTCCAAGAAAGGAAGTACCCTCAGTCTTCCCCAAACTTTGCCTGCGCCAGCGCGACAATTGCTGCCACTGCCGCTTCGGCGTCCGGGCCATCGGCTTCAATGGCGATTTCGCTGCCCGGGCTCGCGGCAAGCATCATCAGCCCCATGATGGAACGCGCATCCACCGTCTGCCCGTCCTTCACAATCGTGATTCGCGACTGAAACCGCGCCGCCGCTTCGACGATTTTTGCCGATGCACGCGCATGCAGGCCCTTCTGGTTGATGATCTTGACGACCGCGCGATGCCCTTCGGTCATGGACTATCCGTCAGCCAGGTCCACCGAACCGGCTCGCATGTATTTACGACCCGCTTCGATCGCTTGCGCGACCGCCTGTTCGAGCGGCAGGCGCGAACGCACGTCGATCAGTTTGATGAGACTGGGAAGGCTGTAGCCAGCCAGCACTTCCACGCGACCGCGCTCAAGACAGCTGAGCGCGATA
This sequence comes from Rhizomicrobium sp., assembly GCA_036264415.1. Taxonomy (GTDB): domain Bacteria; phylum Pseudomonadota; class Alphaproteobacteria; order Micropepsales; family Micropepsaceae; genus Rhizomicrobium. The sequence goes on along the minus strand of DATAQZ010000046.1, from coordinate 132,157 downwards.
TTGCAGGGGGTACCGCCGTACATATCGGTCGCCACCACCACGCCTTGGCCACGATCCACGGATTTGACGGCGGCGCCGAGTTCGCGTCGGCGCCGTTCGACGTCGTCTTCCGGGCCGATACTGATTGCGCGCAGGTTCTGCTGCGGACCGACCATGTGCTCCATGGCGACGATCGTCTCCTGTGCAAGACGACCATGGGTGACGATGACGATGCCGATCATGGAAGCGAGAAAGCCCCGAGGTTTGAAAACGATACCCCAGCCGGCGCGCGATGGAAGCCCCTAGACGGGAATATCCTTGTGAAAGAGCTGCTTTTCGAACGCGGCAACCGCGGCGAGGATTTTCGCCGCTGCCGAAGCCGCGAACGCATCGATGGCGATTTCCGGCAGCCGCAAATGTTCCGGGACTGCGAGCGCGGAAGGTGACTCGTAGGCCCGAAGTTCCGGCATCCGTTCTACCGCGTCCGCAATGCGCACCACGAGAGCAATACGGGCCTCTGATGCACAGGGGACCCCGACAATACCAAGTCCTCGGATCTCCATCACCCCGGCGATGCTGCGCGGCGCTCGTGCGCGAAGCGTGTTGCCGTCGAAGAAAATTTCGCAGCGATCGTCGGCGACGAGCCGCGCGCCCATTGCGATGAGGCGCAGCGCCAGATCGGATTTTCCCGAACCGCTCTGGCCAAGCAACAGCACGCCGGCGTCACCGGGAGCGCCAAACGCGCTGCCGGCCTCTCCGCAAACGACGCAACTTGCGTGGATATTGACGCCGGTCAGAGTTATCGTTCTTTCGCAGCGAGCGGCAGTTCGACGATAAAGCGCGCGCCGGTCCTACCATCGTGGGGAGTACGGTTCTCCGCCCAGATTCGACCGCCCAGTCCTTCTGCAATCTGTCGTGCAATGGACAGCCCCAACCCGGAATTGCGTCCGAAGCCATGGTCGATCGGCCGCTCCGTGTAGAAACGGTTGAAAATGGTCTCGAGATTTTCGGGCGGAATTCCTGGACCTTCGTCTTCCACTGTGACGCGCGCGCGATCGCTCAGTTGTTCGGCCTTAATCCGGACGGTGCCTCCGTCTGGGCTGAAGGAAACTGCATTGTCGATAAGATTTCGAAACACCTGCCCCAACCGTTCGTCCTGGCCAAGCACCATCGTACGCGAGGACAGGGCGAGCTCGAGCGCGAGCCGGACGCCGCGCCGGGACGGCACGAGTTGATACACTTCAATGACGATCTCAAGCAGGTGTGCGACGTCGACGGCCCCTATCTGCTCGCGACTTAGCTCGGCATCGAGTCGTGATGCATCCGAAATGTCGGTGATCAGGCGGTCGATCCGTGCGATATCGTTCGCAATGATTGCCATAAGCCGCTCGCGGGAAGCATCGTCGCGTGCACGACGCAACATCTCGACCGCGCTCTTGAGCGAGGTCAGCGGGTTCTTCAGCTCATGCGCGACGTCGGCCGCAAAGCGTTCAATTGCATCTATCCGCCCGTAAAGTGCACGAGTCATGGCGGAAAGGCTGTCGGCGAGTTCTCCGATCTCGTCTTTGCGCTCCGACATTGAAGGAATGGTCTCGCGCCCAACACGGCCGCTGCGCACCCGGTCGGCGGCGGCGGCGAGTGCGCGCACCGGGGCCGCAATCGCGCGCGAGAGATAGAAGGATGAAATGACCATCACGGCCAATGCAACAAGGGCGATGCCGATCAGGCGGGCGCGCTCCTCGCGCAAAATGTTGTCAATGTCTCCGCCCTCCGTGGTCACCATCAATACGCCATAAATGGTGCGGAAGCGCTGCACCGGATAAGCGACGGTCAAAACGAGTTTGTTCTGGCGATCGAGTCGTTTGGCGGAGGCAGCTTCGCCGGCGAGCGCGCTGCGCACCTCCGCGTACACTCGACCGTTTCCCCCCGCCTCGAAATACGGTTCGGTTCCGGCAAGCGGACGCAGCCCCGTCAGCGCGTCATAGATGCGCAACAACCAGGCCTCCGCGCGGTGATAAAAATCGAGCGGCGGCAGATCCGTGGTCTCGACTATATTGCGGGAAAGCAGATTCCGCGTATCGATCTCAATACGACCTTCGGTATCATAGAGGCGGGCGCGAAGATTCGTTGGCGCGATCAGCTGCCGCAGCAGTGGCTCGGCTTCTTCGACGTTGATCGAACGCGTCTTTTCCTCTGCCGTATATTCCGCAAGTGTGCTCGCCACGATCGAAGCGACCTGCCGGATTCCGGCCATACGCTCGTCTACCAGTCCCTCGCGTCCGGACTGCACGAGCAAGACACCCGCGATCATGATCGCAAGCGCCACCGCATTGAAGAAGATGATTTGCCAGGACAGTCCCGAGATTCCGCGGCGCGGCTCTTTCGCCAAGCCGCTATCTGGAAACACGCGGCGCGCGGGGTCAGCTTTCCCGGTAGCGGTAACCGACGCCGTAGAGCGTCTCGATGGCATCGAAACTGTCATCGACTACCTTGAATTTCTTGCGCAGGCGTTTGATGTGGCTGTCGATCGTACGGTCATCCACATAGACCTGATCGTCGTAAGCTGCATCCATCAGGTTGTCGCGGCTTTTTACGAAACCAGGCCGCTGCGCCAGACACTGCAGGATCAGGAATTCCGTCACTGTCAGCCGCACAGGCTTGCCGTCCCAAGTGCATTCGTGGCGTTGCGGATCAAGCGTGAGTTTTCCCCGCACCAGGACTTCGCGCTTGGGCTCGCTCGCCCCCGCGCCCTCCTTACCCGCGTCGGCGCGTCGCAGCACGGCTCTGACGCGTTCAAGCAGCAACCGCTGTGAAAACGGTTTCCGGATGTAGTCGTCGGCGCCCGCGTTCAGCCCCATCAGTTCATCGATCTCCTCGTCTTTCGAGGTGAGAAAGATCACCGGCAAATCTCCGCTCTGACGCAATCGCCGTAGCAACTCGAGGCCGTCCATGCGCGGCATCTTGATATCAAGAATGGCGAGATCGGGCGGCGTGGCCTGAAGCGCGGTCAGTGCCGACGCACCGTCCGCATAAGTCCGGACGTGGTAGCCTTCCTGTTCGAGAAGCATTCCGACCGAGGCCAGGATATTTCGGTCATCGTCGACGAGCGCGATTGTCGCCATACCGGCCTTCCGACTCTTGTTCGCGTACGCGCAGTTATACCGCCATACGCGGGAATCCGCACGCCGCCCGCCGGGGGTGCTCAGGCGCCTCGGGTCAGACGAACTCCACTTTCAAAATCTCATAGGCTCGCGGTCCCCCAGGCGCGGCAACCTCCACCGAATCGCCCTTTGATTTTCCTATCAGTGCGCGGGCGATAGGCGAGGAGATGGAAATCCGGCCGTTCTTGGCATCGGCCTCGAAATCGCCCACAATCTGATACTTTTTCTTGGCCCGTGTGTCCTCGTCGACCAGCGTCACCGTCGCGCCGAAGGTGACGGCGGTGCCAGACAGCTTCGAGATATCGATCACCTCCGCGCGGCCGAGCTTGTCTTCCAGTTCGACCACACGCCCCTCTATGAACGCCTGGCGGTCCTTGGCGGCATGATATTCGGCGTTTTCGGAGAGATCGCCATGCGCGCGGGCCTCCTCGATCAGGCGAATCGTGGCCGGCCGCTCAACAGTCTTTAGATGGTTGATCTCAACTTCGAGGGCCTGGTAGCCCGCGGCCGTCATCGGTATGCGTTCCATGGCCATTTTCGTCCTGTCTACGGCAAAAAAAACTCCTCCCGGCCTGCCTTGGGCCGGCCGGGTCGAAGTTGTTAGCTCTGCTTAAATGCCTCTTACGAGCGGGCGATCCCGAAAAGAGCCCACTGAAACGGGCACCAAGGTAGGGTGCACCGGATACAACTTCAAGAGAAGTCTGGGCCGAGCCTCAGGCATAACTCTGCAGCGGCCGCACATCGAGAGCTCCCTCGCGAAGTGCCGAGATTGCTTCCACGGATGCCGCCGCTCCCGCCATGGTTGTATAATAAGGAACTTTCATCTGCAGCGCGGTGCGGCGGATCGAGAGGGAGTCGGCCAGCGACTGCTGCCCTTCCGTCGTGTTGAAGACAAGCTGCACCTCGCCGTTTTTCAGTGCATCCACGATGTGCGGCCGGCCCTCAAGCACCTTGTTGACGACGCGGACGGGAAGACCCGCCGCCTCCAGATATCGCGCGGTGCCGCGCGTGGCGATGAGATCGAATCCCATTCTCACGAGCTGCCGGGCCGGCCCGATGGCGAGGGATTTGTCGGACTCCTTGAGCGAGATGAACACCACCCCGGACAACGGCAACCTGGCGCCGGCACCAATCTGGCTCTTGGCGAATGCGCGGCCGAAGGTTGTGTCAAGCCCCATGACTTCGCCGGTGGAACGCATTTCCGGACCGAGCACCGTGTCCACGCCGGGAAACCGTGCAAACGGCATCACCGCTTCCTTGACCGCGACGTGGTCCGGCTTGACATGTCGAAGCGCAAACGAGGCGAGCCGCTCGCCGGCCATTACCCGCGCGGCGATCGCCGCAACCGGCACACCGATCGCTTTAGCGACGAAGGGAACGGTGCGGCTGGCGCGCGGATTGACTTCCAGGACGTAAATTTCTTTGTCCTGTACGGCAAACTGCACGTTCATCAGGCCGCGCACCTCGAGCGCCCGCGCCAGGGCGACGGTCTGCCGTTCCAGTTCGCGCAGGGTTTCCGGTTTCAGCGAATGGGGCGGAATTGCACAAGCCGAGTCGCCGGAATGAACACCGGCTTCTTCAATGTGTTCCATAATTCCTGCGACAAAAACCTCCCCCGCTTGGTCCGCGATCGCGTCCACATCGACTTCGATCGCGTTGTGCAGGAACGCGTCGATAAGCACCGGATTATCGCCGGAAATCCGGAACAGTTCGCCAGATGAAACGATAGACTTGAGCTGGTTCTCGTCCGCAACGACCACCATTCCGCGGCCGCCGAGAACGTAGGAGGGCCGCAGAATCACCGGATAACCGATCTCCGACGCGGCAGATAAAGCTTCTTCGGCTTCCAGCGCCGTCGCATTGCGCGGTTGTTTCAGCCCGAGTCGCCGCAGCAGACTCTGGAACCGCCTGCGATCCTCTGCGAGATCGATCGCGTCCGCGCTCGTGCCAAGGATGGGCACACCTTCCTCGACCAGCGTGCGGGCAAGCTTGAGGGGCGTCTGGCCGCCGAACTGCACGATTACGCCTGCCAAGGACCCTCTCGACTGCTCGACAAGTACAATTTCCAGCACATCTTCCGCCGTGAGCGGTTCGAAATACAGCCGGTCCGAGGTGTCGTAATCGGTCGATACGGTTTCCGGATTGCAGTTCACCATGATCGTCTCGAAACCCTGCGCGGAAAGCGCATACGCGGCGTGACAGCAGCAATAGTCGAATTCGATTCCCTGGCCGATACGATTGGGTCCCCCGCCGAGAATAATGATCTTGCGCGCCGCGGTAGGCTGGCTCTCGCAGACGGCACTCGTCCCGACCGGGTGCTCGTAGGTGCTGTACATGTAGGGCGTGAGCGCCAGAAATTCCGCCGCACAGCTGTCGATGCGCTTGAAAACGGGACGAATCCCCGCCGCCAGGCGTGCGCGGCGCACATCGCCCTCGCTTGTTCCGCAGAGTTTTGCAAGCCGCGAATCTGCAAAGCCCAAGGATTTGACCGTGCGCCATTGGCGCGAGTGGCGCGGCAGGCCATCGCGGCGCAACTGCGCCTCCATCGCCAGAATGGATTCGATCTCTTCGAGGAACCACGGGTCGTACCGCGTGATCGCCGCCACTTCCGAAACCGGAAATCCCGCGCGCATCGCCTGGGCGGCAACGCGAATTCGCTCGGGCCCGGTTCGCGCGAGCGCCGCACGAATGGCATTGGGGTCCGATGAAAGTTCGATTTCGTCAAGGCCCGTCAGACCGGTTTCGAGCGAGCGCAACGCTTTCTGCAGCGATTCGGCGAAGGTGCGGCCGATCGCCATCACTTCGCCTACCGATTTCATCGATGTCGTGAGTACGGTATCCGCACCCGGAAACTTTTCGAACGCGAAGCGCGGCAATTTAGTGACTATGTAATCAAGGGTTGGTTCAAACGAAGCCGGAGTGGCGCGGGTGATGTCGTTCTGCAGTTCATCCAACGTATAGCCCACCGCGAGCTTGGCAGCGATCTTGGCGATAGGAAATCCCGTAGCCTTCGATGCGAGCGCTGAGGATCGGGATACGCGCGGATTCATTTCGATGACGACCATACGGCCATTGTCGGGATCGACCGCGAACTGCACGTTCGAACCGCCGGTTTCAACTCCGATCTCGCGCAGCACCGCAATCGCCGCACTGCGCATCCGCTGATACTCTTTGTCCGTAAGGGTGAGCGCCGGCGCGACCGTGATCGAATCGCCCGTATGTACGCCCATCGCGTCGACATTCTCGATCGAGCAGACGATGATCGCGTTATCCGCCCTGTCGCGGATCACCTCCATCTCGTATTCTTTCCAGCCGAGCACGGATTCCTCGATCAGCACCTCGTTGGTGGGCGAGGCGTCCAATCCCTGCTCGACAATGTCGAAAAATTCTTCCCGGTTGTAGGCGATGCCGCCTCCTGTCCCGCCCAGTGTGAAGGACGGCCGGATGACCGCAGGCAAACCGACTTCGTCAAGTGCCTGGAGCGCGTGTGCAAAAGCCTCCGGCGACAGCTCCGTGACGGGATTGTTTTGACCGTCATAAAGGAAGTTACCGCGCTCATCCTTCTTGTGGCGCAGGTAGCCCTTGAGCGTAACGCCGCGCGGCACATCCAATCCGATTTTCATCATTGCGCGCCGGAAGAGTTCGCGATCTTCGGCCTTGTCGATCGCGTCGGCACTCGCACCGATCAATTCGATGCGATATTTGTGGAGGACGCCGCGTTTGCGAAGCGACAGCGCGGTGTTGAGCGCGGTTTGTCCACCCATCGTAGGGAGCAGCGCGAACACGCGTCCAGGCGGCACATTGGATCCTTCGCGTGCGATGATCTTCTCCACGAATTCCGGCGTGATGGGTTCGATGTAGGTTGCGTCCGCAAGCTGCGGATCCGTCATGATGGTGGCGGGGTTTGAATTGACGAGCACCACGCGATACCCCTCAGCGCGCAGCGCCTTACAGGCCTGCGCGCCCGAATAGTCGAATTCGCAGGCTTGTCCGATCACAATGGGCCCGGCGCCGATGATGAGGACCGTGTGAATATCGTCGCGCTTCGGCATTTACCTCAGCTTCGCCATCTCAACGTGGTCTCCGGAACGGGATTGATGAATTCCCCGCCACTCTCGGTTGCGCTTGTCCATGCTTTCTTCAGTCGGTGATACCACATCGCGGGCACGTCAGCGTCCTGGATGAGCATCAGCCGCGGTTTGAATTTTAGTCCTTCTCGCTGCAACTCCACCATTGCGCGATCCTGACTGAGAAATGCCCGCACGAACGGCCGAAATACCGGCTTGAAAAGACCAAGCCAGACGCGGTTCCAATAAAATGTCTGCGTTACCTCCGTCGTCTCCTCGTCAACTGGCGTGCAGGTCGTGAGCCCAACGACTTCCCTCGTTCCCGCCCGGATGTGTTCAAAACGCACGCCCGGCAGTTCGAAACGAATCTCCGTCGAAACACCACCGCCAAGGATACGATACGCGAAGGAATTGGAGGACGGCCGATGCGCCACCATCGAGAAGCCACGCAACGATGGGGCAAATTTTTTCGCCTTCTGGTGAATTGACCGGCGCGAACGCCAATACCACGCCTGGTGAACGAAAGGCCCGTGCGCCGGGTCCATCAGTCCGAGGACTGCGTGATCCATCGCGCAGCGAAAAAGCTGAGTTTCACGCAAACGCGGTTTTGCATAACCGGGAAGCGGAACCTTGGGTGGATCGAAAGCGGGGACGGAATGCTCCCGTCCAATCGACGTCATATATATCCACAGCTGCCCATCCTGTTCGCGCAACGGATAGCTGCGGAGGCGAATGCGGGATGGATCGAGTTCCTGCCCTTCGACAAGGGATGGAATGGCCCGGCACGTTCCATCTACCGCAAAGCGCCAGCCATGATAGGCGCATTCGACGGTGCGGTCCGCGCAAATTGCGCCCGCGGAGAGCGGCACTCCGCGATGCGGACAGATATCACGCAGGGCGAAAGCCTCACCGTCCCTGGTCCGGCCGAGAAGAACCGGCTCGCCAAGCAGCATGCACCGCGACATGCGGCCGGCTCGGACGTCACTTGCTTGCGCCGCCCGGTACCAGAGATTGCGCAGGAAGGCGGATGCGTTCTGGGCCTCCGCCGCGTCGCTCATTTCGCGGCGGTCGCCGGCTTCTCGGGCAAAGGTTTGAGCAGGCTGTCGAGCGTGGTCATGATCTGCTGGCCCTTGTAAGGCGGCAATTTATACGCCCAACCGGAGGCGCGCGAGTCGATAGCGCGCGCCTGGCGTTGCGCGCTCGGCTTGCCGGGGGCCGCATCGGCCGAAACCGTCGCCCAAAAATCCTGCCCCTGCTTGATCGCCTGCACTGTGACGATCAAGCCGTCAAACGTTCTGGCGACGAGGCGCGCGGCGTGGCCATCGGAAAAATCGAAATCACGAGCCGGTCTCACGTCATCGAAGGTGAAATTCGAGATTGTGCCCGCAATGCCGTCCGCCGCACCGGGATAAGAAACTTCACGGCCTTGCGGAAGATTGACCAATTTGAGGTCGGGATCGCTCGGCTTGTCGCGCCGCAATTCGTAGGAGGGTCCATTGAGTGGATCGATGTTCGCGTCCTGGATTTTGCTGGTGTCGACGTCAATTACCTGCTTATCGAGCCAGTCAATCGGCGTGGTCTTGGGCGAAAAGACGCTGCGAACCAGCCAACTCTGATTCGAGTTCCGTCGCCGTACGAAGAGTCCGACGGCGCCGCTCGGATCACCGATGTCCTCATTTTTGCCGGTAATTACCGAGACCAGCGTACGTCCGTGTCCGTCCTCAAGCGTAATCACGACGCCATTGCCGTTCGGGGGTGGCGTGAGATCGAGGTAATGCAGCCAGTCCGCCCGCGCCGTCTTGGGTTCGATCGTCTCGAGCGCGGCAAGACCCACCAGCACCTCGTGGACCTTTTCGAACGAAGCGGGATAATCATCGTGGCTCGCCACGATCCAGCCGCGCTCAGGCTTGAATAGCACATCAACCGTACCTGACTTGGAATCAATTCGAATACGAGCGACGTCGCGCACTTCCGAGGCGAGCCCCGGCAGGAACGCGTGCGGCGCGTGATGCGGAGCGAACTCGCGCGACTGGTGAACGAGCGCCAAGACCGCCAGCACCACAAGGACTAGAGCGAGCACCGCGAGCACAACGAGGTTGCGTCGTCGCGGGTCCTGAGTAAAGGCAACTGTATCAGCCATGAGTAGACCCTAAATCGCCAACGCGCGAGCGCGCCTGCGCCGCCGCAGGATCGCAAGCCCGATGGCAAAGGCGGCAACCAGAATGGGCACGAGCGCAATGTTGATGAACGCGAGCAAGGCACCCAGCGCGTCGATGTCCTTACGCAAATTGTGCTGCACATTGCGCAACGCAGTGCGGGTCGCCGCCACCTCGCGTTTGAAGGATGCGATTTCGCGTTGCTGTTCGGGCGCAAGCGCTGTTCCGGACTGCGCCTGTGCATTGGCTCCGCTACCCTGCTCGAGCGCGTGCAGACGCGTTTCGGTGTCGGAAAGTCTCTGTTTCAGCGCGTCGGCTTCCTGCTGGAAATGCGCCTGTGCCTGCGCCTGTAGTTTTTGTACCACTGTAAAGGGGCGATTGCTGGTCGCGCGCGTGCGCAGCGAAATGAGATCGTTCGAGCCGGAAAGATTTTCGGTGGCATTCATGATGAAGGCCCCGTTGTCGGCGAAAGGCGCTGCAAGCGTGCGTCCGTAAACGTTTTCGACGTGGACCCAGAACTTGTCGTCGAATATATCGCTATCCGCCATGATGATGACGTTTAGGGGCTCCTTGGACATTTTCAGCTGTGGGCCGGCTGCTTTCGGCGGCATTTTCGCTGGGGGAGTGCCAGCGGGTGTTATCGTCGGCTGCCCACCCGGAAAGGCGGTTTTCACAGTCCCCGAAATGCGCGCCGCGATTGTATAACGGCGGCCGGTCGGCACCACCTGCGCCAGCAGATCCTCCGGCCGCGGGTCGAGCTTCGCCTGAATGGCATCCATCAGCGAGGCTTGATTGGAGGACCGCACGAGAGGTTCGAAGGTTGTCGTTGCGCCTTTCAGGGGAGCGAGCGCTCCCACGCTCGCCAGATTCAAGGCCTGGAGATTTGCGGTCACCTGATCGTGTTGGTCGAAATCGTTCGCATCGAAATGCAGCCACAGCGGATAACGGGTGATGGGATTTCTCGGATCGGCCGAGGTGCGTACAGCCTGGGCAAGGCCGCGGTCGAGGACGACTTTGGATGAATCGTAATTGACACCCCAGACCTTCAGAAGATCGCGCATATCGGAGGAGGAAGGCGCCATGCCTTGGCCGCCGCCCTGCGAAGCCTGCGCAATTTCCGACATCGGATCGAGGAAGATCAGCGCGTGTCCGCCGCCGAGCACGTATTGGTCGATGGCGTAGAGCTGCTTGGGCGCAAGCGGCGGTGGATGGGCGATGACGAGCATGCTCACATCCGAAGGAATGCGATCGAAATTCTGCTCGATCGTTCTGGTCGCGTAAGTCTGGCTCAGCTCTTGGTAAGCGATAAAGGGATGCGCCTGGCCCTGCAGCATCGCCGCCATGCCGCCGGCTCCGGTTTCGAGCGGCAGGCTCGAAATGATGCCGATGACCGGCTTTTTCGGCATCGTGAGCCGGTAGATGAGCGAGGTCAGGTCGTACTCAAGGTAAGGCTCGCGCTCCTGCGCAAAGAAGGGAATGGTCTCCTTGCCGTCGATCGTGTTGGTGCCGACCAGCCCGAAATAAAGAAGATCGCCGCTTTCAGTCGGCGCGCCGGTCAGCCCCGCGGCGGATGCCTCGTCCTCGGCCTGGGTGAAAGGCTCCGCGTCGATCTCCTGCAGGATAATCTTGCCATGCGAATGCGCCATGTACTCGCCGAGCAGATCGCGCACCCGCCCGGCATAGGCGTTTATCGCGGCGTATTGCGAACCGATCTTCTTCGAATAGATGAATTTCACCGTGATCGGCTCACTGAGGGTATCGAGGATGTGCAGTGTGCCGGGTGAAAGCGTGTACAGCTTGTTGTCGGTGAGATCGACGCGCGTCGTCGTGAAGGTCGCGTCTGCCGCAATATTGAGCGCGACGAAAATCACGGCCGCAAGCGCGATGGCGCCGAGAGCATAAAGGCGGCGGGAAAGCGGCTTCATCTGCGGTTCAGCCCGTCTTCTTCAGATCGACGATGACGACGTTCGCAGCGAGGAACAGCGCGATGAGCGAGAGGAAAAAGATCAGGTCGCGCAGGTCGATGACGCCGGCGGAAATTGCCGTGAAATGGGTGAGGAAGCTGAAGGAGGAGATCGCGTTCACAAGTACGAGCGGTGCCCAGGCACGGAAGAAATCGAGCACCAGCGGGGCACCCGAAATGGTGAACAAGAAGCAGACTACGACGCTGACCACAAATGCGATCACCTGGTTGTTGGTGGACGCCGAAACGGAGGCACCGATGGCGAGATAGGCTCCGGCCATAAGAAAGCTGCCGATGTAGCTTGCGAGGATCACCCCGTTATCGGGATGACCGAGATAATTCACGGTGATCCAGATGGGAAAGGTGAGCAGCAACGCAACGCCCGTGAAGGCCCAGGCAGCGAGATATTTTCCCACGACGGTAGCCGCCAGCGGCACAGGCAAAGTCAGGAGCAACTCCATCGTGCCGCTTCGGCGCTCCTCCGCCCACAGCCGCATCGAGATCGCTGGCACCAGGAACAGATAGAGCCAGGGATGAAAGCCAAAGAAGACCTGAAGGTCCGCGCTGTCGTTTTCGAAGAAGTGCCCGATATAAAAAGTGAATGCACCCATAGCAAAGAGAAAAATCACGATGAACACGTAGGCAAGCGGCGTCGCGAAATATGCCGCGAATTCACGCTTGAATATGGCGAGAAGCTCTCTCACGCCCGAACTTCCCGCGCCCGCTTCGCATCGTGTGTGGTAATGGCCCGGAACACCTCATCAAGTCGACCGGACTCCGCGTACAGTTCTTTCACATCCCATTTCTCGGCGGCGGCAACTCCGATGACATTGTCGATCAGGAGCACTCCGCTGCGGGGGAAACACGTGAGTTCGACCGCGCCGTCGCTCCGCTCCTTCTGTTCCACCGTTGCCACGCCGCTGAGGCTCTTCAGCTTCGCCTTGATGGTTTCGGTATTCTGCGCCGGAAGGGTCAGCGTCACCGCATTGTGATGACGCGACCGCGCGAGAAGCTGCGCCGGCGTGCCGTCCGCAACGATTCGGCCGCGGTCGATGATCACGGCCCGCGTGCAGATCGCTTCTACCTCTTCGAGAAGATGGGTGGAGACGATGATCGCTTTGCGCGGCGCCATGGCGCGTAACAACTCGCGGACCGAATGCTTCTGATTCGGATCAAGCCCATCGGTGGGCTCGTCCATAATCAGAACCGGCGGATCGTGCAGCACCGCCTGAGCCAGGCCAACGCGGCGCTTGAACCCCTTGGAAAGCGTCTCGATTGGCTGATCGAGAACGGGATCGAGTTCGGTCTTCTCGACCGCCTCGGCGATCCGCTTTCTTGCCTCGCCCCCCGAAAATCCGCGAACTTCGGCGATGAAGGCCATGAATTGGCGGGGCGTCATGTCGCCGTAGGCCGGTGCACCCTCAGGCAGATAGCCGATGGTGCGCTGAGCAGCGATCGTCTGGTTCTCCACGTCGAAGCCGCAGACCCTGACCCGGCCGGAGGTCGGCGCCAGGAAGCCGGTTATCATCTTCATGGTTGTGGATTTCCCGGCGCCGTTCGGCCCAAGGAAGCCCAGCACTTCGCCGCGCTCGACTTTCAGATCGATTCCGGCAACTGCCGTTATCGGGCCGAAGCTCTTTGTCAGTCCTTCGATTTCGATCATGGAGAGTAAGGAAGGGGAGTTCGAAAAGCCCGCTGCCCCTTAGAGGAAATTCGGGCGCACAGGCAAGGCGCCAAACGTTAAGTTCCGGTCATGATCGGGCCGCCAGCTCGCGAACGTGTCAATGTTCTGCCACCTAGCGCGTTTGATATCAGGGACGCAGAAGATACCGCACCGCCGACTCGCGAGACAGAGCATGAACACCGCGGACCTGATCGATAACGGGGCGCTCCGGCGTGCCATTCTCGTGGGGACCTTCCTCCAGCTCGTTGCCGTTCTGATCGCCCATTTCAGCCAGTGGATAGAAACCCATGCGTTCTTGTTCGCCGGAATGATGATTTCGGCAACGATGGGTTACCTTTATGCGCAGGATGTGAGCCGAGGCTATGCGAAGGGAGCCTATGGCGGTGCGATCGCGGGCGGCGTTTGCGCCTTTGTGGCAATCGCGGTCTCGGTCGCGCTGGGCGACCTGACCGGCCGGATGTTTGTGATCCGCTCCCTTATATCCGTGCTTACCGGCGCCGTGGGCGGGGTATACGGGCAAATGGCCGCCGATTGGCGCTGACCAGTGTCATCAAGAGTCGGAGAGGTTGCCGGCTGGCCCGTCTCGACAAACCCGAGAGGGTTGGGGGGCCTGGATCTGCGGATCCGCCGCTACGCACCAGCCGGCGGATCGATTTATCAGAGCCAATCGGGGCTGTCACGTGGTCGGATTGTGTCAATCGCGTGATCATCCACAGAGAAAGGTAGGATTCGGCACTGCAATAAATTGTCCCGAGGTCGTCGGGCGCCGAGTTTGGAACAAGCATTGCCCAATGCAATTCTATCCGCGCGAATGGCCGGCGCCTGAAGGACGAACGCGGCAAACCAAACACCTTGGATAAAAATATTGTCGTCTGTGAGGATCGAGGGCAGGTCGTGCTGCCGGCGTCGCACCCGCCGGCGAAAACTCGCTTCCATCTTTTCGGGTTTGGGCCATTATTCAATTCTCATTTAAGGAGTTGATTGCGTGAGCCGGCTGATTCACACGACAGAGGAACTGATTGAATATGTCGCACGCGTGGGCGCGCGCGAGCACCCCGCCTTGCGACGTTGCCGCGAAGAAACAGCGGCGATGCCCAATTTCCAGATGCAGATCGCGCCGGAGGAAGGGGCCTTTCTTGCGCTCCTCGCGAAGATTCTAGGTGTGCGGCAGGCACTCGAGATCGGCACGTTTACGGGATATAGCACGCTCAGCGTGGCGCTCGCCTTGCCGGAAGACGGCCGCGTCGTCGCGCTCGACGTCAGCCGCGAGTACACCGACCGCGCGCGTGGCTACTGGAAGGAAGCGCAGGTTGAGCAGCGCATCGATCTGCGCCTTGGTCCGGCCATCGATTCGCTCGACCACATGATCCTCGCAAACGAAGGCCCGTTCGATATGGCGTTTATCGATGCCGACAAGTCGAACTACGATCCATATTACGAGCGCGTACTGAAACTCCTGCGGCCCGGCGGGGTGGTAGCGCTCGACAATGTCCTGTGGAGTGGCGCGGTTGCCGATCCGACCGTCAACGACAAAGACACGAGCGCTTTGCGCACTCTCAACGAAAAGATCCAACGCGACGATCGCGTTGACATGGCGCTTGCGACCATTGCCGACGGCGTGATGCTCGCCCGCAAGCGTTGACTCTTGCCTAATTTTCCAAGGGGAGCCATGCTCGCGGCCGATGGTTGAGGAACCCATAGCGTTCCTCCGCGCGGGCGACCGCCCTGCCGCGCGGACCGAATCTTGGGGCGGAGAGGCGACCCGCTGTACCGCTGAAGTCCGCTTCGAGCGGCGCGAGCTTGACCAGATCCTTCGCGTGTACGGACGGATGGTCGCCGCCGGCGAATGGCGCGATTATGCGGTCGATTTCCTTTCGGACCGTGCCGTGTTTTCGGCCTTTCGTCGCACGTGCGAGCGGCCGCTCTATCGCATTGAGAAGCATCCGCTGCTGAAGGCCAGACAGGGACAGTATGCAATCATCGCCGCAAGCGGCCACGTGCTCAAGCGCGGACGCGATCTTGGTCAGGTGCTTCGGGTGTTCGACCGCAAGCTGATCAAGGCGCTGGATTGAACATCATTTCGGTCTGGCAGCCGTGGCGACCGCGACAAGCGACCAGCCGCCGAACAGGAGATCGATGCCGATTACCTCGGGAAGCAGCCAAATGGCGGCGGCGACGAACGTGACGAAAAGGATGAGCGGCGCGAGAAAGAGATCGACGACGCCGTTGATGACGAGCCACCGCCATCGCCGCGACAGTTGGCGCCGGTGGTCCATTCCAAAGAGGATCATCATCACGCCGTCAAAAACAAGAAATCCCGCGAGCGTGAGCGTCACCGCGTAAAATCCTTTCATCGGCCACACGGTGAGGAAAATTCCGGCGACGATGCTCGCCAGCGCTGAAGCGACCGCCCACCAGAATCCCGGCGCAGAGCGCGCCATCATCGTGGTGACGAGACCAAGGACACCTACGCCCAAAAACAGCCAGCCGAGCAGCAAATTCACGGCGACGATTGCCAGCTCCGGCAGAAGAAGCGCGACAGCGCCGAATATCATCAGCACGGCACCTTCGAAAATCAGCAACCGCCAATGATCGCTGACTTCGCTTTCCGTTGCGGCGGTGTTCAGCGAGGCAGATCGGTTTTGAGGCATGAGCCGCTCGAAATACGCCTAAGGGCAATTAAAGCATCAATCGGTGTACACGGGAAAGCGAGGAGGCGGCGTTTTCCACCGTGCCAACGTGGTGCGGCAACGAAGCAACACTCGCCAGTTTTCGGCTTCGGCAACAAGGCCGCACCGGCTTAACAGCGAATTTATCAGCGAATAACAGCGAATTGCGGCGGATGCGCGCAGCCCTGACCAACCCAACCGCGCAGTTCGCTCGGCTTGCCAGATGCAGATGTCGACGGACCGTTTCTGCCCAGACGTTAAACCCGGCGCTCTCTTGCGAGAGGCCGGGCTGGTAACGAATTCCCTAGCAGTTTTGGTCAAACGAGTCCAGCGGAAGGCAGGCGGCAAACCGTACACCGAACGTTTGGTCACCATTCTTCCCGGCGCCGGCTCCGTTCGGCTCAGGCGGCGCTTTTTGCCGGCGCCGTATAGCGGGCGCGGATTTCCTCGCAGATTTTCGCGCGTGAGTCCCGAGCGTCCGTGCCTGCGGTCTCGATCTGCTCGGCGGCGGAAGCAAGCTCGTCATCTTTCACGAACTCGCGAAACCAGCGCGAATAATCGTGATTGCGCAAATGGTGGTTCCAGGTGTCGTCATCGACGCCTTCGGCGATCTGGACGAACATCATCAGGTTCTGTGCGCGCAGATTGAGCTGCCCTCGCGGACCGCGGAAATAGAAACTCCGCTCGGGCGGCAGTTCGCCTTCGGCATATTTGCGGGTGTGCCGCTGATGTTCCTGCTTGGGTGCGACCGGCTTAACCCGTAACGGCGGACCCGAACCCTCGCGATCCCAAACGAGCACCATTCCCTTCGTGTGACCGGCCATTCCCTGCGGCAGCCTCGCGCCGACGGCTTTGCAGAACGAGGCGATCGTGCCGCTGGCATCCTCGCCCCCCGCGATAACCTGCCGCACTGACTTCAGCACCGACGATGAAAGTGAATCGGGATACACGGTGATCAAGATCACGGAGGAAAGATCGTGCGGAACGCGCTCGGGAATATTGGCGCTTTCGGCTGGGAGCACATGATGCGCCTCGTCGACAACAACCCAGTGCGGATGGCCGGTGGCGGCGCGGAGCGCCGCGATTTCGGCCAGGAGGTCGGCCAGAAAAACCGGACGATCTTCCAAAGGTATGGCGAGTGCGCCGACGACGACATTGGTCGTCGGATTTTTGAGGAGCGATAGCACCTCCTCGCGCAGCGGCGGTACGTCGGCGCTGCCGACGACCGTCGCCGGTTTCAGTTCGCTGAAGTCGCCTTCCGGATCGACAACGCAGAACTGATAGTCCTTTTCGGACATGCCTTCGCAGAGCGCGGTGGCAAGCTTCGATTTGCCAAAGCCCGAATGGCCTGCAATCAGCAGACTGCCTGTTGCGGGCAGCAGGTTCACCGCGTCGCCGGAGGACGCATGGCCGAGAATTATCCCGTCCCTGTCCGCCGACAGGAGCCCGGCGTCGCGTTTACAAACCATCGAGGCGAGTTCGAGCACGCCGTCACCTCTTGCGCTCTTTGTGACGGTGTCGGCACTTTCCTTGACCATCGCGAGAGCGTTGGCCACCGCGGCGCTATAGCCGCAGGCCTGCAGGAACGCGTGGTCGTTTTCGGCGTCGCCGATTCCAGCGATGTTGTGGGCGGAGATGTTCAGCTCTTCGAGCGCTGCGCGCAGACCGCTCGCCTTGTTGACGCCTGACGGAAGCACCATCACGGCGCCTTTGTTGAAAACAATCTGGAGTTCAAGCCCGAGCGCCTTGATCGTATCGAGCGCAATCTGCTGGTTTGGTTCCCATGTTGCCACGACCACCCGGCCAACCGAAAGCGGCGACACGTTGCGTTCCATCAGGGCATCGACGAACGCTTGCGGCGGGGGCGGAGCAAGCGGTCTGACGCGCTGGCTCGCAGGTTCGTACAGCACGCCTCCGTTCTCCGTGATGACACGCTCGAACAATTCCAGATGGGAAAAAACGGATTTCAGATCGTCGAGCTCACGCCCCGTGACAAGCAGCAGCTTGCGACCCGTTTTGCGGAAAGCCTGCAGACCTTCGACCACGCGCTCCGGCACCCGCCCGTCGGTGGCGAGCGTTCCGTCGTAGTCGACAGCAAGTCCGATAAAGAACATCGGCAAAGCTCCTGTCAGAAAAACGTCCGGACCGCAGCCCTTGTTTCCGACACCAATCCCGTCCGGGCGTCCGGAGCGGCGAATGGCAACTCACACGCCGAACGGATAAGTCTCCGGCATGCCACTGATTTCTTCCGTCTTCAGCGGCGCCACCGCCGTGGTTTCGTCAAACCAGATGTATTCGTCGAATTGCCACGGCAGCTCCGCCTGGAAGTAATGGCTCGCGAGCTCGGTCTCCGGGCGGTAGATGACGCCGATCGCCCGCTCCATCCGGGGTTGGGCGAGAATGTGACGCACGGGATCGCGGCGAAGGTTCAGCAGAAAAGCCGGCGTTCCGGTGTCATGGCACAGCCGCTCGTAACTTTCCGGGAGCGACGGGCGGACCGCCTTGATCTCCATGGGACCATCCCAGTCCGATGCGGCCGCTACCGTGCCGTGATCTGTACCGAAGCCGATTGACACCATCTCCCGACCGAAGCGCTTCCGGCAGAGGTGACCGAGGTTGTGCTCGCCGCGTGAGTGCATTTCTGTCGCCGCCGCGTCGCCAATATGGGAGTTGTGTGCCCAGACGACGGCCTTGCCGGTCGTTCCGCGAAACGCCATCAAGTCCTCCAGCGTCTCGAACATGTGGTCGTCGCGCAGATTCCATGAAGCGCGCGAGCCATAATACATGACGCGGTAATAACGCTCGGCGTTCGCCACCAGGCGCGCGTTCTGTACGGCGTCGAGAAAACGCTCGCCGTCGTGCAATGCATATTTGCTCTGGTGCCGCAGAAGGTCGCCGAGCATGCGCACGACTTCGTTCTCGCAGGTTCTATAGGCGCCGGTCAGCGCCGCGTGGCCGTAAGTTGCGGGATCGGATTGCCACGGCGTCAGGCAACCATAGCGCTCGCGGGCGATGCGTGCGGATTCGGGGTCCACCTCGTCGAGATAGTCGAGCACCGCGCGGATGGAGCTGTACATGTTATAGAGATCAAGCCCGTGAAAACCAACGCGTTTGTCGGGTTCGATGGTGGCGTTGTAGGCGGCGAGCCAGTCGACGAAGGACCGGACGTCCGTGTTGCGCCACATCCAGATCGGGAAGCGCGCGAACGCAGTCCATTCGGAGGGGGCATATTCGGCGTGGCGCACGTAGTGATCGATGCGCGCTGCATCCGGCCAGTCGGCCTCGACCGCTACGATGTTGAAGCCCTTTTCCGTGATGAGCGCGCGCGTGATGCGGTCGCGCATCCGGTAAAACTCGGACGTACCATGGCTTGCTTCACCAAGGAGCACGAGACGTGCGTCGTCGACGCGTGTGAGAAGCGCATCGACAGGCGCAGACGCGATGTTTGAAAACGACTCCGCCGCGCGGGCGATCGCATCGACGGCGGCGCGACTGCCGTCCCGCGTCTTGGTCCTCCATCGTGCCGGCGCCTCATCCCAGCCTTCTTCGCCGATCAAGGGTACAAAACGCACATCGGCGAGGTCTTCGCTTTTCCATTCAGATTGGGAGGTCCGGGTGATACGCACGAGTTCCTGCACGCGGGGATCGCCGCCCACGGGAATGACGAGCCGTCCGCCAATCTTCAGTTGATTCTTCAGCGACGCCGGAACCTCGGGGCCACCCGCCGCCACGATGATCCCGTCGTACGGGGCGTGATCGGGCCACCCGCGCGTACCGTCGCCATGAAGCACATGCACATTGCGGTAGCCGAGATCGGCGAGAACAGCTGCCGCTTTTTGTGCGAGCTGCGAAACGCGTTCGACCGTGTAAACCTCGCCGGCGATTTCGGCGAGAACGGCCGCTGCGTAGCCCGAGCCGGTACCGATTTCGAGAACCTTTTCCCCGCCTGTGAGCTCCAGCGCCTCCACCATAAAGGCTACGATATAGGGCTGTGAAATCGTCTGCCCTTCATCGATCGGGAGGGGTGCGTCCTCATAGGCAAATTCGCGCATGTGCTCGGGAACGAACGCCTCGCGCGGTACGGCGCCCATCGCGTCGAGCACAACAGGCGAGGTAACGCCACGCCCCTCCACCTGGCGGCGGACCATCGTGTCGCGTGCGGTTTTCAGTTTTGGATCAGCGCCTGGCACGGGTGTGTACCCATCAGCTGATAACGGTTGGTTCGCCCATCCGCTCCGATGGCGAAGCTCCCTCCGGAGACGCTACTGTTCGTGCTGGAACAGCAGCGAAACGAGAGTTCCCTTGCCCGGCGTGCTTTCGATTTCCATTCGGCCCCCATGCGCTTCCGAGAGTGCGCGCACAAGCGCGAGCCCGAGCCCCGCGCCGGCGCCGTTTCGCGCCAGTGCTGCTTCGGAACAGAGCTGTTCGAAAGGTAGCGACAGGCGCGCGACCTGTGCCGCGCTCATTCCGGTGCCGTTGTCGCGCACGCGCAGCTCCCAGCCATTCTCTGCCTGCGCCGACTCCACACAGACGCGACCGCCGGCCGGCGTGAACCGGACGCCATTGGAAAGAAGGTTGAACAGTATTTTTCTGACCGCCGTGGGATCAGCGAAGATTTCCGTCACCTCGAGAGATTTTTCCAGCGCGATGCCCTTCAGCGCCGACTCTCGGCTCACAAGCCCAATCGTCTCGGCGACGACGACAGCCAAATCGGAACGCTCGGGTGCTACGGAAACCCTGCCGGATTCCATCTTCGCAACATCGAGAATATTGCCGAGCATCCCGAGCAACCGTTCGCCCGCATCGCGGATGGCGGCGATGTATTCGCCATAGCGTTTGTCGCCGAGCGGACCGAACAACTCGCTCTGCATGGCTTCGGAAAATCCCATGATTGCGTTAAGCGGCGTGCGCAGCTCGTGACTCATGTTGGCGAGAAAGGCGGATTTTGCGCGATTGGCAGCCTCTGCGCGATCCTGCGCGGCTCGGATGCGAAGTTCGTTTTCCATTCGCTCTGTTACATCGCGTCCGACGGCTATCTCGCGGAGGAACGCGCCTGTTTTTTCGTCATAAATACCGCGCGTGCGCGTCTCGAACCACAGATAATGACCGTCGGCATGGCGTACCCGGTAGGTTGCGCTCCGCACTTCGCCCGGCGGCGGCGTGCCGCGGACGGTGGCGGCTGCGGCCACGTCATCTGGGTGTACGAGGCCAAGATAGCCACCATTCTGGAATTCTTCCGTCGTACGTTTGAGGAGCCGCTCAAGCGCGCTCGTGGCGAAGACAATTCTGTCGGCCTCAAGCAGGAAAATGATGTCCGAACCTTCCTCCGCCATCGCGCGATATCGCGCGAGCAGCGCTTCCCGTCCGTCGTCCCTGGCCGGTTTGAGCGACATCTGAGTTCCCTGGCAGCTCCCGAATTCTACCGCCGCTCCCGTTAAGGGCTCGCAAAGGCCGGCCTGGGCGAAGCGGAGTTCTTTCCCGTCGCGACCACATGGCCTCTGCGGCAGCCACCAACGGCCAAATTTGCGTGATCCCGGGAGCCTCCAAGGAACCTTAAGTCTTTGGCAGAGTTGCGCCTTTGCGAGTTGGGGCGTCCCGCAGGAGTGCGTTGTTGGGTCAATCAGACCAATCGTTGCCGCCGGAGAGGCGGGTGGCCTATTACCGGACGATGGCGGCGGAGGCGCTTGAGCTTGCGAAGGCGGCAGGCGACGAGGCGCTGAAGGCCAGCTACGTCGATATTGCGGCGCGGTGGGACATGCTTGCGAAAGAGGTCGAGCGCCGATCTGCGCGTCAACCCGACAAAGCGCATCACAGCAACAGCGAGAGCGACCCGC
The DNA here is from genome assembly GCA_036264415.1 of Rhizomicrobium sp. Lineage (GTDB taxonomy): Bacteria > Pseudomonadota > Alphaproteobacteria > Micropepsales > Micropepsaceae > Rhizomicrobium. The sequence continues at coordinate 110,644 of DATAQZ010000046.1, read as the reverse complement.
AATCCAACGGAGAGCGACACTAGCGGAACGCGAGGGCGCCGCTTAGACGCGGCCAGCCTCTCGGCTCAGCGCATTGTCGTTTGCGAGGGTAGCAGGACTTGCTTGATCGCGCCGCCTTTTGCGGCTGCTTCGTACGCTTCGACCGCGCGTTCGAGCGGCCAGGTCTGCACATCGTAGGGCTTCAGCGCGCCGCTCTCGAAACCGGGTTTTAGGGCGTCGAGCATCTGCGCGATCTTCACACCCGTGAACTTCATCGAATCGACACCGATGAGACGCAACTCATCATGATAGAAATCGATCAGGTCGAACGAAACGCGGCGGTCGCCCACGCTGCTGATTGCGACCTGTCGCCCGTTCACTGCGAGCGATCTGAGGCAGGATTCGAATAGCGGTCCGCCGACGGTGTCGAAGACGAGGTCCGCGCCTTTCCCCCCTGTGGCCGTTTTGCATTCTCTGGCGAGCTCCTGTGACTCGGTGTTGATGAAGACGTCGGCCAGTGACGAGCGGTCGGTCCGATCGGCACCGATGACGCGCGCGCCTTTCCAATGCGCGATCTGCGTCACGGCGCGCCCAACTGCGCCGCTGGCGCCGGTGACGAGTACGGTTTCGCCTTTCTCAAGTTGCGCGACCTCGATCAATCCGTTCCAGGCAACAAGAAACGGGACTCCGATACTCCCGGCCTCTTCCATGGACATTCCCTCTGGCTTGTCCGAGAGCCACGCGGTCGGTATCGCCACAAATTCCGCGTGCGAGCCATCACACGCGACGCCGAAAGCCGGTCCGCTTCCCCAGACTTCGCGGCCTTTTCCCTCACCGGCTGCAACGATGCCCGCATAATCGCGACCCGGTGTGCGGGGCAGGGAGGCTTTGAACGCGCCCGCAACATTCTTCACGTCGCTCGGATTGATCGCGGCGGCGAGGATCTGCACCAATACCTGGTCCGGCCCGGGTTGCGGTGTTTCGCGCTCTTCCACTGCGAGCACCGACGGCGGACCATATTTCGAAAACCGCAATGCTTTCATGGTTCCGGCATTCCTCGAATTCGCGTTGACAGATTCCGCGTCAAAATAAATCGGTTTTCTCTGGAATCTACACGCGGTTTTCGACCACGCGCGATCAACTTTTTTTCACGGTTTCATTGCGAAAGATACTGCCGGAGCGAGCAACTCAAGCTTTATGGATAGAACGGCTGTCTTTCGGAGCTTCTCTGCGATCGGCCATTCCGCAGTCCCGGCGAACCTCCGCAATGCGAAGCCGGTAGTCGGCGAACACGCGCATGCGTCCCTGCTCTTGCGCCCCGCGATGAGCTGGGCGGTTGCGCCATTCCGCAATGGCCTTTTCATCGCGCCAGAAAGACAGGGAAAGTATCTTTCCCGGATTTGTGAGGCTCTCACATCGTTCGATGGAAACGAACCCTTCAATTGCCTCTAACTCCGGACGGAGGAGACCGGCCAGCCTGAAATAATCCGCCGCTCTGCCGCGGACAGGTACCACCTCGAAAATGACCGCGATCACACACGCACCGCCGGAGCGTGGGGCCCGGATGCAAGCCGCAGGAAAATACGATCTTCCCTGCGAATGAATTGCTCACGGGCTGCAAATGCAAAATTTTCGCGGGCCAAAGGATCGTCACGCAGTCGGGCGCGGTAGCGTTCGTAATCTGCCAGATCGTCAACATTGTAAATCGCATAAGCAGTCGTGCTGGAACCTTCGTGCGGCGAAAAATATCCGATCAGGTCCGCGCCGCACCGCGGTATCGCTTTCCCCCAATTGCGCGCATACCGTTCGAAAGCATCTGTTTTGTACGGGTCGATCTCGTAGCGAATAAAACAGGTAATCATTTTTCGTTCTCCCAATTCAGGAGATGACGGTATACCCTCTTGCACCTTTCTGATGCTTCGGTTACGACCGAACTATGCGGGATGGACCAGTCATCGCGTCGGTGGCGGCGCTGCTCGGCGACCCGGCGCGGGCGAACATGATGACGGCGCTGATGGATGGACGCGCGCTGACCGCAAGTGAGCTTGCGCAGGGCGCAGGCGTGACCTTACAGACCACGAGCGGCCATCTTTCCAAATTGTTGGGGGCAAATCTGCTCAAGGTGGAGAAGCAGGGACGACACCGTTATTTTCGGTTGTCAGGAGCCGATGTCGCGCAAGTGCTCGAACAGCTGATGACGCTTGCCCAAAGGACCGGCGCCGTGCGCATGCGGCCGGGCCCCCGCGACGCCTCGCTCCGGTTTGCGCGCATTTGTTACGATCACATGGCGGGAGAACTCGCGGTTGCGCTGATGAGAAACCTGTTGCAGCGCCGTATCCTCGCCGCAGGGAGCGAAGTTCGCATGACGGCCAAGGGTGCGAGGTTCTTCTCGCACATCGGGATCGACATCGTACCACTTGAGCAGGGCCGGCGACGGCTTTGTCGAACGTGCCTCGACTGGAGTGAGCGCAAAGTTCACCTGGGCGGCGCTCTTGGAGCGGCCATTCTGGGCCAGGTGATTGCAAAACGCTGGGCCCGGCTGGGTGACGGCCGGGTTGTGCAGTTCAGCAAACCCGGTCTGCAAACTTTCAGTGCGGCTTTCGAGATTCACTGATGCACCGACAAGGTGTTCTGCCTCTGCGTCTGCCTGCCGATGTTCGCGTGAGTAGAGCATGATTCGCTCAAACTGAATCAGCCTCACCCTTCGATCCGCCTTCGCCGAGGCTCCGGCGGACACACTTCAGCGTACTGACCCGGCGAAGCTTTAGCGGAGACGGGCAGGCTCAGGGTGAGGCTAGGCTCTTGGCTCTTGTTTCTGCCCTCATCCTGAGCTTGTCGAAGGATGAGGGCCATGCCGCCTGAATTCATCCCGCTCTAGCGCTATGCGGTATCGACCAGTACGATTTCGGCGTCCTCAAGAGCGGTGACCTTCACCATCGATTCATTGGCAATCGCAGCACCATCGCGTGCATCGATCCGCAGACCGTTCACCTCGATAGCGCCCGTTGAAGGAACGAGATACGCGTAACGCTCTGTACCGAGCACGTACTCCGTCGTTTCTCCTTTTCTTAAGCTTGCGCCCAGCACGCGTGCGTCCGCACGGATGGGCAGCGCATCATTGTCGTTGCCAAACCCGCTGGCGAGCGTAACGAAACGCCCCGAGCGATCGGCTTTCGGAAAAGGTTTCGCGCCCCATGATGGAGGGCCACCGTCTTCGCGCGGCAAAATCCAGATCTGGAAGAGCTTTGTCGTGTCCGGCTCGAGGTTGTATTCGGAATGGCGCACGCCAGAGCCCGCGCTCATCACCTGCACGTCGCCGGCGCCCGTGCGACCCTCGTTGCCGAGGCTGTCGCGATGCGTAATCGCGCCTTCGCGAACATAGGTGATGATCTCCATGTCGGCATGGGGATGCGGCGGAAAACCGGTATGGGGTTTGATCTCATCGTCATTCCAGACCCGAAGCGCGCCCCAGTGCACGCGGCCGGGATCGAAGTAATCCGCAAAGGAGAAATGGTGCCGCGCCCTGAGCCAGCCATGGTCTGCGCCGCCCAACTCGTTGAAAGCGCGCCGTTCGATCATGATTGACTCCTCTCGCTGGCGGAAGCCGCAATTGCTGTTCGGTCACAAGTGGTGTGTTCTCAACGGAAGACAAGCCGATTGATGGAGGCGTGAATGCTCGAGACGGTAATCGATCAGCGCCGCAAGGATTTGGGCGGCTTTGAAGTCGGCCGCGTGCTGCCGAACGTCCATAGGCGAATGGTGGGGCCGTTCATATTCCTCGATCACATCGGTCCGGTCGATTTTCCCCGTGGAATTCCGCGAACGGTGGATGTGCGTCCGCATCCGCATATCGGTCTTTCGACGATTACCTACCTCTTCGAAGGCGAGATCATCCATCGCGACAGTTTGGGAACCGAACAGGCGATCCGGCCGGGCGAAGTGAACTGGATGATTGCGGGCCGCGGCATTACGCATTCGGAGCGGTTCGAGAAGGCCCGCGCGGAGGGTGGGCGCATGCATGGCATCCAGGCGTGGGTGGCGTTGCCCACCGAAAGCGAAGAAACCGAACCCAGCTTTGTCCATCATGGCCAGGACGACCTGCCGGTGATCGAGGCGCCGGGTACAACGGTCCGCGTGATCGCCGGCGAGGCCTTTGGCGGACGCGCGCGCGTAACCACGCATTCGCCGATGTTCTACGCGCAAATCGATCTCGCAGCGGGACACCGGATCGAACTGCCGGATGCGTATGCCGAGCGCGCCATCTACGTGGTGAGCGGCAGTGCGGAAGTTGACGGCGATGTTTTCGGTCCGGGCCGGCTGCTGATTTTCAGGAAAGGAGACGGCGCCATCGCAAATGCGACTGCGCAGACGACGCTGCTTGCACTCGGCGGCGAGCCGGTCGGACCGCGATTCATTGAATGGAACTTTGTCGCGTCCTCGCAGGCACGAATCGACCAGGCCAAGGCCGACTGGCGCGCCGGGCGGTTCAAGCTTCCCGACCTGGACCACAGCGAATTCATTCCGCTCCCTCCCGATCCGCCACCCTCCGCGAACGCGATGTCGTAGCTCCGAAACCGGCTTCGCCGGGCCTCTTCTCAAGCCGCCGCGCGGGCCGGTGCGGCGGCTTCGCGGGCCGCCGCGCGCGCGCTCGCGATGGCCGCTTCGGCCGCCTCGGGGTCCATCTTTTGCGCTTCCACGTGGATGAAGGTGACGTCGGTCAGGCCGTTAAAGCCGAGAATGGCGCGCAGATACGGCTCCTGGAAATCGTACGCCTTTGCGGGGCTGTCGCCGGTGTAGACGCCGCCGCGCGCCGTTACGACGAAGACCTTCTTGTTCCTGAGCAGACCCTGCGGGCCGTTCTCGGTGTACTGAAAGGTGCGGCCGGCGCGGGTAATATGATCGATCCAGGCCTTCAGCGGCGAGGAAATGCTGAAATTGTACATTGGGGCAGCGATGACGATCACGTCGGCGGCCTCGACTTCTTCCAGGAGCGGATCGCTTTCACTGGCAACAGCCTGCTGGCGGTCCGAGCGCTCGGCGGGTGCGGTCATCCAGGCGGCGATATGTTCCCCCGTGAGGTGGGGGACGCCATTGTTGGCGAGATCGCGGTGATTGACCTTGGCCGGACCATTCGCAGCTTTCCAGGCCGAGACGAATTCGCTCGCGACCTGGGTGGACTTGGAATTTTCCCCGAACAGGCTGGAGGTCAGAAAAAGCAGGGTTTTCACGACTTTTTACTCCTCTTTTTGGCTCGTCCCCTCTGGACATTCCGCCAAAGGGGTGTTACTTGTCAGTAACATCATGGTAGGTACTTACTGGTAAGTAATGTGTCAAGAGGCGCAAGCAAAAAAACGGAATCCGCCACCCTCCGCGGGGGAGGGGTTGTGCCGCCACGGGAGCGGATCCTTCAGGCGGCACGCGCTCTCTTCTATGCCCGCGGCATTCGAGCCGTGAGCGTGGACGACATCGCCGAAACGGCTCAGACCAACAAAATGACGCTCTACCGGCACTTCGAATCGAAGGACCTGCTGGTCGCTGAATATCTTCGCTCGCTGGCGCGCGAGGCGGACGCGATATGGGAGGAGTTGGCCCGCGCCCATCCGAACGATCCGCTCGCGCAGCTGCGCGCCTTTGTCGAACGCATCGCCGCAACGATCGCGCAATCGGGCGACCGCGGCTGTGCGCTGGCGAACGCGGCCATTGAATTGCCGGAGAAGGATCATCCGGCGCGAGCGGTCATCGAGGAACACAAGACCCATCAGCGCGAACAGGTGGCCGGGCTTTGCAGTGCCGCCGGGTTTGAGGAACCGGAGCGTCTGGCGGACGAGATTTTTCTGCTGCTGGAAGGGGCGCGGGTGAGCATACAGAGCGTCGGCCATGACGCGCCCGGCGCCAGGGTCGGGGCGATGCTGTGCTCGCTGCTCAGATCCTCGCCACGCAGAGAGCGCGCGCAATCGGCCTAGGCTTCACGCCGCAACGCCCCGTCCGACTGCGCCCGAGAAGCAGGCGCTTTCCCTCCGGCGGAACGGTACAATCCTATTGGGGACAACATTACGCGGCGCTGCTTGCGATTAAGAAAAAGTACGATCCGTGCGGCTTGTTCTTCGTGCGCCACGGCGTGGGGAGCGACGAATGGAGCGATGACGGATTTACGCGGATCGCGGGATACTGAACGACACGCTTGAGCGGAATCCGAACAGATGTGAGCGCCCCTTTCCGATTGTCATCATGCGCGAATGCGCATGATCCACCCTTCGACAAGCTCAGGGTGAGGAAATCCCCTCATCCTGAGCCTGTCGAAACATGGATGCTGCGCATTCGCGCAGCATGACAGCCAATAGATGATTCGATGCGAACGAATTCCGTTCTAGCCCGGCAAGGCGATTGGCCGGCCGGCGCTTGCCCAGGCATCGATGCCGCCAAGCAACGGACGGATTTTCCTGTAACCCGCCCGCTTCAGATGGTTCGCCGCGACGGCTGCGGTGGCTTCGTTCGGGCAGGCGCAATAGATGATGACTTCGACGTCGCGGGGATATGTCTTCAGTACGTTCTCAATTTCGTTGGGATGCGCTGCGATGGCGCCGGGAATCATGCCCTCGTGTGCACGCGCCTCGGCTGGTCGGACGTCAAGAATCACCGGCGTCTTTCCGCCGTCGATCATCTGTGCAAGTTCATCGACCGAGATACGGGCCATCCGCAGCTGTCGGATGAAGGCCTGCCGCTCGATCCAGCGGACAAGCAGCCAGACGACAAGCGCGGCAGCAATGACAAGCACGCCGTATTTCCCGAGCTGGATGAGGGTCGCAAGCAGCGCGTCGACCGCATTGTGAAAGATGCGGCCGAGCAGGATGGGAATTGAGAAATAAACGGCCGCTCCGATCGCATCGAGCGCGAGAAACGTCGGGAGAAACACGCCGGTTACGCCCGACAGCGCCACCGTGATGTAGCCCAATCCCGGCACGAATTTCGCGAACAGCAGGGCACGCGGTCCGTAGCGGCCGAAGACGGTCTCCGTCTGGCGCACACAGGAATCGGGTGAGAGGGACAGTTTGCACAAGAGCGCGAGCACGCGCCGGCCGTAATGCGCCCCTGCCACGTACCAGGCCATGTCGGCGAGAACCGCAGCTGCCGCCGACGCAGCCAGCACTTCAGGCCAGGGCGCACCCGCGCCAACGCTGAGTGCGCCGGCGGCCAGGAGCACGGGCCACACGGGAATGGGGGCGCCACCCTGACTGAGCAGCACGTTCAGGAACACGACCACGAGGCCGTATTGCTCGAGAAGGAAAGCGACGTGTCGCACGGTGGTGCCTTCAGGCTCCGTTCGCGTTCAATAGCGGTGTTACCCTGATCCGTTCAAGTTCGCCGACAAGTTCCGTCATCGGGTCGCCCTTGTCGCGCTCGCGCTTCAATGGCGCTGCCCCATCGAGCATCAACCGCACCGCCTGGCGCGCGCGGGAAACTCTGCTTTTTACCGCCGTCGGGCGGCAACGAATCGCCGCCGCGGCTTCTTCGCTCGACAAGCCGCCGACTCCCGCAAGGATGAGCGCCTCCCGCTGCCGCTTCGACAGCGATTTTACCGCCCGCGCCGCGTCTTTGAGTTCGATCGACCAGATCTGTTCGCCGCGCGGTCCGGGAATCCGCTCCGCTGCCTGCTCGTCCCACGGCACCTGGCGCCAGTTGCGTCGGGCTTCCGAACGGAACTGGTTGCGCATGATCGTGAAAAGCCACGCCTTCAGGTTTGTGCCGGGCGCGAATGATCCGCGCGCGGCCCATGCCTTGGCGAGCGTCTCCTGCGCGAGATCCGCCGCGGACTCTTCGTTTCGATAGAGCAGTCTCGCCATGCTTCGCAGCGCAGGAATGAGCTTCGCCATGTCGGCCGTAAAGGAGTCAGTGTTACGCCGGGCCCCGATAGCTTCTGTCATCGCCATGAGCCTCTCCCTCAGCTGGTCGCAAGCGTAAAGGGAAGCGTGCCGAGCAGGACAATGCCGGGCAAGGCGTACAGATATTTGCGCCTTTCGAGCAGCGCCACGGTTGTGCCGAAGAGAATGAACCCGGCAAGCGCCACTCCCCACAGCCGCAGCTGCGGGATCGACAGAAACACCGCTGCGCCGAGCGCAAAGGTACCGAACACGCGGCTGAAGTTGCGGCCATAGCCCCATTCCGCGAGGAGCTTTGACAACGGTGCGGGATCGGCGAAGAACACCAATCCGGCCATGGCAAATGACGCTGCGGCGACTTTGGGAAGAAACCAGACAATTGCAGGCATGGCGGAGCCCTCCTCAATGCGCGGCGATGTAGGCGTCGCGAAGAACGTTGGATTCGAGTTCGAGATCTTCAAGCCGATGCTTCACCACGTCGCCTCCGCTGACGATGCCGACGAGGTGGTCGCCCGAGAACACGGGAATGTGCGATGCGCGATGGCGAATCATCAGTGCCATCACGCGCTTCAGCGATTCCTGAGGCGTGATGCGCAGAAAATTTCGCTGCATCAGGTCCGAGACGCGCATATTGGCGAGGCGAGAGCCGTGCCGCGAAAAGCCGCTCACGATCTCGCGGCCGGAAAACAGGCCGACGACCTGGCCGCCATCGGTGACGGGAAGCGCCGCTATGCGATGTTCGCCCATCAGTTCTGCGGCACGCGCGATGCTCGCGTCCTTATCCACCGTGATCACGGCTCCGCCTTTCCCGTAAAGAATGCTCTGGACGCTCATGGACGAAATCCTCCTGGCTGATGGGGCTCAGCGGCCCGGTTTGGAAACTTGTCGGCTAGTGGCCCCCGGTCCCCATCGCGACAGCGGCTTTCGGTCTCGGTGACAGCCAGACGCCCGCTGCGACAGTCGCGATGATCGCCGCGAGCACCAGAAACATCCGGTTGGTTGCGAGCATCACCGCCTGGCTTTGTACAAGCGCGTCGAATGAATTCAGCGCCTGTGCGGCAGATTGCCCGTGCGATTGCATCGTGGTCAGCAAATTCTGCGGCTGATGCAGATTGCCGACGAGATCGACACGGGCGCTCGTCGTCGAACGATCCCATGCGGTCGTGACGAGGGCTGTTCCAAAAGCTCCCGACATGGTGCGGATGAAATTGACGAGCCCCGCCGCGGACGCGGTTTGGGCCGGCGGCACTGCGGCAATGGAGAGACCCAGCAACGGAATGAAAAACAGCGGGATTCCCAGGCCGGTGAGCAGTTGCGGCAATGCAAGCTGCCAATAGGTTATGTCCTGGTCGAAGGTCGTTCGCCAAAGCGTAATAGCCGCGAGAAACGCGAGACCTGCCGACATCAAGAGCCGCGGATCGGTGCGGCTGACGAGGAGTGCCGCAACGGGCGCCATCGCGACGCCAAGAACGCCCTGGAATCCCATGACATAACCGGCCCAGGTGGCCGTGTAGTTCATGTTGGTCTGGAGCCACAGCGGAATGAGCACGATCGTCGACATGAAGGAGCCGAAAGCGAATGCCATGGCGACCGCCATGACGCTGAAGGTGCGATTGCGGAAGACGGAGAGATCAACGATCGGATGTTCGTCCGTCAGCTCCCAAATGAGGAAGGCGACCAATCCGATTGCGGCGACGATGGCGAGCGTGAGAATGAAGGGAGATGAAAACCAGTCATCATCCTGCCCGTTGTCCAGCATGATCTGGAACGCCCCGACCCAGAGGACGAGGAGGCCAAGCCCGGTATAGTCGATCCGCTGTCTCACCGTGTCCGTCTCACGCGACCGGAGCTGACGCCATACGGCCAGCGCCACGAAGATCGAGATCGGAACGTTGATGTAGAAAGCCCACGGCCAGCCCACCGAGTCGGTAATAATTCCGCCGAGCACCGGACCGAGGATCGGGGCGATAATTGTGGTCATCGTCTGCAGCCCGAGCGCCATTTGTACACGCTTCGGCGGTGTAATGCGCATAAGCAATGTCTGCGACATCGGCATCAGCGGTCCACCAGAGAGCCCCTGCAGGACGCGAAACACCACCAGCATCGAGAGCGACGGCGCGAAGCCGCACAGCATCGAAAACAGGCCGAAGAACGCGGCGGCGGTGACGAACACCCGCACGGCGCCGAAACGCGCGGCGAGCCACCCTGTCAGCGGAACGGTGATCGCTTCCGCGACCGCATAGGACGTGATCACCCAGGTGCCTTGGTTGGGCGAGACCGCAAGCGCTCCCGCGATGTGCGGCACGGCGACATTGACAATGGTGAGGTCGAGCACTGCCATGAAATTGGCGAGCGCAAGCAGCACAATCACGCCAAAGAGTGCGCCACCCTGAAGATACTGCGACTGGCCCGCCGCAGCGTTGGTTTCGGCACCGTCGCTCATTGCGCCACGTCGATCGTCGCCTTCATCGACAGGCCGACACGAAGCGGATGCTGCTCGAGTTCGCGTGAGTCGAGCGCAACGCGCACAGGCAGGCGCTGCACCACCTTGATCCAGTTGCCGGTGGCGTTCTGCGCCGGAATTACTGCGAAGGCGGAACCCGTACCGCCGCTCAGACCCTCGACGCGGCCGCGGAAGGGGACGCCTGACCCGTACAGATCGGACGTGAGCGTCACGGTCTGGCCTTTGCGGACGCGCGTCAGCTGGCCTTCCTTGAAATTCGCATTCACATAGGCCTGGTTGACGGGTACGACCGTCATCAGCACCTGGCCCACATCGACGCGTTCTCCGATCTGTGCGGTTTTCTGCGCGACCACGCCGTCGAACGGCGCACGGATCACGGTGCGCGAGAGATTGAGGCGCGCCGTGTCGACCGCCGCTTTCGCCTGGAGTACTTGCGGATTGTGTTCGACATCGGTGCCGCGAACGAGCGCCTGTTGTGCAGCAAGCGTTTCGCGCGCCGCCACAAGCGCCGAACGCGCCGTCTCGAGCGTGTTCTTGGCATTGCTCAGATCCTGGGCTGCGATGGCGCCCTGCTGCATGAGCGCAACGCGGCGCTGGTAGTCGAGCGAGGCGCGTTCGACGTCCGAGCTCTTGCCGGCGATCTGTGCCGCGGCTTCATCGGCATTGGCGAAATTCTGGCGGACCTGCCGCACGGCCTGACCGTAATTGGCCGCGGCCTGCTCGAGCGCAAGCTGTGCGTCCGAAGGATCGAGACGTACAAGCACCTGGCCGCGCTTGATCCGCATCGTGTCGGTGACCGGCACGGCACCGATCGTGCCGCTGACCTGGGGCGTCACGTCGGCGCTATCCGCGGCGACGTAGGCGTCGTCGGTCGAGACGTAACGCTGGCTCGTGATCCACCACCGCGTGCCGGCGCCGCCGCCTGCGAGAAAGAGCACCGCCCCAAAGGCCATAAAGAGGCGCCTGCGCAGCGCCTTGCGTCGCACTGCGGGATCGACGACGGGTTTGCTCTTGCCCTGGACGAAAGCGCTAAACTTCGGGTCGTCGATGGCTACATCGCTCATTGCTGGCTCGGTCTGAGGGTTGCGGAGGACAGTCGGCGCCAAGCCGCCGTTCGGTATCGGATGGGTGTCCAGCCGGGGCGGAAGCGGGAAGGGGGCAGTTCCCTGCCGCCCCGGCCGGTCGCGGGGTGGGAGCCGACGAAGGGGGAGGAAGCCGGCTTGCCCATTGTATTTTCCCGGTGAGTTGGTCATAACCGTACCGTACGGTCATGTCTTGCGAGGGAGATAAACCGCCCCTACATGGACGTCAAGACCAACCGTACCGTACGGTCATGCAAAATATGATAAGCCGCTATGAGGAAAGTGCCATGGCAGAGACAGAGCTGATCGAGACTGCCGCCCCCAAGGGTGCCAGAGATGAGCGTCGGGACGCGATTATCGCGATTGGCCGCGAGGCTTTCGCCGCCGACGGCTATGCCGGGACTTCGATGTCCTCGATCGCGGCGCGCCTCGGCGGATCCAAAGGCACCCTCTACAGCTACTTCAAATCGAAGGAGGAGCTGTTCATCGCGGTCGTCGAGAGGAAATGCGAGAAGATCAAGAGCCTGTTGAACACGGCGGAGATCGAGGGCGGCGGGGATCTGCGCGCGACGCTCACGAATTTCGGCGAGCACTTCGTTGAATTGTTACTGAGCAACGACTCCATCGCAACTTTCAGACTCGCGACTGCGGAATGCGCGCGCTTTCCCGAAATTGGACGGGCCATCTACAGTTCGGGCGTACGACAGAATCACCAGCGCATGGCGGAATTCCTGGCCCACGCAAAGGACGCCGGACAATTGCGCAGCGACGCCGACGTGACCGTCGCCGCCGAACAATTCCTTGATCTTTGCCTGACCGGTATTCACCGCCGCCGGCTATGGAACGTCATGGGCCCGCCAACACCGGAGGAAATTCGCACCAACGTCGCCCACGGCGTCACGACCTTCATGCGCGCCTTCGGCGCGTGAGGCCGAGAGAGAGCCCGCCGAACCGCGCCTCCCAGTGCTTATTCCAACGCATGATGCTCGTGCTACGGCGCGGCTGCCTTTCGCGCAGCAAATGAATCGGCTGCGGTCTTGTTCAGCTGTGCATCGACGCTCCAGGGGCCGGGTCCTGCGAAGAACAGGAACAGGAAAATGAAACAGTAGAGGGCCGCCGGCTCACCCATGTTGAGCGCGGGGTAAGGGCCGCGCGGTGCATGTGCCATAAAATAGGCAACCGCCATTTCGCCGGAGAGCAGGAACGCGACGGGACGCGTGAACAGTCCGATAAGGAGCAGCGGCGGGCCGATCGTTTCCAACCACATGGCTAGCTGAAGGAGAAGCGGCAACGGATGGGGCACACCCGGAATGGGCGCCGGAAAGCCGATCAGCTTCATCAAGCCGTGCTCCAGAAACAGGAGCGCGGTCACGATGCGCAGGACCGAAAGGACGCGCGGCGCCCATGATGCCAGCGTGGTGGAATTCATTTTCCCCTCCTGATTTGGCTGGTCGGTGGCTCGACCATTCAAGTCTCGCCTTGACCGGGCGAAGCGGACGAACAAACTGTTCGTCACGATAGGGCTGATGCCCGACAGCGTTCAAGAAGCTTGGCGTCTGAACCAACTCCGGCGATGGTGTGGTATTCTTGGAGCGATGCGCCTTTTCATCCTCGCTCTTTCCACCTTCGTGCTTTTTGGCGATGCTGCCTTCGCCGAAAATTCTTCCATGAGACCCCGCGCGACCGAGCTTGGGATTCGCGTCGGCGTTCTGCCGGCCGGCCCGCTTGATGCGATCACCGACGTTGCCGGCGTAATGGTTGGCCACACAACCATCATTCGCGGCGACAAGGTCCGGACCGGCGTCACTGCCGTTCTGCCGCATGCGGGAAACCTGTTTCGCGAGAAAGTGCCGGCCGCGGTTTACGTCGGCAACGGTTATGGGAAGCTGACTGGTGTCACCCAGATCGACGAAATGGGCAACATCGAGACGCCGATCCTCCTCACAAGCACAACGAGCGTTCCGCAGGTGGCCGCGGCGCTCGTGGCCTACGTTCTCGACCGGCCCGGCAATGAAGACGTTCTGTCGGTCAACCCGGTGGTTGGCGAAACCAACGACGGTTATCTGAACGATATTCGTGGCCGGCATATCACGGCCGATGACGTGATCGCCGCGATCAGGAACGCGCATGGTGGCGCGGTGGCGGAGGGCGATGTTGGCGCGGGCACCGGGACAGTGGCGTTCGGGTGGAAGGGCGGGATCGGAACCGCGTCGCGCCGGATACCCGCAAAGCTCGGCGGCTACACCGTGGGTGTTTTGGTTCAGACGAATTTCGGCGGCGTGCTTACGATTGCCGGCGCCCCCATCGGACAGGAACTTGGCCAATACTATCTGCGTGACGACCTGAAGCAGGACGCATCCGCAAAGGAAAAGGCCGACGGCTCGTGCATGATGATCATTGCCACCGATGCGCCGGTCGATGCGCGAAATCTCAAGCGCCTTTCCGCGCGCGCCTGGCTCGGAATGGCGCGTACCGGCAGCTCGGCGTCGAACGGGAGCGGGGACTATGCCATCGCATTTTCGAGCGCACCCCAATTGCGGATTCGGAGCGATCAAAAATCGCTGACGCAGGCCGTCGAACTTCTGAGCAACGACGCCATGTCGCCACTGTTCGAGGCGGTGATCGAAGCCACCGAGGAAGCGATCTACAACTCCATGCTTCGCGCCACGACGATGAGCGGAAATGGTCACACGGTCGAAGCGCTGCCGATCGACAAAGTCGTTCAGATTTTGAAAGACCATAAATTGGGAATGTCGCGGTAGGTCTCGCCGCCCGAAGTCGAGCGGTCGCCTTAGAGCGGAATTCGTTCAAATCGAATCACCTATTGGCTGTCATGGCTCGTGTGAATGCGCAGCATCCACCCTTCGACAAGCTCAGGGTGAGGAAATCCCCTCATGCTGAGCCTGTCGAAGCATGGATCATGCGCATTCGCGCATGATGACAATCGGAAAGGGCGCTCACATCTGTTCGGATTCCGCCTAGTTCAGGAGGGGCGGCGGGGTCGTGTTCTTGAAGCTCGGCCGTTCTTCGTGCCTCGCGAGATAAGCGTTTAGCGTCTGCGTTTCGCCGATAAAATCGCGGCTCTCCGGCAAACGGTCAAGATAGACGAGGATGGGCAGCGCGTACATGTCGGCAAGTGTGAACGCTTCGCCGGCGATGAAGCCATCCCTGGCGCGTTTTCCGAGCGTTTCGATGGCGTGACGCACATGCGGCAATTGCGCTTCGATAGCAGCACGGTCGGGCTTCCCGCCCGGCGGGAAAAAATTCTCGCGGAAATAGGGAAACACCGCCGGAAAGACGGCGTTCGCCACCAGCGACGACCACTGCTCGATCGTGGCGGCACGCTTTGGTTCCTCCGGAATGAGCTTCGGTCCGTCGAACACGCGATCCACATAGGCGATGATCGCGCGGGATTCGCAAAGCGTGAAGTCGCCATGCCGCATGGCCGGAATTCGGCCAAAGGGGTGAATGGCATCTATTTCGCGCGTATGTGGCCGCGACTGGTTCAGCTTATAGGGGACGCCCTTCTCCTCAAGCGCCATGCGCGTCGTGCGGACGAAGGTGGATTGCGGTGCGCCGATGATTTCAAGTTCCGGCATGGTCATTCTCCTTGTGGTGGCGAGGTTCGACGAAGTGTACTGCCCGACGCTCAGCCGCAGCCGCAGATCTGCAAGGCCACTCGTCGCAGAACACCGAGGATCGGCGGGTGATTCAGGATAGCCGAAAGGCGATCAATCGCGACCTGCACGAAATAGGGCGCCGCCCAAGCGTAGAGCAACAACATCGTCGAATTCCGTCAAGCTTTGCGCTCGAAGGACGTTTGACTTTGTCGGCGCCGACAATTTTGTTGGGCGTGACGAACAAAATCGGGCGGCAGGCAGTCGCTCGCGCGGCAAGAAAAGGAGACAGGTCATGGCGGTGCTTCGTGAATGGCGGGCGGAAATCCGGCGCGCACAAAAAGACGAGTACGTTGCTTATGTGCGAGCCACTGGCCTCGGGTCTTACCTGGCCACGCCGGGCAACCTTGGCGCCGTTGTTGCCACCCGTGATTTGGACCATGAACGAGCGGAGGTCGTCACGTTAAGCTGGTGGACCGACGTTGAGGCGATCGAGGCTTTCGCCGGCGGGGATATCGGCCGGGCGCGCTACTACCCGGAGGACGAGCGCTATCTGCTGACCCGGCCCGATCATGTGCTGCATTACACCTGCACCGAGCCGCGATTTGGGGGGATTTCGCCGGCGGAGGAGGTTCGCATACGGGGTGGATAAGAAAGTGTTTTGTCCGCCAGACGCCGCCTCAATCGTCCAGGGCATGCAAACGGGTGTGAGGTTCAAGCCATGAGCGAATTTGCGTTCCTATATCGCGGGCCCGGTCCCTCCGGCTCGCCCGAGCAAATGCAGAAGGTCATGCAGAAATGGGTGGCCTGGTTCAAAGACCTTCGCGAGAAAGGCCATCTCAAGGACATCGGCCATCCACTCGAACGGGCCGGCAGAGTGGTCAAAGGGGCCGGCAAGGCGGTGCATGATGGGCCGTTCGCAGAAGCCAAGGATGTGGTCGGCGGTTTTACGCTGATCACGGCAAAGGACCTGGAACAGGCGGTCCAACTTTCGAAAGGTTGTCCGATCCTCGAGAGGGAAGGCTCCGTCGAAGTCCGCCCGCTCCAAAAAATCGATATGTGAATTGGACGTGGACGACCATCTTTTCCGGCGCGATGCAGGACGGATGGTCGCCACGCTCACACGCATTTTCGGCGTACACAATCTGGCGCTGGTGGAAGACGTTGTTCAGGATGCCTTCTGCCGCGCATTGGAAGTGTGGAAATTCCGCGGCGTGCCGGATAATCCGTCGGCATGGCTGATGGCGACCGCCAAGAATCGCGCGCTGGACGTTTTGCGGCGGCAACGCACGGTTCGCACATTCGCGCCCGAACTCGGCCAGCTGCTCGAAAGCGAGTGGACGCTGGCGCCCGTCGTGGAAGAGTTCTTTGCGCCGGGTGCCATAAGGGATGACTTGCTGCGGATGATGTTCTCCTGCTGTCATCCGCAACTCGGCGAGCAGGCACGTGTCGCGCTGATCCTCAATATTCTTTGCGGCTTCAGTGTTGACGAAGTGGCAAACGCCTTCGTCAGCAGCCACGCGGCAACCGCGAAACGAATTACACGGGCCAAGAAGATTCTCGCCGGATCGAAGAGGTTGTTCGACATCGAGGTGCCAGCGGATTTCTCCGCGCGGCTGCCTGCCGTTTTGCGCGCCCTCTATCTCCTGTTCAACGAGGGTTATCATGGAGCGTCGCCGCAGTCCGCGATCCGCGCAGAACTTTGTCACGAAGCAATGCGACTGGTGTCGATCCTGCTGGAGTACCGGGCCGCCGCGACACCGGCCAGCCATGGGCTTATGGCGCTGATGTGCCTCAATTCCGCACGTCTGGCGGGGCGCTCCGACAGCGCAGGAAATCTCCTGTCGCTCGGTGATCAGGACCGGTCGCTGTGGGACCGGCAACTGATCGCGAAGGGCGTGAAATTTCTGGAGTTGTCCGCCACCGGCTCAGAGATCAGCGAATATCATATCGAAGCTGCAATCGCCGCGATTCACGCCAATGCTGCAAGCATCAAGGAGACCGACTGGCACTCCATTGTCGGGCTGTACGATCTCTTGATGGCGCAAAACCCGTCTCCGATCATCGCGCTCAATCGCGCCATTGCCGTCGCGCAGAGCGAAAGCGCGGAGAGGGGGCTGGAGGAGATCGCCGCCATCGCCGACTGGAAACGCCTTGCCGAATACCCCTTCTTTTTTGCCGCTCAAGGCGAACTCGAATTGAGCCGTGGTTCGCTGTCCGCTGCGAAGCAGCATTTTTGCACGGCGCTTGCGCTGGCGCGCAGCCCGATCGAGCGGCGCTATTACGAACAGCGCCTTGCGGCGTGCGATTAGGTCAGCGAAAGCGCCGGAACCAGGTGCGGATGTCGCCAGCGAGAATATCCGGCTCTTCCGCGGCGAGGAAATGGCCGCCGCGTTCGGCAATGCCGTACGAAAAGTCCGTGTAGCTGCGCGCCACATATTCCGGCGGACAGAGGTCCACGTCCTCGCGCGTCAGGAAGATTCGCGCGGGCACATCGATTTTGGCCGTGCTCTCGGGGCGGGGGTCGTGCGCGCTTTCATAATACATGCGCATCGACGAGCCGATCGTTTCCGTGAACCAATAGATGCCGATGTTGGTGAGCAGTTCGTCCGTGGTGAAGCGGGAAAGAATGTCGCCGCCGCAATCGCTCCAGCTTTGCCATTTCTCGACGATCCAGGCTGCCAGTCCCACGGGCGAGTCGTTCAAGCCGAATGCGAGCGTCTGCGGCCGTGTGCGCTGCTGATGGCCATAAGCGCCCTCGTCCTTTTCCCATAATTCGACACGCGCGAGCCAGGCTTTCTCGGCGTCACTTGGGGGCGGCGCCTTCGTGTCTGCGACGGGCGCCGCAACCATGGTGTGGATCGCCGCCGCGTCTTTCCAGCGGCCCAGCCTGTTCGTTATGCCGCCGCCGATATCGCCGCCATGGGCAAAGAAGCGCTGATATCCGAGCGTGCGCTTCATCAATTTTGTCCATAATCCGGTAACGGCCCGGCTGGACATGCCGGAGTGACAGGGACGCTGCGAGAAACCGAAGCCCGGCAGTGACGGCGCAACGACGTCGAAAGCATCTTCGGCGCGTCCGCCGTGACTTTCAGGGTCCGTCAATAACGGAATGAGCTTTGTGAATTCGGCGACGCTCGACGGCCATCCGTGGGTGATGATGAGGGGCAGGGGATCGGGACCCTTGCCCTTTGCGTGCAGGAAATGGACGTCTATCCCGTCGATCTCCGCGACGAATTGCGGGAACGCGTTGAGCCGCGCTTCCGCCGCGCGCCAATCGAAACGGTCGCGCCACCAGGACGTCAGCGCTTTCAGAAATTCGAGGTCAGTCCCGTAGCGCCAGCCGCCGCCTTCCATCGCATCCGGCCAGCGCGTGCGGGAAAGGCGCTCCTTCAGGTCAGCGAGGGCACCATCGGGAATTTCGATGTGGAACGGGTAAACGGTCATGACGGGCTCCGGACAGATGAAACCATCTAACGCGGGATTAGGAGGTTTCACATGACGGTTCCCATCTAACTTGTCAACCCTGCTTTTGACGGTTACATAACGGCTATGATCGATCCGCAGGACTTCGTCGCCGGCGCGCTTTCGCTGGATTTCGTCAACACCGTCGGCGGCCTCCGCACGGGTCTTCACAACGACAAGCTCGAGAGCTACGCCGATTTGATCGATTGGGCGGTGCTCGGCGGCGCGGTGACGGGCGATCAGGGAAACAGGCTTCGTCTGATCGCCCGTCGACGACCCGAAATGAGCGTGAACGTACTGGGTGACGCAAAAGCTTTGCGCGAGGCGTTGCACACCATGTTCTGCGGTGAGGTGAAACGGCGGCCGCCTCCCAAACCGACGCTGGATTTCGTCAACCAGAGGCTTGGTCAGGCGATGTCGCATGCGCGCATCGCTCGTGGAGCCGAGTGCTATGCGTGGACCTGGGAGCCGCCCGAAATGCTCGACGCGCCGCTCTGGCCTGTGGTGCACGATGCCGGTGAGCTGCTCGCCTCCGAGTCGCGGGAGCGACTGCGGGAATGTGCAAGCGAAACCTGCGGCTGGTTTTTTCTCGATCTTACCAAGAACCGTTCGCGGCGATGGTGCGCGATGAGCGGCTGCGGCAATCGCGCCAAGGTGCGCCGATTTCGCGACAGGCATCTCTGACGCGGCGCATGTGCGGGCGGCGGCGCAAGGAAAACGCCGCCGCCCGATCCAATCTCTACGACCGGAAAAACTCCAGCAGGTCGGCGTTGACCCTGTCTTTCAGCGTTGTGCAGAGACCATGCGGCGCGCCCTCGTAGACTTTCAGCGTCGCATTCTTGACGAGTTTGGCGGCGAGCGGTGCTGAGTCGGCAAACGGTACGATCTGATCGTCGTCGCCGTGGAGGAAGAGCGTCGGCACGTCGAAGCGCTTCAGGTCCTCGGTCAGATCGGTCTCGGAAAACGCCCTTACGCAAAAGTAGCTGGCCGGCAGCCCCGCCATCATGCCCTGCATCCAGAAAGATTCGCGCACGCCTTCCGAGGTCTTCGCGCCCAGCCTGTTGTAGCCGTAGAACGCCATGCTGAGATCTTTCCAGAACTGAGAGCGGTCGCTTTGCACCGCGGCGCGAATTTGGTCGAACGCCTCGATCGGCGTGCCACCCGGATTGGAATCCGACTTGACCATCACCGGCGTGATTGCACCGATGAGAACAGCCTTGGCCACGCGGCGGGTGCCGTGGCGGCCGATATATCGGGCCACTTCGCCGCCGCCCGTCGAATGGCCAACATGAATCGCGTTTTCGAGATCGAGCCGCTTGACGAGTTCGGCGAGATCGTCGGCATAGGTGTCAAGGTCATTGCCGGCCCAGGGCTGCGACGAACGTCCGTGACCCCGCCGGTCATGGGCGACGCAGCGATAACCGTTCTGCGTCAGGAAAAACATCTGATCTTCAAATGCATCGGAACTGAGCGGCCAGCCATGGCTGAACACGACCGGTTGTCCTGTTCCCCAGTCCTTGTAGTAGATCTCCGTCCCGTCACTGGTCTTGAAATAAGACACGACGCCACCTTTCTGAATTCGCCTTCTCCCGCCGCGACCCGTTGTGGCTCGCACCGCCGCCGTTGTGACCATAGTCCTTTCGCGCGGTGCGGGCACGCGCCGGCGCGAAAAAAAGCAAATCGACCAATTCTGCGCAATGGATTACCGTTGTGTGGCAGTGCGCGCACTTCGTTTCCAGCGGGGAGCATCCATGCGGTTCCGGAATCCTTTCGCATTGACGCTCTGGGTTTCCTGCTGTCCGATTCTTCCGGCGGGATCGGCGATTGGCCAGACCATCACGAGCTTCGACCCAGCGGGTTCGCTTGGCACTTATCCCTACGCAATAGAGTCGTCCGACGTCGTGGCCGGCACCTATTACGACAGCAAACATGTTTCTCACGGTTTCCTGCGGCGATCTGGCGGCGCAATTGCACGGTTCAGCGTTGCGGGCGCCACAGCTACTGTTGCCAACGCAATCAACGACAACGCGGTTATCGCGGGGCGTTTTGCCGATGCAAAGGGAGTACTGCACGGTTTCGTGCGCGCCACCGACGGCAGCATCACGACGTTCAGCGAGCGTGGATCGACAAGCACCGCGACGTCCGACATCAACATCGGTCGCGTCATCGCCGGCTATTACACGGATTCGAGCGGCACCTCGCACGGTTTCGTCCGCGCGTCTGGCGGAAGGATGACATCCTTCGATGTGTCAGGCGCAACGGGCACCTGGCCGTTCGCAATTAATGACAGCGGTACGATTGTCGGCAGCTATACAGATATCAATAGCCCTCGCGCCGCGCACGGTTTTTTGCGCAGCAAAGAGGGCTCGATCGATTCCTTTGATCCGTCCGGTTCGGCGAACACCTATGCCTATGCGATTGATGGGGGCGGCGATGTCGCCGGGATATACTATGTCGGCACGGAGGCGCACGGTTTCGTGCGCACCGCGGGCGGGTCCATAACGAGCTTCGATCCTACCGGTTCGATCGCCACGTATGCCGAGAGCATCAACGTCAATGGCACGATCACGGGTTACTACTATGACTCAAGCCACGTCGCGCATGGCTTCTACCGCGCGGCCGACGGCACGATCACCGTATTCGATCCCGTCGGCTCCGCTGGTACGTTTGCCTACGGCATCGACGCGGATGGAGATATCACCGGAAACTGGATGGACAGCAGCCACCAGAGCCACGGTTTCGTGCTTGTTCCGTGAGCGCGTGTGGCGGCATCAGCCACTCCACGTTTCGCCTTCGGGCGCACCGCGCGCGAGCCTGTCGGGAAGGCGCTCACCTTTGGGGGTGAAAGCCAGCGACACGGAGTTGATGCAATACCGCAAGCCCGTTGGCGGCGGGCCGTCGGGAAAGACATGACCCTGATGCGCGCCGCAGCGCGCGCAGACGATCTCGGTACGGATCATGCCGTAGCTCGAGTCGCGAATGTGGCGCAGATGGTTTTCAGCGAACGGCGCAGTGAAGCTCGGCCAGCCGGTGCCGCTTTCAAATTTCGCGCCGGCCTTGAACAGCGGCAAGCCGCACAGGCGGCAGGTGTACACGCCTTCACGCTTCTCTGCGAGAAACGTGCCGCAGAACGCCGCTTCGGTGCCGTGTTCGAGGAGCACCTCGCGTTCCTGCTTGCTGAGGCCGCCAGTCAAGCGATTGAGCTGGTTCTCGTCGGGTGCTGTGAGGTCAAATTTCACGGCGCCGGCATTGCTCATCTGTTTTTCCTTGCTCCGCGTGAGACGCATCCACGCGCCAGCCATATTGGGTAACCCGAGGACGCGCCTTGCTTATAGAACGCTCATGCTCGTTCTGTCGCTGCTTCGACACGCCACACCGAAATCGGTGACAGGCTGCTGCTCGTACGGCGCGTCGTGGCGAGAGTGACCTGATCCCGCGTGCTCAATTTTGCGGCGGATTCGCGCGCAAATAGGGGAAGCCCTGGTTGATAGCACTGTCGAGAGCCCAGGTGGATCGTTGGAACCCGCGGGGAAGTCGTGCTTGCAGCTTCTGCGAGGTGAGCCCTTTGATGCCGGGATCGCTCGCCGGGAAACCAGCACCGTCCGCAGGATTGCTGATCCCGCTCGTCGTCATGTCCCAGTCATTCTGCGCGAGATTTTTCCCCGAGCTGTTGTCGAACCCGACGAAGCCGCCTGTTTCGTTCCCCCCGCTCACTGCGCCGGTCGAATAGTTCCTGCTAAGCGTGTCGGTGCCGGAGGGTTGGAAAAACCCCACAACACCCCCCACGTAGCCCAGTTGCCCGTCCTGGCTTGCACTTCCCGTCGCGTAGGAGTCGCTGAGCGGTCCGGTATCAAAGCCCACCAGTCCGCCGGTCTTGGATTCGACCGCGTTGTTGACGGCGCCGGTTGCAAAACACAGCTCAATTAGACCCGCGTTTATGCCAACGAGCCCGCCTGCGTTGCTGCCCTGGCCCGCGCTGACGATTCCGCTGGCGGACGAGGCGTACACAGTGCCGCTATCCACAACACCCACAAGTCCGCCGGCACTCCCGCTGTCCCCTGCCGTCACGCTCGCGGCAGAACGCGAATTCGCGATAGATCCCATGCTCTCGCCCGCCAGACCTCCGACGAAGGGATAATTTTGGGCGCTGCCACTGACGCTGCCCGAGGTAACGGCGCCAAGGATGGTGCCTTTGTTCAACCCCACAAGCGTACCCGTCGGCACGGCATCATAGATTGCGTTGCTCGTTACGTTCGCATTGGCGAGCCGAATGTCGGCTACCAGTCCGCCACTGCCGATCTCCAAAAACAGGCCGTCTTGCGTGCCGTTGGGGTCGTTGATGGAGAGGTTCGCGATCGTATTCCCCAATCCTTCGAAAGCGCCGGTAAAGATGGTGGAAATGGGCGGCGAGCTGTAGGTGCCATCGCCTTGCGCATCATAATTGCTTGCGAGCGCGAAATGCCCGTCCGGGTTCTTGGCAATCCCGGCGGCGAGGGTGCTGATTTTGCCCACCAGCGTGTACGCCTGACCGTTGACGGTGAGCGCACCGCCGAGATTGGCAAAGGCGACGCGGCCTTTGGCGCCAAAAGAAAGCAAGCCACCGTTGCCGCCGTCGTTGATGATCACGGCGAGGCTGCCGGATCCCCCAACCTTCACGGTCTGATTGACACTCACGGAACGTGCCGCATCGAGCGTGAGGAGGCCCGCGCCAGACCAGCCGAACGAAGTTTCTACGCGAATATCGTCGGTTGCGCCGCCGGTTGCCACTTTCACGTCGCCCGAACCCAGCTGGTTCGTCAAGTCATCGACGTTGAGGACGGCGTTCCTTGCCGTCGCAGTACAGACGCCATTCGAGCAGCTCAAGTTCTTTGTGTACGCGCTCGAGATGCTGAGCTCGCCACGCGCCGGGATCGCGACCAGCGCGCACAGTGCGGTGGCGGAGACGGGGGCGGCGAAATTGCGAAACCGCGAAAACGACATCACGGGCTCCTCCTGGCCAGTTCGGTGCCCGGATGACGTTTCGTGGGCAGGCTCTATTCCACGCCGCCGTATTTTTTCTCGAACAGCATCGGAATCATCGGCACGAAGCGGAGCGGGCGCGGCGGGCGGAAGGGCGCGGTTCCGGGCACGGTGCGCTCAATCGCGGATTCATCGGCGTTCAAGGGCCGAAAATCCATAGCAGCCTGAAGAAATTGCGCGGCGGTCTAGGCGTCGCGTACGGAACCGGATGCCAAGGCATCCTCCTGCTGCAGGAAAAGCGGATAGGCCGTGGCGAGCGTTGCGAGCGTCTGCGCGAGCCGGCCGATCTGCTCCAGTGGCGTGCTCTCGTTCCA
This sequence comes from Rhizomicrobium sp., assembly GCA_036264415.1. Classification (GTDB taxonomy): domain Bacteria; phylum Pseudomonadota; class Alphaproteobacteria; order Micropepsales; family Micropepsaceae; genus Rhizomicrobium. The sequence continues at coordinate 86,827 of DATAQZ010000046.1, read as the reverse complement.
ATAGCCGAGGAGCGGATTGAACGCGCTGACGACAAGGAACATGAAAAAGAGCGGCTGACGCGCATAATGCGGGAAAAGAAATTCGCAGGCCTTGTGAGCAAGAAAAACACCACACCAGCCCGCGACCGCGAGCGTCCATAGGGTCAGTCCCGAGGGCTCGAACACCGTGACATAGGCGCCGGCGACGAGCGTGGTGAGAAACCAGCAGCAAAACGCCAGGAACAGTGCGGCGCAGGTTTGCCACAGAGTCGAAAAGGCTGGGGCAGCGACGGTTCCCATGGCCGAAACCTAATCGGGCGAGGTTTCCAAATCGTTTGGTCGCGCTGACGGGGTGTAACGATCCTCGTCCACGCCGTGCACGCACATTGACAGTCCCGGCGCGGCGGCGCGTCATGGCAGAACGGCGGAATCGCAAGGGAATGCGGCAATGTTCGGGGTGGAATGGTTCGGCTCCCTGGCGACGGATCTTGTTGCGTCGGCACTCTTCCTGGGCGGCGGGTTTGTCGTCGGGCGCTACCGGGAGAGGCAGCGGCTGAATGGCCATTCGCTGCACGAATACGATTTCTACCCGTACGGCGCGACACCCGAGAACTTCGCCGAGTTCAGCCTCAAGGATTTCCGCCTCGGCATGCACCATTTCCTTCGCAACAGCGATCCGCGCGCCGCACGCCAGCTGATCTTCATCGGCGAACAGAACAACGTGAAGGACCTCCTCGGCGGCGCCGATCTGCGCACCTATGAGCGCCTGGTCGCCAGATATCACGGCGCAGGCGTCGCCGACGACGCGCGCGAATTTCTGGACAACTATCGGAACATCGCGCGGCTGATCGGCCGGACCTTTCCCAACATGGGCGTGGAAATCCTTGTACACGATCTCTCGAACCCGTCACACTCGATCACCACCATCGAGAGCGGCGAGGTGACCGGCCGCGTCGTGGGCATGGGCACGACCAATCTGCTCGTGGATCTGATGCGCCGCGTGAATCTCGGTCAGGACAAGCTCAATTACGAACTGGACATCGGTGCGCGCCGCTTCAAATGCACGACCATTCCCATCGTGCGGAAAGAGTTCGGCGTCGTCGGCGCGATCTGCATCAATATCGATATCAACTACATCCGCGACGACGTCTTGCCTTCGCCGGAACGCATCGCCGACTTCTTCCGCAATTACTGCCGCACCGACATGAAGCTGGACGAAAATATCCTGAGCCGCGACGAATACGCAAAAGCCGTGGCCGGCAAGCGGCACTTCCGCGATTTCGCCGCAACCTGACGCGGAGTTCGCCGGTAGCACGCATCTTTTTCCATGAAGCAGACCACCCCAGTTTACGCGTGGAACCTACGGGGGCGTACATGGCCAGTTTTTCGGAAATTGGCTGTGGCTACGCGTGTACGATCGGCCGTGCGCCGTGCCTGTGGAAAGTGCTCGCGATCAGGTCGGCCGCCCAGTGTAAATCGGCTTCGCTGTGCGCCTGGGAAACCTGGAAGCGGATGCGCGCCGCGCCTTCAGGCACGACCGGGAAGGAGAAGCTCGTGGCGAGCAGTCCGCCCGCGAGCAGGTCCTGGCTGATGGCTTTGGATTTTGCGGATTCGCCCACCACCACCGGTACGATCGCACCTTCGCCTTCGAGCGGCAGAATGTCCTTCGCCTTCAGGCTCTTACGGAACAGCTCGGCCTTGTCGCGCAGCTTCTGAGCGCGCGCCGGCTCGCGTTCGAGAATACGAATTGCTTCGAGGGCTGCCGCGGCGACGGATGGGGGCACCGCGTTCGAGAAGAGGTGCGGACGCGAGCGCTGGATGAGCGAATCAATCACGACGCGCGGTCCCGCCACATAGCCGCCGGCGCCGCCGCCTAGCGCCTTGCCGAGTGTGCCCGTGTGTACATCAACCGAATCGAGCAAGCCGAAATGTTCGACGGTGCCCCGGGCGGTCGGACCGACAACACCCACGCCATGCGAATCATCAACCACAACAATGGCGTTGTGGGTACGCGCGAGCCGCACGATATCGGACAACGGCGCGAGATCGCCTTCCATGGAGAACACGCCGTCGGTGACGATGATCTTTCCTGGCTTGTCGGCATGCTTGTGGAGCACGTTCGAAAGGTCGCTCATGTCGGCATGGCGGTAAACGGCGCGGGTCACGTCCTTTCCGACGGCGCGGCAGCCATCGATAATGCTCGCGTGATTGAGCTCGTCCGAAATGACCACGTCGCCCGGTCCGGCGATGACCGGAAACAGTCCCGTGTTCGCCGACCAGCAGGATGAATAGGTAATGGCGGATTCGGTGTGCAGAAACGCTGCGATCTTCTTCTCGAGTTCGTCGTGGATGGTGAGCGTGCCGCAGATGAATCGCACCGAGGCAGGTCCCACGCCGAATTTGTCCAGAGCGGCGCGGGCTGCGGCCACCACTTCGGGGTGATCGGCAAACCCCTGATAATCATTGGAGCACATCAGCAGAACTTCACCGATGTCTTTTACCTTCACATGCGCCTGGGTGGCCGTTTCAAGGTCATGCAGCGTCTTGTAATTGCCGATCTCGCGCGCCTTCTGAAGATCGCGCTCGAGCCGTTCGAGAACAGCGTTCGTCATGCCGCCACCTTTGTGAAGTCGAGAAGCACCTTGCCGCAATTGCCTTTGGCGATGAGATCGAATCCCCGCGCGTAATCTTGCGCCGCCAGGCGATGGGTAAGGATGCGGTCCAGCACCTCCGGATTGCGCAGCATGAAAGCGGAAACGTCGTACCAGGTCTCGAACATCCGGCGGCCGGTAACGCCGTGCAACGTCGCGCCTTTCATGATGACCGTTTCGGCAAGATCAAGTGTCACGTCCGAGCCCGGAATCCCGAGCAGCACAATATGCGCGCCGTTGCTTGCGATCTCGAGCGCGTTTTGGAGCGCGCCGGCATTGCCGCTCATCTCGAGCACGATTTCGGGGCCCTGGCCGTCGGTCATCTTTCGTATCTGATCGTTTGTTTCCGGCTTCCGCGGATCGGCGACGAGATCGGCGCCGAGCGCGCGCGCGATCTCGGCGCGGTATTCGGAAGGCTCCGTCACCATGACTTTACGCGCGCCGTGGCTTCGAGCGATGCCGATGGAGAAGAGGCCGATCGTTCCCGCGCCTGTGATGAGCACATCGCGGCCGGCAAGGGGGACGATGGTTGCCGAATGCATGGCGTTGCCGCACGGATCGAAAACCGCAGCGTGGCGATCGGGAATGTCGTTGTGTACCGGCCAGACGTTCTGCGCCGGTACCACGACCCGCTCGGCAAACGCGCCCGGCCGGTCGACGCCGATGATGGACGTCTCGCGGCAGAGATGGGCGCGCCCGGTGCGACAGAGTCTGCAATGGCCGCATGTGACATGGCATTCGCAGCTGACGCGCTGTCCGCGCGAAAGATGGTGCACGCCTTCCCCGGCATTTGCCACGCGGCCGACGAATTCGTGGCCAATCACGCGGGGCGGCTTCACGCGCCGCGACGACCACTCGTCCCATTTCCAGATGTGGAAGTCGGTACCGCAGACGCCCGCCATATTGACCGCGATCTCGACCTCGCCCGGCCCGGGCGACGGCGGTGCTTCCACCTGGGCATCGCTCAAGCCTGGCTCGGGACGCGCTTTCAGGATGGCGAACATGAGGCGTCTCTATTGTGGCGGCGCGCGGAACCTATCTGCGGGGGCGGCGTGACGCAACGTTCGAGAATTGCGCAAGATCATGATCACTGCGCGGCGACGGAAACACCCGGTATTTGCGCCGTGCGGAACGTCTTCAATGCCGCGACGGCGCCGATGATGTGATAGAGCGAGCTTGCCGGCGACGGTTCTTCGACAAAGCGGTTGGTTGGCGTGAGCGTGTCGCGCCAGAGGCCCCGCGTCGGCAGGTCCAGATAGCGCCAGAGCGATTCCGCCGACGCGAGCGCATGCGCGAGATAATCATCGTCGCCGCTCGTCTCGTGCAGACAAAGCGCGGCCTTGAGCCGCTCGGTCTGTGGCCACAATCGCGCGCGGCTCGAGCGCACGGTCATGTCTTCGTTCAGCGCATCGATCGCGACATTGCGCACAATGTCGACGCCGCGTACGCCGGCCTCGTACAGGCGCCGCGCGGCGCGTTCCGCTTTCGGTTCGCGGCGCATCCTTCCCCAGCGGGCGATGAGCCATGCCCATTCAAACTGATGGCCGGGTTCGACAAGGCGGCCGCGCCCGCCAAGTGCGGGTTCCCATTTTTCAGTGAAATGTTCTCGCAAAAATCCTTCATCCGGATCAATGAAGCGCGACAGCGCGAGCGCAGCGATCTCGTCGGCGAGCGACGTCCACACGCTGCTTTCGTCTGCTTCGCTCCAGGCAAGCGCCGCTTCGAAGAGATGCAGGTGCGGATTGGACTGGAACGGACTTGCCGCGTTCTCCCGAAAGCCGCCCGGGGCGTGGCGCATTGTCCGCTGGATACTGTCGAACAGCGCGACGGCTTCCTGAGGAGCACCTGCGGGGGCACCCGGAACCTGCGAGAGTGCGGCGAGGGCGAGCAGCGCAAACGCCTGATCGTACAGCATCGCCGTGTCGTCGATGGTGCGCCCGTGCAGGTCGATAAGTGTACGGAAAAGACCATCTTGGCGCAGGTAGTTCGCACGAAAAAAACGCATGCCATGCAGCGATGCTTCGCGGGCCGGTCCCTGCCAGCCGAGCCTGCGAGCCTCCGCATAAACAAAGCTTTGCCGTGCCTGCACGCGGGCGCGGCGCGGCGCCGGCCGGGGCGTGCCGTCGAGCCCGATCAATTCGTGGAAGCCCCCCAGCTCGTGATCGGCGCCGAGCGCCCACCAAAAGGGCAGGGCGGAGGTGAATAACCAGTGTTCGTAGCGCGAGGCCCAATCCGACAGTGCGTCAGCGGCGGGTTTCGCGGCCCGCTTTCGAGCGCCGGTGGACAGTTTCTCCGCCAAACTCTTCACTGCCTGGCTGGCCGAGAGATCGCAGACGAGAATGCCGGAGGGTTCAGCGATTACCGCGAGATCGGAAACCCCGATGGCCGCGACCGGCACATTCGTCTCGTTGCGCACGAAGCAGCGCTCGGAATTGACGAGTGTGACCTCACCGCTGATGGCGTTGCCTGCGGCATCTTTTGTGCAGGCGTCGTGCACCGCGTCCCATGCGCCCAGATCCGACCAGAAGAAGTCGACCGGCAGCACCGCAGCGCGATCCGTCTTCTCCATCACCGCGTAATCGAGCGAGATTTTTGGTGCCGTTTCGAAACAGGCTGCGAGCCGCAGGGTCTGACCGTCGCGTTCGCCGTCGCGCACCGATCGTTTCGCCGCGTCCGCGACAAGCGGCGCGTGGCGGTCGAACTCGTTCAGCATGGTATCGATCGCAAAGATGAAATTGCCGCTGTTCCATAGATAGCCCGCCTCGACATAGGCGGCCGCTCGGGCAGGACCGGGCTTTTCGACGAAAGCTTCGACCGGCAGCACTAGAGTTTCGGGGACACGTTTGGGGTTGATGTAGCCATACGCGGTCGAGGCGTGCGTCGCGCGCACGCCGAGCGTTACGATCATACCGGATTGTGCGGCTTCGGCGGCAGCAAAAACAGCGTCGCGGAACGCCGCTTCGTCAGGGATGTAATGATCAGAGGCGACAACCACCGCAATGCCGTCGGGATCCTGCTGGGCGATCGCGACAACCGCGGCGGCGACGGCCGGCGCAGAATCGCGCACGCACGGCTCCAGCAGAATCGTTGCCGAAAGCCCGATGTCGGCGAGCTGCGACTCGATTGCGTCGGCGTGCTGGATGTTGCCGATAACGAGCGGCCGCGCGGTCGTGAGCGAAGCCACGCGGAGCATCGTCTGCTGAAACATGGTGTGCAGGCCCGTCAGCCGCAGAAATTGCTTCGGCCGCACGACCTGCGAAGCCGGCCACAATCGTGTGCCGATGCCGCCACACATCACGACGGGATGAATGTTTCGAGCCGTCACGGCACCTTCCTGCCCTGCGATTTATAGGCTTTCAGGGTGACTATTCGCGAAGCTTTGCCGCGCCCGCAAGCATCCTGGGCGAATAAACACGAAAGTATTGAAAATCAATGGCTTACCGGAAGCGCAAGGGCTGCCCGCAGTGGCTTTATTTTGCGCTTGCACACGCTTTTATCCGCATGGGGCAAATATTCGTGCTAGTTTGACCCGTCAGGGCGCTCAGAGCGGGCGTCCGGCGCCGAGTCCGGGGCATTCGTAAGAGAAAGATTTTCGCCATGTCCGATCCCACTGAAAGACGAGATGCCGCCCGCCGCACGGCGCAGAGCCATTTCACCCATACCGAGCGCCGCGATGAGTTGGTCCGCGCAGAGATTGCGAAGGAACGCGCTGCCATCGACGCAAAGACGGCCAAACTGCGCGCGCTGCGTCTGGCCAAGGAAGCTACCGAAAAGGCCGAAGCCGAGCGCCTTGCTCAGGAGAATGCGAAATCTGCAAGCACGCAGTCGGCGAAGAAGCCCGCGCGGAGAAAGACAACCCGCGCAGCGTAACCAGCGGTCGCCAATTTGTCGGGCGGCGCCCGACACGGATGATCGCATCATAACTTTTCACTGGCGTGTTGCAGGAAAGCGGGCGTAGGCTCCGATTCGTACCGGGACGCTGGGCAGAATTTATGCCTTCGCCAGTCACGGGGGCGTGACGGCGATTTCGAATGCGTGTCCGGTCGAAGGGGGTTCCCGCTTGGGCGGGGATGCATCGCCATGGCGCATGCGGCGCACAAAATCCTATCCTCGTTTTCCGTCCGCTCCGTCGTTCTCTCCGCCGTTTCGGTGCTCGCGGTTTTGACAGCAGGTCCGGCCGTTGCACAGGACCAGAATCAAAATCAGGTCGAGACGGTCGTTGTCACCGGCACGCTCCTGCACAAGGAAACGCCCTCGCCGGTCACGGTGATCTCGAAGGAGCAGATCGAGAATTCCAGTCTCACCACGGTTTCGGATGTGGTGCGGTCGGTGACCGCCGACAACAGCGGCACGATTCCGACGGCGTTCACCGGCGGTTTCGCGGCAGGTTCGTCCGGCGTGGCACTACGCGGATTGACGGTGAATTCGACCCTCGTGCTGATCGATGGGTTGCGCACCGCCAATTATCCGCTTGCCGATGACGGCCAGCGCGGATTCGTCGATCTCAACACCATCCCGCTCGACGTCGTGGATCGCGTCGACGTGTTCAAGGACGGCGCCTCGTCCATCTACGGCGACGACGCGATCGGCGGAGTCGTGAACATCATTCTGAAACCGGGTTTTCAGGGCGAAGCCGGCGAGGCGGAGGTCGGCACTTCACAGCACGGCGGCGGTACGATGGGGCGCGCCGCCGCGACGTTCGGCACCGGCGATCCCTCGACGGATCACTACAACGCCTACATCAACTTCGAATATGAAGTGGATCAGGTCGTCCGTGCCGATCAGCGTGGCTTTCCGTTTAACACGCAAGATCTTTCCTCGATCGGCGGGTTTGACCTTGATTGGGGCGACCCGGCCACCGATACCGGCTCGATCTACGGTTCGGTAGCGCCTGGTTATTTCACGGTACCCGGTGACGTGCTGACCGGATTGGCCACCGGTCCTTCGCGGCCTTTAAGGCCGTGCGGGCCAAAATCTGTACAGAAAAACGACGGGGGGAACGTCTACTGCCAACAAAATCAGGCCCTTTATTTCGACGATCAGCCCTACGAGAGCCGCTTCGGCGTCTATGCGCGCGCAACCTTCTATCCCAACGCCAAGACGACCGGCTATCTCGACGCGAGCTATTTCCAGAACGACGTCGCCGCCGACGGGGCGCCTGCGCAAATTCAGACCGGGACGCCGAACAACACCAACAATATTGCTTTGCCCCCGCTTCTGCCGACCGGACAGCTCAATCCCAACGATCCGTTCGCAAAGTCTGGCGAAGCGGCAGTGATCAACTATGCCTTCGGCGATATTCCCAGCAATAGCTACTACAACAATCACGTGCTGCGCGCTGTCGCGGGCCTTCAAGGTTCCTTGTGGGATTGGGATTACGACGCCGCCGTCACCAGCGCGCACAGCTGGCTCGGTTCGTCGCTGACCGGTCTTCTGAACTACAACCAGCTGGTCGCCGATGTGGTGAACGGCACGTACAATTTCATCGATCCGGCGGCGAACAGCGCCGCTACGCGCCAGGCGCTTTCACCGCCCGCCAACAAGACATCCACGACCGATCTGGACGAAGCGGTGTTACGGGTCAATCGCGATTTGTGGGCCCTGCCGGGCGGACCGCTTGCCGTCGGCGCGGGAGTCGAGGGGCGGTATGAATCGACCTTCGATCCCGATCTCAATCCGAACCTCGAGTACCAGGGCCTCGGCGTTGCGCACACCATCGGTCATCATACTGTTTTCTCGCTGTACGGGGAGGCGCTTGCGCCGATACTTCCGACGCTCGAGGCCGACATTTCCGGCCGCTACGACCATTATTCGGATTTCGGGGGCAATTTCTCGCCCAAGGCGGGCGCGAAATGGACGCCGATCGACGAGTTCAGCCTGCGCGGCACGTATTCGGAAGGCTTTCGCGCCCCGAGTTTTGCCGAGAACGGTTCGAGTTCTTCGGAAGGGTTTATCACCTTCACACCGCCGTGCAGCTTTGTCGACGAACATGGCGGCGTAAATTGCCACGGCGGCGACGGGTATGTACAGCCCTATGCGCTGGCGCTCCTCGCTGCCGCCAACCCCGCTGTGCGGCCGGAGACGTCGCGCAGCTTCACGTTGGGCAGCGTCGTGAAGCCATTGTCGGACTCATCGTTCGTGGTTTCCCTCGATTATTATAACATCCGAAAGGATCACCTGATCACGCAGCAGGATCCCTCGGTTGCGATCAACGATTATTTCGCAGGATTGCCGATTCCGCCCGGATATATGGTCACGCTCGACAATCCCGATACAAAATATCCGAAAGCGCCGCCGCGGCCACTCATTATCGAGTCCCTTTACGTCAATGCGAATTCGTTACTGACCGACGGCCTCGATCTCGACGTAACCGCGACGGCCCCGCTCCCGATATCCTATCCGATCAACTGGACGAGCGAGCTGAACGTCACCGAGATCCTCCATTACACGGTTTCCTTTCCCGGCCAGGCACCACAAAGCTATGTCGGTCTGCAAAGCCCGTACATTCTTTCCTCGGGGGCCGGGACGCCTCGCTGGCGCGGTTCGCTGTCAAACACCTTCAGCTATGAGGATCTCACCCTTTCCGGCGTTCTCTATTATACGAGCGGCATCAACGAATACGGCGAGGACATCTTTGGACCAAACACCACCACGCTCCCGTTCTGCCTTTATCCGTTGGGTAACAACTGCCGCATGTCGTCGTTCTGGGATTTCGACCTGACCGGCCGGTACAAAATCGATTCGAACATCGAGATTTTCGGCGCGATCAAGAATCTGTTCGATGCCAGTCCACCGGTCAATCCGGCCGATTACGCGGGGATCAACTACAATCCGACCTATGCGCAGGCTGGTATCATCGGGCGCTTTTTCAGCATCGGCGTGCGCGTGCAGTACTGATTCAAACATCGAAGCGAAGGGGAGAACCATGGGCAGGATCAATCTAGGCCGCGTCATCGTGGGCGGCATCGTTGCGGGAATCATCATTGACATTGTCGAGTACGTGCTGAACGGCGTCGTGCTCGCCGACCGGTGGAATGCGATCAACGCGGCGCACAACCTGCCGCCGTTCACCACCAACGCGATCATCGCTTTCAACATTATCGGCCTCATCACCGGCATCGCGGCCGTCTGGACGTACGCGGCCATTCGACCGCGCCTCGGCGAAGGTCCCGGCACGGCCGTTGTTGCTGCGCTCCTGATTTGGGTGGTCGGCTATCTCTTGCCGGACGCGGGCAACGCGGTCGTGGGCCTCTTTAACGGGTCGATTACCCTCATTCTGGTTGTCGTCGGATTGGTCGAGATCGTGGTCGCAACGCTCGCCGGCGCGTTTATCTACAATGAGTAGTCCGGCCTGAGCCTGGCCGCCGGAAAAGGTGGCGGAAGGGCTCTATACCGGCTATCAATTGTTAGTACGATGGCCGTCAAGCCGGCAGGGGAACCCTGCCTTTAGCAAGACGTTGCCGTGACGTTCCAGGATTCTGAAACAGTGGAGAGAAGAGAAATGAAGACCACCGTCAAACTGGCGGCCGCCGCTATCCTTGGTGCGAGCGCCCTCGCGTTCGCGGCCACCGATGCCGCCGCTGCCGTCGCTTGCAATGCCGCCGGCGAGTGCTGGCATATCCACCGGGCCTGGGCTTATCCCCCCGAGGCCGGAATTGTCATCCATCCCGATGGCTGGCGGTGGGCGCCGGCGGAGAAGTTCGTTTGGCGCGAGCATGTCGGGCGCGGCTACTGGCGAAACGGCGTCTGGGTCCGCTTCTGACCCTGCGCTGTAACGAGCCTGAACAAACGGCGGGAGACTTCTCCCGCCGTTTTGTTTTGCGTACCGATCGGTGCTAGAGCCCGGCGGCATTTCCACTCGAAGGGAATTTCCATGGGCGGATCGAAATTGGCGGCTTTGGCCGCGGCACTTCTGCTCTCCGGCTCGGCGGTTTTGGCTGCAAGCGACTCGGCAACCGCGCCCCAAGGCGCTCCGTCTTCGCAGGCAAGTCCCTCCGGGTCGCTGGCGAAGCCTGCGCCGCCGCCGGTCGAGCCGGTGACGGAAACGCTCTGGGGCAAGAAGGTCACCGACAATTATCGCTACATGGAAAAGCTCGAGCCATCGACGCTCGACTGGATGAAAGCGCAAGGGCGCTACACGCGCGGCGTGCTCGACAGCATCCACCCGATCGCAAGGCTCAAGGAGGATGTCGCGAAATTCACCGCCAGTTTCGGACTGGTGCAGGGTTATGCACGGTACGGCGGCCGCGCCTTTTATGAAGAGCGCGCACCGGGCTCCGACAATTTCGATCTCATGGTCAAGGACGACAAGGGCGAACGCAAGATCGTCGACGTTGCGGCGCTGCGCGCTACGCATGGCGGCAAACCGTTCGCCATCAACTATTTCCTGGCGTCCTATGACGGCACCAAGGTTGCCGTCGGCGTTTCGCAAGGGGGCTCGGAAGACGCCGCGTTGACCGTCTATGATGCGGCCACCGGTGCCGCGGTCGCCGGGCCCATCGATCGCGCCCAGTTCGGCGCGACCGGCTGGAGCGACGATTCGAAAATTCTGTTTTTCAATCGGCTGAAGAAGCTTTCGCCGAGCGATCCGGGCACCGAGAAGTACAAGGATTCCACGGCCGATGCCTGGGACATGAAATCCGATCCCGTTCCCGTCACCGGTTCGACGGTCGGGCACGGGCCGCCGCTCGCGCCAACGGAATTTCCCGTGATTGCAACCACGGTCGGTGCGCCGGTGGTGGCGGCGCTTTCGATCAATGGCGTACAGAACGAACTCGCGATGTGGCTGGCGCCCACCGACAAGGTGATGGATCCGCACGTCACCTGGACGAAGTTCATCACCCGCGACGATGGTGTGACAACCGCCGATGAGCGCGGCGACGACATTTTCCTGCTCAGCCACAAGAATGCGCCGACGTTTAAGGTGCTGACAGTGAAAGCGGGGCAGCCGCTCTCCGCCGCGCGCGTCCTGGTGCCGGCAAAACCTGACCTCGTCATTGAAGGCGTCCATGCCGCATCCGACGCGCTTTATGTGCTCGCGCGCCACGGCGCCTATTCGCAATTGCTGCGCGTCCCTGCGGGTTCGAGCGAAATCCAGGAGGTGAAGCTGCCGTTCGAGGGGCATATCGGCGAAGCCTTCACCGACCCGCGTACGCCGGGCGTCACCCTTTCGCTCTCCAGCTGGGTTATGCCGCCGGCCGAGTATGCTTACGATCCGCAGACGAAGCAGTTTACCGATCTTCACATCGGCACCCGCGGCGATATCGATTCTGCCGGCTACGTCGTGCGCGACCTCGAAGCGCCGGCGAAAGACGGCGTGAAGGTGCCGCTGTCGCTCATCCAGCGCAAGGATGCCAAGGGCCCGCAGATCACGCTGATCGAGGCGTACGGCTCATACGGCATTTCCGAGCTTGCAGATTTCTCGACGCGGCGCGCAGCGGCGATGCGCGAAGGAATCACCTATGGCGTCTGTCACGTGCGCGGCGGCGGCGAACTTGGCGAAGCCTGGCGGCTCGGCGGCAAGGACGCCAACAAGCGCCATACCTGGGAAGACCTGATCGCCTGCGGCGAATACGCGATGCGGACGGGCATCACCTCCAGGGGCAAGCTCTTTGTCATCGGTGGTTCGGCCGGTGGCATCACCATGGGGCGCGCGCTGACGACGCGACCCGATCTCTTCGCAGGCGTGCTCGATCTCGTGCCCGCGGGCAACACGCTGCGCTCGGAATTTTCGCCCAACGGTCCGCCCAACATTCCCGAATTCGGGACGGTCAAGACGAAGGCGGGATTTGCAAATCTGTACGCCATGGACACGATCCAGCACATCAAAAAAGGTGTGCAATATCCGGCGGTGATGGTGACGACGGGGTTGAACGATCCGCGCGTCTCGCCCTGGGAGCCGGCGAAAGTCGCAGCCGCCCTGCAGGCAAGCGGGTCGAAGAAGCCGCTGCTCCTGCGCATCGACGAAGAAGCAGGTCACGGCATCGGCTCGACCAAGACCCAGACCGATCGTCTCACCGCAGATTGGATCGCCTTTATTTTCTGGCAGGCGGGGCTCCCGGACTGGCAGCCTAGACTTGCGGAGAGCCCACGCGCAGCCCGGTAAGCGCAGTCATTTCTGGCATTCGGGGCAAAAGAAGGTGGAACGGCCGCTCTGTACAATGCGCTTCACCTTGCCTTTGCAGCCCGCGCGCGGGCAGGGGAAGCCTTCGCGATTGTACACGGCAAACCGGTGCTGGAACTCACCCAGCGCGCCGTCGGTGCGCGCATAATCGCGCAGGCTTGAGCCTCCGGCCCTGATCGCGGCGCGGAGCACCGAGCGGATCGCGCGCACCAGTCGATTCGAGCGCTCGCCGCGAATCGTCGCCGCCATGCGCTTCGGCGAAATGCCGGCATGGAACAGCGCTTCGCAGACATAGATATTCCCGAGTCCAGCGACGGTGCGCTGGTCGAGCAGAGCGGACTTTACCGGCGTGCGCCGTCCGCGCAGGGCGGCTTCCAGGGATTTCGCGGTGAAGGCGCGCGACAAGGGTTCGGGCCCAAGTCCCGCAAACAGCGGATGTTTTTCGAGCGACGCGGTCTCGACAAGCAGCATCAGCCCGAACCGGCGATGGTCGGTAAAGACGATTTCGGCCGGCGCGTCGGTGTCGATGATCACGTGATCATGCGTGCCGCGGGGCGCCCCGGCTTCAGCCGGCGCATAAACGTAGTTGCCGAGCCTGAGCTCGTGTCCTCTCGCGTGCACGCTGAACCGCCCGGACATGCCGAGGTGCATTACCAGCGTTTCTCCGCTATCGAGTTCGGCAAGAATGTACTTGGCGCGGCGCAGGAGGTGTTTCACTTCGTGTCGCGCCACGCGTTCGGCAAAACGCGGCGGAAACGGCACCCTGAGGTCGCCGCGTCGCGTCTCCACGCGCGTGATCCGACGATGTTCCAGAACGGGCGCGAGCCCCAGGCGCACGGTTTCAACTTCGGGGAGTTCAGGCATCGGAGGTATCGGGTATCAGGTATCGGGTATCGGGTATCGGGTATCGGGTATCGGGTATCGGGTATCGGGTAGCGCGGATCAGAAGACACAGGCGAAGCTAACACACCTTTTTCTGAGCGCTGATCCCTGATACCTGATTGCCGATGGCGACCTTCGGCTATCGCGATGTGGAGGAATACGACAAGCCCAAGCTGGTGCGCGGCGTGTTCTCGTCGGTCGCGCGCCGCTACGACCTGATGAACGACCTCATGTCGGGTGGCGTCCACCGGCTGTGGAAAAACGCGATGGTCGAATGGCTCAATCCGCAGCCGGCACAGCGCATCGCCGATATCGCGGGTGGTACGGGCGATGTTGCCTTCCGCTTTGCCGAACTTGCCCGCCTGCGCGGCGGCCATGCGAATGTCGTTGTCTGCGACGCCAGCATCGAAATGATCGCCGAAGGTGTCAGGCGCGCAACAGAAACTGGCGAAACCGATGTGCAATGGCTCGCCGGCGACGCCGAGTCCCTGCCGTTTCCCGACGGCAGCATGGATGCGTGCACCATTGCCTTCGGCATCCGAAACGTCACGCACATAGACCGTGCCCTCACGGAAGCGCGGCGCGTGCTGAAACCTGGCGGGCGCTTTCTCTGCCTCGAATTCTCGCGCGTGCAGATGCCCGGACTTGAGGCCCTGTATGAGCAGTACTCTTTTTCGGTTCTGCCGCGGCTCGGCGAATGGGTTGCGAAGGATGCGGATGCGTATCGTTACCTCGCCGAAAGCATTCGACGCTTTCCATCGCAGGCTGCGTTCGCGCGGATGATCGAACGCGCCGGTCTGTCGCGGGTGAAGGTGCGCAACCTGGCTGCCGGAATCGCGGCCATGCATTCCGCCTGGCGGCTTTGAGATGTTGCGAGATTTTCGCGATACGGCCCGGCTTCTTCACGCCGCGCGCGCGCTGGCGCGGCACGATGCGCTTGTTCCACGCGAATTTGCCGACCGCGTCCCGGCGCAGGTGAGGATTTTGCGCGTGCTGGTCGGAGGCCGCAAAACACACGATGCGCTGCTTCCGCCTGGCACACGACTGGCGCAGTCGCTCGAGAGTCTTGGCCCGGCCTATATCAAGCTCGGGCAGCTCCTCGCGACACGGCCTGACATCATTGGCGATGAGACTGCCCATACGCTGGCGGCCTTGCAGGACCGTCTGCCGCCGTTTCCGACGGAATCCGCGAAAGCTCAGGTTGAGGCGGCGCTGGGCGCGCGGTTGGCATCATTGTTTGCTTCGTTTGGCGAACCCATTGCGGCGGCTTCGATCGCGCAGGTGCACCGCGCGACAACGGCAGAGGACGTGCCGCGCGAAGTCGCCGTGAAGATATTACGTCCGGCAGTCGAAGCGGAGTTTGCGCGCGATCTATCGGCTTTTGCCTTCGCCGCGCGCTGGGCCGAACGGTTTTTTGCAGAGGCTCGACGCCTGCGCGTGCGCGCGCTCGTGGACACGCTCGCCGCAAGCGTTGCCATCGAGCTCGATCTGCGCATGGAGGCTGCGGCAGCTTCCGAACTTTCGGAGCGTACGGCGCACGACGCCGAATTCCGCGTTCCTGCCGTCCATTGGGAACGCACAGCCGCGCGGGTGCTCACCACGGAGTGGGTTGAAGGTACGCCGGCGCGCAGCGCGGGAGAACTTGCAGCCGCGGGTCACGATCCGAAACGGATCGCCGTTTTGATCGTGCGCCAGTTTCTCACCCAGGCACTACGCGACGGCTTCTTTCACGCCGACATGCATCAGGGAAACCTGTTTGTCGATGCGGAAGGACGGCTCGTTTGTGTCGATTTCGGCATCATGGGCCGGCTTTCGCCGGCGATGCGGCGGTTTCTCGCCGAGACGCTGGCGGGCTTTCTCGCCCGCGATTACGAGCGTGTCGCCAATGTGCACTATGAAGCGGGATTCGTGCCGCGCACCCATCCCGTCCCGCTCTTCGCCCAGGGTTTGCGTGCGATCGGCGAACCGATCTTCGGCCGCCGCGCCGACGCGGTGTCGATGGCGAAGCTCCTCCAGCAGCTTTTCGAAACGACGCGCCGCTTCGACATGGAACTGCAGCCCCAGCTCGTGCTGTTGCAGAAGACAATGGTCGTCGTGGAAGGCGTGGCGCGCGACCTCGATCCCGAACTCGATATCTGGGAAGCAG
This sequence comes from Rhizomicrobium sp., assembly GCA_036264415.1. Taxonomy (GTDB): domain Bacteria; phylum Pseudomonadota; class Alphaproteobacteria; order Micropepsales; family Micropepsaceae; genus Rhizomicrobium. Next base: position 71,046 of record DATAQZ010000046.1, on the reverse strand, counting down.
CGCGCCCTGTCATCGAAAACTGGATGGTCGATCAGGTAGGGCCCGAAGCGCGGCTGCGCGACGCGGCGGAAGGCATTACCGCGCTAAGCCGGCTGGCGCGCGAATTCCCACAACTTCTGCACAATGCAGAAGCCGTTGCGCTCATGCTCGCGCAAGGGGGCTTGCGCCTTCATCCCGAAACGGCGCTGCAGATCGCGCAAGCGCAGGTTGCGCGCACGCGACACGTTCGTATCGCCCTGTGGATCGCCGCAGGCGCGCTCGTCGTGCTCGCGATCGGCCTCCTACCGCGCATTGCTTGACGTAAAGCAACAGGAACGGAGCATCGTCCGCTGCGTTGCCGCAAAGTCGAAGGCGCCAAATCCGAAAACAGCGACAGGAGCAGTCCATGGCTAGAGCGAAGCGCAAGCAACATCATTCGACGCATCACGCGTCGAACAAGCATCATTCTACGCACAGTCGTAAGGAAAACGGCGGCAACGACACGGAATACGCTGCCGAGCGGATGATTTCGGCTGGGCGCGAACAGATGGGACATATGCAAAAAAATGCAAAATCCGCGTTGGATGTCTTCAGCGGACCAATGGCGCGCATCATGGATCACAACTGGTCGCTGTTCCAAAGGACCCTGCACGCCATGCAGGAGGAATCGTTACGCCTGTTCAACCGCAGGCTGGAGCACACGAGCCAGATCATCGAGAACAGCCGCGATTTTCAGGGCATCTCGGGCCTGATGCAACTTCAGCAAGAATGGCTCATCGATTGCGCGCGCGATTATTCGGAGCAGGCGACACGTTTCGCGAAACTTTTTGGAGAGATGGCCGTCGACTCGACGGAGCGGTTTGCCGAGGCGTCCTCGGAAGCGCTGGAACGCGGTGAAAGCGAGATCGAGGACGCGGAGGAAGAGTACGAAAGCGAAGAGCAGGAGCATCGCGCTACATCGTAGCCCGCTCGCCTTCTGCTGTGCTAAGGCGCCTTCGGAAAACATTTCATGGCCCGGCCGCCGGCGCTCCCCCGGTCTCAACCGGGGGAGCGCCCGGGCCAACAAGCCATGCGCGTCTGCGCGCGAATGACTGTACGGCGATTTCCCGACGTTGTTGCGGGCGCGCGTTTCGCGTGCCCCTCGCCGGCACTGCCGTACAAACCGGACGGCACCACTCGTAGGGTTTGATGGCTCAGAAGATGGGTGTGAAAGGGGCGGATCGCTCTACGAAATCTTCATGTGACCGGCGTCGCAGTGCTCATCATTGGCCGAACCCACCACGTACACATCGAGACCGACTGTGTGATCCTCAAGACTCGGCAGTTGCGGGATGCGCACGCGCACCGCGTCCTTGAGCACCTCCTCGTCCGTTGCGAGAACTTTTGCATAACCAGGCGCCGTTTCGCCAGGCACGGCCGAAATTGTCAGCACCACGCGCACATCCGAATCGGCTGCGCGCTTTTGTACTGCGTCACAGGCAATCAGGATGTTGTCGCCCGGCGTAACATCGGGATAAGGCCTTGCTTCGTTCCGGGGTGCCGCAGCCGCAACCGTTGGCGGGAGTTGCGCGATCGCAGTGAGCGCCGGACAGGTGGCAAACATCACCGTAGCGAAAACACCCAACGCTCTGCGCATGGGAGCAACTCCTCGCGCGGCCGAGGGATTCGGTCGGCCTCTGCGAAAATTCTAGCGCTTTCTTGCGATAAGCCCAACAGATTTTGGGGGTTTCTGTCCGGCAAGGGCCGCTTTCTGTTCTCACGCTTTCGTGATGATTAACGTTGCCGTGCAAGAAACCAGAAGCGTCCGCACATGAGCACCGCCGCACAAAACAGGCCTGTCGCAAGCCCGATCCAGATACCAAGCCCGTGCATGTGCCGGCCAAAGGCCAGCCAAAGGCAGACCGGGAATCCGCCAAGCCAATAGCTGAGCCCGGCAATCCACATGGGCATATGCGCATCCTTCAGGCCGCGCAGGCACATCGCGCCGACCACCTGCACACCGTCAAAGACCTGGAAGGCGGCCGCCACCCGTAGGAACACGACTGCGAGCGCGATCACGTCCGCGTTGCGTCGCTCGTCGGCAAAGTAAAGGCTCGCGATCTCATTCGGAAACAGCCACAGCGCGATGCCGGTGAGGGTCATGAACCCTGCGCCCATCAGCAGTGCGCCGTATCCGGCGCGCCGCACGGCATCCCCGTCGCCCGCCCCCGCAGCGAGACCCACGCGCACCGTCGCCGCCATGCCGACGCCGAGCGGCACCATGAACGTGATCGAGGGGACATTCAGGGCAATCTGGTGCGCCGCCACCGAAGCCGTACCAAAGGTGCCCATGATGAGGGTCGCGGCGTTGAACAGCATCGCCTCGAAAATCATTGTGAGACCGATCGGCATGCCGAGCCGGAATACTTCGACGAGTTTGCTGAAATGCGGACGATGGAAGCGCCGCAGGATACGAAACTTTGTGAGTTCCGGGATCAGGTGTACGACGCATATCATCGCGACGAACGCGAACGCATAGGAGCACGCGCTTGCCAGGCCCGAACCGACGAGCTCGAGCCGCGGGAAACCGAAATGTCCGAAGATCAGCGCGTAGTCGCCCGCAGCGTTGAACAGGATGCTCACCGCCATCACCCACATCGACGCTTTTGGTCGCGAAAGCGCCGTCGAGAAGTTGCGCAGCACCTGGTAGCCGAGTGAGAACGGCAGGCCCCAACAAATCATCCCGGTGAAGCGGCCGGCGCCGGCTGCCAGTTCGGGCTGCTGTCCGAGCAGCAGCAAAATCGGTCTGGTGAACAGGAGCAGCGCAATCAGCGGCACCGACAGGATCAGAACCGACCAAAAACCCATGCGCACGGCATTGCGGACGCCGGCGCGGTCGTTCGGGTTGGCGCCGAGGATGTGCGCAATCATCGGTGCCACGGCAGCGACAGGTCCGCAACCCACGAGCCAGGTGAAGAAGAACACCGTGTTGCCGAGCGCAGCCGAAGCGAGGGCGGTTTTGCCGAGCCGCCCGAGCATGACGACGTCCGTCGTCATGATTGCCATCTGCGACAATTGCGTGAGCACCAACGGCGCAGCGAGCTTCAGCAGTTCGCGTCCTTCGGCGATCCATGCGTCAATTCCGTGACCGGCGACACGGCGGCCGGCGCGAATGACGTCGAATTCGGCAATATCGGTCATGACACGGTCTTTTCTTCAAAAGCCCGGGCCCGCGGCGATCATCGGAAGATACAAAACGCTCCGAAGCGCCTTAACGGGCTCGGAGGGAAAGATTTCGGAACGACGGCTTGAGTTAGGCGACGTTCTCCTCGCGAGCCGGAACAGCGGCGACGATGCCGGAGAGGGCAAGCGTCGGCGCCATCATGCGCACCTGGCAGTTGGGAGTTTCCATCGGCGGCTCGCGCGGACTTTCCGCCGACGACATGCCAGCGGATCAGGCGCCGTTGCTACGCTCGGGCGCGCCTCGCTGTCAACTCATGACGCCGGACGCCGGACTGGTATTCGCGAGAGGCGTGGCCGCGCGGTCACAGCTTACTTTCGTACCGTGATGGTCATGCGCACGAAATCGAAGGTAACAGCATAAGGCTGGAAAAACGTGTGAGCGACGATGCCGCCGATATGCACGCCAAGCGCATTTTCCAGAACTGGCGGAAATGGACCGTACAAGCCGGTCAGATTTTTTTCCTCGAGCGAACCAAGCGACAATTGCCTGATCGGAAAGGGCGCACTCGGGCTCGCCGCTCCGACTCGAGCCCCCTTGGGCGTCGGCACCGTAATCTTCGCATCGCGCAGCGTGGATTCGGGCGCGGTAAAGGCATAGCTGCCGATGCCCGTGTCGACGAGAAAGAGCTGTTTCGGCCCCGGGTCGAGTCGCCCGGTTGCGAGCAGAAAATGGTCCCCCAGGAACCAGAACGGAATATCGGCGATCGCGCCGCCGGTTTTCGGCGGCGAGTCCTGCGGCTCCAGAATCAGACGATCATGCGGATAATCGAGCGTGAAACGAAAATGCGACAGAAACTCCGTCCCGATGATACCGGCAAGCCGCTTTCCCCGGGAAAGCGGCGTCAACGCTCTGGTGTTCAGCATCATCGCGGGAACGTCGGCCACTTCAACGCCGGGCAGGACGAATTTCGCTACGCGCCCGAAGACTGCGCTTCGCGCTCCGCCGGGTAATCCAGTCGGCGGCGTCATTGGCACATGTGCGGCCTGGGCGAATTCCGGATCGAGGATGAGTTCGGGAGCGCCGGTATCGAGGAGAAAAAGCCCATCAAGACCGTTGAGCTGTGCGCGGACGACGGGAAGAGGACTCGTCCACTGGAAACTGATTGTCGCAGTCCCAGGCTTTCCGACAATGCGAAACGGCTGTGCGTTTCCGAACAGTGCAAACTCCGCGACCCTGTCGGATCGCTTCAGTTGGCGCAGGAGGTCCGCCATGTCAGCAAATCTGCCTTCGCGGGCGTAAGTTTCGGCCAGCAGTGCGACGCAGCGCTCATCGACGGGATTGCGTGCGTGCGCGTTGGTCAGCATCAGCGCCGCTTCGGCGAGATGATTTTTGAAAAGCGCAATGGCGCCCAGCTGGCGGAGCGCGGTTTCATAGAGCTTGTCGCTCTTGGCGACGGTCAGATAAATCGCGCGCGCCTGGTCGAATTGGCCCTGTTGATAGAGCTGGTCGGCGAGCGCCATATCCGGCTCGCTCGCCGCATGGGCCGCGGCGGTCGCAAAAAAAGCCGCGCAGGCGGCGGAAATCACGCGCTTCATAAGTCCCTCCGGCGATGGCCCGGCGGCCAATTGCGGCGGGACGTTACATTTGCGGCGCTGCCATTCCAAGATGGCGGATCGCGTTCGGCGGGAGCACGGTTGCAATGTCTCCATTGATCCTTGCCCATCGCGGTGGCGCGGCACTTGCTCCGGAGAACACGCTTTGCGCTTTTGCCCACGCAATCGCCCTCGGCGCGGATGGCGCGGAGCTCGATGTGCACCTGACGGGTGACGGGCGTGTCGTCGTTCATCACGACTATTCTCTCAATCAGGATTTTTGCCGCGATGCGAGAGGCGCCTGGGTTCAACGGCCGGCCGCGCGTCTTTGTGATCTGCGCCATAGTGAGATCGCGCATTATGACGTGGGGCGGGCCCGGCCGGGCAGCGAGTATGCTCGCCAACGTCCAAGAATGATTGCGTCTGACGACGAACGCATTCCACTTCTCGACGACGTGCTCACGCTCGTCCGCAAGGCGCCAAAACCGTTTTGGCTGTTTATCGAGCTGAAATCGTCGTTTTTGGACCCCTCACTTTCGGCACCGCCGGAGGTTCTCGCCGAGGCCACCGCTGCCGTGCTCAAATCCTTCGGGTACCTTGCCCAGAGCGCGATCATTGGCTTTGACTGGCGCGGGCTGTTGCGTGCGAAAGCACTGGAACCGTCGCTCGCATGCTGGTTTTCAACCTATCCCCAAAGCTGGTTCGGCGAAGGTGAGCCGCCGCACGATCACGACGCGCCGCCCGCGCCCGCGCTTGCGTTGCTCCGCCAATGGCAACGCCGAGGCCATTCGCCCCTGGCAGCGGGATTCGATGCAGCCAGCTACGGCGGCTCCGTGATCCAGGCTGTGCACGCGGCTGGCGCCGACGGTTGGTTCCCGCACTACTCGGACACCACGGAAGCTGCGGTCAAAGAGGCGCACGCATGCGGACTGAAAGTCGGCGCCTGGACAGTGGACGATGCCGCAACCATGCGGGTGCTTGCCGCGCGCGGTATCGACGCCATCTGTACGGACCGGCCGGATCTGGCGGTCGGATTGTGAGAGCGCGGCCTTTCCAATTGTGATTGGCGCGTATGCATGTTTCACCCTTCGACGGATGTCTCAAATTCCGCTCTAGAGGAGATGGAATTATACGCCTCCCGTCGAGCCGAAGCCGCCGGAACCGCGCGCGCTCGGCGGCAGCTCGGTGACGTTCACGAGCTGCGCGCGCGTACAGGCAGTGATAATGAGCTGCGCGATTTTCAAACCACGGCTGATACGAAAGGGCTGGTCGCCGAGATTGATCAGGATGGCTTTCAGTTCGCCACGATAATCGCTGTCGATCGTGCCCGGCGCGTTGAGCAGGGTCACACCGTGGTGCAGCGCAAGCCCCGACCGCGGCCGCACCTGCGCCTCATATCCTTCCGGCAGCGCAAGCGCGATGCCGCACGGGATAGCCGCGCGTGCGCCCGGCAGAAGCTCCATCGCGCCGTCAACCGCTGCGAGAAGGTCGAGACCTGCGGCGCCTTCTGTCGCGTATTTCGGAAGCGGAAGGTCATCCGCGTGCGGAAGCCGCAGAACGGCGATTTTCATTCGGCTACGCGCGCGAGTGTCGCTGCGATTCGTGACGCGAGCCGTTGCGCGACCTCGGTCTTGTCCATCTGCGGCCAGTCCTCGACACCATTGGCCGAAATCAGATGCACGCGATTCGCGTTCCCGCCCATCGCACCACCTTCATGACTAACGTCATTCGCCACAATCCAGTCGGCGCCTTTGCGGTCGCGTTTTGCTCTGGCGAGTTGCACGAGATTTTCCGTTTCCGCCGCAAAGCCGATGACGAGCTGAGGCCGCCTGTTGGCATGTGCAAGCGTTTGCAAAATGTCCGGGTTGCGCACCAGCCTGATCTGCGGGGCGTCCGCGTTCTCGGTCTTTTTGATCTTGCGCTCCGAGGCTGATTCGGGCCGCCAGTCGGCGACGGCCGCGACGAAGACCGCGACATCGACAGGAAGCGCACGCTCGCATGCCGACAACATGTCGCGCGCGGTTTCGACCTTTACCAGATTGACCCCCGCGGGGCGCGCCAGTTCAACCGGGCCCGACACCAGGGTCGTTTCGGCGCCAGCATCGGCCAGCGCCTGCGCGATTGCGTAACCTTGTTTGCCCGAGGAGTGATTGGAGAGATAGCGAACCGGATCGAGCGGCTCCCGCGTTGGGCCGGCGGTAACCAGTGCCTTGCGTCCGAAGAGCGGCCGTTCGTGCGACAGCAGGGACTCGATAGCGCCGACGATGCGATCGGGCTCCGCCATGCGGCCGGGACCAAATTCGCCGCAGGCCATCTCGCCATCTTCGGGACCGACGAAGCTTATACCGTCGGCTTCGAGCCGTGCCCTGTTGCGCTGTGTCGCGGGATGATTCCACATCCGTACGTTCATGGCCGGCGCCATGAGCACGGGTTTGTTCGTCGCAACGAGGGCCGTGGAGGCGAGATCGTTGGCGATTCCGTGCGCGAGCTTCGCCATCAGGTCGGCGGTTGCCGGCGCGACGACCACAAGATCGGCGGAGCGCGACAGCTGAATGTGACCCATTTCGGATTCATCAATGAGATTGAACAGGTCCTGGTACGTTTTCTGGCCGGTCAGTGCCGATATGGAAAGCGGCGTGACCAATTGCGCGCCGGCCGACGTCAAAATCGCGCGCACGCCCACATCGCGCTCGCGCAGACGGCGAACGAGGTCAAGCGCCTTGTAGGCGGCGATGCCGCCGCCGATGATGAGCAGAACCGATTTGCCGCGCATCCGTTGTCCGGAACAGGTGCCAACAGACATATAGCGAACAAAACGGCTGACGAGTAGGTGTTCCCCAGGAGACCGTCCCCGCGCGCGTTAACGCGGCCGTTACCATGAGCATGGGCCCGACTTCCTGCCGATTGCGCTGTGGTTTATCGGCGGGGCACGCTTGCGATCGCCGGCAAGACCGCGCCCGTTTCTGGTATGCGCTGTCGCTCCTCCTCGACGAAATTCTCCAGGCCCGCCTTGATCCCGAGCGTCCGCTGACCGCGCATTAGCCGCTTCCGCGCTGCTTGCGCGAACGCGTCGCCCGTGCAGAGTGAAGGCCTCGCCGGAGACTCTTCTATGTCCCTCGATCCCGTTTTGAAGAATTTTCTCGCTCAGCTTTACGCGCAGCCCGGCCCGAAAATGTGGGAATTCACGCCCGCAGAAGCGCGCCAGGCTTTTGTGCTGATGATGCAATTCGTCGCGCCGAAGAATGTGATCGTCGACAAGGTCGAAAATTTGCGCGTGCCTGGGCCGCAGGGTGAGATTTCCTTGCGTTCCTACACACCGGCGGGAGCCGGCGCCGGGACATTGCCGGCGTTGCTGTTCTTTCACGGCGGCGGATTCGTCATCGGAAATCTCGATACGCATGATGGTCTTTGCCGTGTGTTGGCCAACGAGAGCGCGGCGCGGGTGGTGGCGGTCGATTACAGGCTCGCGCCCGAATACAAGTTTCCGGCGGCGGTGGACGACGCTTGGGCGGCGCTTTCCTGGCTCGCGGCAAATGCAGAACGGCTCGGTGTGGATCAGAAGCGCATCGCAATCGGCGGCGACTCGGCGGGAGCGGCGTTGGCAACCGTTTCGGCGCACAGAGCGAAAGAGGAAGGCGGGCCAAATCTCGCGTTGCAGCTTCTGATGTTTCCGCCGACGGATCTGGCGGCCGAGACGCCATCGCGGCGCAAATGGACCGAGGGCTATTTTCTCGACAAGCTGACCATCGAGTGGTTTTTCGACAATTACCTGCCCAGAAACGCCGACCGGCGTGATCCGCGGCTGTCGCCGCTTCGTGCCGGGTTGCGCGGCATCGCTCCAGCGTACATTCTGACCGCGCAATACGATCCGCTGCGCGACGAGGCACTGGAATATGCCGCAAAGCTCCGGGATTCAGGCGTCCCGGTGACGGTCGTCGATTATCCAGACCTGGTGCACGATTTCATCTATCTCGATGCGGTGCTTCCACAGGCACGCGAGGCACTTTCCGCTGCCGCCAGGGCGGTGAGGGACGCTTTGCACAGCCGGTAACGCTCGGTTCCTCGCTCTACAGCTCAAACACCTTGCCCGGATTGAGAATGCCGCGCGGGTCGAGCGCCTGTTTCAGTTGTCGCATCAGCGCGATTTCAGGCTCCGAGCGCGACAGGGCCAGGTAACGGCGTTTTTCCAGTCCGATACCGTGCTCCGCCGAAACTGAACCGGCTCGGCCATCGAGCGCGCCGTAGATGATGTTCTCGACGGTATGGCGTGCTTCCGGACGCCCGTCCCCGACGCCCGTGATCAGGTGCAGATTGCAGTCGCCAAGGTGGCCGAATACCATGAGCGATGTTTTGTCGCCCCAGCGGCCGAAGAGGCGCGAACGTACATCAGCCACATACGCTTCCATTTCGACGATCGGCAGGCTCACATCGAAGGTAAAGATCGGCGCGTTGCGCATGCATTGGGCGACATCGTCGCGCAATGACCAGATGGCGCTCCGTTCCGCTTGCGATTTCGCGATCACCGCATCGGCGATGATCGCCTCGTCCAGCGCCGCGCCGAGAACGCGCTCGAAGAGTGCCACATCGCTGGCCTCCTCGCTCCCAAGCTGCTCGATCAATACGTAGTAGGGATGACCGTAGCCGATCGGCGGGCGGCCTTTTGCCGGAGGGGTGGTAACCAAACGATAAAAGTCTTCCCACATCACCTCGAATGCCGAGAGCCCGCCCGAAAGTCCGCGCTCAACATGACGCAGGAGACGCGGCAGTGCCGCAAAGCTGTCGACGGCCGCAAGAGCAACGGCGGTACTGCCTGGTTTTGCCCTGAGCCGCAGCACCGCGCGGGTGACGACTCCGAGAGTCCCTTCAGTGCCGATGAAGAGCTGCTTCAGATCATACCCGGCATTGTTCTTGAGCAGGCGGTTCAGCGAAGAAAGAACTGTACCGTTGGGGAGCACAGCCTCCAGCCCCAGCACCATTTCGCGGGTCATGCCGTAGCGGATGACGCGGTTGCCGCCGGCGTTCGTTGAAATATTGCCACCGATGGTGGCGGTGCCGCGCGCCCCGAGATCGAGCGGGAAGAAAAGGCCGCACGCGTCGGCGGCCTCCTGGATGTTCTGCAAAATGCAGCCGGCTTGCACGGTCATCGTGCCGCCTGCGGCATCGATATCTTCGATGCGGTTCATGCGCTCGAGCGAGATCGCGAGCGCACCATTGGCATTTGCGCCTTCGACCAGTCCCGTTTTGCCGCCCCATGGCACGATCGGCTGCGATGCGGCGCAACAGAGCGCGAGAATACGGGCAACGTCTTCCGTAGAGGACGGGCGCAGCACCGCGTAAGGCACGCCCAGCCGGCTCCAGTTGCTGTGCGACGCCTCTTTAGCGCGCTCGCCCTCGAGCACACCCGTCTCGCCCAAGAACGATTTCAGGTCCTGAACAACATCGGTCATGCAGCAGGCGTCCAAAGTTCGGCGCTCGGCCTTGTCCGACGATAGCATCCCACGGGCAAGGCGGGTATGCGCCGCGTGACCGAAATATGGAGTTCGGCCAAGACCGGCTGGATCGGCGGAGCCAATAGAGTAGAATTGAAGGGGAACGGCTGTGAGCGTTGCGAGGACAGGAGGATTCACATGTCCGGTGTTTACGCCGCCGAGACTAGCCCCCAAATGCCGCATGTACGGCGCATAGGATTTTCCGATCTTCGGATCGCCCTCGATCAGGGGCTCGCCGATTTTCGTGATATGCCGAGCCATGCGGTATTTCTGTGCCTGATCTACCCGATTGTTGGCATTTTTCTCGGTGGCCTCCTGTTGCGCTACTACGTCGTGCCGCTGCTCTTTCCGCTGGTGGCGGGATTCGCGCTTATAGGTCCCTTTGCGGCCGTTGGACTTTATGAATTGAGCCGACGCCGGGAACTCGGGCTCGACAGTTCCTGGGCGCACGCGTTCGATGTGCTGCGCTCACCCGCAAAATGGTCCGTCTTCGCGCTCGGCGTGCTGCTGACCGCGATTTTCATCGCCTGGTTGCTGACCGCGCGCTGGCTTTATCATGTCACCGTGGCACCGCTCGCGCCGCAGGACATTGGCGCGTTCGTGCGCGATCTGTTCACGACAGGCGCAGGATGGCAAATGATCGTGTGGGGAAATGTCATCGGATTTTTCTTCGCCGTCGTTGCGCTCTGTCTGAGCGTTGTTTCCTTCCCGCTGCTACTTGACCGTCACGTCAGCGCCGCTGTTGCCATGTTGACCTCGGTGCGCGCGGTCATTGAGAACCCGGTTGCGATGGCGGCGTGGGGAATCATCGTTGCCGCCGCGCTCGTCGTCGGCTCCATTCCCTTCCTCCTCGGATTGGCCGTGGTGATGCCTGTTCTCGGGCATGCCACGTGGCATTTGTACCGGCGCGTCATCGCCGGCGCCTGAACGAGCGGGTTGGGCTTTCATGAAAAGCAGCCTATTCTCTCACGACCGAGGCGCGCCAGCCTCAAGAAACCAGCGGGAAGAAAAATGGCAAAGGCGAAATCCGGCGGAGCCGTCTATCGCGTCACACAGATCATAGGGACAAGCACGACGTCTTGGGAAGACGCGGCCAAGAATGCGGTCGAAACAGCAGCGAAGTCACTGCGCGACCTGCGAGTGGCTGAAATCGAAGAGTTGGACTTGAAGGTCGAGGACGGCAGGGTCGTGGCCTATCGCGCCCGCGTCTCGCTTTCGTTCAAGTACCAAGAATAGGCGCGCGCAAGAAAAGGGCGGCCGAAGCCGCCCTTTATTCCTGACGCGTTTTCTGTCCTAGAGCGGAAGCACGCCGACGATTTCAAACGAGCCGGGTGCCACGACGACGATTTCGTCTCCATAGACGAAGTACAGGTCGCCCGCCCATTCCGGGTAGATGGAAACGATCTCCTGCGGGACGGCGACAACGTGTATGTTGCGCGGGATTGCCACGCCTACGCCGATGCGGAAGCCGATGTGGCTCAGCCGTGGACCGCTCCTGAAGACGGTCTCACGCAGCTTTGTTTTCTGTTCAACAGTAAGAGTATGCGGAGCGCCGCTGCGCATTTCTCCGCCGCGGATCATTTCGCCGCCCTGCGGGCCGCGCCGTTCACCCTGCATCTGATCCCGGCCCTGCATCTGTGTCGACTGCAGGCTGCGGTTCTCACGGCTGGGCGTTTTCTGCGTGCCGCCCGCCGAACCCTGGTCTTCGCTGAGTCCCGGTTGCGCGTCGGGTCGCGCCATCTGGTCCTTTGTCTGTGCCTTTGGACTATGGCTTTGGTCCTGCGGAAGCCCTTGCGCGCAGACCGCGGCGGTTCCGGAAAGAAGCGCTGCGGCCGCAAGAGCAAAGAGACGGTTTTTCATCTTGCTTCTCCTGATTTTGCTGGTTTGCCCACAGCAGCGGCCAGAAAACTGGTCCTTACTGAAAACGCGCCCCGAGCGCCCGCTGTTCCGCGCCGCAGAATTGCCGCATTTGCGGCATGACGGCCCTACAGGTTTCAGCATTGCCGCTGCTGCAACGGACGGCGCACAATGCAGGGCGAAACCGATCCCGATCAGGTGCGGAGATGCTTTTCGGCGCTGCGATCTTCTTTACCGACTATTCGATAGGACCAGTCGAACTCGCGCGCGCGCTCGAGGAGCGCGGGTTTGAGTCGCTGTGGGCGCCCGAGCACTCGCACATTCCCGCCTCGCGCAAGACGCCCTATCCGGGCGGCGGCGAACTGCCGAAGGAATATTACCATGTGATGGACCCGTTCGTGACGCTCTCGGCTGCCGCTGCCGCGACAAAAAAACTGAAAGTCGCCACGGGAATTTGTCTTGTACAGCAGCGAGACGTCATTCAGACAGCCAAGCTCGTCGCATCCGTTGATCAGGTGTCACGCGGGCGCTTTCTCTTCGGCATCGGCGGCGGCTGGAATCAGGACGAGATGGAAAACCACGGCACCCAGTTCGAAACCCGCTTTCAGCGCGTACGTGAGAGCATCGAAGCGATGAAGGAAATCTGGACGAAAGATCAGGCGGCGTACCACGGCGAGATCGTCAAATTCGGTCCGATCTTCGCCTGGCCCAAACCGGTGCAGAAGCCGCACCCGCCGATCATCGTCGGTGGCGGGTGGCCACAAGGCGCGCGGCGCGCGATCCGCTACGGCGACGGCTGGCTTCCAATCATCTCGGCCGATGGACTTGGAAAAATCCTGCCGCAATACAAAACGATGGCAAAAGAGGCCGGCCGTGACATTTCCGCCGTTCCCATCACCGCCTGGCATGCCAAGCTCGAATCGGATGCGATCACGCGTTTTCAGGATCTGGGGGTGGCGCGCATCGTCACCACCCTTCCGCCCGCGGGTGCGGAGAAAATACTGCCCATTCTCGACCGCTGCGCCGAAATGATCGTAAAAGCGAAGAGCGATTAGATTCCTTCCCCACGCATGCATTCGCGGGGAAGGAAAGCTGTACGCGAGATGCACCTGGTCAGAACGTGATGTACGTCGCTTTCAGCTGCGTGTATTTCTCCAGCGCGTGGAGCGACTTGTCGCGTCCGAAGCCGGACTGCTTGTAGCCGCCGAATGGCATTTCTATGCCGCCGCCGTCAACATTGTTGACGTTCACGGTCCCGGCGCGGAGGGAGCCCGCCACCTTGTGCGCCTTGGAAAGATCGTTGGTCCACAGGCTCGCCTGCAACCCGTAAATCGAGTCATTGGCGATCTTTACCGCCTCGTCGGCATCCTTGAAAGTGATCGTCGCGAGCACGGGGCCAAAAATCTCTTCGCGCGCAATTGTCATGTCGTTGGCGACACGATCGAAAATCGTCGGTTCTATGTAATAGCCGCCAGATTCGGTGCGCACCTGCTTGCCGCCCGCCGCGAGAGTCGCGCCGTCTTTCTTTCCTTTTTCAATGTACGAAAGGACGCGATCGGTCTGCGTCTTGTCGACCATCGAACCCATCATCGTCTTGGTGTCGAGCGGATCGCCGGGTTGGAAGATGTTCGCCATCGCCTTGACCTTGTCGACAAACGCATCGTGGATCGACTCCTCGACGAGCAGTCGAGAGGCTGCGACGCAGACCTGTCCCGAATTGAAGAAGATGCCGGCCGCGGCACTCTGCGCAGCCCCGTCGAGATTGGGGGCGTCGGCGAAGACGATATTGGGGGTCTTGCCGCCGCATTCGAGGCTCACAATCTTCATATTGGATTCACCGGCATATTTCAGGAAGAGCTTGCCGACTTCCGTGGAACCGGTGAACGCGACGGCATCGATGTCCATATGACGGCCGATTGCCTGGCCCGCAGTTTCGCCGAATCCAGGCAAGACATTGAAGATTCCTTCGGGAATTCCGGCTTCGGCAGCCAGTTCGGCCACACGCAGCGCGGACAGCGGTGATTGCTCGGCTGGCTTCAGAATGAGCGAATTTCCCGCAGCGAGCGCCGGCGCAAATTTCCACGCCGCCATCAACAGGGGAAAATTCCACGGCACCACCGCTGCCACGACACCCAACGGTTCGCGGGTGATGAGACCGAGGGCATTTTTCGGCGTTGGGGCGACCTCATCGTAGATTTTGTCGATCGCCTCCGCGTACCAGCGCACGGTTTCCGCCACCGCATTGATGTCGACCGATCGAGCAAAGCCGATGGGCTTTCCCATATCGAGCGTTTCGAGCAATGCGAGTTCGTCCGCATGTTTGACGATCAGTTCGGCGAATTTCTGCAGCGTGCGCTTGCGTTGTTTCGGTGGAATGTCCGACCAGCTTCCCTTGTTGAAGGCAGCTCTGGCGGCCATCACCGCGCGGTCGACATCCTCGGCATTGCAGGACGCGACGCGCGCCAGCAGCTTGCCGTCGATCGGCGACATGTTCTCGAATGTTTCTCCGTTTGCCGCGGGAACGTATTTGCCGCCGATGAACGCCTGCGAACGGAAATCGAGGCCCTTCGCCTCTGCATGCCAGTCCACTGCTGCCGCCATGGTCGTTCTCCTTCAAGCGAATGCTTTGGGCCGAGATATTAGAACCCGCATAGCCGGAACTGAACGGGGTCCCCAAACAAAAAAACGCGCCGGCCGGATAGCGGGCGCGCCTTGGTGCTCCGAAAAGCACGATTACTTGATCTTGCCTTCCTTGAACTCGACGTGCTTGCGCGCGACCGGATCATATTTCTTGGTCGAGAACTTTTCGGTCATGGTGCGTGTGTTCTTCTTGGTGACGTAGAAGAACCCCGTATCAGCTGAGCTGTTCAGGCGGATCTTGGCGGTCGTTGGCTTCGCCATGTGGCGCACCCATATCTCAAAGCGGCGGCCAAACTAGTCAGGGCCGGTCCCTTGTCAAGGCGGCCCGAGGCCGGAACCGCCCGCCAAGGGACCGGTTTAGAAAATGGGAAGGACGGAGCCGAGGGCGCGGATGTCCCGAAAATATTTGAAGCAGGCGGGATGGTCGCTGGTGGCCCGCGCATTGCTGCTCGCCCAGCCGTTCCTGTCCCAGCCTGCCGCTTCTGCCCAACAGCACTCTGCCTATAGCGAGGAGCAGCAGATGGGTTTCGTTCCACTATTGCACCGCTGGGATCCGCTGATTGGCCAGGCATCCGAGCGTTTTAGAATTCCCGCGACCTGGATTCGCATCGTGATGCAGGTCGAAAGCGGCGGCCGCACAATGTCCAGCGAGAAACAACCTATCGTCTCGCGCGCCGGCGCCATGGGCCTGATGCAGCTGATGCCGTCGACTTACCGTGACATGCGTGCGGAATTCGGCTTCGGACCAGATCCCTTTGCACCGCACGACAACATCTTCGCCGGCGCGGCATACCTGCGCTGGCTTAAAGACAAGTATGGTTATCCGGCGATGTTCGCGGCGTACAATGACGGCCCGGGAAATCTGGAAGCGCGGCTGATGAATGCGGGCCTGTTGCCCGCGGAAACGCGTACTTATGTCGCGCGCGTTACGGCAGCGATCGAGGGCAGGGGGTTTGTAGCCGCCGCATCCGGGCCACCGGTGAAATTCACGCGCCCTAACGGATTGCCGGTCTGGATCAAACCTGCGGAGGTGATTTCCATACGGGCGGCGTTTCCCGATGAATACGCCCCTGGCGTACAATCCGTCGTGGCTTTCGGACGGGTGAAGCAGGGCGTCTGTGAAACCTTGGCACAAGTGAAAGCAAAGCTGCACCTTCGTCGAACGGTGTAGACGTCAGCGTCCGCCGCTTAGTCTGCCCCCTCCGTTTTTTTTCTTTACAGAGGCGGGGTCTTCCGCCAACTCAAAGCGCAATCCGCCGGTGAGCGGGGCGGCCTCGCGCAAGCGAACCGAAATCGTTTCCCCCAGTCGATAAGCCGTCCGCGTGCGGTCGCCGACGAGCGCGTGGCGGCGTTCGTCGTGGCGGAAATATTCTGCCCCGATCGTGCGGATCGGAATAAGCCCCTCGGCGCCGGTTTCGCGCAGGCGCACGAACAATCCGAATCGCGTGACGCCGGTGATCCGCGCGTCGAACGTGGCGCCCACCCGGTCCTGCATGAACGCCGCCACGTAGCGGTCGGTGGAATCGCGTTCGGCGGCCATTGCACGACGCTCGCACATCGAGATGTGCTCAGCGATCTCGCCGAGTTTTCCCGCCTCGCCTCCGGTAAGCCCGTCTGAGCCGAACTTCAGAGCACGGATCAGGGAGCGATGGACAATGAGATCTGCGTAGCGGCGAATCGGCGAGGTGAAGTGCGCGTAACGCGGTAAATTCAATCCGAAATGGCCGATGTTCTCTGCCGAATACACGGCCTGCGCCTGGGTTCGAAGCACCACGTCGTTCAGTACATCCTGGTTTGGTCCGCCTTTGACTTGCCCTAGGATGCGATTGAACACCGCGGGCCCGATGACCTGGCCCTTGGCGAAACCGATGCCGATGGTGCGCAGATAATCGGCAAACGCGTGCAGCTTTTCCTGTGAAGGCTGTTCGTGCACCCGGTAGATGAGCGGCGTGCCCATTTTCTCGAGGGTTTCTGCCGCTGCGACATTTGCCTGGATCATGAACTCCTCGATCAGCCGCATCGATTCCAGGCGCTCGCGAAAAGCAATCGAGGCGATGCGGCCGTCTGCTCCCAAAATAATGCGCCGTTCCGGCAGATCGAGATCGAGCGGCGCACGGCGATCGCGCGCTTCGGCGAGCACGCGGTACGCACTCCATAGCGGCAGAAGTACCTGTTTCGCGATGTCGCGCCGGCCGCTGTCGGATTTTCCGTCGAAGGCGCGTTGGGCTTCGGCATAGGTGAGCCGCGCCGCCGAACGCATGACGCCGCGCAAAAATTCGTGCCGCAGTTTCTTGCCTCGCCGATCGAAGATCATTCGAACCGCAAGGCAGGGCCGATCCTCGCTTTCGCGCAGCGAGCAGAGCTCGGCGGAGAGTCGTTCGGGCAGCATCGGCACGACGCGATCGGGAAAATATGCAGAATTCCCGCGCTTCAGCGCCTCGCGATCGAGCGCCGAACCAGGACGGACGTAATTCGCCACGTCGGCGATCGCGACGATGGCGACATGGCCGCCTTTGTTGGCCGGATCGGAATCGGGTCCGGCCCATACGGCATCGTCATGGTCGCGCGCATCTTCGGGATCAATGGTGACAAGCGGAATGCCGCGCAGATCGATACGCGATTCAACGCGCGGCTGTTGTGCGCGTTCGGCCTCGGCGAGCGCTTCGCGCGGAAACTCCGTCGGAATGCCGTGTTCGTGGATGGCAATGAGGCTAATTGCGCGCGGCTCGCTCATGCTGCCCAAGCGCTCGAGTACGCGCGCGCGTGGCAGGCCTGAGGCGCGTCCCGCCAATGGCTCGGCGAGCACGAGCTCGTTGGAAGCCGCGCCGGCGTTGTCGTGCCGCTCGACCGTAAATTCGTGCCGCGTCTTGCGGTCGATCGGCACGATGCGCCCGTGCCCCCCCTGCTCGCGATAGACCCCCAACACGCGGTGTACCGCTGCGCCGATCCGCTTGATGACGCGTGCTTCGTAGCCATCTTCGGCCCGCGAGAGCCGCGCGAGCACGCGTTCGCCTATGCCGAGCGCCGACCCCGCGTCCGGCTCCCGCCCCGGGACAACGACGATCCGCGGCGGCGGCTCGTGCGCGCCCCAATGTTGCGGCCGCGCGATGAGATCGCCGCCAGGATCCTGCCCTGTGATTTCAAGCACGGCGACTTCGGGGAGTCCGCCCGCGGGTGCATAGCGGCGCCGCGCATCGCGTGCCACGGCACCTTCGCTTTGCAGCTCTTTCAGGATGCGTTTGAGGGCGACACGCTCAGTGCCCTTTACGCGAAGCGCGCGGGCGAGATCGCGCTTCGAACCCTTCGGGTTCTTTGTTAGCGCCTCGAGAACGCGCGACTTGTCGAGCGGTGGAGGATTACTTTCCGTTCGCCGGCCCGGCAAGGCTTACCCGTCTTCCGCGCCAACCGGCGTTCGTTTGCGTTTGCCAGCGCCGTGGGGCTTTTTCTGTTTGCGGACCTGTTTTGGCAGCGTCGTGGATTTCTCCGCCAACTTCCTGCGCGGTTTCTTTGCGGCTCCGTTGCCGCCTTTCGTCTTCTTCTCCGCAATCAGCGAGACCGCCTGATCGAGCGTCACGCTTAAGGGATCTAGGTCGCGCGGGATTGTCGCGTTCGTGGTGCCGTCGGTGACATATGGTCCATAGCGTCCCCGCATCAGTTTAATCGCGATACCGTCCGGACCGCTCCCCAGCTCCTTCAGCGGTTCGGGCGCCAGGAAGGCCCGCGTCTTCGCCTTCCTTTCCGCGAGAAGTGAGACCGCGCGGTTAATGCCGACGGTGAAAACTTCATCCGCCGCATCGAGCGAGGCGTACTGTCCCTGATGTGCGATATACGGTCCATAGCGACCAAAATTGGCGGTGATCGGCTCGCCGGTTTCTGGGTGTTTCCCAATTTCGCGCGGCAGTGCAAGCAGTTTCAGCGCGTATTCGAGACTGACCGAAGACGGATCGACGCCTTTCGGGATGCTGCCGCGCGCGGGTTTTTCGCCATCGCCACGCTGTACGTAGGGTCCGAAGCGGCCGCTGCGGACCGTGATTGGCTCGCCTGTTTCGGGATCGCTGCCCAGTGTGACCGGCTGGCCGTTCGCCGCTTCGCTTTCACTTTGCCCCAGTTTTCGCGTGTAGCGGCATTCGGGATAATTCGAGCAACCGATGAACGCGCCAAATCGGCCCAGCTTCAGGCTCAGTCGCCCGTTCTCGCAACTGGGACAGGCCCGCGGATCAGCGCCGTTTGCACCGGCGGGAAAGATGTGCGGTCCGAGTACTTCGTCGAGCGCGGAAATGACTTCCGACACGCGCAGGTCCCTGGCATCATTGATCGCAGCGGAGAAGTCCTTCCAGAAATCGCGCAGGAGCTGCTTCCATCCCAGCGAACCGTTCGAGACCTCATCGAGTTTTTCCTCGAGATCGGCCGTGAAGTCGTACTGAACATACTTGCTGAAGAAATTCTTGAGAAAGCTGGTGACGATTCGGCCCTTATCTTCCGGCACGAACCGATGGCGGTCCATCCGCACATAGGCGCGGTCGCGCAGGACAGAAAGAATCGAGGCATAGGTCGATGGACGTCCAATGCCCAGCTCTTCGAGCTTGCGCACGAGACTCGCTTCCGAATAGCGCGGTGGCGGTTCGGTGAAGTGTTGCGCGGGCGTCACCTTGTCGACTGCGAGCTCGTCGCCTTTCGCGAGCTTCGGCAGCCTTGCACTGTCGTCATCCGCCTCGTCGTCCTTACCCTCCTGGTAGAGCGTGAGAAAGCCGTCAAAGAGCGTCACCGTCCCGGTGGCGCGTAGCGTGATTTTTCGATCATCGGAAACCGCATCGACTGTCGTGCGCTCGAGTTCGGCGCTTTCCATCTGGCTCGCGAGTGCCCGTTTCCAGATCAGGTCATAAAGCCGCGCCTGATCCCCGTCGAGCTTTCGGCTGACCTGTTGTGGCCGCCGCGAGAAGCTTGTGGGACGAATGGCTTCATGCGCTTCCTGCGCATTCTTTGTACGGCTGACATAGGCGCGCGGTACATCAGGGAGATAACGCGCGCCGAAATCGCCGCCGATCAGGCGCCGTGCTTCGGCAATGGCCTCGCCCGCCATGTCCGCACCATCTGTACGCATATAAGTAATGAGACCCACCGTCTCCCCGCCGACGTTAACGCCTTCATATAGCTGTTGCGCGACCTGCATCGTGCGCTTGGCCGAGAAACCCAGTTTTCGGGACGCTTCCTGCTGTAGAGTGGATGTGATGAACGGCGGAGCGGGATGGCGTTTGACGGGCTTCGTCTCGACTTCGCCGACCGAGAAGCGCCGCGCGCGAATCGCGTCGGCGGCGCGCTTTGCGTCGGCCTCCGTTGGAAGTGAAAACTTTTCGAGTTTCTTACTGTCAAGATGGGTCAGGCGGGCGGTAAGCGATCCCGCAGACGCGCGCAGGTCCGCATCAATCGTCCAGAATTCCTCCGGCTTGAAGGCTTCGATCTCGTCTTCGCGCTCACAGACAAGCCGGAGCGCCACCGACTGCACGCGGCCGGCGGAGCGCGCACCGGGGAGTTTCCGCCACAACACCGGCGAGAGCGTGAAACCGACGAGATAATCGAGCGCGCGCCGAGCCAGGTAGGCGTCCACCAGTTCCTCGTTGATCTCGCGCGGATGGGCGAGCGCGTCGAGGACCGCGGCCCGCGTTACTGCATTGAAGACGACGCGTT
The DNA here is from genome assembly GCA_036264415.1 of Rhizomicrobium sp. Classification (GTDB taxonomy): domain Bacteria; phylum Pseudomonadota; class Alphaproteobacteria; order Micropepsales; family Micropepsaceae; genus Rhizomicrobium. The sequence continues at coordinate 50,641 of DATAQZ010000046.1, read as the reverse complement.
CGACGGGCGTGCGTCCAAGGACACGCCTTTGCTTGAGCACCTGCAGAACGTGCCAGGAAATAGCTTCGCCTTCCCGGTCAGGGTCGGTAGCGAGGATCAACTTGTCGGCATCCTTGACCGCCTCTGCGATATCCCGGAGATGCTTTTGAGAACGGGCGTCCACCTCCCAACTCATCGCGAAGTCTTCGTCCGGCTTCACGGAGCCGTCTTTGGACGGGAGGTCGCGGACATGGCCGAAACTCGCCAATACGCGGTAATTGGAGCCTAGATATTTGGTGAGGGTCTTGGCCTTCGCCGGGGATTCGACAATGAGAACATTCATGGGAAATGGCCTGAGGTGTGCCGCGGGTCGCGAATCACGCCTCGTCCTTCAAACGCGGGGCAGATAGGGGTGGGGTGGGGGCGTGTCAATCAAAGCCGCCCCCGATTGCAACCAGTCGTCGGCTTTGTCTGACAAAATCGCTCCAAAATACAACCCAGAGGTGCAATTCAATTTAAGTGAAGGAAATCTGACCGCCGGCCTCTCGTTGAATCCGGCCTGCTAGTTCCAGCTCAACAACGACACAAAGCACATCGGCGGCGGAGGCGCCGCTTTGCCGGATGATTTCGTCGACCGAAACGGGACTTGCGCCCAGAAGCTCGGTCACTATTCGGCGAAGTTGCTCGGCAGGTGCCGCATCAGATGAGGGGGATTCCTGCCACAACGATACCTTGTCGGAAGGCTCGCGGAAGCTTCCGCTGAGCAGCGGCCGCAACACTTCGAGCACGTCCTCGGCATTTTCGACTAGAGCCGCACCGTCGCGAAGCAGCCGGTTGGTGCCTTTTGCCCGCGGATCAAGCGGCGAGCCAGGAACGGCAAACACCTCGCGTCCTTGCTCCAGCGCCAATCGCGCCGTGATGAGCGAACCGGAGCCTTCCGCGGCTTCCACGACAATCACCCCGCGCGAAAGTCCCGAAATAATGCGGTTGCGGCGGGGGAAATGTTGGGCCTGCGGTTTATGCGCGACAGGCATTTCCGAGACGATGGCGCCGCTTTCGCGAATTCGTTCATATAGCCGCGCATTTTCCGGTGGATAAATATCGTCCACCCCGCCCGCCAGCACGGCAACGGTGCCTGTTGCGAGCGCGCCGTCATGCGCAGCTGTATCGATGCCGCGCGCCATTCCGGATACGACAACGAGCCCGCTGCTACCGAGGTCTGAGGCAAGTTCGGCCGCGAATTTGCGTCCGAGCGCGGATGCGTTGCGCGCGCCCACGATCGCCACCATCTCGCGCGAAAGTATGCTGCCGTCTCCAAGAACCGCGATGACTGGCGGGGGCGCATCGAGTGCGGCGAGCCCGAACGGGAAATCGGGTTCAACGGAAGCGATTACGCGCGCTCCGAGCTTCGCCGTGGTTTCAAGTTCGCGTTCGGCGTCCACTTTGCCCGGAATTTTCAGTTCGCCCGTCGCGCCACCACGGCGCGCGAGACGCGGCAATTGTTCCAGAGCGGCCGTCGCGGAATGAAATCGTTCAATCAGCGCAGCAAACGTGACCGGCCCCACGTTCTGTGAACGTGCGAGCCTTAGCCAGTCGCGCCGCTCGGCATCGGACAAAGGCCGCGGTCTGGTTACGGTCATGGCGCAGACCTGTGGGCGCCGATCCGCGGTTCGCGACCGGTCATCAAGCGCCGGATGTTTTCGCGATGCAGCCCAAAAATGAAGACGGCCAGGATGAGTGCGAGCATCGCCTGAAGCGGCGCGCCGTACAGCATCATATAAATCGGAGTTAGCGCCGCCGCGACCAGCGCAGAGAGCGAAGACACTCGCGATACCGCGGCAGCGGCGAGCCATGTCGTGACGGCAAGCAGGCCAACGGGCCACGCAAGAGCGAGCGTAACGCCCAGAAACGTCGCAACACCTTTGCCACCACGAAATCGCAGCCACACCGGGAATACATGACCCAAAAAAGCGCCGAGGCCGGCGAACACGCCGGCCACCGCACCATGAAGAGAAGTTGCAAACAGCACCGCCACTGCGCCTTTGCCGCCGTCGCAGATCAGCGTCGCTGCTGCCGCCCATCGACTGCCGGTTCGCAGGACATTTGTAGCGCCGATATTGCCGGAGCCGATTTTTCGCACGTCGCCGACCCCCGCCGCCCAGCTGAACAGTAGGCCGAACGGGATCGATCCAACCATGTAACCGAGAACGAGCGCTGCGACAAAAACCGGCGCGCGGTCGTGCCAATCGATGGTGTCGAGCGCGGTGAACATTGGCGATATCTCTATCTTAGCCTCAGGAGCGCAAAGCGTTTCGCCGTTTTGTCTGCGGAGCCGTACCTTGCTCGTTCATGCCAAGCGAAAAGCCCGACTGTGCGGCTTTCTCCGGCGATGCGTAGAAATGTCTTTCGTGATTTCGCGCCGCGGACCAGCCAGACCGCGCCTCGTCATTGGAAACGACCGTTCGTGTTCTGGCATCGCCTATCCAGAATCTCTCAATGTCGGTTTCGCAGTAAAAGCACCTGAGCCGGGACGGCTCCGAAGCGATCATCCGAAACTGGCCCGCCGCGTAGGGTCCATCGACGGTATCGTGCACGATACAATTGCCGTTGACGCATGCTATGCCCGATGTAGCCGTTGTTCTGTAGATTGGCGCCGCGCCTTCGGCAAAGCCTCCGGGATGGCGCTTCAGGGCTTCTTTCGCGCGGCTTGAGAGAAGCGCCGAAATGATCGCCATCCTTATCGGAACACCGTACGCGGCCTGCTCGAAGTAAGTGGCTCTCTTGTCGCTGTCGAGCGAGAGGTCCAGTTCATTCACCCGTGGCAGAGGATGCATGACCGCTGTCGTTCGGAATTCCTTTTTCCGCAGGAATTCGGCATTTACCTTGGGATACGCGCCGGCGGCGTTGGGCCACCGCTCGCTCTGGAACCGCGTGACGTAAACAGCGTCGATGCTTTGCCGTCGCGGCCGATAGGCCGACACGTACCAAGCTTCCCCTGTTTGCCCGTCCTGCACACGCTTTCGTCCAAATTCATTTTCGAGGCGCCAGCCTACATCGGCGGGCAGCTCCATTCCGGGCGCGGGCTTGAGCACGATATTGGCGCCGAAACGCGCCAGTGCATAAACGAAGGAATGAATGGTCCGGCTCGCCTTGAGATCTCCTGAGATGGCGACGTTCAGGTTTTTGAGCGATCTCTTTTTTTGTTTGAGGGTGAACAGGTCGCAGAGTGTCTGTGTTGGATGTTCGTGGCTGCCGTCGCCGCCATTGATCACCGGTACCGGCGCATAGCTGGCGGCCAGCCTCGCCGCACCATCGCGCGGATGACGCACGATCAGAATGTCGGAGTAGCTCGATACGACGCGAACCGTATCGGCAAGACTTTCGCCCTTGGATGCCGAACTCGTACGCGGATCGGCACTGCCGATCGCTTTTCCCCCGAGCCGCAACATTGCGCTTTCGAAGGACAGACGGGTTCGCGTGCTTGGCTCGTAGAAAAGGCCGGCCAGGATTGCGCCGGGAAGCTCATCAAGGCTGCGCGCGATGCGGTAAGGCACTTCTTTGTCGCCCAGCTTCTTGAGATATGATTCGGCGACAACAAATAACCGCTCGATCTCTTCCGTATCGAGATCATTGATCGAGGTGATGTGTCTCAGCGATTGCACGGTTCGCCACTATAAGCGATCTGGGGGAAGTTCAAGGGCCCTCGGTTTAGCGGGCAAAAGTCTTGCAGTTGTTCATCGCATCCAGCGCGCCCTGCAGCAGATAGGCTGCGGCCATTTTGTCGACGAGCGTGGTCCGGCGTTTCCGCGAAGCGTCGGCTTCCAGGAGCGTACGTGTTACCGCCGCGGTGGATAATCTTTCGTCCCAGAGCAGAACCGGCAGGTCGGACCGCGCGGCGAAATTGCGGGCGAAGGCGCGCGCCGACTGCGCCGACGGGCCTTCGCTTCCGTTCATGTTGAGCGGCAGGCCAACGACCAGACCGCGTACGCCATGCTCGTGCATGATACCGACGAGGTAGGCGAAATCGTCGGCAAAATTGGTGCGGCGGCGGGCGCCGAAGGGGGAGGCGATCGTCCGCTGCGTATCGGAGAGGGCAATGCCGATCGTCTTCCCCCCGAGATCGAGCCCCAGAATCCGGAACCCGGCTGCGACCGCCTCTGCCAACCCTGTGATGTCAACGAGCATCGAGCGGCTCCGACTCGACATGCGGTGTCGTTCCGTCATCGTGCATCGGAATGTCTCCTTCGCTTGCCAGCCCGGAATGGGGTTGCTAGCACCGCGCCGGCTTTCCTATCACAGTGACCGCACCATGTCCGTTGATGAAAAAACCGTCCGCCACATTGCCGCGCTTGCCCGGATTGCAGTTGTCGAGCAGCAGGTCGCACCGATAGCGCAAGAACTGAACGGTATTCTTTCCTGGGTCGAGCAGCTCAAGGAAATCGAAGTGACAGACGTGCCGCCGATGACGAGCGTCGTCGAGCAGCGCCTCCGCATGCGGGAGGATGTTGTCACTGAAACCAACGAGGCCGAGGCGTTGATGAACAACGCGCCGGCCGTCGAGGATCATTTTTTTGTGGTCCCGAAAGTCGTGGAGTAGGACGTTGAGTCTTCCAGTGTCGCCGCGTGATTTCACGCTCGCCGAAGCGCGCGATGCGCTTCGCGCGAAAAGCATTTCCGCCTGTGAACTGACCGGAGAATTCGTCCAGGCCATCGCCGATGCGCGGCCGCTGAACGCGTTCATCACCGAGACTGCCGAGCGTGCCGTGGAGATGGCAGCGGAATCGGATCGGCGGATTGCCGCCGGCGCAGCGCGGCCGCTCGAAGGCATTCCGCTGGCGATTAAGGACTTGTTCTGCACAAAAGACGTGCGCACCACCGCCGGCAGCCGGATTCTGGAGAATTTCGTCCCGCCATACGAATCCACCGTTACCCAAAATCTCTGGAACGCGGGTGCGGTGATGCTCGGCAAAACGAACATGGACGAGTTCGCGATGGGCTCGTCGAACGAGAACAGCTGGTTCAAACCTGTCGCAAGCCCTTGGCGGCCGCGGAACTCGAACCGTACCGTCGTGCCGGGTGGTTCCTCCGGCGGTTCGGCCGCGGCGGTAGCGGCAAACCTCTGCCTTGGCGCCACGGGGACGGATACGGGCGGCTCCATCCGCCAGCCTGCCGCGCTCTCCGGCATCGTCGGAATGAAGCCGACCTATGGACGCTGCTCGCGTTGGGGAATCGTCGCGTTCGCATCGTCGCTCGACCAGGCGGGTCCGATGACAAGGACGGTACGCGACGCAGCCATCCTGCTCGGATGCATGGCGGGGTTCGATCCCAAGGATTCCACGTGCGTCGAGCGCGACGTGCCCGAATACGAGAAGGAGATCGAATCGGGAGTTGCAGGTCTGCGCATCGGCGTGCCGCGCGAATACCGCCTGGAAGGCGCGCCGGCCGAAATTGATACCCTGTGGTCAAAAGGCGTCGCGTGGCTGCGCGAACGGGGTGCGGAGATCATTGAGATAAGCCTGCCCCACGCGAAATACGCTCTCCCGGCCTATTACATCGTTGCGCCGGCGGAAGCGTCCTCGAATCTCGCGCGCTACGACGGCGTACGCTTCGGCCGGCGTGCCGAAGCCGCTGCCGATGTCGTTGAACTTTACGAACGAAGCCGCGCCGAGGGATTCGGCGCCGAGGTGAAGCGGCGAGTGCTGATCGGCACCTATGTGCTCTCGGCCGGCTATTACGATGCGTATTATGTTCGTGCGCAAAAGGTGCGTACGCTGATCGCGCGCGATTTCGCGAACGCCTTCGAACGCTGCGACGCGATCCTGACGCCGACGACGCCCGGGCCCGCCTTTGCTCTCGGCGAGAAAACGGCGGACCCCATTTCGATGTACCTCAACGACGTTTTCACCGTGACCGCCAATCTCGCAGGCCTGCCCGCTATAACGGTTCCCGCAGGACTGAGCGCGGAGGAATTGCCGCTCGGTCTTCAAGTCATAGGCAAGGCGTTCGACGAAGCAACCGTGCTCCGCGTGGGGCGCGCGATCGAGCGTGCCGCCGGATTTTCCATGAAGCCCTCGCCGTGGTGGAGGCTTTCGTGAGCGCGACAGCCGAAGGCACGCAGCTGATCCGCGGCAAGGATGGCGAGTGGGAAATCGTCATCGGCATGGAAGTACATGCGCAGGTCCTTTCCCGCGCAAAGCTCTTTTCCGGTGCGTCGACGCTGTTCGGCGCCGACCCCAACACCCAGGTGAGCTTCGTCGACGCCGCAATGCCGGGGATGCTACCGGTTATCAATCGCTTCTGTGTCGAGCAGGCGATCCGCACCGGATTGGGACTGAAGGCACAGATCAATCACGTCTCGATTTTCGACCGGAAGAACTATTTCTACCCCGATCTTCCCGCCGGTTATCAGATATCCCAATACAAGAACCCGATCGTCGGCGAAGGCGAGGTGCTCCTCGATCTTCCGGGCGGCCGGACTGTGCGCGTGGGCATCGAACGGCTGCACCTTGAACAGGATGCGGGCAAGAGCCTCCACGACCAGCATCCCGATTACTCCTATGTCGATTTGAACCGCTCGGGCATCGCACTGATGGAGATCGTCTCAAAGCCTGACATGCGGTCGAGCGAGGAAGCGGCGGCCTTCGTCAAGAAACTGCGCGCGATCGTGCGCTATCTCGGCACTTGCGACGGGAACATGGAAGAAGGTTCACTGAGAGCGGATGTGAACGTTTCCGTCCGGCGCCCAAGTGCGCCGCTCGGTACGCGCTGCGAGATCAAGAACGTCAATTCCATACGCTTCATTGCGCAGGCCATCGAGCACGAGGCGCGGCGCCAGATTGCGGTGATTGAGGGCGGTGGCACCATTCGGCAGGAAACCCGCCTCTTCGATTCACGCGTCGGAGAAACGCGTTCCATGCGCTCGAAAGAGGAAGCGCACGACTATCGCTATTTTCCCGATCCCGATCTGCTCCCGCTGATGGTCGATCAGGGGTGGATCGAAGAGGTGGCGGGGACCCTTCCCGAACTGCCCGACGACAAGAAAGCGCGTCTGATGCACGAGCATGGGATATCCGCCTATGACGCGGGCGTGCTCGTCACCGAGCGGGAGCTTGCCGACTACTACGAGGAACTCGCGCGCGGCGTCGATGCCAAAAGCGCAGTCAACTGGCTGAACAACGAAATTCTTGGCCGCCTGAACCGCTCAGGTCAGAGCATAGAGGATTGCCCGGTATCGGCGCATGCAAACAACGAGATTCTGAAGTTGATGGCCGAGCGCACCATCTCGGGCAAAATCGCCAAGGATCTGCTCGACATTGTATGGAACGAAGGGGGCGATCCGCGTGCAGTAGTTTCGCAACGCGGACTGATGCAGGTGACCGATGAAAGCGCCATTGAACGCGCGATCGAACGCGTGATCGCCGCCAACACGGAAAAGGTGGAACAGATAAAACGGAAACCGAAACTCGTCGGCTGGTTCGTCGGTCAGGTGATGAAAGAGACCGAGGGCAAAGCCAATCCGCAGGCGGTCAATGCTCTCCTCAAAGAGAGACTCGGACTGCCTTTGGAAGGGTGATTCGCACAATTTGCAACCTATTGACTGGGCGCAGCGGATCGGGCAGGCACTTAAATCCGTACACGGACGAAGTTCTACCACACAATAAAACATTGATGATTTTGTATTTTAGCGCTGGTGTGGAAGTCGTGCCAAAACGCCTGCTATTGATTTCGTTAACGCAACTCCCTCATATTCTTGGTGTTTTGGGCGTGCGATTCGCATGTGCCCGAAAACCGTAGAGGAGTCGTTTCACATGCCAATGACTGCAAAGAAGTCGAAGCGGAAGGCAAAGGCGAAGAAGAAGCGTACCGTCCGTAAGGCCGGCGCGCGCGGCGCGGCAAGAAAGACGCGCCGTAAGGGCGCAAAGAAAGCCCGTCGGAAAACCCGCCGCACGAAGAAAGCTGCTCCTGCACCGGCCGCGATGTAGGAGACTTGGTCAAAGGCTGGACCGCGGCCAGCCCGGCGTTTGCGCAAAGCACGCGCCGGGCGGCCGCGGTCAGGCCAAACAAATTCCTTCCTCTTTACGCATACCCCCCACCATTCGAACTTCCCGCCAGTGCCGCGAAACCTTGCGGCGAAATCCGGCGAATTCTCGATTTTCCGCCAGATCAGCGTTAACTGCTCTTTAGGCTATCCCGCGGAATGTTTGGTCCAGGCGTGCAAGATTGGTCTTGCAGTCGTGAGCAAAGCCGGAAATGGGATCCGGTTTTCAGGGGGCTGACATGGCGTGCATTGATGTTGATTCGCTGGTGCAGTTCGAAACGGACGCGAAGAGCGGACGGGCGGAAGCACTCTACAATCTGGGGCTTGCCTACTCGACGGGACAAGGCGTCGACGTGGACTACGTCGCAGCGCATAAATGGTTCAATCTGGCAGCAATGAAGGGCAGCGAAATCGCCAAGAGTTGGCGGGCCCAGATATCTAGAGAGATGAATTCGAACCAGATCGCCGAAGCCCAACGGCTCGCCCGCGAATGGCTGTCGGTCTTTCGATAAGCAAAACGTTCCTCGCCGCGCGAGCGAACCGCGAGAAGAAGTAGCTCATGGCTCAGGTGACGTGCTTGACGACGCGCGGCGGGATGTGGTCGCGGTTGTGTTGTTGACCGATGTCGTCACGCCTTCCGACGACGCGTTTCCCGACACGGAGGGTGGAAGGGCCGGGCGGTAGAGATCGCGCATGATCTCCAGCGGCTCGTCGCGGCCGGCCAGACGATTTCGATAGACTTCTGTGTTCTCCAGGACACGCTGGACGTAATTGCGTGTCTCGGAGAACGGAATCTGTTCGATCCAGTCCACCGGATCGGCAAGCGGGTTGCGCGGATCGCCGATATCGGAAAGCCATTTGCGCGCGTTGCCGCGGCCGGCGTTATAAGCGGCAGCTGCCAGGACGTACGAGCCGTTCCACTCGGCGAGGTCCCCGGAAAGCTCCACCATTCCCAGTCTCATTGCATATTGCGGGTCAGCGGTTAGATCCGAAAAGTGGTATTCAAGTCCGGAGAGACGAACGAGGTGCGGAGCGGAATCCGGCATGATCTGCATGATTCCGCGCGCGCCCGCCGTGCTCACCGCGTCGGGATCGAATTCCGTCTCCTGCCTGATGATCCCAAGGACGAGCGGAGTTTCGGGCGCGACACCTGGCCCTGTGTAGCGCGGCACCGCAATGACGGGATGTGAAAATTCCGGCAGGAATATTCCGGCATAGCTCGCCTGCTTGGCGACCCGCACGGCAACATCCCGATAACCCAAGTGCACGAGGTCTTCGGCGAGGGCCTTTGCATGACCTGCGGCGGCATAGAGTTCGACGTCACGCGCTGCGAATTCGCGGAGCGCGGCTTCGAGTCCGAGATCCGCAAGCGCGTGGATCGCGTCAGTCATCTCCTCGTGCGCGTAGCTCGCGCGCACGGCATCGGCGTCCGCCGGCGTTATGACGAGATGCAAGAGAGGAGCGCTTTCGATCCGCATAAGCGCGAGCTGGCCGTAGAACATCGCCGGATAGGCAGCGGCCGCGCGATATTCGATCCGCGCGCTGGCGGGATCGCCCGCGGCTTCATAAGCGCGGCCCAGCCAATAATGCGCGCGCGACCTGCTGATCGGGTGGATTGCAAGGGGCACCAGGTTTTCAAAATGCGTAAGTGCGACGCGCGGCTCGGCGAGCCTCCTCAGGGCAATCCATCCGGCGAGGAATTGAGAGTCGGGGTATTCGTTCGCATCGCGCGAGAGCGCGGCGGCGGCGACGGCGGCAAGGCGGTAGGCCTCGGAACTGTATCCCGCCTTTAGCGCCGCGCGCGCACTGACGCTCATCGCGCTCCACCAATGCGACGGGCTCCAGCGCGCCACTTCTGCAGCCGGAATACGCTCCAGCAACGCCGGAATGGCCGCGACATCGTTCTTCTGCCGCAGGAGATCAATTTGATCGAAGATGATGCCGGGATCGTCGCGCAACGGCGGAGACAACGCCGCGACCTCGCGCTCGCCCAAATCCGGACGGCCGCGGAGGTCGAGCCGTGCATGTGCGTAACGCTGCAATTCGCCGGGAAGTCGTGGCATGTCATGGCGCACACTGGAAAGCTCATTGCGGGCGAATAGCCGCTCAAGACGCTGTCGCCATACATCTTCGGTCAGCAAATTGCCGTGCCGCGCGACAACGTAATCTTCCTGCTCCGGCTCAAGACTGCTCTCGATGAAGGCGTTGCGGATCGACTCCTCGCCACGCGGAATCGCACCCGTCGCAATCAGGGCTTCGCCCAACCGCACCTTGCCGATGCCGGTTTGCGGCGTGCGATCACCGAACCAAAGAATCACGGAGTTAGGCTCCAACCCGGGCGTCATCGCTTCTTCGGCGCGCGCGAAGAGCCGCTCCCGTCCAGGCCAATCCGGCAAATCCTTCAGGAATTGCGCGATCTCGGCGAAAGAGGCGCCACTGTTTTTCTGGCCGACATATGCCCATTTGATCAGGCGCGGGATCACCGGATCGCGCGCCGCAACGGCAAGCGTGCGCGCCTCTGCCCACTTGCCTGCGAGCGCGGCGGCCGCGGCACGTTCGAAAATGACGTGGTCTGCGGCGGCCAGACTGCGAAGTACTGGCGTTCGCCGCTCGCCGCCGAAGACTGACACCGCTGCAGCGCCCGAAACGGACTCACCGATGGGCTGCATCATTACGACGCCGCCCCGCCGTACGAGACCGGGGGGCTGGCCCGACGAACGCTCGCCCTGCGGTTGTGCACCCGTCGTGAACGCGCTCAGCGCCACCCCGACAAACAACGCTTTGGTGGCCTTCATGCGCAATCGCGAATTTTTGTGCCGCGCCATCAGCCTTGCCGCTTTGCGCGTGGAAACGCTAGGTTCATTTTGACCGAAAGCAGGTTTCCATGTCCAACGTCCGCGAACGGCTCAAAGGTTCGATGCCGGCCCTAATCACACCATTCCGCGGTGGAAAGCTCGACGAGCGGGCGTTTCGTCGATTGATCGTCTGGCAGATTGCTGAGGGATCGAACGGTCTGGTCCCGGCCGGAACGACGGGAGAATCGGCAACCTTGAGCCACCAGGAACACAATCGAGTAATCGAGATTTGCGTGGAGGAAGCGGCCGGACGGGTTCCCGTGGTGGCGGGTGCCGGATCGAATTCCACGACGGAGGCAATCGCGCTTACGGAGCACGCGAAATCCGTTGGCGCCGACGCCGTGCTTTCGGTTGCACCCTATTACAACAAGCCGACACAGGAAGGACTGTACCGGCATTTCGCCACCATCGCCGAAACTGTGGATATTCCGATTGTCATCTACAACATTCCCGGCCGCAGCATCGTGGAGATCTCCGTCGAGACGATGGAGCGTCTTTCAAAGATAGCCAATGTCATCGGCGTGAAGGACGCGACGGCGAATCTCGCACGCCCGACGCGCGAACGCGCGGCCTGCGGCCATGATTTTAGGCTGCTTTCGGGCGACGACGCGACGACCCTCGGTTATATGGGGCATGGCGGGCATGGCTGCATTTCGGTGACTGCCAATGTTGCGCCAAGCCTTTGCGCCGAGTTCCAGACGACCTGTCTCGCAGGCGATTTCGTGCGCGCGCGCAAGCTGCACGACCGGCTGATGCCGCTGCACGACGCGATGTTCTGCGAAGCGAGCCCGGCGCCGGTGAAACACGCAGCCTGGTTGCTCGACCTTTGCGCGGATGAGGTGCGCCTCCCCATCATCGCGGCGAGCGAGGCTGCGCGCGCACGTATTCGCGCCGCGATGGACGCCGCCGGCGTGGCAATGGCCGGCCACGTTTCGAAGGACTGAGCGTGGCAAAAAAGAAGGAGGAGCCGGAACGGCGCGTCGTCGCCGACAACCGGAAAGCCCGCCATGCCTATTCCATCGAATCCACCCTCGAGGCTGGCATCGCGTTGATGGGATCGGAAGTGAAGGCGCTGCGCAGCGGCAAGGCGACGATCGCCGAATCCTACGCCCAAGCCAAGGACGGTGAGATTGTTCTCGTCAACGCCCATATTCCCGAATACGCAATGGCGAACCGCTTCAATCACGAGCCGCGGCGGCCGCGCAAACTTCTGGTGCACAAGAAAGAGGTACGGCGGCTCACCGCCGCCGTCCAGCGCGAAGGAATGACGCTCATACCGTTGCGCCTCTACTTCACGCAGAAAGGCGTCGCCAAACTCGAGCTTGGCATCGCACGCGGCAAGAAGCTGCACGACAAGCGCGAATCCGAGAAGGCGCGCGACTGGGCCCGCTCCCGTGCAAGGCTAATGCGGGAGAGAGCGAGGTAATCTTGCAGAATCGTATAACAACATTTAGTTGCTGCGGCCGACGGGAATTGAGTGACTACGGCCTGGTTGTTTGCTGGTCTGCGGCGGCGGCCTTCGCGGCTGATAGAGCAGCGTCGAACATTTCGGGTGTAAGCACGCCGGTGTTGGTGTTGTACCGCGAGCAGTGATAGCTCGCGACCAGCGTCAGGTTGTCATGTTTGTGCTGTGCACCGTGGGCGAATACATGCTCGCGCGCTGAAATTGACAGCGCCTTGCACACGCTCTCGTGGGCAATACGCCCGAGCGTCAGGACCACGCTCAAATTCGGCATTGTAGCAATCTGCGCCGACAGAAATTGCCGGCAGGTGTTCACCTCGAAGGGCAGCGGCTTGTTGTCGGGCGGGACGCAGCGGACCGCGTTGGTGATGAAGCAGTCGAGGAGTTCGAGCGTATCGTCGGCGCGCTCCTCATATGTCCCGCGTGCCAGACCGTGATGCAACAGCGATGGGTAAAGCATGTCGCCCGCATAATCGCCGGTGAACGGACGTCCGGTGCGATTGGCGCCGCGAAGACCGGGCGCCAGCCCGACGATCAGCAGGTGACCGTTGCGGTCGCCGAAGCCCGGAACAGGATCGTTGAAATAGTCGGGGTATCTGGTGCGGTTCGCGTTGCGGAATTGAAAGAGCCTGGGACACAGCGGGCAGTCGCGCGGCGGCTCGCCCCTGGTGTCTGTGGCAGCCATATCAGACGGTAGCGGTCAAAGACCTCATGCCGTCTGTGCAAAGTGGTTGTTGTTCTGCTCGACTCGCGGCACGGCCTGCACCGAGCGGGGGCCCCCTTCGCGCATGATCACCGGCTTCAACTCCTCCAGCTCGATGAAATTGTCGGCCTGGCGACGGAGTTCGTCGGCAATCATCGGCGGCTGCGTGCGAATGGTCGAAACCACGCTCACACGGCGGCCTTTCTTCTGCGCGGCTTCAACAAGCCGTCGAAAATCGCCGTCGCCAGAGAAGATGACGATGTGATCAACCATGTCGGCCATCTCCATCACGTCGATGGCAAGTTCGATGTCCATGTTGCCCTTGACGCGCCGCCGGCCCTGGCTGTCGGTGAATTCTTTCAACGGTTTCGTCACCACAGAAAAGCCGTTGTAGTCGAGCCAGTCGACGAGAGGCCTAAGCGGCGAGAAGTCCTGATCTTCCGCGACCGCCGTATAGTAGAATGCCCGGACGAGGACGCCCTTGCGCGCGAACAGTTCGAGCAAGCGCTTGTAGTCGATGTCGAAGGCGAGACCTTTGGCGGCGCCATAGAGATTGGCGCCATCGATGAACAATGCGAGCTTTTCCTGAGGGTAGAACAGCATCGGAATGTCTCCTGTTGGAATGACTTGAGAACGACAATTCATCCGCGCCCCCCAACGCCGGTTCTATGATATTCGTGGCGGGATGCAAACACGCGGAAAGATGTGATCGCGTGATCCTGATAGCGCTTGGCGCCAACCTGCCTTCACGTGCGGGAACACCGGCTGCGGCCTTGCGCGCGGCCCTTGGAACATTGCCGCAACGAAATGTCGCGATCGAAGCGGTATCGCCTTTCTACAAGAGCACGGCATGGCCCGATCCAAGCGATCCGGAGTTCGTCAACGCCGTCGCAAGGATCCGTACGGAACTTTCGTCTTCCGATCTTCTCGCTCTCTTGAAAAGCACCGAGCGCGCTTTCGGCCGCGAATCTGCGCAACGCAATGCACCGCGTACGCTCGATCTTGACATCCTTGATCACGAAGGACACATCGACAAAGGACCGCCAACGTTGCCGCATCCGCGGCTTCAAGAGCGCGGGTTTGTTCTTATTCCGTTGCGTGATGTTGCGCCGGACTGGAGACATCCCGTCTCAGGTCTCTCCGTTGATACATTAATCGAGTTCTTGCCTGCGGCCGCGCGCGCCCTTAGGAGGCTGGAGTAGGAAGGCCGGCAAACGGATCGATGCAGCTTTCTCCTTTGATTGCGCCCCTTCTGGTTGCGGCACTGGTTTGGCGCCGCGCACTGCGCGCGCAAAAGCCGCGCGCAGTGCGTATGACACGATTGTGGATGTTTCCGGGGCTGCTGCTTCTCGTCACGGTCACGTCTCTCTGGCACGAGCGCTTTCCGGGCTTTCTGGTCGCGCTCGTGTTCCTTGCTTCCAGCGCGGCGGGCGGGGCGATCGGCTGGTTTCGGGTTCACACGCTGGAGTTCAGCCTCGACGCAGAGAGCGGAGAGGTCTCGGCGCGGGCGACCCAATTCGGCGCGTTGGTGATCGTGGGCCTGATCGGCCTTCGCTATCTCGCCGATTATGCGATCAAGACATTCGGGCTGAATGCGGGAGCCAATGTCATCCACGCAACAGATGCTACCTTGATCTTTTCCACGTCGATGCTGGTGGCGCGGAGCGCGCATACCTGGATCAAGGCTCGCGCGCTCGTCGCCGCGCACAGACACGTGGCGGTCTCGTCCCCCGGGCCGGGGCGCACTCCGATTTCCCTAGAGCATAACGGGAGGGGGGGCTTGAGCCGCTTGCGATGGGAGACCATTTTCTATAGGTTCCGCCGCTCACCGAATCCTGACAGCCTGCCGGAGGCGCCGTAATGGCTCGCGTAACCGTTGAAGACTGTGTCGATAAGGTCCCTAACCGCTTCGACCTTGTCCTTTATTCCGCTTTTCGAGCGCGGCAGCTTTCGGGCGGCGCCGAACCTCTGGTCGACCGGGACCGGGATAAGAACCCGGTGGTTGCACTGCGGGAGATCGCCGCAAAGGATCTGAAACCCGACGCGGTGCGGGAGGAATATATAAGGAATCTTCAGAAGCACGCCGAGGTGGACGAACCCGAGGAAACCGCTTCGGACGAGGATACCGGTCGCGAGGATACTCAGTTCCGCCAGGTCACCGAGGAAGAGCTGTTGCGGGCGCTCACGACCGAAGCCCAGCGCAGGGCCGAGCCGCAGCCCGAGGAACCGGGCGACTACGAAGAATAGCGGGACCCCCGCCCGGCGGATAGTTACGGTTTTCAGGACTGGTTCGCCCTTTTGGCGGGCCGTTCCTATATCATGGGGTCCATGACCGCGCAGGTTGAACCCGCCACCGGCGGCACCTTGTCTTCTGTTGCCATGCCGTCGCTGGCGCCGGCAGCTGCAATGCCGCGCCACCAGCGGATGCTGCGGCAGGCGGATCTGGTCGCGCGGGTGAAGTCCTATGATCCCGACGCCGACGAGTCGCTGCTGAATAAGGCCTATACCTACGGTCTGAGCGCCCATGGCGAGCAGCTGCGTGCCTCGGGCGATCCCTATTTTGTGCACCCGCTGGAAGTGGCGGCGATCCTCACCGACCTGAAGCTCGATGTTCCGACGATCGTGACCGCGCTCCTGCACGACACTATCGAGGATACCCACGTCACCTATGACGACGTCGAGCAGCGGTTCGGGAAGGAGATTGCCGAGCTTGTCGACGGCGTCACCAAACTGTCGAAACTCGAACTCTTCTCGGAGCGTACCAAGCAGGCGGAAAACTTCCGCAAGCTCCTGCTCGCGATGTCGAACGACATCCGAGTGCTCTTGGTCAAGCTCGCCGACCGTCTGCACAACATGCGAACGTTGTACCACATCACCGACGACGAGAAGCGGCGGCGGATCGCACAGGAGACGCTCGATATCTATGCGCCGCTCGCAGGCCGCATCGGCATGCAGAACCTACGCGAGGAACTGGAGGACCTGGCGTTCGCCGAACTCCATCCGGAAGCGCGTGGCTCGATCGTCACCAGGCTTGCCCGCCTGGATGCCCAATCCGGCGAGCGAATCGGCCGCATTGCCGAGCGACTGCGCCGCGCGCTCGCCGATGGCGGTGTACAGGCGGCGGTGCAGGGTCGGGCCAAGCGGCCATATTCCATCTGGCGCAAGCTCAAGGACAAGCAGCTGAACTTCGAAGCCTTGTCCGACATTTTCGGCTTTCGCGTCATCGTCAGGGCGGAAGGGGATTGCTACCGCGCGCTCGGCATCCTCCACACGCACTGGCACATGATTCCCGAGCGCTTCAAGGATTTCGTCTCCAATCCCAAGGTGAACGGCTACCGTTCGATCCACACCACCGTGATCGGGCCGGAACAGCAGCGCGTCGAGGTGCAGATCCGTACCGAGCAAATGCACGACATAGCCGAGCGCGGAGTCGCGGCGCATTGGCGCTATCGCGAACACGTCGAAGAGCAGGATGCCGCCGCGGCCAGCGCGTACAAATGGCTTAGGGACATGGTGGAATTGCTTGAAAAGGGCGATTCGCCCGAAGAATTTCTCGAGCATTCGCGACTGCACATGTACCAGGACCAGGTTTTCTGCTTCACACCCAAGGGCGAACTCATTTCTCTCCCGCGCGGCGCGACGCCGATCGATTTCGCCTATGCGGTGCATACCGATCTCGGGCATTCGACGGTCGGCGCCAAGGTGAACGGCGCGCACGTTCCGCTGCACACGCCTTTGCAGAACGGCGATCAGGTTCAGATCATCAGCACCAAAGACCAGTCGCCGTCGCCGCTCTGGGAACAGTTCGTGGTGACAGGACGGGCACGCGCCGAAATACGGCGCTTTCTCCGCCATGCGCGGCGCGACGAGCATGCGAAGCTCGGGCGCAAAATCCTTGAGAAGTTCTTTGCCGATGAAAACGTGGAATTGACGGCCAAGGCGATCCAGGAAGTGGCCAGGAAACTCCGCCTCCATAAGCCGGAAGATGTATACGCCCAGGTCGGACGGGGAGCTCTCCGCGCCGACGACGTTCTTCATGCCGTGTTCCCTGAGATTCGCCGCCGCCCGCTGCGCACAAAACGCTCGGATTCGAAGAAGCCGATTTCGATCAAGGGGCTGACGGAAGGGATTTCGTACCGCCTCGGCGAATGCTGTCATCCGCTTCCCGGCGACCGCATCGTCGGTCTTATGGTCCCGGGCGAAGGCGCCGTGATTCACACCATTGACTGCGCCGAACTCGAAAAGGCACAGGCGAGCATGAGCGACTGGCTCGATGTGCGTTGGGACGTGCATTCGGCGGAAGCGGGAAATTCCGTGGCGCGGGTGCGTGTGCGGGTAAAGAACGCTCCGGGTTCGTTGGCAGTGGTCGCGAGCGTGATCGGCAACAACGGCGGCAACATCTCCAACCTCAAGGTGGCGAGCCGCAACCCGTTATATTTCGAATTCCTGATTGACATCGAAGTCCGCGACCTGGCGCACCTGCAGAATATTCTGGGCGCGCTGCGCGTGAACGCGGCCGTCGAATCCGTCGATCGCGTGCGCGAACCGGAGACGGCGGGAAGGGCCGCGGCATGAATCGCCTGCGTCTCGGAGTCAACATCGATCATGTCGCCACGATCCGGAATGCGCGCGGCGCCCGTCATCCCGATCCCGTTCGGGCAGCAAGATTGGCTGAGCACGCGGGCGCTGACGGAATCACGGCCCATTTGCGCGAGGATCGCCGTCACATTTCCGACAGCGACATCGACCGGCTGACGCGCGAAATCCCGCTGCCGCTCAATCTCGAAATGGCACCGACCGTGGAAATGCGGGACATCGCCTTGCGGCACCTGCCGCACGCCGCCTGCATTGTGCCCGAGCGGCGCGAAGAGCGGACGACGGAGGGGGGCATCGACGCGGCAGGGCAATATGATCGGCTCACCGACGTGGTACAAATACTTGCGAAAGCCGGTATTCGCGTCTCGCTCTTCATCGAACCGGACGCACGGCAGGTCGAGGCAGCGAAGGCCATGAATGCGCCGGTGGTGGAGCTGCACACCGGCGCCTGGTGCGAAGCGGCGGCACACGCTGACGGAAGAGAGCGTGACCGCCAGCTGGCGCTGATCCGCGATGCGGCGGAACACGGCGCGTCGCTCGGTCTGGAAATCCATGCCGGTCATGGACTGGGCTACGAGACGGTTGGGCCCATCGCCGCCATTCCTGAAATTCGCGAATTGAACATCGGACACTTCCTGGTTGGTGAAGCGATTTTTTGCGGCCTGGATGCGGCCATCAGGCGGATGCGCGCGCTGATGGACGAGGCACGCGCCAAATCGGACGGGCGCAACACCGCATGATCATCGGCATCGGTTCCGATCTGATCGACATTCGGCGCATCGATGCGACGCTCGAGCGCTATGGTGCCCGCTTTCTCGATCGCATCTTCACCGAAACGGAACGAGCCAGGTCCGACCGGCGCTCGCAGCGGAGCGCCAGCTACGCGAAACGCTTTGCGGCAAAGGAAGCTTGCGCCAAAGCATTGGGCACCGGATTGCGCAAGGGCGTATTCTGGCGGGACATGGGGGTCGTCAATCTGCCGGGCGGCAAGCCGAGCCTCTTGCTTGCCGGCGGCGCGCTCGAGCGGTTGTGGGCGATTACCCCGCCGGGGCACACGGCCCAGATCGATCTGTCGATCACCGACGATTTTCCCTTGGCACAGGCGATCGTGATCATTTCAGCGGTAGCGGTCTCAGAAAATCCGCCGGCGGCCGCTTTTCGCTCTGCGGCGGCTTGACGCCTGCCGGTAATTTCCGCTTTTCCCTCAACCCAACAGACTGAATAGCTCAAGGTGCCAGAAATCAAAGAAGCGTCGAGCGTCGTGACAAACCCAAAAGATGTGAAAAACCCGATGGCCGGAAAGGTTGCGGCCGCGAAATCCAAAGCGGGCGGCGATTCCTGGATCGAAACCGGCAAGACAATCGTCTACGCGCTTCTTATTGCGCTGGTGATCCGCACCTTCCTTTTCCAGCCGTTCTACATTCCGTCCGGGTCGATGGAGAACACGCTCCTGGTCGGCGATTATCTCGTCCTCGAGAAGTTTGCCTACGGCTACAGCCGGTTCTCCTTTCCCTTCGGCGAATATCTCCCGCTCCCGCGCGAGCCGATAGGAAAGGGCCCGCAGCGCGGCGATGTCGTCGTGTTCAAAATGCCCAATCCGAACTCGCCGGATTACATGAAGGACTTCATCAAGCGCGTGATCGGGGTTCCCGGCGACCGCGTGCAGATGGTGAACGGCCAGGTGTGGCTGAACGGGAAACCGGTGCCGAAGGTGCGCGCCTCCGATTATATCGAGGAGGATCCGTACGGCGGAGTCACCCACGTCCCGCGCTTCAAAGAGACGCTGCCCGACGGCAAGAGCTACTATGTGCTCGATCGCATTCCCGACGGGCCAAGCGACAACACACCCGTCTATGTCGTGCCGCCCGGCCACTATTTCATGATGGGCGACAACCGAGACAATTCCGACGACAGCCGCGCCGATGTGGGTTACGTTCCAGCGGAGAATGTCGAGGGCAGGGCGGTATTCATCTTCTTCTCGAACGACGGCAATCTGTGGGAAATCTGGAAGTGGCCGTGGACAGTCCGCTTCCGTCGGCTGTTTACGATCATTGACTGACGCGGCGAATTTCGCCGAGATCGAGGAGAAGCTCGGCCACAGTTTTCAGGACAAACAGCTGCTTGCGCGCGCGCTCACGCATGCGAGCGCGAGTTCGCGTCTGTCCAACGAACGACTGGAATTCCTTGGTGACCGCGTGCTCGGTCTCGTTATCGCCGAGATTCTGTTCAACAACTATCCCCACGAGTCCGAAGGCCTGCTCGCCCTCAAATATAATGCGCTGGTGCGCGGCGAGGCCTGCGCCGCCGCAGCGGAAGCCGCAGGTCTTTCGATCCATGTTTTTCTTGCCGCGTCAGAGGCGGCGAGCGGGGGCCGGAAGAAAACGGCCATTCTTGGCGGTCTCTGCGAGGCGGTCATCGCCGCGCTCTATCTCGACGGGGGTTTCGCGCCTGCAAGAAATTTTATCGAGCGCTACTGGGCGGAAGCTTTTGCGCAGCTGGGCAGCGAGATGCGCGATCCCAAGACGAGGCTCCAGGAATGGGCTCAGTCGCGTGAACGCGCGTCGCAGGGCGCGCCCATCTATCGTCTGGTGAGGCGTGAAGGACCAGACCATGCCCCCAGGTTCGTGGTGGAGGTAAGCGTTGCAGGCGAGGGGATCGAAACCGGCGAAGGCGGATCCAAACAGGACGCGCAGCAATCCGCCGCAACCGCCATGCTCGCGCGACTGGAACGCGAATGACCGACAATCAACAGACGCGCTGCGGCTTTGTAGCGGTAATCGGCGCACCAAATGCCGGCAAGTCCACGCTTGTAAACACGCTCGTCGGTTCAAAGGTGTCGATCGTCACCCCCAAAGTACAGACCACGCGCATGCGCGTGCGTGGTGTCGCGATTTTGGGAGAGGCGCAGATTGTGTTCGTCGATACGCCTGGCATCTTCCGGCCAAGGCGCCTGCTCGATCGCGCGATGGTGCGTTCGGCCTGGACAGGTGCCGGCGAAGCCGATGCGGTGCTCTTCCTTGTCGATGCGCCCGCCGCCGCGCGAGAACGCGGCCCTGCCATCGTCGATGCGCGTTCGATCACGGATGATCTGCGCCGCGCGGGGCGCAGCAGCGTCGCCTTGGTGCTGAACAAGACCGATGCCATCGCACACGAGCGGCTGCTGCCGCTCGTAACAGAATTGAATGATGCGCAGGTATTCGAGCGGGTGTTCATGATTTCGGCGCTCAACGGCGACGGTTTGACCGAGCTGAAATCGTGGTGCATCGGGCATGTGCCGCCGGGACCATGGCTTTATCCGCCCGATCAGGCGGCGGATATTCCTTCTCGGCTTCTCGCGGCGGAGATCACGCGCGAGAAGCTTTTCATGCGTTTGCATGACGAACTTCCCTACGCGACAACGGTGGAGACAGAGAGTTGGAGCGAACGCAAGGACGGATCGGTACGGATCGAACAGACGATCTACGTCGAACGCGACAGTCAGAAAGGTATCATGCTCGGCGAGCGGGGACGGATGATCAAGTCCATCGGGGCGGCTGCGCGGTCCGAACTCGAACGCCTGTTCGAAAGACGCGTGCACCTGTTCCTGTTCGTGAAAGTGCGCGAACGCTGGACCGAGGAGCGCGAGCGTCTCACGGCGATTGGCCTCGATTTTTCGGAAACGTAATCGAGCATGGAGTGGAATGACGATGCCATCGCGCTCGCGGCGCGCCTCTACGGCGAAACGGGCGCGATTCTTGAGATATTGACACGCGAACGTGGACGCCATTTGGGGCTGGTGCATGGCGGCGCATCGCGGCGTCTGAAGTCCTCGCTGCTCACGGGAAACACGCTGAACGTGAGCTGGCGCGCGAGACTATCCGAACATCTCGGCACGTTCTCGGTCGAGCTTCGACGGGAACGTGCCGGCGCGCTCCTGGAGCATGGCGATGCACTGGTCGGTCTGAATGCATTTGCCGAAGTTGCGCGCGTTGTGTTGCCGGAACGAGAGCCGCATGAAACCGTGTTTGCTGCGGCGGAAATTTTGCTCGATGCGATGGCGGAAACCGATTTTCTCCATTGGGGCGCGCTTTACGTGCGCTGGGAAGCCGGACTTCTCGATGCCTTGGGTTTCGGACTGGACCTTGGCTCCTGTGCGGTAACGGGAACGGCCGAAAACCTCCGCTACGTCTCGCCGAAATCGGGCCGCGCGGTCTCGGCGGAAGCGGGCGCGCCATATCATGCGCGGCTCCTTCCGTTGCCCGCTTTCCTGCGGCAAATGGCGGACGCGGCGCCGGCACGCGCGGACATCGCTGACGGCTTGCGCCTCACCGGCTATTTTCTCCGCGATCGGGTCCTCGCTCCCCATCACCAGCCCGTGCCGCCGGCGCGGCAGCGATTGGATGCGCTTGCCGAGCCCGAATCGTCGTAATCCTTCCGCACCTCTATTGGCACAGGAATGGACACGAACTCCGATCAGATTCGGCCGGCGCCACTCAACAAGGCGCTAAGCGAACGCTATCTGGCCTATGCACTCTCCACCATCACGCAGCGGGCGCTCCCGGATGCTCGCGACGGATTGAAGCCGGTCCACCGCCGCTTGCTGCACGCGATGCGCGAACTTGGTCTCAATCCGCAAGCCGGCTTCAAGAAATGCGCGCGCGTGGTGGGCGACGTCATCGGCAAGTTTCATCCGCACGGGGACCAGGCGGTTTACGACGCGCTGGTGCGTCTCGCCCAGGATTTTGCGGTGCGTTATCCGCTCGTCGAGGGGCAGGGAAATTTCGGCAATGTGGACGGCGATAATCCCGCGGCCATGCGGTACACCGAAAGCCGGCTTACCGCTGTGGCGCAGGCGTTGCTCGAGGGGCTCGACGAGGACGCGGTTGACTTTCGCCCCACTTACGACGGCGAGGATCGCGAACCGGTGGTTCTGCCGGCCGCCTTTCCCAATCTGCTCGCCAACGGCGCCAGCGGTATCGCCGTCGGAATGGCGACTGCGATCCCGCCGCACAATCTCGGCGAGCTTTGCGCGGCGTTGCTTGCACTGATCGGCGATCCTTCGCTGACACCGGCAAGAATTCTCAAGCACGTGAAAGGACCGGATTTTCCGACCGGCGGAATCATCGTTGACGACCGCACGGTGATCGCCGAAGCCTACCGGACCGGCCGCGGCAGCTTCCGCGTGCGCGCGCGGTGGAAGAAGATCGACGCGGGCAGGGGAAGCTATGCCATCGTCGTCGACGAGATTCCGTATCAGGTGCAGAAGGCGAAGCTGATCGAACGCATCGCCGAACTGATCGAACAGAAAAAACTCCCGCTGCTCGACGATGTACGGGACGAGTCGACCGGCGAAGTCCGCATCGTGCTTATGCCGAAGAGCCGCGCGGTCGATGCCGAGCTCTTGATGGAACAGCTGTTCCGGTTGACCGACCTCGAAGCGCGCGTTCCCCTCAACATGAACATGCTCGATGGCGGGCTCGTGCCGCGGGTGATGAGCCTCAAGGACGCGCTCATCGCTTTCTTGAATCACCGGCGCTACGTCCTGAAGCGCCGGACCACGCACCGGCTGGAGAAGATCGCAGCGCGTCTGGAAATTCTCGACGGTTATCTCGCGGTCTACTTGAACCTCGACAAGGTGATCCGAATCATCCGCAACGAGGACGAGCCGAAGCCGAGGCTGATGAAGGAATTCCGTCTGACGGAAAACCAGGCGGACGCCATTCTCAATATGCGGTTGCGGTCGTTGCGCAAGCTCGAGGAAGCCGAGATTCGCAAAGAGCACGGGAGCCTCATCGTCGAACAGAAAGATTTGCGAAAACTCCTTGGCTCCGAAAAGTTGCAATCGGCAAAACTGGCCGATGAGCTCCGGGCGATCGACGAAAAATTTGGTCTGAAGACCCCGATCGGAAAACGGCGGACGGGTTTTTCCGTGCCGCCGGAGATCGCAGCCGGTGTCGAAGCGATCGAAACGATGGTGGAGCGCGAACCGATCACGATCGTCTGTTCGGAAAAAGGTTGGCTGCGCGCCTTCAAGGGCCATCAGGAACCGAGCGACGCGGTGAAGTACCGCGAAGGCGACCGCGCGCGGTTTTGGCTGCACGGCGAAACACCCGACAAACTCATGCTTTTCGCAACCGACGGGCGCTTTTTCACCCTCGATTGCGCCAAGCTGCCGGGCGGTCGCGGCAATGGCGAAGCGATCCGCAGTTTCCTCGATCTGCCGCCCGAAGCAGATATCGTGACAATGTTCGTTCACCGCGAACGGCGGCAACTGTTGCTCGCGGCATCATCCGGTCACGGTTTTGTCACGGCGGAAGACGACGCGGTTGCGATGAAACGGTCGGGCAAGCAGGTGATGAATGCGCCCGCGGGCACCGAGGCAGCGGTCTGTACTTTTGTCGAAGGTGATTGTGTCGCCGTTGTCGGTGAAAATCGAAAGATGCTGATCGTTCCGCTGGCCGAAATCCCCGAGCTTGCGCGCGGCCGCGGCGTCATCCTCCAGCGCTACAAGGACGGCCATCTGCTCGACGCAAGATGCTTCGCTTGGAAAGAGGGCTTGCGCGACGCCAACGGCCGGACATGGTCGGCCTCAGAACTCAAGGACTGGCGCGGCGCGCGCGCACAAGCCGGCCGAATCGTCCCCCGCGGCTTCCCGCGATCCGGAAAATTCGGATAGATTCATGGAACCGTGGGCCTCCGGCCCGCAGCTCCCAGGCCGTTCACACGAACGGTGCGGCACGGGAGAGGATGGTGTTCTCATCCAGCTTTGTGGCCGGAGCGCCGTAGGCAATTCCCGGGTTTTCGGCGAAGCGCGTGCTGCAAAACCCCTCGGCGATAGCCGGTGGAGCGTTGCGCACGAGAACGGCGCCTTGCAGCACAAGCGCCATCTGCTCGACCAACCGTCGTGCGTCTGCCTCGGCAATCGGCTCCGAAAGCCTGTGCCTGAGCCGCGCGATCCCATCGTCCAGCGCACGGCTTGCGCCACGGGCGGTTTCGAGTTCGTTCAGGAACGCGTCGATGCTTTCGGGCTCGCGCCGCATCGCTCTGAGCACATCCAGGCAGATGACGTTGCCGGAGCCCTCCCAGATCGAATTCAGCGGCGATTGCCGGAAAATGCGCGGCAGCACGCTCTCTTCGACATACCCCGCACCGCCATGCACTTCCATCGCCTCGTAGACAAAATTCACGACGCGCTTGTTCAGCCAATATTTGGCGACCGGCGTCGCAATCCGCGAAAATGCACCCGCCTCCGGGCCAGCCCTCGCTTCGTCAAAGCTTTTTGCGACGCGGAACACGAGCGCCGTCGCCGCTTCGGATTCGATCGCCATGTCGGCGAGCAGCGTTCGCATCAGCGGCTGATCGATAAGCTTTTTCTGAAAGGCGGAACGGTGCGCCGCGTGCCACGACGCGAGTGCCAGCGACTGGCGCATGTACGCCGCCGGTGCGATGGCGCAATCGAGCCGCGTGTGCTGAACCATTTCGATGATCGTGCGCACGCCGCGGCCTTCTTCGCCCAACATCACGGCATGGGCGCCGCGGTATTCGATTTCTGCGGAAGCGTTGGCACGGTCGCCCAACTTGTCTTTCAGCCGCATGATATCGATCGCGTTCCTCGTGCCGTCCGGTCTCCACCGCGGCACAAGAAAACAGCTGAGGCCATTCTCGGTATACGCAAGCGTCAGGAATGCGTCTGACATCGGCGCGGAGCAAAACCATTTATGACCGTTGAGCAGGTACTCCCGGCCCGGTCGGGTCTCGCCTGTTGGCTCGGCTCGCGAGGTATTCGCGCGTACATCCGAGCCGCCCTGTTTCTCCGTCATTGCCATGCCGACGGTGACGCCCTCTTTGGCGGCGGCCGGCTGCGACGACGGATCGTATTTTGCGGCAAGAATGCGCGGCAGCCATTGCGCGGCAATCTCCGGCTGCGCACGCAACGCGGCGACGGACGCGTACGTCATCGTCATCGGGCAGCAAACGCCCGGCTCCGCCTGCGCCATCAAGAATTCCAGGGCCGCGTGCTGCACATGCCCTGCGGGTACCGGCGACCAGGCCGCACTTGCAACACCGGCATCGAGCCCGAGCGTCATCAGTCTGTGATACGCGGGATGGAACTCCACCTCGTCGATCCGCCGTCCGAAACGATCGAACGAGCGGAGGCGCGGCACGAATTCATTTGCCCGCGCCGCCCACTCCATCACCTCGGCCGATCCAGTCTTTGCGCCGAACTCGTGCAGCCGTTCCGCATGGCTCTCCGCGCCCGCCCGGCTTACGCCTTCACGAAGCGCCGCGTCGGTCTCGAACAGGTTGACGTCCTCGAATGGGGGCGGCTGGTTCGCGACTTCATGTGTCCCGAGCTGCGAACGGCGCCTCAGTGCGCTCATGGCGTTTCTCCACCGTCAACCATAGGACGGTTTGCAGACGTTAACCCCATGAAAAACATGGCGAGACGGCCCAGCCGAAATGGTTTAGGATTCGTTAATTGCCGCGAGGGGGACCATGTCGGCACTGAGGGTGTTGAGCGGAATTTGTGTGGTTGGCGCCGGGGTTCTG
Organism: Rhizomicrobium sp.; assembly: GCA_036264415.1. Lineage (GTDB taxonomy): Bacteria > Pseudomonadota > Alphaproteobacteria > Micropepsales > Micropepsaceae > Rhizomicrobium. The sequence goes on along the minus strand of DATAQZ010000046.1, from coordinate 24,479 downwards.
GCCGTCGCGGCGCTGATCTCGCGTCCGGAAAACCCATCCGGCTCGGAACGCGCGAATGGTCCAGCCGCGCAGATCGAGTTTCGCTGGTCGGTTCCGCAAGAGAGCCGCCCTCAACCGCGGCCTCGACTGGCCAACAACGGTTCCGAATTGCAGAACGAGATCGCGCCGGCCCGCCACACCCGCAAACGCCACGCGCTAGCAGCAGAGCATCACCGCTCGAAACATCACCATCGGCACAGCGAGATTGCGCACATTTCCGCCTCCACGATTTCGGAAGCATCGGCGCCGGCGGAACCTGCATCGAGACCGCGGCCCGACGTGGCCGCCGTAGAGGATAGGCTTCGGAACAGCCTCAGCCGGGAACTGTACGCGGATTTCGAACTGTTTCTCTATGTGAGCAAAGCGCCGAGCGGACCTCTCGCCCAACACATGTACGTCTTTCGAAAGGAAGGGAACGGCGCACTCCAGCTCCTGTACGATTGGCCCGTTTCGACAGGGCGTGACGGCATGGAAACGAACGGCGACGGGCTGGAACTGTCAACCTCAACGCCTACGGGTTATTTTGAGCTCGATCCTCATCGATTCTACCGTCATCATGCGTCGGCACAATGGCGGGAGCCGATGCCGTTCGCAATGTTCTTCCATTGGGTCGAGCACGGCAGGCCCACCGGCGTCGCGATTCACGCGGCGACCAAAGCCGAGATCGCTGCCCTCGGCACCCGCGCCAGCGCGGGTTGCATTCGCCTGTCGCCCGAAGATGCGCGGACATTGTTCACAATCATTCGGACGCAATATCGCGGACTAACGCCGCTCTTTGCCATCGATCATCAGACCGGCACGATTAGCAGCAATGGCATTATCCTGCACGATGCGGGCGGCAGGCCCGAACTCACGGAAGGATATAAGGTGCTGGTCGTAGTCGAGAATTATGGTGGCGCCAATCTCGTCGCGGCGATGTACTGATTCCGATCATCTGTTGACCCGCCGGCATTCGTAGAGCACGATGGCTGCGGCATTCGAGACATTCAGGCTCTCCATCCGGCTGCTGATCGGGATTGTGGCGCTGTCGTCGCAGCGTTCGCGCACCAGGCGGCGAATGCCAGTGCCTTCCGAACCCATGACGAGGGCGAGGTCGCGGGAGACGATGGCTTCGGCAAGACTCTGGCCCGCATCGCCGGTGAGCGCAACGCGCCAAAATCCTGCTTCACCGAGCTGTTCGAGCGTACGGGCGATATTCACGACGGAGAGATATGGAACAACGTCCAATGCGCCGGACGCGGCCTTGGCGAGCGCGCCCGATTCCGAAGGGGCATGACGCTCCTGCACGACAACGGCTGCCGCGTCAAAAGCCGCGGCGGAACGCAGGATCGCACCCACATTGTGCGGATCGGCAATCTGATCAAGGATAAGGATGATCTTCCGCTCTGGCAAAGCCGTGATTTCTGCAAGGCTCATCGGCGTCAGCGGATCGCAGGCCAGCGCGACGCCTTGATGCACGGCACCCTGCGGAAGGACGCGCGTGACTTGGTCGGGAGCGACAATCTCGGCACGAACGCGCACGAGGGCCCGCACGCCGATTTTTTCGGCGGCAGCCCTCGTCAGCAGACAGCGGCGGCAGTGTCTCCTTGGATTGGCGAGCGCCCCCGCTACGGCATGAAAGCCGTAGAGCCACAGCGCCTCGCCGTTTTTGGAGTGCCGTTTCGCCATTTCTCCAGTCTAGGGCCGCAGCGGGACCGAGGCGATATCGGGCTCCCAGGTTCTATTGACACCCCTGCGGCGTTTGGAGGATATCCGCCCGCCCGCGGTCGAAACGGCTGCGGATTTCCGGCAATGGGGGAATGTCCCGAGCGGCAAAGGGGGCGGACTGTAAATCCGCTGGCTAAGCCTTCGTAGGTTCGAGTCCTACTTCCCCCACCACCGGAATACAGAATACAGAGAACAGGGATCAAAGGCCTTCTGGTATCTATTCTGACATTCCGTTTCTGACGCGGGTGTAGCTCAATGGTAGAGCAACAGCCTTCCAAGCTGATGACGAGGGTTCGATTCCCTTCACCCGCTCCAATTGTCGCTTTCCCGTCACTTTACGAACCGGCGACATCCTGCTGACGCCGCTCGTCGGCGTACAATTCGCCCGTCTTTACGCGTTCCGCGCGATGGAATGCACGCAAAGACGAACGGCGCACGAGCGACGGCAACCGCCATAGTGGTCGAGGAAATGGGGGCGCCGCGCTTCCGAAGCAGAGAAAACCGGGACCGGTGGAACTTCCCAAACCTTCGCTTGGTTTAAAGTTCGCGGGCGCTGATCGATGGGGCCACTTTGCGGAGGCCTCATGAGCGGGACGCCCCAATCCCAACAATCCCCTGCCGAACAATCCACATTTGACAAGGGCTCGGAGGCCTTTGAGCAAGCGCGGGATGATGCGGCCGAAGCGACGCGGACCGCGAAGGATCAGATTTCGGCCGCGGCGCAGCCTATCGCCGACAAGGCGCGCGAGGTTGCCGAAGAGCAGAAACAGAGCGGTGCGGATCGCATTCAGGGTATCGCGCGCGCCGTACACGGAGCAGCGGACAACATCGGAAAAGAGGTTCCGCAGCTCGCTGGATACGTGCATTCCGGCGCGGAACAGCTGGAGCGCGCGTCGTGTCTGCTGCGCGAGAACAGCGTCGACGATCTTTTGAAAATGACAAACCGGCTCGCGCATGACCGGCCGCTGGCTTTCATCGGCGGCTCGGTGGCAGCCGGATTCGTGCTGGCAAGGTTCCTGAAGAGCTCCGGCTCCGCAATGCCTCCGCCGGGAGAGCGAACATGAACGCGGAACGGAGCCTTGGCGCGGTGATCAGCGATCTTTTGACCGAATTCACGCAGCTTTTTCGCACGGAAGTTCGTCTGGCGCGCGTCGAACTTTCCGAAAACGTGGGCAAGATGGGCGTGGCCATCGGCTTCACTGCCGCGGGAGGATTCATTCTTTTCGCCGGTTTCCTTTTTGTGCTCGCGGCCGCTGTCGGCGGCCTAATTGAAGCCGGGCTCCCGCTCTGGTTGTCGGCGCTGATTATCGGAGGATTAACACTCGCTGTGGGGGTCATCCTGCTTTGGCTCGGACTGCGCCGTCTGAAGGCGAAAGAACTGACACCGAAGCGAACTGTCCATCAACTCGAGCGCGATGCCGCCGTCGTGCGCTACCAGGTGCAAACGCCATGACTCTCTCCACCACCAATATCGAAAACCAGGCTGAGGTACATCGGGCCCACATTTCCGAACTGATCGATGAGCTACGCGAGCGCGTAACGCCGGGAGAAATTCTCGACCAGCTCCTCGGCTGGGACGAAGGACACGAAATCGCCCGCAATTTTGGGCGTCAGGTGAAAGCCAATCCGCTGCCACTCGCATTGGTCGGCACCGGCGTTGCCTGGCTCATGCTTTCCGACGGCATTCAGCGCCGCAATGGAGGGTATGCGAGCGCTTCGACTGGAAGCAGTGCGGATCGGCGTCCAGCAGAGTTCAGCAACAGCATGAAAGAGGGAATCGGTCGCGCGGGGGAAGCTGTTGCCGACGCGACTTCAGACGCGGCGGACTATGCCCGATCAGCGGCTGAGAATGTAAGCACGGCAGCAAAAGATACGGCTTCGCAATTTTCCGATTCCGCCTCGTCGGCGATGGAATACGGACGGCAGGCCGCCTCTGACCTCTCGAATAAAGCGCAAACCACGTACGCCAAAGCGCGAGAGTCCGTCGGTGCGGCAAGCGACACGGTAACGGCGAGCGCGACAACTGCGTGGCAGAGAACCACCCAGCTCACCCAAACCGCGACGGAGACCATCAAGGAAACCGGGTCCAGTATCAATCGCGTGGCGCAGGAGCAGCCCCTACTCGCCGCCGGACTGGGATTTGCGCTGGGTGTGGCCCTCGGTGCGCTATTTCCCACAACAGAGATGGAGAATTCGCTGATCGGGGAAGAGAGCGACGCCGTGAAGCAGAAGGCCGCCGAACTCGCAGGAGAAGAATACGAAAAGGCAAAGGCGGTTGCCCGAAGGAGCTACGAAGCGGCGACCGAGGCCGCGAGAGACGAAGCGCAAAACCAGGGACTGACATCCGAGCAGCGCTCGCAACCAGAGCATTCCTCCGGAGAAGGTGACAGCTCGCAGCCCGGCTATCGCGAGCAGTCGCACGGGGAAAGCGATGGCGGTAATAACGGCTCCGGCGCGTACCCGCACCACTGAACATTCCCCGGCCGGACCTCGCCTCGCGCGGGCAGGTCTTGCAGCGCTGTTGCTGGCGCTGGGCGTCGGCCGGCCGTCGCGGCATACCGGTCAAAGAAGGTCCGCGAAAGCGGCTGCGCGTCTCACGGCAAAGGTGCTGCTCCTCACGCTTTACCACCGCATCTCCGAAGATCGGGTGATGGCGATCGCTGCAGGGGTTACCTTCTACGCGCTGCTCGCGTTGTTTCCGGCCATCGCCGCGATGGTCTCGATTTACGGACTGTTCGCCGATTTGAAAACAATCAACGCGGATCTGTCCTCGCTGGCCAGCATTCTTCCCGGCGGCGCTATCGAGGTCGTAGGGGACCAGATCAAGCGACTCGTTGCGAACGGCAGCAAGACGCTCGGATTTGCGGCGCTTGCCGGAACTGCAATCTCCATCTGGAGTGCCAATGCCGGCGTGAAGGCGATGTTCGACGCCTTGAACATCGTGCTCAAAGAGGAAGAGAAGCGCGGGTTCATTCGACTTAATCTGACCTCGCTCGCCTTCACCGTCGGAAGTCTTGTTGTCGTTCTGCTCGCCGTCGGCTTTGTGCTCGGCGCGCCCTTGGCTCTGAAATATGTTGGCCTCAACGGCCAGCTGGATTGGCTCATCGATATCGGCCGATGGCCACTTCTCTGGGCGGGCCTCGCGCTTGCAATTGCCTTGCTCTATCGCTTTGGCCCGACCCGCAACGATATTCCCTGGCGGTGGATCAGCTGGGGCAGTGCGCTTGCCTCTTTTATCTGGCTGATCGCCTCCATGGCGTTTTCCTGGTATGCGGCAAATTTCGGCACCTACAACAGGACCTACGGGTCGCTCGGTGCAGTGATTGGCTTCATGACCTGGATCTGGATCTCTGCAATCATCGTCCTTGTCGGCGAGGAGTTGAATGTAACACTTGACAAGCTCCGCCATCCGCACAAGCACAGGGCAAAGCCGCATCCGCTCGGCGTCGGCCGCAAACCCGAAATGGCGCGGGCGCAATAGCTACCAGGTCAGTTGAACAGGAGCAGCGCGCGGCCGACCGAAGCATTCTGAGCCGCCACGCGCTCAAGCCAGAGAAGCCCTTCCCGGATTTCCCTTGCGTGCCGCGTGCGGCCGTCGGCAAGCACCGCCCGCCGCGTGTCGGCATTGTACTGATATTCCGGAGCCTTCGAATAGGCACGCATCTCAGGGCCGTCCAGGATATCGCTGATTTCCGCTTCGCTCTGATGGACACCAAGGTGAGCGAATGCGGTGCCCAGCGCCCGGTGCGCGTTGTTCAGGAAGTCTTCGAAATTCACCACCAGAACGCGCGCGTTTGCCGTCGCAACAGCTTCGGCAATCGAGAGCGCTTCACAGAGCCAGCCCATGCCAACGATCTCGCCCTTGCCGAGATCTTCCAGCCGCCATTCCGCGGCCAGACGACGCTTCAGACGCGACAGACGCGAGGGCGCGAGTGCGCGCGCTTCGGACGGCGCATTCGCTCCGCCAAAAATCGTCGCAAGGTAGATTTCTGGGCTCACGCCCACAGCCAATGCGCGCGGATTGTAAGGACGTGAAAGAAGTTCGGCGGCAATTTCGGAAACGAAGCTCGTGGTTTTCACGATGGCTCGCGCCGGCTCGAAGTTGCGGGACCACAGTTTCAGAAACACGGGGAGCTGCCGTAGGCGCAAATCCGGCGGACAGGCAGTTAGGGTTCGCAAGATGTCGGGCTCGCGCAGGGAAAAGAGGGCGGGGTGCCTCCCCAGGAGGCGCGACAGCAGGGTCGAACCGACATGGCCTATGTGAAAAATGAAATGGCAGTTTTCCGGCAGCTTCGCTTCGTCGACGGCGCGCGCCAGTTCGGAGAAGGCAATCTGGCGTGCGGGTTTTCCCGCTGCGATACGTCCGTCGAGAAAGCCGGCCCGCTGGTAATCCTCACGCGAGAGACGCCAGAGCGTGACCGCGCCGGAAACAGGATCCAGCGCGGCGGGAAACAGCTCTGGCGAGGCGGAAAGCGCCTGGGCTAATGGGGTCATCGCGGAAAGCCGATAACATAAGCCAAAGCCTTTGGCCCGGAGCTCTTGAAACCCAGTCCCATCCGCCCGAATTCACCTTGCGTGGCAAGGGTCCGGCTGATAAACACCCGCTTCCCCGGCGAAGGCCGCGATGCGCGCTGGCGAGCCATTAGGCTCTCCGGCGCGTTGGCTTTTGCCTGAAGGAGTGTAGCTCAGTTGGTAGAGCGGCGGTCTCCAAAACCGTAGGCCGGGGGTTCGAGTCCCTCCACTCCTGCCAGTTGACGCAAAGAACGGAATTTCGATTTGGCCGAGGCGACAAAAAAAACTGCCGACACCGCCGGCAAGGATTTGCCCGCACCCGCGCGGCGCGGCGGCGTCATTCAGTTTTTCCGGGAGGTCCAGCGCGAGACTTCGAAAGTCACGTGGCCGACCTGGAAGGAAACATGGCTCACCACCGTGATGGTTTTCATCATGGTGGGACTGATGATGCTGTTTTTCTTCGCCGTCGACTGGCTGCTGGCGTTTGGAGAGCGCTGGCTGATCGGCGCCCTGCACTGACGAGCGCGGGCCGCGAGGAAGAATTCATGGTTGAAGCAGCGACGACATCAATGCCCGAATCCAAGTGGTACATCGTCCACACCTATTCGAATTTCGAAAAGAAGGTGTCGGAGGAGATCCGCCGTCAGGCGCAAATTCAGGGACTTTCCGATCTCGTGGAAGAAGTCCTGGTGCCGACGGAAGAAGTGATCGAGATCAGGCGCGGACAGAAGCACAACGCTGAGCGGAAATTCCTGCCGGGCTACGTGCTCGTGCGCGCGCGGCTAACCGACGAGGCCTATCACCTGATCAAGAACGTCGGCAAAGTGACCGGCTTCCTCGGCCAGAACAACAAGCCGATGCCGCTCCGGCAAACCGAGGTCGATCGCATCCTCAATCAGGTGCATGAGGGCGCCGAACGGCCGAAATCGACGATTACCTTCGAGATCGGTGAACAGGTGCGGGTGGCGGATGGGCCGTTCCAGTCGTTCAACGGCGTCGTCGAAGAGGTGGACGAGGATCGGTCGCGGCTCAAAGTGGCGGTATCGATTTTCGGTCGCGCAACGCCGGTCGAACTCGAATTCACGCAAGTGGAAAAAGTCTGAGCCCGCGAAGGCGCGGATAAGTGCGGGAGGCCCTTCGCCGGGCCGTTGACCGCAAACCTGAAGGAGAAGGGTGGAAAATGGCGAAGAAGATTGTGGGCTACATCAAGCTCCAGGTGCCGGCGGGTTCGGCAAACCCGTCGCCGCCGATCGGGCCGGCGCTCGGCCAACGCGGTCTCAACATCATGGAATTCTGCAAATCGTTCAACGCGAAGACTCAGGATCAGGAAAAGGGAATGCCGATTCCGGTAATCATCACCGTGTTTTCCGACAAGTCGTTCGCGTATGAGATGAAGACACCGCCTGCCTCCTATTTTCTCAAGAAGGCGGCACGCGTCGACGGCGGCTCGAAGGCGCCCGGACGTGATTTCCGCGGCAGCGTGACCAAAGCGCAGGTGCGCCAGATCGCCGAAGCCAAGATGAAAGATCTGAATGCACACGATGTCGAAGCGGCGATGCTGATGATCGAGGGCTCCGCGCGCTCCATGGGCATAGAGGTCAGGGGTTAGCGCGATGGCCACGACAACGAAACGCTATGCCAAGGCCCAGCAAGGGTTGGATTCGACCAGGGCCTACACGGTCGAGGAAGCGGTGAAGCTCGTAAAGGAACGGGCGACCGCGAAGTTCGACGAGACGATTGAAGTTGCAATCAATCTCGGCGTCGATCCGCGTCACGCGGACCAGATGGTTCGCGGCGTGGTTTCTCTGCCCAACGGAACGGGACGCAAGCTGCGTGTCGCGGTGTTCGCCAAAGGCCCAAAAGCCGATGAGGCAAGAGCCGCCGGTGCCGACATTGTCGGCGCCGAAGATCTGGCCGAGAGGGTGCAGAAGGGCGAAATCGATTTCGACCGCTGCGTCGCGACGCCCGACATGATGGGCATTGTGGGGCGACTCGGCAAAGTGCTCGGTCCGCGCGGATTGATGCCAAATCCAAAGGTTGGAACCGTCACCATGGACGTGACCACCGCCATCAAGGATGCGAAGGGCGGAGCGGTCGAGTATCGCGTCGAAAAGGCGGGCATTGTCCAGGCCGGTGTCGGGAAGGCGAGCTTTGACGAAAGCGCCCTGATCGAAAACGTGCGCACCTTCGTCGACAGCGTCGTCAAGGCGAAGCCGCAGGGCGCCAAAGGCACGTATATGAAGAAAATTTCCATCAGCTCGACGATGGGACCGGGCGTGAAGATCGCACTCGGCAGCGTCGGCGCCAGCGCGGGAGCATAGGTTCAAAGAATCCGGCGGGCGATCGCCGGTCTGTCCGAGACTGCAGGCGCCTTCGGGCTCAATGGATACCTGCACAGACGGGGCAAAGCCGTTTCGCGAATTCCTTCGGGAATGCGGCGCGGGTTGGACCTTGGGACAGAACGAGGACCGGGCTTTTTTCGGTCCGTCACAGGGTGGCGGCTTCATCGTCGAAGCTGCCTGACAAAGGAGAGCCAAAAGTGGCGCGTATGGATCGTACCAAGAAGGCGGAAGTCGTCGCCGGCCTGAACGGGCTGATCGGCGAAGCCGGCTCCGTGGTCGTCGCCCACTATTCCGGCATGACGGTCGCCCAGATGGGCGATCTGCGCACGCGCATGCGCGCGGCGGGCGCTTCGTTCAAAGTGGCGAAGAACCGTCTCGCGGTGCGAGCGCTTCAGGGAACGCCTGCAGAGGCAATCGCCCATCTTTTCAAGGGACAGACCGGAATTGCGGTTTCGCGTGATCCGGTCGCCGCCTCGAAGGTGGTGGTGGCCTACGCCAAGGAAAACCAAAAGCTGGTGATCCTTGGCGGCATCGTCGCAGGAACGGCAGTGGACGCGAATGGTGTCAAAGCCTTTGCCCAGCTTCCGTCTCTTGACGAACTGAGGGGCACGATCATCGGACTCATCAATGCGCCCGCGACCAAACTGGCCGGCCTTCTGGCCGCGCCCGGCGGACAGCTCGCGCGCGTGATCAGCGCCTATTCCCGGAAAGAAGCCGCGTAAGTGGATGAGACCAATTTCCAAACCAACCCAAACCGATAGCCAAGGAAACAAATCATGTCGAAAATCGAAAAGCTTGTGGACGATCTTTCCGGCCTCACTGTGATTGAGGCGGCGGAGCTGGCAAAGTTGCTGGAGGAGAAGTGGGGCGTTTCCGCTGCCGCTCCCGTTGCCGCGATGGCAGCTCCGGCGGCCGGCGCCGCCGCAGCGCCCGCCATCGAGAAGACCGAGTTCACGGTCGTTCTGATGGAAGCTGGCGAGAAGAAGATCAACGTGATCAAGGAAATCCGGGCAATCACCGGTCTCGGCCTCAAGGAAGCCAAGGATCTCGTCGAGGGTGCGCCCAAAGAGGTCAAGGCGGACGTGAACAAGGACGAGGCGAACAAGATCAAGAAGCAACTCGAAGATGCAGGCGCAAAAGTCGAGTTGAAATAGGAGGTTCGCCGGGTTGAAATCGGCGAACGCGTACATATTTCGTTCATCCCACCTCCTCCGGTGCAACGCGTGCCGGGGGGCGGTGGGCTTCGCCATTGGCCGTGCGCGGGGGAAACGGCGCGCGGCGGCACTTAAGGCTCAGGGCCAGGGAACCGCAGAATGACTCTCTCCTTCACGGGACGCAAACGGCTTCGCAAACGCTTCGGCAAGATCGCAGAGATCGCCGAAATGCCCAATCTCATCGAGGTGCAGCGCACCTCCTACGACCAGTTTCTGCAGATGCAGAAGCCGGATGGCGGGCGCGTGGACGAGGGCCTGCAGGCTGTTTTTTCGTCGGTTTTTCCCATCAAGGATTTTTCGGAGAATTCGCTCCTCGAATATGTCGATTACCACTTCGAGGAGCCGAAATACGACGTTGAGGAGTGCCAGCAACGGTCGATGACTTATGCGGCGCCGCTGAAGGTCACGTTGCGCCTCATCGTCTTCGATGTGGACCAGGAAACCGGCGCGAAATCGGTCAAGGACATCAAGGAGCAGGATGTCTATATGGGCGACATCCCGCTGATGACGGACCACGGCACGTTTGTGGTCAACGGCACCGAGCGCGTCATCGTCTCCCAGATGCATCGCAGCCCCGGTGTGTTCTTCGATCACGACAAGGGCAAGACGCATTCCAGCGGCAAGCTGCTGTTTGCTGCGCGCGTCATCCCCTATCGCGGCTCATGGCTCGATTTCGAATTTGACGCAAAGGATATCATTCACGTGCGCATCGACCGGCGCCGCAAGCTGCCGGTGACCACGCTGCTCTACGCGCTCGGCCTCGATCAGGAGCAGATCCTCGATTATTTCTACTCGAAGATTGCCTTCAAACGCGTCAAGGACGGCGGCTGGACCACGGCTGTCGATCCCGTATGGATGCGCAATGCCAAAGCGAGTTCCGACTGGAAGAACGCCAAGACGGGCGAGGTGATCGCCGAGGCCGGCACCAAGATCGCGCAGCGCACGCTCCGCAAGTGGCAGGAGGAAGGTATCAAGTCCATCCTTCTTTCCGATGAGGAGCTGATCGGCCGCTATTCCGCGCTCGACATGGTCAATGTCGAGACTGGCGAGATCTATGTCGAGGCCGGCGATGAGCTTAACGAATCCAATCTCGAGCAGCTCAAGGACAACGGCTTCAACGAAATCGATGTGATCAATGTCGACGGCATCACGGTTGGTGCGTACATCCGCAACACCATGGCCGTGGACAAGAGCCACAGCCGCGAGCAGGCGCTGATCGAAATCTATCGGGTGATGCGCCCCGGCGAACCGCCGACACTCGACACGGCGGAGACGCTGTTCGGGCAGTTGTTCTTCGATTCCGAGCGCTACGACCTCTCTTCCGTCGGCCGGGTGAAGATGAACATGCGCCTCAACCTCGATGCGCCGGACACCACGCGTGTGCTCCGCAAGGAGGACATTCTTGCGATCGTCAAGGCACTCGCAGACCTGCGCGATGGCCGCGGCGAAATCGACGACATCGACAATCTCGGCAATCGCCGCGTGCGCTCCGTCGGTGAGCTGATGGAGAACCAGTTCCGCGTCGGTCTCCTGCGCATGGAGCGCGCGATCAAGGAACGCATGAGTGCGGTCGATATCGACACGGTGATGCCGCACGATCTCATCAACGCCAAGCCGGTAGCCGCCGCGGTGCGCGAGTTCTTCGGATCTTCGCAGCTTTCGCAGTTCATGGATCAGACCAATCCGCTCTCGGAAGTGACTCACAAGCGCCGCATGTCGGCGCTTGGCCCGGGCGGCCTCACGCGCGAACGGGCGGGCTTTGAGGTGCGCGACGTGCATCCAACGCATTACGGCCGCATCTGTCCGATCGAAACCCCGGAAGGGCCGAACATCGGACTGATCAATTCGCTTGCGACCTACGCGCGCGTGAACAAATACGGATTCATCGAGAGCCCCTACCGTCGCGTCACGAACAAACACGTGATGAACGAGGTGGTCTACCTCTCCGCGATGGAGGAGGCGAAGTTCACTATCGCGCAGGCGAATGCCACCATCGACAGCCGCGGACGTCTGACCGACGAACTTGTCTCGTGCCGAAAGGGCGGCAATTTCGTCATGACGACGCCTGATCAGGTGGAGTTCATCGACGTTTCACCGAAGCAGCTCGTCTCGGTTGCCGCGGCACTTGTGCCGTTTCTCGAGAACGACGACGCCAACCGCGCGCTCATGGGCTCGAACATGCAGCGCCAGGCGGTGCCGCTGCTTCGTCCCGAAGCGCCGCTCGTCGGCACCGGTCTCGAGGATGTCGTCGCGCGAGACTCCGGTTCGGCCATTGCCGCGCGCCGTTCCGGCGTGGTCGACCAGGTCGATGCCACGCGTATCGTGGTCCGGGCAACCGAAGAAACCGATCCGACGCAGCCCGGCATCGACATCTACCGTCTGAAGAAGTTCCAGCGTTCGAACCAGTCGACCTGCATCAACCAGCGTCCGCTCGTGAACGAGGGTGACGAGGTGCAGAAGGGCGACATCATCGCCGACGGTCCGTCGACGCAGCTCGGCGAACTCGCCCTTGGGAAGAATGCGCTTGTCGCCTTCATGCCGTGGAACGGCTACAACTTCGAGGACTCCATTCTCATTTCCGACCGCATCGTGCGCGACGACGTCTTCACCTCGATCCACATCGAGGAATTCGAGACAATGGCGCGCGACACCAAGCTCGGACCGGAGGAAATCACCCGCGATATTCCCAACGTGGGCGAGGAAAGCCTCAAGAATCTCGATGAGGCGGGTATCGTCTATATCGGGTCGGAAGTGAATCCCGGCGATATTCTGGTCGGCAAGGTTACGCCGAAAGGCGAGACGCCGATGACCCCGGAAGAGAAGCTGCTGCGTGCGATCTTCGGCGAAAAGGCGGCGGACGTGCGCGACACTTCGCTCCGCGTTCCCCCGGGCGTCACCGGCACGATCGTGGAAGTACGTGTGTTCAATCGCCACGGCGTGGACAAGGATCAGCGCGCGCTCGCCATCGAAAAGGCGGAGGAGGAGCGTCTGGCGGAAGACCGCGACGACGAGCTCGCCATTCTCGAGCGCAACATCTTCTCGCGGCTTTCGGAAATCCTGCTGCACAAGACCGTCGCCTCGGGGCCGAAAGGCCTCGCCGCGGATTCCAAGATCACGCAGACGGTGATCGATGCGATTCCGCGCCATCAATGGTGGCAGATCGGCCTGCGCAATGAACGCGCGATGGCGGAAATCGAGGCGCTCCGGAAGCAGTATGAGGAATCGAAACACCGTCTCGACAAGCGCTTCGCCGACAAGGTGGACAAGCTCCGCCGCGGCGACGAGCTCGCGCCCGGCGTGATGAAGATGGTCAAGGTATTCGTCGCGGTGAAGCGCAAGCTGCAGCCGGGCGACAAGATGGCCGGGCGCCATGGCAACAAGGGCGTCATCAGCCGCATTCTGCCGATCGAGGACATGCCGCATCTCGCGGACGGAACGCCGGTGGACGTTGTTCTCAATCCGCTCGGCGTTCCCAGTCGCATGAATGTCGGACAGATTCTCGAAACGCATCTCGGCTGGGCGTGCGCCGGACTTGGCCGGCAGATCGGCGATGTTGTCGACAAGGTCAAGCGCGACGGCAAGATCGAACCGCTGCGGCGTTCGCTGAAGCATATTTACGGCCACGACGAGCGGCTGGCCGAGTTGGACGAGAAGAATCTGATCGAGCTTGGCGACAATTTGCGCGAAGGTGTCCCCGTGGCGACGCCCGTGTTCGACGGCGCCAAGGAAAAGGACATCGTCGAGATGCTGCATCAGGCGGGTCTCAACGAAACCGGTCAGGTGACGCTCTATGATGGACGCACGGGCGAGGCGTTCCGGCGCCCGGTGACGGTCGGCTACATCTACATGCTGAAGCTGCATCACCTGGTGGACGACAAGATCCACGCGCGCTCGATCGGTCCGTACAGCCTCGTTACCCAGCAGCCGCTGGGTGGTAAGGCGCAGTTTGGCGGCCAGCGTTTCGGCGAGATGGAAGTGTGGGCGCTCGAGGCCTATGGCGCGGCCTATACCCTGCAGGAGATCCTGACAGTCAAGTCCGACGATGTCGCCGGTCGCACGAAAGTGTACGAAGCTATCGTGCGCGGCGAGGACACCTTCGAAGCCGGCATTCCCGAGAGCTTTAACGTGCTCGTGAAGGAAATGCGCTCGCTCGGGCTGAACGTCGAGCTGGTGAACGGCTGATCGCAACGACTTTGAACAGAACCTTCTCTCCGGAGAGAGGAAAAAGATGAATCAAGAACTGTTGAATGTATTCCAGGCGGGCAAGGAAGTTCCGACCTTCGACCGGATCCGCATCTCGCTCGCGAGCCCCGACCAGATTCTCCGCTGGTCGCACGGCGAGATCAAGAAGCCGGAGACGATCAACTACCGCACATTCAAGCCGGAGCGGGACGGCCTCTTCTGCGCCCGTATCTTCGGCCCGGTGAAGGATTACGAGTGTTTGTGCGGCAAGTATAAGCGCATGAAGTACAAGGGAATCGTCTGCGAGAAATGCGGCGTCGAGGTGACGGTGCAGAAGGTGCGCCGCGACCGGATGGGTCACATCGACCTTGCGTCTCCCGTCGCGCATATCTGGTTTCTGAAGTCGCTGCCTTCGCGCATCGGTCTGATGCTCGACATGACACTCAAGGATCTCGAACGCGTCCTCTATTTTGAGAACTACGTTGTCATCGAGCCGGGCCTGACGCCGCTCAAGGAGCGTCAGCTGCTCTCGGAAGACGAGTACTACCGGGCCCAGGACGAATACGGAGCGGACAGCTTCACTGCCATGATTGGTGCAGAAGCGATCCGTACGCTTTTGCAGGCGATCGATCTCGAGCGGCTGCGCGATTCGCTTCGCACCGAGATTGCCGGCTGCGACGGCGGCGAAAAGCCGAAGAAACTGGTGAAGCGGCTGAAGGTCGTGGAGGCTTTCATCGAATCCGGCAATCGCCCGGAGTGGATGGTATTGACGGTCGTGCCGGTGATTCCGCCGGAGCTCCGCCCGCTCGTACCGCTCGACGGCGGCCGCTTCGCGACATCCGATCTGAACGATCTTTATCGGCGGGTCATCAATCGCAACAACCGGTTGAAGCGGCTGATCGAGCTCAAGGCACCCGATATCATCGTGCGCAACGAAAAGCGCATGCTGCAGGAAGCCGTCGACGCGCTGTTCGACAATGGCCGCCGCGGGCGGGTGATCACGGGCGCGAACAAGCGTCCGCTGAAATCGCTCGCCGACATGCTCAAAGGCAAGCAGGGCCGCTTCCGGCAAAACCTGCTCGGCAAGCGCGTTGACTATTCGGGCCGTTCGGTGATCGTGGTGGGGCCCGAACTGAAGCTCCATCAATGCGGCTTGCCGAAAAAGATGGCGCTCGAGCTGTTCAAGCCGTTCATCTATTCGCGGCTGGAAGCGAAAGGTTTTTCGCAAACGGTCAAGCAGTCGAAGAAGCTTGTCGAGAAGGAGAAGCCGGAAGTCTGGGATATCCTTGAAGAGGTGATCCGCGAACACCCGGTGCTCCTGAACAGGGCGCCGACCCTGCATCGCCTCGGCATCCAGGCCTTCGAGCCGGTGCTGATCGAAGGCAAGGCGATCCAGCTGCATCCGCTGGTCTGTACGGCCTTCAATGCCGACTTCGACGGCGACCAGATGGCGGTCCATGTGCCCCTGTCGCTTGAGGCACAACTCGAAGCGCGCGTGCTCATGATGTCGACCAACAACATACTGAGCCCGGCGAACGGCAAGCCTATTATCGTGCCGACGCAGGATATCGTGCTTGGGCTCTACTACCTGTCGCAGGAGCGCGACAACGAGCCCGGCCAGGGCATGGTGTTCAACGATGTCGGCGAGATCGAGCACGCGCTCTTCTCGGGCGCCGTGACGCTGCACGCCAGGATCGAAGCGCGCTACAAGACCGTCGATCAGGACGGAAATCCGGTCACACGCCGGGTGAAGACGACGCCAGGCCGGCTGATGATCGCCGAGCTTCTGCCGCGCTCGACGAAGATTCCGTTCGAGTTGGCGAACCGTCTGCTGCGCAAGCAGGAAATCAGCCAGCTGATCGACGAGGTCTACCGGCACTGCGGGCAAAAGGAGACGGTGCTCTTCTGCGACGCCATTATGGGCCTCGGTTTCCGCGAGGCCTGCAAGGCGGGTATTTCGTTCGGCAAGGACGACATGGTCGTGCCCGCGGACAAGGAAAAGCTGATCGAGCAGACGCGCCACCAGGTCCGCGATTACGAACAGCAGTATCTGGACGGCCTGACGACCGACAAGGAAAAGTACAATCTCGTGGTCGATGCCTGGTCGAAGTGCACCGATCAGGTCGCCAAGGAGATGATGGACGAAATCTCACAGCCGCGCGTCGATCCGAAGACGGGCCGCATCGAAGAGATGAACTCCATTTACATGATGTCGCACTCTGGCGCGCGCGGCTCGCCGCAGCAGATGAAACAGCTCGCCGGCATGCGCGGCTTGATGGCGCGTCCGTCGGGCGAAATCATCGAGACGCCGATCCTTTCCAACTTCAAGGAAGGGCTGACGGTGATGGAGTACTTCAACTCCACCCACGGCGCGCGCAAGGGTCTGGCCGATACGGCGCTCAAGACCGCGAATTCGGGCTATCTCACGCGCCGTCTCGTCGACGTGGCCAACGACTGCATCATCACGCAGGAGGATTGCGGCACGCGCAAGGGCGTTACCGTGCAGGCTGAAATTGACGGTGGCCAGGTGGTCTCGTCACTCGCCGAGCGCATTCTCGGCCGCACAGCGGCGGAAGATGTGAAGAACCCGGAAACAGGGGAGGTCATGCTGCGTCGTGGGCGCGAGATCAGCGAGGACATGGCGGAGAAGATCGAAGCTGCGCACATCCAGAAGGCGCGCGTGCGCTCGGTCCTGTCTTGCGAGCTGACCGACGGTGTCTGCGGCAAGTGCTACGGGCGCGATCTCGCGCGTGGCACGCCGGTCAATATTGGCGAAGCGGTCGGTGTCATTGCCGCGCAGTCGATCGGCGAGCCGGGCACGCAGCTCACCATGCGTACCTTTCATATCGGCGGCGCCGCGCAAGTGGCTGGACAGTCGAAGATCGAAGCGAGCTATGACGGCAAGCTGAAGATCATCAATCGCAAGCTCGTGAAGAACTCCGATGGCGAAATGGTCGCCATGTCGCGCAACATGCAGCTCGCGATTGTCGATGCGAAGGGTCTCGAACGCGCTTCGTATCGCATCGTGTACGGCGCCAAGCTCAAGGTGGACGAAGGCCAGACGGTGAAGCGTGGAGACAGACTGGCGGAATGGAATCCGAACAGCCTGCCCATCCTCACCGAACTGGATGGCATTGTCCGCTACGATGACCTCGTCTCCGGATTTTCGCTGAAGGAAGTCGCAGACGAAAAGACGGGCGTGTCGAACAAGGTCGTAACCGATGTGCGCGGGGTCGGCTCGAAGGCGCAGGACCTCCGGCCGGCGATTGCGATTGTGGACGCAAAAGGCCGCGTGCTCACCCAACCGAACTCGGGCGAAGTGCGCTACGCGCTTCCGGTGGACGCGATCATCTCTGTTGAAGATGGCGCATCGGTCAAGGCCGGCGACGTTCTCGCGCGCATTCCGACGGAGGGCGCCAAGACGCGCGACATCACCGGCGGCTTGCCGCGGGTGGCAGAACTGTTCGAGGCGAGAAAGCCTAAGGATTCGGCCGTGCTCGCCGAGGCCGATGGCTTCGTCGAATTCGGCAAGGACTATAAGAACAAGCGGCGCGTGGTCGTGAAGCCGAAGAACGATAAGGGCGAACCGATCGAGTACCTCATTCCGAAAGGCAAGCACATCAGTGTTCGAGAAGGCGATTACGTCGAGAAAGGCGATTATATCGTCGAAGGCAATCCTTCACCGCACGACATCCTGCGCATCAAGGGTGTCGAGGAACTGGCGATCTATCTCGTAAAGGAGATTCAGGACGTCTATCGGCTGCAGGGCGTGAAGATCAACGACAAGCATATCGAAGTGATCGTGCGCCAGATGATGCAGAAGATGGAGATCGTGAACGGCGGCGACACGACGCTTCTCGTCGGCGAGCAGGTCGATCTCCTGGAACTTGACGAGGCGAACAAGAAGGCGGTCGAGCTGGGCGGCAAACCTGCGGACGGCCGGCCGGTTCTCCTTGGCATTACCAAGGCGTCGCTGCAGACACGCTCGGTGTTCTCCGCCGCGTCATTCCAGGAGACGACGCGCGTCTTGACGGATGCAGCGGTGAACGGCCGCGTCGATACGCTTGAGGGTCTGAAGGAGAATGTGATCGTGGGCCGTCTCATTCCCGCGGGAACGGGGGGGGCCATCGCGCGGCTCCGGCACATCGCGGGTGAACGCGACCGACTCATCCAGGCGGAGCAGGCGAAGACCGAACCACTCGGCATCGGAGCGCCGCAGGCCGCGGAATAGTCAGGCGGTCAGGCAAGAACGAGAAAGCCGCCCGGAACTTCTCCGGGCGGCTTTTTTGCTCCGAACACAAGGCGGTCGGTATCCCTAGCGTACAATAGCGCCGGTTGGGCGGAGGCTGATTATGCAGCAGGATGCACTCTGGTCATGAGACCTGCATCCAGGACATCAGCGGGCGGGCGGTTCCGAGCAGCACCGCTGCGCTTCGGGCCAACTTCCGGCCTGCTACTGTGTCCTCCACAACACTCTGGCCGTTGCCGCTCGCTGCCTTTTCATCGCGCAAGGCCTGATCGCGCTGAATGGCCAGATAACGTGAAACGTACTCGCCTGACGGCATTCTGATCATCGTGTAAGGGGGAGCGTATCGGTCGAAAACGATGTTGTAATAGAGATCGTAGTCCAGAATCTTTCCCCAACGGCGCTTCACCACGCCCTCTTCGGCGTGAGCCCGCGCGGCCTTCTCCCGGTCGGCATAGTCGTACCCCCGGGAAATTGATTCGTAGTGGTAGCAGGTGATTTTCGGGGTATAGATGATGCTCTTGCCGATGCTGCGAACCTTCAAACAGAAATCGACATCATTGAACGCAACCTTCAGGAAGTCTTCGTCGAACCCCTTCACGCTCTCGAATGTGGCTTTCGACACGCCGATGAAGGCGCCGGTCACCGCGCCCACGTTGCGGTCGATGTCAGCAATCTTTTCATAGACGCCGTTACCGGCCGGATCGCCCACGCCGACGTGAGCACCAATGCCGTTGACGCCGATCGCCGTGCCGGCGTGCTGTACGGTTCCGTTCTCGAACAGCAGTCTGGCGCCGACGACGCCTACGTCCTGCCGCTCGAGCAGACCGCAGACCAGCTCATCGAATCCCTTCGTCAGGACCACCATGTCGTTGTTCATGAACAGCAGATGCTCGGCGTCAGTCTCTCTGGCGGAGAAATTGTTCAGCCGTGACCAGTTGAAGTCTTCATCGCGCGACAGAACTTTCACGCCCCCTGAAGCTTCCAGGAACTTCAGGTACTGGAGCGTCCCGATCTGTTCGCTTCTGTTGTTTACGATGATAATTTCGCAGCGCCCCGGATCTGAGACGCACTTCCTGATGCTTTCGATACAGGGCGCGAGACACTCAACGCGGTCCCGGGTGGGAATGATGATCGCCAGCCTTTTCTTCGGCAGCGACTCGCCCCACTTGACGGAACAGCAGAACCGGATCTTCGGCGAATAGTCGTCTTCGTAGTCACTGACGGCCGCCTCTCGCCCGGTTCTCGCCAGATGTTCGGCGACGATCTTCCGTGCCCGTCCTTCGATAGCGTCGATGTTCTCCTCGGTCATCGAATACGAGGAGAGATTGACGTTCCAATGGTAAAGGATAAGGGGGATATGCACGATCTGGGATTTTTCCAGCACCTCGGCCAGACGGATGCAAAGATCGTGATCCTGCACGCCGTCGCACCCTGGCCGCATTGCGCCGACCGCCTTCAGCGTTTTAGCGCAAATGCAGACGAGGTGACAGATGTAGTTTCTTTGCAGGAGATGGTCGTAGTCGAACGCCGTCTTGAAGAAGGGGTGATGATGTACCTTTCTGTCCCCTTCGTACTGGAACCGATCCTCGTCCGTGTAGATGAGCTTGGCTCCCGTGTGCATAATCGTGTAGCCGCACCATGCGAGCGCGTTCCGGTCGAGTTCGTCATCATGGTCTAGGAAACTGATATAATCACCCGAGGAGGCCTCGATTCCTGCGTTGATCGCGCCGGCCAGTCCCGTGTTCGTCTCCTGCGCGACGACCTTAATTGCCTTGTTTGCGGACGCGAGCTGCCGAAGGAACGTGACGGTGTCAGTATCCTCCGGCGCATCGTTCACCAGGACCAGCTCCCAGTTCGCGTAGGTCTGGTTTCTGACGCTCTCGATCGCCGCCTGCAGACACAGGCGCGACGGCTTATAGATCGGCACAACGACGGAAATTTTCGGCAGCGGCACACCCCCGGGCAAGGTTGGGCTCGGGGTTCCGTAGACTTCGCAAAACCGGGAATAGTTCTCGATCGGAAAAGAGGTAAGGCAGTTGATCGCGGGGAGCCGTAACCTCAACTCCTCGATGCGTTCGGACAGCCTGGTCAGATTCTCCTGCATCGCGATCAGTTCAGCGAGCCCTTGAGTGCCGGTATTGTGAAACTCGGCATCGATAGGCAGCCGCTCGCCGGTGTCGGAGACCGTGGCGGTGAGCCTGCAAAGCGCCCGGCCGGAAGGCAGGTGCGAGACGACCGGACGGAAACGAAATCCGCATATACCGTTGCCACCGCGATGTTGCTGAACGTCGCGCCGGTAGGTCGAACATTCGGTCATCCCAATAAAAATGCCGTCAGCGTAGAATGACGCGCGTACGATTTCGTCGCGGCTCGGGTTGAACACCCATCCCTTGATCTCGGCGGTGTTCGCGACGTCGATCTGCCCCTGCCACTTGTCGTCCAGCCTGTCGGCACTCGCGATAAGCTCGCTGTATATGATCCGGGAGCGGCTTCCGAACGCATCCTGAAAGAATTTCCAGACCGGCCAGGACGAAAGGAAACACGCCACGACGTCCTGCCAATCGGCGGCCTTGCCCTCCACCGCGGGTACCGGATGAAGGTTGAGCCGCTTGCCCAACCACCGGATCGCCGATTTCAGCGCCTCGCGGCCCAATGCCGATTGGGGCAGAGGTTGTTTCTCCCCTTCCTGTCCGGCGATCAGATTGACAAATTCGGTCGACGATACCGTTGCCTGCACAAGGCGATGCAAGGTCTGCGTCGTGTACCAGGCAACGATTTCGCCGCTCTCCGGCGGTCTGCCGAGCACCAGCTTGTAAACCGTGTTCACATCCTCCGGCGAGCAGAGGGTCGCAAACGGATCGCCGGCCAAAAGCGGATTTTGCTCGCCGATGGCCGGGAAGGGTTTTACGGTCGCGCCGTTCGATTGATCCAAGATTATGTTCCTTCTTCACCACACCCTGGGTTGACACGACACCGCCTGGCGGCAATTGGCGTTGCCAGCCTGCTGAGGCAAAACGTTGTGGTATCGCGTCCCCTTCAACTCATTAATATCCGAAATCCAGAAAGCGCCGCAGCATACAGTGGGCACGATGGTTTCTTATCACCTCCCGGAGGTAGGCGAAAGCCTCCCGGGGTTAGGCGGAAGCCGACAAACGGGCTCTCCTTTGTCTTGGCTCTCCCTAGGGCGCGATGCCAAAAAGTTGGGCGTTGATTTTTTGGTTTTCCCCTTTTTGTCCAGCTTTTGGGAAGGAGAGGTGAAAGCCTGGACACTCCAAATCGCGATTCGTTCCAGCCGGGACGTACAAATCGGCTCCCATGCACCCGCAGGCTTCGGCTTCGTTCGGGCTGACCTGCCACTGAGATTTCATCCAGTAGCAGTTAGAGGCTCGGCGGTTGCTGCGAGCCCGAAGAACACCGTCTTGTTCGGAAGCTCGTCGCGGACGCGGCCATTAAGCAACCGCGGGGACGAGAACTCGCGTTCCAACCGTCCGTTCGTTTGCCCGAGTCCGTTGCGCGCCTGGTCGTCGCGCTCAAGATCGCGAGTCTCGCACGCGGCTTTTCCGGCCTGCGCGGCGTGGTCGTGCCGTAGGCTTTCCCGGTAGGTACATGGTTTCGAGCGGCACGAAGATGTCCCGGTTCTCTACACAGGCGCGATGAACATCACGCAGCGCTGCAATCCTCTCTTTCACCCTGCGCACGAGTTCGGAGCGGCCTTCGTCCGCGGCGAACTTCGCATAATGCGCGAGCCGCCTCGCATTGGTTTCCGATTCGTAAACGCTCTCTATTCTTGCCAGGGTGCTGTCGAGATCGTCTTCCTTGAGAATTTTGTGCTGCGCGCGTGCGACAGGGTCGAGGAATTCGATGGGAAAATCTCCGCCCGACAACCAGTCAAGGAGAAGATCGGGGCCGCCGCTCCAGGTCGGGGGCAGCAGCTCCCGCAATTCGGAAAATTTCGGCGAGTAGCCGAACAATGCGAAATCGGGCGCGAACTTGCGCGCTACCAGCTCCACGGCCTCGTCGGTGTAGTACTGCTCCATGCGATCCCCTGCGTTAACAGGACGGCCCTTCTGCTCCTCGATGGAGACGCCCGCTTCTGCGAGAAAGCGAGCTGTCTCATCGAACTGCTCCAAACGTCCGATAAAGCGGGGCAGGGAAAACGGTAGCAGCAGGTTCAGGTACTGGGGACGGAAGTGGCGGTTGATGCGGTCGTCGCGCTGGGTATCGAGAAGCCGGAGGAATTCGGTGAACCGGAGCGCTGAACCGCTGACCTCGGCGCGAAACCCGAACTCTTGCGCAAATTCGCGCCATGAACCCGCGTTTGTTGCGATCTTTTGCAAATAGCCGGAGAGTGCCCGCACGAAGGGATTGCGCACGACGGAAAACACCCTCATTTGCCTGATCTCGGGCGACCCGAAGAGCGGGCTCTTCAAAATGTTCTCGACGAACAGGCCGCTATTGCGGTGGCGCGCCCGGATATCGCTGGGGTTCGAGTCGGAGCGCGACGCTGCCGCCAACAACATGCTGTACTTGATCGTGGTTGAGGCGGTTTTCTGGTTGACAAGATAAGCCAGTCGCAGTTGCGGCAGGCACCGGAACGATTGAACCACCATCGTGTCAGTCAGGACTCTGCGCATATCGCTCTCTCACATTCCCACCGTGGGTTCGATTCGTCCGCGGGCGGACGACGGTCGGAACCAATCTTGCCAAAAGGAACACTGCCGCTCGTTTCGTCCGTTGTCACTCGGCGTACGGGGGGAGTGGTATCCATGAATCAGCAGAGTCAAGGTGGCCAATCCGGCGAGTTCGGCGTTCCGATTGTTGGATCACCCGGGCTAGGAAATTCTCGCATATCTGTACGTTGCCGGATCCCGAAGCATGGGTCCGAACGGGCGTTCAACGGTATCAAATGGAAGGATGATCGCGTTTTAAGGCAAACCCGCGTCCCGTATCCAGTACTCTCTCAGCCTGCACATCGCCAGCTCGCCAAAAGTGGGTAACAAGGCTGCGCCTGGTCGCGCTTAGGTCACGAATCGGTGCGCCGCCATGAAGCAATTGTGCGTGCCAAATAAATACATCTCCGCGCTTACCGTAGAATTGTCGCTCACGCATACTAAAGCTGGCTAAGCTGGCTCTCACATACTTTTCACATTCTCCCATCTCTTGCGGTACCATCTCAAGTCGACCATGTGAAAAACGAAACGGCGGAATCCTGTGGCTACCCGGGTAATAGAAGAGTGGACCGTTATCCGGCGTCACGTCATCAAGACATATGGAGGCAACTGCCATGGCATTTTCGACAGGCGGGGGCATATACCATGTATCATAATGTTGCGGCTGTTGGCTGCCGTAAAGAAAATTTAGAGAATTACAGATCAGAGGTTCGCCTCCAAGGCATCTTTTTAGAATGTTCAGCAATGGTTTGTACTGAACACACTTTCTTATGATATCTGACTCAAGGAACAGGTCATTTATTTTGACCGGTCCGCGGAATGCCTCCAGCGGCACCTCTGGCAACCTCTTGCGACCTGAAAATGGATGATGAATCAGATCTACGGTTACTTTTGGATATTTTCCACCACCGCCGGAGGTTAGCTGTGCGACTTCATTGTTCACATCCTCGACAAGATGATCGGGTATAAATCGCGGCAAAACAAGAAAACCGTCGCGGTGATAGGTTCCAATATTGGCGCGGCGAAAACGGCGGAACAGCTCGAACATACCGACACCCCCCGGTGTAAGAATACGAATTCTATCTCAATGACGTCGTCGCTAACAAGCCGGGTCCAAGAAGACTCGGGAAACGTTTACGCAGAGGCTGTAGTCACGTTCGGGCCAAGGTTTACCGGCGAGCCCCGAAGCGCATATTCCGATCCACGAACTTTTACCGTAAGCGTTCCATTGAGGTCAGCCCCCATCTGCGACAGCGTCGGCCGATCGACCGCAAATCCACAAATCCCGCTGCGGGATAAGCGCTTCTCCTTCAAGTCCGCACGATATCCGTCCGCTTTGACGCAGCCGAGCAAGCGATCGTCTTGCAGAAACTCGACCTCGCAGATGAACTCTCGCGTTCTGTTGCAGACCCAGCCCACGATACCGTCGCGCGGTGTCCGGTTGACGCCACCGCGATAACCATCGCAAGGGTGCAACTCGCCATCGAAGGCGCGGCAGGTCCTGGAGCGCTCTGCGCGAAGGCGTTCGTAGAGAACGATATCCTCGTGATTGAGCTCACCGATC
>DATAQZ010000002.1:0-260446 GCA_036264415.1 Rhizomicrobium sp. | reverse complement strand
CGATCTTTCCGCGACTGCTGCCGTACTCATAAGAGGTTATCTGCCCTTTGAGCTTTTGGTCTCTCTTGGAAGCTCGGTAATTCCACCGTCGGTACTGCGCTCGGACCGCGGCCGAACGAGAATGTGTTCACAAATCAAGTCTCTTTCCGAGACGCTCTTCTCCAACTGGCTCGTATCCCAAGTCAAGACCCCATTTCGATCCGCTTTGCAGGACCCCACTGCAGCTAGTGAAGATCATTAAGCAGTTCCCGATCCGACGCTTGCAAAGAGTTCGGCGGAATAGCCGCGGAGCCCGCAATGATTCGTGCCGTATGAGTTCAATCGCTTTCGCAAATCAGGCGTGTGGGTGCCTAGGTTTGCCCGCCCGTCTTTCCCGAGAGATTTTCCGTGAGTTCTTTCATCTCCTGTCGAGCCTTCGTGAAGCGAACTTGCGCTTCAAAAAAGCGCGCCTGCGCCTCTATGTCCGCGGCGCGAAGTTCATTCAAGTAAATGCGCTCCTTGAGCTTCGTCGTCTCTTCGTTCATAGGCACTTCAGCCTGTGCGGGCTTTTTTGGCGACATTGCTTTCCCCAACATGAGTTCGACGGCGCATACCACACAAATTCCACCGCGCCAACCGCACTGCAGCGGGAACGATCGGTTTGGCAGAAGAGCCGCCGCGCGGCGCTCGCCGGGAAAGGACCGATACTCCCTCCGACCAAGGTAATCGCAAGTCTCGGATCGGCGGCACGCTTTGGGCACGTGCTTGCCCTGTACTTGGGCGGAGCCGTGTCGCAATCGCCGGCAATGATCTCGGAGGAGTCGGAAATTGAGGTAGTCATTTTGTCGGTTTTTGCGCGTTCGCCTTACACCACGTATCCACGTCGGAGAAGATGCCAGCGAACGCCATCTCCGTCGTCACGGCACGGTCGGTTGTTTTCATTGGAACGTCTTGTACGAGGCTTAACAATTTGAAGACTTGATCCTTCGATACAGAGCCACGCCAGCTATCCGGGACAGTTGCGACCGAACACGGCGGAGCTGGTGGAGTTGGCGGAGGCGGTGCTTTTGCTTGGGCCAGTTCCTGCTGTGCTATCGCCAACGCGTCCGTCGCTTTCTTCAACGCGTCGGCATTGAGAGCGGCGGTTGTCGCGGTTAGTTTTGGCGTTGGCACAGGCGTCTTGTCCTCCGCGCGTGCGGAGACTGACGCGAGAGATGCGAGCGCGAGAATTGCTACAAAGCGTTTCATGGGGTTTCCCTTAGCAAGCTGTTGCTGATGAAATGAGTTGGCCGCCTGTCGTGAAACAGGCGTAAGTGGACGGTGTGCCGGACGGCAATGAAGCGAAGTCAAGGGCAATACCGGAGTCGATGGTGATGGCAGTTGAACTGCCCCAGAAGTCTTCTGTTCCTGCTGCGTCCATACCCCAGTCACCCGATACCCCATGACAGCTCATGCCAGTCGATGTGCTGCCTTTGTACGGTATGAACTGCACCGTCGTGGCCGAGGCTAGACACGATTGATTTGGAATCTCCGCGCCGTTGCCGTTGTTGGACTGAAACGTTCCGGAATTGGTGATTTGATTGGCGTTCATGTTGAGCGTGCCGGCCATGGTACAGCCAGCAGTTGCGCAATAAGACGTGCTGTTGAAGGCGTTGCTCCCGAGTGTCCCGCCAGAGCCGATGTTCAGCGTGGAGCTGTCCGTACCGGCAAGAGTCAGCGTATTGCTGATCGTGAGCACTTTCGTGGCGGTGATGGAGAGATTGTTTCCCTCGATATTCCCGGAGCCGTCGATGGTTGCGCCAGGCGATTTCCAAGCGTCACCGGTGATCGTAAAGTTGCTGGAGTCGGCAAAGTTCGTTATCGTACCACAGTTCGCAGGGCATCCGATCGCGGTCGCGGCGGCGTCGAGGCAGCCAGTGGAAATGCCGTCTGCACCACATAGCTGGTAGCCGTATTTCCACAGCCCCAGGGCACCCGGCTGCGCGCCGACCTCGTAGGCCGTGTCGACCACCGCGCCCTGACCGGCATTGCCGTTCAGGATTATGCTCGATGAGCCGATGCGCTTATAGACACTGCACCCGCTCACACATATAACGTCGTCCTCAATCCCGTTGATTTCGTACAGATCAGTGGCGCTTGCTTCACCATCACCGATGGCGACTACGCCTTGAAAGATGCCCCTTGCCGTCGCAGCCGTCGTGCCGGTGCCGTTATCGTTCGCGGTGGCCTTCGCGGAGCCGGTGATGCCCGAATAGGCAAAGCCCGCGCCGGTGTTGCCGGTGGTCGCCATCTGAACGGCATGAGCGCCAAAAGCCGTCCTGTTTCCGGTCATTGCAGCTGAACCGAACTGATAGAATGATTCCAGCAACGCCGTATTGCCGCCTGCGGCCATCGCAGCGTGATCCGAGGTTCCGTAGAACAGATTGAGATAAGTTGCGCCGCCGGAACTGTACGTGCCGGTAGCGGCGTTCTCGACAAGCAAGCCTGTATTCGCGAAACCGCCAATCAGGGAAAGGGACCTGTTGATCACGATACCGCCGAGGTCGGTTAAATGTGTACCGTTCCACGTCGATCCGTCCGGCAGAGTGACGATGCCGGTGAAGGTGGGGGACGAAGAGGGAGCAAATGAGCAGGCGATGGTAAGACCACCCTGCGGGCAAAGCAGAACGGCCGCAGCGGATTGGCTGCCGTCGGAGTTTTTGTACTGCCCCGCCGTAGGATCATCGCCGGGACACGGGATGGAGCTGTTGGTGCTGCCGTTCGAACACAGCGCCGCCACAGCCCCGGATTGCGAGCCGTCCGTGTTTGTGTACTGCGCATGCGTCTGTGCGGCCGCACCCAAGGGCACAAGCGCGAGCAGCGCGGCGAGATACCGTCGCTTCATCGAAGAACTCCGTGAGAGAAAAAGCGGAAGTGCGGCCAGAAAAAGAGCCTCACCCTGAGCTTGGTCCCCGCGCATGCGGGGAAGGGTGAGGCTGATTCAGTTGGAGCCCGGACAAGGCATCAGGCAACGTCGCTGTTTGCCCCGCGTGTGTCCTGAAACCCGGCGGTGGTGTTGCGCTCTGCGGCTTCGCCGTTGCGCATCGCGGCCTGGATGTTTCGGATTGCAGCCGCTCGCACCTGGGCAAGTTGCTGCCGGCGCGCCGCGGCGAGTTTTCCGGGCGCGAACATCAGGCACAGGAATTCCGCGAACCCATTCATGAGAGCACGCGTCCCAACGCGTCGCGGAGCCTGTTGAAAGCCTCGGATTGAAGCTGGCTCACGCGGGTATTTTCCTCTTTGGCGGCCGTGTTCTTGTCGATCGCCGCTGTCGAGTTGTTCAGCGCGGTGATCACGCGCTCCAGCAGCAGCGGTGCCGTTTTTGCCTGTTCCTGGCGATCTTTCCACAACGTCCAGATGATAAACCCGGACGCGGCGATGATGAGACCGTACGGACCAAATTGCTGGAAAGCCTGCCACAAGAGCTGCATGTCATTTCCCGGCCCGGCACGCCGCCCGGAGCGCGCTGTAGTCCTCCATCATGCGCGGGATCTCCGCGTCTGGCGGCATCTTGCCGAGCTCTGCGGCCGCGACGGACTGCTCGAGGCTCGAATAGGGAAGGATGGGCGGACAGTGCACGGCTGGCCCGTGCGCGCAGCCATGCAGGATCAGCGCGGCAAGGATCAACACGATCAGCCCGAACACACGGTCTGCCCGCCGGGTGAACATCAGAACCTCCCCGTCGCGAGCGCGAACCGTGCAAGTTGGCCGGGAGGCGGAATCACCTGCGCCAGCGCCTCGGGGCCGGCCGCGGCAGCGGCTTGAACCTGGGCCGGCGTGGTAGCGCCGGCTTCAATAGCGAGCGCCGTCGCGACTGCCGTAAGCGCTGCAGTTCCTTTGATCGTCGAATCAACCTTCTTCGCGTCCAGCATGGCCGAACGTGAGCACGAGACCGGCTGCAGCCGTCGCGACCACGCCCGATATGCTCGCCGCATCGGACTGCGAGAGCGAATGGATGTGCGTTGTCAGCCGGACATAGGTTGACGTGAGCACCCACGCGCCGACGGCCGTGGAGGCCCAGCGCAACCATTTCAGCACCTGGGCGCGCAACAGGCCGCCGGGCACGAGTGCGCGAATGAGATTAAGCATGGGATTGTACCTTTGAAGGAGAAGTGAGGCGGTGTGCGGAATTGCTCGTGCGCGGAGGATGAAACGCAGCCCCCGCCTCTCCGGCTGCGTTTGGATCACACGCGAAACAATCAGCCGCTCTGCGGCACGCCGAAGGCGGCGAGGAACGCCCGGAAGAAGTACAGCACGATCTTGTTCACCTCGCCTTTCTCTTCATTGAAGAAAACGGTGAGGGCATCGGCGGCAGCCTGTTCCGGCGACTTGCCGGCCTGGATGTCGTTCAGGAATGCGGTCTTGGCGTCGACGAGAATCTGGCGTTCGTCCGTCGTGAGATTGCCCAGGATCGTGCTGAAGGAGGCGACGAGCTTGGCGGTGACCGAGAGCGCGGCCTGCTGAAGCAGCGCCCAGAGAGAGGCTAGGAGTGCGGACATTTTTCGTTTCCTTTGCGGACGATGCGGGCACAATTGCGTCGCATCCGTGAGCCGCCCTGAAGCAGGCTCGAAAGCCTGCACACGCCGCAAACGGCATGGGCGACGGAACGGCTCGCGGATACGGCGGGTCAGAAGTTCAGGTGGGCTTGAATGCTTCTCGCGAGAATGTCGCAGTTGCTCGGCTGCAATGCCCGGCTGTACGCACGCCAGTCGGAGTCGAGCAGCGTCTTTGTCCGCGCCCAGCCTCGCGGACCAGCTTCACCGGGAAGGCAGTAGGAATATCCCGGATGCGGCCGGCCATCCGGCGCATTTGTGTGCCATGTCAGCGTGAGCCACGCCGCGGCGAATTGCATGAGGAAGCGCATGTCACGGCAGGGCTTTGATCGTTTCGCAGAGAATGGCTGCGAGCAGCGGATCGCCGCGCAAAGATGGGCAGCAGGGCACGGCATCAAGCAGCATTTGCTTGCGCAGCGTCCTGTATGCGAGATCGCGGCTGACCTTGTGGCGCGCCGCATACGCCTTTACGTCGCTGTACAGCGGTTCCGGATTGAAGGTCTCGGGCGCGGGCTGGATTGGCCATGCGCGGAGGTCGAGGGCTTCGCGGTGCTTTCCGAACATTACACGGTTCCTTCAAGAAAGAGCGCGGCTTCTTCGCAGCGGCGCTTGAAAAGCCCCTGCATTTCGACGCCCGCGACGTGATCCCAGGTGAGCAGCGCCTTCATTGCGGCGAGCCAGTTCCGCACCTTTACGAAGGCCCGCACGTGGCTGTCAGGGCCGAGGGCGGCGAACGTGCCCACGTTGTACGCAAACGAAATCAGCGCGGCTTCCTGCTGCAACGTGAGGCGCAACGGGGCAACGGCCATGCTGACGGCCGTTTCCACTTTCCCGACGCGAGCAATCAGGTCCGCCTCCGCTTCGGCCTGTGTCCATTGCGTGCCGTAGCCTATGGCTGGGCCTGTCGCGCCCCATCCAACGGTCCATTTGCAGCCGGAATCCTGATAGGCCAGAAGGCGGCACTTCTCGCGCGCCTTGATGAAATCGAGGGCAACCTGGTTCATCGGCAACCCGCTCCGTCATTTTCGAACGTCTCTTCAAACGCGTTCGGCACAAGCGCGAGCAGCGCGGCGAGAAGCCAGCGTTTCATGCGGGAGACTCCGGATATGGAAGGAAGTGGTTATTTCGCGCCGCCCAGTTGGTGCAGCGCGCCTGCTTGGTAAAGTTCTAAATTCACCGGGCTCGAAACTTCAGGTCTGCCTGTACCACTTGTTCGGTTTGTACGAGCAATACCAGTACGCAGTGTTTGCGGCCTGTTCGATGGACGAGGCGTTGTTGATCTGATCGGAAACCGAATAGCCCCACACCATCATGGGGTTGGAGCCATTGTTGATGACGAACTGACAGCCACCAAACCACGCCGCCATGAGTTTGACGCTGTCGTCAGTGGAGGTCACGAGGCTGACGCTGTCGATCGCCCCGGACAGGAGCGTCGCGTTCGACTGGCCGCCACCAGGATGTGCCTTGATGGTGTTTTGAACCGTCCACGTCGGGAACCCAGGCATTGTCGTCCAGCCGGGATACTGGGCCGGATTGGCACCTTGCGGCTGTTGTGCGGCTTCGATGTTCTGCGCTACCGAGGCTTCGCTGCCATAGGCATTGAGCGAGTTGCCGCTGCCACCGCCGCCTAACGTATAGCCGTAGTCGTTGGCGGAGATGTGGGTCACACTGATCGAGCAGCCCGTACAGTTCTCGTTGTCGATACCCCTGCCCAGCGCCTCGTTGGTCCCGCCAATGGATACAAAGCCCTTAATGTCGTTGCCATTGTAGCTGAGGATCGCCGCGGTGCCGTATTGCGGGTTTGTGTAGTCGCCCCAGACGCTGACGTGGCTGATGTTGCCGTCCACGCCAGAGACGACGCCCCCGCCCAGTTTCGGCCAATCGGTCGTCGCGCCTGCATTGTCGCCGAGCTGCAGGAGATTGCCGCCCGCGCCGGTCCCAAACATGGACGACCCCTCGGAATGGGCGCCGAGGCAAATCCAGATGTTGTGCGCGTTGCCGGCCGCCTCGTCGGCGATGTACACGGACCTGCCGAAGCTGCGGTAGACGCGCGCCTGATTGTTGCACCCGACGCGCAGATTATTATTGCTGCCGCCGCCCAGCGCCGTCAGGTCAACAGATGGATAATGCATGACGTGGCCGCCGCCGTCGTTCTGGTCCACGTCGCCCATGTTCTCGGCGCGATAATCGACCTGGCTCTCGCCCCACCCGGCATTGCCGGAAGCATCTGCGTTGGTGCCGATGCAGCGGCCGCGCATGTTGAAACAATAGACATCGAGCGTGCACCAGTTGCATTCGCCGCCGCTCATCACGGCGTTCTGGTGCTGGGTGCTTTCGCGCACCCCCGAAAACAGGATGCCGACGATGCCGCAGCCCGCCGTGGTGCCGGAGGTCGGGTCGTCGTACAGGAGACCGCCGCCAAAGTGCTGCAGTCCACGTTTGTTGCAGCCCGCCACATCGACCATGTCGCCCGCCGAATTGGGAGCACCGAAGATGTTGGTCAGTCCCGGGAAACGCGCATTGGAGTCGCCGCAGAGGTATGAGCGGCCGTTCAGCGTGAAATTCCAGACCTTCGAGTGGTAGTACTTTCCAGCTGGGTGGTAGAGGCACTTCGGGTCGCCGGCGCTGTTATAGTTCAGCATCGCGGTGAAGGCGTTCTCTTCGAACTGCCAGTTGTCCGTCCCCCACCACGCCGCCGACAGCACCTCGTCACAGTCGATCATGAGACCTGAACCGCTGCCGCTCATCGCCGTCGTAGCGCTTCCGTTCGGACAGGAGAAATTGTTGATCGCCGTGCTCGATCGCGTCATGGCGAGACCGCCCGGCGCTACGCCGAAAACCGGATTGATCGTCGCACCGGTCAGCGGATTAGACGTGTCCTGTACCCATTGCCCTTGCGCGTTCTGGATGGCTGGCACCACAGACAGCGGGCTGCCCGAGGCCGAGTCGTAATATCCAACCTGCACGATCGACCCGAGCGCCGTTACCGCCCCTCCAACGGAGATCGTTGCGTTGATGACGAAGGGCCGGTTCGCCAGCGCCGCGCTGGTGCCCATGAGGTAACGAGAGCCGCTGGTCCCGCCCAAGCCCCCGGAATTGATCGTCGGGCCGTGCGGCGCGGTCGGATCGATCAGCTGCACGACCTTCACGGTGTACGAAGGCGCGCCGCCGCAGCCCGAGTATGAACAGTGCCCCGTGTCGCCGGGGAGGTAGCCGTAGCCGTAGTTCGCGCCGTCCACGTCGACCCACGTGGGGAGAATGTACGTGCTCGGATAGGTGATGGTGTCAGCCACCGTCATGCAGTGCGTGCTGGCGACCGCAGTAAAGTGCGTGTTGAGCGGCGCATTGCCCACATCGGCCAGGTCGAGTGTGACGCCCTTGCCGATGTCGGCTGTGGTGAACGTGCCGCCAGGCCAGCAGACTTGGGCCGTTCCAGCGGTTCCCGCCGACCAGGTTACAGAAGCATCGCCGAAATGACCGTCCGCCTTCTCGCCATACGCCAGCACGTTGAGCCAGCTTGGCATGTAGGAGATTTCACTTGCTGCCGCTGGCGATGCGAACAGGGCCATGGACAGCGCAGCGAGGATCGAACGTGGTTTCATGGCAGAGCGAGGTCCGTGATTTCGCCGTTGGACGAAATGGCTTTGAGGATCCCGTCAAAGGCGTCGCAGTAGACGAGAAAGCCTGTGGCCGGAGCTGACGGCGCAGTTTGCGGCAGGTAACTGGCGCCGCTGCCGGGTGGTCCCGATGGCGCAAGCTGAAGCGTGATCGAATCGCCCGGTGCCGTGACCTGAATGGCGTCTATCCCGGCCCCAGGGAGAAGAATCCCCGGCGTCGGCATCACCGGCGTTGTCGAATTCGTGATGCCCTGGCGGACGGGAAGAATCCCCGCACCGAGCGACACCGGCACGCCCGCATTGGTGATATCGAGCATGTCCCAGTACCAGGTACCCTGAGCCATGAGGCCCATCTGGGTCGCGGAGAGCGTACCGGTGGCAATGCCGGCCGCGGCAGGGTTCTGTACGACGATCGAGCCGTCGCTCGTTTGCAGCGTTGCCGCTCCTGTTGGGGCAGAGCCGGTCGAGTTCTTGAACTGCATGACCAGCGAACGGCCGGTCAGGTCGTAGGGCTGGCCGTTCGCCTGCCTGACGACAATCTGGAACGAGTAGGAGGCGTTGTTCCTCGCCACGGGCTTACGCGCCCATCCGGATCGTGTCCCACACGGCCGCGGTCAGTCCGGCATTGTTCGCGATGACGACGCATCGGAGCTGCAGGTATTGCGCTTGCGTCGTCTGATGCGCGCCGACGGTCGAGCCGCCGCCGAGCGGGTTTGCCGTTACCGTGCCGGCGCCGCCCTGGATAGCGTCGACGTAGAAGCCGACTGGGAATGTCGCGGGCAAATTGAGCGTGAAGGCGCCCGCGTTGGTGCAGACGATGATCTGTGCGAGATCGGTTACTTGCACGGTGTACAACGTGCCGATCTGGTTCGAATTGCCGCCGAATCCGCCCGGAACGAGCGCGATGCACCCGGCGCCGAGAAGATACAGTTCGTCATTTACGCTGCCGTTGGTGATGACGACCAGCCCGTTCGCATCGGAGATGTAGGTCGAGCCGGATGGTGCCGCACCAAAGGCGATATTCGGCCCCGGCGCCTGAAGGACAATGCTGGCCATCGCGAGCCCTCTTCAATGGTGTCATTCCCGCGAAAGCGGGAACCCAGATGCGTGGCGGGTGAAAACGAAGCGACGGCACGCGCCTTTTTTGTCGCGCTCCACCCTCTGGGTCCCCGCGTTCGCGAGGATGGGTTTGTTTGGTGAAAGATCAGTTGGTCGTGACGGTGACGGGACCTGCGGCGGCGCTGGTGCCGGAAACATTGGTCGCGGTCAGTTCGTAATCGTAGGTGATGCCGGTCGCGGCACTGTTGTCGTTGTAGCTCGTGCCCGATGACGTGCCGATCGCAGTGTATGAACCGAAACCACTCAGGCGCCGGAGCACGGTATAATACTGCACGGCATCGCCGGACGGATTGGCGGTCCAGTTGAGCGTGTTGTAGCCGGAACCGGAAGCACCACGCGCGTAACCCGCGAGGCCGGTCGGGGTAGAAGGCACGCCGGCGCTGTAGCCGTAGCCTTGCCCCGAAGGCACATAGGTGTATTCGACGACGCTCGCGATATCCTGTAAGGCCCGGCCGAACACGTTGAAGCTCTGGAATTTCAGATAGAGCGTGGCGCCAATATATTGCGGCGGCAGCTTGTACACGATGATCGAGTTGAGTGCCTTGCCGATTTCCCCGAGATCGATGCGGGTGAAGAACGACGTGATCGCATGGCCCATGTCGGGCGTGCCGTAGAGCCCGCGCCTGAGATAGGCGAGGTCGCTGGTGTAGGTTCCTGTTGCCGCAACCGCACCATAAGCGATCAGCTCGCCGTCGTTCGGCGCCACCGTACTGAAATTGGAACAGACATACGCAAGGGTCCGGAAGGCATCGGCATCGGCGTGGGTGGCGCTCGTCGGCATGATGCCGGCGCTCGCGGTCAGATCGATCGATAGCGTGCCCGAATTGTCCGGATCGCCGTGATAGGGCAGGGCTGCCGTTAGACCGCCCTGGAGGGCCGGCGCGGTGATGTGACCGATGACGGAAAAGTTCGTGCCGTCGAAAGAAATCGAGACGATCGCCCCGCCCCAATCGGTGCCTCCGCTCGCCGTAACCCACACTTCGGGTGCGCCGGAGATGCAGAGCGCCATGGAGGGCTCGAAGATCGCGGGCGGATTGACATCGCCCGGATCGACATTCGGATCGTAGCTGCCACCGCTCGCGGATTGCTGCTGTCCTGGCATGGTAGGTTCACCACCAGAGGCGCAGAGGAAAAAGAGCAGTATCGTGGGGCAAGGGCCACAAGAAAACGGACGGGACCGCGCCTAGCTTTTTGGGCATGTTCGACCACGCAATTGCGGCTTAGGGAATCGACGCGTCGAGATAGCCGGTCAAGTCCATGACAGGGAGAAGCGCGTAAGCGGCTGAACGTGCTGGCGAGGTCTGGTGAGATCTCCAAGACCGGCAAGACACGAGCCGCGCGGTGTGCGCTTGCGACGGAACAGAGTAACATATCTTTGTGACGTTAGATTCGGAGAACTGCTCTATGACCGCGCCAGTTGTTGATCGCACTACCAAGATTATTCTAGCGGCCATCGCTATCGGCCTTTGGGCCAATGTCTTTGCTCCTGTTATTCGTCCCGCGCGCGCCCAGGACGAGACATCGACGTTCATTTCGCAGATTGCGACCGACTTCCATATCGTCGCCATAGGAAACTGCCGAAACAAAAAACTTTGCTAGAAGGGCTTCCACAATGACTAATGGTATATTTTCAATGATAGACAAGTGTACCGCTTGTGACGGAAACGGTTACGTAGTGGAGTCGCGGCGAGTCGTGCCGCATTCTCCTAGGGCGCCTATCCCGAAATGCGCTGCATGCGATGGTACGGGGCTTCGGGACGGAAAGAAGGCGCGCGAAGCTGGTGTCAACATACCAGATGGTTACGGCAGCCGCCTCACTAAGCCACTTCCTTGACCAGAGGGTGCGCGAACGCAGAGTCGGTGGCGTTTAATACTGGAAGAGAGAGCGAAATGGAACGGAACTTAGTCGTTCAGTTTCCAACGATTGTGGTGCGTGTTGAGCGACTCTGACCTGCTGTACCTAGCTTTCCATTGAGCGGGTGAATCCAAGGCTTTGTCATTGTTGCCTCGCGTTCTCTGCATGGCCCCGGTACTTTTCAATGACCTTGTCTAAGTCTCGCCTGCTTATGGAAACGTCCCGATACATCAGTGCGCCGCCGGGGTGCGATTCATGCAGATTGCTTGTTGCGGCATATTCTGGATGAACATTCCTCAGTTCGTAGGCTGGAATTGGATATCGTTGCGTTGACGGCGGTCTGATTCCCGTAAGAACCGCAAGTCCGTCTGCGCCCACCAGCACCATCATGTATTTAAATTGCGCCAGCTGCGCGTGTTCGACTGCCTTCCGGTTTACGACTAAGTCCAGCCAACCGTCTCTTTCTGCCACTTCGTACGCTACCTGCGATGCTTGTTGCAGAGAAAGCATTTCGTTCGCATCTGTCGGCGGCCACAACCTTTCTACCTGAACCTTGCTAACCATATGATCAGTGTATGGCGGTCTCGGCAGTTCGCACGCATCGTCGACTTCCATGGCTGTTTGATCAAGAAATATGCTTAGAAAGCGAATTCGATTTGCCGTCCAGTAATGCGGCGGGATTTCCACATAGATTTTGCTTACTGGATGTTGACCCCAGACGCGCAATTCACCATCAAGCGCAAATTGATGAAATTTCACTAGTTCTTCTCCAGCCCTTTGAATCAGGCCGCCCTGAGTGTTTTCCAGTGGTGGAGAATCCCAAAGCCCAGTGACCGCGTAATTGATCGCGTCCTTTAGCTTTGTGTCCCGTTGTGCGCGGTTTCTGCGGGCTAGCTTCTCATAGATGCTTTCCGTCTCCTTGGTGGGCGGTTGCGGCGGTAACAGCCCCAAGGCCGTGCCCATTGGGTGAGGTTGCGGCGCGTGGTGATGGTGTACGTTTACTGTCTCGCCGGTGTAGACAGTGCCTGAAATATCGTGGCCAGCATACGTGCTGACGCGCATATCCAGTCGCCCAGAACCGTTCTCGGAATGAGCGCCAAAATACGAAGTAATTAGGCGCGCGGCATACCAGACGAGAGAGAGCACTAATCCACCCGCCCCCAAGTAGAACAACCAGGTTTGTAGCGCGGCGTTGTTGCCCACCCCGATCACTTGGGATGCCCCCAAGACGAGAATAGACGCGAAGAACCCGGCCCATTCTGGCGGCTTTGGTCTTTGGAAGGCCATTGTGTTTCCGCTCCCTTCGCGAAGTCGGATAATCTGCCCTTCACGTTGGGGGCGGAAGCCCCGTCTGTCGAGTTCGGGCGTTTCACCGAGAAGCCAACGCCATCGCCGAAGTCGGATTGTTCTGACATACCTACGCCTTCTGCGGATTTGTGCCGCGTCTGAATTTAGAGCGCCGTCCCGATGCCGCCTGGGAATTCTTCGGCGACGATCGAAAGGTTTCCGGATTCGTCCTCGTCGATGGTGCGGATGCGCACGGGGAATTGGGTCAAGCCGATATGCGGATCGGTCAGGCTGACAAGATCGCCGGGCTCAAGGAGCGAGAATTCGTAACCGAGCTTGAAACTGTAGGTGTTGCGGATATAGGCCGCGCGCTGGCCGATGAGTTGCGCCACGGATGCAGCGATGGACAGCTCGCAAATCTCATGCGCCTGGGTGACGGTCGAATCGATCTGCCCAAACTGGTCGACGAGACCTTGATCCTGCCATTCGTAGGGCGCGGAATTGTAGGCGTTGCCGCGGTCCTTGATCTCGACCTTCACGTGATTGGGGCAATCGGCGGGATCCGCGCGCGTCACCAGGATAGGACCGCCGTCTCCCGTCTTGCTCGCGCCGTCGCCTGATGAGGCGCCCTGCTTCACTTTGGTGGCGATGAAATCGTCGTATGTCAGGTCGTACTGAATGGTCAGGTTCGGCGTGTAGGTGACGCCGTTATTCGTGATTGCGCTGTCGCCCAACGGCACGAATTTGAACACGCCCCCCGACCAGAAAATCCAGGTATTCGAGAGCGCCGCCCAGCGATCGAGAACCGAGCTTGTCTGCTCCTGCCCGTTGTTGCCGCCGAGCACCGGCGAGAAGAAGATGCCGGCCGCGGTGCAATAGGTCTTGTAGAAAGCCAGCGAAGGCGCATCGAGCGCGGCGCTCGCAATCCCGATTGAGTATTGCGGATTGGTCAGGAAGTCCGAGATGATATCGGCGGGGTTGGCATCGCCGTTCGGCGCGCCGGAAGACGCCATCGAATAGGCGAGCACACCCGCCACTTCGAAATTGTGGTTCGGCAGCGCGGCGGACGAGCCGAGCTGATAGGTCTCCGTGTACAGGTAGGCCGTGTAGGCATAGGCGAGCGCCTGGGCGGGATAATTGCTCGTCAGAAAGGCCCACACGCCTTGCGAAGCGGTGCCCGGCGCTACGCTGAGGTTCAGCTTCGCAAGGCCGCCGGTAAAGTATTCCGTCTGGTCCGCCCACACCGCCTCGATGCCGTAATTGGGCGCCGTGCCGTGCATCGGGCCTTCGCAGAGCGCCAGAATAACCGATGCCGTGTAGGTGTAGTTGCCGGAACCTTTGGAGCCGCCCTTGCCGCCGGCGCCTTTCTGCGACTGCTTGTGGCTCTGGAAATTGTTGTACCAGATGAGATTGGGGGCGATGCGGTTCTTGCCCCAGACGATGGCGATCGGCACGCCCTGGGCCGAAGTCTGGATCTGGATGCCGGTATAGACGGTCGGCCGTGACGCGTTGGTCCCTCCCATCGCACCGGTCAAGAAGCTCATGCGTGCGCCCATAAATCGAACAGCTTGAACGGCCGCGGCTTGCCGTCGGGGAGGCAGGCGAGTTCGATTTCGTGCAGCGATGAAACCGCCACGCGCTGCGAACGGTAATAGGCGTGGATGAGGTGTTCGTTTTCGATGACAAGGCCGCCGTGGCTGAAGCAGCGCGCGACGCGATAGACGATGACGTCTCCGGCAATCGCTGCGCGCGAGACTTCCGCCCCGCGGGCGCGCGCGGCGATGATCCCGTCGATCGCCTTCAGGAACCGCTCTTCACCGCGGTGCAAATGGAATTGTGGCGGATAGGGCCGCGGGTCGTAAGCCGGATCAAGCAGTCCCGCTTCCTGAAACACAGCGACGAGCATCATGGCGCAATCGACGGCGCCGTTCGGGCCTTTCACGTTGCCCTGATCGCGGAAGGGCGTGCCGATCCACGTCTTCGCGATCGCACAGACGCGCGCGCGTTCTTCGGTTTCCGACATCGCTAGACCGCCAATTCCGCCGGCGGGACGAAGGGGAAGCCGCGGTAGTGCTGCGAATTGTCGATGCTCGTACCATTCGCCTGCTTGCGGGTCTTGCACGAGGCAAGCTGGCGGTCACAGCCCATCAGGATCGAAAAGGTGTCGTCGGGGTTGGGCGCGTCGTACAGCGGATAGGTGAACACCATTGACACGCCCGCCGCGAGCGCCACGGTCCTGATCTGCCCCGACGCAGGGCCACTCGTCATCGTGACTTTCCCGAGCGTGAATTGCCCCGCCGTGAAGCCGGCCGGCACCGTCCAGACGAGTCCGCGCGCGCTCGAACCGCCGCCCACCGTTTGACCGGTGAACGTATAAAGCGATTCCGCCAGTGTGCAGCCGGCATCGCAGAAGGTGTGCTCGCAATTCGTCTGATAGAGATTGCGCGGGGCCTGCTGGTTCATCAGCACGTTGTGGCCCTTGGAGGTGACGGTGATGCCTTCCGCATCGATCGTCACGCCGGAAAGCCGGCCCGAGAACAACACGGTTCGCCCGTACTTCGTATCGCCGGGCGCCGGCATGTAGACCCGGGACATTTCGACGGTGGCGCCGTCGAACAGGCCGTTGTGAATCTGCGCTTTCAGATTGCCGAGCAGGGTGTCATCGCAGCCGAGGCGCAGTTCCAGTTCCGGCACCTCGACCGTGTTCTTCACGCCGAAGCGGTTGCGCGTGATGAGCGGGGCTACACCGGGCCAAGCCCTGAACCACGTGTTCCCGGCAAGCTTCAAATCGATATCGGAAGAATTCCAGCGGTACACTGTGCCCGACGAGATCGTGACGGTGAAAAGCTCGGCCATCCAGCACGGCGCGCGGCTGGCGAGAAACGCCGCACCACCGGCGTTGGTGAAATCGACGAAGGTGCGCATTAATGGATCGCGCTGCCATCCCGGTCTTCCCGGATTGTGGCCATGAGCAAAACAATCAACCTTTCGCGACCCGGATGTTTCTCGTGCGCTAAGAAGCGTGCAGCTGCTTCGTCAATGCTGCCATAATGCACGAAGACCTTCGCCAAATCGGCGGCGCTCAGTTTTCCGTCCATTTCAGAACCTCAAGGAACAAAGGGTCACCTTCTTCAGTGACCACAGCTGGTGCATGAATTTTTCGAGGTCGAGCGAATCCGTCTGGAAGCGCACGTAGAAAAAATAGCTCATGTCGCAGACGAAGGTGTGCCCCGGCGGCGGCGCGCTGTTGAAGACGAGCTGCTGGTTCTTCGGCTTTGTGGTGTCGAGCGTGTAGCCGTACACCGGATCGTTCGGGTCTATGGCGCCCGGCAGAGTGTTGAGGTAGAGATTGAACGGCTCCGAGAAGTCGAGCACGCCAATCGCTTCAAGTCCGAGCGGCCCGCCGGCCCATGAGCCGCGGTAACGCTTCAACGTAAAGGTGGTCGTGGTCCCGTCCGAGCTGCCGACCAGCGTGCGCGTGACGCGGTGGTCATCGTCGTCATGGAACTGGAAGCCGCTAAGGTTTCCCGTCGACGCGAGGAACAACCCTTCTATCTGCAGCAGCTCGTCCCAGGCGCGGCCGTTGCGAACGCCGTGGCGCAAGAGGTCGTAAGTCAGGTCCCACTCCCATAGCGGCTCGCTCCAGTAGGACATCCGGACTTCGCCGCCGGACTGATGCGTCTGTACCGAAACATTGTGCTTTGGCCGCCGGACCTTGGAGTAGGCAAGTCCCGGCAGATGGCGCGGATAAGTGAACATGCGCCCTCCTGACATTGCGAGCGCGGTGCCGGTCCGACATTCTGCGGGGGTAGCCAGAAACGGAGCACGGAGAGATGCCTGACGCCGACATCATCAATATTGACGACCGCCGGCACTTGAATGACTTGCCGCCCGAAGCACGCGTCATCGTGACATTCTGCAGCAGCAGTTTCGTGTTCGGCTCTGACAACCCACAGACGCTCAGCCCCCATTACGAGGTGGCTGCGGGCAAAGCGCTCGAGCTGATAGAAGAGGCGAGGCGCCTCGGCGGCGTGTGGCTTCCCGCAGAGAATGATCGTTTATGGTTCCTGCCGTGGCCGCCCGCAGCGGTCTGCATTCGTCCGGCGACTTAAAAGGCGAGCGATCCGTTTCTGACCAGCCGCTTTATTTCTCCAATGATCTCGTTGTGATTGTTGCGGAAAAATTCCTGCGGGGTCATCGGATCCCGTCCAGACCACGATGGATGATAGTCGGTGTTGAAGTGGTAGGTGTCGCCGCCAAGCCCTTTGCCGCCACGCAGGCCGGAGGCGAAATTCTCCGGGACGACCATTTCGCCCTTGTGCAGCAGCGCCGGCATGTCGCTGCGCAAATTCCATGCGCCGACATCGAGGGCAAGCAGGCTCGTATAGCCCATCACCTGTGCGATCGCCGCTGCCGCGGCGCCCGGCGCAAGTTCCGGTCCGATGACGGGAATGGCCGCCGTGGAGGCGAAGGTATTGGCGCCGGCAACCGCTGCGGCATCGGTGATCTGCCCGAGCGATGACGTGGTCTGCGTGGCCTTGGTTTCGAACAATGAAGCGATCTGCGTCTCGATCCAGTTCTCGGCAATCGTCTCGCCCATCTGCAGGAAGGCTTTGATGATGCCTTCGGCGATCGTCAGCATGCCCTGACCGAAGGTCCTGCCCTGGAACAGCATGCCGTCGATGGCGCTGTTGAAGCTCGACTTGATCGAATTGCCGAGCTGTGTCCATTTCTGGGCTTCGAATTCTTCGAGCCGGCTGGTGTTGGTTTCTGATCGTCTTTCGAACTCCTGCTCGATTTTCTGGCGTTGGCGGATCGCGTCTTCGTAGGCCTTTGTGCCTTCGGCGAGCGTGGCGATCAGCGCATCGACGCGCTTCAGTTCCTCGCCGTAAATTTGCTGCGTGAGCGTCTGCTCGAGGCGGTATCGTTCGTCGGCGCCGATCTGGTGCGTACGGAATTCGGTATCGAGCGCCTTGAGCGCCGAGGCGAGCCGCGCATTATCGGCAGCAATGGCATCGGCCAGCGCCTCGCGCTCGCGTGCCTGCTTTTCTTGCGCGTAACGCTCATCGATCTTCTGCAGCGCGAGCACATGGTCTTCGTACGCGACCCGCCGCTGTTGGAGATCGCGCACTTCCGCCGCCGCGTCGTTCTTGTCGGCCGCCGCCTTGCGATCAAGGAACTGGAGTTCGGCCGCATATTTCGCGTCGGCTTCCGCGATCGCGTCGCTGCGCCACTGATCGAGCGATTCCTGGCCCAGCCGATACAGCGCGTTGTTGCGGTCCTCCGCAATCGCCACTTCTTTGAGCGACGCCTGCTCGAAGCCGCGTGCCAACTCATCGGCGCACTTGCGCAGGAGCTCGGCCGCCTGCTCCGCTCCCGATTCGAGATCGGAAAGATCGGCGCGAAAGGCGATTTCGACCGCATCGCTCATGCGTAATGGCGGTCCCACCCGAGGAGGCCCGAGGCCCGCGCGATTGGTGGAATCGCGTTGACCAGTTCGTAGGTGTCGATCGCCATGTCGTCGAAACTTTCGCGCGTCAATTCCGGATGTGCTCGCGTCAGCGCCGTGAACACCAACTTGGTGATCGTGTCGTAGCTTTTTGAGTCGAGGCAGCACGAGACGACAGTGCAGATGCTGCGCTTTTCGGTCGACTCGTTGGCAACTTCAATCGCGAGGAGAATCTTCGGGATGAGTTCGAGGAGCGCGGGTACCACGATCCGGTTTTGCCTCGGCCCAAGCTTCGGTATGGGCCATTCGCGTCCCGCGAGGACCACGGTGATCCTGGCGTTCGTAAAATTGCTTTCGCTTGTTTCCATCATGATGCCCTTCATTGTTGACGGCGGAGTACAATTGTACAAGTCAATTCAGCTTCAGTGCACCAGTCGGGAACAGGCGCAGGAGTTCGGCGACCGCGTCCTCGTCGCGGGGCTTGGGCCGATAGCCGAGAAACGCCGCAAGAAGCAGCGCCGGCGGCGGATGCAGCCGCCATTGTTCCCTGAGCGCCTCGAGTCTCGGGGTGGTGAGCGCGTCTTCCCAGTAATCCGGCGTGGTGCCGGGGAGAAAGTTCACCACTTCGGCGATGATGGCGTCCCAGTCGGGTGGGTTGCTTGCTGAGGTCCCAGCTTGTGCGGGGGCGGGATTTCGCTTCCAGCACAGTCCCGTCTGCTTTGCGATCACCGGCAGTGCCTCCACCAGTTCGTGTGTGGCGACAGGCCAGTCCTCGAATTCCTCGCGCGCGATCGCAGGTGAGGCGCGCGTCAACGCAGCAAAGACAATGTCGAGGAGCAGTTCGTATTGCTTTTCAGCGCGCGCGCCGAGGAGCATCAGTGCCGGCACGACAATGCGGTTCTGCCGGGGCGCCAGCAGCGGGACGCACCACTGCTTCCCCGCTATCACGATTGTCGGATCGCCCATCTTCACCCAGGATTCTACTGATCCCCGTCACTCGCTGAACGCGAACGTGCCCCAGTTGTTTGTCGGGTCCGCGAAGGCGGTGAATTCGAAATCCTGGATGGTGTAATCGGTGTTCTTGAACGGCAGCGTCCATTTCGAGGCGCGGCAGGAATTGAGCTTGATGACAAGCTTCTTCTCCGCGCCTTGGACGAAATAGTCCTGCTTCGCCTGAAGCTCGAACACGGGACCCGTGCCCATCAGCTGATTGGCGAGGGACAACTGCACGAGGCTGTTCACCGAGTAGCTGTAATAGACAACCATACCAAGGCCTGCGTCGCCGGAGCCGAAGGTGTAGGTGCCGGTCGCGGCGTTGACGCTGTACTGTCCGGAGACGCTCGTGATCGCGGATACCGGCTGCAGCTGCGCGCCCCCATT
Organism: Rhizomicrobium sp.; assembly: GCA_036264415.1. Taxonomy (GTDB): domain Bacteria; phylum Pseudomonadota; class Alphaproteobacteria; order Micropepsales; family Micropepsaceae; genus Rhizomicrobium. The sequence continues at coordinate 241,168 of DATAQZ010000002.1, read as the reverse complement.
GGCATAGAAGACGCCGAGGTCTTCGATGAAGCTCGAATGGTTGGCGGATTGATAGGTGTAAGGCGAGGAGGCCGGCACAGAAAAACTCTCGGCAACAGCCATGTCGATGCCGGCGGTGTCGAGTTCTGTCTGGCCGAGCAGAAGATTGTTGACGCTGGCGCCCTGGATGCGCGCGAACTTCGCCTTGCCGGTCACCTTCATGGCCGCAGGCGCCACATCGATCGGCATTCTGTACGCACCGGTCAGTTCCTTGAGCGTCACGGCGATATCGATCTCGAGGTCTTGCAGCACGCCCAGGAACGACGGCTTGGCGTAGGCGATGTCGGTGCGCTTGCCGATGGCGGTGCCGACGCCGAAGTTCAACTGCATTGGGTTCACCTTTCAGGAAAGGAAAATGTGCATGCGGAGCGGATGTTTTTATTTTCCCCCGTGCGAAGCGTGGGGGAGGGGGACCGCGAAGCGGTGGAGGGGGCCGCGACCGAGCGGCCAGCAAGTGCCCCCTCCAGTGCTTCGCACCACCTCCCCCACGCAGTGCATGCGCGGGGGAGGAAATAAACTCCGCGTCTGCGTGTGTTAGCTGTTCACCACAATCTCGATGGGTATAACGGCTTCCGACTGGCCGCTAAGTCCTTCGGCGATGGTGATATCTCCCGCGATCCCGGCATGCTGTACGAGGCCACCCAGCGTCTGGCGGAACGGGCCGTGCGGCAGGATCGGCGGTGCTATTGCTGCGGTTACCGCGTCGAGCAGCGCATTCATGGCGGTCGACACGGGCGCCGTTGGATCATTCGATTCGCAATAGACAAAGATGCGCGCGGCGAGGGTTATGATGGGCGGCGCGCCAAGGCGCGTGTTCCACTTCTCGCCCAACTCGACCTGCAGGAGGGCGGGCTGCCTCGCCTGGTCGACGTCGGCGTAATCCTTGATGCGCCGTGTCGCCATCTGAAAGGCAACGGCGCCCGAGAGGAGCGCAAACAGCGCCGCATAGATCGCTTCTCGCGCGAATTGCGGCTCGCTCACCAAAGCGTCTCCCCGGTAATGCGTCGCACTGAGTCGGCGAACACCGGTGCAAACTCGTCGAGCGAGATGCGCATATAGCTCCGTTCGGGAATGGTCACGGCGTGAGCGCGCACGCGGTGGGCAAACACCAGCCGTCCCCCATAAGCAAAGGCGAGTGCCTGCGCGTTTATCGGCGCAAGCTCGGGAACGGCGATCCGGCCGCCATATTCCTGAATTCGCGCATACGGAACCGAGCCGTTGCTGAACACACGCGCGGCGAAGCCGCTTTCGTCTTCACCGGTTTCGGCGCGGATGCTGGCGCGAAGCGCGCCGCTCCGAGGCTCGAGCACCTCGCCCGAGAGTTTCGCGCGCACGATCGCGAGCAGCGCCGCCGCGTTTTGCGCGAAGGCGTCACGAAGTCTTGCGCGCAGCCCGGCGCCCCACCGCGCCAGCGCTGCAATTGCGGCGGCAGTATCGATGGTCGTGGAGATCATGGAGCAATCCAACGAGAGCTTTCCTCCCCCGAGAGCAAAGCGACGTGGGGAGGGGGACCGCGAAGCGGTGGAGGGGGCAATTGGCCGTTCCGCGGAATGGCCTAGATCGGCAGCAGGTTACGGTACGGCGCGAGCAGCGATGTCACGAGGGGCGTCAATCGCGCATTGTCGAAGGCGACGGTCTCGTTGCCGCCGAGGCTGTGCGAAATCTCGCCGATGCGCTGCGCATATTTGAATCGTTCGCCAACGAGCTCGATCGCGGCATCGGCAAGATCGGCCGGCACATAGCCATAGGTGATGAGCACGGCCTCGCCGTTGTCGCCGGCGTTGAAACTGTACGATCCCGGCACGTTCGGCGTCAGCTGATATTGACCGACGGATGGCATGCCCGTGACGCGTGTGAGCGACGTGCCATTCGCATAGGTCACACCCCCGTCGCTCGTCCAGGCGCCGTATGGCGCATTAACGGTAGCGCTGCCGTTCTCGACCGTCTGGCCTTCGGCACTCACCTGATAGCCGGCGCTGTAGAGGATACTGACGTTCTGCGCGGCCCGGGTGAAACAAACGCCGTTCAGCGCGATCACCTGCGCGCGGCCGGGCGGGACACCGTTCCACGTCTCCAGAAAAAAGCCGCAGCCGATGCTGGCTGACGCCGGCGGCACGCTTTGCCCGGAGATGGCGAGCGACGAAACCAGGAGCACCGGCCATTCGCGAAGGACCAGCGTCTCTCCGCCCGTGCCGTCGCGGATTTCGCTTACACTGTGCGGCAGAATGGTGGTGCGGCAGAGATACGAAAGAATTTGCCGGCTAACGCGTGTGATGAGCGTTGAGAGCATGGCATCGGAGTTCGCGTCGCTCCGCCCGAGCCACGCTTTCACGTCGGCGAGCGTACAAAGGTCAAATTGCGCCATGGTGTCGACTCACGTGGAGCCGCGGAGAAACTTCCTCCCCCGCCGTGAGGTGGGGGAGGGGGACCGCGAAGCGGTGGAGGGGGCGACGAACGCGACACGCACCAAAGTGCCCCCTCCGGTGCTTCGCACCACCTCCCCCACGCAATGCATGCGCGGGGGAGGAAATGCGACGTCTGCGCTAAGCTTTTCTTCTTATCCGTTCTGGATGTTTGTGATGATGCCGAGTGCGAACGGCGCGTACACCGCGAGCACTTCCTCGGCATAGATGCCGTATTCGCGCCGGCGCGTGCGGAGCGGCCAGTCGATGCGGTAGTAATCGCGACGCGTGATCACTTCCGCCGTGTTGGGCACTTCGTTCGACTGATACCATTCGGGCAGCTTCGCGCAGTGCGCGAAGACCGTGCCGGGCGGAAGATCGGGATGGGCGATAATCGGGATTTTGTCGCCGCCGCCGCCCTCCGTTTCCATCCCACCGCCGGTGAACGGGTTGTAGTAGTAGCGGATCTGTCCGTTGGCGGTGAGGCTGTAATTTCCATCGCCGGACGCATTCACATCGTAGCGCAGAAGCGGCGATGACGCGCCGTTCAGCACCTTGGCCGTAATGTTGTTCTGCTCCTGCGATGACACCCAGATCACCGTCGGGCCGAGGCGATAACTGTCCCACATCGACTTGAGCAGGGCGTCGATCTCGACCACGGAGCCTTTGCCGGATGCAGTAAGCGTCGAGCCGGCGCCCTTGTTGGCGCTCGTGCCTGTGGACAGCAGCTGTACGATGCCGCCCGAGAAGGCATTGCTGAGATAGCCGCTGAAAGCGGTTGCGTTCTGTGAGTTGTCGGAGGTGACGGTGGAAATCGCCTGGCGGCTGGCGGCGAGCGGCACATTGAAGTAGGCGACATTGACGGTAGTGATTGCCTGCAGGGTTTCGCTTCCTGCTGTGCCGACGAACCAGGCATAGGCGACTGCGCCTGAGACCGGCGTGACCGAAGCGAACAATCCATTGGTGCCGGAGGTGATCGCCTGAGTCGCGTTCGCGGACTTATTCGAATTGCCGCCGTTCAACGTGTAGGTCTGGCCATCCATGCCGGTGATGGTCTTGGACGGGGTAAACCCGGCCGCCGCATTGCCTTTGCAGTTGAGCCAGCCTTCGGCGGTGAGCGCGACCACGATCACGGAATATGTCGCCGTGGGAAGTGTTGCGGACGTATCTGCGACCGCAGACAGGGACGGCGTCGACGGCGTGCCAAGCGCGATACCGCCGGTGCCGGTGCCGTTGCCGGCGAGAAGTCCGTTCTCCTCCTTGCGCATCGTCTTTTGCAGAAGGCGCATCGACAGCGTGGCGTTGAGGTCCTCGAAACCCTCTGCCGCGGATTCGGCTTCCATCGTCAGATAGTCTTCCTCGCCGAGCGTGACGTACGCAGCCGACGCGGTTGACGTGGTGTATGACATGGCACCGGAACGCTGACCCTCGGGAATCCAGCCCATGGCGTCGAAGCCTGAGCCGGTGATCGCCGAGACGATTTTCCAGTTGGATTGCAGGCCGAAACCGGCGGGCCGGCCAACGCGCGGCGTCATGTTCCGGAGCTTGGTGATCGTGGGGTACAGATTTTTCGCAGGCGCTTGGAGATCGTAGTACGTCAGGCCGTAGCCGGTCGAGACAGCCTTGGCGAGGTCCGCGCTGCCGTTTTTCAGCGCCGCCTTCATCAGGGCCATCGTTTCTGCGGTGATGTTCATATCTATCGTCCTTCTGTTGACAGGAAAAAGGGTGCGCCCGCGGGCGCGGGAGAGGGGGGATCCTGCGGCTCCGCGGGCGCTTGCTACCGGCGCGGAGAGGGCGCGGCAGCAAGGGGATTGGCGAGGCTGAACTTCATCAGCGCTAGCGCGCGTTCTGACGGAGAGAGCGTATCGAGGTGCTTTTCGAATGCGGAGACCGGATCGTCGCCGTTGAAACCGTTCAGGCCTTCGGCATCCTGTCCTTTGGTGATCGTGCGCGTGCCGGCAATGACGGGGCCGCCCGGTGCCGGTCGGGCATTGAGGCGCTCGATCTCGGCTTCGGCGTCCTTCACGCGCTTTACGAGGTCGTCCACCTGCGGCTTCAACGCGCCGATGATATTGAGGAGCGCAGTGTTGTCGGCGCCGAGCTTCGCGAGCTTTTCGGCTTCGCCGTCGTCGCCCTCCGTGTCGCCTTCGGAAGCGCCGTCGCCATTGCAGTCCGCGCCGAGGTCGACCGCGTTGTCGTGGATCGCTTGCGCCAGGTCGTGTACCTTCTGTACATGACTTTGTTCCACGCCGGGCGCGACGTTGGTGGAGTTCGGTTCGCGGGGCTTGAACTTGCGCAGCTCGGTCGAACCGTCTGTCTTGATCACTTCGAAAGTCGCCGTCGGAATGCACGGATTGTCGACGAGACTCACTTCCGTAGGAGCGGGCGTATATCGGGTGAGCTGTGGATTGTCGGTATCCTTCCAGCGCTTCAGGTATTTTCCACCCATCGAGAAGCCGGTGTAGACGCCTTCGAGAATCTTCAGCCACTCGCCGTCGTCGACGATCTTGCCGCAGCACTCGATGCGTTTGGCCGCGTCGTCGAAATGGATCGCGGTCAGCTTGCCGGCGGCGACGTTGCCATGCATGGCGCGGAGATTGCCCACGCTTTTGCCGTCGGAGGCCTTCTCGATGTCGCTCGACCACTTCTCGAATTCCGGGCGGGCGCTCGGGTAATCCATGATCTCGTTCGCCCTGTCGGGAATCTCTTGGGCAATCGTCCCGAAGACGAGGCGCTTCTCCACGTCCACTTTGGTCAGCGGAATGAAGATGTTCAGCTTGTCCATCGAAGGTTCCTTTGGAAGTTCGGATTAGTTGGGGAAAACTCAGGCTGTGTTGTGATCCGACGCCGCTTCCGGCTTCACGATGTTGGCGCGGATATCGAGGTACCCCGTCGCCGTCTGTACCATCGGGATGTTGCCACCCGTAATCGGATCAAGTCCGCGTCCGGAGCGGACCTCGTTGATCGTGCGTATTCCCGTTTTTACGTCGTTGACTTCGATCGTGTTTTGCGTCGCGGCATCGATCTCACGATCGTCGACCGGGACCATCTCGATCTCATTCCAGCCGAGCCGATCGAACAGGACGCGAAAAAGTCGGCGGAAATAGTTGAGGACAGGGACGAGCCCTTCCGCGATCGCCGCATCGTGCGCGGTCTGGGCCGTTCCGCGGTTCATCATGGAGACGAAGGGCTGCGGCGAAATCGAAAACGTGAAGCAGATGATGCGGGCGAGAAACTCGTCGTAGCGGTCGTTGAGGTTCGGGGGCTTCAGCGGCTTGTACTCAACGCCGTTCGGCACCCATTTGCCGGTCCGTCTGGCGGCGACATTTCCGAGAAAGACCGAGTCCCAATGTGTCTGCCAGGTCTCGATTTCGTTGGCGCTCCAGCCGGCTGGTGACGTGAACACCGCGTCCGTCATGTTTCCAGCCGTGTAGTACGCGAGCTGGTGCATCTCCCGGCGGATGAGCGTATTCGCGGTGAGAATGACCTGCTCGACGGGCGAATAGCCGTAGACGTGGCCCGGCCTTCTGTTCCGCGGATAGTAGATCAGTTGGTCCCGTGAAAAATCCGCCGCGGGCACGCCGTGCAGAATTTGCTGAAAGGCCACATCCGGCGGCTGCGGTGCGCGCCCCCACGCATCAATGCGGGGAGAGATCGTCGAGCCGTCGAGCACGTCGAAACTATAAACGCGGCCCTTGCAGTCCGGACGGACATAGATCGAGGCGGCATCGGTAACGAACATCTCCTCCGCAACGGCGCGAATCCAGGACGCGAGATCGTGCTCCTTGTCGGGGAAAGCGAAGAAGGCTTTCGCGTCCGCAATCTGGGAAGCGAATTCGCTGGCCCTGGGGTGCGTGCCGTCCGGCCGCTTGCGCGGCCGTACCTCCCAGTCCTGCCCTTCGATCTGGTCTTTGCGCGTTTCAATGACGATGCGCAGCATGTTGCAGTTGTCGGCGAGCGCATGGAGATCGCTGAACGAGACCGGCTCGTATGATCGCGGCTGGTATTGGAGATTGTACCCGACCGGATAATCGAAGGCCCTGCCGCCGGTGCCTTCCGGCGCCATCGGCTTCAAAGGCTGCATCGGCCCGAACCAGGTCTCGGGTCCGACGCCGGTGATCAGATACCTGACCGCCTGGACGGCGCGCGCAACCAGCCCTTCGGGAATCGGTCTTACCCGCGCGCCTGGCGTAGTCAGGTCGAGCATTTCAGAGCACAGAAATCAGAGTAAGAGTACAGGTATCACAAGAACGCAGCACCTTTTTCCGATGCTTGGGTTCTGTATTCCGTCTTCCGAGGCTCATTTCGTAAGCTCCGTTATTCCAGCCGTGCCTTGGCTCTGGTTAATTCGCGCCTCGCAAACTCAACCCAGCCGCTTTCGCCGCCTTGCGGCAGCGCGAGTTCGGTCAGCGCCCAGATGAGCGCGTCGGCGTGGTCGGGTGAGCGGTCGCCGACATATCCGGATGTCGTGAAGGCACAGAGCTGGTCCTCGAGTTCCGGGAACAGGCCGGCGTGCTTCACGCGCTGCTGTTCGTACAGGGCCGCAATCGGCTCGGCGCGCACGATCTTGCCGCGCGATGCCGTCACCATCTTCACGCGCGCGCCGGTGTTCGCGGCCTGCAAGACACTCTCGACCATCGCGCCGCCGAAATTTGCTTCCGCGACGACGCAATCGGCCTTATGTGCCGACACCGCTTCGGCGACGCGCCGGCCCCAGCCCGCGGGCGACAGCGCACAAGTGAAGTCGGCAAGCACATAGCAGAGTCCGTCGAGGCCTTTGCCGGCCGCGATAATGCCAACCGCGTCGCGATCATCTCCGCCACGCGTGCCGGAGGGATCGACGCCGACCACGACGCGCGCCATCTGCGGCGGCTCTATGCCGTAGGCAAGCCGCGCCGCGTCGAGCATCGCGCGCGTCCAGAGCGCGCCCTGTACATCCTCGAGCAGCTCGGCATTAATCTCCTGCCGCCCGAAGCGGGTGCCTTCGTAGCGGCGAATGATCTCGGCAAAGTAGGAGGGCGCGAGATTGGCGCGGTTGTCATAGCTAGTGCCGCGGGTGGTTGCCGTATCGCTCCGCTCCATGATGGCTTTGAGGGCCGCAAGCGCGCGCGGCGTGGTGGTTATCACCTGGCGCGGCAGTTTGCCGAGCCTGAGGCTCAGCTGGAGATTGTCCCAGGCCCGTTCGAGGTATTTCCATTTGGCGAGCTCGTCGCACCAGGCGGTGTCGTGCTGCGGCCCGCGAAGCGAGTCGGGCTGCTCGGCGCTGAAGAGCGTCGCGATCGCGCCGTTGGGCCAGATGAGCCGCCGGTTGGACGGCTCGAATACCGGCCGATCCCCTAATGGCGCGATTGTGAGCAGTCCGCTCTCACCTTCGATCATCACGTGGCGCGCGTCGGCGGCGGTCGAGGCGACCAGCGCGATGCGGCGCCCGATACCGCTTGTGACCCGCGCCTTAATCCATTCAGCGCCCGCGCGCGTCTTGCCGGCGCCGCGGCCGCCCATGTAGAGCCATGTCGTCCATGGGCCAGCCGGTGGGAGCTGCTCGGGGCGCGCCCAAGCGAACCAGTCCTCGAGAATGCGCGCGGATCGAGGATCCGAAAGCCCGGCAAGAAATGCCTGACGATCCTCACCCGCGGCGCCGTCTTGGCTGCCTTCGAGCGCCACCACGCGTCCTCCGTTGTATTGGTAAGTTGTGATGGCCCGCCGCTGGAAAGAAGGATCATTCGCGCGCAGACGCGCACGAGATCTGGCAACCAAGGATGGGGATGAAAGAAAAACCCGGCGGCTCGGGAGAGAGCGCCGGGCGCGGAAATCCGTTGTGACGAAATCGATAAAGCGTTTGATCAAAGCCGTCAAGCGGAGAAATACGTTTGCGTACAAAAATATTTTTGTACACTGAACGTTTGTTCACTGCCGCACGAAAAAAGCGAATAGAATCATATATATTCCATATTGGCCAGGCAGAGATGGATACTGTCTGTACACTTGGTGCGCTGGCGTGCGCTCTTGGCGAACGTGCGATACGGGAGTATCTGCTTCGAATTGAGGATTCCAAAACGGGATAAAACATGAGCGAAACTTCCCACCCGGTCGGCTATGGCCGCCCGCCCGAGCACACGCGGTTTCAGAAGGGACAGTCGGGAAATCCGAGCGGAAAGCCGGGTCCGAAGACGCTTGCAAAGCAGAAGTTCGACGCGGTGGTGATCGCGGCGGTCAATTCGGACGAGGAGGGTTTTCGCGAAGCGAAACCGGGGACGATGCTCGAATCGTTCGCCCGAAAAATCGTGCTCAATGCCGTTGACGGCCGGCCTTCGGCCCAAAGGCTCCTGCTTTCGATTCTCGAGCGCGAACGCCCCCGCCATCGCGAAGAGAACAACATGCATCCAGAGCATGTCCTGGAGAATTCCAGAGAGCTGCTGGGCGACCGCTACGAGGAATTCAGAAGCCGGTTCGATGCAGCGATCGCGAAGGGATCGCTCGACGACCTGGCGGACCTTGCCGCGGATTTCGAAGATGTCGGGAAATCGCCCGCAGGGAACATCTGAGGAAGACGCCGCCGCCGGTGAGGACGAAGGCACCGCTATTTTCCCTGGTGCAGGGAAAAAAGCAGGGAATTTTGTAAAAAGTGGACCGAGAGTTCATGCGCAACGATGAGACGCCGCCGGCAGGACGAAGGTACCGCTATTTTCCCTGGTGCAGGGAAAAAAGCAGGGAATTTTGTAAAAAGTGGACCGAGAGTTCATCCCCAAATATGAGACGCCGCCGGCGCGACGAAGGCACGGCTGTTTTCCCTGGTGCAGGGAAAAAAAGCAGGGAATTTTGTAAAAAGTGGACCGAGAGTTCATGCGCAATGATGAGACGCCGCCGCGGCGGGACGAGGGCACGGCTATCTTCCCTGGTGCAGGGAGAAAGGCAGGGAGGTTTGTAAAAAAGTGGACCGAGAGGTTCGTCCCAACGATGGGACGCCGCCGCCGGCGGTCCATGCGGGTTAAGAGTGCGTACAGATTGTTCTTGCGCCACCCTGCGCGATGTACCAGCCGACACCGCGGCAGTGCGGGCAATCACGCTGCCGGCGCCGTTCGTAATCGACGGCAGTTTCCCAATCGAAAAGTATCTCCACCGCTTCGCGGATGTTGTTGCCCGAATGAACCCGGGCGGATTCGTCGCCGCGGCGCCATGCCGACAGCGACACCCGGATGAGGCTTCCGTTTGTCAGCGGCGGCGGCACGATCAGCTTCAGTCCGCGGCCGGGCATGGCCTGGCGAAACAGGGCGATCGCCTCATCCAGGCGCCCGCCGATCTCGGCTGCCTTGGCGCCGCCGCTTGAAACCTCGTTCAATTCCCTACACTTTGGCCGCCAGTCTCGTGCCGCGCGCATGCGTACCTCTTGCCATCCGTATCGGTCTTGTGATATACCGTTACGGTTTCGATGGCAAGGTTTGGCGCAATTGGTGACCGGTATGCGTTTGCAGGTGGGGCGGCGCGGAGTTTGCAACGCGCCACCGAACGTTCGTGTCAGCCCAAGGGGTGCATTGAAATGGGATCGGTAAACAGGGTCTCGGGCCGCCCGCGCATGGTCTTTCTGGCCACCTGGACGGCATTTTCCCTCCTCTCTGCCGCCTTGCCGGCGCCGGCTCTTGCCCGCGGCGCGCCGGATTCGTTCGCCGAGCTGTCGGCGAAGCTTCTGCCGACCGTCGTGAACATCTCCACCACGGCCACCATCACCCCGGATGCGGCGCTCGCGGCCTTGCCCGATCAGGAAGACGAATCCGCGCTCAAAGACTTCTTCAAGAAATTCCAGGAGAAGAACAAAGCCTTGCCGCGCCGCATTGCTTCGCTCGGTTCGGGCTTTGTCATCGATCCGTCCGGGGTCATCGTCACCAACCAGCACGTCATCGAAGGCGCCGATACCATCACCGTCACCTTCAATGATGGTTCGAGCCTGCCGGCCACCATGATCGGCCGCGACGACAAGACGGATCTGGCGCTCCTGCAGGTGCATCCGAAGCGGCCGCTTGCGGCGGCCCAATTCGGCGATTCCGATCGCGCCCATATCGGCGACTGGGTGATTGCCATCGGCGATCCGTTCGGGCTGGGCAGCTCGGTGACCGCCGGCATCGTCTCGGCGCGCAACCGCGACATCGCCGCCGGCCCCTATGACGACTTCATCCAGACGGACGCACCCATCAACCGCGGCAATTCCGGCGGCCCGCTGTTCGACATGGACGGCCAGGTGATCGGCGTCGCCTCGGCCATCTATTCGCCAAGCGGCGGCTCGGTCGGCGTCGGCTTCGCCATTCCGTCCAACATGGTGCGGCCCGTGGTGGCGCAGCTCCGCCAATACGGCCATGCGCGCCGCGGCTGGATGGGTGTCCATATCCAGTCGGTCACCGGCGAGATCGCAGACAGCCTCGGGCTTGCCGCGCAGACGGGCGCCCTCGTCGCCGACGTCACCGCGGGCGGGCCCGCCGCCAGGGCCGGGGTCAGGAACGGCGATCTGATTACCGCGTACAACGGCAGCAGCGTTCCCGATTCCCGCGTGCTGTCGCGCCTCGTGGCCGACACGCCGGTCGGCAGCACGGTCGCGGTGGAGGTTGTCCGCAACGGGCAAAGACAGAATTATCGCGTGACCCTCGCCCAGCTCGACGACGCGGTCGAGCAGGGCGGCGCGGCCAAGGCCTCGGCCGTCGCGGTGCCGAAAAGCGTTCCCGGGTTCTCCCAGCTTGGCCTCGTCGTTGCCGCGGCGGACGCGCGGCTCCGCACCAAGTACAAGCTCGGCCCGGCCGCCGGTGGCGTGGTGGTGACGAACGTCGATCCGGTCGGCCTCGCCGCCGAACAGGACATCCGCGAAGGCGATGTCATTCTCGAAGTACAGAACGAAGCCGTGCACACGCCGCAAGAGGTGTCGAAGCGGGTCGACGCAAGCGCCACGACCGGCCGAAAGGCGGTGCTGTTCCGCGTCAGCCGCGAGGGCCAGGCGAGCTACATCGCCGTACGCTTCGGCGGCACCTAACAGGGCTGGGCTCCTCTCCAATGCCCCGCTAAATCTCAGGCTTTGAGCCTGTGCGCTTTCGGAATCAGGGTGTTAGTTTGAACACCGTTCCGCAACAACTTTCCTCGGTTTCGCCACCCACTTGCGCTGTTCCGTAAAGATTTCCGGCCTCGTCTAAAATCAGATCGGTTGCCGGAAATGCTCCATCAGTTTGGCCCGCAAACGAGTGGAGAATTCTTTCTTTGCCATCGGGCGCTATGCGGTACACGGTGCCACAGCCGTATCCGGCACAACCTGTTCCGCCGCCGTATGTCGTTGCTCCATAAACGTTACCCGAACTGTCGAGATAAAGGCCATTCATGAATGTCCCTCGGCCGTCGCTGCCGCCTGCAAAGGAGTGGAGTACGCTCTCAACGCCGCTTGGTGTCAGTTTGAAAACTACGCCAAACCCGTTTGCCCCGCCGCCATCGGCGGTTCCGTACAGATTACCCCCGTCGTCCATCTTTAGGGGAGCCTCGGGGCTCTCGCCATCTGCACCGCCGGAGAAGGCGTAAAGAATGGTCTCTGTACCGTCGGGAGCAAGTTTATAGACGGTGCCACAACCGTATCCGCCACAGCCTGTTCCTCCGCCCCAAGCGGTTGCTCCGTAGAGATTGCCGGCGCTATCCGCGATCACGCGCGCCACAGGATCTCCGCCGTCGTTTCCACCTGTGAAAGTATGGAACGTACTTTCAGCACCATCAGCAGCAACCTTGAAAACCAGCCCACAACATCCGTAGAAGGAGTTTGTCTGACTTGAACCATAAAGATTGCCCGTCGCGTCTTTTGTCAGCCCAATGGGACTCGAACCGTCGGGGCCAGTAAAAGTATGTAGCACCGTTTCGGTACCGTCCGGGGCTAGCTTGAATACCGTGCCAAGCGGCCGGGCGTGATCGACGCGGCTTCCGCCCAATAGGGTCGTTCCGTAAATGTTGCCAAGCTTGTCTTGAGCCAAACCGGTAGGAAAAATACCGTCTCCTTCGGGGTGAAAAAAGAAAAGCACCGTGTGTGCACCGGTTGGAGTAACTTCGTAGACTGTTCCACAGCCGTATCTGGCGTCGCGGCACGATCTGCCGCCGTCAGTGGTTACCCCAAGCAGATTGCCCTTTTTGTCCATCATCAATCGCCCAAATGGGCCGCTGCCGTCGCGTCCGCCCTTAAAGGTGTGAAGGACGCTGAACATAGATGCATTCGCCGCGTTAAACGTAGCGAAGACGAGAAGCGAGAGGGGCAGCAAAAATTTAATTGGGATGAGCTGCACCAATTTCTGTGTCATTGACGCCTCCGGGAACGGGCAACCCTAGTGCAGTATCTAAACAGAACTGGAGACCTGGGACCATACGCCCTATTCGCGCCCGCGTTCGGCCCGGCACCTCCGAAACGTTGTCGTCTCGCTCAATACCACTGACGCCGGATCAGGAATCAGTACCGAGTTCACAGTTTTAGCCTCTCCGGTGCGCCGGAGTAGCGCTAGCGTTGCATGGTTCTCACCGTGAAGGGAGACATCGCAATTGACGGAACGATGCAATAAGATGGCCACGTCGTTCACCGTCTTGCGACACCGTCTTGCGACTCTGGGGGAGAATCCAATGTCCCGACTTCCGCATCCTGCAAACAAATTCGTTATGGCGTTTGTCCTGGCGCTTGCCGGCTTGATATTGCCCGGTTTCGCGGGCGCCCAGGGATTGGTGGTGATTCACAATTTTCAGAGTGTCGGCGGCGACGGATGGATCCCCTCCGGTAATTTGCTGCGCGACTCCGCCGGCAATCTTTACGGGACCACGGCGCTCGGCGGCGACGTTCGGAATTGCAAGGACGGCTGCGGAACGGTGTTCAAGCTCGCGCCCGACGGTACCGAAACAATACTCCATGCGTTCGATTATACCGGCGGCGCTTATCCCCTGGGCGGCGTGATCATGGGCAGGAATGGGAATCTCTACGGTACGACCCTGACCGGCGCGAATGGGTGTGGCACGGTGTACGAGCTTGCGCCGGATGGTACCGAGACAACGCTTAATTCCTTCACCTATGGAGCAGGCGGTTGCAGGCCTTCCGGGGGACTGTTGACGCATAAGGGCGATCTCTACGGTACGACGACTGTGGGCGGGAACACAGGTCCAGGTTGCGGAGGCGGTTGTGGCGTTGTCTTCAGACTTGCTCGCGATGGCGTACAGACGGTGCTCTGGTCCTTCGCCGGCGGAAGCGATGGCAGCTATCCATCAGGAAATCTGGTCATGGACACGGCCGGCAATCTGTACGGCACGACGTATGAGGGCGGCGGAACCTGCGGCAGTTACGGTTGCGGCACGATCTACATGCTCGCGCCGGACGGTACCGAGACAATACTCCATGCGTTCGACGGGACCGACGGCGTTGGTCCCTTGGGCGGCGTGATCATGGACAGCGCGAACAATCTCTACGGGACCACCGATGGTGGGGGGACCTATGGTTACGGCACGATTTTCAAGCTGGCAGCAGACGGTACAGAAACGGTGCTTTACAGTTTTGGCGGCGGAAGCGACGGTGGGGTTCCGAGCTCACTTTTGCTGAGCAAGTCGGGAAACCTCTATGGCACGACATCGTTTGGCGGGCTCTGTTGCGGAACGGTTTTTAAACTCGCTCCCGACGGTACCAAGACCGTGCTCCACGAATTCAAAAAGATCGAGGGTATATCTCCGGACGGTCTTATCGCTGGCGGAAGTGGCATGCTCTACGGCACAGCCGAAAGGGGCGGTAATGGCACGTCCTGTAAAGGACGACCTTCCGGGAAGGGTTGCGGTACCGTTTTCATGCTCAAGGAATAATTCCCCGCCGGCTTGCCGCTCAACGAGGGTTCGGTGGAAGGGCGAGCAGATAGGGCAGTCCGTTATTGATGGTCGAATTCTCGCCCCACACCGACGGTGAGAAACCAGCCGGCAGGCCAGCCTGCAGTTCCGCGGTTGTGAGACCGGCAATGCCTTGATCGTTGCTGATGTTGCCGGCGCCCTGTGCGGGGTCGGTAATTCCACTTGTTGTGGTATCCCAATAGGTGTTCGACAGGCTTCCCGCCGGTGCCGCGTCCGCGCCGATCAGGCCTCCCAGATAGGTGCCTGAGCTCTCCAGCAACGATCCGGTGGCGTAAGACGTCGCCACCGTTCCCGAATTGTCGCCGAGGAGACCGCCGCACGCGTCACAGTTGCCGACGTTCAACGCTCCCGTTGCGTACGAATCGGTGATCGAACCGCCGCTGCTTCCAGCAAGCCCGCCGCAGGCGGCGCAGCGGCGCGCGCTGACGGTGCCCGTCGCAAAGGAGCGCACGATGGTCCCTTTCCCGGTTCCGACAAGACCGCCGACATAGGCGCCGCCGGAGCCCGTGACGTTGCCCGCGGCGTACGAATGATCGATCTCTTCATTGCCGAAACTTTGATCCATAAGGCCGACGAGACCGCCGGCTGCGCCCACCCCGGAAACATCGCCGCCGGCGCTGGAATAGGAGATCGTCGCCGCCGGTGCGCCGGAAGGCTGCAAAATGCCGACCAGACCGCCGGCAACCTGGGCGCCTCGCACTTTCACCCGCGAGCGACTGTGGACGACAAGCCCGTGGCTCAGTCCAAGCAGTCCTCCGGCACTGTCGTTGGCGCCATCCTTCGCGTCACCGCCCACGCTGCCGCTGGCCGAAATGCCTTGCACCGTTCCGTAGGCGATGCCGGCAAGCGCCCCCACGTCGTCGGCGCCGCTGTTTCCGCGGATTGTGACATTCACCAGATCGACGTCGCGAACGGTGGAAGAGGGGCAGGCGCATTGGAACAGCCCGCCGGCCGTATTCCCACCGGCCAGTTGCAGCGAATAGTTGCTGACGGCGTTCCCCAGTCCCTCGAAGGTTCCGGCGAAATCCGGCAAAGCCGAGACCGTGTACGTGCCATCGGCCGAGGCATCGTAGCTGCCCGCCAGCGCGTAGAAGCCGTTGAGGTCGTTACCCATGTCCGCGGCCAGGTCTTGCAGCGTTCCTGCCAGAACGTAGCTGTTGCCATTGATGATCAGGCTGCTCTGCAGTTTTGCGAAGGCGATATGGGCCTTCCCCGTCTCTGCAAAAGCAAAATCGCCGCCAGTGCCGCCGTGGTTGGTGGTCAGCGTGAGGGCGCCGTCGGCGTCGAGATTGACGGACTGGTTGAATGCGATCGAACGCCAGGCGTCGAGCGTCAGCCGGTGCGGGCTCGTCCAGCTGAGTGCGGCATCGACATCAATGTCCAGCGCCCGCTGGTCCGAAATCACCCTGACGTCGCCCGCGGCAAGCATGCTCGCGAGGTCATCGACATTGAGCACGGCCTTTTTGGCGTCGGGCGTGCATAGGCCCTTTGAGCACGTCATGTTGTGCGTCGCGGCCGAAGCGATGCGCACGTTCGCTTCCGCGGCCCTCCCGAACGCCAAAAGCGTGGCCGCGCAAAGGCAAATGCGAAAAACCCCCGCTCCGGTCTTCGACATGTTGATTCCCTCCCGCCGCTGCCGATCCTATGACGGAAACCAAAGCCGGTTCATTCCCTCGATTTTCAACAGCGCAAACCGGTAACAGGGCTGCAGCCGTTTCCGCGTGTCTTGGGAACGACACCTTGCATCATTAACCTCATTGAGGGCGCCGACGGTCTTTGCGTTGCCGGCACGCCCCAGACGGCTGCGCTCAGGTTACTGGTAAATGCGGCGTAATCATTTACCGCGCGTCAATCGTCTTTCCAGCAATTCCACCCGCGCTCGAGAGGTCGTGATATTTGATCGAATGCCCGCGGCCGTATTCAGACTTCCTTCATGAGGAGGAACCGCGGTTCGACTGGCGGAAAGAGCTAACGCGACATGTGGCAGCCTTCGTCTGTACTGGCGCGATTGACCTTGGTCTTCGAGGAGCATGACGCCAAGCTTGTCGTCGTCGCGGCCCTCATTTGCGTGCTGGCGTGCTACACGGCGCTGACGCTCATTGCGCGGGCCGGCAAGCCCGGCAAAACCTCGAGCGATCCCTGGTTGACGGCGGCCGCGGTGGTGATCGGCTGCGGCGTCTGGGCGGTGCATTTCGTAACGCTGCTCGCTTTCCAGCCGGGTCTCCGCGTGGGGTACGATGCCGGCGAGGCCCTGCTGGCAGCCGGCGGCGGGATTGCCTGTACAGGACTCGGTTTTGCGTTCGTCGTCCGCCGCCGCATCATCCTTGGTGGTGCCGCAGTCGGCGCGGCGGCGACGCTGATGAACTACCTCGTGATGGCCGCCCTGCGGCTCCCCGCGCACCAACACTGGGACGTCGATTTCGTCGCCGCCTCCTTCCTGATCGGGACCGGTTCTGGCGCGGCCGCCCTGTGGCTCTGGCGGCGGCGACCCGAGTGGTCCGGCCAATTCGCGGCGGCCCTGCTTTTGACCGGTGGCGTGCTGGGGACGCATTTTGTCGGGATGGCCGGACTGGGGCTGACGCCCGATCCAGCGCTTCCGGTGCCTTCGGAGATGATTCCGCCGATCTGGTTCTCCGTTGCCATCACCGCCATTTGCCTCCTGATCGTGGGACTGGGTGTGATCGGCTCGCTGGTCGATCAGCATATCGGCGAACTCGAGGCAACGAAGGGCGAGCTTGAGCGCACGGCGCAGCAACTGCGCCTCGCGGTAAACGCCGCTTCCGCTGCCGACCAATCGAAATCGCAATTCCTGGCGAGCATGTCTCACGAACTGCGCACGCCCCTCAATGCCATTCTGGGGTTTTCGGAACTCCTGCGCGACGAGTATGGAAGCTCTATCGACCCCGGACACGTCCGCGACTATGCGACGAATATCTTCGATAGCGGTCGTCATCTCCTGGAGCTGATCGACGATATCCTCGATCTTTCCAAGCTTGACGCGGGACATCTTGACTTGAACGACGACGCCGTCGATCTGGGAGAAGCAATTGCCTCCTGCCTGCGCCTGATGGAGCCCCACTCTGCCAAGGCCAACGTTCGGATTCACGCGAATGTACCGGACGGACTGCCGAGCATGCGCGCCGATGACCGTCGGCTCCGCCAGGTCTTGTTGAATCTGCTCTCGAACGCGGTGAAGTTCACGCCGGGCGGCGGACGCGTCGATATTGCGGTTTCGTGCAGCGATGCCGGCATTGCAATCTCGGTGAGCGACACCGGGATCGGCATGGCGCCTGGCGAAATCTCCATTGCGCTCGAGCGCTTCGGCCAGATCGACAGCCGGCTCAGCCGAAAGTACACCGGGACCGGGCTGGGGCTGCCATTGTCCAAACATCTCGTGGAGCTGCACGGCGGCGCACTGACGATCGTAAGCGCAGCGGGGCAGGGCACGACCGTAACCGCGCTGTTCCCTCGCGATCGGGTGGAACGCGTCCGCATGGCCGCGTAATCTCGCGGTGAGCCGGACGATCTCGCCTTACGCGGTGACGAACTCTTCGCGCTTATAGCCCTGCAGGTACAGAAGCGCGGTGAGGTCGGCGTGGTCGATGCGCGTCGCCGCAAGCTCGGCGAGGATCGGCTTTGCGTGCCAGGCAACGCCGAGCCCGGCGCGCGTCACCATGGCGATGTCGTTTGCGCCGTCGCCGACCGCGAGGGTCTCGGAAAGCGAAATGCCGCGCGCGGCGGCGGCCAATTCCAGCACCGCCGATTTCGCGTCGCGGCCGCGAATGGGTTCCTGCACCATACCGAGCAGCTTTTCACCGTCGTCGAGCAGCACGTTCGCGTGGCTCTTATGGAATCCGGCCTCCCGGGCGACACGGTCGGTGAACCAGGTGAAACCACCCGAAACCAGAAGTGTGGTTGCACCGTGCGCGCGCATCGTCGCGACGAGGGCCATTGCACCGGGATTGAGTCGGACGTGCGCCTCATAAACGCGCTGTAGCGCCGACAGCGGCAGGCCTTTCAGAAGCGCCACGCGTTCGCGCAAGGCGGCGGCGAATTCGATTTCGCCCTTCATCGCGCGCGCGGTAATCGCGGCGACGTCACTCCCGACGCCGGCGATCGCCGCGAGTTCATCCACGCATTCGCAAGCAATGATCGTCGATTCCATATCCGCGGCGAGAAGTTTTTTGCGCCGTCCCTCGCGCGGAACGATGTTGATGTCCGCCACCACGCCGCGCGCGAATTCGCGCGCGGCGGCACGCCCGGTTTCCGGATCGGCGCCAATCGGAATGTCGAAAGCACAATTTTCGCAGAGCCAATCGGGTTTGCCGAGCGGCCGCAGACGATCCGCGAGGCTTGCAGCTTCGGGGGAAATGACATTCAACACGCAAGACGAATTTTCGCTCAAAGGACGCGTGGTTCCCATGCGCATCGACGCGGTGCTTATTGCAGGGCCGACGGCGAGCGGCAAGTCCGAAGCTGCGCTTGAGCTCGCGGAGCGAATTGGCGGCGCACTCATCAACACCGATTCCATGCAGGTCTATCGCGAAGCGCGCATCCTGACGGCGCGTCCCGATGACACGTTGCTCGCGCGCGGGCCGCATCTCCTGTACGGTTATGTGAGCGTGAACGACACTTATTCCGTCGCGCGCTTTCAAAACGATGCCGCCGCGGCCCTGGCTGAGGTGCGCAAGAGCGGACGGGTTCCGGTTTTTGCCGGCGGCACGGGGCTTTACTTCCAGGCACTGATGGAAGGTTTGGCCGAGATCCCGAAAATTCCCGAAGCTGTACGAAAACAGGTGCGCGCACAGCGCGAGACCATCGGCGCGGAGGCGTTTCATGGCGAGCTGGCGGCGCGGGATGCGGATTCCGCGGCACGATTGCGCGTCGGCGACACGCAGCGCGTGCTGCGCGCCGCGGAGGTTCTAGAAGCGACTGGGAAGCCGCTGGCGCATTGGCAGAACGCCGCCGGCCCCGCGCCGCTTGCCGGCCTGAACCTCGCCCGCTTTGTGCTTTCGCCGCCGCGGTCCGAACTGTACCGGCGGATCGACCGGCGATTCAACCGGATGATTGGCGAAGGAGCGCTCGAGGAAGCGCGCGCGCTGAAGGGACTTGATCCCGCGCTCCCGTCTGCGAAATTGCTCGGGCTTCGGCAGCTGTGGGCCGTGCTCGATCAAACGCTCACGCTCGATGCTGCGGTCGCCGCCGCGAAAACCGCTACCCGGCAATACGCCAAACGCCAGCTCACCTGGTTTCGCCACCGTATGGCGGATTGGGTCTGGATCGAGGCGACAGAGACGGAAGCCGTTATCGATACCATGGCGCAAGGAACCTGAAGTCGGGCGCTTGCCTTTCGTACGGCAATACCGTACGGTCGCCAATGCGCATCGCTTCATTCCGCAACAAGGCTCTGCAGCGGCTTTGGTCGAGCGACAATGCACGCGGTTTGCCGCCCGAACAGGTGCGACGTCTGCGGCTTGCTCTTTCGGCGATCTCCGCCGCGACGAACATGCGGATGCTGGCAAGTGTTCCGGGTTGGCGGCTGCACGCGCTGAAAGGCGAGCGCGCAGGCATGTGGAGCATGAGCATTACCGGGAATTGGCGCCTGACATTCAGGTTGGAAGGAGAAACGGTCCATGACATCGCGCTCGAAGACTACCACTGAGCATGCGGGAGCGATGAATAATCCATCGCACCCGGGTGAACTCATCACGTTCGGCATTTTGGAGCCGTTGGGATTGTCGTTGACGAAGGCGGCGCAAATTCTTGGTGTACGGCGCGCGACGCTGTCAGACGTGGTTAATGGAAAGGCTTCTGTAAGTGCAGAAATGGCTTTTCGACTCCATAAGGGGTTTGGCATCGATCCCGATCTCTTGTTGCGGATGCAGACTCAGCACGATCTGGCCAGGATTCGAAAGCGCGCTGGCTCGATCCGCGTAAGCCGATATCGTGGGGGTGCTCATAGCGCAACGTAAGCAGGTGAAGGAGGCTGGTCGATGCGCGTGTACTACGACAGGGACACGGATCCTGAACTGATCCGCAGGAAGCGAGTCGTCGTGCTCGGTTTCGGTAGCCAGGGCCACGCGCACGCGCTCAACCTTCGCGACGCCGGCGTCAAAGAGATCGCCGTCGCCGGTAGGCCGGGCGCCTCGTCGGACAGAGCCGTCGCCGAAGGTTTTCGGGTCATGACCAATGCCGAGGCCGCGGCGTGGGCGGACGTCATCATGATGGGCGCGCCCGACGAACGGCAGCCCGATATCTATGCCCGCGATCTCGGGCCGAACATGCGGAAAGGCGCGGCGCTGTTCTTTGCGCATGGCTTCGCCATCCATTTCCGCTTCATCGAGCCGCGGCCCGATCTCGACGTGGCGATGGTGGCGCCAAAAGGACAGGGCCATGCGATGCGGCGCGAATACCTGCGGGGCGGCGGCGTACCGGGGCTGATCGCCATTCACCAGGACGCAACCGGCAACGCACGCGCGCTCGCGCTTTCCTATGCGAGCGCCATCGGCAATGGGCGCGCCGGCATCATGGAGACGACGTTCCGCGAGGAATGCGAATCCGATCTCTTCAGCGAACAGGCGGTGCTTTGCGGCGGCCTGGTCGAATTGATCCGCGCCGGATTCGAGACGCTCGTCGACGCAGGCTACGCGCCGGAAATTTCGTATTTCGAATGCCTGCACGAGCTGAAACTGATTGTGGATCGCATCTATGAAAGCGGCATCGCGCGCATGAATCTGGCGATCTCAAACACCGCGGAATACGGCGAATATGTGAGCGGACCGCGCCTCGTGAACGACGCGGTGCGCGCCGAAATGAAAGGCATTCTCGAGGATATTCAATCGGGCCGGTTCGCGCGCGCCTGGATGGAGGAAAACAGGGCGGGATTGCCGTTCATGAAGGACATGCGCGCGCGCTCGGCCGCCCACCCGATCGAAGCGGTGGGGAAGCGGCTCCGTGCCATGATGCCATGGCTCGGAAGCACGAAGGATTGAGGACGGAGCGGAATCCGAACAGATGGGAGCGCGCCCTTTCCAATTGTCTGGCGCGGCACAGCGCTGTACGACGGCCGGGCCGAGAATTTTGTGAAATATCTTCGTTGCCGCAGGAAACTGCGGCTCCGGCTGCGAAACGGCCGCGCAAAGCCTATCGGAACAGCTCTGGCGAGCCGTTGGCGGCACGCACAACACGGCGTTTTCTTCCCCGCTTGCGCGGGGAAGAAAATCAAGGTCCGCCGGATAAACGAACGCGCTTGGTCAGCGACCGGATTTGCGGCCGCCGCCGGCAGCCGCGATCGTGGCGATCGGGTGCCCATTGCGGGAGATGGTCTGCGGGCCCTGCTTCTGTGCCTTGTCGAGCAGGTTTCGAAAGTTCGCTCTCGCTTCCGTGACGGTCCACGACGAACGAGTGCTGCCGGATTTCTTGCTTTTGCGTTTCACGTGGGGTTCTCCATGCTGAACATGCCGGTATCATCGTCATAGGCGAAAAGTTCGGCGAATCGCGCCCAACCTATTACAGCGTTTAGCGTCTGTTCGGCCATATCTGGAGTCATATTGTCCTCCAGCTCGTCAAAAAAGCGCGATTTTGGCGCAGTGTGGCTTTCGCGTTCATCCAGTACACGCCGGATGTGGGCGGCAAACGGTACATAGCGGATCAGAAGCCTCGCGAAAATACGCTTGCGCTCGTCCGTTTCCTCGTTGGCAAAGCGCTTGCCGGTTTCCGTAAGCTTGATGTCCCCGCCTTCCACCTCGGCCAGGCGCAGCAACTGCAGGGTCTCGACGATCGGAAACAGCTCGTCCACTTCCATCTGCCTTTCCTGGGCGATCTCCGGCAGGTCCGCCTGCCCGTTGTACGGCGGCGCGGCCAATTCTTCAACAAGGCCGGCAATCAGACCAACCGGTACATCGGGGAGGATCATGCCGAAACCCCGGCCGGGGATCCTGTCGAGCTTCGGTGCCGCGCGCGCCGCCCGTTGGGCGGTCATCTCAACGTAAATTCGCTCGACGATGGCGGCGAAATTCGGGTCCTGGCGGTCGCGTGGCTGGCGGAGCGGAACTCCGATTTCCGTGACAATCCGGCCCGGATTGGTCGAAAACAGGAGCACCCGGTCGCACATCAGGACCGCCTCCTCAATGTTGTGCGTGACGAGGATGATGCCCCTGATGGGAAGCTGTCCCTCCGACCACAATTCGAGGAAGTCGGTCCTGAGGTTTTCCGCCGTCAGTACGTCGAGCGCGGAAAACGGCTCGTCCATCAGGAGAACATTCGGATGGACGACGAGGGCGCGCGCGAAACCGACGCGCTGGCGCATGCCGCCGGAAAGCTCGCGCGGATAAGCGGATTCGTAACCGTCGAGACCGATCAGATCGATCGCCTGCAGCGCGCGGGTACGGATCTCGTCCTTGGGGAGCCTTAGCGCTTCGAGCCCCAGCTCGACGTTTTCCAGAACCGTCAGCCAGGGAAAAAGGGCAAAGCCCTGGAACACCATGGCAATGCCGCTCGCCGGGCCGTCGACGGGATGGCCGAGATAGCTGATGGTGCCGCCGTTCGGCTGCGCCAGACCCGAGATACATCGCAACAGGGTGGACTTGCCCGAGCCTGAACGGCCGAGCAGGCCTACGATCTCTCCCTGCTTGAGTGTCAGATCGACGTCCTCGAGCACGGTCAGTTCGCCGCCGCCGGGTCTGGGAAAGGCGCGGCTGACATGATGTACGTCAACGAGGGCCGGAGCGTCCAAAGGTTTCTCCTTCAGCTCAATCTGTACTTGCGTTCGGCGTACCAGTAAAGCGGCCGCCAGAACACGCGGTTGGTGATGGCCACAATTGTGCCCATGACCGCAATCCCGAGGACGATCCGCTGATAATTGCCGGCGGTGGTCGCATCCTGGATGTAGGCGCCAAGCCCATGGGCACGAACCACACGGTTGCCCCAGCTGATCCACTCGGCCGCAATCGCCGCATTCCAGGAGCCGCCCGAGGCGGTGATCGCGCCGGTGACGTAGAAAGGGAACACGCCAGGCAGGCCGATCCTTTTCCACCACAGCCAGCCCCGCACCTGCAGATTGGCGCCGGCGTCGCGCAATTCGGACGGCAGCCCGGAAGCGCCGGCAATGACATTGAAGAGAATGTACCACTGGGTGCCGAGCACCATCAGCGGAGAAAGCCAGATGTCGGGATTGAGGCTGTACGTAACGATCACCGACACCGCGAGCGGAAACAGGAGATTGGCCGGGAACGCCGCCAGGAACTGCGCCACCGGCTGGACCCTGCGCGCGAGCTTCGGCCGCAAGCCCACATAGATGCCGACCGGCGTCCAGATGGCGCTGGCGATGGCGATCAGGACAAGGACGCGCACAAGGGTCGCGAGACCCAGCAGGATCGTTTCGAACACGTCGGGCCAGGAGATGCTCTGCCCGACGAACGCAACGATCCGCCACAGCGCGTAATAGATAATGACGAGAATTATTCCGTACCACAGGAAATCGCCGAGGCGCATCCACAGGCGGCTGCGCGGCAAAGGCAGACGGACGGGAGGCGGCGGGGCGATCCGATAGGACCACCGCAAGGCGCGCTTGAAGGGGGCGGCGATCGCATCGATGAGCCGCGAGCGGCGGAACATCGTCAGGACCCAGGATTGCGGTGGCTCCTCGCTTTGCTCCTGCTCGAAGCGGAAGCGGTCCGACCAGGTGATCAGCGGCCGGAACAGCAACTGATCGTAGATGAGGATCACGATCAGCATGGTCAGAATCGCCCATCCGACCGCGCCGAGGTCTCGACGCGCAAGCGCGAGCGCGATGTAGGAGCCGACGCCCGGAAGCGTAATCGTGGTGTGGCCGACGGTGATCGCCTCCGACCACACCACGAAAAACCAGCTGCCCGACATCGACATCATCATGTTCCAGACGAGGGAAGGCATGGCGAAGGGGGTCTCGATCCGCCAAAAGCGGGCCCAGGCGCTCAATCCGAACACGCGGCCGGCTTCCTCGAGTTCGACGGGAACGGTGCGCAGCGATTGATAGAAGCTGAACGCCATGTTCCACGCTTGGCTGCTGAAGATCGTGAAGATGGCAGCGAATTCCGCGCCCAGCACTTTTCCCGGCGCAAGCGAAAGAAAGAACAGGTAGGTGACCGACAGGTAGCCGAGGATCGGGATGGACTGCAGGATATCGAGGACCGGAATGAGGAGGGTGCCGGCGCGCGCGCTTTTCGCCGCCCAGCTCGCGTAGGTGAAGGTGAAGACCAGCGAAACAACCATCGCCGCTAGCATTCGCAGCGTGGTACGCAAGGCATAGCCCGGGAGCGCCCATGGGCTCAGCGACAAAGGATTGGATTTCAGCGTCGACAGCGGCGCGACGAGGCTGCGGCTTTCTTCACCGATAATGGCGATGGCGCCGAAGACGAGAATCGCCGCAAGCAAATCCCAACGCCCGGCGAGGAGCCCGCGAGCGCTGATCGAGACGGGCGGCAGGATTTTCATCTGCAGTCCTCGCGCTCTGGTCGGCCGTCAATCGGAGCGCCCGCACGCCCCAAGCGCGAGGCACGGTGAGAATTCGTCGTTTCGTGCCGGAAAATCGCGACCGTTGCAATCGGGCGAAATCGCCTGGGTCATTCACAGCAATCTTAGGGATTTGCCGCATCTGCGGGTAACCGCGCAGGCCGCATCTATTGCGCCGCGTTTGTGCTTCGGCGTAAAACGGTTGCGACGGTGTCGACGCGTTGAATTTCACGCACGAAGGGCGACTCGTCAGGCCAGCAAACCATCATTTGGATAGCGCCGGCAGGCCGGAAATGGATGGGGTGCCGGGACTGTCGCGCCGATTTTTGTCGCGGGCTGAGACCGCGATCCGCGCAACGGAAGTCCGGTGCGCGGTCCAACAGCGGAAAACGGCGGCCGGTGCCGCCGCTTGGAAAGGAACAGGCAACACGTGTTCGGCAGCCTCCTCGGCATTCTCTCCAGCGACATGGCCATCGATCTGGGGACGGCCAACACGCTCGTTTATGTCAAGGGCCGGGGCATCGTCCTGAACGAGCCATCGGTCGTGGCAACCATGACCAATCGCGGCGGCAAGAAGCACGTGCGCGCTGTTGGCAACGACGCCAAGCTGATGCTCGGGCGCACGCCGGGCAATATCGAAGCGATCCGCCCGATGCGCGACGGTGTGATCGCCGATTTCGAGATCGCCGAGGAAATGATCAAGCATTTCATCCGCAAGGTTCATAACCGGCGTTCCTTCGCCAATCCGATGATCATCGTCTGTGTTCCCTCGGGTTCCACGGCCGTGGAGCGCCGGGCGATTCAGGAATCGGCACTCTCGGCCGGGGCCCGGCGGGTTTTCCTGATCGAGGAACCGATGGCGGCGGCGATCGGCGCCGGGCTGCCGGTCTCCGATCCTACCGGTTCCATGGTGGTCGACATCGGCGGCGGCACGACGGAAGTGGCCGTGCTGTCGCTCGGCGGCATCGTCTATTCCCGCTCCGTTCGCGTCGGCGGCGACAAGATGGACGAGGCGATCATCGCCTATATTCGCCGCCACCAGAATCTTCTCATCGGAGAGGCGAGCGCCGAGCGCATCAAGAAAGAGATCGGTTCGGCGGCGGCGCCGCAGGACGGCGAGGGCGTGACGCTCGACATCAAGGGCCGCGATCTCCTGAACGGCGTTCCCAAAGAGATCACCATCAGCCAGCGCCATATTGCCGAAGCACTCGCGGAACCGACGAGCCAGATCGTCGAGGCCGTAAAGGTCGCGCTGGAAGCGACGCCGCCGGAACTCGCCGCCGATATCGTCGACAAGGGTATCGTGCTCACGGGCGGCGGTTCGCTGCTTGCCAATCTCGATCAGGTGCTGCGGGAGGAAACCGGGCTTCCGGTCAGCATCGCCGACGATCCGCTTTCATGTGTGGCGCTCGGTACCGGGCGTGTTCTGGAAAATGCAAAAGTCATGCGTCACGTCTTGTCCACGGCCTTCTGATTTCCTGAAGCTCGCGTGTGAGAGCTGGTAAGGGAATGGCGAACGGGAGTTTGAGAGTCGGGCGACCCCGCGCCGCAGCGCAGATCTCGCTTGCGGTCTGTGCCGCACTCGCCTGCGTGCTGATTTTCCTCGGTCGTGTTCAACCGACGCTGTTCGACCGCGCGCGCGCCTATGCATCGGATCGCGCCGCGCCGGTTCTCGAAGCGGTGCGCACGCCGATTCGCGCCGCCGGCGCATGGGCGGGCAGCCTCGCCGACGTTTTTCACGTCTATCAGGTCGATCTGAAGCTGAAGGACGAAAACGCGCGGCTCCGAAAGTGGCAGAATCTTGCATTGTCGCTGCAGCAGCGGCTGAAACGCTATCAGTTGCTTCTCAACGCCGTTCCCGATCCGGAGATCGGCAGCGTCACGGCTCATGTGATCGGACGCGCGAGCCGGCCGTTCCTCAACACCATGATTGTCGATGCCGGGCGCCGCGAGCACCTCAAGCCGGGCGAGGCCGTGGTTGACGACCGCGGCATGATCGGCCGCATTTTCGTAGTCGGCGATCACACCTCTTGGGTGATCCTGCTCACCGATTTGAACAGCCGCATTCCGGTTTCGATCGAGCCGGGGAATGTACAGGCGATGCTCACCGGCGACAATTCCGGGGCGCCGCTGCTGGTCGGGTCCGCGCAAGGCGCGCGGTTGCGCAGCGGCCAGCAGGTGGTGACGTCGGGCGACGGCGCGCTACTGCCCGCGGGGCTCGCAGTGGGAAAGCTTTATTGGGACGGCGGCGATTTTCGCGTGGCGCTTTTCGCCGATGCGGGCCGCAGCGGCGATGTGCGCGTGCTCGATCTCAAACTGCCGGCGGAAAACCCGCCGGCCCCCACGGCGAACGATCTGCCGGTAACGGCGGCCGGCCTGCCGCCGCTGAAGCCGGCGGTGCCGAAGCCCGCGACACCGACGGCGCAACCGGCGGCGACCGCTGCGCTGACGCAGGCGCAGGCGCAAGTGCAAACGCAAACGCAAGCGCACGAGACGGGCGTCGCGCCATCCCGGCCAAAGCACGGGAAAGCCTGCGATACGGATTGTCTGAACAGGAAAGAGCTTCGCCAGTCAGTCGATCCCCACATCCAGAGGCTCAGACCGGCCCCTGCATCGCAACTGCCGCTGCAACAACCGCCGCCCCCCGATGAGACATCGCCGGATGATCAGTAGCGATGAATTTCCTCCCGCGCGCGGGGGAGGAGACGGTTGGCTGCGGGAAAATCCACGGCGGTGCTAGGAAATGTACGATACGTATGGCGGTTCGTTTGGACGGTTTTTCGCGGCCCTGGTGCCGTTCGGAATGGCACTCCTGGGTAGTCTGCTTTCGAATTTTCCGATCTCGTTCACCAACGGATTTCTTCCGGCGCCACTCTTCGGCCTGATGCCGGTGTATTTCTTCGGCCTGTTGCGGCCTGATCTGATGCCCGCCTGGGCTGCGCTTCTGGCAGGCGCCTTTGAAGATCTCGTGTCAGGCGGGGTCCCCGGAATCTGGGCGATGGCGTTCGTGGCCTGCTACATGTTCACCGACCGCCAGCGCGATTCGCTGGCGGGGCTCGCAGGGTTCGGGGCGGTGGTCGGCTTCGCTGCGGCTCTCATGGTGGCGGTCAGCACCGCGTTCGCCCTCGTCGCGCTCTATTACTGGCGTCTGCCGCATATCGCGCCGGTGGCGGCGACCCTCGCAGCCAATGTGCTTTGGTTCGTTCCCGCGCTTTGGCTGATGAACAAGACCCAGCGCCAACTTCTCGGTCCGCTGAGAGGCGATTTCTGATGCCGCTGTTCGACCGCAAAGACAAAAGCCGTTACGCGGCGTTCACGCGGCGAACCCTGATGACGGGCGGAGCAATCGGCGCGGTGTTGGGCGTGCTGGGCGTCCGCCTTTATCAGCTGCAAATTCTCGAAGGCGACCAGTTTCGCACCAAGGCGGAGGAAAACAGCGTCAGCGTGCGACTGGTTGCGCCGCTGCGAGGCCGGATCTTCGATCGCTTCGGAGTCGAGCTCGCCACCAACCGCCGCAATTACCGGGTGCTGATCATTCCCGAGCAGGCGCTCGAGGGTGTCGACGAGGCGATCGACACGGTCGGCAAGATCATTCTCCTCAGCGACCGCGACCGCGACCGCATCATGCGCGACATTGCCAACAACAAGAAATTCGTCGCCACGACCATCGCGGAGAACCTGACCTGGGAGCAGTTCGCCCGCCTCAATCTGCATCTGCCGTATCTTTCGGGTATCCAGCCCGACGTGGGACAGACGCGCGACTATCCCTTTGGCGAAGAGCTGTCGCATGTTCTGGGTTACGTTGCGGCGGCGTCGCAGTCCGACCAGCAGTCGGACAGCGATCCGCTCCTTGCGCTACCGGGGTTCAGGATCGGCAAGCGTGGCATCGAGAAATCGCTGGAGAAAGAATTGCGCGGCAGCGCGGGCGTAAGCCGCGTGGAAGTGAACGCCTACGGCCGTGTGATCCGCGAATTGAGCCGCGATTCCGGCGCGCCGGGCGATGACGTCTGGCTGACGCTCGACCGCGATCTGCAGAAATTCGTGGTCGAGCGAATGGGCGATGAGAGCTGCGCCATCGCGGTAATGGACGTGGCGACGGGCGACGTGCTCGCGCTCGCCTCGACGCCCGGCTACGATCCCAATCTTTTCAATGTCGGCATCACGCAGGCCGAGTGGAAGGGCCTGCTCGACAACGATCACCGCCCGCTGAGCGACAAGGCGCTATCCGGCCTTTATCCGCCCGGCTCGACCTTCAAGCCTGCGGTTGCGCTGGCGGCGCTCGATGCCGGCGCGATTACGCCCCAATTCGCCGTCAACTGCTCCGGCTCGCTCGCCTTCGGCAATTACGTTTTCCATTGCTGGAAGAAAGGCGGACACGGCCATGTCGATCTGCACCGCGGGATTACGCAGTCCTGCGACGTGTTTTTCTACAATGTCGCGCGCCGTCTCGGCATCGACGGCATCGAAGCCGGCGCGCACCGGCTGGGATTCGGAAAGCAGACCGGTATCGAAATTCCCGGCGAGCGCGCCGGCGTCATTCCCGGCCGTGCCTGGAAGGAGGCGACGTTCGGCGCGAAATGGCTGGAGGGCGAAACGCTGAACGCCGGCATCGGGCAGGGTTACGTGCTCGTCACGCCCCTGCAGCTCTGTACAATGTCGGCGCGAATCGCCAGCGGCAAGCTGGTCAGCCCTCGCATCATCCGCGTGGTCGGCAAGGAGGGCGAGCCCAGGCCGGAGCTTCCGCCGCTGCCGTTTGCCCAATCGGCCATCGATGCGGTGCGCTCAGGCATGAACGGCGTCGCCAATGAACCCGGCGGCACCGCTTTCGGCTGGCGGATCACCGAACCGGGATTCGAAATGGCGGGAAAAACCGGCAGCGCCCAGGTGCGCAAGATCAGCCTTGCCGAACATCTCGCCGGCGTCACCAAGAACGAAAAACTGCCGTGGAAACTACGAGACCACGCTCTCTTCGTCGCCTACGCGCCGGTCGCGGCCCCCCGCTATGCCTGCTCGGTGGTGATCGAACATGGCCGCATCGGCCAGCATCCGGACGTGCAGATGGCGCGCGACATTCTTCTTTATGTGCAGCAGCGTGATCCGGTGAAGCGCTCGGCCTCGTGGCCGGTCAATGCCGCGGGCCTCGATCGCGACATGACACGCCTATGACGACGTCCTATGTGATGTCCCGCCGCGGCGTGGGTTGGACGGACAAACTTCTCCTCGTCCACTGGCCGCTGCTTCTCCTGATCACCGTCATCGCCTCGATCGGATTCGCCATGCAATATTCGATGGCGGGCGGACATCTCTATCCCTGGGCGGCGCCGCAGATCATGCGCTTTGCCGTGGGCTTCGTGCTGCTCCTTGCCGTAGCCCTCGTCGATATCCGCGTCTGGCTGGCGCTCGCCTATCCCGCCTACCTGATTTCCTTTCTGCTGCTGGTCGCCGTCGAGATCGTCGGCCATGTGGGTTTGGGCGCGCAACGCTGGCTCGAAATCGGGCCGCTCCAGATTCAGCCTTCGGAGCTGATGAAGATCTCGCTCGTGCTCGCGCTCGCGCGCTATCTGCACGGATTGGCGCTCGACGACGTCTCGAAGCCGCACCGGCTCGCCGTCGCGCTGATCATGATCGTGCTGCCGGCCGCGCTCGTTCTGAAGGAGCCCAATCTCGGGACGGCGACGATTATTCTCGCCGACGGCTTCTCGTTGCTGTTTCTCGCCGGGCTTTCCTGGTGGTGGATCCTGCCCGCAGTCGGCGGCGTGGTCGGTGCGGTGCCCGTCGCCTGGCATTTCCTGCACGATTACCAGAAGCAGCGCGTGCTTACCTTCCTTCATCCGCAGAACGACGCTCTCGGTGCTGGCTGGAACATCAGCCAGGCGGAAATCGCCATCGGCTCGGGTGGTCTTGCGGGAAAAGGTTTTGTACACGGCACCCAAAGCCGGTTAAATTTCCTGCCCGAGAAGAACACCGATTTCGCCTACACCGCGCTTGGCGAGGAGTTCGGATTTGTCGGCAGCGTGGCGCTGCTCGCGCTCTTCGCCATCGTCATGTACTTCGGCGTCCGTATCGCCACGCAATCAAGAAGCCAGTTCGGCCGCCTCGTGGCGATGGGCATCACGCTGAACTTCTTCTTCTACATCATGATCAACGCCGCCATGGTCATGGGCATGATACCCGTGGTCGGTATTCCGATGCCGCTCATCTCTTATGGCGGCACCGCGATGCTGACCGTGATGTTCGGTTTCGGGCTCCTGATGAGCGTCCATGTCCATCGTCACGTCGAACTGCCGCGTTCGTCCGGCGGGATTATTTGATTTTCCGCACGAGATTCACGCAAGCCCCGCGCCCGCGCGAAGTGTTCCGTTTCAAGGTCGCGACGCAGTTTGCGTGCGTTGATAAAAGGAGGTGTCGTTCCCGCGCAAGCGGGAACCCGGATGCGTAGCGCGTGAAAAAAACATTCGCAATATCGTCACGCGCTTCTGGAACGTGTGCTCGCTGTTGATGCTCCTCCGTCACCTCTAAACATCTGGGTTCCCGCTTGCGCGGGAATGACACTGTTTTTACGCTTCGGTCGCGCTTCGCGCAGACCCGGCCCCTTCTTCCGGTCCAGGTCCAACGCTTTCCGATAATGCCCTTCGTCACACTGGCATGACGCGCCGAAGCGCGAGTTCCGGGGCTAAAGCACGATTCGCTCTAACCGAATCAGCCTCACGCTTCGAGAAGCTCAGGGTGAGACTTTTTTACCCTCACCTGAGCCTGGTCCCGGCAAAACGGGGGAAGGATAAGGGCGATCAGTTCAGACGGATCAAGCTTTAAAATTCAAACAGAGACATTATCCTGATGAGTGTCCATGTACAACGTCACGTCGAGCTCCCGCGGAATCCGGCAGGAAGATCTGAGGGCGGCTAAGTAGTCCCTCCTGCCGTTTCCGGCATGGCATGCAGCGACCAGGGCGAAGCCGACCGGCAACAGTTCCGCGCTCACGAAATGCGCGGCGTCGTTCGAATCCTGCCGGAATGTCGTTTCCCGCATAGCCGATGTCGCTCCAGTCCAAGACGGGCGGTTGGCGCGCATGACATTGCTGTCCCGCAGAATCCGTGATCGCCAGCGCGCAATCGGCCGTTCGGCGCGGGCAGCTGCTGGGAACCCAATAGGGGAGGGATGTCATGAAAATATCAACCGTTACCAAACGATTGGCCTTCGTGACTTTTTTCGACCCCACCGACGAATTGCTGGTCGTCACCAATTCGAAGGGGACGTTCGCAAATAAAACCCCGCCCGTTCCCGCGAGTGCGCTTTCCGGCCAAGATCGGGTGACCGCAATCGGCCGCAAGAGCCGGCGACGCGGCCCAGGCGCCTGCGGCCCCCGGCGGACGATAATGGGGGTTCTCATGAAAAGAATTGGCTACGGGCTTTTCGCGCTGGCCGGAATGCTCGCGCTCGCGCAAGCAGCCGAGGCGCAAGTGATTATTTCCAAACACGCCACACAGAACATGTCGTGCTCTGGGGGAGTGTGCACGCCCACCGCCGCCAAAGCTTACATGAATGTGTACAGCCTGCTGGGGATGCTGGCGAACGGAAACACCACCATCGAGGGCAATGCGGAAGCGCCGGACATCATCAGCAATGTTTCCTTCAGCCTGCCGAGCGTCAGCTTCACCCTGACGCTGGAGGCGCAAGGCAACCTCACCATCAATCATGTCATCAGGAACCCGGGTCCAGGATCCATCAATCTGATTTACAACGCCAATGGCGCCGGCGGCATGCTGTCGTTCGGCCCCAAGGGAAAACTGACTTTCGGCAGCACGTCGACACCGCTTTCGATCAACGGGCAGGCGTACACACTGGTCGCCAACATCGCGACGCTCGCGCGGCTCATTCAGGACAACCCGTCCGGCAGTTTCGCGCTGGCCGCCAACTACAATGCCAAACACGACGGCACCTATTCGCAATCGCCGATCCTCACGCCTTTCGCAGGCATCTTCGAAGGCCTCGGCAACACCATCACCAACCTCGTCGTCGAGGACCAGAATCAAAACAGCCAGGGTACCGGCCTTTTCTATCAACTCAACAACACCGCCGTGCTTGCCACGCTCAACGTCAAGTATGCTGTCATCAATGGCGAGGAAGTGGCCGGCGGATTGGTCGCCGACAATCAGGGAACCCTGCTGTTCGACAGCTTCGCTGGCGATGTCGGGGTGGGAGCGAATGGCAACTGCACGGCCGGCGACCTCGCCGGCATCAACGACGGAACGATCGAATACTCCACGGCCTCCGGCCCGGTCACCGACGTCAGTGCCTGCTTCAGTTCGAGCTTGGGCGGTCTGGTCGGCGTGAATGGGTCTACAAACGCGTCGGCGGCGGTCGCAAGCTCCAATGCCTCCGGCACGGCAACGTCGGTCGTTTCTAACTCCTGGGTCGGCGGACTCGTCGGCTCCAACTTCGCCTCGATCGCGGGTTCCTACGCGAGCGGGGCGGTGGCGGGAGGCGCCCAGATTGGCGCGCTGGTGGGCCAAAACTTCCGCAGCATCAGCAATTCCAGCGCCACAGGTTCGGCGAGCGGTGGCGATGGTTCTGCAGTCGGCGGGTTCGTCGGCTTCAATAACGGAAGCGTGGATACCTGCCAGGCCGGCACGGCCACCGACGGTCAAACAGTTTCAGGGGGCACGGGTTCGTACGTGGGCGGCGCCTTCGGTTCCACCGGCTACGCATATGTCTCGAACTGCACATCGTACGGGGCGGTAAGCGGCGGAACCGGCTCTTCTGTCGGCGGGTTCATCGGCTACGATGGCAGCGCCAACTCCGGCTACTACTCCAACGACCAGTGGGACATCACCACCAGCGGCAACAAGTGCGCCGCCGGCAACGCCTGCACGGATTCCGGCATTACCGGATTCAACTAAACGTTCCGCGCGCGAACGGAGGACGCCTTCAATGAATCCGATTCATCAACTGTTGACGGCCATGGACTGACAGCGACCATGGGGACGGCGTTCACCGCTGCCTCCGCCTCCGGCCCATGTACCGCTGCACACGCAGCTTCCGCCCGTCACGACGCACACGCTGAAGGGCGTGGTGACCAAGGCTAAAACCGTACTGTATTTCGTCGAGGGCAGCCCGGAGGGCATTGGTCACCGTGTTGCCGCCTGACTTTTCAGGTGCCAGACCTCGCTCGCATCTTCCTCATATTGGGCTTCGGCCTCCTCTCGATGCCTTTGAACAACGCTCGTGGCGCGTTCGGCCGTTGCATCTGATTTGTTGCGCGCTCGCGGAGCGTGGCGCGCGCCGGACGCAGCCTTGGTCGTCGTATGTCCCGGAATGTCGTTTCCGGCATAGCCGATGTCGCTCCAATCCAAGACGGCGCGGTCGGTGCAGCACATTCTGGCCCCGCAGAATCCGCGACTGCCAGCCCGCGATCGGCCGTTCGGCGCGGGCCGCTGCAGGGAGCCCAATATGGGAGGGGTATCATGACATTATGGGGTGTTACGAAACGATTTGCGTTCGTGACTTTCGCCGGATATCTCGGCCTGACCACGACGGTTTTGGCGACCGTTGTCGCCGTTTATCCGACGATCGATCACCCAGGTGATACCATTAAGGTTGCAGGCACTGGTTTTGGAGCGAACGAGGCGGTCGACGTTTACTTCGATACTACCGACGAATTCCTCGTGGTGACGAATTCGAGCGGAGCGTTCGGCAAGCATAATCTCCCGATTCCAGCGAGTACGCTTCCCGGGCAGCATTGGGTCACCGCAATCGGCCGCAAGAGCGGCGATGCGGCCCAGGCGCTGTTCACCGCCAGCACGACCTGGGCCGAGCACGGCTTCACCAATCACGGCAAACGCGATAACCCGTGGGAGAACGTGGTTTCCGCTTCGAACGTCAGCAGCCTGGACGTGGCCTGGGCGGCGCCGACGGGCGGGGCAATAACTTCGTCGCCGGCCTACAACAACGGCGTGGTGTACGTCGGTTCGTGGGACGACAATCTCTACGCCTTTAACGTCTCCACCGGCGCCCAATTGTGGAAGGCGCCGACCGGAGGCCCCGTGGATTCGTCTCCCGCGGTGGCCAATGGCGTGGTGTATGTCGGTTCGGGGGACGACAATCTCTACGCCTTCAACGCCGCCACCGGCGCCCAGCTGTGGAAGGCGCCGACCGGAGGCGCCGTGGAATCGTCTCCCGCGGTGGCCAATGGCGTGGCGTATGTCGGCTCGGACGACTCCAGTCTCTACGCCTTCAACGCCTCCACCGGCATC
Source organism: Rhizomicrobium sp. (assembly GCA_036264415.1). GTDB lineage: Bacteria > Pseudomonadota > Alphaproteobacteria > Micropepsales > Micropepsaceae > Rhizomicrobium. The sequence goes on along the minus strand of DATAQZ010000002.1, from coordinate 206,106 downwards.
CAGCTGTGGAAGGCGCCGACCGGATGGAACGTGACTTCGTCTCCCGCAGTAGCCAACGGCGTGGTGTACGTCGGCTCGGATTACCTCTATGCCTTCAATGCCGCGACCGGCGCCCAGCTGTGGACGGCCGCAGGCTACACGACATCATCGCCGGTGGTGGCCAATGGCGTGGTCTATGTCGGCGGGTGGGATACTTACCTCTACGCCATCAACGCCTCCACTGGCGCCCAACTATGGTATACATCGGTCGGGGCTAAGTGGTATTCGTCTCCAGCGGTGGTCAATGGCGTGGTCTATGACGGCTCGTACTGGTATGGCTTGTACGCCTTCAACGCTGCCACCGGCGCCCAGCTGTGGAAGGCGCAGCCGAGCGGAAACTTCATAGTATCGTCTCCCGCGGTGGCCAATGGCGTGGTGTATTTCGGATCGGACGACGGCAACATCTATGCTTTCGACGCCTGCGATTACTGCGGCTACCAACTATGGCAGGCGACGACCGGAGGCGCCGTGGAATCGTCTCCCACCGTCGCCGACGGCATGGTTTTCGTCGGCTCGGACGATGGCAATCTTTACGCCTATGCGCTGAATGCCGGCAAACACGCGATCCATGGAAAGCAACACATCAAACCGCCTTCGCCTGCCATGCTGCATCCGGATTACCGCCTGCAAGTCACACTCTCAAATTAGGGCGCGTTGCGCGCAATCCATTGTCGCAATCCGTTTTCACCTGATTGCGAATAAACCAGCGTAGGAAAGAATTCTCGCGATGCCGACGTCCGGCATCGCGCTTTTTTTGATCTCCGGAGATTTGCCTTTGCAAAAGTTGGTACGTCGTTTGCGGCATGGTTTTTGTTGCTGCAATCCAAGACGGCACGATCGGCAATGAGACAATTTTGTTCCTCAAGTTCGCGGACCGGTGCGGCGCAATCGACGGCGCGGCGGGGCCGCAGATCGAAAGGAGCATGCCATGAAGCGTTCATTCATTCTGTTGCTGGCCTCATCCGTCCTGGCGTTCGGCGGGGCCGCGCAAGCCTGCGATCTCAGTCAGGCCCTGCATCGCAATATCCCGCGGCTTGTACTGCCGGAGCCCTCAGCCGCGATCCGCTTACCCGCCGACACCAGTGCAAGCCGGGCAGTCGTCGGAACCTGGCTGGTGAATTTGAGCGTGAACGGCAATACGATTGCCCAGGCGCTTGTTCAATGGCACGACGACGGAACCGAGTGGCAAAGCATAAGCCAGCCCGTCGATAGCGGGAATGTCTGCATGGGGTCGTGGAAAGCTGTCGATTTGAAGCATGTGTACAGATATCACATGGGTTGGACGTACAGTAGCGGCACCCTCAGCGGATACATCATCGAAACGGAAACGGACAGAGTTACGGCGAAGGGCACGTACAAGGGCGATTTCGACACGAAGTTTTATGACACGAACGGAAATCTGGTAAACGAGATCACCGGAACAACCGCCGGTACGAAACTGAATCCCTGACCGGGTACGGAGTCCGTCATGGCCGCCGCGCGACGGCGGCCATGACCTCATCGATCGATCAAAGTCGTGGAACAGCGACGGTATGGCGGGGAGACCGGGTGCCGTGATAAGCTCGGGGTGCTGCTTGGGGGAACATCGTTGGACGGAATCGCAGATCGGCGCGAAGTGGCCGGAACGCCCGCTGCCGGCCGACCCAGGGTGGCGCGGTTTTCGTCGGAGCAGGCGGCGCGCCCCGTCGAACAATGGCGGGAAGTCTTCGGCGAGCAGATGCTCCGCATGGATCTCGAGCCGCTCCCCGGTCATGATTTTCATGCGGACTGGACGGCGCGAGTCTTGCCCGGCTCGCGCATTGCGTGGGCGAGGAATTCGCCCATCCGGGTTACTCTGCGCCAGCGTCTGGTCGTGGATCCCGGCGACAACATCTCTCTGCAATGGGCGACGATACCGCGCGTGGGAAAGCATATGGGACGCGAGATTGCTGTCGAGCCAAACGAGGCCGTTTTCCTGTCGGCAACGGATCCTGGCAGCCTCGCCTTTACCGCGCCGGGATCGCTCGTCTGCATGACTTTTCCCCGCAACGCGCTTGGCCCGCTGCTCCGGGAGAAGGACATCTGCCTCGGCAGCAAATTGCCCGCACAGTCGGGCGCGCTCCGCCTGCTGCTGCGCTACCTCGAGATATTGCGGGACGAAAACGCGGCAACGCCCGAGCTGCAGCATCTCACCATCTCGCATATTTACGATCTCCTCGCGCTGGCTCTGGGCGCAACGCGCGACGCGGCGGAAACTGCTAAAGGCCGCGGCGTGCGCGCGGCGCGGCTGCATGCGATCAAATCGGAGATTCTTGAAAATCTCCAGGACGAAAAGCTCAGCGCGGCGGATCTCGCGACGCGTCATCAACTGACGCCGCGCCAGGTACAGCTCCTGTTTGCGAGCGAAGGTACAACCTTCACCGATTTCCTGCGCGAGCAGCGCCTGGCGCGCGCGCACCGCATGCTGTCGAGCCCGCGTTACGACGACAAGTCCATCAGCGACATCGCCTTCGCCTGCGGCTTTGGAGATTTGTCCTATTTCAACCGGAGCTTCCGCGCGCGTTATCAGGCCACCCCGTCTGACGTGCGAAACGTCGCTGCGCAATCCGGCAGCAACGGGCAGCCGGATGGGTGAATGAGCCGGTACACGTTTTCCGTTATAACAACGCCGGTCTTGAGCGCTCGCTCGCGAGAGGGTTGGCGGACTCAACCAGATTTTTCAAATATCCCGTCACGCCGACCCCTCTGCCGCTGGCTCGCGCGGGCCCGCGTGGACAGGGGAAGGGGGCTCTGCTATAGGCGCGCGCTTCCGGCGCAAGTGCCGCGAACGGGCCCATAGCTCAGGCGGTAGAGCAGCTGACTCTTAATCAGCGGGTCGCAGGTTCGAGTCCTGCTGGGCCCACCAGCCTTCGCTCGCTTTCGCGAGCTACGGCTCGGCAAACCAAGGCAGGCTGGTTTGGCGCGAAGCGGCGAAGCCTGCCGCGCCGAAGCGCATCGCACAAAGGCGGGCTAATGAGAGCGGGATGCGCTCAGCTAGAATCAACCTCACCCTTCGACAGGCTCAGGGTGAGGCGTTTTTTCCTCCTCATCCTGAGCCTGTCGAAGGGTGAGAGCCCTGCCGCCTGAAGTTCATCATACTCTAGAACAATCTTGGCACCCTTGGCCCGTGACGCGTAGAAGGTGACTGCTCATCCAGGAGGAGAACCATGTCGGCCGAAAATGTCGCCATCATCAGAAGCGTGTATCAGGCGTTTGGTAGCGGCGACGTCGCCGGCGTGCTTGGCAGAATGAGTCCCGATATCGTCTGGCACGAAGCCGAAAATTTCCCCTATTGCGATCGCAATCCGTATTGCGGCCCCGAAGCCGTCGCGGCCGGCGTGTTCGCGCGCTGCATCGGCGAATGGAACGGCTTTGCGGTCAAGATGGACGATCTGATCGATGGCGGCGACCGCGTGGTGGCGCTCGGGCGCTATTTTGGTGAGCACAAAGAGACCGGCGGTCGCATGAACCCGCAGGCGGTCCATGTCTGGACACTTGAGGACGGCAAGATCGTCGCCTTCCAGCAATACATCGATACGCTCGCGGTTGCGCGCGCGACGAGGACAGCCTGAACGTCTCGCCGTGCCGTTACCGGATAATTTTCCCATGAACGCGAAGTTGGGTAATTAGGGACAGGATACCATTTCCCGTCTCCCACTGCCGCGGCTTCGCTAGCGCGAAGGGAAATGGTTTCCTGTCCTTAATTACCGCCAACAGGCGCACCTGGCCTGTTTCATCTTCGGGCCGTGTTGTAATCTGCCGATACTGAGGCAGAAGGGGTAGCGACATGCCGAAACTGCTGCGCGCGTCGGCGCGCGAGGTCAGAACGCCGGCAACTGACAGTCATCGCTGGGACAGCTTCGAACCACGCGACGGCGATATTATCATCGGCACGTACAGCAAGTGCGGAACGACCTGGATGCAGCGGATCGTCGATGTTCTGGTTTTTCAGTCGCCGGAGATACGCCCGTTCGGCGACATATCGCCCTGGCTCGACTCGACCATTTTCAACCCGATCGAAGATGATCTCGCCACGCTCGCCGCGCAGCGTCACCGCCGATTCATCAAGTCGCACCTGCCGTTCGATGCGCTGCCGCTGTGGGACACGGTAAAGTACATTCACGTCGGCCGCGACCCGCGCGATGCGTGCCTGTCGTGGCACAACCATGTACTGGGCACCAGCCCCGAGTTGCGCCGGCGCGTCATTGAACAGGCCACGCAACTCGCCGCAGCCGGCAAAGCGCCGTCACAACGCCTGTCGCCGCCGCCGGACGATCCACGACAATTCCTCCTGCAGTGGCTCGATGGACTGGAAGCGGCTCCTCCCGATGGGTCGCGTGTCAACGAACCGACGTTTTTCGGATTCGAAGCCACGTATTGGCGCGAGCGGAAACGGTCCAACCTGCTGCTGGTCCATTACGACGACATGCAGGGAAATCTCGCCGCCGAGATGCGGCGCGTTTCGGATTATCTGGAAATCGACACGCCGGAAATGCTCATGCCCAGGCTCGCCGAGGCGGCAAGTTTTGACTTCATGAAAAACCATGGCGATGCGTTGTTTCCCAGATTGAAACTGGCATTCGATCGCGGTGCGGATCGCTTCATCAACTTGGGGCGCAGCGGCCGCTGGCGTGAACACATGGAGCCGGGGGACGTGTCGCGCTACGCGACGGTCAGCAAGAAAAGGGCTTCGCCAGGCCTGCTGGTTTGGCTGGAGCGCGGCCGGACCGGCGCCGGCGAACCGAGGGCTGCGCCGGACTGACGCCGCCGCAAAAAAAGCGAAACCAAAAGCAAGTTCCCGCGCTCTGTCTTGAGTGACCCTCGCCAGCGGCAGCGCCTGGCGAAAGTGCGAAACCATCATCGTTCCTGTGCGGCGCCCGAACTTTGCACGAACTTTGAAGGACAACTTGCCATGGCGACCCAAGGTGTCCCTGTAAGGAGTCGAATTGCGGTCGCTTCGCGCGCCAGCCCGGCGCGGACGCCGCCAGCAATCGACGCGGGGCAGACGGAGTTCGATCGCCGCCGACAGTTGTGCGCCGACGATCTGATCGCGCATGCACTGGAAAAAGTAGGACGGTCGGCCTTCGCGAACTGGTCATTCGTCGAACCCCTCCATTATCTGGTCGATTCCCTCAACAGGGAGGCGCAGCTCAGCGCCTTCGGGCGGCGTGCCGCCCGCTTCGATATCGTGCGCGCTCTTGCCAATCTGTTGCGTCTCGATGCCGCGGAAGCGATCGATCCCGGCATCGTTGCGCGGCCGATCGTTCGGCCCCTCTTCATCACCGGCCTGCCGCGCAGCGGTACGACTTTCCTCCACGGTCTTCTCGCCCGGGATTCGGGGAATGCGGTGCCGCGCTCGTGGCAGCTCATCTATCCTTATCCGTTGCGCAACCGTTTTCGTTTCGGCGATTGGCGCAGGACTCGCGTGGCGCTGCAGTTCGCGGCCTATCGGTTTGTGGCACCCGGCGTCGCGGACCTGCACCCGATGGCGGCGGATGGACCGCAGGAATGTTCGGACATCACCGCGCAGGTTTTTCACAGTCTGCGCTTCGACAGCATGTACCATGTACCGTACTATCAGGACTGGATCGGCCGCCACGACCATCGTGATGCCTACCGTTTCCACAAGCGCTTCCTGCGTCATCTCGATCGGCAGGAACCGGGGCGCCGCTGGATCCTCAAGTCGCCGGACCACGTGTTCGCGCTCGATGCCATTCGCGCTGTCTATCCCGATGCGCTGTTCGTGTTTCTTCACCGCGATCCGTTGCCCGTGCTCGCCTCGCAGCTCAATTTGACGGAGGCGCTGCGGCGGTCGTTTTCGAAGCGAATCGATCTTGAAGAAATCGGGCGCAGCGTCAGCAGTGCCATTGCCGACACCGCGGACAGGCTTTGCGCAAACCGGGAGGAAAGCGGCGTCCTGCATCTGAGCTACCGTTCGGTGATAGCCGCGCCGATCGATGCGGTGCGGCGCATCTATGCGCATGTCGGGCTCGCGCTCACGCCGCGGGCGTTGGAGCGCATGGGCCAATGGCTAAAACGGCAGAAGCCCTATTGCGCCCGCAATCACCGCCGCCAATTGCCGGAGTTCGGTCTCAATCCGCGTGAGGTACTGGCACGCTTCGATCGTTACGTACAGGAATTCGCTTTAACCTGCGAGCAACCGAGCGGCAGCCGCGCGGCATGAAGCGCGCGGCTTATGCGGCGTTTGCCTTGGGAGTCGCGCTGCTTGCGCTCCTTATCCTGCGCGCCGACTGGACCGTGCTCCTCCACGCGCTCAAATCGTTTGGAATCGCCGGGCTCCTCGTCCTGGTCGCATTCCACCTCCCCGTAATCGCGGCGGCGGGCGTGGCGTGGTGGTATTTCGGGCGAGGCGTCCCGGGGGCGACACTCGGAGGCTTTGTACGCGCGCGCCTCGTGCGCGATTCCGTTGCTGCTGCGCTGCCATTCTCGCAAATCGGCGGATTCGCCGCGGGGATCCGCGTCCTCACCGTCACCGGGGTGCCGGCCGTCTTTGGCGGCTTCTCGATGTTTGCCGACCTGATCGGCGAGTTCGCCGCACTCTTTCCCTACATCGCAATCGGGCTTATCGCCTTGTATGCGGTTGCGCCCCATTCCGGACTTTTGCGTCCGCTGGTTATCGGAGCGGTAGCCGTCGAGGGCGTGCTGATCGGCGGCTGGATCGAGCGCCGCCGCGTAGCGAATTGGTTCGGCGCGCCGATCATGGCGATTGTCGGCCGATTCACCGGCGCCGAACGCAACGCCTTTCCGAAGTTCCGCGACACCGCCGGCAGGCTCGATCTCTCTGGCCGCGCGCTCGCCGCGAATCTTGCGCTCCATTTCGGCCGCTGGGCGATCGGCGCGGTCGAGACCTGGCTGGCGTTCCTCCTGATGGGAGTTCCCATCTCGCTTTCCAGCGCGCTCGTCATCGACTGCATCAGCGCCGCGCTGCGTATCTTCGCTTTCATGGTGCCGGCGGTGATCGGCGTACAGGAGGGGGTGTACGTTCTTGTCTGCGGCATCGTCGGCTTGCCGCCCGCCATCGCTCTCGCCTTTTCTTTCGTCTGGCGGGCGCGCGACCTGTTGATCGGATTCCTGGGTCTCGCGCTATGGCACGCCGTCGAGACGTCGGCGCCGGCGAAACGGAACGAAGCCGCGCCTTCCGCAACCACCTCCAATTTTCAGGGCGCGTAGCCGCTTCGTCCTGCTTATTCTCGGGTTCGGCAAAAGCAGGACGGATAGGCAAGCCAAAAACAATCAGCAGAGCACGCCGAGGCGGCGAAGAGGCAAAGAACATACCGATGAGACGTGAGGAGGGCGCGGCCAACGCTGCGAGGGTTGCCGAATTCGGGTTCTGCCGACAAACTGATCAGCGTCATTCCAGCGCACGGTACTTTCGGATTGGGTAAGGATTCGACCGACAGGAAATTCTGGGCCGATGTGCTCGCCAGGATCCGCCGGCGGACGCGTTCCGATCAGGACGCTGAGGATCTCCTGCACAGCGCCTGGCTCCGCCTCTTTGCTTATCGGATGGGGCACGACGTGCAGGAACCCACGGGCTTTATTCTCCGGACTGCCGCGAACCTCGCGGTGGATCAGCACCGGCAGCGAAAACGCCTCGTGAATCAGCCGGTCGAGGAGTTCCATGCGAGCCTCGAAGACGGTTCGCCCCTTCAAGATGAGGTTTTGGCAGCCCGCGAACGTCTAAGGAGGGTACAGGCCGGACTGGAACGCTTGCCGGCGCGCACACGCCAGATTTTCGTCATGCACAAGGTCGAGCGGATGAAGTTGCGCGAGATCGCCCAAGCCCTTGGAATCACGCAAAGCGCGGTCGAAAAGCATCTGGCCAAGGCTGTCCTGTTCCTGACCGAATGGACGCAAGGCTGGTGATGCAGTCCACCAACGGCATGGCTCCGGAAATCAAGGCGGAAGCCGCGGCCTGGCTCGTACGCCTGCACGCCGACGACCGCTCTGCCGCCGACGAAACTTCATTCCGCGCCTGGCTCACAGCAAGACCGGAAAACGCACGCGCCTTCGAGGCGGTAACCATGTTGTGGGATACGGCGGATGGCCTGCGCGCGCGCGTGGGCGCGCGAAGGCAGACGAACTGGCGCGTCCGTCGGCGAACGGTACTGGCCGGCCTCGGCGCGCTGACCGCAAGTGCCGCAGGTTTCGCGGTCTGGGACGTGGCCTATGCCGGTGTGTACGAAACCGATATCGGTGAACAGAAGCATGTGACGCTCAGCGATGGGACGCAGGTGTTTCTCGATACCGACACCCGCATTCGGGAGCGCTTCACCACCTCGCTTCGCCTGGTTGAGCTCGACCGTGGTCGCGCCAATTTCCGGGTGAAGCCGGATCCGCGGCGCCCGTTCCTGGTGGAAGCCGGCGGGCAGCGCATTGTCGCCGATCGCACCACGCTCGACGTGCGCCGCGATGGAAACAGCGTGTCGGTCGTCCTGCTGCAAGGCCGCGCGACGGTGGTCGTGCGCGGGGAACAGCCCGCAACCCAGCGGGTCACGCTCGCCCGCGGCGAACGGGCGATCGTGGCGCCGAACATTGCCGTTCACGTCGACCGGCCCAATCTCGCGCCACTTGTTGCCTGGCAGTTCGGGCAAGCCATTTTCGAAAGCGATACGCTTGCTGCCGCGGCGGCAGAGATGAACCGCTATTCGACGGTACGGCTCGAGGTGGAGGATCCCGTTGTGGCGAAGATGAAGCTGAGCGGCGTTTATCGCGTTGGCGACAACGAAGCCTTCGCGCACTCCGTCGCGCAGCTGCTACCGGTGATGGTCGAGCGCTATCCCGATCGCATCGCCCTCGTCCGCGACGAATCCCGCATGCCCGAGGGGTGAGGTAAACGTCCCCGCCAATCGTCTGTGACATGGGGCAGGATGCGGACGGGAGCGGGAAGGGGAAGTCGGGGGATGCCGGAGCGGCGCGCGGGACGCCTCAGGCAGGCGCTCATTGCCGGAACCGCCATCGCGGCGCTGGTGGCGGGGCTCGCGCGCGCGCAACAGATCGACATCTCTGTCCCTGCGCAGCCGCTGTCTCAGACGCTCAAGGATATTTCGCGGCAGACCGGCGACAACATTCTCTTTACCCCCGAGTCGGTGACCGGACTTCGGGCGCCGGCGCTGAGCGGAAAGATGACGTCGTTCGATGCCGTCAACCGCGCCCTTTCCGGCACAGACCTGGAGGCCGTTCCGGACGGAAGCGGCGGACTCGTCGTTCGGAGAACGGCTCAAAAAAAAACGATCCTCACCGAGCATCAACCCGCTGAGACGGTCATCGTCACGGGCTCCCGGATTCCGCAGATCGATATCACGGCCAACCCAAGCCCGGTCACCGTTGTCGGACGGCAGGAATTCGAATTCGCGGGCACGACCGACGTTACAACGCTGATCAACAGCCTGCCGCAAGTGTTCGCTTCGCAGAATGCCAACCTCTCGAATGGCGCCACGGGCACGGACAATGTCAACCTGCGCGACCTTGGCCCATCGCGCACGCTCGTCCTCATCGACGGCTCGCGGCTCATGCCGGGCGATCCGGCCGATCCGGCAGCCGACATCAATGTCGTTCCGGCAACGCTGGTCGATCACATCGAGATCCTGACCGGAGGCGCATCGGCGGTGTACGGATCGGACGCCCTCGCAGGCGTGGTGAATTTCATCATGCGCCGGGATTTCGAAGGCATCGAGGCGGACGGCACCTATTCGATCACGCAGAACGACAACGACACCGCGCGCTGGCGCAACCTCATACAGGGTCAGATCAACCTCGGTGTTCCGGGATTCGCTGAGCCGGCGACGAACGTCTGGAACGGAGCGACCGAGGACGCGACGCTGATCATGGGCGTCAATTCGGACAACGGCAAAGGCAATATCAGCGCGTTTCTCGGCTACCGCAGCGTGGCGGCCGTGCTCGAGTCCACGCGCGATTATTCCGAATGCAGCCTCTATTGGACCGGGACACGGGATATTTGCCAGGGTTCCCAGAACTACAATGCCTGGCTATCCCTGGACGACTATTACGGCGGCGGGCCCGACTCCGGTTATTATTTCCAGACCGGCACCGGCAAGCCGGGGAGCGGCCAATTCGTACCGTTCACCTACGCTCCTAACCAGTCCTACAATTTCGCGTTCACCAACTATTTCCAGCGCCCTGACACGCGCTACACCGGCGGTTTCTTTGCGCATTACGACGTCGACAACAGGTTCAAGCTGTTCGCCGACCTGATGATCATGGATGACCACACGGTGGCGCAGATTGCGCCGTCCGGCATCTTTCTTGGATCCGGTATCGGGCCCGATAACACCATCTACGTAAATTGCAGCAATCCGTTCATGACCGCGCAGGAGAACTACCTGCTGTGTGGCGCGCTGCCCGGGGACGCCCTGACCACCATTGGCGGCAGGACGTTCTGGAACGGCGCCGGCAACAGTCCGGCGCGGACGGGCAATCCCGACGCGGTCGCAGGGCAGGCCAATGTGTACGTCGGACGGCGCGACATCGAAGGCGGCGAGCGCCGGTCGGAACTCCGGCACACGGCATATCGCATGAAGATCGGCGCAAGCGGCGAGTTCGGCTCGGACTGGACGTACAATCTCTATGCGCAGGAAGGTTACACCCAGTACTCGAACATCAGCACGGGCGATTTCTCCACCTCCCGCGTGCAGAACGCGCTCGAAGTCGATCCGGTCACAGGCCAATGCTACGCCGCCGAGTCCGGTTTAGCGCCGACATGTGTGCCGCTCGACATTTTCAACGGCATCGGCTCGATCACGCCCGCGATGCAGAATTACGTTGCCGCAGCGGCAATGCAGCAGGGATGGACACAGGAGCAGGTCGCCAGCGGGTCCATGACCGGCGATCTCGGCGAATGGGGAATTAAGTCGTCCTGGGCGCGAGATGCAGCGGTCGCCGTGCTCGGCGCCGAGTACCGCCAGGAAATGCTTGCCTACTCACCCGACGAGGAATTCCGCTCGGGTGACATCGAAGGGGTGGGCGCACCGATCCTCGCTGTGCCGCCCTCGGGCTTCAGTGTGGCGGAAGGATTCACGGAGCTTCAGCTGCCGGTCATCCAGAACACGCCTGCGATTGAAGACCTTACGCTGAAGGGCGGTTATCGCTTTTCGTCGTACAGTCGCGCCGGCGACACCGACACCTGGTATGGCGCGGCCGACTGGCAGCCGATGGACGACTTCCGTTTCCGCGCCAGCATGCAGCATGCGGTGCGCGCGCCCAATGTGGTCGAGTTGTTCACGCCCCCACAGGTACTGGAGGGCCTCGTATCGAGTTATCCGGACGGCGATCCTTGCGCCACCATCACCACCGGCCAGTGCGCCAGCGTGCCGAACCACGGCACAAAGTTGCTCGTCTGTCCCGGGCTGGCCTGCAACGAGCAGGTCGGCGGCAACCCGTTTCTGAAACCCGAATCATCCAACACCAGGACCGCCGGGATCGTCCTTACGCCTTCGTTCCTCGACGGCTTCACCGCCACGGTCGATTGGTGGAACATCGACGTCACGGGATACATCTCGACGAGTCCAGCCCAGCAGATCCTTGATGAGTGCTACGGTCCGCACGCCACGCCAGGCAGCGCAGCGTTCTTCTGTCCTTTCGTACACCGGGCCCCAAACGGTATTTTGTACGGGCCGGGTTACGTGGCCGACGTCAGTGTCAACACCGGCTATCTAAAAACGAGCGGCGTCGATTTCAGTCTCAACTGGCAGGCGGATACGGCCGACTGGTTCGGCGTGCATGACGGTACGCTGACCTTCAACCTGATCGGGACCTGGCTCGATACGCTGGTGAACGAAGCCGTTCCGGCGACCCCGCTCACCGCGGCCCTTGTGGCCCACAGCAGCTATAATTGCGCCGGGCTGTTCGGAACGATTTGCGGCGACGCGCCGAAATGGCGGCATAAGTTCCGAGTGACGTGGGCGACGCCCTTCGACGTGCAGGTTTCCCTGCAATGGCGCTACAACGGTGCTGTGTCGCTCGACGCGGACACCTCCACGCGCCTCATCGGCGGCGGGCCGGGTCTTACGCAATGCGGGAGTTTCACCGTTGCGGGACTTGGCGATTGCGCGGACGCGCATATCAGTTCGTACAGCTATTTCGATCTGGCAGTCGCCTGGACCGTGCGCAGCGGCGTCGAACTGCGCGCCGGCGCGAACAATATCTTCGACATCGAGCCGCCGGTGTTGTCGGATTTTGCGGTTCCACTCAGCACCGGCAACGGCAATACCTTTACCGGCGGATACGACGTGCTTGGGCGGACGCTCTTCTGCTCCGTCACGGTGAAGTACTGATGGGTGAACGGGGCACGGCAATTCGGCGTTTCGTCCCGCGCTCGCTGAACAGAAGACAGGCAGTTGTATGCGCGCTCGCCTTCGCGGCGGCGATGCCGTCGCGTCTGCACGCGCAGGCAGTCTCGCCCGAAGTGGCGAAGCTGTATCGGCGAGCGTTGGTCTTCGATGCGAATCTTATTCCGCCGATGCAGGACACCTTCCCATTTCCCAGGAAGCTGCTCGACCTGATTCGCCAATCGGGCGTGGTCGCCATGAAGTTCACGATCGGCGGCATGTACGCTCCGTTTGAATCCGTTATCGAGGAGATCGCCTTCGTCCAGACCGTCATCGAGGAATATCCCGGTTTGTACCTTCAGGTGCGCACCCATGACGATTTCGCGCACGCGAAACGCAAAAACCGCGTGGGCATTCTCCTCGGCTTCGAACATCCGAACGTACTCGAGGCCAGCCTGGAGCGGATTGAACTGTTTCGCAGGCTTGGCGTGAGGGTGATGCAGCTTACCTACTACAGGGCATCGGCCTTCGGCATGGGCACGTTCGGCGATCTCAAAGCCGGGCTGACCCCGCTCGGCCGCAAGGCCCTTGGCAGAATGAACGAGCAGGGCGTCGCGATCGATATCAGCCATTCCAACGAGGCGACGTCATTTGGCGTATTGCAGGCCTCCAGCCGGCCGGTGCTGATCACGCATGCCGGCTGCACCGCGGTGTACGCGCATCCGCGCAACAAGAGCGACGCGCTTCTCCGCGCGATGGCGGAGAAGGGCGGGGTGATCGGAATTTACGATTTGCCGTACCTGACGCCGAGCGCGAAACAGCCAACCCTCGCCGATTACATGGCACATATGACCCATGCGCTCTCAGTCTGCGGCGAGGATCACGTGGGGATCGGCAGCGACAGCACCGTTGCATCATGGGATCCTTCCCCCAGGGAACTGGCGGCCTTCAACAAGGGGCAGGCAGAGCAGCGCAAATCCGGACTGCCATCACTGGACCGGCCGCCTTACGTGATCGGTCTCAACACGCCGCGCCGTTGCGAAGTCATCGCCGATGCCCTTCTAAAGCGCGGCTACAGCGCGCGCGTGGCAGAAAAAGTGCTCGGGCTCAACTTCACCGACGCTTTGGGGCACATCTGGAAGGAATGACAACGTTGCCTCACCTGCGTTTCACTCTCCGTTCTCTGACTCCGGCTTTCGCCTCGCACGACAATCTCGGGAAGGAGTGATATTCCGTGCGCGCATTTCATCTCGCTGCATTCGTGGCGTCGTTCGCTGTTGTCGCCGTAGCGCAGGACAAGCCGCCGGTCGCGCCTGAGCATCCCGTAACCGACGACTATTTCGGTACAAAGGTGGTCGATCCCTATCGCTGGATGGAGAATTCGCGCGATCCCGCCCTGCACAAATGGGTCGACGCCGAGAACCGGTGGACCGAAGCGTACGTGGCGAAGATCCCCATCCGGCGCTGGATCGGAAAACGTCTCGCGCAGCTGTGGAATGTTCCGAGCGAAACGGCACCGGTGCAGGTTCACGGCTCGCATCTTTTTTTCCAGCGCAATTCCGGGCTGCAGAATCAAGCGGTTCTTTACGTTCAAGACTCGCCATCCGCCAAACCGCGCGTCCTTCTCGATCCAAACGTGCTCTCGCCCGACGGCTCGATGGCTCTGACGCAATACTGGCCATCTCCCGACGGCAGGCTTCTCGCCTATGGGCTGTCGCCGGGCGGCTCGGATTGGATGACCGTTCATGTGCTCGATGTTGCAACCGGCAAGCCGCTGTCCGATGTCCTGCCCTGGGCGAAGTTTTCCGACATGTCGTGGACAAACGATGATAGGGGATTTTTTTATTCCCGCTATCCGCAACCGACCAAGGGGAATGAGATCAGTCAGGTGCTGGTGCACCAGACAGTTTATTATCACGCATTGGGCACGCCACAGTCGATGGATCGCCTGATCTATAGCCGCCCCGATCTGGCCCAGTGGCTGATAGCGGCCAGCGTTAGCGAGAACGGCCGTTATCTGTTCCTTTATCTCACCAGTGGCGCGTCGTCAAACGAATTGTACGTTGCCGACATGGGCAATCCCTTTAAGCCGGATATCGCGGCACCACTGAAGCCGCTCTATGTCAAGGACGATGCCATGTACAACCCGATCGACATGAGGGAGGGTGAGCTCTATCTGCAAACCAACCTTGGCGCGCCGCGCTGGCGGGTCGTGGCGGCGAAGCTTTCGGAACCCGATCCCGCCCATTGGCGCACGGTGGTTCCCGAAGGAAAAGGCGTCATGCAGTTTGTCAGCTTTGCGGGCAGGTTTATCGCGGTAAACAGCATCGTCGATGCTGCGGGCCGTCTCGATCTGTATGACACCGCCGGCAGGTCCGCTGGTGCGCTCGCCTTGCCCGGAGTGGGTACGGTCATGGGCCTCAGCGGTCTCCAGGGCTCCGACGTGCTGTATTACAGCTTCAGTTCATTTCTTTCGCCTACGAGTGTCTACCGCACGGATTTGGCCACCGCGACGAGCCAGACGGTGTTTCGGCCCGAACCAAAATTCGATGCTTCAAAATACGAAACGCGGGAGGTCTTCTATCCTTCTAAGGATGGCACAACAGTGCCGATGTTCATCGTGGCCGCAAAGAATGTGCAGCTGAACGGGCTCAGTCCTACAATTCTATATGGGTATGGCGGCTTTGATGCCACCATCCCGCATATCTTCAAGCCCATCTATCCGATCTGGCTGGAACTGGGCGGGATCTTCGCTGTTTCGAACCCGCGCGGCGGCGATACGTACGGCGAAACATGGCACACGGCGGGAATGCGGGACAAAAAGCAGAATTCGTTCGACGACTTCGCCTGGGGCGCCAAGTACCTGATCGAAAAGGGCTATACGTCCGCGAAACACCTTGGAATCGAAGGGCGTTCTAACGGTGGTCTGCTCGTCGGCGCGTCAATCACGCAGAACCCGACACTTTTCGGTGCCGCCTATATCGAGCATGGCGTGCTGGATATGTTTCGTTATCAGCATTTTTCCGTCGGCCCGAACCCTGAATACGGGTCCTCCGACGATCCTCGCGAATTCAAATGGCTGTACGCCTATTCGCCGCTGCACAACGTCAGATACGGTACCTGCTATCCGCCGACATTGATCACGACGTCCTGGGACGACGACCGGGTGGTGCCGATGCACTCGTTTAAGTTCGCTGCCGCGATGCAGCGCGCGCAGGGTTGTGCCAATCCCGTATTGCTGAGAACGACAGGTGCGACCGCCCACAGCTACATGCCGACGGATCAGGCCATCGCCCAGACAACCGACGTGTGGAGTTTCCTTGGTTACAATCTCGGCATGACGCCGGCTTCGGTTCCGCCGCTGCATTAGGTCGGAATCTGGCAGCTCTTTCCGTTCACCGCGTCATGGCAGCTTCGATTTCCGCAATGGATTTCGGGATCGGCGGACCGAGAACGCGCGGTGTTTTGTCGGTAATCAGGACGTCATCCTCGATACGGATGCCGTGCACCGGCAGGAATTCGCGTACGCGCGGGTAATCGATAAAATCCCGGTGCCGGCCTTCGCTCTCCCAGCGGTCGATCAGTGCGGGAATGAAATAAAGTCCCGGCTCGACTGTCACTACCATGCCCGGGCGCAAGGCTTTTGCCATTCGCAGGTTGCGCAACCCGAAAAGTTCGCTCCGGCTTACCGCATCATCATAGCCGACATAGTCTTCGCCGAGCGCCTCCATGTCGTGCACATCGAGCCCGATCTGATGGCCGACGCCGGTCTGGAACGCGAGCGCGTAGGCGCCGCTTTCAACGACAGCATCGGCGTCGCCGCGGAACACGCCGTCCTCGACAAGTCCTTGGGCGAGCATACGGGCAGCGAGCTTGTGCACACTCAGATATGGCGTTCCCGCGCGGCAGGCATCGATCGCGGCCAATTGCGCGCGCAGCACGAGTGCGTAGCAGCGGCGCTGGCGGTCGTCGAAACCGCCGCTTACGGGAAGGGTGCGGGTGATGTCGCTCGCGTAACCAAGCCGGCTCGCGGCGCCGCTGTCGTGCACGATGAGATCGCCTTCGGCGAGGCGCCGGTCGTGACGATCATTGTGCAGGACCTCGCCTTGCGACGAGAAAATGACCGGATAAGCGAGCTTCAAATCCGCGGCGCGCGCGACGCCTTCCACCTGGCCCGAGACCTCGTGCTCCATCACGCCCGGCCGTGCGAACCGCATGGCGAGCTTATGCATCTCCGCCGTGACCGCGAGCGCGGATTCCATCTCGGCGATTTCTTCCGGCGACTTGATCTCGCGTTGAGCCACAATGGCGCGGATGAGCGGCACCGACGCTTTAGCCGCAATCGCAGTCACCGGAATTTCGAGACGTTTCGACAGATCGACTGCGGCCGTAGCGCGATAAGGTGGTGTAAAGTGTACAGTGCGGCCGGCGCGGCGCTCACCCAGCCAGTGCGTCAACTGCGCGTCTGCAAACGCCTGCGCAACACCGGAGCGTTCCGCCCATTCGCGCATCGATGTGGCGGTGCCGAGCCAGATCAGGTCGTCCAGTGTCGGATCATCGCCGAAGAGAAAACTCTCGCCGGTGTCGAAATCGATTGCGCCGGTCATTGCCGGCTGGGGAATGCCGAAATAATACGCAAAACAACCGTCCTGGACGTAGGGATGCGGATTGTGCGCGTAGTTCATCGGGCTTGGCGGATTGGCGGGAAAGATGCCGATGCCGCTCAACTTCTTCGCCAGCACGTCACGGCGCGCACGATAGATTTCGGGTGCCAACACGGCGAACCTCCTTGGCTGCCCAGCTCTTTGCGGGCGGTTCGATGGCATTAGCCCCGCCGTCGAGGGGGCTTGCAAGCGTCAAGCCCGATGCCTTGTAATGGTCGGGAACTTTCGTATGCGGAGCAGCGTTCTTGGCCCGTCGAGCAGGTCTGTGGGGGCCTGCGCGGGGATGTGCCTGTGCCCGATGTACCCCATTCCGCAGGGCCAGATTCGATGAGCAACAACGGAACGAGCTTGCCGAGAGCCGCGACAGGCATCGTGGGCCTCGACGACATTTTGCACGGGGGCCTTGCGCGAAACCGGCTGCATTTGCTGGAGGGTTCGCCGGGGACGGGAAAGACCACGCTCGCGCTTCAATTTCTGTTGGCTGGCGCCGCCCGAGGCGAAGTGGGTGTCTACATCACGCTCGGGGAGACGGAAGAGGAGCTCCGGGACGGCGCCGCGTCGCACGGCTGGCAGATCGGCGGCAATATACAGATCTTCGAGCTGGTGCCGCCGCACGGTACGCTCGACGCGAACCAGCACCAGAGCCTCCTCTATTCCTCCGACCTCGAGCTGGGCGAAACCGTGCAACGCATCCTTGAGGTGATCGAAGAGCGCAGACCGAAACGCGTCGTGCTCGACAGCCTCTCCGAAATTCGCCTCCTTGCGCAAAGTGCGCTGCGCTATCGCCGGCAAATCCTGGCGCTGAAGCATTATTTTGCGCAGAACCAGTCTACGGTGCTCATGCTCGACGACATGACGGGTTACGAAGCCGACCACACGGTTCACAGCATCGCCCACAGCGTCCTCCACCTCGATCAGCTTGCCCCGCAATATGGCGGCGAACGCCGGCGGCTGCGCGTCATCAAATACCGCGGACAGGCCTTCCGTGGCGGCTACCACGACTACACAATCGCCACAGGAGGAGTGCAGGTTTTTCCCCGGCTCGTCGCGGCCGAGCACCGGAATTTCACGAGTGGCGAGCTTGTGCTGAGCGGCATAGCCGAGCTCGACCAGTTGATGGGGGGCGGCGTTGCTGGCGGTTCCAGCACGCTCGTGATCGGGCCGGCAGGAACGGGAAAATCGCTGCTCGTCATGCAGTACATTGCCGCCGCCGTCGCGCGGAACGAGCGCGCCGCCTACTTCGTCTTCGACGAAGAACTTGGGCTTCTCTTTACGCGGGCAAAGGCCCTCGGCATCGATCTGGCGGCAATGCGCGAAAGCGGGAATCTCTTCATCGAGCAGGTGGACGCGGCCGAAATTTCTCCCGGTGAGTTCGCCCACCACGTGCGGTCGTGTGTTGACAGCGAAAATATTCGCACCGTCGCCATCGACAGCCTCAACGGCTATCAGGCGGCGATGCCCGAAGAGCAGTTTCTGACCCTGCATCTGCACGAGCTGCTGCAATATCTCAACCGCCAGGGCGCCTGTACATTCCTGACCGTTGCCCAGCACGGCATGATCGGCGATATGCAACAGCCGATCGATGTCACCTATCTGGCCGACACGGTCGTTGTGCTACGCTATTTCGAGGCGCTCGGACATGTGCGCCGCGCCGTTTCGGTGATCAAGAAGAGAACGGGATCCCATGAGGACACGATCCGCGAATTCTTCATCAGCGCGAGGGGCATGGCTCTGGGCAAGCCGATCGAGGATTTCCAGGGCGTGCTTCGTGGCGTACCGGAGATCGTAGGCAGTAGAGGGGCGAAAGAACGCGCGTGATACGAAATGGCTCCGGCCGTCGGCAACGCGCTCTGATCCTGGCGCCGCGCGGTCGCGATGCTGCCGTCGCCAGCCAGATTTTGCGTGATGCGGGAGTAGATAGGGATATCTGCCGCGACCTGCCCCATCTCATGGAACAGCTGCGGCAGGGAGCCGATATCGCCGTCGTTACGGAAGAGGCGATACGAACGCACGGTTTTCGCGAAATCGGTTCCTGGGTGGCGTCTCAGCCGGCGTGGTCGGATTTTCCTTTCATCATCCTGACGAAGCATGGCGGTGGGCTCGAGCGCAACCCGGCCGCCGCGGAAATCGTGCGGCTTCTCGGCAACGTGACATTTCTGGAGCGGCCATTTCATCCGACAACGCTGGTCAGCGTGGTCGAGTCCGGTTTGCGCAGCCGCGCGCGACAATATGAGTTCCGGCGGCTGAACGAAGAACTGGAAGACCGCGTACAGGAACGCACCGAGGAACTGGCGGCTGCCAACCGGCAGTTGCTGTCGCAAATCGAGGAGCGCGAAAAGGTCGAGCTTGTTCTGCGGCAGATGCAGCGGTTGGAAGCGGTGGGACAACTCACCTCCGGCGTCGCGCATGATTTCAACAATCTCCTGACTGTCATCGTCGGCAATCTTGGGTTCCTCGAACGCGAAATGGCGGGTGCGGGGATGAACGGCAAGAGCGTGCAGCGGCTTTCGTACATGCGCATAGCCGCGGAGCGGGGCGCCAAGCTCACCGACCAGCTGCTTTCGTTTTCCAGGCGGCAGCGGCTGCAGCCGAAGACGCTCGACCTGAATGAAGCGCTTTCCAGCATGCACGATCTCATTCAGAGCACCATCGGCGGCAGCGTCGAGATTCAGAGAGAATTCGCCGCCGGCCTCTGGCGAGCCGTTGCCGACCCGACGCAGCTCGAACTTGCGGTTCTCAACCTTGCCATCAACGCGCGCGATGCGATGGAGGTGGGTGGAACGCTGACGATCACGACCCGCAATGTCACGGTCGGTGCTTCGCTGGCGCCCGAAGAACCGCCACCCGGCGAATACGTGGAGATCTGCGTTTCCGATACGGGGTCGGGAATGAACGACGACGTGCGCTGCAAAGTGTTCGAGCCATTCTTCACCACGAAGGAAGTCGGTAAGGGATCCGGATTGGGTCTCAGTCAGGTGCTCGGCTTTGCGAAGCAATCGAATGGCGGCGTGCGCATAGACTCGACGCCCGGCAAAGGAACGCATGTACGCATTTACCTGCCGCGTTCCGAAGCGAAAGCGGAGCACGATGACGAGAACGTGCCCGCGCGCTTTGTGGACGCATATGAAGGCGGCGAGGTGCTTGTCGTCGATGACGACAAGGCCGTTCGCGAGGTCGTTTCCGCGATGCTGCAGGATCTCGGCTTTCGCGTGCACGAAGCCGGGAGCGGCGGCGCAGCGCTCGAGTTTCTGGACGCGGGCGGCGCCGTCGATATGCTTCTGATGGATTTTGCCATGCCCGGGATGAACGGCGCAGAAGTGACGCGCCGGGCCCGGTTGCTCCGACCTGGACTGCCGGTTGTTTTCGTCACCGGCTTTGCCGACCGTTCGGCGCTGATGGAATTTCCCGACGCCTATATTATCGGCAAGCCGTTCACGCGCGAAGAACTTGGCAAGAAGATTCGTGCCGCGCTCGGCGGCATCCCGCCTGCGGCCATGACGCCGGATTAACGCGCGAGACTTCGCGCGTAGAGCCGGGATAGACCGAGCAGGGTGCCGAGAAAGGGTGTTTCGAGGCCGAGCAGCCGCGCGATTTCGTAAGGCGCGGCGACGATCGAGTCGATCTCCAACGGGCGGCCGGCTTCCGCATCCTGCAGCATCGAGGTCTTGAAGCTCCCGAGTTTCCTCGCAACCTCCATCCGCGCTTCCCCGCTTTCGTCGATTTCGCAGCCGATGTGGCGGCCGATTTCCTTCGCTTCGGCCATAACGCGCAGCATGAAAGCGCGGACGAGATCGTCTTCAAGGACTTTGTCGGAGGTGGCGCGCACCATGGCGGAAATCGGGTTCATGGTCATGTTCCCCCACAGCTTGTACCAGATGTCCCGCCGCACATTATCGCTCTGTATGATTTCAAACGCTGCGGTGGTAAAGACTTCGGCAATGAGGGACACGCGCCCTGATTGTCCGCCGGCGGGCTCGCCGAAAATCAGGGTATTGCCGGCCTGATGCACGACGCGCCCCGGCGCGGAGACGTAGGCAGATGCATGCACGACACAACCGAAGACATGGCGCGACGGAATCGCGCGCGCGATCTGGCCGTCCGGGTCGACCGATCTGAGCCCGGTCGGCCCCAATGACCCGCCACCTTCGAGCAGAAACCACCAGGGCACCCCGTTCATCGCCGGGACGACGATCGTCTCCGGGCCGATCATCGGTTGAAGCGCGTCTGCGGCGCCGGCGAGGGCAGGGCCCTTCACCGCGATGAGAATGACGTCTTGCATGCCAAGTTCGGCGGCGTTGTCGCTGGCGCGCACGGTCGCCGCGATGGCCGTGCCGCCGCGTTCCATGGTCCAGTTTCCAGTGCGCAGTGCGTCAAGGGTTGCGCCGCGCGCAAGCACGCTCACCTCGTGGCCGGCTCGTGCCAGCGGCACCCCTAGCAAACCGCCAATTGCGCCCGCGCTGACAATTCCGATCCGCATGGCCTCGCCCCGTATCACTGCGGCGAATCCTGCTATGTTCGGATCGCCGTCTTCATCTCAACGCAGATTGTCGCGAATGGCAAAACGACCGCTGAAAGTCTTTCAGGCCCATTTGGGCTTTTACGACACCGTTGTCGCAGCACCGTCGCAGAAGGCGGCACTCGAGGCCTGGGGTGCGGGAAAGCGCGAATTCGCCAAAGGTTTTGCAAAGGTAACAAACGATCCCGCCGCCGTGGAAAGCGCGCTCGCTGATCCGGGCGTTGTGCTCCGACGCCCGTTCGGGTCGAGCGGAACCTTCAAACGCGATGCCGATCCCTTGCCCCAGCCGAAAGTGTTACGCGCAGAGAAGCGCGCGGCGAAACAGCGGCGGAAGAAAGCAATGCTGGCCGAACGAACGAAGGCCCGGCGCGAATTGCGGGAAGCGGAAGCGGAGGCGGCAAGGACCCGCGCCGAAATCAAAAAGCGCGAAGCCGAATTCGCGCGCGAGAAAGCCCGTACAGAGAAACAGGCGCTAAGGCGCGTCGCCCGCGCAAAGGCGCGGCTCGGAAAATAGTCGGATGCAGGGGTGAGGCAGCGATTTTTTATTTCGCCTGCAAGTTTTTCTCCATGGGCGGCCAAGAGCCGCCCATCCAGATGGCCACTTACGGTTTTCTGGATGGCCGGGCCGTGCCCGGCCATGGAGAGGAAAAGCGGAGACGAGTGATGCAGTTCACCGCTTCACCGTCTCGCCGCGAATCTCGTTCGGCGACTCGAGAACCGCGCGGATCTTGGCGGCGAGCTCGGCAAAGCTGAATGGTTTTGAGATCAGCGCCACGCCGGGATCAAGCCGGCCGTGATGCACGATGGCGTTCCGCGCATAGCCGGTCGTGTACAGGACTTTGATGTCGGGCAAGACGCGCCGGATTTCGTCGGCAAGTTCCCTCCCGTTCATGCCGCCGGGCAGCACCACGTCGGTGAAGACGAGATCGATGCCGGGGTTGCCCTGGAGAAGCTTGAGCGCGGACGGACCGTCGTTCGATTCGAGCACGCGATAGCCGAGCTCCTCCAGCATCTCGACGCTCGCCGTCCGCACCTTTTCTTCATCTTCGATCACGAGGATGGTTTCACCGCCAGCAGGGCCGGCGTGCCACTCGGGTACGGCGGGATGTTCTTCCGTTTCTGGACGCACGATCAGCGCGCGCGGCAAATACATCTTCACCGTCGTGCCGTGGCCGGGTTCGCTGTAGATCTTGGTGTGTCCTCCGGATTGGTTGATGAAGCCGTACACCTGGCTCAGGCCGAGGCCGGTGCCGTGGCCGCCTGCTTTGGTGGTGAAAAACGGTTCGAACGCCTGCGCGAGCGTCGCCCCGTCCATGCCGGTACCGTTGTCGGTCACAGCGATCAGGACATACTGTCCCGCCTTCAGCTGCTCGTAACGCGCCGCGTAAACATCGTCGATATGGGCGTTCGCCGTTTCAATTGTCAGTTTCCCGCCTTGGGGCATGGCATCGCGTGCATTGACGGCGAGGTTCAGAATCGCGCTCTCGAGCTGGTTGGGATCGGTCCACACGCGCCAGATACCGCTCGCGAGAACGGTTTCGATCGCGATGGTTTCTCCGAGCGTGCGCGTGAGAAGACTCGTCATCCGCGCCACAAGGCGATTGGCTTCAACGGACTCGGGCTGCAGCGGTTGGCGTCGCGAGAAAGCGAGCAGCTGGCGTGTGAGCGCCGCGGCGCGGCCCGCGCCTTCTTCCGCGCCGTCGAGAAAGCGGTCGAAATCGCGCGTCGCTTCGGCGCCAAGATCCCAACCTGCGCTGCGACGCCGGAGCGAACCGAGGCTTCCGATAATGATCTGCAACAGGTTGTTGAAGTCGTGCGCTACGCCGCCGGTCAATTGTCCAATCGCTTCCATCTTCTGCGACTGGCGCAGCGCCGCCTCGGCCTTTTCGCGTTCTTCGCTCTGCACGCGCAGTTCCATATTGGCGGCCGTGAGCTCGTCGGCGCGGCGCGCGAGTTCGGTGTTCGCAATTGCAAGTGCGCGCTGCGAGATCGCGAGCGTCGCCAGAATGATCGCCGACATGGAAACCAGGATGGCGATCAGGCCGAAGCGCAGGAAACGCCGCCCAACCGGTTCCACAAGCCGCTCCAGGTAAACGAAGCCGAGGCTCCGTCCGTGCTCCATCACCGGCACGACGACGTGTACCCGGTCCTTTGCAATATTGCTCGTTTGCCGCCGCACCCGGGCCGGCGGCATTTCGCCTGGGGTCCGCGTGTAATGGACGAATTCCTTTCCGGCGCGATCGTAGATGGCCGCAGTTTCAACGCTCGGGCTAAAGGCCAGCGAATCGACGTATTCCTGGGCGATCTTCTTGTCATCAAAGGCGAGCGCGGCGCTGGCGGCCGACGCCAGAATTCGCCCCTGAATAATTGTGTCCTGCGTGATTTGAACGTCATAATTTCGGGTGCCGTAAATGATCGTCGCCACGCCGAACAGCAGGAGGAAACACGCCGTGGCGATCGCGGTGACGTAAAACGCGTTGGTGAAATGCGGCACACCCCGCGTCACGGAGCGTTCCCTTCCGGAGGAGCCGCGACGTCGAGGAGCTTCGAACTAACGCTCAGATGGTTCTTGAGCGCCCCCTGCTGATCGATCTGTAGCTGCACCCGGTTTTCGCCCACGACGAAATTCACCACGCCTTTGTCGCCGGTTTGCCCGTCGGTGACTGTCAACACCGGTGTGCCGCTCACGGCCGACAATGACTGGGAGACGAATTGCGCATCGCCCGCGACAAACATCAGCTGACAGTGATCGGCCGGCGTGGCGGATTTCAGGCGAAGTATGATGATCGGATGATGTCCGGTGCTTTGTCCCTGGCCGGCCAAGTCGAGCGAGGCACCGAAAGGATCCTCACCCACCACGCACAGACGGAACGGATCCGCTGGCGAGGCAAAAACATTCGCCGGCCAATCGACGAATGGCGTCAGCTTGAAAAGGTAAGCCGCTTCAAGCGCCCGCGCCTGCGCCGGGCCGGCGAGGACGGGGCAGGAAACGGCCAAATCCGCCAACGCGCCGGCCGCGGCAACCAACAGGAATCCCGCGCGGTTCGGCGGCACGGCTTGCCCTTCCGTCCTTGCCTGATCCCGCCGGGATTAGACAGGAAATCCATGAAATGCAAACAGCTCGGTATGCCCTTCGGGCAGCTGAAGATGTTGTCATTCCTGCGCGAGTGGGAATGACTGTGGGGACGGGCACGCCGTGCTGTTGCGGCCATTGTCTGTGCAATTGAGGAGGCGATCCATGGGCCAGAACAACGATCCAACGGAGCACGGAGACCTGCAAGGGAACCAAGGCGGAAATCTCTCGCAGGATCCGAAGGAACACATCCGTCGGCGACAGCCGGAAGAAGGCTTCGCGCGTGCCGGCGATGTGGAACGCACACAGTTAATACGCAGGCCCGACCCGCCGACGCGGTTGCCGTCGGCGGTGATGCGTGAAGAGCTCCCACGCTAATTCAAATCCTTCGACAGAATAAGTTTCACGAAAAGGTTGTCGGTAGCCGGCGTTAGCCCGAATCCGACACCGCCTTCGACAGCAAGGCTCTCGCCTTTCCAGTCGGCCACCGCGAACAGCTGATGGCTTTGCGCATTCGCGGAAAAGAACCCGCGCACTGGTCCGAAATCGTCGTATTCCTCCGCCGCCACGGCCCAGGTCTTCGAGAAATTCCAGGCAAGGCGCGTCGCCGGCGCGAAATCCAGCCGTGACACGCCCTGGTACGAATTGTCCAGAATTGGGTTGAAGATCAGATCGAGAGCCCCGAAATGCCAGCCGATAATGGGACGGATCTCCGATGTGTAGCGGTTGGGATCCCAGTGCCGCGCATTGTAGCTGAATTCGAAATTGATGCCGTAGAAGAATGTGCGATCTGCGGCATCCGGCGAAACGAACAGCGCCCGCAACTTGAAGCCGTTGAGCACCGGTCCGAGATTGCTGGCGATCGAATAAAGCGGCAGGTAAACGCCCGCCTCGAACCAGTCGCTAATCCCGTACGCCCATTCGGGAACACCGTTGAGCGTGTGGTTCGGCACGATGCCGCCGGAAAAGTCAGGCTCGGTCCGGCCGCTCGGCGTGTAATTATCGTGCAGCGTCAGATTGCGTCGTAAACCTGAATTTCGTCCGTCTGCGCGCAGCACCGCGCGCAGACGAGACCACAATTGCGGCCAGGGATGCGATCCGTAGCAGGTGCACGC
The DNA here is from genome assembly GCA_036264415.1 of Rhizomicrobium sp. Classification (GTDB taxonomy): domain Bacteria; phylum Pseudomonadota; class Alphaproteobacteria; order Micropepsales; family Micropepsaceae; genus Rhizomicrobium. The sequence goes on along the minus strand of DATAQZ010000002.1, from coordinate 180,373 downwards.
GCTCTATCGCTTCAGTTCGGTCGCAACCGGGGTGCGCCTTGCCCAGGGCACCATGCGCGAGAGGACATCGTCTTCACGGCCGCGGTGATACAAAGCACCGGCAATGTGAATCGGCACCAGCACGAGCGCCGAGAGGGCAAGATAGAGGTGCGCCATATTGAAGTCGTGGTGCAGGGAGGATTTTTCCGGCGTTGCGAGGTTCGCGAAACCCGGCAGATTCGGCCAGAGCAGGAGGCCAAAGTAATTCGTCGGCGTTCCCGAACGTGCCGCCGAAACCATTGCCCAGCCGGTGAGCGGTATCACCAGGATGAGCACATAGAGAAGGAAATGCGATATGTGGGCGAGCCGTTTGATTCCGGGCGATATGGCTTGCGGCAGTGGGGGCGCGGGATTGACCAGGCGCCAGGCAACCCTCAGCACGCTCAAACTCAGCACCGTTAAGCCGACGGATTTGTGAAACTGGAGAGCCGGTCCATGCATGGGATCACTGTCCGCCATGATCTCCGCAACGTACAGGCCGAGCGCGATGTTGATGAGAAGCGCCGCCGCGATCAGCCAGTGCAGCGACATGGCAACGGCGCCATAGCGTGACGGCGTGTTGACAACAATCATTCGAAATCCTCCGAGCAATCGCCCCATGCTGCGCCTCCACGAGGCTTCGTACCAGACGATAGAGCGGCTTCAGCTGTTTATTCTATGAGATATCCGGAGCCTCGAATTGTCTGGATAAGGTCGCGCCCGCCGTCCCGAGACAGTTTCGATCGGAGACGGCTCATATTCGTTTCAACAATGTTGGTCTTGGGATCGAAGTGGAAATCCCATACGCCCTCCAGCAGCATTGTCCGGGTAACGACCTGTCCGCGATGCCGCATCAGGAATTCGAGTATCTTGAATTCGCGGGGCTGAAGCTCGATGGCCACGCCGTTGCGCCTTACCGAACGTTTCAAGAGGTCGACCTCGAGGTCGGCGATTTTCATTACGGTTTGACTCTCCGACAGCGGTGGACGCCGTGTGAGTGCGTTGATCCGCGCAATAAGCTCGGAAAACGCGAACGGTTTGATCAGGTAGTCGTCGGCCCCGGCATTCAGGCCCTCCACGCGGTCATCAATGCCGCCGAGTGCGGTCAGAAATAACACTGGAGTCTTTACAGCCATGCCGCGAAGCATTTTTACGAGTGCCAGACCGTCGATGCCAGGCAGCATGCGATCGAGGATGATGGCGTCGTAGGTTTCGCTCCCTGCCAAAAAGGCGCCGTCTCGTCCGGTCGAAGCGAGATCGACCGCGTGACCATGTTCCTTCAATCCCCGCAGGATGTAGGCCGCGGTGTCCTTGTCATCTTCGACGACGAGAAATTTCATTCTTGCTTCGACGCCAATGCAGCTGTGGTTCGGCAATCATTATGGGATGCGCCCCGTCACTGGGCCGCGAATCGAACCAATTGCGAATGTGTCAAACGTGTCAATAGGTATTCCGTTTCGCGAACGGACGAACGCGGCGAGGTGCGTCACGCGAGAAAAATGCGTAAGAACAAGCGGCAATTCGCTCCGCTCATGCTGCGTCACGTACAGAAGATTGTCCTCCAGAATATCCTGTGTGGCGGTTGGCGAGGACAAGAATCGGGAATCGTCGGCGATCTGGATCACTGGCACCGTTGACCGCCCATAAAACCTCAGCCAGCTGGTGGCAGGATAGTTTGTCGTTACGATGGCATGTGCGCCAATCTTCCGTGCCTCTGCTGCGATCCGATCCGCCACCGGTTGAAAGCCGACGCCCGCCATGCGCGAGATCGGATCGCTGTGCCCCAGGGGGATGGCGCCAAAAAACGCCTGGACATACGCGACAGCAAGAATGAGGCAGCCAAGCGGTATAGCCGATCTGCAGATGAGGCGCGTTGGCCCGGGGTGTGCGCCCTCCGGCGGGAAATCGGTGAATGCTTTTGCAGCCAATACGGCCAACGCCGGATAGACGAAGCAGGGCCAGTTTGCCTGGACCCTGTCGTGCAAGGAATGGAGTATGAAGTACAGAAGAGGCAGCGAGACGACGGCTAACACAAACGACAGCGATGGAGAACGAGGCGAGCGCACGCTCGAATAAAACCCAATTCCCGAAAGAGCGAATACACCGGGCGAAGCGAGGGCCATCTGACCGCCGATAAACTCAAGAAGGTGCAGTACGCTGATGTGACCAGCGACGACGCGGCCAAACTGAAAACGAAAAGAGATGAAGGCGTGCGTGGCATTCCAGTAAAGTGTGGGTGCGAACATTGTCAGCACAATTGCTGCCCCGGCGTAAGGCCATAACGTCCGGAGCCAATTTGTGCCTGCGCGAGGCCCAGCGGCAGCGCGGATTGCAAGCCATATCGCAACACTTCCGCAGAGGAAAAATCCCGTGTACTTCGCCGCTATGGCCGAACCCATTGCTCCGCCTGCTGCGAGCCACCACCGCCCGTTCTGCGTGCGCTCCAGTTCGGCAACCGACCACAGAAGCAGTGCCGCCGCCGCCACAAGAGGAGAGTCAGGCGTTGCTGCCATGCCTTCGGCAGAAATCATCAGTGTGCAGTTGAAAAGCAAGACGGCAATCGCGCCCGCCGTTTTGCCGCCAAGGATAATCGTCGCGGTGCGCCAGACCGCCCAGCTTGCTACAACGGAAATGACCAGCGGAATGAACCGCACGCCGAATTCCGTGTCGCCGAAGGCAAATGTTCCTGCGCGGATTACAAAGGCAATTGCGGCGGGATGTTCGAAATATCCTCCTGCCAGATGCTTCGACCATAACCAGTAATAGGCTTCATCGAATGACAACGGCAGTGTTGCTGCAAGCCCGCAGCGCAAGCAGATGAGAATAGCGGTCGCGAGAAGCGCAAGCTCGCCGGAGTTGAGGCGAAACTCTGCAAATTCGAAATCTGGACGTCGGTGGTCTATGGAACGGGTGCGCCACGGAAGACTGTTGGGGAGAGGTCGCGGAAGCTGACCTAACCCCGGCTTGTCCACCAAAACGTCCACGCCGCGCTCCGGCAAGGTCTGATTGCTCCCTGTCAGGTTGGCGCGGATCGACCACGTCAACGCGCAAAGACTGATTATCCAGGTTGGGATTGCAACGGTTCTTCGCGAAAGTTGGGAATTTGTATAGTGGTAGTTGTTGCAAAGTCGCTACGCCTTGCGCAGTGATGTTGTCGTTGTTGCGGGCTGGAGCCGACCGAATGCGCAGCTCACGGATATTCAGGACCGCAAGTTTCAAGCTTGCCGCAGCATACGCCATCCTGTTCAGCGCGTCGGTTGCGGTGTTGGCGGCCGTTGTCTATTTCAGCGCCACCGCTGCCTTGGAGCGTCAGGAGCATCTGCGCCTCCAGGCCGAGGCGCAGGCGCTGCGCGACGAGTTTAACCACGGCGGTCTGGGCAACGCACTGCACGAAATCCAGACGCGCACGCGCGCGCATCTCGCCGGCGGTTTTGATTACGGTATCGTGACAAGCACCGGCAGCAGAATTTATGGCGATATCCCGCGGATCAAACTCCAAAATGGCTGGACACGGGCCAAGGGCCCGCCGGACGGCGACGAACCGCCCGGAAAGAGAGAGCGTCTCCTCGTCTATTCAACGGAGCTTAAGCCCGGGCTGTGGCTGCAGGTCGGCGATGACGTTGGACGGGAAAAAGTGTTCGGAAGAGCCATCATGGCGACGTTCGCCTGGTTTCTTCTCGTGGTCGCGACTTTGGCCATTGCCGGCGGAGTGATCATCAGCGTCAGTGTTCTCGCCCGGATAGATGCGATCACGCGGACGGCTGAGGCGATTATCGAAGGAGATCTTGACCGGCGTGTTCCCCTGCGCGGGGTGTCGGATGACATTGACCGCCTTGCCTCGACGCTCAATCGGATGTTGGACCGTATTTCGCTGCTGCTCCGCGTCTTACGGCAAGTCTCGCGCCATATCGCGCATGATTTGCGCACGCCGCTCGGCCGGTTGCGGCAAGGTCTCGAAGATGCACGAAAAAGAGCCGTCAACGCCTCGGACTACGAGCGAGCGATCGAAAAAGCGGTTGCGGAAACCGATGAAATCCTTGCCACGTTTGCCGCACTTCTTCGCATAGCGCAAATCGAGTCCGGCACGCGTCGCGCCGGATTTCAGTCCGTCGACCTGAGCGCGCTGGTGCAGCAAATAGCCGACAGTTACTCACCGGTTGCCGAAGATGCTCAAAAGCAACTGAAGATTTCGATCATGCCTGAGGTGAAAGTCTCGGGCGATCGCGAACTCCTCACGCAATTGCTCGTCAACCTGATCGAAAATGCCATCCGCCACACCCAGAACGGGTCGCAAATTGTCGTGGAAGTCCTGGGCGGGAGGAGACCGGCGCTGGTTGTCTCCGATGACGGACCTGGAATGCCCGAAGAGGAGCGCAAGCGCATTGAATCGCGATCCTACCGTGAAGAAAGTGGACGGCGGGACGGGAACGGGCTTGGGCTCACCCTCGTAGCCGCGGTGACCGATTTGCATCATGCCGAGCTGAGGTTTTCCGATTGTAGGCCCGGCGCCGCCGTTTGCATTTTGTTCGCGCAAATTGACTTGCCGGAATCAACAAGCGAAAATCTTCCGTCGAAGGAGAGCCGGGTGGTCCCATTTCCCCGCCTGGGAGGGGTTGTTTCCCGCTCGCGTCCACAGCCACTCGCGAGTCCTTCAGCTGTCGGCAGGGGGATGCCCCGGCGCTAGCTCACGCTTCGGATGTCAGTCCGCAGGCGGAATCGAAAACTGCAAGGCCGAAGAGGAATCGACATGAGGGCGAGAAATGCCGAAGAGCGGTGAGCGATGGTAACCCTTCTCTCTGTGAACTGCGGCGTTGGCCGCGTCATCGGCCAACGCAACGGCCGCCCGGTCCGTTCGGCGATCAGCAAGTCTCCCGTCACAGGGGATAGGGTCTTTTTTGGCCGCGAAGGTGTCGCCGGCGACCAACAGAGCAATCGCCTGCTACATGGGGGAGTCGATCAGGCGATTTGCGCTTACGACGCGGGCCATTGGCCGTGGTGGCACACCGAAAAGAATCTCACCTGCAGCGAGGGAACATTCGGCGAGAATCTGACGTTGCTCGGAGCAAATGAAGACAGCGTTTGCATCGGCGATCGCTTCGCATGGGACGAGGTGATACTTGAAGTAACGCAGCCGCGTGGTCCCTGCGCAAACATTGACCTGTATCACGGTCGTGTCGACCTTGCGCAAGCGATCACGCGTTCCGGTCGGTGCGGATGGTATATGCGGGTGATCCGCGAAGGCGATGCATCTGCGCGCAACGCCATTATTCGGCACATTCGCGCCCCTGGAAAACCGACCGTGAAAGAAGCCTTCGTGGCGCGGTACGATTCGCGCACACCGCTCGCGTTACGGCGGCGCGTTCATGAAATCTCCCAGCTCTCCTCGAATTGGCGCCGCGCGATTTCGCGCGGATTGTCGTGAGCGGGGCGGTGAAGTCCGGCGCCTGAATACCAATTCGTCGGTGGCGAGATAGGAGACCACCGACGCATCGCGCTCGCCTTCGGGTGTCTGATCGTAGGGTTGGTCGTGTTCGGGTCCGGATTGTGGCGCACCTCAGTCACAATCTCATGCCGATGCAGCAGTTGATGCAGATGCACGTCTTATGCGGTGCTGACGGTTGCTGCTTGCCGACCTCGCCGGCGCGCCGGACGAGATCGGGATCGACGCAGGTGACCGCGCGCGGCTCTTTCGTCGCGGTGTTCATCGCCCGGGCGGCAGCATCGAAGCCAGCCCGAGAATGTCGCCGTGTTCGACGCGCGCGGTTTCCCGGCAGAGGTCTGCGCAATGTCGGCATGTTTCGGCGCACGCCTCCAACTGACCAAGCCGCTCGCAGTCCTCGGCGCTGACGTCGCAGATATCCGCGCAGAGCGCGCAGACGCGGGTGTGAAACTGACTCTTGTGCGCGAGAAGATCGGCGGTCGCGGCGCAGATCGTCGCGCAGTCGAGCATCAGGCGGATGTGCTGCGGCCTCGTGTGTTCGCCGCCGAGTTCGAAGCAGTGCGTCATCACCGTCGACAGACAGGTGGCATGGCAGCGCGCGAGCGCTTCCATGCACGCGTGCACCTGTCGGCTGAACCGGTCGGCAACTTCCGTCATGGCAAATGATGCAATAGCCGGACGCGGGCTCTGGTTCCCGACATTACAATTCGGGACAGTTCATCCGTTACCCGGTTTCCGCGAGCGGCGGCGCCGGTTTTGCCGGGTCCAGGGTCGCGGGAAGTGGGTGAATCGATTTCCTGTCCCGAATTGCCGGTTTGGGGCTGGCGAGCCACGCTGCGGCGAGCGCCAGCCCGGCCGCGAGATAGATCGCGCCGCCGGGCACCCACATGAACAATCCGGCGAGCTGCTGATCTTCGAGCGGCGTGAGACCGAAGAGCGGCGCATCGGCCGTCTGCAGGGGATAGAACACGCGCGGCGCCAGCGTCAGCAGCGCGCCCAGCAGACTCGTGTGCACCATTGTCGCAAACACATGCATGGCGCCCAGGCCGTAGTCTTGTTTGGGGCGGCGCAGAATCGCCCACCAGAAAACGAGCGCGGTGACCAGAAAGCTGATGTGCTGCAGTCGGTGCAGATTTTCGCTCACCAGCGTCGCGTCGAGCAGCGACGGCACATGCCAGATCCAGATCGCGATGCCGTGCACGACGGTGGCGACGAGAGGCATCATCAGAGTCCGCCAGACCGGCTGTACGATGCGTGATCCGGCGGCGTCGATCAGTGAAAGCCGCCAGCTGCGCGGAAGCGCGCAGAGAAACGTGCCGAGCGGGCGCGACAGCGCCAGCAAGGGTGCCGCGACCGCCATCAGGAGCTCGTGTTCCGTCATGTGGGCGACGAAGAGATGCTCGCCCAATTCGTGCAAGGGCGAAACGAGGGCGACAACCAGTGCCAGCCATCCCGCGGCGAAGGAAAGCGCCTGCGCGTGCGTAACGCCGCGGCCGAAGCCGGCGCGCTTCCACAGGAGATGGGCGCCCCGCCCATAAAGCGCGGCCGCGAGTGCGAGTGGTACGACGACGAAAGGATCGAATTCCCAGCCGAGTTCGGGAGGCGCGCTCATCCTGTGCACAACGGGAGATAAAAGATGGCAGCGGCCTGGAGCATGATCGCGAACAGAAACAGAAGGGCTCCCATGATGGCAACCTTGGCAACGAATCTGCGGGCCCGGAAAGCGTCCTCCGCCTCGGCCTCTTTCTCCGCGGCAAAGCTGCGCACCGCGAGCCACGACAGCGCGGCACCGACAGCAACAATCACCACGGCCGCAACGCTGACGCTCCACAGCGGCGAGGGGCGGGAATGTCCGCAAAACATCGCGGCGAGCACATATTGGAGCTGCTGATGGAGAGCCCAGGCGATCCCGCCGGCAAAGAGGCCGGCGCCGGCGAGATGGGCGGTGACGCGTGCCGGCTTCATGCGATCCTCGGCACCCAGTAGATGAGGGCGTAGATCGGCAGCCAGGTGAGCACCACGAAATCCCAGTAGAATGCGTTGTCCGTCACATCACCGAAGCGCCTTCCGTTGTTGGCGTGACGGGTGAACATGAGCGCGGCGAGCACGAGCGTATCGCCGACATCGGTTACCAGATGCGTCGCGTGCAGCCCCAGCAGGAACCATACGGCGGAGCCGTACGCATTGGCATCCCAGCGGATGTTCAGCGCCGGAAACTCGAACCAGCGCACAATCAAGGGCGCGATGCCGAACAGCGACATGCCGACGAGCCCGAACTGCACTTTCGCGAGATCGCGCGCTCGCGCCCATTTTGCGGTCAGGTGATTGAGGGGCAGGCTCGCAAGAAGAAGAAGCGCGACGATCGTGCCGGGCCAATAATTCGGCAGCGGCGAGTGGTACGGCCAGGGCGGATTGACGGCCATCAGATAGAGATAGGCTCCGGCCGCGAGGATGAAGCCCGAGCCTTCAAGGCTCATGAAAGCAAGCGTGCCCCACCAGGTGAGCGCGGCCGAATCAAAACCTGTGGTCGGAAGATCGGCGACGCTCCCGACCGTGTGCGTCTTCACGACTCCTCCTCCCTGGCGCCTTTCGGCCAGAACCAGCCGATGAAGACAATGGCGATGGGGATCGCGCCCCATTCGATCGCCCGCGCCGTGAAGACGGAGCCGAACAGCGTGAGGCTCGTCACCATCGCTGCGGCAAACGGCCAGATGGACGGAAGCGGCGAACTTTCGCGAACGCTCGGTTCGGCATCGACGAGCGTCGAGACGATGAGCTCGCGCCGATCCGCGCGCAGACCGTCCACCGTGGGAAGCGACTGCGGATTGTCCCACAAGGGCTCGACGTCCGTGACCACGGGAATGCGCGAAAAATTCTGCGGCGGCGGGGGAGAGGACGTCGCCCATTCGAGCGTGCCCGCATTCCACGGATTGTCCGGCGCGGTCTCGCCGCGGCGGAGACTTCTGACCATATTGGCGAGCAGCACAACAAAGCTTGCGAAGAAGATGAAAGCGCCGATGGTGGAAAGAAGGTTCAGCCCGCCCCAGCCCATCTCGGCCTGATAGGTGTACACGCGCCGCGGCATCCCCATCAGCCCGAGGATGTGCATGGGGAAAAAGGCGAGATTGAAACCGAGCATCGCCAGCCAGAAATTCCAGCGGCCGAGCGTCTCGTCGAGCATCCGCCCGTACAGTTTGGGAAACCAGTAATAGATGCCGGCGAGGAGCGGAAAAACACCGCCGCCGATCAGCACATAATGGAGGTGCGCCACGACGAAATAGGTATCGTGGACCTGGGTATCGATCGGCACGGAGGCGACCATCACGCCGGTCAACCCGCCGATGACGAAATTGACGATGAAGCCGAGGACGAAGAGGAGCGGTGTCCGCCAGCGGAGCGCGCCTCCCCACAGCGTGGCGATCCAGCAGAAAATCTGTACGCCAGCGGGTACCGATACCGCCATGCTGGACGCGGTAAAGAAACTTTCGCCGAGCCTCGGCAATCCCGTCACGAACATGTGGTGTACCCATAATCCGAAGGAGAGAAATCCCGTCGCGATGAGGGCGAGCACGATGGCCGGATAGCCGAACATCTTCCGCTGCGCGAAAGCGGGAATGATCGCGGAGACGATTCCGGTTGCCGGAATGAAGATGAAATAGACCTCGGGGTGGCCGAAGAACCAGAAGAGGTGCTGCCACAGGAGAACGTCACCGCCGTTCTTCCAGTCGAAAAACCGGAAGCCGAGCAGGGGATCGAGCATGAGCATGGTGCTGCACACCATGACGGCGGGCATGGCGAAAAGCACCATGAAGGCGGTGACGAGCGCCGCCCATACAAAGAGCGGAATGCGGTCCAGAGTCATGCCGGGAGCACGCATCTTGAAAACGGTGACGATGATCTCGACCGCAACGGCCAGCCCGGAAAGTTCGGTGTAGGTGATCATCTGCGCCCAGATGCTCGAACGGTTCCCGACGTCGTATTCCTGGCTGGCGAGCGGCACATAGGTGAACCAGCCGGCGTCGGGCCCGCTATTGAAGAAGAACGCAACCCACAACATCACGCCGCCGAACAGGTACACCCAGTAGCTGAAGGCGTTCAGGCGCGGGAAAGCGACATTGCGCGTGCCTATCATCAGCGGCACCAAATAGACGGGAATGGTTTCGAGCACAGGCACCGCGAAAAGAAACATCATCGTCGCGCCGTGCATGGTGAAGAGCTGATCGTACAGGTCGGGACCGATCAGCGTATTGTCGGGGCGGCCGAGCTGGAGACGCATAACCAGCGCCGCGAGTCCTCCCAGAACGAGAAAGCAGAGCGCCGTGATGATATAGCGCCGGCCGATCAGCTTGTGGTCGACAGTCGTCAACCAGCCCCAGAATCCCGGAGCGGTTCCCCAGATCTGTGCAAGTCGTGATTGCAACGCGGCATCGTCGAGCGCACTATCGCGCAGCGGTTCCGCAGCCGCGCTCATTTCAATCCCTGGAGATACGCGACAACCGCCGCACGGTCGCCGTCGCTGAGCGGCACCCGCGGCATGTAATTGCCGGGCTTGATCGACTGCGGATCGGCAAGCCAGTTCGAAAGATTGTCTTGCGTGTTGTGCAATTCGCCCGCGGCGATGGCGGCACGGCTGCCGAAATGCGTAAGATCCGGCCCCAGCTGTCCGCCGGCGTCGGTGCCGCGAACCGTATGGCAACCGGCGCAGGCGGCGAGAAAAACACGATAGCCTTGCCACGCTTTGCCGCTCGCGGGAGGTCTTGCCGGTGCGAGCTGGTGGCCGCGCCAGGCCTCGAACTGCTTTTCGGGTTCGGCAAACACGTACAACGCCATATGCGCGTGCTGCAGACCGCAATACTCGGCGCACTGTGCGCGATAGAGTCCGGCACGGTCCGCTTCGACGGTGAGTGTGTTGTTGCGGCCCGGGATCAAATCCTGTTTGCCCATCAGATCCGGGATCCAGAGGCTGTGGATCACGTCCGAGGCTTCCAGATCGAACGTAACCGGCCGTTTCACCGGAATGTGGATCTCGTTGGCGGTGTCGAAGATCTGCGTAACGTCACGGCTCTCGTACTGAATCGGCCACCACCACTGGTTTCCTTTCACCTTGATCGTGAGCGCGGTCTGGTTCGCCCAGGCAAATCCCCGCGTAGCGTAGAAACTTGCGAAGGAGAAAATCGCGAGAATGACGGCCGTGAGCGCTACCAGCGCGCCGACGATCAGCATCTTGCGGCGCCTTTCCTCTGGCGAATCCTCCCGCGGAATATCGCCATCCCGTCGCCGGCGCAGGCCGAGATGGAGGAGCGAAGCGGTGACCAGAATCCAGATCGCCGCGCAGACGGCGGTGAAGAACCAAAACAGGTCGGCAAGATGACCGGCCTCGGCGCTGTGCGGGTCGAGCGCCGATTGCCAACTGGAGCATCCGCAGAGGATTGTTGCCGCTAAAGGAATCAGCGGCGGCCCGACTCGCATACCCGTCCTCCCGCCGTTCGGAGAACGGATTCACCTAACATGCGTTCCCCCGACTGTCGCCAGCGTGGGGAACGAAGGGTAGCGAAGAACGGCGCGGCTACGAATTCACCACGGTCCCGCCGTTGGGGTGGAGCACCTGGCCCGTCATGTACGAAGATTCGTCGCAGGCGAGGAAGACAAAACACGGCGCCACTTCGTTCGGCTGGCCGGCGCGCTTCATCGGCACGCTCGAACCGTGCTTGGCGGTTTTCTCTTCGTCGTAGGAGGCGGGAATGAGCGGTGTCCAGATGGGGCCCGGGGCAACGGCATTGACCCGAATGCCTTTCTCCACCAGCGCCAGCGCAAGCGATCGCGTGAAGGCCACGATAGCGCCTTTGGTGGCGGAATAGTCGAGCAGATCCTTGTTGCCCTTGTAGGCGGTCACCGACGTGGTGTTCACGATCGCGCCCCCTTCCTTCAGATGTGCGAGCGCCGCTTTCGCCATGTAGAAATAGCCGAAGATGTTGGTCTGGAAAGTCTGCTGCAGCTGTGCCTGCGGAATATCGAGCGGTCCTCGACCGCCTTTCATGTGCTGTTCGGCCGCGTTGTTCACGAGCACATCCAGCCGCCCGAAGGCTTCGACTGTCCTGTCCACGGCTTCTTTGCAGAATTCCTCCTTGGACACGTCGCCGCTGATGACGAGGCATTGGCGCCCTTCGGCTTCGACGTAACGCTGCGTCTCGCGCGCGTCTTCGTTTTCCTCTAGATAGACGATGGCGATATTCGCCCCTTCGCGCGCCATGTGTACAGCGGCGGAACGGCCGATCCCGGAATCGCCGCCGGTGAGGAGCGCGACCTTGTTATTCAGTTTTCCCGCGCCAGGAAAACGCGGAAGGAACTGCGGTCTGGGCCGCATCGCGGATTCGCGACCGGGTTGGCGTTCCTGCTCCTGCGGCGGCTGTTTCCTTTGCGCCTGGCTGCTCATTTGCGAAATCTCCGGAAGTTGGTCTCTTTGAGAACGGCGCTGTCTTGGGCCTCGTTCCCCGGCGACGGAAAGCATTCGCGCGAAGCCACAGGGTTTGACCGCCAGGACGCCAGGCTTTTTCTGAGCCTTTCCGCGTTGGCGTTTTTTCTCGCGGCTCCGCTTGAGATTGCTTGACACGATGTTTTGGCCATCATGCGAGAATCTGCTGCAATAGTTTTCCAGGACGCGCTTCCTTGGCGAGCTGATCGAAGGTACATTGTTCGGGGTGTTTGTCGGGCCGCCAGCGCAGAAATCCGGTGCCGTGACGAAAGCGTTTTCCTGTCACGTGATCGTATCGCACTTCCGCCACGAGTTTTGGTCTCAACGGCACCCATTCGCCGCTCCGCTCGGTCGACCAGCGGCTCGGGCCGCCCGGTGCATCGCCGGTAAAGCCGCTGCCGCCGATGAGCGGCGCGAGCTTCTTCTTGAGCGCGGCCTGATCGCGATTCGAGATCGCGGAGGTGAAACCGACATGATCGAGCCTGCCTTCCTCATTGTACAAACCGAGCAGGAGCGAGCCGATATCGCGGCTGCCGGTTGCGTAACGGAAACCGCCGACGACGCAATCGGCGCTGCGCAGGCATTTGATCTTCAGCATCGCGCGTTCGCCGGCTTCATAGGGTTGATCGAGTGGTTTTGCGATCACGCCGTCGAGCGCGCCGCCACCCGCGCGTGCGAGCCATTTTTTCGCCTCCCCGGTACGCCGGGTGTACGGCGAAAGGCGCAGACGCTCGGGCGATTGCAGTTGCGAAAAGAATTGTTCCAGCGCCCGTCGCCGTTCTGACAATGGCCGGCCCAGAAGGGACTTTCCGTCTTCACCCTGCAAAATGTCGAACAGCATGAGAAGCGCCGGTGTCTCGCGCGCGAGTCTGTCGATGCGGCTTTGCGCGGGATGGAGCCGCATCTGCAGTGCATCGAAAGAGAGCGTGTCTCCCGACGGGATCAGAAGTTCGCCGTCCACAACGAACGTTTGAGCCGGAATTTCGGCGAGCGCTCGCACGATCTCCGGAAAATAGCGGCCGAGCGGCTTTCCCGATTTCGCGCGCAGCTCGACGCGCTGACGCTCTCGAAACGCAAGACAGCGAAAGCCGTCCCATTTGGGTTCGTACTGCCAGCTGCCGTGCTTCGGCAGTTCCGTCACAAGGCGCGCTTCCATCGGACGCAGACGTTCGGGCGTTAAGGCCGAAGCAGCCGAGGAGGCACGCAGCGCTGCGGCCTGACCATGCGCCCTCCGGTGCTTCGCACCGGCTCCCCCACGCTGTACGCGGGCGAGCAAACGTCTTGGCGCGGTCGGTGTTTTGGACAACGCCAAAATTAACGAGTGATAACCGGAGCTGTTCCGCCCGTGGGCGAGGAAAGTCGCCTGGGAACGAGGACGCCGGCGCGACGCTTATCCTTTGCAGCTGAAAGGAAATTTTCGATGGCGAAAGGTCTTGACGAGAAGGTGATCCCGCCGGCGCGCGGCAAAAAGACACGCAGCGCCGATTTCGACCGCAACCGCGACGGGCTCTATGGGGGCCTGCCGAAGGCGCGCGACCGTACGGCCGAGGGAGCAAAACCAAGCGAGCCGCATCCTCCGCGCGACAACACGGCCGAAGGGCGGAACCTCCGGCGACCGCGCGGATGAAACTCGCCTCGCCAGGCTATCTCGCGAAGAAGCTCGGACTTCACATCGTAAAACCGGACGCGCTGACCATCCGGCGGATGCGCGAAGGCGAAGGCTGGGTGTACACCAACGCGCGCCGCCGCCGCATCAAGGACCCGCGTATCGTCAGTCGGCTTAACAAACTCGCAGTCCCGCCCGCCTATGAGGACGTGCGCTATGCGAGCAACCCGAGAGCGCATCTGCAGGCGATCGGACGCGATGCGGCGGGACGTCTGCAATATCGCTATCATCCCGATTGGGAGAAGATCCGCGACATCCGCAAGGCGCAGCGGCTGATCGGCCTTGTCGAAGTATTGCCGAAAATACGCCGCGCGCTTCAGGCGCGGCTGAACGAGAAAACGGTAACGCGTGAATTTGCGCTTGCCGCGATGATCGAACTGATTGCGGCTTCCGCCATCCGTTCCGGCAGCGAGGAATATGCGCGGCTGCACCGCACGCGCGGCGCAGCGACACTCCTCAAATCGAACGTGCGAACCAACGGCGGCGACACCGTCGTGCTGAGCTTTCGTGCCAAAGGGGGAAAACCCGTAAGGAAGACGATCGTTGACGCGAAACTCTGCGCGGCGATCTCGCGCCTTCGCGAAATTCCGGGCTTGCGCCTATTCCAGTATCGCAGCGAGGATGGAACGGTGCGCGCGCTCTCGGCGCCGGATGCCAACGCGTGTTTGAAAGAGATCGCGGACTGCCCGATTTCGCTCAAGGATTTTCGCACGCTCTGTGCCACCGCAGAAGCGATGGAAACACTCGCCGCGATCGAACCGGCGGAAACTCCGCGCGGCCGCAAAAAGCAGATTCTGGAGGCGATCAGAAGCGCGGCGCGGAAGCTTGAGAACACGCCGGCGATCTGCCGCAAAAGCTATGTGCATCCGGCGGTGGTGACTGCGTTCGAAGCGGGCGCGCTCAAGGAATTCGCCGATGCCCTCAAGCGCGCGCGTTCCGACAAGCCCGTACAGGAGGCAGTCGGCGCCGTGCTTCTCGAGGCCGTGGCTGCGGCGTAGAACATCACGCGCGCGCTACAGGAACTTTCCTCCCCCCACGCTCGCATGCGCTCGCGCGGGGGAGGAAAAACGAGAACGGTCACTCAGTAGAATACGCCGTAATCGACCTGGATGACTTCGCCGGTATACCGGTCGATCAGGAGCGCGTCGGGTCCGTAGCGCACCCACACATAGCCGTCTGGCGGCGGGAAAAGATCAAAAGCCAGGAAATCGGTGATCCAGAATGCGGGCGAAAAATAGATCCCGGGCAGGCGTTCGCCGAACACCCAGCGGCGGTAATGCCATCCCGGCGGCGCGCGATAAGGTCCGGCATGGAAGCGGTGCACCGCGATAACATTCTTGCGGAGTTTGGCGACGGCGGCCGCGGACGCGCGGTGAACGCCGGCGCGCGATGTCGCGCGCGCAACGTGGTGTACGGCGTGGCGGGCGTGAACGACGGCATGATGATGGTGCAGGGCGACGTGATGCACGGCGTGATGCACGCTGGCGTGGTGATAAACCGCATGATGCGCGGCGACATGCGGATGCGTCGCGGGACGCATGGCGTGCATGGCAGGCGCGTGCATGCCCGGGGCGGCGGCGTGCATCGCCGGCGCATGCGCCGCCGGATGGGGTTGGCCCCCGCCGGATGGCTGGGCCGCAGCGGGCGCGATCGCCAGCAATGCGGCAGCGAAAAAGCTGATGACGAATTTCATGGTCGTTCCCCCACGGGCTGTGTCAGCCGGTCCTATGATTGCTTAAAGGCAATTCTTGGGCAAAGAGTTCCCACGGACACGACGTTTACCATAAGGAAAACTTGAAGATGAGACGCGTTCGGCGAGTTCCCGTGCCGCGCAATCGGGTGAATCGATTGGCTGTTCCGATTTTCGTGGTGGGGCTCGTGACGCAGGCGCACGCGGCAGCTTTTGATCCGGCACGGTCATGGATGGATCCCGAGCTGGCGCCGGATGCCCGCGCAGACCTGCTCGACGCGCAGCTGACGCAGGACGAAGAGCTTCAGCTGGTGCACGGCTTTTTCGGCGTAAAAGGCGGCAGCATTTTTGCCAAAGGCGCACCAAAGGAGTTCCAGCCGCAACTGCGCAACACCGCCGGGTTTGTTCCGGGCATTCCGCGCCTCGGCATTCCGCCCCTCGTTGAAACCGACGCCGGCGTCGGCATCGCCGACAGCGGCCGCGTCCGCCCCAACGATGAAGCAACCGCGCTCACCTCCGGCCTTGCAATGGCGGCGACGTGGAATCCGTCGCTTGCCTTCGAGGCGGGCAGCGTCGTCGGCAATGAAGCGCGCGATCGCGCCTTCAACGTCGTGCTTGCGGGCGCAATGAACCTCGCGCGCGATCCACGCGGCGGGCGCACATTCGAATACGTCGGCGAAGATCCGCTCCTTGCCGGAACCATGTCGGGCGCCGAAGTGGCCGGCGTCGAGAGCGCGCATGTGATTTCCACCGTAAAGCATTTTGCCTTGAATGATCAGGAAACCGGCCGCTTCCAGTTTAGCGCCAATATCGGCGAGGCGGCGGCACGCGAATCCGACCTCTTGGCGTTCGAGCTTGCGGTCGAGGGCGGCGCCCCTGGTGCCGTGATGTGCGCGTACAACCGCGTCAACGGTACCTATTCCTGTGAGAATGATTTTCTCCTGAACAAGGTGCTGAAAACTGACTGGCATTTTCCGGGATGGGTGCTGTCGGATTGGGGCGCGGTGCATTCGACCGTGCCTGCGGCCGAAGCGGGCCTGGACCAGGAGTCTGCGAGCGGCTTCGACCACAAGGAGTATTTCGGTACGCCGCTTGCCGAAGCGGTTGCCAATGGCGAGCTCGCTCCCGAACGCCTGCACGATATGGTGCACCGGATCCTGCGCGAGATGTTCGCGAAAGGGCTGATGGACGAACCGGCGCGCGTGCAGAAGTCCGATGTATCCGCGCATCTTGCGATCGCACAGCAGGAGGCCGAGGAAGCGATCGTGCTCCTCAAGAACGAGAATGGCGCGCTTCCGCTTACCAAACAGATCGGATCGGTTGCGGTGATCGGATCGCATGCCGATCTCGGCGTTCTCTCCGGCGGCGGCTCCTCGCAGGTGATCCCGATCGGCTACGCAAAGTCGCTGGAATTCCCGGTCGGCGGCGCCGTCGTCGTGCTTCCAGGCGGCGCGCGCGCCATGCCGACGGAAGGGCAGGTGTACGATCCGCCCTCGCCGGTCGCCGCGATCGCCGGCGAAGCGCACCAGGCCCGCATCATATTCGACAACGGCGAGAACGCGGCGCACGCGGCGCAAAGCGCGCGCAGCGCCGATGTGGCAGTCGTTTTTGCGAAACAATGGATGTCGGAAGGACACGACGTACCGAGCCTGTCGCTCGGAACGCAGAATGCGCTGATCGAGGCCGTGGCAGCGGCCAATCCGCACACCATCGTCGTGCTCGAGACGGGCGGGCCCGTCGTGATGCCGTGGCTCGCCAGCGTGCCGGCCGTCGTCGAAGCCTGGTATGCCGGCAACCGGGGCGCCAATGCGATCGCACGCGTTCTCTTCGGCGACGTCAATCCGTCAGGGAAGCTTCCGATCACCTTTCCCGCAAACGAAAATCAGCTGCCGAGACCTCAACTGCCGGGTTGGAACATGGGCGACGCGCCGTTCGACGTGGATTATTCCATCGAGGGTTCGGATGCCGGCTACCGCTGGTTTGCGCGCAAGCAGGAAACGCCGCTTTTTCCGTTTGGATACGGCCTCTCCTACACGACGTTTCACGTCGGCAACGTTACGACGCAGGGCGGGAGCACGATTGCCGTCACCGCCGATGTTACCAATGACGGCGTCGTGGAAGGCGAGGAAACCGTACAGGCCTACGCCGCGCCGCCCGGAGACACCGAACCGGAGATGCTTCGCCTGATCGGCTTCAGCAAAGTCGATCTGAAACCGGGCCAAACGCGACGCATCGCGATTACCGCCGATCCGCGGCTTATTGCGGATTTCGACATCGAATGCCCCTGCTGGCACATCGATAATGACGATTATGCGGTGCGGGTTGGGACGTCGTCGGCGGATCTCGGGCCGGAGATCGATGTGCATCTCGACGAGCGGGAAATCGCCCCGTGAGCGGGAATTGCCCGGTCCTTGTCGGCGATGTCGGAGGCACGCATGCGCGGTTTGCCGTCGTCGATCCGCAGGTGAAGCCGCTCCGCGCCGAGGTGAGGCTTGATCTTCCGGCGGATCAATTCGAAACCTTCGAGGCGGCACTCGAAGCGTACGTCGCCCATATCGGCACGGATACGAAGCCGCGGGCGGCGGCGATCGGTGTTGCCGGCCCGGTGACGCGAGGACGCGTCGATTTCACCAATCGCGACTGGCACGCGTCGGAAGAGAATCTGCACAGGCTCGGCTTTTCGCGCGCGCTGCTGATCAATGATTTCGCCGCCGTGAGCTTTTGCGTATCGGCGCTCCATCCGGACGACCTTCATGCCATTGGTCCCGAGATCGAAGGCATGGCGGAAGAGCCGATCACCGTTGTCGGTGCGGGGACCGGCTTCGGCGTGTCCTGCCTTGCGCGCTACCGGCAGGTAGCCGTGCCGGTGGCGACGGAAGGAGGGCACACCGGTTTCGCGCCGCAAGGCGAGGCGGAGATCGCCGTTCTGGTCGCGCTCGAGCGCCGCTTCGGCCGAATCTCGGTCGAGCGCGTCCTGTCGGGGCCCGGGCTCGCAAACATTCACGAGGCGCTGCAAGAGATGGAGGGACAGAAGGTCAGTTCCGTTTCCGCCGCCGAAATCGTCGAAAGTGCCGGTGCGGGCGATGCGACCTGCCGCTCGGCACTCGGGATGTTTTGCGCCATCTTCGGCTCGGTCGCCGGCGATTTCGCACTGGCCCACGGCGCGCGTGGCGGCGTGTACATTGCCGGCGGCATCGCCAAGAAAATCGAAAACGTGTTGCGCGCATCGCGGTTTCGCGCACGCTTCGAGGACAAGGGCCGCCTTAGCCACTACGTCCAGGCTATTCCCACGCGTCTGATCCTGAACGACGACGCGGCCCTTCTCGGCGCCGCGCTGGCCAGCGTGGAATTCGGGCGGGACAGTTGAATTTTTCCTCTCCCGCGCGGCAGCACGGCGGGGAGCAGAACGAGATTAGACCCAGCCTTCGGATTCCAGCATCCATTGATCGAGCGGCGAGAGCAGCGTCTTCAGCTCGTTGATAAACACGACCGCCACGGAATTTCCCCGCCAATGGACGAACCCGTCCTCGTTCCAGCCGGCAATCAGCTCGTTCACATATTGCCGCGAGACGCCGATCAGCGAGGCGAGATCGGACTGGGTGAGGTTGATCGTAAGTTCGATCCCCGCGCCGGTATCGCGCCCGTGCATCTTGGCGACGCGAATCAGAGCGCGCGCCGCCTTGCGCTGCGCGTCCGAACGCGCTTCCACGGCGAGGCGCACGAGGAAACGCTGCTGAATGCAGGCGAGCTTGATGAAATGCTTGTAGTTTTCGAGCGAGGCGTCGGCAATCTCGTGAAAATCTTTCTTACCCAGGAACAGCGTCGCGCAATCGGAGTGCGCGCGAATCTCGAAGGTGCGGGTGGGATAATTGTCGATGAGATGAAAATCGCCGAACCAGCCGGTCGGTCCAATCAGCCGCAGAAGAATGCGCTGCTTTTCGTCCCCATAGAGGTAGGCGCGCAGGTCGCCCTCGAGTGCGGCGTACATGCCGTCGACGGCATCGCCGATGCGGTAGAGCGGATTGTTGCGCCTGAACGTGCGGATTTCGGAGCGGTCGATAATCGTCCGCCGCAATTCCGGCGGCAGCTCACCAAACCAGTATCCCTCCGAGAGCAGCGCTTCGGCCCGCTCTTTCGACCAAACATTATCCGAAGGCTGCGCGCCCCCGCGCACCCGCAAACCGCCGTTCATCAACGTTCGCCCCGAACGAACCGTGAGGGACGAAATCTACCACACTTTGCTTCGCGGGAGCAGCAGGGCGAAGCCTCACATTCTGATGTCGCCTAGGCGACAGCGCCGTGCCGTTTTCCGGCGGAGCAAATCGGGTAGTCGATTATATCCTGTCCCCAATTGTACAGTCTATTTCCAGCGCAGGAGGTAAGGACCGAGAAGGGCGCCGAGCGCGGCGGCGGCGAGAATGCCCGCCGTGTACCAGAGCGCGAGAAACGCTCCGCCCGATTCGGTGCAGTGCCAGGCATAGGCGAAGGCGCCGGCGCCGCCGGCCGCGAGCCCGATCACGGCACCGGTTTCACCCAACCGGGTTGGCGCAAGGCCGCGCATCGCCCAGACAAGACCGGCGAAGGGTGCCAGTGACGAGGCGAGCACAAGAAACGGGCAGACGCGCGCCGACTCCCCCATCACCAGGGTTTGGCGCAAATGGGGTGCTGCGGCGAGAAATTGTACAGCTCCAAGCGCGGCGACGGCGAGGAACGGTACTGCGAGCCAGACGAGGCGCCCGCGCGCGCTGGCGGCCGGCCTTCCGAGCCGCTCGGCGGCGAGGCCGGCGATCAGGGCGAGCGCAAACGGGTAAGCGAGTTTCGCCCAGAACATTCCCGTGCCCATCGCAGGCACGAGGTCCGGCCGCACGCCAAGCACCGCGAGCACAAAGGCAATGGAGACGAGCGCGCCCGCTCCCAATCCAACGAGGAGGCGCCGCGACACGAAGGATGGCGAAACCGGCGCAAGTCCGTCGGACAACTGCCGCGCGAGATCGCTCACGGGCGTGAGCCCTTCTGAGGACGCAAAAGCGTTGCAAGCTTTTTCATGCCGCGATGTGCCGCGACTTTTGCCGCCGTTTCGGACATCCCGCGCAGCCGTGCGGCTTCGGCATGCGAAAGCTCCCGGAGCTTGATGTCGCGGATCAGCGATTGCGTCGCGGGTGGCAGGCGCGCCAGCGCGTTTTCGAGGTCGTGGCGGGCGTCCGCGCCCCTAATGTCGTCGGCGGCAAAAAGCGCGACCCCTTCGTCGAGGGGTACGGATGCGGCGCGGCCGCGGCGGCGGAAATGATCCACCAGCTTGTGACGCGCGATCGCGTAGGCCCAGCCGGCAAAGGGCTGGCTCGTATCGTAGGTGCCGCGGCGCGTGTGGATGGCGATAAGGGTTTCCTGCACGAGATCCGGCGCCTCCGCAGCATCGCCCGCAAGCCGGCGACGGAAAAAGCTGCCAAGCTCGCGTTCAAGAGTTTCCAGCAGCGTGCGGTAAGCGGCGGCGTCGCCGGCAAGCGATGCCAGCATCAGCGCCTTCAACTCAGGTTCCGGCGTTCGCACCTGCCTCAATCACCTTCGCGTGAAGCCGTGCGAACGTTACAATGTGAACGTATCGCGGGACAGGATTTCGCGTCCCGACCTTCCGCGGGAAGAAAACGCGTTTGCTGCGCGCGGCTTAAGCGGCGTGCCGGCTCTGTGATGCAGGTGCGGGTGCGTGGTCGCGCTCGACAAGGCCTTGCGACATATTGTCGGCGATAGAGCGCCAGGATCGTGCGAGTTCAAGAAACTGCTCCCGCACCTCCTCGAATTGCGCCTCGCTCGCAAGATATTGGACTTCCGCAGCAATGACGCGGTAATGGGTGATGCGGTCCTCGGGTGCAAGCGAATCGATCGATTGAGCCATGTCGGCACCGTTCCTTTCCGGCGAGGCTGCCGTTCAACGCAAACGCGGCCGCCTGTAAGCCGTTCCGTTCGCCGAACGGGCTGATTGCACGGCCACGCGGCAGCCAGCGGAACGGAGTAACGAAACTATGCGCGTATACGAATTAACGAAACGTTAGGACTGAGGGCAGGGTCAGAAGTATCTGTGGACAATCCGGATTTGGTCCTGGCGCCCGGCAGCCAGAGCTTTTACCGCCATCGCGCGCCGGTGCGGCTGACGCACTGGATCAACG
The DNA here is from genome assembly GCA_036264415.1 of Rhizomicrobium sp. GTDB lineage: Bacteria > Pseudomonadota > Alphaproteobacteria > Micropepsales > Micropepsaceae > Rhizomicrobium. The sequence goes on along the minus strand of DATAQZ010000002.1, from coordinate 158,926 downwards.
CGCTGTGCATCCTGTTTCTCCTCGGCAGCGGTCTGAACATCTTCAATGCCCACCCACGATTGTACTGGGGCAAATACGGCGCCGATTCCGATCGCGCGTTCTTCTCGATCGGCGCCTACGACACGCCGAAGGGAACGCGCGGGATCACCGAGATCGGCCACACCGATTTCGACACCACGGGCGTCCTCGGCTGGTCGAAGGTGCACGGCCAGTATGCGGCGCGCGCGTGGCCCAACTGGCTGACGATTCCCGGTTTCCAGGACCTCGCCGACGCGAGGCATTGGCATTTTCTGTTCGCCTGGATTCTTGCCATCAACGGCCTCGTTTACCTGATCTGGAGCTTCGCCGCCCGTCACATCCAGACGGATATCTGGCCGACGCGCGCCGACCTCAAATCCATTCCGCGCTCGGTGCTTGATCACATTCTCCTTAGGCATCCAACCGGCGAGGCGGCCAGGCGCTACAATGTGCTGCAGCGGCTCGCCTATCTTGGCGTCATCCTGGTGATCGCGCTGATGGTGCTGACGGGGCTCACCATGTCGCCAGGGTTCGATGCGTTCTTTCCATGGCTGCTCGATGTCTTCGGCGGGCGGCAGACCGCGCGCAGCATTCATTTCATCTGCGCCAGCCTGATCGTGCTGTTCATCCTCGTGCATCTCGTCGAGGTGCTTCTGGCCGGGCCCATCAACGAGGTGCGTTCGATGCTGACCGGCCGCTATGTCGTGCCGGCGGAGCACAGGCGATGACATCGCCGGCAGAAATCACGCGCCGTGCGGCCATTGCGGCGGGGTTCGCCGGCGCCGGTGTTCTTGTCTACGAAGTCAATTCGCTGACGCTCAGCCCGTCCTTCGGGCGTGTATTCCGTACGGTCGAGAACTGGACGCGGCTCAACCAGCGCGCGCTCCTCTCCGGGGGTCAGCTTGCGCGCGAATATTCGGTCGCCGACATCTCGCCCACCTTCAAGGCCAATGGCACGCTCAACCCCGGCGGCGACGCATACAACCGCCACGTGGCGGAGAATTTCGTCAATTGGCGCCTGAACATCGACGGCATGGTGGCGCGTCCACTGTCGCTTTCGGTCGCGGACATCCGCAACCTGCCGCCGCGCACCCAGATCACGCGGCACGACTGCGTGGAAGGCTGGAGCGCGATTGGCCAGTGGACGGGCGTGCCGCTGTCGCTGCTGTTGAAAGCCGCCGGGCTTCAGGTCGGCGCGCGGTACGCCGTCTTTCATTGTGCCGACAATCTCGAAGGCGAACCGTCGAAAGGCGGCGAGCAGAGCCCGGGCCAATATTACGAGAGCATCGGATTGGCCGATGCGCTGCACCCCCAGACGTTGATCGCGTACAACCTGAACGGAAAACCGCTCGATGTCGCACATGGCGCGCCGCTCCGCCTGCGCGTGGAGCGCCAGTTGGGCTACAAACACGCAAAATATGTCGAGCGGATCGAGATTACCGACGACTTCTCCAAAATCGCCGGCGGGTATGGCGGCTACTGGGAAGATCGCGGCTATGAATGGTACGCGGGCATTTAATCGTCTCGCGCGGATTTTCGTTCTCGAATGGTACTGTCGGCATTTGCGTCGTTCTAGTTTGAAAGAGTGGGCGTCCTAATTCGCCGAATCTGTATTGTTAGCCTTCTCCGGCGGTCAGCGCCGTCCAAGCCGCCAGAGAATCCATATAGTCGTGCCAGCGAACGATCTTGCGGTTCTCAATAAAAGCGATCGAGACAAATCTGTTGTCGTAGGCGACGCCGGTCTTGAGCATCTTGCCGTGAACCTCGTATTCCAGGGTCACGACGTCACCATCCTGGGAAGGATGCACGGCCAGGGCATCGCCACGCTCGAGCATGATGCGGTTGCCATACCCCGAATAGAGCGACATGAGGTCTGCCCGACCTTGTACCAACGCCGGCCAACCCGGCATCCTGTAGCGAAATTCGAACAGAACATTATGGGCGAGCGTATCGAAATAATGTTCGCCATCCGCGTATTTCGCCAGCCCTTCCATAACGACCGAGAAGAACGGGTCGAGTGCGTGAAATGCCCTATAATCATCTTTGGGCAAGCTCTTCCTCCCGTTTTGGGAGGATCATAGCACGCGCTAGCCGTCGGAACCCTCTTCGCCGGGCTCGGCCAGAATCTCCATGTCCAATTCCAGCTTGCCGATCAGGCGGGAAACAAAATCATTTCACGCTGTAACGCTGCCCGGTTTGTTCGCGAATGAGAGGTGAGCCGCGGGAGATGCGGCGAACGAGAAGGAGGTTGGCAATGTTTCGTACCATCACAATCACCGGCGCCGCTTTGGCCTTGAGCGTGGCGCTCGCAGGCGCAAGCCTCGCTCAATCCGGCGGTTCGAGCCCGAGCGTCTCGGACACCATGTCCAACGGTTCGATGTCCAATGCACAAACGTCCACGGGCCAGATGTCCGCTGGCCAGATGTCCGGTAGCCAAATGTCGAATGGACCTATGTCGAATGGATCGATGTCGAATGGCCAGATGTCGGCCGGCGCGATGTCCAACGGCCACGCGGCCACAAAGCCGAAAATGAAGAAGACGCCCCGCGGCTCCATGTCTTCAGGTTCGATGTCGAACGGCCAGATGTCGAATGGGCAGATGTCGAGCGGGCAGCCGGACTCGACCGGGCAGCCGCACTAAGACATGATGAATTCAAGCAGCACCCTCCTCATCCTTCGACCCGCCTTCGCCAAGGCTCCGGCGTACACCATTCAGCGTACCGACCCGGCGAAGCTTTAGCGTAGACGGGCAAGCTCAGGATGAGGCATCAAAAAACGGCCTCACCCTGAGCCCGTCGAAGGGTGAGGCTGATTCTGGCTGAGCGTATCCCGCACTAAGACACTCTCTTCTGTGTTCCTCCTTTCATCCCGCGCAACCTGCGCGGGATGACCGTTCGGGTTGGGCGCGTGAGCGCCTGCGATATTGGACGGGCGGGAGATTCTCTCGCGGATTTGTTCCCGCCCGACAACGCCGGAATCCTTTTGCGCCGTGCAATGATCGCGGATATGGTGCGCCTAAGCGTTGCCGGCCCCGTGGCCGAAACAAACGCCTCAAGAGGGTGTCCACCATGCTTCGTTCTATTCTCCTCGCCGCGACGTTTGCGGCGCTCCCTGGGCTTGCGTCCGCAAACTCGATCACGCAACTGAAGAACCAGCCGCCGAATGGCGCGCAGATGACGTTTCTGCTGACGGACGGGACGGTTCTCGCCCAAGGCTATAACAATTCCGATTTCTACGTGCTCAGCCCGGACAACTCCGGAAGCTACGTGAACGGCACCTGGAAACAGGTCGGTAGCCTGCAGTCGGGCTATTCGCCTTCGGCGGCTTCCTCGCAGGTGCTCGCGGATGGACGCGTGCTGTTCGAAGGTGGCGAATACAATTTCGGACAATTCGCGCTGACAAACCTGGGCGCAATCTATGATCCCGTCAAACAGACCTGGAAGCCGGTAAGACATCCGCCGGGCTGGAAGAATATCGGCGATTCACCTTCCGTCGTGCTGCCGGACGGCACATTCTTTCTCGGCGACAAGCTCCACAAGAGGGGCATGTTCCTCGATCCTTCCACCATGACCTGGACGGCAGCGGGTTACGCCGGCAAGAACGACTTCGACGCCGAGGAAGGCTGGACGTTGATGCCGGACGGCTCCGTTCTCACGGTTGACGTGAAGGATCATCCGCAATCCGAGGACTACGTCCCCTCGAACCAGGCCTGGAAAAGCCTTGGCAGCACGATCGTCAATCTCCAGGCGCCGGACTGCTCCGGCACCTGCTGCCTCAACTATCCACCGAAGAACAAGTGTTATAACCCGCCTGGCGAAGTCGGTCCGGCGGTCTTGATGCCGGACGGCACCGTGTTTGACACCGGTGCGTCGAACCACACGGCCATCTACACGCCCGGACAGGGCTGGGCAGCCGGCCCGAATTTTCCGAACGGCGACGCGGCCGGCGACAGTTTCGCGACGCTCTTGACCAATGGCGAGGCGATGGTCGAAGGGAACAGCGGCGAATTGTACACTTGGGATGGCAGTACGCTCGGTGACACGCAGATGCGGGCCTACGGGCTGATGACGGTCCTGCCAAACGGCCAAATCCTGATTGGCGGTTCCGAAGTCTTTACCAGCTCCGGTACGTATAAATCGAAATGGCAGCCGACAATTTCCAACTATCCGTCGTCGGTGACCCGCGGCAAGACCTATCAGATTTCCGGCACGCAGTTTAACGGGTTGTCCCAGGCCGGGGGCGGAATGGGCGACGAGTATCAGTCCTCGACCAATTATCCGCTGGTGCAGATCACCAACAATTCCTCGCAACACGTGTCCTACGCCCGCACGCATGACCACAGCACCATGGGCGTGGCAACGGGCAGCGCGACCGTCTCCACGAATTTCGATGTGCCGTCCGGCATGGAAACGGGCGCAAGCACGCTTGTTGTGATCGCGAACGGGATTCCGTCTCAGCCTGTGTCTGTTACCGTCAACTAAGGCGCGCGGGCAGGCCCGCGCAAGCTTATGCATCAATCCTCCCTCGCTGCCTTGGCGAGGGAGGATTTTTTTCGGCTGTAGAGGCCCTAAGCTTGCGGCGCAGTCCGACCCGAAACCTTCCGAAGTGGATCTTGGATGCGCCCTCATCCTTCGACAAGCTCAGGATGAGGGTAAAAAGCCTCACCCTGAGCGTGTCGAAGGGTGAGGCTGATTCAATCCGAAGGAGTCCCGCGTCAAATTACACTTTCCGTTTCAATTTGAACCGGATGGCCGTCCTTCCGGCGCCCGGCACGCGGCTTGCTTCAAACCCGATATGCGCACGGCTCTCCTCACGTTCCTGAGCGACCGGTCCGCTGTCACGGGCATCGAATACGGCATCATCGCCTTTGGCGTTGCGCTGATGCTGGTCTCGGCCGCCGGCGTCACCGGCCATCTTTTGAAGGTGCTCCTGCGACTTGCCGCGGCTCTTTCCTCCCACGGCCTCCTCACGCAATAGAACGCGCCGTTTTCTCGGTCGCCAAGCTGTGGCATTGATGTCCTTATGGCGGGGAAAATCCGCATCGGCATCGGCGGCTGGAGCTACGAACCCTGGCGCGGCCTCTTTTATCCCGAAGACCTGCCGCAAAAGCGTGAGCTCGAATACGCGAGCCGCCGCCTCACTTCGATTGAAATCAACGGCACCTATTATTCGAGCTTCAAGCCGCCGAGCTGGATCAAGTGGCGCGAGGAAACGCCGAACGGGTTTGTGTTCTCGGTCAAGGCCTCGCGCTTCTGCACGAACCGGCGCGAGCTTGCCGGCGCCGGCGACTCGATTGCCAGATTTGCCACCCAGGGCCTTGCGGAACTGCGCGACAAACTCGGGCCCATCAATTGGCAGTTCATGGCGACGAAACGCTTCGAGCCGGACGACATGGCGGCTTTTCTCGCGCTTCTGCCGCGCGAGGCGGGCGGTGTGCCGCTCAGGCACGCCCTGGAAGTACGCCACGAGAGCTTCCGGGATGCCAGGTTTTATGATCTCGCACTCAAGCACAACGCGGCCATCGTCTTTGCCGACAGCGAGGATCATCCGGCCATCGACGAACCGACCGCGGACTTTGTCTACGCGCGGCTGATGCACACCAAGAAAGCGGTGAAGACCGGCTACACCACGCGCGAGCTCGAAGACTGGGCACGGCGCGCGCGGGCGTGGACGAAGCGGGGAGACGTGTTCGTGTACTTTATTTCCGGCGCCAAGGAGCGGGCTCCGGCCGCCGCCGAGGCGCTGATCGGTCTGCTTTCAAAATCGAAGACCAAGAGCACAGGCGAATAGCCGCAGACTTTTTTGAGTGTCATGGCTCGCGCGAAGGCGCAGCATCCATGCTTCGACGGGCACGGCATGAGGAGATTCCTCACCCTGGGCTTGGTCCCCCGGTTAAACTGGGGGAAGGGTCGATTATGCGCATTTGCGCATGATGACCATCCCGGCTGAATGTGTGCGCATCACCCGTGAAGCTGCTGCAAGAGGTGGCGCTCGACTTCGTACATCGGCAGGTGAACGTAATCCTTTTCCACTTCGTGGCGGAGCACGTTGCGCACGGTCGGCGAAAATTTCCGCCGCAGAACGCCGATGGCGCGGGGCGGGGCGACGACAATCAGGTTCTGGATGTGCCGCTCGCCAACGAGGCGCTCGACGCGGCTCGCGACCTTGCGCAGGAAATTCTCTTCTGCAAGAGCGTGAAAATCCGTCGGCTCCGTCGCCGAGCGCGCTTCGCCGATGCCCGCAAATATTCGTCCGGGCTTGTCGGTACCCTGTTCACGTGTCGGCGGATCGGGATGTTCGAAGGTTTCGCGCACCTCGAGGTTCGGCGCCTGCGCGTCCCCGGCGTTTTCTGCCAGAATGGCCTTGCCACCGTCGCAGATCAGCACCCACGCATTGTGTTCGAGACCGTGTTTCGCCATCGCCTTGCTCCCTGTTTCGCCGACACATTACTTTCTGAAATGCGAACACGCGCGTACCGGTTGCCGAAGACAGGACGATCGCAAGCAGGCCCGGGGATTTTCGGCAAATTGCACACGGAAACGCAGGCATTCATTAACTTGCCGGCTACCCGTCACGGCTAGGCTCGTTCGCGTCTCATGGATCTCCGCCCCGTCCGCTTCCCAACGGCGGGCGGGGTTTTCCAAAGGAACGGAGCCATTCCGTGCCGGCAAACTTCCCGGTCCTGAAGCGGGAAAGCGATCTTCTTCGACTGACGTCCGAGGCGCCGGTTGCAGGAGCCCCTGATGCGATCTTCACCGCGCAACGACTCGTAAAGGAACGGCCCTTTTCGCCGTTCGGCTGGGTGTCTCTTTTCGTCGCCGGCACGACGATCGTTGCTGTGACCTGGTTCGTCATTCACTTGCCAGGCTAGAGCAGAATTCGTTCGGATCGAATCACCTATGGTTGTCATGCTGCGCGAATGCGCAGCATCCAGATGGGGAGCGGCGCATCCCGACCAGTTGAAGATCGCTTCACACGCATGCCAGATTTCTTCTGGATCATGCGCATTCGCGCATGATGACAATGGGAAAGGACACTCATATCTGTTCGGATTCCGCTATAGAGAGCGACGTGAGTATCGTCTCCGAACCAATTGTGTCGTCCCCGCTTTCGCGTGAATGACAAACAGGTTACAGCGAAAAGCCGAGGCGGAGCCAGAACATGCGCGCGTTGAGCAGATAGAACGACTGGCTGCCGAATTCGCTGGCGCTGACGGGCGGACGCACATTGGTGAGGTTGGTGCCCTCCAGCGAAACGAGGAAGCGGGCGAAGCGGTAGCCGATCGTTGCCGCAACCGACGCGTAGCCGCCGACCAGCGCCGTGTTCTCCTCGTCGAGATAACGCTGTCCCGCATAATTGACGACAAAGCTGCCGTTGAATCCGTGATCGGGCGTGTACAGGATCCCGCCGGACGCCAGGATATGCGGCGACAGCGTGAGCTGGTTGCCCGCGACGTCGACGCTGTTCACGCCGTTGAAGAAGAAATACCGGCCGAAGCGGTCGTCGTGCCAGGCGAGGTTGGCGGCAAGCGACAGATCCGGGAGGAGCGTGTAGCGCGTCTCCAGTTCGACGCCCTTGAGCTGCTCGTGCGCCGCGTTGGTGAGAAAGCCGGTCGGAAGCGCCACGACGAGATTCTGGAAGTTCTGCAGGAACACATCGGCATCGTAGCTGAAGCGCGAGCCGGCGAGCGCGCCCTTGATCCCGGCTTCATAGCTTTGCGCGGTTTCTGGCAGAAGCACGGTCGGTTGAAAATCGGGTCCGAAGTCCTGCGCCGCCGGTTTGAAGGCATTGCGGTAATCGGCGTAGAGCACCGCCTCCGCGGCATCTTCCTGCCAGAGTTTGTAACTCACGCCAATGGTGCCCGCGGGACGTACAAGGTTGCGGCTTGAGGGGATTCCGGTGAAGGACGCGGGCGGCGCCGGAAAAACGTCGGTCGAGTACTGGTGCTCGAAGGTTTCGTTCAGGCGAAAACCGGCAAGCACGTCCAACCTGTCGTCCGGCTCCCAGTCCGCCTGCAGATACTCGCCGAGGAAGACGCGCCTGTCGTGCACCGAGCCGATCTCGTTCGCCGGGAGTGCTGTTGTCGGCGGCGGCACGACGGAGCCGTTGAGCGGCACGGTGTAGGCGCTGTTGTCGTTGAACGTGCCCTGGTGGCCGAAGCCGTACAGCAGATCCGCGCCGGCGATGAGCGTCAGGTGATCGAAATCCTCATTCGTGATGTGCGTGTCGACATAGCCGTCGTTGACAAGCCGGTGCTGATCCTGGGTATCGGCCGTGCCGCTCAGATCCGGATGAAGAAACGCCGCGATGTACACGATGTCGGAATGGGCGTAGGAAAGAAGCGTGTCCCAGGTGCCCAGACGGGTCGGCTGCGTCCAGCCGATGTCGCCCTGGTATTTGTTCTCGCCGATCTCGGCGTTCGCCGGATTGAAATTCGCGTTGAGCGGAATCTGCGGCGCGAGTCCCGTACCGACGCGCAAAATGGGGCTCGGCGGCGCGTCGTGCACGAAGGCGAGATCGGCATCGAAGCGAAGCGTTCCCGCTCCCATGTCGTCGGTGGCGCGATAAAGGAACTGGCCGTCGGCGACATTTTCGCGCTTGTCGGCGAAGCCGAGACTCTGGCCGTCAACCGCCAGCGATTGCCGCAACGCGTCGGAACCCGGCAGCACGGTGGAGAGATCGCCGCGTGCCGAGCCATGGCTGCCCGCCGCGAGATCCATCTGCTGCGCAGACTGCCCCGCCGGATAGTGCAGCACCTGCACCACGCCGACGAAGGAGGTGGCGCCGAACATCACCGGTGCGGAGCCTTTCAACACCTCGATGCGCTCGACATCGGTCAGGTCGAGTGTGGAGATCGCGGGGTTGAAGGCGCCGCCCCAGGGAATCTGATCGACGACCAGAAGAAAGGCGTCGAACTCGTGCAGTCCCCAAAACGAGGGCACGGCGCTCGACGGTCCTGCATCACCCCCTGCGGGTGCTTCGACGCCGGATACGAGACTGAGGCTCGTCTGCATGTCCCAGGCGTCGCGCATGCGCAATTCGCTGCCGGAAATCACGGAGATATCTGCGGGGACCCGGTCGTTCGCTTCCGGCGTGCGCGTCGCGGTCACGACGACCTGTTCGATCGGCGACGGTGCGGATTCCTGGTCCGTCTGTGCCGAAGCGGCCACCGCGTACAGGCACGCCAAATGAGCGGCCGCTACCATCCGTCGTCGCATGATCCCCTGACGATGTTATTCGCGCGCAGTCCGCGCCTCGCCGCTCAAAGGCGCGGACACCGAGGGGAAATTAGGTGAAACCGGCATTCATCCGCAATGCATTTGAAAAAAACCGGCGCCCGCTTTTGCGGACGCCGGCATATGCTCAATCAGACGAAACGTCAGCGCTTCAGTCCGCCGACCTCATCCTGCGAATAGGTGCCGTTGCGGGTATCCGTCCAGGACGCAAACAGCTTGGCACCGAACCAGGAATTGCCCGAGTAATCGCCCATGAAGCCGCCGCCGAAGCCATCGTTGAGCGGATTGGACGGCGTGCTTGCGATGTCGACGTTCGCGTGAAAAGTCGCGCCGCCATCGGAGGACCAGGTGGCAAAGGCTTCGTAGTTCACATTGTTCGGGTCGTTGCGGCGGTCGAGCCAGGTGACACCGACATTGCCTTTGCTGTCCACATTCAGCCACGGGAAGAACTGATCGTGCTTGTCACTCCGTGGCGCCACCGGGACCGGCGTGCTCCACGTGTTTCCGCCGTCTGTCGAAGACGTAACCTGCACCTGCATGAAGGAACCTGTCCAGTTGTACGCGACGACATAGAGCTGGCCGTTGCGGGCCCCGCCGCTGTTGTCGATCCCTACGGCCGGAACCTCGCTGACGCGCTCGTAAGTATTGGGCAGGCTGCCGTAGAAGCCGCAACCGCAGAAGTCGGGTACAAGGTTTACCTGGCCGACCGCCACCTGGGTCGACCATGTCTTGCCGGCATCCGTCGATTTTTGGATGTACAATGTTGACTGCGTGCCGCCGCAGTCGCCGGCGCTGCCGGTGACCGGGCAATTCAGATAGGTCAGATAAACCGTTCCATCCGAGCCTATGGTGAGATCGCTGAACTGGTTCACGTAGTTGGGCCAGCTCGCCGTCGGGCTCGCCTGCACGAGAGTCCACTTCGCTCCGCCATCGGTCGAGTGCGACACGTAGATCGTAGAGTCGTTGCCGGAACTGCCGCCGAACATCGTATTCGAGACATAGAGGTTGTTCTTGTTCGGGCTGTTTGCGTTGGTATCGATCGCCAGCCAGGGCTTGTCCGGGAAGGCGCCGCTCAGCGAATTGGACGTAACCGCAGGATTCCAGGTCTTGCCGTTGTTGGTCGAACTGGCGATGGAAACGCCGCCGCTGTCGATCCCGCCCTGAAAGACAGTGCCATTGAGGTCATAGCCCACCACCGGATCGCCGTCTCCGGTCTGCCCGGTGACGTCAATGCCACAGCCGCCCGACCAGGATGTTCCGCCGTCCTTGGAGGTCCAGAAACCGCGGTAGCTTGTGCTCGTGCAGTTGTAGTCGTTACCGCCGGTGATCAGCTCCTTGGAATTGAGCGGATTAACGGCGATCGGCGTCTCGTCGACGGGTTGCGTAGCACCCGCCGATCCTTCGACATTGGGCAGGGCACAGTGACGACCGGTGCAGTTTAAGCCGGGATGCGATCCCGCTGCTGCGTGCTGGCTCCAGGCCGGCAACTGAATCGTGCCGTTCTTCAGGCCGCGGATCAGCAGCGTGCTCGCCGATATGGGCGATTTTTCGAGCTGCACCGGCGGCGGCCGCTCGCCGGATGCGGCCTGCGCCGGAGCGATCAGGCCTAGTGCTGTGACGATCGGGATACCGACCGCCAAAATGGAATGAATTTTCATTGCGATTCCCCACTTCTTTCTGGCGCGCACAATGCGCGACCAAGCACTACACGCCTGTTTTTCCGCCGGCGCAACGGCCAGATGGAAAGCGCGCCCGGTGAAAGCGCCGGTGCCGCGAGGCTGCGCTTATTTCGTGCGGGTTGTTGGCGGCGGTGTCGGATGGAACAGCCACGGAAAACAAAAATAAGCAACCAGCGCCGCAGCGAGTTGAGCCATGATGAATCCCGGGGCTGAGCGGGGAGCGATCCCCGCGAAGCTATCCGTAAGCGCGCGCGCCACGGTGACGGCCGGGTTGGCGAATGACGTGGATGCGGTGAACCAATACGCTGCCGAAATGTAGAGACCTACCAGCAAAGGCGTTGCCGCCGGTGAGAAGCGAATGGAGCCGGCTATCGTCGCCAACAACCCGAAGGTTGCGATAAACTCTGCCAGCCATTGCGAGGGCCCGTCGCGGAGCTTCGTGGACAATTCAAATATCGGCGACGCAAACATCGCGTGCGCCAGATATACGCCGACGACGGCACCGGCGAACTGCGCGACCAGGTATGCAGCGATCATCTTCGGCCGAATTTCGCGGCGCAATCCGAAATAGAGAGTGACGGCCGGATTGAAGTGCGCGCCCGACAACGGGCCGAGAATGGAAATGAGGACAACGAGCGCCGCGCCGGTTGCCATCGTATTGCCGAGCAAGGCGAGAGCGACGTTACCACCCGCGAGCCGCTCCGCCATGATTCCGGATCCGACAACGGTCATCAGGAGAAAGGCAGTTCCGAGCGCTTCGGCGGCGACCCGTCGCGATGCTGCGATCTCCGGCGCGCTCGGATGAACCGAAGCGGCAACGTCCTCACGAGTGGCCATGGTCGAGCGCACCGCTGCCGATCTCGTCGAGATGCCGTTTAAGGGAAATCCGATCCAAAGCCCGCACGGGAAGGTTGGCAAAAAGTTCGATGCGGCGTTGCAGAAGCCGGAATGCGTCGGCGAAGGCAGCGGTTACGGTCGCCTCGTCGTCTGCGAACGCGGCAGGGTCGGGAATACCCCAATGCGCCGTCATCGGTTGCCCCGGCCACGCCGGGCAAACTTGGTTTGCAGCGCTGTCGCAGAGGGTGAACACGAAATCCATTTGCGGAGCACCAGGATTCGCAAATTCATCCCAACTCTTGCAACGCAATTTGTCGGTAGCGAAATCGAGCCGTTTCAGCTGGGAGATCGCGCGAGGGTTCACCGCGTCGGCAGGCCGCGATCCGGCGGAGAACGCGACAAACTTGCCCTTGCCGATCCTGTTGAGAATCGCCTCCGCCAGAATCGAGCGTGCGGAGTTGCCCGTGCAGAGAAACAGCACGTTGTACGGGCGATCCGGCAGATCGGTCCGCGACATGATCGTTACGCGCCGGATTGTGCCGCCGAAGGGCAGCAACCGGATTGTTCGTGCTGGACAGGCGGTTCATCCTGCCCGTAAGTCGTCGCTTCTCCGAATGTGTAAAACGTCTCCCAGCGGACGCCTGACGGATCGTTCACCCAGGCCTTGTTGGACTGCGCATAACAGCAGGTCGTTTGTTCTTGCTCGCGCGTGCGTTCGCCGGCCGCCTTGAGCCGTGAAGCAACGTCGCGAAGCTCTCCGTCGGTCTCGACCTGGATGCCGAGGTGATCGAGCCCGGTGGCGCGGTTCCGCTGCGAGATCGCGAGATTTACACGAGGATCGTCCAGCATCCATTTGGCATAATCCTGCTTCAGAACGCTTGGCTCAGACCCGAACAGAGTCGAATAGAAGCCGACGGATTTGTGCAAATCGTCAACGGCGATGTGAACGTGCAGACGCTTCATGACGAACTCCCTTGGCTGGTTTGCAACAACGGCTGGCGACCGCGACGAGCGGCGCACAAATTTCCGAGCGGCCTCCGCAACAGTCTTCGGTGAGGAAGATCATCAGATCGCGCATATGGCCGAAGTCGGCGGAATAGATGATGGAGCGGCCTTCCCGCCTCGACCGCACGAGGCCGGCATTGGCGAGGACGAGAAGCTGCGCCGACATGGTATTCGGTGCAATGTTCAGCGTCCGCGCGATCTCGCCTGCCGGCAGACCTTCAGGTCCGGCTTTCACCAGAAGACGAAACACCTGCAGGCGGGAATCCTGAGCCAGCGCCGAGAGACGCTTGAGCGCTTCGCTTATTTCCATAGTTCTTGAATAGATGAACTATAGGGCGAAGTCAAGCAGGTGTTGGGTGATCAAATTTCGATCTGGCCGCCGAGTTCGACGACCCGGTTTGGCGGCAGATGGTAGAAGCGCGCCGGGGAGAGTGCCGACGCGGCGAGCCTCAGATACAGCCACGTGGTCCAACGGCCGAGCGCAGGATGTTCGGAAGCGATGAGCGTTTCGCGGCCGATGAAAAAGGTCGTCGTGGCGATGTCGATCGACAGTCCGAAGGGTCGCGCGTTCTCAAGGACGCGCGGAACGTCGGGCGACTCGAAGAAGCCGTGATGAATGACCACAGTGAAAAAGCCCTTGCCCAGCTTGTGGACCTGAAGGCGGCGCCGTTCCGGCACGATGGGAATGTCCTCGACCACGACGTGACAGATGATCACGCGCTCGTGCAGAACCTTGTAGTGCTTGAGGCTGTGGAGGAGTGCCGCCGGTACGGAGTCGCCGCGCGGACTGAGGAAAACGGCGGTGCCCGCTACGCGCAGCGGCGTCTTGTCGGCGCGCTGGAGGAACAGGTCCATGGGCATGGTTTCGCTGCGGATCTTTTCGACGTGCACGCGCCGGCCATGACGCCACACCTGCATGATCAGGAACACCGCGCCGGCAATCAGGAGCGGCAGCCAGCCCCCCTGTACGACCTTCAGTGAATTGGCGGTGAGGAACGAAACATCGATCAGAAACAGGACGCCGAACACGGCGATGGCCGCGCGAACGCTCCAGTGCCATTGCTTGGTCGCCACGATCGAAGCATGGAACGTGTCGATGGCCATGACGCCGCTCACTGCGATTCCGTAAGCCGCGGCGAGCGAACTCGAATTGTGGAAGATGAGGACGATCAGCACCACGCCAACGCTCAGGATGAAATTAATCCCTGGGACGTAAATCTGGCCGACCTCGGTTGCCGAGGTGTGGCGGATCTCCATGCGCGGCAGACGGCCAAGCTGCACCGCCTGGCGCGTGATGGAAAACACCCCCGAGATCACTGCCTGCGAGGCGATGATGGTGGCGACGGTCGCGAGCAGGACCAGAGGGTAATGTGCCCAATGCGGCGCCAGCCCGTAGAACGGAATGCCGGCGAGCGCAGGGAAGCGCAGAAGTTCCGCGCCTTGTCCCATGTAGTTGATGAGGAGCGCCGGCAGCACAAACCAGAGCCACGCATTGCGGATCGGTTCTTTGCCGAAGTGACCCATATCGGCGTAGAGCGCTTCGCAGCCGGTGACCGCGAGCACGACGGCGCCGAGCGCCACGAAAGCCGTCCACGGCGCATGCTGAAAGAGCGCCAACGCATAAAGCGGGTTCAGCGCGAACAACACTTTCGGCGCCTGAAGGATTCCGCGCACGCCCAAAGTTGCAAGCACGAGAAACCATATGACCATGATCGGGCCGAACAGCCGGCCGATTTTTGCGGTGCCGCGGCTCTGAATCGCGAACAGCCCTATCAGGATGATCAGCGTCAGCGGCAGAATGAAAGGCTGCAACGTCGTCGTTTCGACGCCGAGGCCCTCGACGGCACTCAAGACCGAAATGGCCGGCGTCAACATGCCGTCGCCGAAAAAGAGGGCGAGACCGAGGATCGCAGCGACACCGATCACATTCTTCACGCGCCGCTTCAGCTTGGGCGAACGGTGAGCAAGCGCTGCCAGCGCGAGCACGCCGCCTTCGCCTTCGTTGTCGGCGCGCATGATGAGGAGGACGTATTTGATGGTGACGACGAGAATAAGCGCCCAGACGATGGCGGAGAGTGCGCCCATAACGGCGAAGGCGCCGGGCAACGCACCGCCCGTCGCCTTCACCGTTTCGCGCATCGCATAAATCGGACTCGTGCCGATGTCGCCGAAGACGACGCCGAGCGCGCCGAGCGTGAGCGCCGCGGACCTGCCGCGCGTGTGCGCCTGCGCAGGAGGTGCGTCGGCTGCCTGCGGCTCTACCGAAAACCCTGTTCTGTCCGGGGGGCGATTCATCGCCGACGATGCGCGTACGACTTGGAAGGATTCATTCGCCAAATGCCACGATTGCCGGCGTTGCGTCGCAGGCGGTTCAACCCTCGACGGCGCCGCTCACCGCTTCTCCCCTACATGCCTTGTAGGTTCATGCCGTATATCTCAACCAAGGCACCATGCAAGCCTTGCTTGGTAGGGAATTGCGAAAGGCAATGGACCTCGCGGTGGATGCGTATCGTGCGAAAGATGCGTCTGCGAGGACACCCGGAGCAACGCAGAATGAGCGGGTTAATGCGGTCGGGCGCGTTCTGGCAAGAAGAACGGATCGCGCGGTATGATACGCAAGTTCAGAAGCTGGCATTTGGGTCGTGTTGCGGAAGTTGTCGGACAAGCAATCAAAACTGTTTGTGGGCACCCTGACGGTCCTGCTGACTCTTCTGGTCGGCTGGCTCGACTACGTGAGCGGTCCGGGCATCTCGATGGCCGCCTACTATTTGCTGCCGATAACTCTGGCAGCCTGGTACGTGGGGATGCCGTTCGCCCTCGCGGCGACGATGCTGGGAATCGGGTGCTGGTTGGCCGCAAACGTCTACGACGGCGACCCGAACTTTACGAAAGTGCCCGTGGTCGCCTGGAATACGACCGTACAGCTTATTTCGGGTCTGATCGTGCTCTTTGTGGTGACGCGGCTGCGCGAATTGCAGTCGAATCTGGAACGTCGCGTTTCGGAACGCGCTGCCGCGCTCACGCGGGAAATTTCGGAGAGGGAGCGGGTCCAGGAGGAGTTGCTTCGCGTGAGCGAACGCGAGCAGAGACGCATCGGACAGGATCTGCATGACGGCCTCTGCCAGCACCTTGCGGCAACCGCCCTGAATTGTCAGCTGCTGCGCGAAGAACTGGCGGAGCAGGGCGTAGCGGGCGCATGGCGCGCGCAGCAGATCGTCGATCTGCTCGAGAACAGCATCCGGCTTTCGCGGCAGTCCGCACGAGGTCTCGATCCCGTCGCGATGGACGCAGAGGGCTTGATGCTTGCGCTCGAGGAGGTTGCGGTTACGACGACGGAGCTTTTTCGCGTGCGCTGCAGCTTCGAATGCGATTCTCCCGTCTTGATTCACGATTCCGAAGTCGCCGAGCATCTGTTCAGGATCGCCCAGGAAGCCGTTCGCAACGCCGCAGTCCATTCGCGGGCCGCGTCGATCGCCATCCGGCTGGAAACAATGGAACAGGGGCTGGAGCTTCGCATCGAAGACAACGGTTGCGGATTGGGTCCGTCTGCCGGGATCTCGTCCGGAATGGGTCTTCGAATGATGCCGCAACGGGCACGGCTTATCGGGGCGAGTTTTGCGGTGCGCGCGCGGCCCGAAGGCGGCACTTCCGTCATTTGCGTATTGCCGCAGCGCACCGAAACGCAACGGAGGCAGCTTGAGCCCGCGGGTGCATAGGATCTTTCTTGTCGATGATCATCCTCTCTTCCGGGAGGGGCTCGCCGGCCTGATCAATCGCTTTCCCGACCTCAAGGTTTGTGGACAGGCGGAGACGACGGCGGATGCGCTCGAAGCGATGAACGCGTCCAAAGTCGATGCGGTCATCGTCGATCTGTCGCTGCGTGAAGGTTCTGGAATCGAACTCATCAAGGCGCTCCGCGCGCGCTCGCCTGCGCCTGCGGTTCTGGTCATCTCGATGCACGACGAGCGGCGATACGCCGAACGGTGCATTCGCGCGGGTGCCAGGGGGTACGTGATGAAGGCCGAATCGGCGACCCAGGTCATCGCCGCCCTGCGCGATGTGCTTGCCGGCAAACTGCACATCAGCGAGCAGATGCGTTCGATTTTTGTGGAGCGCTTCGTCGACGGCGCGCCGCCGCTTTCCCTTTCGCCGGCCGAGGTATTGAGCGATCGGGAGTTCGAGGTCTTCCAGCTGCTCGGCCAAGGCTACGAAACACGGCGGATCGCCGACAAACTCGGCCTCAATATCAAGACGATCCAGGCGTTTTGCGGCCGTATAAAGGAAAAGTTGCAGCTCGCGAGCGCATCGGAACTGCTCCGGGAAGCCGTCCGCTGGAATGAACAGGCCGCCGATCGGGTGGTGGATAGCCGGTAGGCGCCGTCCTGGCGCTAGTCAGAATGGTGTGAATCGCAGTTGCGATTCTCGTATCTTGTCGCTGAGAGCAAACGGTAATTAACGCGCATCCTCTTGGGAGAGGATGCTGGGCACGAGACTCGCTTTACAAACCACGAGGCAGAGCGACGGCACTCCGACGCTATGACCAGAAGGGGGAAAATGTTCGGCGCCGCCGCTCCACCCGATTCGAAGCCTGCGCCTCAAAATGATTCGTGGGAAGCGATTCGCGGGGATTCGCTTCTCGAATGGTGTGGATAACGAAACTTAATTGCCCGTCAGGTCCAGTCTAGCGCGTCGCGGATATGCGCCTCGATCTCGTCGAGGTCGTACGGTTTTAGAAACAGGTGTTGCTCCGGAAGCGCCCGCGCCGATTCCGGCGAGCCCGACGCCAGCACGACCTGCACATCGGTCCGGTGGATGTAGATCCAGCGCGCCAGCATGACACCGTTCATGATTCCCGGCATGGCGATATCGGTGAAGACGAGATCGACCGCTTCGCCCGATTGCAGCACCTCCACGGCTTCGGCGGCATTGAAGGCTTCGATGACCCGAAATCCCGCCTTGCGGAGGTGATCCGCCACCACGCCGCGCACAACGACTTCATCCTCCGCAATCAGAATGGTCGGGGCGTCGGCCTTGTCGGCCTGTGGCAAAATCTGGGCGGAAAGGGACATGGCAGTCCGGTAACTGCCGTGCCATGCGAAAGGCTCCCCACTGAGGCGAATATTTTCCGCCTATGGCTTCGATGCCCGGTTCCGGCGCAAGCGTTTGATCCGCTTGACGATTTCTTGAGGGTGGTAGGGCCGCTCCAGGGGCCCCTGATCGCAGATTTCGCCGGCCTTTTCGGCCGCTTTCACGATACCGAAGGTGAGCACGATTTCCGTGTCGGGATATTTCTCGCGGATTTGCCGCGTCAACGTGAAGCCCGCAAGCCCGCCAGAGATCTGGGCGTCGAGCAGGATAACGTCAATTTTGCGGCCCGAACGGAACAGTGCCAGCACGTCTTCACTGGTTGCCGCTTCCAGCACTTCGTAACCGCACTCGCGCAGATATTGTGCAAGCACCAAGCGAGCGAGAATGTCCGATTCCGCAACGACCGCGGTGTCCGCCGCAGCCCTGGGCGCGGGGTTCTCTTTCGCATTTTCGGATGACATGCCGTCGTAACACATCCCCCGGCTGCACAGTTCCAACCTGTGTTGGTTTTTCAGGCGAACGGCTTTGTTATTCGGCGCGGGCCGAAGATCGGCTTAGGATCGGTCGGCGAACAAGGAGAGACGTCTCATGCGGGTTCGATTCTGGGCAGCGTTGCTCGTGACGCTGTCGACCACTGTCGTTGCCGCCGACAAGCCGCAATTCGGCGGCTGGGGATTCGATGCGACCGGAATGGATGCGAAGACGAGACCCGGCAATGATTTCTTCCGCTACGCGAACGGTGCGTGGCTCGACCGCACCACCATCCCGCCAGACAAGCCCGGCTGGTCGCTCGGCTCGCCATGACCGAGCGGATCGAGACGCGGCTGCACGCGCTGATGGAAGAAGCCGCGCAAAAGAACGAGACCTCCGACGTCGCGGGAAAAGTCGGCGCCTTCTACAGGGCGTTCATGGACGAGCCGCGGATCGAGTCGCTCGGCGCCAGGCCGATCGCGCCGGAGCTCGACCGCGTGCGCGCGGCGAAGACCCGCGACGACCTCGCCGGATTGATGGGCAGGAGCACGAACGATTTCGACAATGCCGTTTTCAACATCAACACCGATATCGATCTCAAGGATCCGAAGCATTACGCCGTCTATCTTTCGCAAGGCGGCCTCGGCTTGCCCGATCGCGACTACTATCTCGAGCCGCCATTCGCTGCGGCGAAGAAGGCGTACCAGGCCTATGTCGCGAAACTCCTCCATCTCATCGCGTGGCCGGAAGCGGACGCCCGCGCGAGCGACATCGTCGAATTCGAAACCAGGCTCGCCGGCGCAAGCTGGACCAGGGCGCAGGATCGCGACGTGCAGGCGACGTACAACCCCATGCCGGTCGGGTACTTGCCGAAGCTGGCGCCCGGTTTCGCCTGGAATGCGTTCCTGGAAAACGCCGCGCTCGGCTCCCGGCCCCGCGTCATCGTCGCCGAGAAGAGCGCCTTCCCGAAACTCGCTGCCGTCTATGCTGCGACACCGCTCGAGACGCTGAAGGCATGGCAGGCCTTTCATATCGCCGATGCGGCCGCTCCCTATCTGAGCCGCGCTTTCACCGCCCTGTGGTTCGACATGCACGACCGGACTCTCGCCGGACAACGGCAGGAAGAGGTGCGCTGGAAGCGCGCCGTGCACCGCGTCGCCGGCGGCGATTGCGGGGCAAGTCCGGGCGATTGTTTCGGCACGCTGAATTGGGCGGTCGGCCAGCTCTACACGGCGAAGTATTTTCCGCCGGAAGCGAAGGCCAAGATCGAAGATCTGGTCGCGCATTTGAAAGCCGTCTATCGGGCGCGGCTCGAGAAGAACGACTGGATGAGTCCGGCAACGAAGGCCGAGGCGCTGAAAAAGCTCGACACCTACACGATCAAGGTGGGCTATCCCGATCGCCCGCGCGATTACGGGAAGGTGGCGATCCGCAGCGACGACCTCGTCGGCGATGTCAGGAGCGCGGCCGCGGCCGACTGGGCGTTCTATGCCGGTCGATTGAACGGTCCGGTGGACCGCTCCGACTGGAGCATGACGCCGCAGACGAACGATGCGTACAACGGCAGTTTGCGCGATATCGTGTTTCCCGCCGGCATTCTGCAGCCGCCGGTGTTCGATCCGAACGCCGATCCCGCCATCAATTACGGCGCCATAGGTGCCATCATCGGCCACGAGATGACGCATGGTTTCGACGACCAGGGCCGCAAGATCGATGCGGAAGGGACGCTGCGCGACTGGTGGAAGCCCCAGGACGCGAAGAAGTTCGAGGCCCGCGCGGCGATGCTCGGCGCGCAGTATTCCGGCTTCTCGCCGCTTCCAGGCGTGCACGTCAACGGCGCGCTGACCATGGGCGAAAACATCGCCGATCTCGGCGGCTTGACCCTTGCGCTCGACGCCTATCACGCCTCCCTGAACGGCAGACCGGCGCCGGTGCTCGGCGGCTTCACCGGCGATGAGCGCGTGTTCCTCGGCTGGGCGCAGGCCTGGCGCGGCAAGGTCAGCGACGACTTTGTACGCCGCCAGGTGGTGAGCGATCCGCACAGCCCGAGGCAGTTCCGGGTGAACGGCGTCGTGCGCAACATTGATGCCTGGTACGGCGCCTTTCACGTCTCGCCGGCCGACCGCCTCTACCTTGCACCGAAAGACCGCGTTAAGATCTGGTGAGATTGCACTTCGTTTTCCTCCCCCGAGAAGCAAGAGAGCGGGGCGGGAGAGGTTCCGCGCAGCGGCGGAGAAGGTAGGTAAACGGCGACAACGCGCGTTGCCCAAAATGGGCGCATGCTGACCCGCCCGTCACAGAACAAACGCAGACTGATCGCCATCGGACCGAACCGTGGCGAAGCGGGTGGCGGTCACGCTGTCTTTTTTATACGCTTTCGCAACAGATCGAACCGCAACAGACCATGCAGCCTGGCGAAGCACTCGGCATCTCCGCGCAAATCGCGGTGGCGCTGGCCGGATTCACCGGCATCGTGGTCGTCTTCGCCACCGGCGCGGCTCACGAATGGCCGGCGACCGACCGCTTTCGTCTCAAGCTTTTGCTGATCGGTTCCATTGTGCCGCTGGTGCTCAGCTTGACCGGCCTCCTGTTGCTGGTGAGCGGCCTGCGGGCAGACCGCGTCTGGGCTCTTGCAAGTGCTCTGGCTGCGCTGCTTCTGGTCGCCAGCGGCGTGAGCATTGTCCGTACGTTCCGGCATCTCGCCAGCCGTGAATTCCGAAACCTCGGTGGCAATCGCGCCGTCTTCTATACGACATCCGTGGCGGCAAGTGCCGTTACGCTGCTTCAATTCGTGAATGCGATCGTTTTGCGGATCTTTTGGCCGTTTTTTCTATGCATTATCATCGCGATGCTGATCTGCATTCTGCAGTTCATGCGACTGGTGCTGCATCACGCCGGAGGAGCGACGCGCCTGGATGGGAAATTGTGAGCGGTTCATCCTTCCAATGGTGTGTGAAGCTGCTGGCCAGTCCTCGATCGGTGTCGCTGGTGTGGCGTTCTACGCGGGACGGCGAGCCGCTGGAGTTACGCCTGACTGCACCGATGTTATGGCGAAGCAGAGGCGGGAATCGACGCCAGCAGCTTGCGCGGGCGTCTGCCGATGCGCGCCACTGATTTTCACGAAATTGTGGTACATGGTGTGGAGCGCGAAGGCGCAAACGCGTTTTTCATTTTTTTGCTGAAGGTAAGCGTTAGGCGCGCATACCGCTTGCAATGCTGCCGGATGATACCGTTATTTCTCGCCTTCGCCCGCTGGCTTGAGTCTTTGGGAAGGGCTGGGCGGCGGGGCATGGAGGTGGCCACGATTGTCGGTCAATCCATCGCCAACAACATGCTGGACGCGGGGCAAGAGCGTGCATTTTCAAACTGACCCACTACCGGAAATTCGGTAGTGTCCCTAATTTGACTTTGGCACCGCTGCTACCTGTGGCTCAACTGCTTCCGTCGCGTCCGCAAACAGGGAACTTGGATTCGCGGTGCAGTAGGTTCGGAGAGGTTGCAAAAGGTCCGCACTGGCGAACCGAACGCTGAATTTCCGTCTGATGTGGCTGGATGCCCATGCGAGATACATCCCCTGAACGAGGGATTCGCTTTGCAGGAATTTCCCGCAACTGTCTTTGTGGAAGGACGGCGGCCAGCCCTTCGGCACCTGACCGTTGGGCGGCATCACAATCACCATTGCGGCTACAATCAGACCCTTCATCGGCTTACTGCGTGGCTTAAGGTCCCGTCCGGTCCAACAGTGCGACGCTGCGGACTATAAGTAAGACGCGGGCGTGATGATGCCCGCTCCATCCGTGGAAAAGACCTCCGCCGAGCAAAACACGACGACCAACAACGTTCGGGAAAGGTTGTTCGCGCGCGTTCCATGACAACTCCATTAATTTAACATCTTCTTCGCTGGTATCATTCGGGTCCGAATGCATATCAGGCACCACGCACACGGGTCTGGCCAGCCGAACTCGTGCCGCTCGCGTGAATCGTGCGCAGGGTCTTCTCCATAATTGGGCGGCCCCCAATCTGTTCGCTCGAAAACCGAACCACTGACCGCGACTGTGGCGGGCTGGTATTTAAGGCAGTAGGCTGGCGCCGCACCGATTGGCACCGACAACGTGGCGCACACCACGGAGAAAGCGACGAATAGTGACACCCTCAAGAGGGTCTCTCCTCGATCAGTGTTCCGACGCTCCCCAACCTATCAGAACGCACGTCACGCCGCATCTTCGAATGCATGTCTTCCGACCGCGCCCGCAGTGTCCCATGCCTACATTTTACTGAGGTCCCACGGATCTCTGATGGCTCGTCCCTCAATCACAATCGCGTACAGTCCCTTCCAACTGCGCTGCCATCGCCATCCCTTTGCTGTTCCAGGTGCATTCCGCTCGATGTAGCTGGCTGCGAGTTCCGCAGACAGCGGCTCATTGCAGTGCGGGCAACGCGGGGCAGAATCAGCCCTGAACCTCCCGCCGCACGCGCATGGCGCGACGAGAGGCTCTGATTGTGACGATAGTGTCCCGTATTGAAGAACGGCCCCATCCGGCGCCTTAGACCAATGCGAGAAAAGTGCGGTACAGCCGCATTTGTCACAATAAGCGAAAGAAGAATCGCCAAAACCGTTGTGAATAAGTCTGTAGCAGAACGTGCTACCGCAATGCTCGCATTTGCCAGCAGATTGCGCCATCCGTTTAGCGATTCGTCTCATGCGCCAAATCCTGACCCGAGTCCGCAATCCTTCTCGAAGCCATGTAAACATCGGCACGTCCAACCTGTTGCCAGCTTTCCCTTGGCTGCTATATAGCCCACCATGCCAAGACCGCAGAACAACCGTCCCGCAGCGAAGATTCGCGCCAGTATCGGACGGCCGCTGCCCAAGCGCACCAAGCGCACCCACCTCGATTTCGCGAACGAATACGAGGAGCAGCTATTTCGCGCGCTCGCTGCCGTCTACCCGAAGGGCGTGCGCATTTCAGATGCTGGCTGGCGTCTATACGCCGACCTGCATGTAAAGCTCGGCCTTTTCAGTTGCGCCATTGACGGCACACGAACCTACCGGCTCACACATCAAGGCGTCAGGCGCGCAGTAGCCGAGCGACTTATCGACGAACGAAGTTAAATACGTGGCCGGAGTCCGGCAACAGTACAGAAGGCGCCGGCGCTCTGTCGCGACCTAATACCCTTGCCCGGAGTGCGTGAGCGTCAACGGACCGGGATGCAGCTGTCGCGCCCGATTTCACCGAGGGGTGCGATTGACCGCGACTGGTGCACCGGAACGGATTCGAACCGGCACTAAAAAAATCGCCCGGATTTCTCCGGGCGATTTTGCGCGATCCAGTTTGGTAGAGTTTACCGCCTGTTGCCGAGCAGCTGCATCAGCATCAGGAAGAGATTGAGGAAGTCGAGGTAGAGCTTCAGCGCGCCGAAGATCGCCTTACGGCCGGCGATGGTGCCGTCGTCATTGGCGACATAGCTCTCCTTGATCCATTGCGTGTCGTACGCCGTCAGTCCCGTGAACACGAGCACACCAACGACGGAGACGACGAACGTCACCATCGCAGAGTGCAGGAAGATGTTCACGACCGAGGCGATGACGACGCCGATCAGTCCCATGAACAGGAACGAGCCGAACCCGGAGAGATCGCGCTTTGTGGTGTAGCCGTAGAGACTCATCGCACCGAAGGTCGCCGCAGTGATGAAAAACACCTGCGCCACGCTCGCGCCCGTATAGAGCAGGAGGATGGGGGCGATGCCGATGCCGACGAGCGCGGCATAGGCCCAGAACGTCGCCTGTGCGGCGCCGACGCTCATGCGGTTGATGCGGAAGGACAGGAAGAGCACGAGCCCGAGCGGCGCGAACAGCGCGATCCAGCCCAGGAGCGTCATGCCCGCGCGGCCGGTCATGGGATTGATCTGATAGAAGAGCTGGCCGAACGACGTATCGGCGGTGAGCCATGCGGTTGCGCCGGTCAGCGCGAGCCCGATCAGCATGTAATTGTAGACGCGCAGCAGGTAGGCGCGCAAGCCGGCGTCGATGACGCCTACCGCGGTCGCCTGGCTGCGGAGAATCCGGTTGTCGTAGTCGGCCATGTGGCAAATCCTCTGAGGGTCCGGTCCGAGTCGAACCGGGCTTTGCTAATATCGGGCTTCGCACCTGCGGGATCAAGCGCGTGCGTCTTGCTTCGTTTGCCTCGCCCGCGAAGATGAACCCTCGGGATGCGGGGAAGGTTACAAATTCCTTAGCTGGGCGGCGGGTTTGGCGGAAAGCGCGCTCCAGGTGAGGGCGAGGCCGAAGAGAAGCGTCGCCAAAGCGCCGCCCGCGATCGTAACGACGACGGCACGCCAATCGAGCACAGGCGCGATCTCGAAGACACGCCGGGTGATGAGCGTCGCGGCGGCGATCCCGGCAGCGAGTGCGAGCAGTCCGCAGAGCGCGCCGAGGAGCGCATATTCGAAGCCGTAGGCGAGGGCGATCTGTGCCCGCGTGGCGCCGACCACTTTCATGACCGTGGCATCGTAGAGCCGTGCCCGCAATCCGGCGGCAATGGCGCCGGCGAGCACCAGCAGGCCCGCCAGAATGGCGACAAGACTCGCTGCACGAACGGCGAAAGAAAGCTCGCCCAGAAACGCGCTGAGCTGCGCGATCACGTCTTTCACCCGAACCGTCGAAACGGCGGGGAAACGGTCCGTCACTGCGCGGTACATCGCGTCTTCGTCGCGCGGCGCGACGCGCACCGTCGCCAGAAAGCTGTGCGGCGCGCGATCGATGATCCCGGGCGAGAGAATGAGCACGAAATTCTGCCGGCCGGTCGAGAAATCGACATTGCGGAGATTGGCAACGCGCCCCTCGATCTCGCGGCCGAGCACATTGATGGTCATCGTGTCCCCGACTCTCAGCCCCATGCCTCGGGCGAGATCGGCGTCGAAGGAAATGAGCGTCGGGCCGTGATAATTCGCCGGCCACCAGCGGCCTTTGGCGATCTCGGTGTCTTTCGGCGGCGTCGCCGCATAGGTGATGCCCCGGTCGCCGTTGAGGGCCCACTTCGAATCGCTTGCGACCTTGGCGCGCGACGCCGGAACACCTTTCAACGCCACGATCCGTCCGCGGATCATCGGCGTGCGGCGATAGTCGCGCGCTGTGGAAAAGCGGGCGATCGTGCGATCGAAGGCACGCGCATCGGCGGCCTGAATGTCGACGAAATAGAAGGTGGGCGCGGTGCCGGGAAGACTCTGGCGCACCTCGCCCGAAATGGTGGCATCGAGAATGGTGACCGCCGCGAGCAGCGACAGGCCGAGACCGAGCGCGGTGATGACCGCTGCGGAGGGCGAGCCGGGGCGGGTGATGTTCGCAAGCGCGAGCCGGAGCGCCGGACTGTTTGTGCGCGGCAATTGCCGAAAAAGCCAGCGCACAGCCTGTGCGGCCAAAGCAAGCACGACGAGACCGCCGCCCGCGCAGGCGATGAACCATGAAGAAAAGGAGAGCGACGGCGAAACGAGAAGTGCCAGCGCGACAATGAGCAACCCTGCGACGGCCGCGGCGATAAGATAGGGCAGGCGGCCGCGTCTGCTTGCCGGCGCAACCAGATCGCGCAACAGACCGGCCGGTGCAATCTCGCGCGCACGGGCAAGCGGCGGAATGGCGAAAGCGGCGGCAGAGAGGGCGCCGAAAGCGAACGCGAGCAGCAGCGGCATCGTGTACAGGCCGAAATGCGCCGGCACCGGAATCTCGCGCGCAAAGAAGCGCTCGACGAGGAACGGCACGGTCGCGCCTATCGCGACGCCGGTAACGGAGGCGAGCGCCGCGATCGCCATTACCTGCAGGAAGAACATCAGAAAGATCAGCCCGCCCTCGGCACCGAGCGCCTTGAACGCGGCGATCTCCTCGCGTTTGCGGTCGAGGAACGCGCGCACGGCCTGGCCGGCGCCGACGCCGCCGACCGCAAGCGCCGTCAGGCCGACAAGCGTCAGGAAGACACTCAGTTGGCGGATGAAACGGTCGGTGCCCGGTGCTGCGTGATCGCGATCGCGAACCTGCCAGCCGGCGTCGGGAAAACGCTCTTTCGCCTCGCGCCGGAAGGCGGAGATGGACTGACCCAATGGCAGGCGGATCCGCGTCGTATATTCGATCAGGCTGCCGAGCGTGACGAGGCCGGTGCGCGCGAGCGCAGCGCGCGAGATAATTACATGCGGGCCGAGGCTGAAGCCGCCGGAGAGACGGTCCGGCTCGTCGGTCACCGTCGCGGAAATCCGAAACCTTTGCGTGCCGATGCGTATCGCGCCCCCCGCCCCGATGTGCAGACGTTCGAGCAGCGACTGTTCGGCCACCGCGCCGCAGACATCCGCGCTGCAGAGAAGCGCGCGTTGCAGATCAACGGCAGGGGAGAGGCCCACCCGGCCGTACAGCGGATAGCTGCCATCGACGGCTTTCAATTCGATCAGCTGGCGCGCGCCCGGTGTTCCGTTCGTCAGTGCATAGGCCATGGCATGCATCGATGCTGTCTGGGAAATCTTGCCATGCGCTTGGGCGAATCTCAGTTCCTCCGCCGCCATCGGCCGGTGTACCAGCTCGATGGCAACGTCGCCGCCCAGAAGAATGCGTCCGTCCTCCGCAATGCCGGAGAGAAGCGCATCGGCGAGGGATCCCACGGCGGCAATGGCTGCGACACCCAAGACCAGCGACGCGAAGAAGATGCGAAAGCCCGAAAAGCCGCTGCGCAATTCGCGCCGGGCGAGGCGGGCGGCAAGCGCGAGCCCGCTCATGTGTATCGTTGCACCAGAAAAAGCCCGCGCGGAGACGCGGAGCCGTGTTTCCTCCCCAGCGCGGAACGCGTGGGGGAGGGGGACCGCGAAGCGGTGGAAGGGGCCTTGGAAGGCGATGCGCATTCAAGTGCTCCCTCCGGTGCGGAGTTTATCCTCGCGCCGGCCTTCGGCCGGTCGCGGGGGCACCACCTCCCCCACGCAATGCATGCGCGGGGGAGGAAAACCAACGGCGTCTCCGTGTGAGAATTCTTTTTTCGATGGTTCCGGCGATGAGAGCGGAATCCGAACAGATGTGAGCGCCCTTTTCCGATTGTCATCATGCGCGAATGCGCATGATCCAGAAGAAATTTGGCAGGCGTGTGAAGCAATCCTGTGTCAACTGCTTGCCGTGCGCCGCTCTCCCTCTGGATGCTGCGCATTCGCGCAGCATGACAGCCAATAGGTGATTCGATTCGAACGAATTCCGCTTTGTCGTTCATGCGCGCGTGTCGCTGACGATTGTACCGTCGCGGAGACGAATGATGCGTTGGCAGCGGCGTGCGAGCGACTCCTCATGGGTGACGAGGAAAAGCGTCGTGCCGCCGCGCGCGGCGAGCGCAAACAGGAGTTCCGCCACTCCGGCGCCTGTTTCCGTATCGAGATTGCCGGTCGGCTCGTCCGCGAATAGGACGCGAGGGGCCGCCACCAATGCGCGCGCAAGGGCGACGCGCTGCTGCTCACCGCCCGAGAGCTGGCTCGGATAATGCTCGATGCGCGGTCCGAGGCCGACGGCATGAAGCGTCTCGCGGGCGCGCGCAAACGCGTTTGCCTCGCGCGCGAATTCGAGCGGCAGCGACACATTCTCGAGCGCCGTCATGGTTGCGATGAGATGAAACGATTGAAACACGATGCCGACGCTGCCGCGCCTAAGCCGCGCGAGCGCGTCTTCGTCGAGATTGGTGATCTCCGTTCCCGCAAGCACGACCCGGCCCGACGTCGGCTTCTCGAGTCCGGCCGCGATCATGAGGAGCGAGGACTTGCCCGAACCAGAGGGTCCAAGCAGCGCCACCGATTCGCCGGACTCGATGTCGAGCGATACGCCGCGCAGCACGTTCACCGCGCCCGCGCTGCTCGCAAGCGTCAGCCGCACGTCCTGAAGCCCAATCGCGGCAGCGCTCATTGAGCTGACAGACAACGCAACAATTTCGGCAAACTCCCGAACAGTTTGCTTCCTACACTGTCGGCGCCCGCCTTTGCGGGCCATGACAGTTTTTTGGTGTTGAGGAAAAAAGGGTGTGAACTCATCGCCGATGACAGCTCAAGAACGGGCGTGCTAGGCGATATGGCATGAACGCTGCCCGATTCAAGCAAACAGTCCTTTTTGTTCTTTGCCTGATACTCGCCGCCGCAGATGCGAACGCCGCCGCGCCGGTCAAAATCCTCCTGTTCGGCACCAGTCTTACACAGGGTCTTGGACTTCCGCCCGGAACCGAGCTGCCGGCCGTGCTTCAGGCGAAGCTCGTGGCCACCGGCGTTGCCGCAAAAGTGATCAACGCCGGCGTCTCCGGCGATACCTCGGCGGATGGATTGTCGCGCATCGACTGGTCGCTCGCCGACAGGCCGGATGCGGCCATCGTCGAGCTTGGCTCGAACGATGCACTGCGCGGCATCGATCCCGCGATTACCGAAAAGAACATTGCCGCCGTGCTCGCCAAACTCGATGCCGCGCACGTCCCCGTGCTCCTGCTCGGCATGAAGGCGCCGCGCAATCTCGGGCCCGAATACACCACGCGCTTCGATGCCATCTACCCGCGGCTCGCCCTGCGCTATCACGCGACGCTCTACCCCTTTGCGCTCGCCGGCGTGGCGCTTAATCCGAAGCTCAACCAGGCCGACGGTCTGCATCCCAATCCGGCGGGTGTACAGGTGATCGCGGCGCATCTCTTTCCGTATGTGCGCAAACTGGTCGCGGAAGCGCGGCACTGATGTTCAGACGCCTTCTCTCCGTCGGCGGTTATACCGCGCTCTCGCGGCTGACCGGCTTCGGCCGCGATATCATGATGGCGATCATCCTGGGCGCCGGCCCGATTTCCGACGCCTTTCTTGTCGCCTTCCGGCTGCCCAACAATTTCCGCTCCATCTTCGCGGAGGGTTCGTTCAATCTCGCGTTTCTGCCGCGCTATGCGGCGCTGCGCGCCCGCGAAGGCGACGACGCCGCGGCGCGTTTCGCCGACCGTACATTCTCGTGGCAGATGGCGGCGCAACTGGTGCTGCTCGTCGCGGCACTGGCCGGCATGGGCTGGATCATCCGCGCAATGGCGCCCGGTTTTGCCGCGCATCCCGGCCAGACCGCGCTTGCGACGTCGCTCGCGCGCATCACTTTTCCCTATCTCATTCTCACCGTCGTCGCGGTGCAGCTCTCCGCGATGCTGAACGCGCACGAGAAATTCGCCGCCGCGGCAGCGTGGTCGGTTTTCCTGAACGTCGCGATGATGGCGACGCTCGCCTGCTGGCGCTTCTTTCCGAACGCCGCTTATGCCGCCGCCTGGGGCGTATTTGTCGCGGGGCTTCTGCAGCTCGTGTTCATCCTGTTGGCGGCGGCGCGCAGCGGGCTGACGCTGCGTTTCTCGCGCCCGCGCTGGACGCCGGAGATCAAGGCGTTTCTCATTGCGCTCGGGGCCGCCACCTTGGGTTCGGCGAGCACACAGATCAGCCTTTTCATCGATAATCTGATCGCCAGCTTTCTGCCGTCGGGCGATCTGACCGCACTCTATTATGCCGATCGCATCAACCAGCTGCCGATGGGCATTTTCGGCATCGCGCTCAGCACGGTGCTGCTGCCGGAAATGTCAAAGCTGCTCGCCAAAGGCGACAAGGCGGGCGCCGACGATGCGCAGAACCACTCGGCGACACTCGGGCTTTTCTTCACGCTGCCGTTCGTCGCCGCCTATTTCGCGGTGCCGCTCGTCATCATGCGCGGATTCTTTGCGCACGGCGCCTTTCATCTCGCGGCCGCGATCGTTTCGGCCCATGCCCTGATGGCGTACGGCGTGGGATTGCCGGCCTTCGTTCTCCAGCGAACCGTCGCCTGCGCATTTTATGCCCGCGGCGACACGGCGACGCCGGTGCGCGCCACCATTGCCGCGGTCGTATTCAATGTCGCGCTGAAATTCCTCCTGGTCTGGGGACTGCATTTCGGCGCGGTCGGAATTGCGCTCGGTACCT
The DNA here is from genome assembly GCA_036264415.1 of Rhizomicrobium sp. Lineage (GTDB taxonomy): Bacteria > Pseudomonadota > Alphaproteobacteria > Micropepsales > Micropepsaceae > Rhizomicrobium. The sequence goes on along the minus strand of DATAQZ010000002.1, from coordinate 128,634 downwards.
CGCTCGGCGCCTGGCTGAATGTCGCCATCCTGACATGGCTCGCCTTGTCGCGGGACCTGCTGACTGTACAGTCGAAGTTCCTGCGCGCGCTTGTACCGGTGTTCACCGCGGCACTGGCAACCGGCGGGTTTGCGCTTCTGGGTGCCGAATTGGCCGAGCGCCTGCTTCACTCCGGACTGCTTCGCGATGAAGGAATGCTCGCGGCGGCGATTGTCGCGGGTGGCTTGGGCTATGGCATCGTGACGTTGATGTTCCGCAGCGCCCTGCCGCTCGGACGCTTGAGCGGAGTGCGCGCCTGATGCGGCTCTTCGTGGCGATCGCCTTGCCGGATGCGGTTGCGAGTGGTCTGCTCGCGCTCGAGGGCGGGATCCCCGGCGCGCGCTGGAGCGCGCGCGAGCAGCTGCACCTGACCTTGCGCTTCATCGGCGAGGTGGACGGCCGCGCCGCCGCGGCGATCGACGATGCGCTGGCCACCATCCGGAGTCCGCGCTTCGGGCTGGAACTGAAAGGCGTGGGGGAGTTCGGCGGAAAAAATCCGCGCGCGTTGTGGGCGGGCCTGCGCGACGAAGCGCCGGTCGTGCATCTGCAGCGGAAAGTCGAGAGTGCCATTCAGCGCGCGGGGCTGGCGCCCGAGGAACGCAAATTTTCAGCCCATGTCACGCTGGCCCGGCTGCGCGGCAGCCCTCGCGAGCGCATCATCACCTTTCTGTCCTCGCACGCGCTTTACGCGAGTGATCCGTTCGAAGTGAATTGTTTCATCCTCTATTCCAGCCTCACCACGCCCAACGGCAGCCTCTACCGCGCGGAACGTTCGTACAGGTTGGAATAGAGCGGGGATCTGGTACAATGTTATCGCCTTATCCCCCTCTCCCCTTGCGGGAGAGGGTGGCGCGGCGAATGCCGCGCCGGGTGAGGGGTAGCCTCCAGCGCGAGCCGCATCAGCTCCAGAACACCGTCACGGTTTTTCCAAAAGTCGACGTTCCAAAAACGGATTACGCGAAACCCGCGGCTTTCAAGGAAAGCGGTGCGGGCCAAGTCTTTGGCAACGGTTCCCGGTTCCGCGTGTTGACTGCCATCAAGTTCAATCACGAGTTTTTGCTCGAAGCAGACAAAATCGCAAACGTATGAGCCGATTGGCTGTTGGCGGCGGAATTTGTAATCGCGGAACCGACGGTCGCGCAGCACGTACCAAAGTTTGCGTTCGGCGTTTGTTAGATTTCTCCTGAACTTTCGCGCCAGACCGTGCTTCACCGCACCCCTCACCCGGCGCGACGGTTCGCCGCGCCACCCTCTCCCGCAAGGGGAGAGGGGAATTGCCTGTCGAGTCCGGGGAATAGTGTCGCGCGAAGTTGTCGCGATTGTTTGTGCAAATTGTAACAGTGGATCGCGGGGTTGGCGAAAGGGGCTCTGGCGCGAACCCCTTTCCCCTATTCTTCCCCCGCTTCGATCGATTCCATGTCGTCATCGGAGAGGCCGAAATGATGGCCGATCTCGTGAATGAGCACGTGGCGCACGATGGCGCGCAGGCTCTCGTTGTGCTCCGCCCAGTAATCGAGAATCGGCCGGCGGTAGAGAACGATCATGGTCGGCTCCGCACGGCCGCGATTGGCAGTGCGCGCGGCCAGATCGGTGCCGTGAAACAATCCCAGGAGTTCGAACTCGCTATCGAGCCCCAGCGTCTTCATCGTTTCCTCGTCAGGAAGGTCTTCGACCACAAAGGCGATGTCGTCGACCAGCGAACGGAACTCCGCCGGCAATTCCTCGAACGAGGCGCGTGCCAGCCGCTCGATATGGTCGAGCGAAGGCGCGTGTGCGTCGGACCAATGCATGGGCTATCTTCCACGGCGGCCTCTCGGAGGACAAGCGATGCCGAAACTCGATTCCGCCGCGCGGGAAGCGGCGCTGAAGGAATTGCCCAACTGGCGCGAAGTGCCGGGGCGCGACGTGATCGCGCGGAAATTCGAATTCCGCGACTTCAATGAGGCGTTCGGCTTCATGACGCGCGTGGCGCTGCTGGCCGAACGCATGGATCATCACCCAGAATGGATGAATGTCTACCGGACGGTGGACGTGCGTCTCACCACCCATGACGCGGGCGGCCTCACCGAAAAGGACATCCGCATGGCCAAAGCGATGGATGGTTACGTGAGCCTTTGAACCCCGACGTCTTCACATTTGAGAAGCGTGCGGACGGAACCCTGGCGGCGCGCCCCTCGTTCTTTCCACGAAGACAGTTCGGGGAGTTTCAGATGGCCAACGGTTCCGGCGGCGATGGCGGCGGCACCTCCGTCCTCGCGTTCATTCTCGGCGGTGCGATCGTCCTCATCGCGATTTTCGGCTTCTTCGTGTACACCGGCCACCATGGCACCGGCGGCAACGGCGTCCAGGTCACGGCAAACGTAACTCCGAAGCATTAGCGGCCTGAATCGTCTGGTTTGAATCAGCCTACCCCAGGCTCAGGTTGAGGCTTTTCTTTTTTTGTCCTCATCCTGAGCTTGCCCGCCTACGCTGAAGCCTGGCGGGTCAGTACGCTGAATCTTGTCCGCCGAAGCCTTGGCGAAGGCGGATCGAAGGATGGGGCGTACGGGATCCAAATTCGGCCGGACAACACTGGGTGGTACGTCTACCGATGCATCACGTCTTTGCCGCCGGCGTTTTTGACCAGGTCGTCCACCACCGCGGGATCGGCGAGCGTGGTGGTGTCGCCGAGATTGGCAAGATCGCGTTCGGCAATCTTGCGCAGGATTCGTCGCATGATCTTGCCGGAACGCGTCTTGGGCAGCGCCGGCGCAAACTGAATTACGTCGGGCTTCGCGATGGACGAAAGATGCTCCGCCACATATTGCTTCAGCTCGGCCGAGAGGCTCTCGGATGAGGCTTCGCCGATGATCAGCGTGACGTAGGCGTAGATTCCCTGTCCCTTGATCGCGTGCGGCATGCCGACGACGGCGGCTTCGGCGACTTTCGGGTGAGCGACCAGCGCGGATTCGATTTCCGCCGTACCGAGGCGATGGCCGGACACATTGATCACGTCGTCGACCCGGCCGGTGATCCAGTAATAGCCATCGCCATCGCGCCGGCAGCCGTCGCCCGTGAAGTACTTGCCTTTGTACGTTTTGAAGTAGGTTTCGATGAAGCGGTCGTGATCGCCATAGACGCTGCGCATCTGGCCCGGCCAGGAATCGGCGATGACGAGATTGCCGGTCGCTTCGCCCTCGAGCACCTCTCCCGTCGCATCGACGATCTCCGGCTTGACGCCAAACAACGGTTTCGTCGCTGACCCCGGCTTCAAGTCCGTGGCACCCGGCAGCGGCGAGATCAGGATGCCGCCGGTCTCGGTCTGCCACCACGTGTCGACGATCGGGCAGCGGCCGTCGCCCACGACGCGGTGGTACCACAGCCAGGCTTCGGGATTGATCGGCTCGCCGACGCTGCCAAGGAGACGCAGCGAGGCGCGGCTCGTACGTTTCACCGGTGCTTCACCCTCCCGCATCAACGCGCGAATGGCGGTCGGCGCGGTGTAAAATGTGTTCACCTTGTGCCTGTCGACGACCTCCCAGAAACGGGAGGGGGAGGGGTGGGTCGGCAGGCCTTCGAACATCAGGGTGGTCGCGCCGTTCGCGAGCGGTCCATAGACGATGTAGCTGTGGCCCGTCACCCAGCCCACGTCGGCGGTGCACCAGTAGATGTCGCCGTCGTGATAGTCGAATACCCAGCGATGCGTCGCCGCGACGTAGAGCAGATAGCCGCCGCTCGTGTGCAGCGCGCCTTTGGGCTTTCCGGTCGAGCCGCTGGTGTACAGAATGAACAATGGCTCTTCCGCGCCCATTTCCTCCGGCGGACAGGCGGACGAGACTTTCCCCGCTTCGTCCTCGTAAAAGAAATCGCGGCCGCCCTCCATGGGCACTTTGGCCCCGGTGCGGCGGACGACGAGCACCGTCCTCACCTCGGGGCAGGAAGCAAGGGCGCGATCGGTATTCGCTTTCAGGGCAAAGGTCCGCCCGCCGCGCAGGCCTTCGTCCGCGGTAATTACGACGGTGCTGCCGCAATCCCGGATGCGTCCGGCGAGGCTGTCCGGAGAAAAGCCCGCGAAGACGACGGAATGCACCGCGCCGATGCGGGCGCAGGCGAGCATGGCAATGGCGGCCTCGGGAATCATCGGCAGATAGATCGTGACGCGGTCGCCTTTGGCGACGCCGCGCGCTTTCAGCACATTGGCGAAGCGGCACACCTCTTCGTGCAGCTCGCGATAGGTGAGGGCGCGCGAATCTTTTGGATCGTCGCCTTCCCAGAGAATGGCCGTCTGGTTGGCGCGGCGCGGCAGATGACGGTCGATACAGTTTGCGCAGACATTGAGCGTGCCGTCATCGAACCAGCGGATGTGGAGATCCTTCGGGTCGTAGGAAACGTCCCTCACCTTGGTGAATTGTTTGATCCAGTCGATCGAGCGGGCCTCGTCGCGCCAAAAACCCGCGGGATCGGCGAGCGACCGCCTGTACATCTCGTCGTATTGCGCTTTCGTCACATAGGCGCGGGACTTCCATTCGCCGGTTACGGGAAAAATCTCATCCGACATTTTTTGTTCTCGTTTGTTGCAGCCGCGGACGAGTTTATTCCCTCTCCCCCTTTGAGGGGGAGAGGGCGATATCCTCACATTTTGCCCAGCACCTCATCGGTGTCGGCCCCCGGGAGCGGCGGGTCCCGGCGGATGGACGCGGGCGTCTTGGAGAACCGGAGCGGCGGTTTGGTGGCGCGCCAGGTGCCTTCGCTCACGTGCGGGCGGAGCTGAAAGAAATCGACCGCGCGAAGGTGCGGATCGGCCAGCACCTCGTCGAGCGTGTTCGCGCGCATCACCGGAATACGGTGTTCCTCACCGAGTTGCATCCATTCGTCCGTCGTGTGCGCGCGCGCCGCCTCGTGCAGCATCTCGTAATAGACCTGCACCTTCTCCTTGCCGGTCTGCGCATTTTTGTACCGTGCCGTGTCATAGGCGTCGGCAATGCCGCCGAGCTCGAGAAATTTGGCGGCGATCGCCCGGCTGACCGGCTGGATGGCAATATGACCGTCCTTCGTCTTCAGCGGCCGGCGGTCTCTGGCGAGCGCCACGCTGTGACCCATATGCGAAACCGGCGGCTCGAAAGCCGCGCCGTTCAGATGCTCGACGAGAAGAAAGCTCGTGAAGCATTCGAGCATGGGCACCTCGACGAACTGTCCTTCGCCCGTCTTCTCGCGATGGAGCAGCGCGGCGAGTACCCCTGCGACCGCATGGAGGCTCGACACCTTGTCGGCTTCGAACGATGGCATGGGGCGAAGCTCGGGATTGCCGTCCACGCGCGGCGGAAGATCCGTGGCGCCCGATGCCGCCTGTACGAGATCGTCGAATGCCTGGCGCCCGGCATAAGGTCCGCCCGCGCCGTAGCCCACGCAATGGACATAGACGATCGCCGGCGCGATCGCCTTCACGTCCTCGTACGAAAACCCCAACCGTGCTATCGCATCGGCGCGGATGTTGTGAATGAAGACCTGCGCGTCGGCGACGAGCGTGCGCAACTTTGCACAGCCTTCTTCGCTTTTCAGGTCGAGCATGACCGAGCGCTTGTTGCGGTTGAGCGCCATGAAGATCGCGCTCATGTTTTCGGTTTTTGCGAAGCGGCCGTGACGCTGGCGGTCGCCGTCGGGACTTTCGATCTTGATGACGTCGGCGCCGAGATCGCCCAGCATTTGCGTGGCGTAAGGGCCGAAGATGAACTCGGTCAGGTCGATCACCTTGACGCCCGCAAGCGGTCCGGTGGCGTTCGGCATTGTTGATTTCCTCTGACGCTTGACCAGGCAGGATACCGTGTCTCAGACCAGGCGTCCTGCGACCATCCCGCGGCCCGAGACCTCTCCATGCGAGGACCCTCTTTACACAGAGTACTCTGCAGCATAGAGTATTCTGCGAAACTTAAATGGACAGGAGCTATCCCATGCCGATCTCGACCTCTGAAGCGCAGGCGGCGCTCAGCGATATCGCCAAAACCAGCCGTGCCAGCGCAACCACTTACGGATACCGCCACGCCTCACCGCACCTGATCGTGTGGGGCGTGATCTGGGCGCTGGGCTACGGGCTCTCGTATCTGCGGCCGCAATACGGTGCGACCTGGCCCGTGCTCGTGCTCATCGGCACCGTCGCCAGCTTCTGGGTCGGCTGGAAATCACGCCCGGCCCAATCGAAAGGGTACGACTGGCGTTATGCTGCGACCGCGCTTGCCGCGCTGCTGTTCATCACCGCCATCTACGCAATCATGCCGCCGCGTACCGGCCTGCAGGCTGGTGCATTTTTTCCGATTCTGATTGCTCTCCTCTACGGGCTCATCGGCATTTGGACGCGCGGCACGCGCATGCTCATTGCGGGAATTGCCCTCGCCGCACTGACGCTCGGTGGGTACTTTCTGTTGCCGCAATATTTCATGCCATGGATGGCGGTGGTTGGCGGCGGCGCACTGATCCTCGGCGGCTTCTGGCTGAGGACCGTGTGATGGAACAGCCCGACGCCACCATCCACCAGCCGTTGCGCCTGAAGATCATGGCGGCGCTCAAGGCGCTTCCCGATCGCGAGCAGATCGAGTTCGTGCGGCTGAAATCGCTTGTCGGCGCCACCGAAGGCAATCTCGGCGCCCATCTCTCCACGCTCGAACAGGCGGGCTACATCGATGTCGAGAAGGACTTCGACGGCAAGAAGCCGAGAACGCGCGTGCGGCTCGCGCGCAGCGGTCGCCGCGCTTTCGACGCCTACGTCGAATATCTGCGCGAAATCGTCGAGGCCAACGGCGCCCGCTGACCCGATATTCGGGACAGTACATCGATTCACCGTTTTCTCTCTCCCGCAGAGGTCCTAAAACCGGTGAATGGGTGAACTGTCCCGAATTGGCGATGGAGAGAAAATGCAGCTGCATCTGTTGTCGTGGCCGGAAGTCGAGGCCTATCTGGAAAAATCGAAGACCATTCTCATTCCCATCGGTTCGACCGAGCAGCACGGGCCGAGCGGGCTCATGGGAACCGATGCGATCTGCGCCGAAGTGATCGGGGCCCGCGCCGGCGAAGAAGCGGGAATCCTTGTTGCGCCGACGTTCAATGTCGGGCAGGCACAGCATCACATGGCCTTTCCCGGCACGATGACGCTCAGGCCCTCGACCATGATCGCGGCGATGGTCGACTGGGCGCGCTCGCTCGCGCATCACGGCTTCGAGCGTCTCTACTGGCTGAACGGCCACGGCGGCAACATCGCCACGATGAACGCCGCGTTTTCCGAGATTTATCATGGCGGAAGTTTGAGCGAAGCGAAGGGCGGGCGGCTCGTGTGCAGGATGCGCAACTGGTGGGAGCTTCCCGGCGTCGGCGATACATGCCGGCAGTTCTTCCCGGTCGGCGAAGGCCACCACGCGACACCGTCGGAAATTTCGGTGACATATTACGTCTATCCGCAGGCGCAGAAGCAGGCGATACTTGAACCGAAAATTGCGCCGTTCGGTCCCATCAACGATGCCGCGGATTACCGGCGGCGGTTCCCCGACGGGCGCATCGGTTCCGATCCCAGCCAGGCCAATGTGGAAGCGGGCGAGAGGATCGTCGCCGCTGCGGTCAAGGCCGTGGTCGGGGAACTCCGCGCCTTTGCCGAAGAAAAGGAAAAAAGCGCTTAGCGCAGAGTACGGAACCTCGGCGTCAACTTTCTTTCTTGACACCGCGGGGGAGGGGGAGAAGATCGAAGGTCCCAGGGGCGCCTTTGCCCGGTTTGACCGGGTGACCCGCAGGCTGAGATCGCGCCGGGTACGCGAGTCCCTTTGAACCTGATCCGGTTAGAACCGGCGGAGGGAGAGGAATCCATGAACAAGCCGCTTTTTCATCCACGGCCGGTCACCAACGATATGGTGACGCGCGGGCCCTTGCCGGGATCGCGAAAACTGTACGTTGACGGCGTGCCGTTCCGCGAGGTGGCGCTCTCCGGCGGCGAAGCGCCGGTGCATCTCTACGACACGTCCGGTCCGTACACCGACGAGACCTGCGCGATCGACATCGAAAGGGGGCTGCTGCCCACGCGGCGCGGCTGGATTCTGGCTCGCGGCGATGTGGAGGAAGTCGCGGGCAGGGCGCGCCGGCCGGAAGACGACGGGCTGAAGCGCGGCGAGATCCTTTCGGCGCCGCAGTTCAACCGCGGCGCTCGGGGCGTGCTGCGCGCGAAAGCGGGCCGCAATGTCACGCAGCTCCATTACGCGCGCCAGGGCATCATCACCGAAGAAATGAAGTTCATCGCGGCGCGGGAAAACCTCGGCCACTCGAACAGGCGCGACGGCCAGGGCTTGGGCGCCGCGATCCCGGAAGCGATCACGGCCGAGTTCGTGCGCAGCGAAGTCGCGCGCGGACGCGCCATCATTCCGGCGAACATCAATCATCCCGAGTCCGAGCCGATGATCATCGGGCGGAATTTTCTCACCAAGGTGAACGCCAACATCGGCAATTCCATCGTCGCCTCGGGCGCGGCGGAGGAGGTCGAGAAGCTCGTCTGGGCGATCCGCTGGGGCGCGGACACGGTGATGGACCTTTCCACCGGGCGCCATATCCACACCATCCGCGAATGGATCGTGCGCAACGCGCCGGTGCCGATCGGCACCGTTCCGATCTATCAGGCGCTCGAGAAGGTCGGCGGCATCGCCGAGGAGCTGACCTGGGAGATCTATCGCGACACGCTGATCGAACAATGCGAGCAGGGCGTCGACTATTTCACGGTCCATGCGGGTGTGCGCCTCGCCCACATTCCCCTGACGGCCGACCGTGTCACCGGAATTGTCAGCCGCGGCGGCTCGATCCTCGCCAAATGGTGTCTTGCCCATCACCGCGAGAATTTCCTGTACACGCATTTCGAGGACATCTGCGAAATTCTTTCCCGCTACGACGTGTCGTTCTCGCTTGGCGACGGTTTAAGGCCGGGTTCGATCGCGGACGCCAATGACGCCGCGCAGTTTGCCGAACTCGAGACGCTCGGCGAATTGAACCGGATCGCCCGGGATTACGACGTGCAGGTGATGATCGAAGGTCCCGGCCACGTGCCGATGCACAGGATCAGGGAGAATATGGAGCGGCAGCTCGCGGCTTGCGACGAGGCGCCGTTCTATACGCTGGGCCCGCTCACGACCGATATTGCGCCGGGCTATGATCACATCACGAGCGCGATCGGCGCGGCGATGATCGGCTGGTTCGGCACCGCGATGCTCTGTTACGTGACGCCGAAGGAGCATCTGGGCCTTCCCGACCGCGACGACGTGAAGGCGGGCGTGATCGCCTATCGCATCGCCGCGCATGCGGCGGATCTCGCCAAGGGCCACCCCGCGGCGCGAATCTGGGACGATGCGATGAGCAAGGCGCGCTTCGAATTCCGCTGGCGCGATCAGTTCGCCCTCGCGCTCGATCCGGAAACGGCGCAGGCCTTTCACGACGAGACGCTGCCCGCGGACGGCGCCAAGGTCGCGCATTTCTGTTCGATGTGCGGGCCGAAATTCTGTTCGATGAAGATTTCGCAGGAGGTGCGGGAGGCGGCGCGCGGCAGCAACGACACGCTGTCCAGCGAAGAGATCCGCGCCGCGATGGAAAGAAAATCCGCCGAATTCCGCGCCAGGGGCTCGGAGATTTACCTCCCGGCCGCGAAGTAGCTCGGTAATTAGGGACAGGATACCGTTTCCCTTCGAGCCGCGCCTCGCGACGCAGCGGGGCCGGAAAGGGGAAATGGTATCCCGTCCCTAATTACCGCTGTTCAGCCGCTCCCCGCCGGGCCATGACAGTTTTGGTGACGAGTCCAATTTTGGCGAGGGAATTTGGCAACGCCGCGTCGAGCAATCGCAGGAAATCGCCGCGGAACGCGTCGCGTTGTGCATCGGTAAGATCATTCTCTGTGCGCGGCCAGAGGGACGCGGACACCGGCAGCCACGGCGCTTGTCCGTTCGGCAGAACGGCAGCGCGTGAGGCGATCATTCGGCCGCGTTCCGGCTCAAGGAGAATGAGACGAAAAGCGGCAAATACGCCGTAGCGCGCACGGCCTTCCGGCCGATCGCGGCGGTAGACACCGAGGCCGACAAGGGAATGGTCGCTGCCGCCGATATCGTCGGCGCGCCAATCGCGCAAAATCAGCAGGTAGGCGTCGATCGGTACTTCCGGCATCGGCAGTTCGCGGATGTGGTGCGTGAGTGAATCGTACGTCCAGGTGTCGAAGTCCTGATGCTCGATGGAAATCGCCTGCGTCGCGTAGACTGGCTTGAGCGCTGCCGCGACGCTTTTCGTCAGGTCGTCGTCGATACCCCAGTCGGAGATCTCGAGAAAACGCGCTTCCGGCGGGCCGATCCATTCAAACGGCCGATCGGGAACGCGTTCGAACGCGCAGGTGTCGCCGACCGCGGCGATGATGCCGATCGAATGAATACGGAGCGGTGGCGCCTTGGGCGCCCACGCGCAGAGCAGAAGCGACGCAAGCATCGCCAGTGTGCGCCGTCTCCGGTAGACGCGCAGCCTCACGGGATCACGACGACCTTGCCTTGCGCCTTGCGGTCCATGAGGAGGCGGATGGCATCGCCGGCCCTGGCGAGGGGAACGCGCGCGGAGATGTGCGGCTTCAATTGTCCCTCGGCGATCAGCCGCGTGATCTGGGCAAGGTCGTCGAGACCTTTCTTGGGATCGCGGGCCACCGCTGCGCCCCAGAACACGCCGACGATGCTCGAGCCCTTGAGCAGCGTCAGATTGAGCGGCACGCGCGGAATCTCGCCCGCCGCAAAACCGATCACGAGATAGCGCCCGCCCCAGTTCATCGCGCGCAAGGCCGGTTCGGCGTAATCGCTGCCGACCGGATCGTACAGAACGTCGGCGCCTTTGCCGCCCGTCGTACGTTTGATGTCTTCCGCCAGCGCCTTCTGTTCGTCTTTCGAGAGCTTGCCTGCCGGGTAGACGAAACCCTCATCCGCCCCATGGCGCCTGGCGAGCGCCACTTTCTCTTCGCTCGATGCGCCGGCGATAACGCGCGCGCCAATGGCATGACCGATCTCGACGGCGGCAAGCCCGACCCCGCCTGCCGCGCCGAGCACGACGAGAGTCTCGCCGGGTTGCAACTGCGCGCGATCTTTCAGCGCATGCCAGGACGTGCCGTAGGCGATGAAGAAACACGAGGCGACAGCGAAATCGAGACTCTCCGGCATGGGAATCGAGCGCGCCGCTTCGGCGAGTGCCTCTTCCGCAAATCCGCCGGTGCCGATCGAGGCGATGACTCGGTCGCCGGGCTTTGGCGTGGTGACGCCTTCGCCGACCGCTTTGACGACGCCGGCGATTTCACCGCCCGGCGCGAAGGGCAGCGGCGGCTTGAACTGATATTTGTCCTGGATCAGCAGCACGTCGGGAAAATTGACGCCGCAGGATTTCACCGACACGAGCACCTGGCCTTTGCCCGGCACCGGGCTCGGCACCTCGCGAATTTCGAGCGCTTCGGGCGGCCCGTAATGCGTGCACAGCGCGGCTTTCATGCGAATCCTCTCTTCATGCGCCGCAGGTTACGTTTGTTAGGATGATCATGAAAGCGCGTTAGAGTTTCCTCCACGAAACGTCCGCGCGGGAGAAGACAAAGCCAGAGCCGCGGCGTTATTATCGTCGAAGGAGAACAATGATGAAGACGATCGTTCCCGCGGCCGTCGCGCTCCTCATGCTGGCGCTGCCGGCGCGGGCGGACACCGCCTGTCTTCAGATCGGCCGTATCTGGAGCTTCAAGCCGCTCGACAACAAGACCCTGGTCGTCGAGGACGAGCTGCACCGGAAATTCAAGGTGGCTTTGACGGGCTACTGCCCGCGCCTGCCGTTCAAGCTGAACCTCGGCTTCAAATCCGCGAGCGGCATCAACGGTCTCGACTGCGTCGAAAAAGGCGACGATGTGATCTCGCAGGATGTGGGCATGAACTACACCTGCCCGGTCATGAGCGTCATCCCGTACACAGCCGCCATGGAGAAATCCGACAGGGCGAAAGCGGCGCGCGGCGGCACCGGCTACTGAGCGGCGCTGCGCGCGGACAGGTCGGGAAGCGGCGCGTCGAGCAACGCGGCGGCCGGGCGGCGTTCGCCGGTGCGCTCGTTGCGCGTGTTCAGCACGGCCGGGTTGACGATTTCCGCCGCCGCATCGTGGTCGATCAGTCCCATGCGAGCGAGCAGGAAGGCGATTGTCGTTTCGGCGGCGCGGCCGCCGCCGTCGTCGATCTTGAGCGCGATCCCGAGCCCGTGGCCGGGAACGATCGCCGCGTACGCCGCTTCGGCGCCGGTCTTGACGGCGACCCGGCCATGTCCCGCACGCATCAGGGTTGTACAGACGCGCCCCGTGCCGGCCACGAGCTCCGGCCTTGCCATCATCGCCTCCACAATCTGGCGTGCGGCGCGCGCGCGGTCCGGTGCGAGCGCATGGGGTGACGCGAGGCGCGCGAGCGCGTGCGCAAAGCCCAGGAGAGGAACGGCGAAGTTCGGCGCCCCGCAGCCGTCGATGCCCCATGGCAGCGGTTCCGCAGCGCCTGAGAGTTCGGCGAGCGCTTTCGCCACCGCCTGCTGCACGGGATGGTCGATTTTTTCGTAGCCCGCGGTCGCGATACCCCAATGCCGTGCCACGGTCAGAAACCCTGTGTGCTTGCCGGAGCAGTTGTTGTGGATGCGCGTCGGCTTCTCGCCGCGGCGAACCATGTCTTCCCACACCGGCTCGTAGCGCACCGCCTGCGGTCCGCAGGCGAGATCCTTTTCCCGAAGACCGACGCGTGCGAGCCAGGCCGCGACGCCGCTCGTGTGCATCGGCTCGCCCGAATGCGACGCACAGGCGAGCGCGATCTCCGTTTCGCGGAGCTGAAACGCGTCGGCGGCGCCGGATTCGACGAGCGCCAGCGCCTGGATCGGCTTCAGCGCCGAGCGCGGATAGATCGGTCTTTCGATGTCGCCGAGGGCAAAAAGCACATTGCCCTGCGCGTCGGAAATTGCGATCGCGCCGCGATGGACGCTCTCGACGCGCGCGCCGCGCGTCACCTCGACAAGAACGGGATTGTCCACGCGAATCTCCGGTATCGATCGGTTTCATAACCCAAAGCGGCGCGCAAGGTGAGCAATTTCCCTCGGGCCGCGGGCGCCCCGCCCGCAATTTGCCCGAAGGCTCCGAGGCGGGGTGCAACAAAAATTGTCATTCCCGCGCAGGAAGCTTGTCCTCCCGCCGCGCTTCGCGCGGACCGGGAATCCGAACTCGCACCGCTCCAAACAATAGTGTCATTCCCGCGCAAGCTGGAACCCAGATGTTTGAAGGCGAAGGAGAAGTACGGCTGCCCGAGAGCCGTTTGTGGGGAGCACACGTGACGATAGCGGCATATTTTTCCCGCTCTACGCATCTGGGTCCCCTCTTGCGCGGGGATGACACCCCTTTTTTGGTTTGCTCTGTCCCTCCCGCCGCGTGCAAAAAAAACCGGCGAGGACGCCCGCGGTCGCAAGGGAGTTCGTAATTCTCCTTCCCTCGCCTATAGTCCGATTCGCTCATGACACCCGCGCTTTCCGTTTCTCATCTGCGCAAGGTCTATAAGAGCGGCACGGTCGCTGTCGCCGATCTCTCGCTCGAGATCGTGCCGGGCGATTTCTTCGGCTTCCTCGGACCGAACGGCGCGGGGAAATCGACGACGATTCATTGCGTCACCGGTATCGCCAATCCGACCTCCGGGAAAATAGAGATTTTCGGGGTCGATGCCGTGAAACGCTATCGCGAGGCGCGCCGCCTCGTCGGCCTTAGTCCGCAGGAATTCAATGTGGACACCTTTGCCACCGCGCGGGATATCGTCGACTGGATGGGCGGCTATTTCGGCATGAACGCGGCCGCGCGCCGCGCGCGCGTCGACATGCTGATGGAGAAATTCGATCTCGTGCGCCACGCCAGGAAAAAATTCCGCGAACTCTCCGGCGGCTTGAAGCGTCGCGTGATGCTGGCCCGCGCGATGGTGAACGATCCTGCGCTCCTCATCCTCGACGAACCGACCGCCGGCGTCGACGTCGAGCTCCGGCGCGATCTCTGGCGCTATCTTCAGGAACTGAATGCGGAGGGGAAGACCATCCTTCTCACCTCGCACTATCTCGAAGAGGTCGAGCGGCTCTGCCGCAATATCGTGATCGTGGCGAATGGCTGCATCGTGCGGCGCGGCGCCAAGGAGGAACTGGTGCGCGAGCCGGGCGGGCTGGAAGCAGCCTACCTGCGCGCGACCGGCGCCGAATGCGACCACGTGACGGCATGAGCGCTGCCCCGGCCCCCGCTGCTTCGCAGGAGCTCCCCTACGCCGACGCGCGGGGGGCGACACGCGTCAACTGGATCGGCCTGTGGACCATCATCCGCCGCGAATGGTCGCGGCTGATGCGCGTGCCCGTACAGGCGTTCGTCGCGCCGTGGATTTCGGCGACGCTGTTCATCTTCATTTTCGGATTTGTGGTCGGCCGGCGCATCTCGCATATCGGCGGCCACCGCTACATCGAATTCGTGCTGCCCGGCATTTTGATGATGAATATCGTCAACGCCGCGTTCCTGCAGTCTTCGTCGCAGGTCTATTTCTCGCGCTTCCTGCGCTACATCGAAGAAGCACTGGTGGCGCCGCTTTCCTATGCCGAAATGATCGCAGGCGTCATCGCCGTCGTCGTCGTGCGCTCCGTGATCACCGCGCTCGGCATTCTCGTCATTGCGACGGCCTTCGGCGCCACCGCCTTCCACAGCCTGCCGCAATTCCTCTTCTGGATCGCCGCCGTCGCCATGGTGTTCGGATTGCTCGGCATCGTCATCGGCTTGTGGGCGAACAATTTCGAGCAGCTCAACATTCTGAACGTCTTCATCATCACGCCCTTGTCCTTCGTCGGCGGGATGTTCAACACCGTCGCGATGCTGCCGGATTGGCTGCGCTGGCTCGCTTATGCGAACCCGATCTTCTACTTCATCAACGGGCTTCGTCAGGCGATGATCGGCTATACCGACGCCAACGAATTCATCGGCATCGGCGTCGCGGTTGGCCTTGCGATCGTCATGAGCTTCGCCGTCTGGCGGCTTTACGCCACCGGCTACGGCCTCAGGGAGTAGCGCCCCCGCCGGGGACGAAGAGCGCTATTGTCGCGGCGTGGTGCTTCAGTGTAAGGCGCGCAGGGTTCGATGAAGCCCCCACGTCGCCCGCCCAACCAATCATTTGATCGGAAACAGCCATGAAATGTGTCACCGCATTTGGTCTGCCGCTCGCGGCCGCCATGCTCGCGCCGTCGCTGGCTTGTGCCGCGCCGCCGGGGCTGCTCGGCACGTTCAGGAACTGGGGCGCCTATCAAACCGACACCGGCGACGGCAAGGTGTGTTACGCGCTGTCGCGGCCGACGGCGACGGAGCCGGCGAAGATCAAACGCGACCCGGCGTTTTTCCTGATCAACACCTGGCCGGCGCGGCACGCGCGAGCCGAGCCCGAGATCGTACCCGGATTTCAGTACAAGGACGGATCGAGCGTCACCGTGCAATTGGGCAGCGAAACCGTGACGTTCTTCACCAAGAACGACGCAGCTACGGGCGGCGCCTGGGTCGAAGCGCAGGCGGACGAGGAGCGGCTCGTCAATGCGATGAAAACGGCGCCGGAAGCGGTGGTCACCGGCACCTCCCGGCGCGGCACGGTGGTGCGCGATACCTATTCGCTCAGCGGTTTCGCCGATGCGCTCGACAAGGCGCAAGCCGCCTGCGGGCCATAACTCGCGGAGGAGCTTTCCTCCCCCGCGCCATGCATGCGCGGGGAAGGAAAGCTGAATCGCTCCGCGTCTCCGCGCGAGCAATGATAAGGAAAGCTGATGCAGGTTGAGTCTGCGGCGACACGGGAACCGGGACAGCAGTCGCTGATCGGGCTTTCGCCTGTGGAACTCGGCGAAGCGCTGGTGTCCGAGGGGGTGGCGCCGAAAGAGGCGCCGATGCGCGCGCGCCAGCTGTGGAACTGGATGTATGTGCACGGCGCGCGCGATTTCGCCGGCATGAGCAGTCTCGCCAGGCCGTTTCGCACGCTGGCGGCGGAGCGTTTCACGCTGGCGCGGCCGGAAATCGTCAGCGAACAGGTTTCGAGCGACGGCACGCGCAAATGGCTCTTGCGCACCCAGCCCGGAATCGAATTCGAGACGGTGTTCATTCCCGAGCCCGGCCGTGGCACCCTCTGCGTCTCCTCGCAGGTCGGCTGTACACTCAACTGCCGTTTCTGCCACACCGGCACGCAGAAGCTCGTGCGCAATCTCTCGGCGGGCGAAATCGTCGGCCAGGTGCTGATCGCGCGCGACGCGCTTGCCGACTGGCCGTCCACC
Organism: Rhizomicrobium sp.; assembly: GCA_036264415.1. Classification (GTDB taxonomy): domain Bacteria; phylum Pseudomonadota; class Alphaproteobacteria; order Micropepsales; family Micropepsaceae; genus Rhizomicrobium. The sequence continues at coordinate 112,269 of DATAQZ010000002.1, read as the reverse complement.
GGCCCCAACCGCCGGCTCACCAATGTGGTGATGATGGGAATGGGCGAGCCGTTGTACAATTTCGAGCAGGTCAAAAGGGCGCTGGCGATCGTCGCCGACGGCGACGGGCTCGCGCTTTCCAGGCGCCGGATCACGCTCTCGACCGCGGGCGTCGTTCCCGGAATCGCGCGCGCCGGGGCGGAAATAGGCTGCGCCCTCGCCATCTCGCTTCATGCGGTGCGCGACGAGCTGCGCGACGTGCTCGTCCCCCTGAACAGGAAATATCCGCTGGCCGACCTCATGGCGGCGGTGCGGGCCTATCCCGGACTGTCCAACGCGCGCCGTGTCACCTTCGAATACGCCATGCTGAAAGACGTGAACGACAGCCCGGCGGATGCGCGCGCGCTGGTGCGGCTGGTGGCGGGCATTCCGGCGAAGATCAATCTCATTCCGTTCAATCCGTGGCCCGGCGCGCCCTACGAATGTTCGTCGTGGCAGCGCATCGAGGCCTTCGCCGAGATCGTCAACCGCGCGGGCTATGCCTCGCCCGTGCGCACACCCAGAGGCCGCGACATCATGGCGGCGTGCGGCCAGCTGAGGAGCGAAAGCGTCAAACAGCGCGCGCCCGCAAGACGCGACGAAGAACGGGCGACGGAAGCGGCGAACCCTTAATCGGGGACAGGATATCGATTTCCTGGATCGCGTCGGTCACGCGCGTGCCGCGCGGGCCGGGCGATGCGACTGTGGCATTAGACGGATTCACGCAGAGGCGCGGAGACGCGGAGGTTCACCCCGGAGACACAGAGAACACGGAGAAGAAAAGAGTCACAACGAGACGGTGAGGGGGTGAGGGAGCAAGACTTAAGAACAACAGCGGTGAACGTTTCCTCACAATCGGGTCTGGCGCGCTTCGCGCGTAACAATTTTCCTCTGTGCTCTCCGTGTCTCCGTGTTTTCAGGGTGCATGGCGAAGCCGCTCGATCGCTCAAGGGTCTCGCGCGACCGCAGCTGAAGGCGGCTTCCGGTATTTGAACCGCTGCCTTGCCCCTTTAGGGTCGCGCCAACGCACAGGAAAAATCCTTTCCCTCGCCGCCAGTTAGCGCGGGAAGCGGAACCAGCCTCATAGAACCGCGTTGCACCCGCGGGGGTTTATCTTCACTTTCGGGGAGGACACCGAAAATGCGCAGTTCGTTATTGCTTACCGTGGCCGCGGCCAGCCTGCTCGCGGCCGCGTCTTCGGCCGTCGCAGCCGGCACCTGGGTTGCCGCCGTCCCGGTATCGGGCAGCTCGTCGACGTTGGTCTTCGGCATCAACGACCACAACATCGTTACCGGAGAATATGTGGATTCCAGTGGCCACGCCCACGGCTTCGTCGGGCCGTTTGACGGAACCAATTACACCAGCTTCGACGATCCGGGCGGCTCCACGGAGGCCCGCGCACTGAACGACAGGAACGACATTACCGGTTACGACCTCAGCACGCTCATTCCCTGGGAGCGATTTTCCAACGGAACGCTGCAGAATGTCACCAAAGCCGGCAGCGACCTGAGCCAGATCGCTCAGGGCATCAACCGGACCGGCACCTTTGCCGGCAATTACACCGATGTTAAAGGCTACAGCCGCGGGTACACGGGCAGAAGGGCAAAATTCCGGGCCAAGATCGACCTCTCGTTGGCGAACCTCGGCTACGCCGGACGGGCCATCGACGAAGCGGGAGACGTCGCCGGCTGGTATTACGATCCCACGACCGGCGCCCAGCGAGGCTACCTGATCATGGGCGGCACGGTCACCAAAATCGACTTCCCCGGCAGCAGCACCGTCTACACCGTGGTCGAGGGATTGAACAACCACGGTATCGTCTCGGGCCAGTGGGACGACTCGAGCGGTGTGATTCACGGTTTCGTTTACGATGCCAGCACGGGCAAATACACCTCGCTTGACGCGCCCGGAGCCTCCTTCACGCAGGTTTGGGGCATCAACGACGCCGATGTCGTCACCGCCTCCGCCGCTACAACCAGCGGCACCCAGAGCTTCGTCTATTGTATGAAAGCGGCAGGGTGTCCGGCGCCAGGCCGTGTCGTGAAAACATCGCCGCCGGTTTCCGGCAAGCCGCCCGTACCGGCAGCGCCGTAGCCCGCGACTTTTCGCTTTCCAGCCTCAAGCCCCTTTGCCCGTCGGCACGGGGGCTTTTTTTTTGCGGTTTTGCGAGACGAAATCCTGTCTTTTGAGGGACGGCGATAGCGCACAGTCGGACAACCGTGGCCGCCGCCGGATTTTGTACGTCGGCGGTGACGCGGTGGTTCATCGGCCTTCCGCCAAACGCCCGAGTGGCGCCAGGAGACCGTGGCCGTTGACACGGAGGTTTGCCTTTGATTGCATCCCGTGGGGCTTTTTTTCACGCGTGGGGAGAACCAAAAATGCGCAGTTCCTTATTGATGACAGTGGCGGCGGCCAGCCTGTTCATGGCCGCGTCTTCGGCGGTTGCGGGCACCTGGGTTCCCGCCAACCCGGTGCAGGGGAGCCAGTCGACGACGGTCTTCGGCATCAACAATCACAACGTAGTCACGGGCTCGTATGTGGATTCCAGCGGCCACACGCACGGCTTTGTCGGGCCGTTCGACGGAAGCAACTACACGAGCTTCGACGACTCCGGCGGCGCCACGCAGCCTCGCGCGCTGAACAGGAGAGGGTACATCACCGGCTTCGATACCTCGACGCTTGTACCGTGGGAACGCTATCCCGACGGAACGCTGCAGAACGTGACCAAGGGCGGCAGCGACCTGAACGAGCTTGCCCAGGGCATCAATCTGACCGGGGATTTTGCCGGCAACTACTTCAACGCGAAGAGCATCAGCAAAGGCTACATCGGCAGAAAGGCGAAATTCCGGAGCAAAATCAAAATCCCGGTCCCGAACCTGGGGTTCGCCGGTCGCGCCATCGACGATGCCGGAGACGTCGGCGGCTGGTTTTACGACCCCGCCACCGGTTCTCAGCGCGGTTTCGTGATCTGGAAAGGAAAGTTCCAGCGGATCGATTATCCCGGAACCAACACGCTCTATACGGTGGTGGAAGGGATGAGCAACCAGGGTCGGGTTTCCGGCCAGTGGGAAGACTCGAGCGGTATCATCCACGGCTTCATCTACGATATCCTTATCGGCAAGCACAGCTACCAGTCGCTCGACGCGCCCGGCGCCTCCTTCACGCAGGTGTGGGGCATCAACGACAACGGCGTCGTTGCAGCCTCTGCCGCTGTCAGCGGAGTCACCCAGAGCTTCGTCTACTGCTTCAGACCGACAGGTTGTCCGGGCGGCTCGGCCGGACATGTCGCGAAGACGCAGCATCGCGTTTCCGGCAAGGCACCCACACCGGAACGGCTGTAGTCCCGCGTTGCCTGTACATTTCGAACCCCCATGCCCGGTGCATGGGGGTTTTTTTTGTTCTCGCTCCTTACGCCGGGCGCGATGGGCAAAAGAGGATTCACGCGGAGACGCCCCCGCTTTCGCGGGGTAAACTCCGCCGCGGAGGAAAAGAAAAAAAGTGTCATTCCCGCGAAAGCGGGAACCCAGATGCGTCGAGCAAGAAGAAAGATGCGCAATACCGTCACGCGCTCTGAAACGTGTGCTCGCTAGTGATGCTCCTCCTTGACCTTCAAACATCTGGGTCCCCGCTTGCGCGGGGATGACACCAAATTTTTGAATTGGGGAACCGCTCCGCGGCGGAGTTTACCCCCGCGAAAGCGCGCGGCCGGCGATTGGCCGCGGCGCTTCGTCCCGATATAACGGCGCCCGATCCGAAGAGGTGACCGGAGCCTTTGGTGAGCGGACAGCGCGCAAACAAGGTGGTGCTCGCCTATTCCGGCGGCCTCGACACGTCGGTCATCCTCAAATGGCTGCAGACGGCCTATGGCGCGGAGGTCGTCACCTTCACCGCCGATCTCGGGCAGGGCGAGGAGCTGGCCCCGGCGAAAGCGAAGGCGGAGCTCCTGGGCGTGAAGCCGGAAAACATCTTCGTCGAAGATCTGCGCGAAGAGTTCGTCCGCGACTACGTCTTCCCGATGTTCCGCGCCAACGCGCTGTACGAAGGCGCCTATCTCCTCGGCACCTCGATCGCCCGGCCGCTCATCGCCAAAAAACAGATCGAGATCGCGCGGCAGACCGGGGCCGATGCGGTGGCGCATGGCGCGACGGGCAAGGGCAACGACCAGGTGCGCTTCGAGCTTGCCTATTATGCGCTCGAGCCGGACATCAGGATCATTGCGCCGTGGCGGGAATGGGAGCTCTCGAGCCGGTCCCGGCTGCTCGAATTCGCCGAAGCGCACCAGATTCCGATCGCCAGAGACAAACGCGGCGAGGCGCCGTTCTCGGTGGACGCGAACCTTCTTCACTCGTCGTCGGAAGGCAAAGCGCTGGAAGATCCGGCGGTGGAACCGGAGGCCATCGTCTATCAGCGCACGCTTGGCCCCGAAGAGGCGCCCGACCGTGCCAGCGTGATCGAGATCGGTTTCGAACGCGGCGATGCGGTTTCGCTCGACGGCAAGCCGCATTCGCCCGCGGTGCTGCTCGCAAAGCTGAACGAACTCGGGCGCGCCAACGGCATCGGCCGCATCGATCTGATCGAAAACCGCTTCGTCGGGATGAAATCGCGGGGCATCTATGAAACGCCGGGCGGTACCGTTCTGTACGCCGCGCATCGCGCCATCGAATCCCTGACCCTCGACCGCGGCGCCGCCCATCTGAAAGACGAGCTGATGCCGCGCTATGCCCAACTCGTCTATGACGGCCTGTGGTTCTCGCCCGAGCGCGAAATGCTGCAGGCGCTGATCGACAAAAGCCAGGCGTTCGTGCGCGGCAGCGTGCGGCTCAAGCTGTACAAGGGCAACGTCATTGTCGTCGGCCGCGCCTCGCCCGCCTCGCTCTACGCGCGGGATCTCGTCACCTTCGAGGATGACCGCGGCGCCTACGACCAGAAGGATGCGTCGGGATTCATCCGCCTGACGGCGCTGCGCCTGCGCACGCTGGCCCGCCGCCGCAAAAACCTCGAAAACTGATCGTTTCCTCCCCCGCGCGAGCGAAGACGGGGTTGCTTGCACTTCCCCCTTCAGTGTCATCCCCGCGCAAGCGGGCAGAGGGACCACATTCAGATCAAAGGTGTCATTCCCGCGAAAGCGGGAACCCAGATGCGTAGAGCGTGAAAAAACATACCCAATAGCGTCACGCGTTTCTGGAACGTGTGCCCGCTATTGATGGTCCTCCTTCACCTTCAAACATCTGGGTTCCCGCTTGCGCGGGAATGACACTCTTTTTTTAGGACGTGTGCGTTTGTGCTCCCCGCTGGAGTTTACGCTTGGGCCGCGCTTCGCGCGGACCCGGGCGCGGGAATGACACTTTGTTTGAAGTGAGCGTTTTGGGTTTTCCGTTTCGCGGGGAAGAAAAATTGTACCCCCATCACTCCCGCCAGGTCTGGAGCACGGGACCGAGCGCCGTTTTCAGCGGCTCGAGCCAGGGCTCGTAATTGCGCCATTGGTCCAGCGCGTCGCGGAAAATCGGCCGGCGCACCTGTTCGGAACTGACCGAGTCCATGGCTCGCCTGTTCTCATGGAAGCTGAGGCAGGCGTCGTCGAACGGCAGGCCGATGTGATCCAGCAGCCGACGGATTTCCCGTTCGGGATCGGCGACGAGGTCTTCGTAGACGACGCGCACGACGTATCCCGGGAGAACCCTGTCGAAATGCGCCATCAGCTCCACGTATTCGGCGTAGGCGCGGCCAAGCTCGCTCATTCGATAGGCGAAGAGCGCGCCCGATTCGAAATGGGCCGAGAAGTTCGACCAGCAGCAGGCAAGCGGGTGACGCCGCACATCGATGATGGTTGCCTTCGGCAGGATCAGCCGGATCATGCCGACATGGAGAAAATTGTACGGACTCTTGTCGACGAAGAACGGCCGCGCGCGAACCCGGCGAAAGCGCGTGGTCTCGAGATAGTTTTCACCGAGGTTCCTCAAGCTCGCACGATCGAGCGTCGCCAGCACGTCGGGATAGCCGAGGCCCATGTCGCGGCCTACGGTTTCGGCGAGATGCTCCGCGAGCAGCGTGATGTCGGGAAGTTCCGCCGTCGCTTCGATGGCGGGATGGCTGTCCAGAATCTGCTCGACGAGCGTGGAACCGGCGCGCTGCAGGCCGACGACGAAGATCGGTGCGGCGGAATCGGCGCCGCTCGCCGCACGGTCCTCGAAGAATTCCCGGCGGAACAGCGCCTTCAATTGCGCGATCTGCCCGCCCAGCCAGTCGGCATCGTAGCGGATGGTCGGCCGCTTCATCGCATTGGCGCGCGCGTAGCTGTCGAACGACTTCGGATAATTCTTGCGATCGGCGTACGCCTTGCCGAGCGCGAAATGGAGATACATGCGATCGGTCTTGCCCGCGCTCGCAAGCACCGACTCCATTGCCGCCATCTCGGCGTCGGAGAACGGCGTCGTCTTGAGGTCGGCAAGAGTCCACCAGGCACTCCCGCAGGCGGGGTTGAGCGCAATCGCGCGGCGCAGGGCATCGATGCCCGCTTCGCGTTCGCCGATGCCGCGCAGCGCCTTCGCCAATTTCACCCACAACTCCGGCAACTGCGGATGGTCTTCGACCAATTGCCGGCGGCACAGCATCGCCTCCTGATGCCGTCCCATGGCGACCAGCACCGTCGCTTTCAGGTCGAGATAGAGAATGTTGTGCGGGTCTGCGGCAAGAAGACGGGAGAGTTCCGCAAGCGAGAGATCGAGGTGGTTCAGCTGATAGTGCGTGCTCGCGTACACGAAGCGGCCGGCCTCGTAATCCGGCGCCGCGGCGACGCAGCGCTCGAGCAGGGCCAGCGCGCGTTCCTTCCGCCCGAGCCTCAGCGAGGTTTCCGCGAGGAGAAGCAATGCGCTCGCGTCATCGGGCCGCTGCGCAAGGAAATTCGACAGCAGCCGCTCGGCTTCTTCCGCGCGATTGCCGCGAAGAGCGTCCGCCGCCGCCTTGAGGCGCGCGTTTTTCAGCGGCCGTTTTGCCCGCAGTGCGGCCGCCGCGGCTTCGACGATCGCGTCTTCATCCACCGCGGCAACCGTGTTCATGGGACCCGGAGCAGCAACCATGGCGCGACATTAGAGCATGATGAATTCAGGCGTCACCGCCCTCATCCTTCGATCCGCCTTCGCCGAGGCTTCGGCGGACATGATTCAGCGTACTGACCCGGCGAAGCTTTAGCGTAGACGGGCAAGCTCAGGATGAGGGCCAAAAAAAGCCTCACCCTGAGCTGGTCCCCGCGTACGCGGGGAAGGGTGAGGCTGATTCCATCTCAACGAGTCCCGCTCTAAGCGCTTGATGCGAGCGGGACGATTGGACCACGCACGCGATGTCGCGGTAGAAAGTTGGCCATGAGCTCCGCGAACGCCCAGCAGGTCGAATACTGGAACGGTCCCGTCGGCGAGCGCTGGGCGTCGTTGCAGGAATCGATCGACCTGCATCTGGCGGAAATCACCGAGGCGCTGATCGGTTTTGCCGTGCCCCGTGCCGGCGAACGCGTGCTCGATGTCGGCTGCGGTTGCGGCACGACGACCTTTCTGCTCGCGATGAACACGGAACCGGAGGGCTCGGCCGCCGGAATCGATATTTCGGCGCCGATGCTGAGGGTCGCCCGCGCCCGCGCCATGGCCCAGAACGCGGACGTGGTTTTCCTCGAGGGCGATGCCGCGACGTACGAGTTCCAGCCGGTGTTCGATCTTGTGTTCTCGCGCTTCGGCATCATGTTTTTCGCCGATCCCGTCGGCGCCTTCGCGAATTTGCGCGACGGACTCGCTCCGGGCGGCCGCGTTGTGTTTGCCTGCTGGCGAAGGTTCGAGGAGAACCTCTGGGCGTGGGAACCGATGCAGGCGGCACTGCCGCTTCTGCCGCCGCAGGAGGCGGGCGACCCCCTGGCGCCGGGGCCTTTTGCTTTTGCCGACGGCGCGCGGCTGCGCCGCCTTCTCACGAACGCCGGCTTCACCAACATCGCCATCGAGTCGTTTGACGGCAACGCGAACATGGGTGCGACGGTTACCGAAGCCGCGGCGCAGGCCCTCAAGTTCGGTCCGCTTTCGCGCGCCGCAACGGGCCTCGACGAGGAGATACGCGCGAAGATCCGGCGCGTGGTCGAGGGCGTCTATGCGCGGTACCAGACGCCTTCCGGCGTGGTGCCGCCCGCGGCCTGCTGGTTCGTGCGTGCGCGCTCTTAGCAAAGAGCATCGCCGGAACGTTTTAGCACACTGCGCGTTCGGCCTACGATCTGTCGATCTGTGCAGAGGGCGAGGCTGGCGCTCCTCAAAACAATCCAACCAAACCAAAAAAGGGGGTATCTCACATGTTGAAGGCCGTCCTTCTCTCAACCGCCGCGCTGGCGCTCCTCGCCACGGCTGCGGATGCACGTCCAGCGCTGTCCTTCAGTCAGGACAACAGATTTGTCTCGGTGATGCCTGGCGGCAAAGACCACCGTGTGCCGAACTTCGCTCCGAAGATCAGCTACGTCTACTCGACGATCGCGAAGAACAAAGAGGGCGCTTACTTCTGCTGCTACGGCAGCACAATCAGCGGTCCCTCGAGCACCTTTGGCCACGCCTACGGCATCGCCGAGCAGTTTACGCTATCGGCGGGCGCGACGGTAAGCCATCTGGCGGCAGGCGTCGGTTACTTTTCCGGGAATACGGGTGACCACAAGGTGGTCCTCACCCTCTATGCCGACAACGGCAACAATCAGCCGGGCACCAAACTTGCGCAAGGCACGGGAACCACCAAGACGGTGTTCGGATTCTGCTGCGGCGTGACGCAGGCGTCGATTTCTTCGACCACCCTGAAGGCCAATACGCCCTACTGGGTTGCGATCACCTCGACCGGCATCAACGAGGAAGCGGCCGGGTTCCAGGTCTCCGACGAAGTCGACAACCCCGTTTACACGTCGAGCACATCCGACGGCGGGAACACCTGGGGCACCGGCTACCAGAATACCGAGTACAATCCGGCCATCGGCGTGTACTGACACGAACGTTCCTGGCCTGCTTCTGAATGCCACCGCGGCCGGTCCTCCGGCCGCGGTGAATTTTTGCGCCGCGCCCAGAGCATGATCCATTCGAATTGGATCGCGCACGCGCCCTCATCCTTCGATCCGCCTTCGCTAAGGCTTCGGCGGACACGATTCAGCGTACTGACCCGGCGAAGCTTTAGCGTAGACGGGCAAGCTCAGGATGAGGGCAAAAGAAAAGCCTCGCCCTGAGCCTGGTCCCCCGGTTAAACCGGGGGAAGGGTGAGGCTGATTCAGTCCGGACGAACCCCGCTCTGGCGGAACGGATCGCGGTCGCGTTTACTGCTGCTGCTGTTGCTGCTGCTGTTGCTGCATCATCTGCAACTGGTCGGCGAGCGAGGGCTTGACCAGCGGCACTTTGAAGCCGGTGATCTTCTTGTCGAGGCGTGCGATCACGTCGCGAGTGATGTCGGTGCCGCCGGCGCTGTCCACCACCGCGGCCTTGATGAGCACGGCGTCGGCGCCGCGCTCTGTCATGATGGCGTGCACGATCGCGGCCTCTTCGGTCATGTAGCGCTTGCGCGCCGCCAACTCTCCGCCCTGGATCATGCTTTGCTGGTCCTGCACCTTCTGCCGGTAGGCGGTTTCCTTTGCCTGCAACTCTTGTCCTTTCTTGGCGCGGACAGCGGCTGGCATTTGTTGGAGCGCCTGGGACTGCGTCTGCAGCGCCTGTCCTTCCGGACCGAGATCGGTCTGGGCCTTTTGTTCGTAGGCCATGATCTGCTGGCGGATGTTCTCGCCAAGCTTCGAGCCGTTCATCACGGCCTGACGGTCGAAGATGAGGATGTGCGGCCCATTGGCCGCGAGCGCGCTGTTGGCGGAGGGGAAAGCGATGGCGAGCACCGCCAGAGCGGCGCCAAGGCTGAGCTTCATCATGGGATCGGTGTTGCCCTTCGAGACGGCGCGGACACATGCCACAGGCGGCCGCGCCAACACAAGCGCCCCCGCGCCCGGCCGTTTTCCTCCCCCGCGCGAGCCACGCGAGCGTGAGGGAAGGGGACCGCCCCCGGGTCCGCGCGAAGCGCGGCCCGAGTGTAAACTTCGCGGTGGAGGGGCAATAAACGCTCCGCGTCTCCGCGAGATTCCTCCACGCCACGCCCGTTTAATAAAATATCACCACGGAGACACGGAGATCACAGAGGAAAATTTGTTGCGCGCGCGAAGCGCGCCATTTTCCTCCCCCGCGCGAGCTACGCGAGCGTGGGGGAGGGGGACCGCCCCCGGGTCCGCGCAAAGCGCGGCCCGAGTGTGAACTTCGCGGTGGAGGGGGCAGAGCGCGTGGCGCGCAGTCAATTGCCCCCTCCGGTGTGGAGTTTATCCTCGCGCCGGCCTTCGGCCGGTCGCGGGGGCACCACCTCCCCCACGCAATGCATGCGCGGGGGAGGAAAGCTGAATTGCCGCCCCGCGTCTCCGCGTGAATCATTCGCCCACGCCACACCGGCCCTCACCTGCACCAATCGTCCGAATGAGCGTCAGTACACCACCGCCTCAGTACACGACCACGCTGCGGATGGATTCGCCCCTTGTCATCAGCGCGAAGGCGTCGTTGATCTTTTCGAGCGGCATGGTGTGGGTGATGAGCGGGTCGATCGCGATCTTTTTCTCCATGTACCAGTCGACGATTTTCGGCACATCGGTACGCCCGCGGGCGCCGCCGAAGGCGGTGCCTTTCCATACGCGGCCGGTGACGAGCTGAAACGGACGCGTCGCGATCTCCTTGCCCGCCGCCGCCACGCCGATGATCACCGAGGTGCCCCAGCCGCGGTGGCAGCATTCGAGCGCCTGGCGCATTGTCTCGGTGTTGCCGATGCATTCGAAACTGTAATCGGCGCCGCCGCCCGTCAGTTCGACGAGATGGCCGACGAGATCGCCCTTGACCGCCTTCGGATTGACGAAATGGGTGAGCCCGAAGGTTCGCGCCAGCGCTTCGCGCCGGGGATTGACGTCGACGCCGACGATTGTGTCGGCACCCGCGAGCTTTGCGCCCTGGATGACGTTGAGCCCGATGCCACCCAGGCCGAACACCACCACATTGGCGCCGGGCTCGACTTCCGCGGTGAAGAGGACGGCGCCGATGCCGGTCGTCACGCCGCAGCCGATATAGCAGATTTTGTCGAACGGCGCGTCCTCGCGCACCCTGGCAAGGGCGATCTCGGGCATCACGGCGTAATTCGCGAAGGTCGAGCAGCCCATATAGTGCAGGAGCGGCCGGCCGTTCTTCGACAGCCGGCTCGTGCCGTCGGGCATCAGCCCCTTGCCCTGGGTGGCGCGTATTGCTGTACAGAGATTGGTCTTGCGGCTGAGGCAGGATTTGCACTGCCGGCATTCCGGCGTGTACAGCGGAATGACGTGGTCGCCCTTCCTGAGCGTCTTCACGCCCGCGCCGACCTCGACCACCACGCCCGCGCCTTCATGGCCGAGGATGGCGGGAAACAGGCCTTCCGGATCGGCGCCCGAAAGCGTGTATTTGTCGGTGTGGCAGATGCCGGTCGCCTTGATCTCGACCAGCACCTCGCCCTCCTTTGGGCCTTCGAGATCGACTGTTTCGATCGCAAGCGGTTGTCCCGCTTCCCACGCCACCGCCGCCCTGACCTGCATCGATTGTCCCTTTCAATTCGTTGCCACGCCCCGCCGCGGCGTCGTTCCCGAACTCAAACAGAAGGTGTCATCCCCGCGCAAGCGGGGACCCAGATGTTTGAAGGTGAAGGAGGAGCATCAATAGCGGGGACACGTTCCAGAAACGCGTGACGGTATTGCGTATGTTTTTTCACGCTCTACGCATCTGGGTTCCCGCGTTCGCGGGAATGACACCTTTTTATTTCTTCTTTTCCGTGCCCTCTGTGGCTCTGTGTGCGTATCACACTCTTCCCAACGCGCCGCTTTCAACTGGGTGGCCCGCATTAGCGGGCCATGACAATTTGAGGTGTGTACATTACACATCCAGTGCGGCGTAGAGCGCGTTGTCCTGGATGAATTCGCGTCGGGGCTCCACAAGTTCGCCCATCAGCTTGGCGAAGAGATCGTCGGCCTCGTCGGCATGTTCGATCTTGACGAGCAGGAGCGTGCGCGCGTTGTCGTCGAGCGTCGTTTCCCACAGCTGCTCGGCGTTCATTTCGCCGAGCCCCTTGTAGCGCTGCAGCGCGAGACCCTTGCGGCCCCATTCGAAGATGGCATCGAGCAGCTGGCTCGGCGCGCGCACCTCGCGCTTCTCGTCCTTGCGCGCCAGCGTTCCGGCCCTCAGATAGGCGGCCTGCAGATCGGGCGCGAGTTTGTCGAGCTTCCGCGCATCGGCGCTCGAGATGACCGGCCCGTCGATCGCCACGGCTTCGCGCACGCCCCTGACTTCGCGCCAGAATTTCATCCCGCCGTCGGAGGTGGGTTCGCCGTGCCAGCCGCGCTCGGTTTCGTCGCAGAGGGTGTCGAGGCGGCGGGCGATGTACAGCGCGGTTTCCGCCGCGCGCGCCGCGTCGGCGAGAATTTCCGGATTGAGCGCGCCCGCGATCGCCGCCTGCTCGATCAGGAAGCGCGGATATTGCCGCGGGAAGCCTTCGACCGCGGCCACCGCGGCGCGAGCCTTGGCCACCAGCGCATCGAAATCGGCGCCGGCCAGCATCTCGCCGGTGTGCAGCGCGAAGGTGGTGCCGGCCGAACCTTCGCCGATCAGGTAATCGGTCAGCTCGCGTTCGTCCTTCAGATAGCGTTCCGATTTGCCGCGCGTCGCCTTGTACAGGGGCGGCTGCGCGATGAAGATATGGCCGCGCTCGATCAGCTCCGGCATCTGGCGGTAGAAGAAGGTGAGGAGCAGCGTGCGGATATGGGCGCCGTCGACATCGGCGTCGGTCATGATGATGATCTTGTGGTAGCGGAGCTTGTCGGGATTGAACTCCTCGCGTCCGATGCCGGTGCCGAGCGCGGTGATCAGGGTCGCGATCTCCACATTCGACAGCATCTTGTCGAAACGCGCCCGCTCCACGTTCAGGACCTTGCCGCGCAGGGGCAGCACCGCCTGGTTTTCGCGGTTGCGGCCCTGCTTGGCGCTGCCGCCGGCCGAATTGCCTTCGACGATGAAGATCTCGCATTTCGCGGGATCGCGTTCCTGGCAATCGGCAAGCTTCCCGGGAAGCGACATGCCGTCGAGCGCGCCTTTGCGCCGGGTGAGTTCGCGCGCCTTGCGTGCCGCTTCGCGCGCCGCCGCCGCTTCGATCACCTTGCCGACGATGCTCCTGGCTTCTGCCGGATGTTCCTCGAACCAGGCGGAGAGCTGGTCGAGCACGGTGCCTTCCACCACCGGCCGGACTTCCGACGAAACGAGCTTGTCCTTCGTCTGCGAGCTGAATTTCGGATCGGGCACCTTCACCGAGAGCACGCAGCTCAGGCCCTCGCGGCAATCGTCGCCGGTCAGGGCCACCTTGTCCTTCTTGGCAAAGCTCGACTCGTCGGCATAGCGCGTCACGACGCGCGTCAGGCCGGCGCGGAAACCGGCGAGATGGGTGCCGCCGTCGCGTTGCGGAATGGTGTTGGTGAAGCAGAGCATGCTCTCGTGATAGGAATCGTTCCACATCAGTGCCGCTTCCACGATGATGTTCTCGCGTTCGCCGCGCAGCAGGATGGGGGAGGGGATGAGCGCGGTCTTCGCGCGGTCCAGATAGCGCACGAAGGCTTCGAGGCCGCCTTCGTAATGCAGCACCACCTCTTTCTTCTCCACCCCCCTCAGATCGGACAACACGATCGTCACGCCGGAATTGAGGAACGCCAGCTCGCGCAGGCGGTGTTCGATGGTGGCAAAGTCGAATTCGGTCTTGGTGAACGTCCTCGGGCTCGGAAGAAACGTCACTTCCGTGCCGCGTTTGTCCGTGGCATTGCCGACCACCGCCAGCGGTGCGTCGGCATTGCCGTCGCTGAAGCGCATGAAGAATTCCTGGCCGTTCCGCCAGATGCGCAAATCGAGCCGTTCCGAAAGCGCGTTGACGACGGAGACGCCGACGCCGTGGAGCCCGCCCGAGACCTTGTAGGCGCTCTGCTCGAATTTTCCGCCGGCATGGAGCTGGGTCATGATCACTTCGGCGGCGGAGACGCCTTCGCTGGTGTGGATTTCCGTCGGGATGCCGCGGCCGTTGTCGCGCACGGTGCAGGAGCCGTCCGCGTTCAGGATCACGTCGATGCGGTCGGCGTGGCCCGCCAGCGCCTCGTCGATGGCGTTGTCCACCACCTCATAGACCATGTGGTGCAGGCCAGAGCCGTCATCGGTATCGCCGATGTACATGCCCGGCCGCTTGCGCACGGCATCGAGGCCCTTCAGGACCTTGATCGAATCGGCGTCGTATACGGCGAGCTCGCTATCGTGATCGTTCGTCATCTTGGAATTGGAAATGGCGTCCTCGTTCACAGTTGACCCTGTCATGCTGCGCGAATGCGCAGCATCCATGCGGAAGCGACGGAACGTCGCTCGTCAGCCTCATTCGCTCACACGCGACCGGGCTGTCATGCTGCGCGAATGCGCAGCATCCAGTCGGGAGCGACGGAACGCGGGACGCAATGCGCATTTTGTTACACACGGTCGCGACCTCCCGGGTTTCGTCTGGATGCTGCGCATTTGCGCGAGCCATGACAACAAAAGGAAATCACCTCCATGGCCGGATTCATGGTCGGATTCCGCTCTGGTTTTGCGGGGTGAGGCGGCTGTCTTCGACACCGAAGATATCGGCACGACCGGCGAGATTTTCAAACAGCGCGGCGTCGGTTCCGGTGAGCCAGGCCTGGGCGCCCAGGGCCACGATTTCGTCGCACAGGGCGGCTCTGCGCCTCTCGTCGAGATGGGCCGCGATCTCGTCGAGGAGCAGGATCGGCGCCTCGCCGTCACGGAGCCGCGCCAGCTCCCGTGCATCGGCGAGCACGATCGAAATCAGCAGCGCCTTCTGCTCGCCCGTCGAGCAATCGCGTGCGTCCATGCGCTTCTCGCTGTGCCGCGCGGCAAGATCGCTCGTGTGCGGGCCTGTGCCCGTGCGCCGCGACTCGGCATCGCGATGGCGCGCGCCCGCGAGCACGGCGCGCACGCGATCGATGGCCGCCTCGCCGCCCTCGAGCATCAGCTGTTCGCTGTCTCCGGTCATGGCGAGCTGGGCGCACGGAAAGGCGCCTTCGCGCGCGCGGCTCGCGAGCGCGTCGTTGAGGCGCGCGACGGTCGTCCGTCGTGCGGCGGCGATCTCGACGCCGCTCTCGGCCATCTCTTTTTCCAGCCCGTCGAGCCACAGGGGATCGCGTGGACCGAGCCGCAACAGCCGCGCCCGTTCGCGCATCGCCGTCTCGTAACGCAGGCTCCTCCGCGCATGGCCGGGATCGAAGCCGAGCACGAGGCGGTCGAGAAAGCGCCGCCGGCCGCTGGCGCTGTCGCTGAACAGGCGATCCATCGCGGGGGTGAGCCAGACGAGGCGGATGATCTCGGCCAGATCGGCCGAGCTCTGCGCCGGCGCGCCGTTCAGATGCACCTGCCGCTTGTCGTTGCCGGGCGGCCCTGCGGCCAATCCGGTCCCGATGTCATAGCTCTCGCCGTCGCGTATGAGCGTCGCATGCACCGCCCAGAGCACGTCCGGCTGTACAGAGTGCGGCGCCTTGCGCGTGTGTTCGCAGAGCGCCGCGCCGCGCAAGCCCCGGCCCGGCGAAAGCAGCGAAATCGCTTCGAGCAGGTTGGTCTTGCCGGCGCCGTTCGGGCCGGTGAGCACGACGGGACGTCCGCTGAGGGCGATTTCCGCCCGCCCATACGAACGGAAATTCGTCAGCGCAATCCGCGCCACATGCCCGCCCCGCCGAAGCGGCGCTGCGTCGGGTTGATGGTGAACGGCTTGGCTCAAACAGCGCGCCTTAGTTTTCCTCCCCCGTGCGAAGCATGGGGGAGGGGGAGGGGGACCGTGACGTGTCCGCCGAAGCGCGCAGCGCGAAGGCGGAAGCGGTGGAGGGGGCAGGGCGCACCAAAAACATTCTCAAAAAAATTGTCATTCCCGCGAAAGCGGGTACCCAGATGTTTGAAAGCGAAGGATACGCTCCGCTCCCCGGCACAAGCTTCGAGAACGCAAGCACCGTTTCGTACTGTTCTGCGCTCTCGACGCATCTGGGTCCCCGCTTGCGCGGGGATGACACGCTTTTTTGTCATATCGAAATGCGCGTCACACCCGCATGGGCATGAGGACGTAGAGCGTGCCCTGGTCTTCGGCGTCCTCGATCAGCGTCGGGGAGCCGGCGTCGGAGAGCTGGAAGCGCACCTCCTTGCCTTCGATCTGGCCGGTGATGTCGAGGAGATAGCGCGCGTTGAAGCCGATCTCGAGCGGACTTGCGCTGTACGACGCGCCGACGTCTTCCGTCGCCGTCCCCGAATCGGGATTGATCACCGACAGCGTGAGCTTGTCACGCGCGATGGCGAGCTTTACGGCGCGCGTCTTGTCGGCGGAAATCGTCGAGACGCGGTCCACGGCAGCCGCGAATTCGCGCGCCTCGATCGTCAGCACCTTGTCGTTCCCGCTCGGGATGACGCGCTGGTAATCGGGGAAGGTGCCGTCGATCAGTTTCGAGGTCAGTTCGATGCCGTCGGTGGCGAACTGGATCTTGGTGTCGGAGAGCGACACCTCGATGGCGCCTTCGACGTCGTCGAGGAGCCGCTGCAGCTCGACCACCGTCTTGCGCGGCACGATGACGCCCGGGATGTCGGAGGCGCCGTCCGGAAGCTCCATCTGGAAGCGCGCCAGCCGGTGGCCGTCGGTCGCCACGGCGCGCATCACGCCTTTGCCTTCCTTGTGCGCGTGAAGATAGATGCCGTTCAGATAGAAGCGCGTTTCCTCGGTCGAAATCGCGAAGCGCGTCTTCGCGATCAGCTTTTTCAGATCCTCTGTCGCGAGCCGGAAACGGAAGGGCAGCGCCCCCGCCGTCATCTGCGGAAAATCCTCTTTCGGCAGGCAGGCGAGTTCGAAGCGGATGCTGCCGGCCGAAACCGCGAGCCGTCCGCCTTCGGTCGTCAACAGCTCCGCCTGGACCTGCGCCCCTTCGGGAAGCTTGCGCACGATGTCGTACAGCATGTGCGCGGGCGCGGTTGCCGCCCCGTTGCGCAACACGTCGGCCGCGAGCGTCTCGACGATTTCCATGTCGAGATCGGTCGCGGTGAGCTTCAGCCGCCCCTTCGCCGCCTCGATCATGACGTTGGAGAGAATGGGAATGGTGTTGCGCCGCTCGACGACGCTTTGCACGTGGTTGAGCGCCTTCAGGAACGCGCTCCGTTCGATGGTGACCTTCATGGGATCCGTGTCTTTGCCTGTCGCTAGAAGAAGCGGTTTGGAGATGCCTTTGGGCCGCCCGGAAGCAACATTTCCGGCGGGCCCAAACCCCTGATTTTCCTGAATTTCCCGCGAGGGAAGACTCAAGTCCCGGACTATAGCAGGCAGCCGTTCCCGCGCCTAGCAAAACAGACGCCTAAAAAAGAGTGTCATCCCCGCGCAAGCGGGGACCCAGATGCGTAGAGCGCGAAGAAAACCACGATTATTGTCACCGTTTTCGACGACCTGTGCCGACCAGCGGTGTGTATCCTTCATTTCCAAACATCTGGGTCCCCGCTTGCGCGGGGATGACACCATTTTTTATATCGGACACCGTCGCTTCACGCGGAGGCGCCGAGCCGCGGAGCAGTTTTCCTTCCCCGCGCGAGCGAATGCGAGCGTGGGGGAGGGGGACCGCGACGTGTCCGCCGAAGCGCGCAGCGCGAAGGCGGAAACACCGGAAGGGGGCAACCGCTGCCTGGACAGAGTTGCTTGCACTTTCCCGTGTCTTCCCTGAGGCAAGTGATTCACGCGGAGGCGCGGAGACGCGGAGGAAAAATAGGATGAGACAGCGAGGTGCTTTTTCTCTCCATGGCCGGGCAAGGCCCGGCCATCCAGACTCTTCTCAAGGGCCCGCTGGATGGGCGGCTCTTGGCCGCCCATGGAGAGTAGAAATGAAAGCGGAAAGAAATTTCACCATCCAATTGTTCTCCGCGGCTCCGCGTCTCCGCGTGAGAAAAAGGCCCTCCGGACACGGCGCGTGTCCGGAGGGCCTTCAGTTGACCCTCGGGGGGGTTATTTCTCCATGCCGAGAATGCGCTTCAGGAAATCGATTTCTTCCTTGAAGCTCGGATCTTCGGTGCAGAGCGCCGCGATGCGGCGGCAGGCGTGAAGCACGGTCGTGTGGTCGCGCCCGCCGAAGCGGCGCCCGATCTCCGGCAACGAGCGCGCGGTGATTTCGCGGGCGAGGAACATCGCGACCTGCCTCGGCCGCGCCACGCGGCGGCTCCGCTGCTGCGACTGGAAATCGCGCGGATCGAGTTTGTAGAAATCGGCGATCTTCTTCTGGATGTCCTCGATCGAGGTCTTCTTCACCACCTTGCCGCGCTTGACGATGTTTTCGACCGCGATGTGCAGCGCGGCCGGATTCTTGGTCAGCTCCGCATGCAGCGTCAGATTGTTGAAGAGACCGATCAGGTCGCGCGGCGTGGCGTCTTCGAGATCGGCGAGGCGATCGAGCGCCTCGCCCGGAATGGCGATCTGCGGATTCTTTTTCGCGTATTCCTGCGCGCGCGCTTTCAGGATCTCGAGCCGCGTCGCGCGCTCCGGTTTTTCCAGTCCCACCACCAGCCCGCCGGACAGCCGCGAGCGCACATCCGCGCCGACGCCTTCGAGCGCTGCCGGCGGCCGGTCGGCCGCGATCACCAGCTTGCGCCGGAAATCGGAATAGGCGTTCAGCGTGTGCAGAAGCTCTGAGATCGACGTCGTCGAACGGCAAAGATGCTGCAGATCGTCGATCAGGAGCACGTCGGCCGCGCGCAGTTCTTCCTTGAAGGAGAGGGTTTCGCGGCGATTGAGCGCGCCCAGGAACTGGCGCATGAAATCTTCGGCCCCGAGCACCAGCGCTCTTAAGCCCCGCTGGCGGCAGGCGAGCACGATCGCGTTCAGAAGATGCGTCTTGCCCAGTCCGAACGTGCCGTGGATGTACAGAACGCGCACCTCGTCGGCATCGCCTTCGGCGATGTTCTTCGCTGCCTTGACCGCGAGCGCATTGGCGGTCCCGGTGATGAAGCCCGCGAAAGTGTGGGTGGGATCGGGCGCCCGGAACAGGACCGGCTGCGCCGCTCCCGGACGGTTCTCGTCGGCTTTCGCCGCCGGTTTGCGAAATTCGGTGACGTTTGCCCGCGGCGGCTCTGCGGCGGCTGGTTCATGCGCCAGCCCGCCGCCGATCACCGGGGCGTCCTTTTCCGCAACGACGATGCTGATCGATTTCGGATTGCCGCCCTCGGCGCGGAGCGCCTTCTCCAGACGGCTCGAATAGTTGTTCTGGATCCAGTTCCGCACGAACGGCTTCGGCGCGCCGAAGCGGATTTCGCCGTTCTGCCAGCTGAGCAGGATCAGTTTGCCGAGCCACGCATTGAACACCGCCGTGCCGAGATCCCGGCACAGCTTGGCGCGGCTCGCCTCCCAGATGGTTGGCCAGTCGTCGCCCCTGTTTGCAATAACCTGTGTCATTCCCCGATCGCCCTCTTGTGATCGCCGGCGCGTTCATTCGCCGGGTGTGCCCTGTTCCAAAATTCCTTCCCTGGATTTGCTTCCAGATCGCTTACCGGCGTTCCTCCCCTTTCACCTCCTTCGTTCGACGCGGTTGCGTTTGCCCCACGCATGATCGACTGCCCAGGACCGATCACGCCGGACAAAGCTCCGCCGCCCGGCGAAACGCTCGCCGTCGCGACGCCAAAACTTGAGGCAAAACTATTCCGATGACGCCCGCGAGTGCCCCATGCGCCCGCGGTGTCTACGCCCCACGAAAATACTGACTTTGGTTGTGTTTGCCGGCTTCGTTTGACACCAACATCCGACCGGCGCGACTCACGATGACCGAGGTGTTAACCTTTTTGCAAGCGGGAACGAAAAGGGAAACCCGGGTTGCAGCGCGCGGCGAGGAAAAATCCGGCGCCTCCTCATAAGTACACGGAAATCCGGAACACGTTTTTTTTCAGCGGCTTACCAATTCGCGCCGATTGCCGGCGTCATGATTGTGTCGCTTTCGCTCGTTTTTCCGCAACCGGCCTGCACAGGGATAAAGAATAGTTGCATTGGTGAAACGGGTTACGCCGCTGTCGCAAAAACATCACGCGGCGCGGCTGTCATCAAATTTATTTTTTTGCCAGCTTGGCCGCGCGTTTCGTCAGACGCGAAACCTTGCGCTGCGCCGTGTTGCGATGGAGGACGCCCTTGGCGGCGCCGCGCATCAATTCCGGCTCCGCCGCCTTCAGCGCCATCAGCGCCGCCTCCCTGTCGCCCGCGGCGATCGCTTCTTCCGCCTTGCGCGTGTAGCTGCGGATGCGGCTCTTGCGGGCGTGATTGACGGCGGTGCGCTTGGGCGTCTGGCGCGCGCGTTTTTTGGCGGAGTCGATATTGGGCATGGCGTCTCTGTTTTTGGCTTTGGGAATGCGGGTTTCTTAGCGATCGGTCCCTATCGGGTCAACCGTAATGGGCCGTTCCGGACAGGGTCCATTCAAATGAAAGTGTCATTCCCGCGCCCGGGTCCGCGCGAAGCGCGGCCCAAGCGTAAACTCCAGCGGGAACCCAGATGTTTGAAGGAGAAAGAGGAGCAACAATGGTGGGCACACGTTTTCGAAGCCGGGCGGATCTGGTCGTACCTTTCCTTCACACGCTACGCATCTGGGTCCCCGCGTTCGCGGGGATGACACTCTTATTTTAGGTTTAGGAGGTTGCATCGGCGCTCCCCGCGTTCGCGGGGATGACACAATTTTTTTAAATTCCATTCTGTCAAACGGTGTCATTCCCGCGCCCGGGTCCGCGCGAAGCGCGGCCCAAGCGTAAACTCCAGCGGGAACCCAGATGTTTGAAGGAGAAGGAGAACACCAATAGTGGGCACAGGTCTCTAGAAACGCGCAACGCTGGTCGTACCTTTCCTTCACACGCTACGCATCTGGGTCCCCGCGCCTGTCCCCGCGAAGGCGGGGATGCGCGGGGATGACACTGTTTTTTTGAAAGAATTTGTCGCTTTTTCTGGCTGTCGGACCGTTTGCGACGGTTCCGGGAAGCATTTTTTGCGGTTCCTCGGCACAGAGGGAGGATGTCTGAGCCGCGGCAATATTGCGTTTACATCCTGGCCAGTGGCCGCAACGGCACGCTCTACACCGGGGTGACCGGCGATCTCGTAAAGCGCGCGTACGATCACAGGAACAACGTAATCCCGGGGTTTACGTCCCGTTACGCTGTGCATCGGCTGGTATGGTACGAAGTCCATCGCGAGGTGAACGCCGCCATTCGCCGCGAGAAGTGCATCAAGAAATGGCGCCGCGCGTGGAAGCTCGACCTGATAGAAGCCTTAAATCCGTACTGGGAAGATCTGTTCGACCGCGTACCGTCGCTTCCATTCCTTTCATCCCCGCCCAAGCGGCACGATAGCGGGGAAGAGGGACCGCATTCAAAATTAAGGTGTCATTCCCGCGCAAGCGGGTCGTACCGTGGCAACCTCCTAAAATAAAATTGTCATCCCCGCGCAAGCGGGGACCCAGATGTTTGAAGGTGACGGAGAAGCACCAATGCGAGCACACGCTCCAGAAACGCGTGACGGAATTGCGTATCCTTTTCGCCCTCTACGCATCTGGGTTCCCGCTTGCGCGGGAACGACACTTTTTTTGGTTTCGGGAATCGGAGATCGGCAGACAGCATCTAATCTCCAATCTCCGATATCTGATCCCCGATCTCCGATCTCCGATACCTGATACTGATATCCGATCCCCGACCCCCGATTACCGGTTCTTGAACACCGGTTTGCGCTTTTCGGCGAAGGCGGCCATGCCCTCCTTCTGGTCTTCGGTGGCGAACATGGCGTGGAAGACGCGCCGCTCGAAGCGGATGCCTTCGGCGAGCGTCGTCTCATAGGCGCGGTTGATCGCCTCTTTGGTCATCATCACGACGGGCAGCGACTGTTCGGCGATGGCTTGGGCGGCCTTTGTCGCCTCCGCCAGGAGATCGGCGAGCGGCACCACGCGGGCGACGAGACCGGCGCGTTCGGCCTCCGCCGCATCCATGTTGCGGCCGGTCAGGCACATGTCCATCGCCTTCGACTTGCCGACGAAACGGGCGAGCCGCTGGGTGCCGCCGATGCCGGGCATGACGCCCAGATGGATTTCCGGCTGGCCGAATTTGGCGTTGTCGGCGGCGATGATGAAATCGCACAGCATGGCGAGCTCGCAGCCGCCGCCCAGCGCATAGCCCGCCACCGCGGCGATGACGGGCTTCCGGATGGCGGCGATGCGGTCGGCGGCGCCGGCGAAGAAATTCGCCTTGTACATATCCATGTAGGATTTCGACGCCATCTCGCGGATGTCGGCGCCGGCGGCAAAGGCGCGTTCCGATCCGGTGACGACGGCGGCGTGGAGCGTGTCGTCCGCGTCGATCGCCTCGAGTGCCGCGACCAGTTCGGCGAGGAGTTCGGAGTTGAGCGCGTTCAGCGCCTTCGGCCGGTTCAGCGTGACGATCGCCACCGCCCCTTCGCGGCGGACGAGGATGTTCTGGGTATCCATTCTTGTCATTCTCCTGAGGTTTTCCTCCCCCGTCCCCGCGGGAAGCGGGGATGGGGGAGGGGGACCGCGACGTGTCCGCCGAAGCGCGCAGCGCGAAGGCGGAAGCCGGGGAGGGGGCAAAAAAACGTACGGCGTGTACCTTCATTCTTCGGATGGTCGCGCACGCAGACGCTTGCGGGCGCTTTGCGCGCGCTTCGCATCGAGACGCGCTTTGCGGCTGGCGCGCGGCGGCCTTGTGCGCCGGCGCGGAATATCGGGTGTCGCCGCTTCGCGCAACAGCGCGACCAGGCGGTCGCGGGCCTCGGCGCGGTTCTGCTCCTGGCTGCGGCTGCGGCGGGCGAGGATGACGATCTCGCCGGCGTTGGTGCGTTTCCTGCCGGCCAGGCGGAGGAGTTTCGCGCGTACGCTTTCGGGCAGCGACGGCGAACGGGCGGCATCGAAGCGGAGCTGCACCGCGCTCGCCACCTTGTTGACGTTCTGTCCGCCCGGGCCCGAGGCGAGGATGAAGCTCTCGTCGAGTTCGCTGTCGTCGATCGACAAGGCCGGCGTTATCGCAATCCGCGTCATCCCGCGCCTTTTCGCATGCCTGAAAAACGCTGTCATTCCCGCGCAAGCGGGGGGAACGGACCAAATTCCAAATTAACGTGGCATTCCGCGCAAGCGGGGAAAAGCACAACCATTCAAATTAAGGTGTCATTCCCGCGCCCGGGTCCGCGCGAAGCGCGGCCCAAGCGTAAACTCCAGCGGGAACCCAGATGTTTGAAGGAGAAGGAAGAATACGAATAGTGGGCACAGGTTTCTCGAAACGCGCAACTCTGTTCGTGCTTTTCCTTCACGCTCGACGCATCTGGGTCCCCGCTTGCGCGGGGATGACAATTTTTGTTTTTTTTGGAAAAAGCTATCCACGGCACTGAAGGGAGGAGAAGCATGGAACATCTCGAAGGCGGCTGCGCCTGCGGCGCCGTGCGCTACCGGCTCCGGTCGAAACCGATGTTCGTCAATTGCTGCCACTGCCGCGACTGCCAGCGCCAGACGGGGAGCGCCTTCGTCATCAACGCCCTCATCGAGACCGATCGCATCGCGCTCCTCTCAGGCCACCCCGAGCCCGTTTCCGTGCCGACCGACAGCGGCCGACCGCACGACATCTACCGCTGCCCCGGCTGCCGGACCGCGCTGTGGAGCGATTACGGCCGCAGACCCGCGCTCCGCTTCGTGCGCGTCGGCACGCTCGACGACGCTTCGGCGCTGCCGCCCGATGGTCATATCTTCACCCGCTCGAAACTCCCCTGGGTCAGCTTGCCGCCCGACGTGCCGGCGTTCGAAATGTACTACGACATGCAGACGTTGTGGCCGCCGGAAAGTCTCGCCCGCCGCCGCGCCATCCTCGCCAACGGCTGATTTTCCTCCCCGTGCGAAGCATGAGTTTCCTCCCCCGTCCCCGCGAAGCGGGGATGGGAGCGCCGCATTCAAAATTAAAGGTGTCATTCCCGCGAAAGCGGGAACCCAGATGTTTGAAGGAGAAGGAGGAATACGAATAGTGAGCACAGGCTTCTAGAAACGCGCAACTCTGTTCGTACCTTTCCGTCACGCTCGACGCATCTGGGTCCCCGCGTTCGCGGGGATGACACTTTTTTTCGAAGAAATGTGTCGCTTTTTCTGGCTGTCAGCCCGCTTGCGACGGTTCCGGGAAACATTTTTTGCGGTTGCGCGGCACAGAGGGAGGATGTCTGAGCCGCGGCAATATTGCGTTTACATCCTGGCGAGTGGCCGCAACGGCACGCTCTACACCGGCGTGACCGGCGATCTCGTAATGCGCGTGTACGATCACAGGAACAACGTGATCCCGGGGTTTACGTCCCGTTACGCTGTGCATCGGCTGGTATGGTACGAAGTCCATCGCGAGGTGAACGCCGCCATTCGCCGCGAGAAGTGCATCAAGAAATGGCGCCGCGCCTGGAAGCTCGACCTGATAGAAGCCTTCAATCCGTACTGGGAAGACCTGTTCGACCGCGTACCGTCGCTTCCATCCATTCATAAGGCGACGGAGGAGCACCAATAGCGTGCACAAGTTCCAGAAACGCGGGACGGTATTGCGTACCCTTCTTCACGCTCGACGCATCTGGGTCCCCGCTTTCGCGGGGATGACACCCTTATTTTGGGAGGAAACGCACGCTTCGTATGCGAGGAAATACAGATTTCGCACGGCGGCGGAAATACAGGCTTCGCGCGGGGGGAAACAAGAATTCACGCAGGGCTAGTAGCGACCTCTAACGTACGCTCGCTCCCGACAATGTGTGGATTGCAAGAACCCTACATCCGGCCGGCGCGCCAGCCGGTGGGGCGAGTCAATGCGGGCGGCGGCAGCGCGTCGCCCATTTCGACGAGATTGGCGAGCGTCGTCCAGCGGTCGGCCGAGCGCTGATAGGCTTCCTTGACCCGCGGCAGTTCCGAAGCGTCCGCCTGGGATTGTGCATATTCCGCCATCTCGCGGTATCCGTGCACGCGCGCGAGCGCGTTGTCGCTTGGGCTGCGGGTCAGCATTTTTAAGATATCCACCTCTCAAGTCGTAGAGAAACGACCTATGAGTGGCAGTGGTTCCCCTTTCGGGCCCGTTTACGCTGTTGGTTCGGGAAGAGCGGCCAGCGCCGCCAGGAGTTTTGCGGGGTCGTACGGTTTTTCGAGGCGCGGGAACCTGCGGTAGTCGTCGGGCACCGCGCCCGAGGCATAGCCGGAGAGAAAGATGAACGGAACGTTCCGCGCCACGAGTTCGTCGGCAACCGGAAACACCATTTCGCCGCCGAGATTGATGTCGAGCAGCGCCAGCGTCACCCGCTCGCGCGCGAGCGCCTCGCGCGCCTCGGGAACGGTGGCGAAGGGCCCGAGCACCTCAAAGCCATGGGCCAGGAGTTCCTGTTCGAGTTCCAGATAGACCAGGAATTCGTCTTCGGCGACAAGCACGCGCCGGCGCGGCGCAGTGGTGTCGTGCACGCCCGCGGCCGTCATGCCACCTGCACGCAGTATTGCATCGCGGGAACGATCGCCGTGAAGCGAAGCCCTTGCGGCGCGAAGGCGAGCTTGACGTCGGTCTTGAGATCGCTGGCGAGCGCGCGTTCGAGCAGGAGCCGGCCGAAACCGCTGCGCGACGGCGCTGCCACGGGTGGGCCGCCCTGTTCCTCCCACTTGATGGTGAGCGCGTCCGTTTGGGGATCCGTGGTCCAGCGCACGTCCACCACGCCGCCGTTGCTCGAGAGCGCGCCGTACTTTGCGGCGTTGGTCGCGAGTTCGTGAATGGCGAGGCCGAGCGTCAGCGCGGCCTTGGGCGACAGCGCCACCGGCGGTCCCGAGAGCCGCACATTGGCGCCCTGACGGTAGGGCGCGAACTCGTCCTCGAACAGCGACTGCAGATCGACGCTCGTCCAGTCGGCTTCGGCGAGCCGCGCATGGCTTTGCGCGAGACCCCGGATGCGCGCGCTGAACACCGCGCGGGCCTCGCGCGTCTCGGGCGCCGAGAAGGATTGCCGCGCGATCGAAATGACGGTCGCCAGCGTGTTCTTCACCCGGTGATTGAGTTCGGCAACCAGCAGCGTGTGCTGCGCTTCCGCCCGCTTCGTTTCGGTAATGTCGCGCGCGATCTTCGATGCGGCGACGATCTCGCCCTTGGCGTTGCGCATGGGCGAAACGGTGAGCGAGATATCGATCAGCGTCCCGTCCTTGCGGCGACGCACGGTTTCGTAATGATCGATGCGCTCGCCATGGCGGATGCGGTCAAGAATCTCCGGCTCTTCGCCGAGGAGATGCTGGGGGATGATGGTGGTGATGTTTTTTCCGACGATCTCCTCGGCGCTGTAGCCGAACAGGTACTCGGCGCCCCTGTTCCAGCTGAGGATGACGCCGTTGGTGTCCTTGCTGATGATGGCGTCGTCCGAGGATTCGACGATGGAAGCGAGATGCTCCTGCACGTCGTTCAACCGCTTGCGTTCGGTGATGTCTATGAAAGCGGCCACCCCGCCGCTGATCGCGCCGTGGGGTTCGAGAAGCGGCGTCGCGTTCACGAGCATGTGACGGACCGTGCCGTCGTCGAAGCGGTATTCGATGTCGACATCGCGCAACGTTTCCCCGCGGCAGGCGCGGCGGAGCGGAAGTTCCTCGAGGTCCAGTGGCCGGCCGTCCGCGTAGGCTCTGAAGTCGATCGGACGATCGCGCCGCGCTGCGATCGCGATGTTCTCGCCCGGTGTCTGCCGGAAGAGGGCGTACGCCGCGGCATTGCCGGTGATGACGCCGCAGTCGGGATCGCGCGCGATCCAGATGGCGGTCGGGACGGTGTCGATCAGCGCCTCCAGCTCGAACGACCGGGCCCGCTCCCAATTGATGCTCTTGAGCAGCGCTTCTTCGGTGCTTCGGTCGGGCGGCGCCCGCGATTCCGCCGCCGCATCGGACGCCGCAGCGCCGGAGACCGGCACAGCGCAGGATGCAGGCGCGGCGCAGGATGCGGGCGCGGCGGACGCGGTATCGTTCGCCGCCGGAGTGCCCGCCGCTGCCGTTTCGTCGTTGGCCGCAGGGCTCTCGCGTGGCTGAATGTCGGTCGGTCGCGCGCTGTCCATCAGAGTCCGCCACCCCCGGGCATTTTCACCCCTAATAGGCGGAAACGGGCCGCCGCCGCCCTTGGTTCCTGTACGGTCTGGCACCCATCTCCCTCTCCCGTCCCGGGGGAGAGGGTGGGGGACCGCGCCGTGTCCGCCGAAGCGCGCAGCGCGAAGGCGGAAGCGGGAGAGGGGGATTTGGGCAGCGTACACCAGTGCCTCCCCGCACGATCGGTTTTCCTCCCCCGTCGAGCGAAGCGAGATGGGGGGGGGGGGACCGCGAAGCGGTGGAGGGGGCACGGCGCGAAGCCCCAAAGAGTGTCATTCCCGCGCCCGGGTCCGCGCGAAGCGCGGCCCAAGCGTAAACTCCAACGGGAACCCAGATGTTTGAAAGTCGAGAAACATTACCGGTGCTGGGCGAAGGTTTCTCGAAGACGCGACGGCTTCCGTACTGTTCTTCCCGCCCTACGCATCTGGGTCCCCGCGTTCGCGGGGATGACACTTTAATTTAGCGATTTGTACGCGCTGGCGCGGGCTCCGGCGTTGTCGCCGCACACCTAACCCCGCGACAGTGCCGTCCGATACGGCTGCAACAGAGAATCGGCGGGAATTTGCCATTCCTTATGGAGTTTCCACGCCTGCTCCATTGTCAGCGGACGCTTGCGGCTGAGGATTTCCGAGGCGCGCGATCTTGAGCCGACCAGCCGCGCCAGATCGGCCTGGCTGAAGCCCGCCTGGGTCATGCGATAGCGAATGGCTTCCACCGGATCGGGCGGATCGATAGGCCAATGCTTCGATTCATAGGAGTCGATCAGCGCCGCCAGAACATCGAAACGCGCCGCTTCTTGCGTTCCGCGCCGCGGCTCGTGTTCGAAATAGGTTCCGATTTCGCGGAGCGCCCAATCGTAATCCGATTCGTTTCTCAGTGGTCTTATATTCATCGCTGCCATCAAACTGTCTCCGGATCGATGCGGTCATAGTCCTTGTGCGTACCGATGAATTTGATCAGCACCCGGCGATAAGCGTAGGACACGTGAACGACAAGCCGGTACTTGTTTCCACCAATGTCGAAAATCAACCGGTTATCGCCCAGGAAATCCACCGCAGCTCCAAACATCGCCTTTGCGTCTGCCGGTCTTTTCCAATCCGCTTTGGCGACCACGGCATGCCAGTTACGCAACGGCTGTTCTGCCGCAGCGTGTTTCAGCCAAAATCGCTTGAGGGTGCGCTTGGCAATTACCTGCATTCGGCAGTATGCCATGTTCCCGATTTGGGAACAAGAGATTTTGGGGCTGCCGGGTGAAACGGGGGCGGTCTAGACTTCTCAGCCGCAGCGCCAGCCCACAGATTCTCTCATGCGTGATCCCCCGCTCCTCACCGACGTTCATCACGCCCATGGCGTGGCCGGGCATGCGGTGATCGGCTGGTTACAGGGCTTCGCGATCCTCGGCCTCTCGCTCGACGAAGAGGACGAATGGGCGGCGACGATCGATTATGAAGGGCCGACCTTTCCCGGCGCCGCACCGATCACGAGCGAAGGCGATACGCGCGCGGCGCTCGCGCTCATCCGCGCGCTGCTCGCCCCGCCTGCCGCGCTCTTCCGCTACGGTTTCGGGAGCGCTGGCGAAACGCTCGACCTCGAATGGGAAGAGATCGTCACCCAGCCCGTGGTGTTGGAAGCGCTTTCACTCGCCGGGCGGATCAAGCGGCGCGGCCGCGCTGTTTGGCCCAGGGTGTGGCTGGAGGTTGCAGCCGCGTTTGAGGATCCGGACACATCTGCGCGCGGTCGTTGCCCTTGCCGCGGCGCTGCTCGCGAAAGCCGCGCTGACCGGCGAGGAAGTCAATGCCACTCTCGCGCAGAGATTGTCGCACGTCGCACGGCCCGAATGGGCCGAGTGCGAAGGCGGAAGCGGTGGAGGTGGCAGGGCCAGTGAACCCCGAAAAAAATCGTGTCATTCCCGCGAAAGCGGGAACCCAGATGCGCAGAGCAAGAAGAGGGGTACGCAATGCCGTCACGCGTTTCTCGAACGTTGCTCGCTATTGGTGCTCCTCCATAGCCTTCAAACATCTGGGTCCCCGCGTTCGCGGGGATGACAATTTTATTTTTTGACAACCAGCCGAAACCCACCGGTGTGGCCGCCGGCACACGGTGGAGCGGCTTCCGCGCCGCCATCGCAATTTCGCATCAAATCCGTCGCCGCTCTGTCACATGCCTCGCCTAGTCCCGGAATTTGAGCGCTGTCATGAGGGGGGATCCCGTGAAATCCGCACGCCTTGCCGCCGCATTTGCGACGCTTCTGTTGCTCCCGGTGGAAACGCACGCCCAATCGACCGAACCCGCTGCGCCCACGAACGCGCAGATCGAGACGGTGATCGTCACGGGAAGCCGGCCGCCGCTGAACGCGATCCCCATGCATGCGCCCTATACCGAGAGCACCATCACGCCGGAGGCCATCCTCAACCTGACGCCGAGCCCGGCGACCACCGTACAGACGCTCCTCGCCACCCAGCCTTCGATCTATGCGACCACCGGCGGCACCAACGGCATGGAGACCGACATCAAGTTTCGCGCCTTCTACGACGGCGAATTCGGCGAAACGATCGCCGGCGTGCCGCTCAACGACCTCTTCAACAGCGGCGTCACCTACCAGGCCGACAACCGCGACAACGTCCTCTTCATTCCGCGCGATCTCGACAGCGTGCAGATCTATCGCGGCGTCAACAACCCCGCCGTCAACACCTACAATTCGCTCGGCGGCACCATCAACTACATTCCGCGCCAGCCGGCCGACACCATGGGCGGCGATATCGGCGTCGACGGCGGAAGCTTCAACACACTCGACTATCACGCCACCTTCAACACCGGTGATCTGTACGGGTTCAAGAACACCATTTCTTTCGAGCGCGATTTCAGCTCGGGCTGGCTCGAGAACACGCCGGACTGGAACGACAACCTCTATTATGCGGGCAACGCGGACATCGACGCCAATTCGCAGGTGTTCGGCTACATGACGTACAACAAGAACCGGGGCGACGCGCCGCAGTTCATCCCGCAGAACGTGATCGGCCAGACCTTCAATTTCCAGTGGCCGGGCAACATCTACCGCTCGCTCAACGTCGACACCAACTATCTCGGCATCCTGGGCTTCAAATCCGCGCTGAGCGATGTTTTCTCGATCGAGGACGAGGGCTATTTCGGCGACAACGCCTACGGGCGCACCTCGTTCTCCAATCCCGCCTATCCGGGCCCCTATTTCATCGACGACCAGGGCTCGGGCTACCCGTTCTGGACGAGCTATATGGGTTACGACGGCTACACGCTGTTCCCCTACACGGGATCGCAAGCCTACGGCTCCTCGACCGCGGGCTGCGCGCCCGTTTGCGCCTACGCGGGCACGGATTATCACTTCTACGGCTACAACGGCGCCATTTACGGCGACCGGGCGCAGGCGACGGCCGACCTGCCGTACAACAAGGTGATCGTCGGCGGCGACTTCAACGTCGGCGAGCTGCATTCGCGCGAATACTGGTATGGCAACGCCACCATGCCGATGGTGATCGGCTACAACGATGCCTGGGACGAGCGCGACACCCGCCAGATGTGGTCGGCCTACGCCCAGGACGACATCCATTTCCTCGACGACCGCGTCCACATCACGCCGGGACTGAAGTACATTTTTGCCCACACCAAGGACAACGACGCGCTCGGCTTCTACTATTCGGCGCCGGGCGCCGACAGGGCCGACGAGCACTTCCTGTCGCCGACCGTCGGCGCGAGCTTCGAAGTGATTCCCGACCTCGACATCTACGGCTCGTACGGCCGCAACGTGAAATTCCCCGACATCACGGCGTTCTACAACGCCGTGTCGGGCCAGAACACGGCGCCGATCGTCGTCAGGCCGGAATATGCCCAGGATTTCGAACTGGGCGCCCGCTACAGGTGGGACGGCCTCCAGGCCGAGTTCAATGTGTACGACGAACGCTTCACCGACATCATTTTCTCCAGCACCAACGCCGCCGGCTTCACCCAGTACGAGAACGGCGGCGCCGAACTCTTCAAGGGCGCCGAATTGCAGTTGACCGACGATTTCGGCGAGGTCTGGGTCGGCAGCTGGAAGGCCTATCTGAACGCGTCGTACAACGAGGCGGTGTGCTCGAGCCCCTCGACCGACGATCTCAGCGGCGTCACCTGCAATCCCGGGCAGTCGCTGCCCAACATCCCGAACTATCTCCTGAATGTCGGCCTGATCTGGGACTATGACGGCTGGCACGTCGATTTGCAGGGACACTATGTGGGCCGCCAGCAGCTGCAGGATTACAACACCAGCCTGCCCGGCGTAGCGGGCGACATCGCGCCCGGCCAGCTGACCGAGAACCCGGACTATTTCCTCGTCAATGTCGGCGTCATCAAGGTCATTCCGATCGCCTGGGGGCCGGCGAATGCGCTCCGTCTCGCCCTCCATGTCGATAACCTGTTCGACAAGCATTATTTCTCGAGCGCGGAGACCAACACCGACCTGAACAACGGCTTCAACCCGACGACCGGCAACCAGCTGCTCGATTTCTACGGTCTCGCCGGCGAACCCCGCGCCGTCTTCGGCAGCGTCAGCCTCTACTTCTGATCTTTCCTCCCCCTCTCCCGCTCGGCGCTGCGCACCTCGCCTCCCTCTCCCCCGAATTCGGGGGAGAGGGAGATGAGCGCCGCGTCGGCGGCGCGAATGGGAGAGGGGGTGGGACAGCGAACGCTTAAAAAGTGTCATTCCCGCGAACGCGGGAACCCAGATGTTTGAAGGGCGAGAAAGACTACTGGTGCTGAGCGAAGGTTTCTCGAAGCCGCGACGGTTTCCGTACTGTTCTTCCGGCTCTACGCATCTGGGTCCCCGCGTTCGCGGGGATGACACTTTTATTTTAGCGGAATACCCGCGCGCTTCGTCTCCTCCCCCGTCGAGCGAAGCGAGATGGGGGAGGGGGACCACGAAGTGGTGGAGGGGGCCGTTGATGCTTCGTGACCTAAGTGCCCCCTCCGCCGCTGCGCGGCACCTCCCCCACGCAATGCATGCGCGGGGGAGGAAAAGAAAAAAGCGCGGGAATGACACGGTTACTTGTGCTCAAAAATCGCCCCCACCGCCCCTTCAAACTCCCGGAACAGCGGGTTCTCTTCACCCAGCCGCGCGCGAAACACGCGTACAAGTTCCCTGTAATACCAGACGACGCCTTCGCGGCCGACCTGGCTGTTGAAGCGGGCGAAGACGTCGTGACCGGCGCGGAGATCGGCGCCGATGGTGCGCGCATTGTGGAGCTTGTCGCAGACCGAGACGAGGAGCGAACCTTCGTCCATCGTTTCCGTCCGCGCGAGGAAGCGCTCTTTCCGCAGGCGCCACGGCTCCTTCCTGCCCTGCGCATCGGGCACCCCATCGGTCAGGTCGCGCACGATCGTCGCCACGCGCTCGCCGAAGCGCGCGCGGATGGTGGCCTCGTGCGCCGCGCCGCAATCCTCGAGCACGTCGTGCAGGAGCCCTGCGATCGCCTGGTCGTAGTCGCCGCCATATTCCATGACGAGCGCCGACACGCTCATCAGGTGCGAAATGTACGGAATGGCCGTGCCCTTGCGCCTCTGCCCGTCATGCGCGGCGCGCGCATATTCGAACGCGGCGGTGAGGCGCGGGGAACGCAACTCAAGCCGCAACCAGCTTTACCTGAATTCGGCGCCCGACGGCTTCCGCATAGCGCTGCAAGGTTTTGAGATTGGGCGGATTCTGACCGCTCTCGATTCGCGCGACCACCGACTGTGTGGTCCTCATCCGACGCGCGACCTCAGCTTGCGTCATGCCTGCTTTCTCGCGCGCCTTGATCAGCGCGAGCGACAGGGCGAATTCCGGTTTCAACCGGTCGTACTCGGCGCGAAAAGCCGGATCCCTCATCCATTCATCTTTGAACTTCCGGAACGGGATGGTCATCACAACAGCTCCTTTGCACGCGCCAGCGCCAGCTGAATGGCTCCCGGCGGCGTTTTCTGAGACTTCTTTACGAACGCGTGCAGGATAACAATGCGCCGCCCGGTCGCGAGGGCATAGATCGCGCGCGCGATGCCGTCCTTGCCGGTCATCCGCATTTCCCACAGCTTGTTGCGAAGCGGCCTCACGTGCGGCTCGCGCATTCGCTGCGGCCCGATCGCGACCATCATCTCTTCTATGTGCGCGAGTTTGGCGCGAATATCGACCGGCAACGCAGCGATCTCGGCTCCGACGCGTTCGTTCAGAACCTCCACCCGCCATGCGTCCATCCCAAAAATATTATAGCAAAAATACGATAATACAAGGTCCGACTAGCGCCACGTCAGCGGGCGCGCGCTCCTGGCATCCCTCTCCCCCGGAATCGGGGGAGAGGGAGATGAGCAGCGCGCGAGCGCTGCGAATGGGAGAGGGGGCCGCGACGCGCCTAAAAAGTTGTGTCATTCCCGCGCCCGGGTCCGCGCGAAGCGCGGCCCAAGCGTAAACTCCAGCGGGAACCCAGATGTTTGAAGGTCGAGAACGATTACCGGTGCTGGGCGAAGATTTCTCGAAGGGGCCAAGATTTCTAGAAGGCGTGACGGCTTCCGTACTGTTCTTCCCGCTCTACGCATCTGGGTCCCCGCGTTCGCGGGGATGACAATTTTATTTTGAGAGGAGTGATGTCTGCGTCCCCGCGAAAGCGGGGATGGGGGGAGAACAACGCGCCTCTACTTTCCTCCCCCACGCAATGCACCCGCTGCGCCAGCGCTTGCGCGGGGATGACACTTTTATTTTAGCGGAATACCCGCGGGAACGAGTCGGGAGAAGAGCCAAAGGCGTACAATCTACCCTCCTTTCACCCCCAGAATCCTGCCCGCGTCGACGCGCGCGGCTTCCCAGGCGCGGATGGGGGGGCGCGACCACAAGGCCTTCCAGGGCGGAAAATCGACAAGGTCGCGCGTCTGGTATTTCTCGAACGGCGTGTAAAAGAGCAGCGTGTCGCGCCCCTGATAGGCGCGCTCGTACCACGGCATGGCCGCGTCAAGATCGCCGAGCAGCCTGTAGCTGTCGGCAATCACGTACTCCGATCCGCCGTTGCTTTGGTAGTCCGCGATCGCCGCGGCCAGCTGGGCCCTGGCGCGCGCGGTGTCCTTCCGCGCCACGGCCAGATTGAAGGGACAGCTCAGCGCGTTCTGGGCGCTCGCTTTGTAATAAGCGGCGATCCCGGCGATGAGCGTGTCGGCTGCCGCGAAATGGCCGCGGCCGACTTCGATCAGGCATTCCATGTCGCGATCCTGATACTTGCCCTTTCTGAGTTGCTGGACGCGATGAATGGCGGCGGCCGCCTCGTCGTAGCGCTTCTCGTCCCAGTACCACAGGGCAAGATTGTACCACAGCGAGGGCTTCAGCGGATCGAGCTCGGCGGCCTTCAAGGCGGCGGCGAGGTCCTGTTCGGGGTAGTTGAAAATGTAGGCGATGTTGGAGCGGTCGGTCAGCACGATCGAGTGGTTGGGATTGGCACCCTGCATCGTCCGGAAGAGGTCGAGCGCCTCGTTCCAGCGCCACTGATCCAGCCGGATTCGCAAAAGGGCACTGAGAGCCCGGATGTTCGCAGCGTCGAGATTGAGCGCCTGCTGCGCGGCGATCTCCGCCGGCGCGAGCTCGGCGGTCTTGCTGTAGCGCTCGACAAGGGTGTTCAGCACCCAGGCCAATTGCGCGTAGCCGCCGGCAAAGCCCGGCGCCTTTTCGGTGGTGCTGCGCAGCAGCCCGGCCGCGCGGGTGAGATCGTCTTCGTTGCCGCGATAGGCGAGCTCCTTGGCTTCGAGGTACATCCGGTAGGCATCGCGGTCGATCGCCGCCGCGCGCGTTTGGGTGACGGGAGGCGGCGCGCTGCCGCCGAACCGGCTGGCCAGCGCTTTGGAGATGGCGCCGGCGATGTCGCTTTGTACAGCGAGGATGTCGGTCAGGTCGCGGTCGTAGGACTGCGACCACAGTTCGTAACCGTCGGCGGCATTGGTCAATTGCGCGGTGATGCGGACATGCGCGCCGGCTTCGCGCACGCTGCCCGTCAGGAGATTGCGGACGTGCAGGGCGCGCGCGATCGCCTGCGCATCGAGGTTCCTGCCCTTGAAGGCGAAGGACGAGGTGCGCGCGGCGATGCGAAGCCCGCGACGGCTCGCCAGCGCATTCAGGATCTCGTCGGCGACGCCGTCGGCAAAATAGTCGTCCGCTTTGCCCGAAAGGTTGGCGAAGGGAAGAACGGCGAGCGAGTTCGCGGGCGCCGCCGTGGTCGTGTCGCCGGGCGTCGGCGTCGCCGCTGCGCGCGGCCAGAAGGCCCAGACGACAACGGCGCCAAGAAAGAACGCCCCCACACCCAGCGTCGCCAGCACGTGCCAATCGGCGCGCGACGGCTTCAGCGCACCGCCGGCGTCGCCGCGAACGCCTTGTGTCCAGGCGCCGAGCAGGACCACCGGCAGCCCGAGCAGGGCGACGAGGATGATGAGTTGCAGCGCCCAGGCGGGCCAGGAATAGGCGGGCGCCGCGATCGCCGCCGCCTGCACCACGACCCAGGCCGACACCGCATAGAGGATGGCGATCCGGTCCAGCCCCTTCGCCCGCGCCGCCTCGATCAGATACCGCATCACGCGCCCGATACGCTCCCGCGACGGAGCATAGACGATAGCCCTCTCCCCCGGAACCGGGGGAGAGGGAAGCGAGCGGCGTGAGCCGTGAGCGGGAGAGGGGGACTTGGTGCGTACGCCAGCGTCTATTCTTTCCTCCCCCGCGCGAAGCGTGGGGGAGGGGGACCGCGGCGTGTCCGCCGAAGCGCTGAGCGCGAAGGCGGAAGCGGTGGAGGGGGCAAGCGCGGCGAGGTGCCCTTTGGCTTTCCTCCCCCCCGCGCATGCATTGCGTGGGGGAGAGCCTGCCCCGCACTTGATGCGGGGTGGTGCGAAGCACCGGAGGGGGCAATTAAATCATTATTCCATGACGAGCGCCGACGCGCTCATCAGGTGCGAAATGTACGGAATGGCCGTGCCCTTGCGCGTCTGCCCGTCATGCGCGGCCCGCGCGTAGTCGAACGCGGCGGTCAGGCGCGGGGAGTTGGAACTTATGTCGATAACTTTTCGTCTTTACCCGGCGCGGATCAATAGCGATTCCTCCCCGCGCACTCGCTCTTCAAGCTCATTCTCAGTCCATTATCTTTCGGTTGGACGATTTGGCGAAAGTAGTACTACACGCTCGCAAGCGGCCTAGCTCCGCAGCGCCGCCCTCAATGCTTCGACAGCATCAATGTCGCGCAACCACTTCGGCTTGGTTGAGCGATGTCGTGGGTCATGCGACAGTGGGTTGAGGATACCGGATGCTTCCGACCTCTTTAGGTTCCTAGGTGTATGTGGACCTTCTCACCGATAAACGAAAATCGTAGTACTTCAATGCTGTCTCTTCCGAGCGCCTTTGCGATATCGCTCGGGATGTCGCCGTCAGAAGGAAGCACTATATATCTTTTCGCGGCCGAATTGCTTACATGCACTGTAACCTGTCCGATAGCGGTGTACAGGCATTGGCGGTCGCTGCTCGTCTTTACCTCGTACAACTCTTCAAGTTTGCCATTTTGCAGGACTCCGAGGTCAATGTATGGATTCTTGGTGAACGAAGCACCGCCTAATCCTTGAGTCTCACGCCAATCTCGAAGAGCGCGAACAATATCGCCATGCCGCGATATGTACTCAACCTCCAGCATAGCACCCCGGCGCTTCGTCCCGGAAAACTCGTCATAGTATTCTTTGAACTCACGCTGCCTGCGCCGACTGTCGACTGTCTTTAATTCGCCGCGCTGGACTGCGCGCCTAAAATTCACAGCGAGCTCGATAAACCGCGCCACGTCATCGCCGAGAGTTCGTGACCCCAACACCGCAATGGCTATGCCTGGGCGGGCGGATCCATTCGAGTCCATGACCTTGACAAGGCTGGATTCGCTCCATGACAGGAAACCTTCCCTTCCAACTCCCTCGCTGCCTCCGCCGACACTACCGTCATGCATAAGACAAATGGCCTCCGCATTCCGTGCAAAAAAACCGGCAATTCGGCGGCTGTTTGTGGTCGTCGGAATGTTAATTTCAACACCGATTCGAAGATTTCCATTTTGGTGGTACGCACCAAAGGAGTTCCAGTATTTCGGGACTGGCGAATCGGGCCTTGGGGCTACTGATGCGAACCAGTAACGGTCATTGTGCTGAATTCTAAGTTCCTCCGCCGTGGGGCGCCACATAACGATGCGAAGTTGCTTGTTGTTCCATGCTTTTGCTAGCTCGCGAATGAGCTGTCGCTGTACTTTCACCTTTTCGCGCTCGGATTCAACGAGTGTGAACATGATCGCCCCCTTTTCGTTTCTGTGTCACACGCTCATTTGTGGCATACCTTCGCAAGGGACTTCACCGCCTCAATGGCCGCAGCCACGTCAGCCTTCACGATGGGTTGAGTAGGATTGTGCGAGAGGGGGTTCAGGATAAGCTTTTTGTACTTCTTCAACCCTTTGAAAGCAGCCTCACGGTCGGCGTTTCCCTTCGCATGGATTTCGCCCTTGTTGAGTAAGTCCTCGATTCTGATCTTCTGCGGATTATCGGTGTAGCCGAATTGGATGTTGTGGTTACGGCAGTAGCGCCGGAGCGTCAGCTCGCATGCTGTGCGAGCATAATTCGCCGCAGCAGGTGGGTGGTTGTCGTTGAGGAACCGAACTGCTTGTTTCAGCGTCTCCCCGACCAGATCGTCCTGGCTCTCCCAAATGACCGGACGCAGCAGACCATCCGCGTCGAGTTTTTCGTATATCTCTATCGCCGTCCAGGGTTCGCCCGTCAGCTGCTCGCGAGCGAGTTCGAACCAGAAGCGGTCGTGCGTGAGCAAGATGATCTGCCAGCCCTTGAACAAATCCCCAATCAGGTCCAACACTGGCCGCCGATGTGAATAGTCGAGGCTTATCAACAGGTCGTCGAGCACCAGCAGTTTCAATGAGTTGTCACCTTCCGGAACACATGTAAGGCGACCAGCAAGATAGGTCGCGATCGCCAGGGCGGACAGGCGCGCTTCGTTCAGGAAATTAGGCGGCGCTGGCACTGAGTGGTTCCGGAATTTAACGTTGGCAATTAGAGTCTCATTGCGAAGTTCACGTTTCTTTTCGTCATAGGTGACGCCAAAGAAGGTGAAGCCGATCAGCTCAAGCGCATCCGGCTGAAAAAC
The DNA here is from genome assembly GCA_036264415.1 of Rhizomicrobium sp. Taxonomy (GTDB): domain Bacteria; phylum Pseudomonadota; class Alphaproteobacteria; order Micropepsales; family Micropepsaceae; genus Rhizomicrobium. The sequence continues at coordinate 73,830 of DATAQZ010000002.1, read as the reverse complement.
GTCGAGGAGCTTGCGGAGCAGAGATTTGGCATGACTTTCTAACGCCTCAAGCGCCTGCTTCATCCCCTCATTGAACTGGTCGCAGGCTTCCTCGAGCTTTTCAGTGTAGTCCGGCGGGCGGCGCGTTCCCTTGCTGTACGATATGCGACGGGCGCGAGCCCCATTCACTTCCGCCCAAAGTTCGCCAACGGTGCGTTTCAGCCCGCCCGCCACAGTAGCCTCATAATCCGCAAGGAGCTTTCGAACAGCCACTGTGAAGAGGTTCGGGGCCTCGTTCTCGGCGCCGGCCGTGTTCATTTCGATCAATCGCCTGTGGCTTAGAAAGGCTGACCTTCGCGCTGTATCGAGCACAGTCGTTTTTGGATGTCCCGCCGCCGTCCAGTGCAGCTCAGTCTTGTCGGTTAGCGTGGCCTTAACGCTCGGTGCCGTGGGATTACTGAAGACGTTGCGCATTCGCGAAATGTCCTGCGGCTCTACCGAGAACAGACCACGAAGCGCGCGGTAGATAGAGGACTTGCCAGATCCATTTTCGCCCCAGGCCAACAGGTTCTTGCCATCGAGCTTGATCGACGCCGGGGCCAAAGTGGGGAAGGCGCGGAAATCGGAAATGTCTATGGACGCGATCCTCGCCGCGCCTTTTCCGCTAACCTCTCCCATTTCAGGACCGCCCCTCAACTATCCGCACAACGTCAATGGACTGGAGGTCGAAGAGAGTAGCGTACAGCGGGTGACCGGGGTCGGCGATGCAGCGGGACCAGTCGTCCGCAGCACGAACGAGCGCGGCTCCTTCGAAATCCGCCAGTTTCATCAACCCAGCGCCACTTGCGGTGACAAAGGGGCGAAGGTCTCGCGCGTGCAACTCCTCGGCGAAGAATAACTCGTACATGAAAGCATTGATTAGCGATTCCAGGCCTGGGTGGTGGGCACCAGCAAGTATTGCGTTTACTGCTGCTTCTATAAGCTCCTCGTACTCAGGCACGACGATGGGAATTGGAATGGTACTTGAATACCTGGGCTCAAAATCCAAAAATCCTCCCTGCTTTGTTGCAAAAGTGGCATGGCCGAACCAATTGGCAATTGAACTATTGATGCTCGCCAGGGCCAATGGAATCGAAGGAGGTATATAGAATGTGGTCTTGTTATTGCTGAAATGACCCGCGAAATCCGGCGCAGCTTCCGACCGACTTACAATGGCGGGCACGATAATTTTTGGTTGAGCAAACTCCTTCCAATATTCGGCACCCCAGCGCTGTAGGGCGTACCATTCGTAGCGAATGCCAGTCTCTGCTTTGTTGCGCGATGCGAGCTGCGATTTCCATGATTCAAGGTGCCGATAAACGGCGGGGTAGCGATATTTGAAAGCAGCCTCTGCCTCAGTGGATGGCCCCGAAATCGTATCGTCATCCTGTTGCGGAAAATGCCACGGTACAAAGATCAGCCACAAGTCCGCTGGTTCTAACTTCCACCGCTTCACATCGCGCCCGCGCAGGAAGGGCTTGAGGACATCTGCGCTCTTCGCATCCGCGGCGATCAGTTCGGCACGCTTCGTGCCATCGATCACGAAGGCTTTATTGAAGCCGGTCAAGATGCCGCGATAAAAGCGTGCCCCGCACCACTCGCCGAGCGGTGTGCTGCCGTAGCGTAGGCGCGCGAGCAAGTTGCGCTCCGGCTGCGGCTCCAGTTGCCAGCCACCAGGCGCAAGATCAGCTTGCGGCATAGCGAAGGCTTCGGCTGCAAAACGCTCCGGGAAGCGTTTGACCGATTCTTTCGCGTCTTCGTCGTCGACCGGTGTCCAGTTGAGCGACAGAACCGTTTCGTTTGGCCCAGGCTTTCCCGGCCTGGGTTTGCGCGTGGCGACCAGGATGGTCGGATATGCGATTGACTCAAACACCGGCGCATCGCCGAAATCGATAATCTTCAGGATTTGCGCGTTCGTGCTGATCCATTCGCGTAGGCTCTTGCCGTAAGCGGCACGATACCACTTGTTTGAAGTGATGAAGGCGAGCGCGCCCGAGGGCTTCAAGAGTCGGAGCGCACGCTCGTAGAAATAAACATAGATGTCCGCTGTGCCGGCGTAGGTCTTGTAATCCGCCTTGAGTTGTGCCTTTGCAATCACTGCCTTCTCGTTGACGCGGAAGCCCTCAATCTTTTCCTGGCGGATATAGGGCGGGTTGGCGAAAGCGATATCGAACCAGCCTTCGTCGGCTGAGGCATCGAGCCCGAACATCCATTCACCGTCGAAGAAGGGCGCGAAGGCGTTGGGATCGAACGGGTTCCAGGCTGCGAGTTTCTTGGCGTCGTCGCCAGCAAAGGTATGCTCGCGTTGGACTTCCTCGGCGATCTCCTCGCGCAAGGCCTCAATCTTTCGCTGCGCTTGCCGCTTGGCGCGCCCGTTGGCGGCAGCGAAGAAGGCGCGGTTGGCCTCCCGTAGCGCCCGCTGCTTGTTATACAGATCTTGGGTTACCAATTGCGCCATTCCCCTGCGGTGCAGCGGCGTAAGCGTGTTGGCGGCGACGAACTTCGCCTCCAGGTTGGGCAACGGTGTGATGCCGCGATTGGGGCGGTCCGAACATTCCCGCTGCTCCACTGCCAAACTGATGAAACAGCGCAGTTTGGCGATTTGTACGGCAATCGGCTGAATGTCTACGCCATGCAGGCAGCGGTCGATCAGGAAGAGTTTGCGAGTGTAATCGGGATAATGGCCGCTTTCGAACTTGGCATCGAAATCTTTGAGAGCATCCTCGGCCTTCTTAATCTCCGCGGCACGCTCAGCGGCGGCGGGGATATCTTCGGCATCGACGAGCCGTCGTTCATAATAAATTCTGTTGCGCGTCTTCCACTTTTCCCCACCGGGGTCCAGTACGTCGAGCATGTGGACGAGCTTCTGCAGAAGGCCTAGCGGAAAGGCGCCTGATCCCACCGCGGGGTCGATCGCCTTGCAGCCTTCGATCGCGGCGATCAGCGCGTCCACCTGTTTAGGGCTAAAGTCGTGGGAACGGCTAGCGAAGTTGAGCAACTCGCGAAGGTGCGCCTCGTCTTTTGCCGATGTGTTGCCGGAGGGGCCCGCGGGCTGGCTCGCGAGTGCGAGTTCTCCCGGCAACGTGCCAAGGTCCAGACCTGGCGCGCGGCTCACCTTTAAGTCCAACTCTCTTGGAACCTTGGGCAACAGCCACGCGACCAGCGCCTCGTCCACCATGAAATCAACCACCTCGCGCGGCGTGTAAAAGCTGCCGGATTTGTTGCGCGCGGTGGTCTTCGTGTCCTCATTGTACGAAGCAAGCAGGTTCTCGAACACCTTGCCGAGCAGTTCGGGATCGAGCGCAGCTTCTTCCTCCAGCGGGGTGTTTTCCTCGACGGTGAATTTGTAGCGTTCGAACAGATCAATCAGTCCGGGAACATCGCGCGACGCCTTGGCCTTCTCGAACCAGCCGGACAGATCGACACCCTTCGCTCCGCCGAAGAATAATGCGTTGGCCACGCGGGGCTGCTTGTCGGGCTGGTCTGAAAAGCCATCGATGCGGAGGATCAGCCGTCCGCGCTCCCGCTCTGCAAGGGCTGCGCGCGGATCATCGGAGGCAATCTCGGTATCGAGGCACTCAAATAGGCCACCGTTAAGGAAAGGCACACTGGCGAACGCCGCAAGCGCCTTTTTGGGCTCGGCGAACATCGCGGCATGGCGATAGACGTGGTGACCGAGATAGTCCTTAGACTGTCCATTCTCGTCCTCCCGCCAACGTCGCTCGGACATCTCGGTGTTGAGGGTCGCGAAGAACAGGTTCTGAAGGACGGCGAGATAGTAGCCATGGCCGACTGGCGTGGCGGCAGGCGGCTTCTTCAATAGCTTCGCAAGCACGACTGCATCGAACAGCAATTCCGGAACGAGTCGTTTTTCCTTGATGAACCAGACGAACATCAGCCGCGTGAGCAGCCGGATCAGCGCGATTTCCTTCGCACCCTCGCCTTTGCCCTGGCCCTTGGGGAAAGCAACTGGCGCGCTGGTGCTCGCCCAGGCGAACCAGTCGGCGAGTTCCTGGTAGAAGCGCTTGTTGAGTTCGGCGGCTGACAACCTTTCCAGCCACAAATCGTATAGTGTGCGGAAATCGGACGGAGCCTTGCGCCGTGCAAGCTCGGCGAGCGAAAGATCGGCGAGTATTTCGACGTGCGCGCGATGAGGCTTCGCAAGGTCGATGTCCTTTATCAGGCTCACGCGGCCGCCGACCACGTCGCGTGACGCGTCGCGCCGGCTGGCGCGCCGATCGATTACAGTCAGCGTCGCCTGCCCGCCGTAACGGAACAGCACAATCGCGGGCATCGCAAAGCCGCGATTGAGCGCGCGTACGATCGCAACAAGCTGCCGACGCGACCAATCGCCATCATCAAGGTCAATCGCGAGGAAGACGAAGGAATCAATTGCGCCCCGCTGGTAGGTCTCGCCTGTCACTGGGTCGCCACCGCGTGACAGAGCGGGAAGCTCGTCGCCAGTGAGCTGAAACAAGAAATGTACGGCTCGCCAGCGATGGAGTGTCTCAAAGCGAGCCTTGTCCATACCCAATGCTGCAAGAAACTTTGTGGGGGCGGTAGGGGCAACCAGCGTCTTGGGGCTGCGATAGCCCATAGCGTTGAGCAGCTCTCGGCCAGCGTCGTCGAAATGTGCGCCGGCAAGTCCGGAAAGCGCGCTGCGAATCGCGGTGAGATGCTCGGCACCGGAGCTCATGCAGCCTCCGCTGCCGGCCGGATAATCAGCCAAGTGATGAGATCATAATCGAGGTTGGCGCGGGCTTGCGCGCGTTCGTCTGGCACACGCGCACCGCGAGCGCCGACCAAGGTAGCGAGTGTACGCGTGGCGGAGGTCTCGCCAATTGACGCGACGGCGGCGCGGATCAAGGCGTCGTATAGTTCCATCTTCTCGCCATGCTCCGTTCGGTCATCAAATGCGTCGCACAGCGCCTCGAATGGCCCGCCGTGACCGAGGCAAAGGGCGCGATATGCTTCTAGGATGGGCTTGGGCTGGCCAAAACTTAGGTGAACGGCGCCATCGTCCTTCACGTGAATGAGATAATGGGGATCGAGCGGATTGATCTTTGCCTGCTCGGGGTTTGGGTCAGACGGCCGTCGTCTCAGGCAGAAGATCACCCCGGGATCAATAACGCCGCCTTCAATTTCGTTAGAAACAATTGCATGAAGACCCAGCGGCGCGTCCCGCAGTGCCTGCTCATTGGCGCGCGCAAAGCCCAGGAGGTCCGCGCGGAAGTCGTCTAATGCGAAATCCGCCAGCGTTACGCCGCCGCCTGTTTCCTCTAGGTCAAACATTTCATTCTTCAATCGAAGCAGTTGCTCATCCCGCCAGCGCGCATCACCATCCGCTTCGGCACGCGCATTGAGCAGATCGTCGTCGCCCGTCGCGGAAAGATCGACCAGCGCCATGCGTGCCTCAACGCGATCCTTAAGACGCAGATATTTGTTTAGATCCTCGGTGGGCCAGAAATTCACCATGCGAATCGTCGAATTGCGGCTTCCGATACGATCGATCCGTCCGAAGCGTTGGATAAGACGCACTGGGTTCCAGTGAATATCGACATTCACCAGCAGGTCGGCGTCCTGGAGATTCTGACCTTCGGAAATACAATCCGTCGCGATCAGCAGGTCGATTTCGCCGCTGCCTTCGGCGCCGCGCATCGAGGCACGGCGCTTGGCGCGCGGTGCAAAGTTGACCAGTATGTCTTGAAAGCGCGCCCGGCCGAAGGTCGTCTTGCACCCGCTGCCCGTTATCAGCGCCGCACGAAGCTCGCACTCGTGCGCAAGCGGCAAGAGTTGCTCATAGAGATAACGCGCTGTGTCGGTGAAGGCCGTGAACAGAATGATCTTTCGGTTGGCCTCGCGGTCGCGATTGAAGGTAGGATCGGTCGCTTTGGCGCGGACGATACTCCTTAGGCGATCAAGCTTGGCGTCGCGATCGGGCGTGACCTTGCGCGCTATGTCGGCTAGCGCGATGATCCGCTCGCGGTCGCGCCGTAACGCCGCTTTCCACGCGGCCCGATCGATATGGGCAAGATTGTATTTTAGTGCACCTCCAACCTCGAAGGCGTCTTCCAACTCTTCGTCCAACTCAGTTTCGTCAGGAGCAGGCGCGTCAATTGCCGCAGTCTCGTCGAAACTGTCGAGATCGCCGAGCCGCCGATCGATCCGGCCGATCATTCGGTCCATCGTTTGACCGAACGAACTTACGGAGCTTTCAAGACGCTTGAGAAAACCAACTTTCATCATCGCGATGAGGTATTTTTCGCGATTGGCCTGATCGAAATTACCGCCCTTGTCGTAGAGCGCGCGATACTTGGGCAGCACGAACGTCAACGGACCATAGAGCGCTAGTTCTAGTTTGCTGATTGCGGCATCCACATCCTCGAATGCCGGGAAATTGCCTCGGCTATCGATTGCAGCAAACACAGATTCTGGTACAGCTCGCTTCGGGAAACCGCCGATCGCGTCCATCGAAGCGGCGTAATGACGCTCAATATGCTTGCGCGAGCGCGCAATCGTGACGCCGTCCAGCAGGCCGAACAAAGCGGGCGGAAGTCTGTTCAGCAGTTCACCGGCATTGCGGCTGCCACTCTTTGCCCAGTCAGCAAATCGGCGGCGCGAGTTGCCAATCAGCGCGCCGAGGTTCGGCACGCCCAGTTCCGAAAATCCGTCACCTCTTTCTGCAGAGATTAGGTCAAGCTGCGCTTTGAGATCGCTTAGGTCGTTATTTACGGGCGTGGCTGAGAGCAAAAGGACCTTGGTCGGGAGCCCTGCTCTTATTACATCGTTCATCAACCGTTCGTAGCGGCTCTGGCGACCGCCTGCCGTTTTGTTCCGAGCGGCACTTCGAAAGTTATGGGATTCGTCTATTACAACCAGATCAAAATTACCCCATTCGAAACGCCCTAGATTGATGTCGCCAACTTTCCCAGTTTCGCGCGAGAGATCAGTGTGCGACAGAACCGTATAGCCAAATCTATCCCCTCGTAGTGGATTCATCTCGCTATTGTTGGACCCGAGGTAGTCAGTCCAGTTCTCGCGGAGTTTCTTGGGACACAACACGAGCACATTCTTGTTGCGCTTCTCGAACCACTTGATGACGGCCAGAGCGGTAAAGGTCTTGCCCAAACCCACACTGTCGGCGAGAATGCAGCCTCCGTATTTATCGACCTTGGCAAGCACCGCACGCAGGCCGTCGCGCTGAAAATCGAACAGCATCCGCCAGATCGCAGTCTGTTCAAATGCCGTCTGCTGAATTTGCTCCTCTTCCGCCGCCTGGGTCGTCAGGTAGTCACCGAACAGGTGCAGCAGTGTCTTGTAATACACAAACTCGGGAGCAGCATGGGCGTAGCTTGCCTCAAGCGCGCGCAACACTTCTTCGCGCACGTCCTCCGTAAGTGCCGTGTCGCTCCATAGCTCGTCGAACCAGGTTATCAGGTCTTCTCTGTCGCGATCGCTATCGACTATCAGATTGAGTTCAATATTTGGGGAATCGCCCAGCCCGAGACCATTGATCGTAAAATTGGAACTGCCGAGCAATGCATGCGGGCGGCGACCGTCATCGATGTGGATGAGCTTCCCGTGCAAGAGGCCGGAACGTTTGACCGATCGTATCTTGACCCGGTCCCTGATCCATTGGGCACAACGCAACGCCGCACCGCGCTGTCTTATTTGCTCTGTGAGGTGCAGCCCGGATTCATCGAACGCGAACGCGGGCGGGACGAGACCAGCATTGTCCGCATCCTTCAGGAACCTCGGTTCGCCAAATAGGAAGCGCATGTGCCCAACGTTGCCCAGTGTGGCGCGGAGACGGTCGTAGGCGAAGGTCGTAAAATAAGCTGAGACAACTGACAGGCGGCTGCCAGGAACAGCGCGTTGACTGATAAACTCGTGGACCGCGCCTCTGCTGCGGTTGTCCCTGATTCCCGATCGTGCCGTTGTCACAGCTGCTCCTCAAGACTGTCCAATGTCAGACAGGATGACGTCCTTGCGGAATTCTTGACAGCACCAAGAGACACCACGGCGTTCGATTTTGGAAGCCGATAAACCGCCCCGGCCACGGGTATTGGCGAGGTTGATAGTCTGCCCTAAAGAGCCACTCGAGTGTACGGTCCGAATTCGCACAGGTGCGGGTGAAGGTTGGCAGGGAACGCCAGGCGACGCGATAGGGATTCTAGCTCTCGATACAGGTTTAAGCCGTATAACGGTTTAGCAAACCGCAGCAAGTGCGTAGTCTGACTGAGTGATACGTGCCGAAAGGAAACTCGCCAATGCCGACCCGCACTCCACGCGCCCGCGCGAAGCGGCGCCCGAGAAAACGGAAGCCGCGCTACGCGGTGGATGTGGCGCTGAACGCGCGATATCGCGCGGCTTGGCGCCGCGCTCACCTTCAAAGTCAAGACGGGCGAGGCGATGCTCGGCACGATCCAGATCGGGCAGGGCGGTTTCCGCTGGGAGGGACGGAGCGGGAAGTTCTTTCGCCGCACTTCGTGGGCGCGCTTCTTCGAGCGGCTGGAGCAGGCGTGAGGGGCGGAATGTGAAGCCGCCCCCCTACCGCGAAGTTGATCCTCGCGCCGGCCTTCGGCCGGACGCGGGAGCGGCACCCCGCATCAAGTGCGGGGCAGGCTCTCCCCCATTGCGATGTGACGGGGGAGGAAAGTGCGCTGCACGGGCAGGTCCTCCCCCCACGCGTGCCGCGCGGCGCGACGAAAGTTTGACGCTCATACCGTCCGCTCGGGCACGACTCTCCCGCTTCCGCTTTCACCGAGGGGGCAGCCTTGGCGGACAGGTGCTTTGCCGGGCTTTCATGACGTCGTCCTCCGACGGGCCTACTGGCCTGCGGACGGCGAGATCAGCGGTAACGGCAGGTTCCCCTTCTTCCGGTAGACCGAAAAATCGGAATCGAGGGTCAGCACGGAATGGCGCTCATAGAGTTCAGCCATGCGAACGATGCAGGCATCGGCAAGAGACATCGGCGTGTCGCTGTATTTCCGGTGCAATTTCCGCAAGGCCGGCACGTGTTCGTCGACGCGAAACGCCAGCAGGAGCGCACCGTTTTCCAGGAGCCCGAACAGGGCATCCTCTGCGTTCGGCCAGCGGCCCAAAAGGTACATCGCTTCGGTCAGCACCGGTTCGCACAGAAGAAGCGGCCCCTCAAGCTCATCGATGCGCTCTGTTACCCAGCGGTGATGGCGCTCGGAGCGGTCGAGAAACGCAACCAAGGGGCCGGTATCAACGATCGCGGCGGGCACGGCGGCCGAGGCCGGTCAGATGTGCCGGATTGGAGCCGAGGTCGGGAATGCCGGAAGCGACAGTGCCTCGCGCGTTCTTCATCAGGCCGGCAAGGCTTGCGCGCCGTCGCTTCGCCGGGCTTTCCAGCACCTGGCGCAAGCCATCCTCGACCAGGTCTTTCAGCTTGCGGCCCTCCAGCGCGGCCGCGGCCTTCGCACGGCGATAAAGCGCGTCGGAAACTTCAATCGTGGTCTTCATGTTGTGACCCATATTTCCATAAACCCATATTTATTCAAAAAGCCCCGTCGGGCAAGCCACAGCCAAGGGGCGGCAAGGCGGAAATCGGGGACAGGAAATCGTGTCCGGGCCCGGGGTGGCTTATGCGGTCTCATGGGGACACGATATCCTATCCCCAATTTCTCGCCTGCGGACGACGCGCGCGGGGCTACAGTTTCATCGTCGTGCGGGTGTGCAGCTTCGCGCGTCGCTCCAGCGCGTCGGCCATGCGCTCGTAGTCGTCCGCGAGTTTCGCGAGCAGCGCTTGAGTCTTCTCGTCGAGGAAGTCCTGCGCGATCGTGCGCAATTCCTCCGCGCGATGGCGATAGACGCGCACTTTCAGATGGTCTTCCACCCGCGCTCATGCCCTCTTGCCCGGACGCGAGTGTATCACGCGGTCCGGTTTGCCCAAGCGCGGGTCGCGCCGACGTTTCCATTTGAGTCTCCTCCCCCGTCGAACGAAGCGAGGTGGGAGAGGGACGGCGAGACGTGTCGCTTTGAGTTTCCTCCCCCGTCGAGCGAAGCGAGGTGGGGGAGGGGGACCGCGAAGCGGTGGAGGGGGCCGCAACACGCACGAGTTAGTTGCCCCCTCCCCGGCTTCGCCGGACCTCCCCCACGCAGTGCATGCGCGGGGGAGGAAAGCCGAAGGGCACGCATCTCTGCAGCGCGGCGAGGAGAGGAAAGCTGCGATGGGCCGGCGACGAAAACGCGGTAAATGTTCCCGATCGGGAAGATGGCGATGACACCGGCGGAGATCGGGAACTTTGTGCGGGAGACGCGCCGCGCGGCCGGCCTCACCCAGGGGCAGCTCGCCGGCGCGGCGGGCGTCGGCCAGCGATTCCTCATCGAACTGGAGGCGGGAAAGTCGACAGCTCAGCTCGGCAAGACCTTGGCCGTGCTGGCGGTGCTCGGATGCCGCGTGACCATCGACGGTCCGCCGCCCGCAAGAAAGCGGCGGTGACGCTTCCAAGGTGGTTGACAATAAAACCAAATATGTCTAGCTTCGGACTGAGATGGTTTGAAGCTGGCGACGATGCAGACGCGTGCGAACGGCGAGGGGAATGGCGCGGCGAACGCCCCAAATGGTCCGCCGGGAATCAAGAAGAGGCGCCGGCACATGAAGGCGATCCTCCGGGAAGGCCTCGAAGCGGCGCTGCGGGCCGATCCGGCGGTCCTGGAAAAATGCCGCCCCAAGACCGGCTATGGCCTGCTCGTTCGCGGTCTCGTTCTCGAAGCCGGCAAGTGCAAGGCGACGCCGTTGAAGACGGTGATGTCGCTGATCGACTGGGCGGGCGAGGAAGAAAGCGGGGACGGCGAGGAAATTTCCGACGACACGCCTTGGGACTGGAATTCTGACGGCGTGTGGACAACCACGCCGGAAGCGGCGCCCGCGGCGGAGGAGCCGATGGAGGGCCCGCACAAGGACGAACTTCGCTGGCGGGTGGCGCGCCTCGAGGAACAGGGTGACTGGGAACAGATCGAGAAGGTCAAGGCCGCGGCCGCGCGCGCCATGAAGGAGCCGCCAAAGCCCGCCCCGCCGTGAGGAAAATGCGCAACGCCAATCCTCCCTGGTGCAGGGAGAAAAGCAGGGAGGAAACAAAAAATTGGGCACCCTCGGGAAAGCGCACGCGGAGATGCGGGGGAACCTCTCGCAAAACCAAAGTGTCATTCCCGCGAAAGCGGGAACCCAGATGTTTGAACGAGAAAGAGAAGCAACAATGGTGGGCACACGTTTTCAAAACCGGGTGGCCCAATTCGTAACGTCCTTCTCGCTCGACGCATCTGGGTCCCCGCTTGCGCGGGGATGACACGGTTGGAAAAGCGGGGATGCCACCTTGGAAAAACAGCATTGGTGTTCGTTGAAGAGAAACATTGGTGTTCGGTAAGGGTAGGGCCATATAACCGGGCGGAGCACGCCGCCCGTCAGAGGATTCCGCAAACATGATCGCCTTCCTGCGCTGGATGCGCGCCATAGCGCTCGGCACGCTGAACGGGCTCGCCAAACTCGCTTTCTTCGCCGCCCTCGTCGTGGTGGCGCTGTTCGTGGTCGCGCTGATCGAAGGCGACGGGCTCCCGTCGCGCATGGTGCTTAATCTCGATCTTCGCAGCGTCCCCCCGGATTCGTCGCACGCCGCGAGCCTCTTCTTCACGCAGCGTACGCCCCCCACCATGGACACCGTGCTCGCGCTCGACCGCGCCGGCCGCGACTCCCGTGTCAAGGGCGTGTTCCTGCAGCTCGGCGGCGGCCTGCCGGTCGCGCAGGCCGAAGAGATCGCGGCCGCGCTCATCCGCTTCCGCGCCACCGGACGTTTTGTGATCGCCTATGCCCAGGGCTTCAACGATCCGGGGCTCGGCGACTATCTCGCCGCGGCGAGCGCCGACCAGATCTGGATGGAGCCGAAGAGTCCGTTCGGACCTTCGGGCACCGGCGCCGGCGCGGTGTTCCTGCGCGGCCTGTTCGACAAGATCAACGCGACGCCCCAGATCGTCAAACGCGCCGACTACAAGAGCGCCGCCGACATGATGATGGAGAAGGATTATACGGCGCCCGATCGCGAAGAGACCACCGCCTTCCTCCAGTCGTGGTACAACAATGCGGTGAAGGCGATCACCACCGAGCGCAAGGTCGACACGCATACTGTCACCGCAATGCTCGATGCCGATCCGCAATTCGCCGAAGACGCCAAACGCGCCCGGCTGGTCGACCAGCTGGGCTATGACGGCCAGGCCAAGGCCGCGGCCCGCAAACGCGCTGGCTTGCGCTCACGGATTGTACCGATCGGCGAATATGCGCGCGCCACCGAGAACGCCAGCGAGGTCGGCAACGGCCCGCGTGTGGCGCTGATCGAAGGCGCGGGCGAGATCGTCGACGGCGCCACCGGCCGCGGCGGCATCGGCGCCAGCGAAGTGATGGCGGGCGACGATTATGCCGAGGCCTTCCGCAACGCCGCGCGCGACCATCGCATCAAGGCGATCCTCTTCCGCATCGATTCGCCCGGCGGCTCGGTCACCGCCTCGGACCAGATTCTGGAAGCGCTGAAAGAGGCGAAGGCCGCCGGCAAACCGGTGATCGTCAGCATGGGGCCGCTCGCGGCCTCCGGCGGCTATTACGTGGCGACGGCGGCGGACAAGATCGTGGCGGAACCCGCGACGCTCACCGGCTCGATCGGCGTCCTGACCGGCAAGGTGGCGATCGGCAAATCGGCGCAGATGATCGGCGTGACGCTCGACAATATCGGCGTCGGCAAGAACGCGCTGTTCGATTCCTCGGTCGATCCGTACACGCCCGAGCAGCTCGCCAACCTGAACCACCAGGCCGACGTCATCTATGCCGACTTCATGCAGAAGGTGGCGGACGGACGGAAGCTGCCGATCGGGATTGTACAGAAGATCGCGAAGGGCCGGGTGTGGACGGGCGCCGACGCGCTGCCCAAGGGGCTGGTCGACGACCTCGGCACCTTCTGGACGGCGGTGGGCGAGGTGAAGGCGCTGATCGGCGCCACCCCCGACACGCGGCTCGTCTTCCGGCGCTATCCGGAAAAGGAAGGGTTCTTCGAAACGTTGTTGCAGCTCTTCAGCGGGACGCAAGCCGGCCTGCGCGCCATGGAAGGGATTAGCGTGCTTCTGAACCGGCCCGGCGTGCAGGAGACCATCTCGGCGCTCAATCAGACGCCGCACGCGCCGGTCGAACTCCGCGCCGTCAACCTGCCGGTGCAGTAACTTTCCTCCCCCGTCGAGCAACGCGAGATGGGGGAGGGGGACCGCGAAGCGGTGGAGGGGGCAGCAATCGCGACGCGTCAATGCGCGTCTCCATAAAAAGGGTGTCATCCCCGCGCAAGCGGGGACCCAGATGTTTGAAGGTGAAGAAAGCGCACGGTGGCTGGCGTACATTGCTTCCGACGCGGCGGTGTTCCGTACCTTTTCTTCTCGCTCTACGCATCTGGGTTCCCGCTTTCGCGGGAATGACACTTTTTAGACGAGCTCTTTGATTTGCGGTCCCACTTGCGCGGGGATGACACTCACCTGTTAAAGTTATAAAAACCCGCCGACAAAGAGAGATTTCGTACATGACCGATGAGGTGCGGGTGAGGGGGATCGTGGAGACGGCGGGCGCGGCGATGCGCGCCGGCCGCGCCGACGAGGCCGCGCGGCTATGGGGCGAAGTGCTGGCACTTTCGCCCGAGCATCCGCAGGCCCTCTTTCACGCGGGCCAGCATGCGCTCCTGCGCAAGGACTACGCCCGCGCCCGCGCGCTTCTCGAGCGCGCCCAGCGCGCCGCGCCGCAAGAGCCCGCGATCCCGCTCAATCTCTCGTTTGTGCATCGCGCGACCGGCGATGCGGCGGCGGAGCTGGCGGCGCTGACCGCAGCGCTCGCCATCGATCCCTACTTCTATCCCGCGCTGCTCGGGAAAGCGCTCGCCGTCGAGCGGAGTGGCGACAAACGCCAAGCCGCGCGCATCTTCCGCGACGTGCTCCGAATCGCCCCGCCGCCCGACCAGGCGCCGCCGGAAATCCGCGAAAAGCTCGTCCACGCGCGGGGCCTGGTGGAGGAAAACGCGGCCGCGCTCGCCACCGAACTCGCCCGGCGTACAGCGCCGGTCCGCGCCCGCCATGCCCACGAAAACCTCGAGCGCTACGACGAATGCGAGGCTGTACAACTCGGGCGAAAAAGGCTGTACACCCAGGCACCGAGCCTGCTTCATTTCCCGCGGCTGCCGGCGGTTGCGTTCTATCCGCGCGAATTGTTCCCGTGGCTCCCCGCGCTCGAAGCCGCGGCCGATACGATCCGCGACGAATTGCTGGTGGTTCTGCGCGAAGACACCGCCGAAATGCGGCCCTATGTGGCCCATCCGCCGGGCGCGAGCGTGGGCGACTGGGCAGAGCTCAACCACAGCCCGCGCTGGAGCGCGTTTTTTCTGTGGGAGCACGGGGTCAAGAACGATGCCCGTTGCGCGCGCTGCCCGAGGACGGCGGCGGTGCTCGATGCGATCCCGATGATGGACTGTCCGGGCTATGCGCCGACCGTGCTCTTCTCGATCCTGTCGCCGCATACGCACATCCCGCCGCATTCGAGCGTGACCAATGCGCGCCTTGTCGTACACCTGCCGCTGATTGCGCCGGCGAACTGCCGCTTCCGGGTGGGCAACGACATCCGCGCGTGGAAATCGGGTCAGGCGTGGGTGTTCGACGACACCATCGAGCACGAGGCGTGGAACGACAGCGATCACCTCCGGGTGATCATGATGATCGACATCTGGAATCCGTTTCTGAGCGTCGCCGAACGCGACCTCGTCAGCGTGCTCCTCCAGACCGAACAGGACTGGTACAGCGCTTCCAAATAAGAATCATTCCCGCGCAAGCGCCGCCCAACCCATGAGTGTCATCCCCGCGCAAGCGCCGCTCAACCCGTGAGTGTCATTCCCGCGCAAGCGGTCTCGCGTCGGTCGAACGTCCTCCAAAAGTGTCATTCCCGCGAAAGCGGGAACCCAGATGCGTAGAGCGAGAAGAAGGATACGCAATACCGTCACGCGTTTCTGGAACGTGTGCTCGCTATTGATGCTCCTCCTTCACCTTCAAACATCTGGGTCCCCGCTTGCGCGGGGATGACACATTGTTTTGCAGAGTTTCGCGCTCTACGCATCTGGGTTCCCGCTTGCGCGGGAATGACACCATTGTTTAGAGAGTTACCCGCTCTACGCATCTGGGTCCCCGCTGGAGTTTACGCTTGGGCCGCGCTTCGCGCGGACCCGGGCGCGGGGATGACACCGTAGGAATCAAGCGACAGGCACGGCGTCGAAGGCGATGGTGGTGCGCGATTGTCCCGAATGAAACGGAATCGTGCCGTGCCACATGTACGACGGGAACAGCACCAGCGTGCCCACCCGCGGTCGGATGGCGCGGCGCACCGCAGCTTGCACGCCGAACGGCAGATTGGGCTCGCCGAACTTGATCCAGCCCTCCTTCGCCGCTTCGTTTTCGACCGCATCGGGGAGGGCGACGTAATAGGCCGAGCTGATCCAGCCTTTGGGATGTACATGGTTGGTGTGGAAGCCGCAGTCGTGGAGGCGTGACGACCACGAGGCGGCATAGCGAAATTCGTTCCGTTTGCGCCGGAAGAGCGGATGGGCCTCGTCGAACGGCATGCGCTGGATGTAATCGGCCACCGCTTCGTCGATCTTCGCGCGCAACAACTCAACCGGCTCGTAGCCGGCGCCGAACAGATTCTCGAGCGTTTGCGTGCCGGTCCGGAGCGTCTGGTCGATGCATTCGCGGCGGTCCAGGTGGAGGCGGTCGAGCCAGCGGTTCAGTTCGCGGTTGAAATCCTCCGTCGCGGCGAAACCGTCCGGCGGCGCGATCTCGTAGACGCGGATCAGCCTCTCGACATCGTTCATCGCCTGCTCGCGCGGATCCTCGCGCACGCGCAGCGCAAGTCCCCAGATCGCAAGCGCGGTCTGGTTTTCGGGTTCGAGGGCAAGCGCGCGTTCGGCAGCTTCGAGTCCCTTCTTCGCATCGCCCGCCTCGAGCAGCGTCTGGGCGAAATTGCGCCAGCCATGCGCATTGTGCGGTTCCATGCGGAGCGCAATCTCATGCTCGGCGATGGCGGAATCGAATTCGCCCTGCCGCGCCAGCACGAGTGCCAGCCCGTCATGCGGCGTCACGGAATTCGGCAACAGCGAACGGGCGCGCTCGAAGGCATCCCGCGCGCTCTCGAACTGGCCGCGCAGGAACAGAAACTGCCCCTTGTGCAGCGGCAGCTGCCCGATCTCCGGATAGAGCAGCGCCACATCGTCGTAGGAACGCAGGAAGTCTGTATCGTCGCCGAGACGATAGAGAAGCTCGTTCAGTTCCTCGTGCGCCGCCATGTCGAGCGGATTCTTCTGGATGGCGCGTCGATAGGATTCGACTGCCTCTTCAAGGCGGCCCAGCTGCTGCAGCGTGTTGCCACGGTTGTAATCGACCGCGGGCATGTCGGGCACTTTGGCGCGCGCCGCATCAAAGGCCGCGAGGGCCTCGCCGAAGTTCTTCTGCTGCTTCAAGGCAACGCCGAGATTGTGCTCGAGCGCCGCGCGCTGGCGCTCGTCCCGGACCCCGAGATCCAGCGTCTGCTTCAAGAGGCGCTCGGCCTCCTTCGGCCGGTCGAGGGCGCAGAGTTCGCCCGCCAGCGTCTGCTTGGCAAAGAGGTAGTTGGGTTGAAAGCGGAGCGCGTCGCGGCAGCTCTTCACCGCCGCTTCGTGATCGCCCAGTTCCGAGAGCGCAAGCGCCAGATTGAGATGCGCTTCCACGTAGTTCGGTTTCAGACGAATGGCTTCGCGTTGCGCCGCCGCCGCCTCGGCATGGCGGGATTTCGCCCGCAGCACATTGCCGAGATTGTGATGCACATGGGCGAGGCCGGGATCGACGGCGAGCGAACGGCGATAATACTCCTCCGCCTCGTCGAGCCGGTTCTGCATTCGCCTGAGGACGCCCATCAGCTGCAGCGCAGCCGCGTTCTCCGGCTCGGCGGCGACGAGGGGCGCGAGAATGTCTTCCGCTTGGAACACCTCGCTTTTCTCGATCAGGGAAACCGCGCGGGCGAGCTGGTCCTGTACAAACGTGCCGGTTGTGCTCACTGCTTCATTCCGCCGGATAACCGAAGCGCGCCACCCAGGGCGCCAGGATGGGAAGCACGGGGCCAAGTTCGCGGGCGTAATTTCGCCAAAAACCGACACCGCGGGCACTCAATCCCTCATGAAGCTGGACCGCGCTTGGCGTCGTTACGGCACGGCGGCGGCCGGTAAATGTCGCGAGATCGTCGCTCCACGGGATGCCGATATGCGAACAGATGCGGCGCATTTCGCCGGCGAAATCGCCGACCAGGTCTTCGTGCCTCACCTCGATGAGGTTGAGCGGCAGTTTTGCCCGGTAGATCCCGGCGAGCCGCATCACGCTGTCGTAGAAGCGCGCCGCGCCCTCGAGCGTCAGCAACGGCCGGTTCGAGTCGTTCATGACAAAGCGCCGGCGGAAGCAGCTCAACACCACATCGCGCGGATCGCGCAGGGCGAAGAGGATTGTCGCCGCCGGAAACAGTTTGGCAATCAGCGGCAGGCGGATGGTGTTGTACGGCTGCTTGTCGATCAGGCACGTGCCGCCGGTCGGAATTCCGAACGCCGCAAGCGTCTGCCAGTAGGAGCGCCGGTAGCGGGTGAGGCCGCCGCCCTTGAGCACCATCAGCTGATCGAAACCGGGGGTGTTGAGGAAAAGATTGGCCACGGCTTCCTGCAGGCCATCCTTTTCTTGGGTGGTTGCAACAGCGGAATGCGCCGCCAGTGTTTCTTCGAGCAGCGTCGTGCCCGAACGGGCAAAGCCCAGGAGAAACACGTGGTGCTGCGGACCGGCTTCATTGCCGCCCGCGTGCGAAACCGGCGCGACAAAGGCGCCGGGCGCAAGCTTCCCGAAATAGTCGGTAAGCCGCTCGAGATGGACATGCATCCTGTCTCGGGCAGCCGAATCACCGGCGACAGTGAGCGCTTCGATCCGCGCGGCGTTGCCGGCTTCGTACGACTGGAAGGCCGCGCGAAAGTCTCCCGCGCCATCGAGCGCATCGCCAAGAAGCGACAGCGTGGTGGCGCGCTCGGGCGCAGAGGGTGGCGCATGGTCCAGGATCCGCGTGAGGCGGCCTTTCGCCGT
This sequence comes from Rhizomicrobium sp., assembly GCA_036264415.1. Lineage (GTDB taxonomy): Bacteria > Pseudomonadota > Alphaproteobacteria > Micropepsales > Micropepsaceae > Rhizomicrobium. Next base: position 55,638 of record DATAQZ010000002.1, on the reverse strand, counting down.
CCCGTAGTCGCCCTCGGCCATCTCCACCTGCGCAAGCACATGCTCGGCCATCACAAACCCCGGCCTGATCGCCAGTGCCGCCCGTGCGTGCAGCCGCGCGGTTTCCCAATCGGCGCGGCGGGCGGCGAGTGCGGCGAGTTCGGCATGGGCGTTGTGGCCGAGCTTGAGCGCCGATCCGTAACTGATGGCGGCGCGGTCGAAATCGCCAAGGGCCTCGAGCACGCGGCCGCGGTTCATCAGCGCCGGTGCGAAGCCTGGCGCCAGCGCCACGGCCCGGTCGAAGGCGTCGAACGCCTCGCGCGCGCGGCCCAGCCGGTCGCGGCAGAGCCCGAGCGCGTTCAGCACGGGCACGTCGTCGGGCGCGAGCGCATGTGCGTGCTCGAGATCGGCGAGTGCTGCGGAAAGGCGGCCATTTTGCTCGTGCCAGAAGGCGCGAAGATTGAGGAACAAGGGCTGGCGGTTGCCGCGGTCGAGAGCGGCGCGTGCGAGGGCCGTTGCGCCTGCGCGATCGCCCGCCTCGACGGCCGCAATCACCGCGTCGATATCCGCAGACGTCGTGTTCGCCGCCGCTCCGGCCTGCATCGCCTCGCCCTTCGTGGGCACCGGGTTTCGGCCGGATCAAGGGCCTTGGTCAAGCACAAATGGCAAGCCGCCCCCCCACGGTTGACAAGGCCGAAGCAAAGCATCTCCCAATAACCGGACGAGTCGAACGATAGCGGCGGAGCGTGGCCCGGACACTGATCCTCGTTGCCGGTTACCCGAAATCAGGCACCACCTGGGTGCGCATCGTCTTCGAGGCGCTCCGCCGCGGACCCGGCCAAGGCATATCGATCAACCAGATGGAGGGCGGCTATTACGGCGGCCGGCGACGCCTTCTGTTCGATGAAGTGGCGCCCGTGAATTCCGCCGATCTTCTGCCGGAAGAAGTCGACGGATTTTTGCCTGAGGTCTTTCGCGCGCTGTCGGAGCGCGGCGGTGCTCCGCACATCGTGAAGGCGCACGATTGCGCCTTTCGCACGCGCTCGGGCGAATGGCTCTATCCACCGGATTGCGTCCAGGCCGTGATCTATCTCACCCGGCACCCTTTCGATGTCGCCGTGTCTTACGCGCATCATCTGGGACTCTCGGTCGGCGAGGCCGTCCGTCACATGGGTGCGGAGGAGACGGTGGCGCACAGCGACAGGCGGTTGCGTCTGCCGCTGCACGAACGTCTTGGTTCGTGGAGCGGCAACGTCAGCTCCTGGCTCGACGTACCCGGCTACGATGTCGCCCTCGCCCGCTACGAAGACATCTTCGAGAATCCGGCAACGAGTTTTGCGCGCCTGATACGGGCGGCCGGTCTTTCAACCAGCGAGGCGGAGATCGCGCGCGTCTGCGAGGCAACACAATTCGAGCGGCTCCGGAGTGAGGAAGAGCGCGCGGGATTCTTCGAGCGGCCGCGCACGTCGCCCAACTTCTTCCGTGCCGGAAGACCACGCTCGTGGACCGGAGCGCTCGATGACGAATTGCGCGCAGAGCTTGTCCATGATCATGACGCCGTGATGACGCGGCTCGGCTACGATGCGGAGGGCGGGGCGAATGCCGCGCCGGATTTGCCCGCAATTGCCTGACAGACGCGCCAACGCTATTGCTCGAATCCCCATGCAACGCGATTTTCCGCCCGCCCAGCCTTTTGAAGGACCGCTTCCCGGAATTCCGGGATCGATGGTTCGCGAAGTCGATGCATTGCCGGAACACCTCGAAGGCGGCGAGCTTATTGCGCCCTGTACGGAAGCGAGAGCGAATGCGCTTCTCTTCGAAGTCCCCGGCATCGCTCGCTATCTCATTCGCGACGGCAAGTCGATCGACGTCGCGCTGACGCCCGCCGCTGATCGCGCCGCGGTCCGGTTGTTCCTGCTCGGCAGCGCGCGGGGCGCGCTCATTCATCAGCGCGGCGAACTCCCATTGAGCGCGGCGACACTCGTGGCGCCCAACTGGAAAGCCATCGCCATCTGCTGTCCCTCCGCCATGGGCAAATCGACCGTCGCCGCGGCGCTTTGCAGGCGCGGGTGGCTCCTCGTTGCCGACGACATCACCCGCGTCAGCTGGAACGGCAGCATGGCGATAGCCTGGCCGAGCAGCGACCGCCTCAAACTCTGGCGCGACGCCTGCGAAATGGTTGGTGAAAATGCCGACGCCCTCGAACGCGTCCGCGAAGGGATGGAAAAATACTTCCTCCCCACGCGCGCCGCGGCGACTCCGGCGGCGCTCCACGTCGCGGTGCGACTGCGGGTGGCGACCTATTTCGACAGCGTGGAGATCGCGCCGGCCGAACGCGCGCAGCTTCTCGCGGAATGCACGTTTCGGCGGCATTGGGTCGATGCCCTGGGCCGCCGTGCCGACCACGCGCGGATCACAACGTCAATCGCGAGAACCTGCCGCGGTGTGCTGTTGAGCGGCGCACGTGAGCATCCGATCGAAGAACTCGCCGACAGGCTCGCCGAATTGGTACGATGAGCGGCAGTTTTGTCCTGATCGCCAGCTACCCAAAATCCGGCAACACCTGGATGCGGGTTGTGCTGGAAAAGCTCCGCCGCGGCGGCGAGCAACCCGTTTCCATCAACGATCTGGACATCCGATACCAGGGTGGCTCCAGGAGGGCGGCGTTCGACAGCTGGGCGCCGGTCAACGCGGCCGACCTGACGTTTGACGAAATCGAGGGATTCCTGCCGGACGTGTATCGCCGGCTGGCTGCGGAAATCCAGGACTTCGCACCGGTCAAGGTGCACGACGCGGCCAGCCGGAATTTTCGCGGCGAATGGATCTACCCGCCCGATTGCGTGAAACGCGTCATCTATCTGGTACGACACCCGTTCGATGTCGCCGTGTCTCTGGCGTACCACCTGAACACGAGCCCCGAGCGGGCCGTCGAAATGATGGCCGACGAGGGGCGTAGGCGCCGGCCGTATCGCAGGCTGTCGCAATCGCTTCCGCAAAATTTCGCTTCGTGGAGCAGCAACGTCGAATCCTGGATGGACAATCCCGCCTATGGCGTGAGCTGGTCGCGGTATGAAGACATGCACGCCGAGCCGGTCGCGCAAATCCTGCGGCTTGCGACAGCGGCCGGAATGCCGGTGTCGCGTCATGATGTCGAGATAGCGGTAAAGGCTACGGATTTTCAGGAGCTGCAACGGGAGGAGGAAGTCGCCGGTTTCCGGGAGAAAGCGAAGGTTTCCCGGCAATTCTTTCGGAGCGGGCATCCGGGTACCTGGAAGGGCCTGCTCGATGCGGCTCTCCGCGAGCGACTCGTGCACGACCATGGACGCGTAATGCGGCGGCTTGGCTACAACGAAGACGGCAGCACCAGCGCGATTCAGCCGTCCTCGTAGCCAAATCGGTGTACCCACGGAGCCAGGACGGGCAGGACAGGCGAGAGCTGGTCGTGGTATCGGCGCCACTGTCCGACGGACTCCTTGTACAGCCCGCGGCGCACCTGCTGGACACTCGGCGAGCGTATGTCCGATCCGCGCGTGGTTTCCGAAAAGTTCGCCATCGATTCGCTGAACTCCAGGCCAAGAAAATCGCACACCGCGCGAACCTGCCCGTCGAAATCGGAAACCAGGTCTTCGTAGCGATGCTCGAATAGGTCGAGCGGGAGCTTTTGGCGGCAAATGTCCGCAAAACCCATGACCCGGTCGTACAGCTTCGCCGTCCCCTCCAACGTCAGAAATTCGTGCATGACGGCATTGATTTCAAAGTGCCGGCGGACACAGCTGAGCACCACGTCGCGCGGGTCGCGAATGGCGAACAGGACCTTGGCGGCAGGGAAGAATTTGCGAATGAGCGGCAGCTTTGCCGTGTTCAACGGATGCTTGTCGATGAACACCTTGCCGTCTGAGCGAATTCCGAGACCGCCCACCTGTTCCCAGTAGTTCGCGCGCGCCTGTTCCAGCTCTGCAGCCTCAAGCTGCAAGAGGCGGTCGAACCCCTCGGCGCTCGTCAGAAATCGCTCCGCTGCTTCGGCCAGAAAATCCTGCTCCTCAAGCGTTGCGACCTCGGGATGGCTCTCGAGAACCTGCTCGAGCAGCGTCGTGCCGGAGCGATAGAATCCGAGCAGAAACACGTGCAGGCGGGCTGGCTGTACGGCATTGCCGTTATCGGAAGGCCGCCAAGCCTCTGCGGGCGTTTCGCCGAACCAGCCGCTCAGGCGCTCAAGCATGCCGCTCATCGTCGGCTTGCCTTCGAACCGGGGGGAATGGATGCCGCGCAGTTCCTGATGGGCCAAATCGAAAGCCGCGAACGCTTCGGCGCAACGGCCTTGTTCGTCAAGCGCGTCGCCCAAAAGGTTCAGAACAACCGCGCGGCCATGACCCATGAGCTTGGGATCACTGACAAGCGGTCGGAGCCGCGATTCGGCCGCAACGAATTGCCGGCGAGACATTTCCACCAATGCGAGGGCCGCGTGAGCGGTGGCATTTTGGGGGTCGATGGCCAGCGCGCGTTCCGCGTTCCGCTGCGCCGAATCGTGGTTGCCGTTGCGTGCGGAGACAGTGGCGAGATTGGCCAGCGCTTCTGCATTGCGCGGGTCCAGCGAGACGGCGCGCCGATACGCGTCCTCGGCTTCGCGCGCGCGGCCGCACATCCCGAGGACCACACCACGCCGCTGGTGCGACGGAGAATAAGCCGGGTTGATGCGGATTGCTTCGTCGAATGCTGCGGTGGCCTCGTCCAGTCGCTGAAGGCGCATCAGGCAAAGCCCGATCGCGTTCAGGATCGCAAAGCTCCTGGGTGCGAGCGCGCGTGCACGCTGAAACTCCGTAAGTGCGTCCTCGTTCTGGCCCTGCCGCTCGAGCCAGAGCGCGCGCGCGTTATAGAGCGATGTATCGACAAATCCCTGGGCGAGGGCGGCGTCGGCAATTTCGGACGCATGCCGGTATTCGCAGGCGGCGATCGCCTCCGCCACCATGCGAACGGCATCGGCGGTGGATTGCGGTGTGGCGGCATGCTGTGAAGACATTCGCGAAGCTCTAGCGCAAACGCGCGCGCGCGATAAGAGATCGTCCGGGCAAAACAGACGGCAAGTTGGGAGGGCACATCTCGCCGATGTCGAGCTTCTTGGCGGACAACGTCACTCCGCGACGACTTCTAGAAAACCTGTCGACAGGAATTTCTCGACAAGAGCCACGCGAATATCATCGCCGATGGTCGCCGGCGGAATCTCGCCCACCCTGAATTGCGGCGTATGGGCGATAAACGTCACGCTGGGCTCCGCGCCGGCGTGAATATAGACGTGGCCGCCGGGATGGCTGAAGTCGATCTGACCGCGCACCGCCGTCAAATTGCTCATCGCCAGCGGATCGTGACGAACCAGGGTTCTGGGCGAGATTCGCGGCAGCTGCCCGGACTTCTTGGGCGCTTTGAGATCACTGATCGCCCGCGAGGAGCGCCGCTGCATCGCTTCGGCAAGGAAGTCGTCGGAGGCACAAACGTGCGCGAGGCGCGCCAAACCGTCCCGGATTTGTGGCGCCAGCTGTCCGAAATCGTTGGCCCTGACCCAATAGGCCAGGCGGCTGCCGGCCGTCTGCCGGAAGCTACGATCGAAATCGGAGAGGTGATCGAGAGCGGCACCAATCGCTTCTCTCAAAGTCAGGGGCACGAAGCCGACTGACAGATGAAGCGAAGGCTCGATCGCGTCCACCCGGTGATCGGTTCCGCGGGGCAAATAAAGAAGATCGCCAGGCTCCATCTCGATCGCCTCGGTCCGCTCCATTGTGGGGCGCGGGCTGGGGCCGGTCTTCCATGGATTTGGCAAGCTCGCGGGCTCCGTTGAAACGAACCACCGCTTTCGGCCTCTGATCTGAATGGCGATGAGATCGTAGTCATCATGATGCGCCGGCGCTTTCGCATCGCCCCGGCTCCAGAATGCTTCGGCCGTCGCAGGCTCGTGCAGAAAGAATTCCAGCGACCTCAGAAATTCGTCCAGCTTTGGATAGAGCCGACGCGGCTGCGGAATCCGCACCGTGTATCCAAGTGCATGAAAGGCTTCGATCTTGTCCTTGAAGGCCCGGCTGTCCACGACGGCTTCGATTTGCGGCGGCGGACCTTTGGGCTCGGCGGCATGAAAGCCGATATTGGGCGCGAGATCGCGAAAGGACTTGAGGATAACGCCTTCGGGGTCATCCCCGAGGGTGGTTGTGCGATAACTTTGCCGGTCGCCCGGGATTTTGACGAAGCGCCGACCGAGCGTGTCATCCAGAAAACTATCGAGGCTCATCGGCGCGAGGATTTGCTGCAGAATCCTGTGTGCATCCTGAAAGAGCATGTCCGTACCGATTATCGGGCGGTGTGCGGCGGGCTAGGAGCGACAGCCGGCATTTTCCCAAGCCAGTCAAGGACTTTGTAGCATTTCGCGCGCGCATTGAAAGGCCGTCGCGAACGCTCGCCTCGGCGCCTCCTTGCACTGCAGAGCCGTTATTCGCCGGACACAAAGAAAAACGGCGGCCCGTAAGGGCCGCCGTCGAAGGCAGAAACGCGATCGGTTTAGTACTTGATGGTCGCGCTGACGAACACTTCGCGTCCGAGGCCGTCGTAGGTGGACGCATAGGTGTTGCCGTTGAAGGGACCGAGCGGACCGGCCGAGCTTCCCAGAACCGGGGGCTCGATGTCGAAGATGTTGTTGACGCCGGCTCTGAGATCGATGCCTTGGCGGACCGTCCAATCACCCGACAGGTCGAAATAGCTGTACGAGCTGATCCTCGCATCGGCACAGTCGCCGACGCCGTAAACGGTCTGACCATTCGGGCAGACTGTTGCGGCGGGACCACCGCCCACCAGGGGATTGGTGCTGTTGGCGTCGAGGGTGACGGCCCCGATGTAGCGCCATGCCAGCGACACATCGACATCCCATGGAGTCGACCAGGTTACGCGCAGCTTGTGCCTCCACTTCGGATTGGGCGAACCCGAATCGCTCGTGCTGGAGCAGATGACGCCGAAGAGACCGGCGCAGTTGTATTCGGGGAAGCCCGGCAACGCCTCGGTCGAAAGCGAGTTGAGCCACGTGCCGACGAGGTTGAACGCCAAGGACCCGGTGTCCGGAAGTCCGAACGTCGCCATATCGGATGAGTAGTTCATCTCGAAATCGACGCCGGTGGTCGCCAGGCGGCCGGTGTTGACGTTGGTCGACTGAACAAAGCCCGAGCCGAAAACCTGCTGGCTGACCGGATTGCGATGCACGAGGGGGCAGAAGAACGCCATCGTCGCTGCCGTTGCGGTTGCGCCATAGCATTCTGCAAGGGTCAAATCCGGGCTGACCGTTCCGATAAACTTGCTGACCTTGATGTCGAACCAGTCGAACGTCGCGGTAAAGCCATCGAGGAAGGTGGGCGTGAACACAATGCCCGCCGTTCTCGTGTCCGAGGTTTCCGGCTTGAGAAGCGCGTTGCCGCCGAATTCCGCATCGCACTGATTTGCCGGGCAATTGAGGATCGCGCCATGATTTTTGTTGGCGTTTGTGACCCCTTGGGCGAGACAGTTGGCAAGCACAGCGCCTGCCGCGTCGAAACACGGGTCCTGTCCCGAGAACAGGCCGACAGTATCCGGGGCAAACAATTCCAGCACGTTCGGTGCACGAACCGCCCGCTGCACGCTCGCGCGGAGGCGGAAGTCGTCGATCGGCTGGTACTCCACGCCGTATTTGTACGCGTTGGTTGGACCGGCGGTGTTGTATGACGAATAGCGATAGCCGCCGTTGAAGGTCAGATCTTCGACCCACGGAATACCCTGCACCACCGGCACTTTGACTTCGGTAAAGCCTTCCGAAACGTTGAAGCCGGATTCCGGCACGGACAGCGTGGGAGCGCCTTGGCCGTACAGATCGTTGGTCGTGAACTCCTGGTCCGTATTCAGTTTCAGGAGTTCCGATCGGTATTCGCCACCGACCGAAATCCCGATCGGGTTCTTGGCCCACGGCGACTGACCACCCCATTCGCCGAGATCGCCGGTCAGCGAGCCGCTGACGATCCGTTCCTCCGTCCAGCCTTCCTGGAAACCGCTGGCACCCACATAGTTGAGCATTGCTTTGTTGATGCTGCCCAGGCCGTTGAAGATATCGAGCGGCACGCACCCCACAGATGCCGGCGGATTCGTCTCCTGGCCAATGCACTGGCCGGTGACCGGATCGACTTCGAGGGCCTGTTGCACGCGGTATTTCGAAAATTCGTTGAGATAGTTCTCGCTCAGGATCGATGTGCCGTACTGCGCATAAACATCGTAACTCCAGCCGTTGCCGAGGTCGCCGCGCGCACCGATGTTCAAGCGATACGCGGTGTGGCGACGATCGTCCTGGCGGTTACCGCCTTCGATATCGCGGCGGCCGATTTCCAGGAGCGACTGCCCGGGAATGAGGTTGCCGTTGCCGTTCCAGAAGGTGAACGGCTTGCCGCTCGAGGTGATGACCGTGGTCTGCGTGCTCCCCGCTGTCTGGCCGCACAGCAGCTGGTTTTCCTGCGGTGTCATCAGCGGGTTGCCGCAGTTGATTTCCTGCGCAAAGCCGCTGATCGTTCCCGAACCGAGGAACAGGCCGGATGGGGCGATCTGCGCGATGGTGTGGTCGTCGGCGAACATGAAGCTCGAGTAGATATCGAGCTGTTTGTTCTCCTGATAATGGGCGAAGAAGCCGCCGGTGTAGCGCGTGTCGGGACGCTGCAGGTAATTCAGCGCACCGTAGTTGAACTTCTGCACGGGAGAGCCGGTATACGTAACGAAGTGGCCGCTGCCCGGCTTTCCGGTGCCCTGCTCGAAGAAGTCGTACTGCGATGATCCAGCAACCGAATTGTCAATGGAATAGAAGCGGTTGAAGTTCGATGACCCGGCGCAGGTCAGATTTGTTCCCGTTGAGACGAGCGTACATTCCGAGTAATCGCGGGTCGCTTCCAAAATCGGCTGCGTGTTACGGTAGCTCATGTAGGCGGTGACGTTGCCTTTGTCGTTCGCCGTGTTGGTGCCCATGATGAGCGACCCGTCGACGGTTGCGCCGTTCCAGATACCTTCCTGGGATTGCGCGAAGCCAAAACCGCCGCCGTCAATCTTTGACTGCGTCAGTGCACGCCAGCGGCTGTTGTCGTTGCCGTTGTTGTAGATGCTGTAGGTGCCGTCGGCTTCGACGCCCTCGAAATCCTTGCGCATGATGAAGTTGACGACGCCGGCCAAGGCGTCCGATCCGTAGACCGCGGAGGCGCCGCCGGTGAGGACTTCCACGTGGTCGACGAGTGCTGCCGGAATGTCGTTCAGATCGGGGACCGGGAAGCCCGGGTCGCCTGGCATGAGGCGGGTTCCGTTCACCAGGACCAAGGTTCGGTTCGCTCCCAGGCCGCGCAGGTTAACGGTGGCCGTGCCCGTCGATCCGTTCGCCATGTTGCCCGTCTGTCCGACGAAGGCTTCGGGCAGGTTGTTGACGAGCGTGGTGACGTCGGTCGTACCCTCGAATTTCAGTTCCTGCTGGCCGACGGCGGTAACCGGGCTCGCCGCATAAACGCCGGTTTGCGGAATGCGCGAACCCGTGACGACCACGGTTTCGACGGGTGCCGGCGCCTCTTGCGCCTCGGCGGCGGTGATGCCGATCGCGGCGGCGGATGCTGCTCCAAGAAGCAGGGCGGAACGCAGATTGCGCATATTTCGGTTGGTCTTGAACACGTGGAACCCCCTTGGTTCTGTCGGTAACGACGACTGCACCTACGGACACGCCTGCCAAAGTGACAGCTGCCCCCGCGCGTCTGCACGGTCTGCCCGTTTGATTCCGAAGCTAGAAGACGGGACCGGCACCGGTCAAAAGCCATTTCGCATTTGATCGCCGTTCGTGCCCGCGCTGTGACTTTTGTGCATCAATCCGAACACGGTCCCGTGATCAGCCACGGGTGCTCGCCACGATCGGAACAGGTCACGCCCTGGGGTGCCTGGCAAATTCCAATCGCCATGCCAGTACAGCGCCAGTGGCGGGATCTTTTTCGATGCCGATTTCGCTGGATGTCAGGCCAATACCGCCGAGCGCCTGAGCAAAAGCCTGCATCCCGCTCTTGTCCTGCGCGGCGGCCAATTGCGATTCCTGGCGGCACTTCCAGGCCTCGATCGTCTCGCGCGCAGCCTCAAGCCGCCGCAGGGCGTCGGTCGCGTCGTACATATGCGGATTTCGTGCGAGATCGCCGAGGAAACCGAGAATCTCGTGAAGGTTCACTTCCCAGGAGAATTGACGCGAATACGTGTCGGTCGCCTGGCCAAGCGTTTGGCGGAATTGCCTCAACCGCTGTCCCACCACCGGTTCCGGCGCGTGCGCCGAAATCGTCTCGTAGGTCTGCCTTGCATGATCCAGGACGGCACCGTCACCGATCACCGCCGCGAACGCCTCAAGTCGCGACGCGGCCGTGGTGCTGATGACACTCCCGCTATGATGCACAAGAAACAGCCCGCGGGCATGAGGCTTCAGGACACGGGCAAGCTCCCGAATTGCCCCCTCGCGATCGGCGTACTCGATGCCAAATTGCGATACGGCGCAATCGAAGCTGCCGTCCGCAAACGGCAGCCGCGCGAGATCAACCCCGCCATGAAGCCGAATGGTCGTTTTGCCTTGAGATGCACTGCTCCCGGTTCCTTCCGGAAGCTTCGCAAGATCGACGCCGTCGATCGCAAAGTGAAGGTTCGCCGCCTCGCTTGCGGAGGAAGCGATACGCGCCACTTCTCCGGCCCCACAGGCAAGATCGATGATCAGCGCCGCGCGCGGACATTGCAGAAACCAGCCTCGCCAAAGCGCCTCGATGTGGTCGCGCGCCGAGGCCGGCGCCTCATCGGTAAGACATCCGCACCGGCCGCTCGTCCAGTATTCTGTCCAGATTCTCCGCGACGACCGTCGGTCGTGGTCTGACATCTGCCGCCCGTGTTCGCCTTCACGTGGAGAAGTTACCATGGTGTGTTCCCGCGCCGCCTCTTTGTCGTTTGTGAATCTGGTCTCTGTGTCGGCTCGCGTTGATGTGATGCTCTTCCCGGTAACCCTCTTCTTGGGCTTCGCTCTCGATGGGCTAAAATCCCTCCATGGGCCAAGACGAAATGATTGTCCGCACTTGCGTATCCGGAACAAGGGGTCTTTCCCGCCGCGCCTTCCTCAGCACGACGGTTTGCGCGAGTGTTGCCGTTGTCGCCGCATCCCACGTTTTCGCCGCTGATTCGGTTGCCGGCGCCGACGAGGTGACCGTCGAGATTTTTTCCAGCGCTGGACACAGCACAGGTCTCGTGCAGCTGCGGAAGGTCGTGAAGAGCGATGCCGAATGGCAGAGACAGCTCACGCCGGAACAGTTGGCGGTGACCCGCCGGGCTATCACGGAGAAGGCGTATAGCGGCCTTTATTGGAACAACCATGCGGATGGCGTTTATCGGTGCATCTGCTGTGATACCGCGCTTTTCGACTCCTCGACGAAGTTCGAGAGCCACACTGGTTGGCCGAGCTTCTACGAACCGATTTCGGCTCATAACATCGTCAAGTCCGAGGATCGGCGCTTTGGGATGCGCCGGGTCGCCGTCGCCTGTGTGTTGTGCGACGGCCATCTCGGACACGTCTTTGAAGACGGACCGCCACCGACCGGACTCCGTTACTGCATCGATTCGGCTGCGCTGCGTTTTGTACCGCGAACGGCGGTCGGGGGCACAGAAGGAGCTTCGCCATGAGAATCTCCCGCCTTTTCTGTTGCGCCTTTTTGCTCGCAAGCCCCGCTGCGGCGGAACAGGCGCCGAAACCCATCCCGATGCCTTCGTCGGACGAGGCTCGTCACGCCGGCGACTCCGAAATCGCGGTACTGGCAGGCGGCTGTTATTGGGGCATGCAGGCGATTTTCGAGCGCGTGCATGGCGTGAAAGCTGTCACCGCCGGTTTTTCGGGCGCGCCTGCGAGCGGCGAGGATCAACTTATTCACAGCAGCAGCGGGACGCCGGCCGAAGCGGTGCGCATCGAATTCGATCCTGCCCAGCTCACGTACGGGCAAATTCTCCAGATCTATTTTTCGGTGGCGCATGATCCTACGCAGGTCGACCGGCAAGGTCCCGATGTCGGGCCGCAATATCGATCGGCTATCTACTTCGACAACAATGACCAGAAGCGGATCGCCGAAAACTACATTGCACAACTGCAGTCTGCCGGCGTTTTCCCCGCCCCAATCGCCACACAGGTGGTTCCCCTGACGGGCTTTCATCGCGTGATGTCTTCGCAGCAGGACTATGTTCGGAAAAATCCGACCTTGCCATACGTCTTGGGCGTGGACATGCCGCGGATCGCGGCCCTTAAGCGAATTTATCCAGGTATTTATCTGGACCAACCGCTCACTTATTCAGACTAAAAATCCCAAGCAAATAGCGGCACGGCCACGAGAGGAGGTGTTGGCCCTCGTCCGAGCGTCTTGTCCGCTCGCATCCAGACCTCTCGCCGCGGTTAGCCAGAACCTGGCATTTTGTGGGAGCGATGTCCGGACCACAGATGTCCGCCAGCGAAACCTGATTGCACCTCGGAAAAGCATGTGGGAAGGCACTGGCAGAGGTGGATTTTCCCGGAGCACCGCCGATCGTGATGGACGCGCCTGGAGTGTCGTCGGGGGACGTACCGTTGTGCGGCATCCCGGGCGCATTCGCGCGCCAGGTCGAAGCACTGCCCGACACCATTCCCGGTGCAGGCAAAATCGGCATGTTGCAACACACCGGCCACGCCTTGCTTTTCGAAGTGCCGTCAGTCGCACGGTATCGGATTTCGGGAGGAAACCTCATTGAGTTCGCGCCTGCACGGGATGCGGATGCAGGCGCGGTCGAGCTGTTTCTCCATAACAGCGCGCGAGGTTACCTCCTTCACCAGCGGGGAGAATTGCCGCTCGCCTCAACGACGCTCATCTCGCCCGATTTCACCGGCGTTGCGATTTGCGGCCCCTCGGCGTTTGGAAAGTCCACGCTGGCCGCGGCGCTCGGCCGTCGCGGCTGGAAACTGCTGGCAGATGGCGTCACGCGCGTCACAGGCAACGCGATGGCCGCGTCCGCATGGCCGAGTGACACGCATCTCGGGCTTTGGCGGGATGCCTGCGTGCGCCTGCAGGTGAACCTCCATGGCGCCGTGCTCGCCAGAAAGGGCCTGCAGAAGTTCCTTGTCCCGATGCCCGCGACGACAGAGCCGTTTGCGCTTGCCGCAATCATCGGATTGCGAATAACGCCGGAGGCACGCCTTGTGGCCGTTCCGCCGTCCGGTGCGCCGGCGATGATTTTGGAACAATCGTTCCGTCACAGACAACTTGTAGGCTTGGGATTTGGGGCCAGCCATGCGGGGGCCGTGCAGGCGGTCGCTCCACACTGCCGTTGCTTCTGGCTCGACGGCGCGAGGCGCGCAGACGTGTCCACGCTCGCAGACCTGGTCGAGAGCGCCACACGATGAGCGGCCGGCTGGTGGTCATCGCAAGTCATCCCAAGTCCGGCAACACTTGGGTGCGGATATTTATCGAGCGTCTGCGGCACGGCTCGCATCATCCGCTTAACCGGCTCGGCGGCTCCATCCACGGCATTCTGCGCCGGCTGATGTTTGACGAAGTCATGCAGGTCAACGCTGCGGATCTGCTGGCCGAGGAACTCGAAACGCTGGAGCCTCTCGCTTGGCGCGAGGCGATGCAGCGCGCTGCCGGCGACATCTTCGTGAAGACGCACGAGATGGCGCGCTGCAACCGGAGAGGAGAATGGATCTTTCCGCCTGACGGCGTGCGCGCCGTGATACATCTGGTCCGCCACCCTTTTGATGTTGCGATATCGACTGCCTCGCATTTTTCCGCGCCGATCGAAAACGCGGTCGCATTCCTGGTACAGGGAGGGTCTCCGCCAAGCATCCCGGCGTCGCTTCCCGAGACGCTGCCGCAAGTCACCGGGAACTGGAGCACACACGCACGGTCCTGGCTCGATGGTCCGTACAACACCTGTTGCGTGAGGTATGAAGACCTGCTCGCGCGAGCGGTTCCGGAATTTCAGCGCATTGCCGCGGCCGCGGGCTTCCCCGCGGGCGCGAGTGAAATTGCCGCCACCGTCGAGGCGTGCCGTTTCGACCGGCTTCAGGCGGAAGAAAAGTCTGGCGGTTTTCCAGAACGCGTCAGCGAGACCGTACCCTTCTTTCGCGCCGGACGATCCGGCACCTGGCAGGGAATTCTGAACGAGGGCATGTGTCAGGCAATTGTCATGGCGCACGGCGCCATGATGAAGCGGCTGGGTTACGGCGCCGACGGCAGCGTCTTGCCGCTGCCCTCGTCGTGAGGCGCCGACAGATCGCGCGATCGCCTGCCGGATTTCGTGGCCGTCCGGGCCGGGTGCGTTTATCATGCGACGATGACGACTGGCCTTTTTACACACGAAGCCTGCCTCCTCCACGTGACCCCGCCTGGGCATCCCGAACGCGTCGAGCGTCTGAAGTCCGTTATGGACGGAATGAACGGGTTTCCCGAGCTTCGAAGGTTCGAGGCGCCGCGGGCTGATCGCGAGAGTCTTTGCGCCGCGCACGATCCGGCGATGGTCGATGCGATTCTCAGCGCGCAAATCGGCGAGGGGACATTCGCCCGGATTGATACAGATACGTCGATGTCCAGCGGTTCGGCGGAAGCGGCGCTGCGGGCAGCCGGAGCTGTCATTCAGGCCGTCGATGCCGTCATGGCGGGCGAGGTCCGCAACGGGTTCTGCGCGGTGCGCCCGCCCGGCCATCACGCGGAGCGTTCGCGCGCGATGGGATTCTGCCTCTTCAATAATGTCGCGATCGGTGCGCTGCATGCGCGCGGTGCGCATGGACTTGCCCGGATCGCGGTTGTCGATTTCGACGTGCACCACGGGAATGGCACGCAGGATATTTTCTGGAACGACGCGAATCTCTTTTACGCTTCGACGCACCAGTCTCCGCTTTATCCCGGAACCGGCAGCCCCTCGGAGCGCGGTATTGCCGGCAATGTCGTCAATGCACCGCTACCACCCGGCGCCGGAAGCGAAGAATTTCAAGCTGCGTTCGAAGAAATCGTACTGCCTGCGCTCGATCGATTCGCGCCGGATTTCGTGTTGATCTCGGCTGGCTTCGATGCGCATGCGGCGGACCCGCTCGCATCGCTCAGGCTTTGCGCGGGCGATTTCGCCTGGGCGACGGAGCGCCTCTGCGACCTCGCGGACCAGCATTGTTCGGGGCGCGTTGTCTCCGCGCTCGAAGGCGGATATGACCTCGGCGCGCTTGCCTCTTCCGCCGCCGCCCATGTTCGGGCTTTGCTTCAGCAATCGGGGATATAGATGTCTGCAATGCTTGTTGCGGAGCCTCCCGCCATCGAGACGCTGAGCTTCGAAGCGGCTTTGAAGGAATTGGAATCCATCGTATCGCGGCTTGAACAGGGCGAAGTGGATCTCGAAGATTCCATTGTTCTGTATGAGCGGGGGCAGGCCTTGAAAGCGCATTGCGAGATGAAGCTGAAGGCGGCGGAGAGCCGGCTGGAGAAAATCGTGGTCGGAGCGAAAGGCGCGGAACGCGCCGAGCCGCTCGATCTCGGATGACCGATATCCGCAACTTCCAGAGCATGCTCGAACCGGCGCTCGCCGAAGCGGCCGCGTTTACCGAGCGCGCGCTTGAGGCCCTCTTGCCGCAGCCGAATGGGCCCGAGGCCAGGCTCCTTGAAGGAATGCGCTATGCGGCGCTCGGCGGCGGCAAACGGCTGCGCGCGTTTCTGGTGCAACAGAGCGGCCGGATTTTCGGCGTCGACCGCCGGCCGCTCGGCCGGGTGTCCGCCGCGGTGGAATGCGTGCACGCCTATTCGCTGGTCCATGACGACCTTCCGGCCATGGACGACGACGACCTGAGAAGGGGCAAACCTACGGTTCACAAGGCCTTCGACGAGGCGACGGCGATTCTCGTTGGCGACGGGCTGCTCACGCTCGCCTTCGGTCTTCTGGGTGAGCCCGATACGCACGGCGATCCGTTTGTGCGCTGCGAATTAGTGACGCGGCTCGCCCACGCCGCGGGCCATGCCGGAATGGTTGGGGGACAGACGATGGATATCGCCTTCGAGCACGTTTCGGCGGAGCTTCCCGAGATCATCCGGCTGCAAAGGATGAAGACGGCGGCGCTGATTACCTTTAGTTGCGAAGCCGGGGCAATTTTGGGTCGTGCATCCGCCGCGGCGCGCAATGCGTTATCGGCTTACGGCCAGGATTTAGGCCTCGCCTTCCAGATCGTGGACGATCTTCTGGATGCCGAGGGCGATCCGGCGAGGATGGGGAAAGCCGCGGGGAAAGATGCCGGCCGCGGCAAGCCCACGGTTGTCTCCATTTTGGGGACAGAAAGGGCACGTGCGCAGGCAGAGGCATTGGCAGTACAGGCGGCGGGTCACCTTGATTTGTTTGATGAAAGGGCCGACCTTTTGCGAGCGGCGGCCGATTTCGTGGTGTCGCGGCGCGCTTAATCGGAGAGACGCGACATGAACGTGCCGGGCAACATCATACCCGCGACGACGCCGCTTCTGGATACGGTTAACGAGCCGAAGGACCTGCGGAAGCTTTCGCGCGCGCAATTGCGCCAGCTTGCCGGCGAACTTCGTCAGGAAACGATTTCGGCGGTGTCGGTGACGGGAGGCCATCTCGGCGCGGGACTTGGCGTCGTTGAATTGACAGTCGCCATTCACCACGTCTTCGACACGCCGCGCGACAAGCTGATCTGGGACGTAGGCCACCAGGCCTATCCGCACAAAATCCTCACCGGTCGCCGCGACCGCATCCGCACGCTGCGGCAAGGCGGCGGTCTCTCCGGTTTCACCAAGCGCAGCGAAAGCATCTACGACTGCTTCGGCGCGGCGCACTCGTCTACTTCGATTTCCGCCGGCCTGGGCTTTGCCGTAGCGCGCGATCAGAAGAAAGAGACCCACAATGTCGTCTGCGTGATCGGCGACGGCGCGATGAGCGCGGGCATGGCCTACGAAGCAATGAACAACGCCGGAGCAATGGATGCGCGGCTTATCGTTATCCTGAACGACAACGATATGTCGATCGCGCCGCCGGTCGGCGCAATGAGCGCGTATCTCGCGAAGGTGGTTTCGAGCCGCCCTTATCGCGAACTCCGCCGTGTCGCCAAACAGCTGGCGCGACTTCTTCCCAAACCGATGGAAGTAACCGCGCGCCGCGCGGAGGAATATGCGCGTGGCATCGCCATGGGCGGCACATTGTTCGAGGAGTTGGGCTTCTATTACGTGGGACCGATCGACGGCCATAATCTCGATCATCTGATCCCGGTGCTCGAGAATGTGCGGGACGCGAAAAACGGCCCTATTCTCGTTCACGTGGTGACACAGAAGGGCAAGGGCTATGCACCTGCCGAAGCTTCGGCCGACAAGTATCACGGCGTCGTCAAATTCAATGTGCTGACGGGCGAGCAGAAGAAATCTGCATCGAAGGCGCCGAGCTACACCAAGATCTTTGCCGAGGCACTGATCGCCGAAGCCGAAAAGGACGAGCGCATTGTTGCGCTCACGGCCGCGATGCCGTCCGGCACGGGTCTCGATCTGTTCGCGAAGCGGTTCCCCGACCGCTGTTTCGACGTCGGCATTGCCGAGCAACATGCGGTGACCTTTGCGGCCGGCATGGCCGCAGAAGGTCTGAAGCCGTTTGCCGCGATTTATTCGACATTCCTGCAGCGGGCCTACGATCAGGTTGTACATGACGTCGCCATTCAGTCCCTGCCGGTGCGCTTTTGCATGGACCGCGCGGGACTCGTCGGCGCGGACGGCCCCACTCATGCCGGATCCTTCGATCTGGCCTATCTCGGCACGCTACCGGGTTTCGTGATCATGGCCGCGGCCGATGAAGTGGAACTCATGCACATGGTCGCCACGCAGGCGCAGATCGACGATCGGCCTTCAGCGGTCCGTTATCCGCGGGGCGAAGGCATCGGGCTGGAGCGTCCGTCCGCGGGCACGCCGCTCGAAATCGGCAAGGGCCGCGTCGTCCGGGAAGGCAGCGCAATTGCGCTCCTGAGCCTCGGTACAAGGCTCGCTGAATGCCTCGTCGCGGCAGAACGTCTGTCCGCCTATGGACTGTCGACGACTGTCGTGGATGCGCGTTTCGCAAAGCCCCTCGACCAGGATCTCGTACGTCGGCTCGCGCGCGAGCATGAAGTGCTCGTTACCGTCGAGGAAGGCGCGGTGGGCGGCTTTGGCGCCCATGTGATGCAGTACCTGGCATGGGACGGTCTTCTCGACTCGGGACTGAAGCTTCGGCCGATGGTGCTGCCCGACCGCTTCATCGACCACGACTCGCCCGAGCGTATGTACGAAACGGCGGGGCTCGACGCGAGAAGCATCGTTACCACGGCGCTGAACGCGCTAGGCCGCCCCGAAGCGGCATTCGCCGCCGCCGAACGCGCGTAATCGTCGCGCCTGGGGCGTCGAGCGATGTTGGGCAAAACCCCGCATTCCGGGAAGTCGCGAGCCGATCGCCATCTTCATGAGTCCGGGCATGCCTCCTCGCGCGCGCAGGCGCGCGCGGCGATCGAAGCGGGGAAGGTGCGCGCCGATGGCGTTGTCGTAGCAAAGCCGGCGCAGCCGCTTCGACGAGGCGCGCGCATCGAATTCGAGCCGGCGCATCCTTTCGTTTCCCGCGGCGCGCTGAAACTCGTTGCGGCGCTGGACCGCTTTCAGCTGTCGCCCGAAAACCGCGTCTGTCTCGATATCGGCGCCTCCACCGGCGGTTTTACGCAAGTGCTGCTCGCACGCGGCGCGACCCGCGTTTATGCGGTCGACGTCGGTTACGGACAGCTGCATGCGTCAGTGAAGTCCGACCGGCGCGTTCTTCCTTTCGAGGGCGTCAATGCGCGCAATCTGTCGCGCCGCCAGGTGCGCGAACCCGTGGATACGATCGTGGCGGATGTGAGCTTCATCAGCCTGAAACTTGTGCTGGCGCCGGCGCTCAAGCTTGCAGGTGCCGGCGCATGGCTGGTTGCGCTGGTCAAGCCGCAATTCGAGGTGGGTACCCGGTTCATCGGCAAAGGTGGAATCGTACAGGATTCCTCGGTGCGTGAACGGGCGGTCGCAGCTATGGCCGATTGGATTCGCGAGCAGCGCTGGTCCGTACAGGGCCAGTTCGAAAGCCCGATCACCGGCGGCTCCGGAAATCGCGAATACCTGATCGCCGCCTCGCGGGAATGAAAGCGCTCTGCCGCCATTTCGGAAACTGCGGCGGCTGCGCATTTCAGGATCTGTCACCGGAGGAATATCGCGCGCTCAAGCAAGGCGAGGTCGCGAAGGCGCTCGCCAGGCATGGCATCGAAGCCCCCATCGCAGCGCTCGTTGAAACCGCGCCCGGGACGCGTCGGCGTGCGACGCTGAAAGCGGCAAAAACAGGCAACGACGTCGGACTCGGATTCCACGCCGCACGTTCCCACGCCATCGTCGACATGCAGGAATGTCATATCCTGACACCCGCGCTCGTGTCGCTTCTTCCCCGTTTGCGTGAATTGCTCCGCCGGCTGCTGAAAGAGGGAGAGGAGGCGGACATCGGTGTGACGGACACCCAATCCGGCTTCGACCTTGCGCTCACGTTGCCGGCGAAGTCTTTCGCGTGCGAGATGGGGTTTCTCGCGCAATGGGCAAACGGGCGAAAGGTCGCGAGAATCTTCGTGAACGGAGATCTTGCCGTTCAGCTTGCCACACCCACGATTCGCGTTGGCGAAACGGATGTGTTGCTGCCGGCCGCGAGCTTTCTTCAGCCCTCGCATCAGGGCGAGCGCATTCTGCAAGCCGCGGTCCTGGTCGCCATGAACGGTGCGCGCCGGATCGTCGACCTGTTTGCCGGCTGCGGGACCTTCGCGCTCGTCCTTGCCCAGCGCGCGAGCGTTCATGCCGTCGATTCCGACCGGCGGGCGCTCGATGCGCTGCGCGATGCGGCCCGCAGCGGCAGAGGGCTGAAGCCGGTCACGACCGAGGTGCGCGATCTTTTCAAACGGCCGCTGCGGCCCGACGAACTGAACCCTTTCGACGGCGTCGTCATAGACCCTCCCCGGGCCGGCGCGCGTGCGCAGTCGGAGACCATCGCGCAGTCCCGTACGGCCCGCATCGCCTATGTTTCCTGCCACGCGGAAACCTTTGCACGCGACGCGGCGATTTTGGTGCGGGCGGGTTTCCGTCTGGGCGAGGTGAAGCCGGTGGATCAATTCCTCTGGTCGAAGCATATTGAACTGATTGGTACTTTCGAGCGGCAGCCCGAATGGTCACGACGGCGGAAAAACTGACCTACGCAGCGGCGCAGGCGGCGCGGGTCGCCTTCTACGGCGCGCATTATCTGGTGGCTCGGCTCGTCGCCCGCGATGCCTTCGCTGCAATCGATGTGGAACGGCACAGCTTTCCCTCTCTGGCAGCGACACTGAAAGGCATGCGGTTGCTGTTCGAGAAGGATCTCGCCAACGCCGAGGCCGGACTCTATCCACTGCCCCTCGACATCACGCAGGAGATTCGTCGGGCGCGCGCAAGCCTGGATTATCTTGCCGACATTCCGCGGGTCGCTGCCCGCCGCAGGCGCAACGGCAGTCACGAGCTTGCCGGCTCGCCGGAAGATCTTCCGCGCTATTACCGTCAGAACTTTCACTACCAGACGGATGGTTACCTGAGCGCCGATTCGGCAAGACTGTACGACTTTCAGGTGGAGGCGCTGTTCGGCGGCACGGCGGACGCGATGCGACGTCGTGCCTGGGTCCCGATCGCCCGATTTCTCCGGACCCACAATCCGAAACGGACCATTCTTCTCGATATCGGCGCAGGCACCGGCGGATTTCTCGCTTTCGTCAAGCGCGCTTCTCCCGATCTTAAACTGATCGCGCTCGATCTCTCGAAACCCTATCTCGCGCGCGCGGGGAAAAGGCTATCGGGGTCGCATAGCGTGAAATTCGTCGCAGCACCGGCCGAGAAGATGCCGCTCGCTGATAACAGCGTCGACGCCGCGATCAGCATCTATCTCTTCCACGAATTGCCGCCGCAAATTCGGATGAAAGTCGCGCGCGAGATTGCTCGCGTTCTGAAAAGCGGAGGAATCTTCGTTCTCGCCGAGACAATTCAATACGGCGATCTGCCGGATTGCGACGGGCTGATCGCAACCTTTCCCGACCTTCTTCACGAACCTTACTACGACAGTTTTGCGCGCCAGGACCTGGCAGCTCTCTTTGCTCCGGCCGGGCTTGAGCTGGTCGAAACGGACGTCGCCTACCTGACCAAGATTTCGGTATTTCAAAAGAATGCCCAAAAGACCGCAACCGCTCCGAAGCTGCGGAAACCGGCAAAGCAGCGCGGTCACAGATGACGTACAACTCCAACCAAAAGTTGTCATGGCCCGCAAATGCGGGCCACCCAGTTGGAAATGCACCACAGCTAAAATCGTCTAGAAAGCCGTGTCCTTCGGTTGTCGCCGGTCATCTGTCACCTGGATGGCCCGCACTCGCGGGCCATGACACTGGTAAGGGATATTGGTTCGTTGCAACGTTTCTCGCTTTTCTTGCGCTTATTCTTCCCGCGCACGCAGCCAACAGCTTCGCCAACTGGGCCGCCGTTGTCGTGGCCGGCGATCGCTACGCGCACAACGGCAGTCCGAGCGAGATTTTCGACAATGCGCGCCAAGGGGTGGTGCATGACCTTGAGGCGAGCGGTTTTGCCGTGCGCAATATCGCGGAGTTCTCGGCGGCGCAACACTCCGGAGTCGCAGATGCGCGGGCGAGCGCAATCGCCGGAGCCTTGCGCATCCTGGCGAACCGGGCGCGCGGCGGCTGCCTCTTGTACTTCACCTCGCATGGCTCGCCGGACGCCATGGTGCTTGGCAGCCGCTGGTTAACACCGCGTCAGCTCGCGCGCATTGTTGACACGGATTGCGGCAACAGGCCGACGGTCGCCGTGATCTCCGCCTGCTTTTCTGGAACGTTCGTGCCTGCACTTGCGGGAAAAAACCGGCTGATCCTTACCGCCGCACGGCGTGACCGCTCATCGTTCGGCTGCGGACAGACCGACCGCTATCCCTATTTCGACGAATGCGTTCTTTCCGTGTGGCCGCACGTGGACGGGTTCCTTGCGCTCGGCCGGGCAGCGCGGACGTGCGTCGCTGCGCGCGAAAAACGGGAGCATGTCGGACCGCCCTCCGAGCCGCAATTGCGGGTCGGTTCACAGATTGCCGCCACGCCGCCGACCTGGCGCTGAGAAGAATTGGCACGCCGAGGCGGGCCGGGGGGCCGTTGGTTTGCGCACTGCAGCGTTACGGCGTGCTCACCCCATCTGCCCACGGTGGCGCAGCGCGTGGTCGGCGAGGACAAGTGCGAGCATCGCTTCGCCGACCGGTACGGCACGGATTCCGACGCAGGGGTCGTGCCGGCCCCTCGTGACGATATCAACATCGTCGCCGGCTGTATTGATGGTACGCATGGGCTGCAGAATCGATGAGGTCGGCTTCACCGCAAAGCGCGCCACAATGGGCTGACCGCTGGAGATGCCACCGAGAATGCCGCCGGCGTTGTTGGAGAGGAACAGCGGCTTGCCGTCTTTGCCCCCCCGCATCTCGTCGGAATTCTCTTCACCCGAAAGAGTCGCGGCGGCGAATCCGGCGCCGATCTCGACACCCTTAACGGCGTTGATGCTCATCAGCGCGGACGCGATATCCGCATCGAGCTTGCCGTAGATCGGCGCGCCCAAGCCTGCGGGAACCCCTTGGGCGACGACTTCGATCACCGCGCCGCAGGACGAGCCGTTCTTGCGGAGCGTCTCGAGATGGATGGCCCATTCGTCGACGATCGCCGCATCGGGCGAGAAAAAGGGATTGCGCGGAATCTCCTCCCAATCCCAGCGCTCGCGCGCGATCTTGAACGGGCCCAGCTGTACGAGCGCGCCGCGGAGACGTACCTCGCCATATAGCGCGTTCAGAAGCTTGCGCGCGATCGCGCCCGCCGCAACGCGCGACGCAGTTTCGCGCGCCGATTGCCGCCCGCCGCCGCGATAGTCCCGTAAACCGTACTTTGCCCAGTATGTGTAATCGGCATGGCCGGGACGAAAGCGGTCGCGGATTTCCGAATAGTCCTTCGCGCGTGCATCGATATTGTCGATCAGCAGCGCGATCGGCGTGCCGGTCGTAACCTGCCCGGGCGTCTGGTCGTCCTGAAACACGCCGGAAATAATGCGTACAAGGTCCGGCTCCTTGCGCTGGCTGACAAATTTCGATTGTCCCGGGCGACGGCGGTCGAGATCGGCCTGGATATCGGCTTCGACGAGGGGAATGCCCGGCGGACAGCCATCAACCACGCAGCCGATCGCCGGCCCATGGCTCTCGCCGAAGGTGGTGACGCGGAAGAGATGACCGAAAGTATTGTGGCTCATCCGCTAGTGTCCCGATTTTGAAATTCGCATGATCCCTATGTCGGTTTGGTGGCGAATTTCAGAATCGCAAGGACACCAGCCAACTTGTTGATCCTGGACGACACTAAGATTTCGCCGGAACTGAAATGTCCGGCGCGTCCTCGGCTTTCATGCCGACGATGTGATAACCGCAATCGACATGCAGCACTTCGCCCGTTACCGCCCGGCCAAGATCGGAAAGGAGAAACACCGCGGTGTTGCCAACTTCGTCCGTGGTGACAGTGCGGCGCAGCGGCGCGTTCAACTCATTCCATTTCAGGATATAGCGGAAATCGCCGATGCCGGAGGCGGCGAGCGTCTTGATCGGCCCGGCCGAAATTGCATTCACGCGGATATTGCGTTTGCCGAGGTCCTCGGCCATGTACCGCACGCTCGCTTCGAGCGCGGCTTTGGCGACACCCATCACATTGTAATGCGGCATCACTTTTTCCGCGCCGTAATAGCTGAGAGTGAGGAGCGAACCACCGTTAGGCATCATCTTCTCGGCGCGTTGTGCGGCCGCGGTGAAAGAGTAGCAGGACACATTCATGGTCGCGGTGAAATTCTCCGGCGTCGTATCGACGTAGCGGCCTTTCAGCTGATCCTTGTCGGAGAAGGCAATCGCATGCACAACGAAATCGAGTGAGCCCCAGGCGCTTTCCAAAGTCCCGAAGGTGTTGTCGAGCGAACCCTGTTCGGTCACGTCGCAATCGACGAGCGCGGCGGGATTGAGCGGCTCTACGAGCGGGATCACGCGCTTCCGGAACGTCTCTCCCTGGTAGGTGAAGGCGAGTTCGGCGCCTTGCGCGTGGAGCGCCTGCGCGATGCCCCAAGCGATCGAGCGCTCGTTGGCGACGCCCATGATCAGGCCGCGCTTCCCGGCCATCAGACCGCCCGATGTCATGCTTGTCTCCCTCTCGCCTCAACCAGAATACGGCTGAAGCATCTGCAGCTGGTAGGACGGAACGTCTTTTTTCTCTCCTGCGCCAGCCCGCCGGCAGGAGCATCAGCGCGCCGCCTTACCTCAGTTTGGCACGCGGATCGTAATCGGCGTCCCAGCGCGACGCGAATTCCTCGAGCGCCTGGTCCGGTTTGTCGGGCAGTGTCACCACCAGCTTGACATATAGGTCGCCGGCCGGTTGACCCGCATGCGCGGGGATGCCCTTGCCTTTCAATCTGAGCGTTCGGCCAGTGTTGGAGCCTGCCGGAATAGTCAGTGTGACGGGACCCGTTAGCGTCGGCACATTGGCCTTCCCGCCGAGCACCGCTTCCTTCAGCGTCACTGGAAGATCCATTCGTAAGTCATTGCCATCGCGGGTCAACCAGGGATGCGAGGCCACGCGTATGGTGAGGAGCAGATCGCCGGAAGGGCCGTTTTCGCGTCCCGGGCTGCCCTGGCCCTTGACCCTGATCTGCTGGCCGTCGCGCACTCCGACCGGAATGCGCACATCGAGTTCGCGCCCGTCCGGCAGCGTCACGCGCCGCGTGCCGCCCCGGGCGGCTTCCTCGAAGCCTATGGTTATCGCAAGCGCATAGTCTTCGCCGCGTCGCGGCCGGCGCCTGCGCCCGCCTCCGCCGCCGAAAATCTCGCCGAGAATGTCTTCGGCGCGGAACCCGCCTTCGGCCGTGTCCGCCTCGCCCCAGGTGAAATGGAAGTCGCCGGGTCCGGCGCCGGGTCGGAAACCGCCGGCGCCCGGATCAAATCCACGCGGATTGCCGTTGGCGTCGATTACCCCCTGATCAAACTTCGTGCGCTTTTCCTTGTCACCAAGGATGTCATAGGCGGCGCTGATTTCCTGAAAGCGCCTCTGCGCCGCCGTGTCGCCCGCGTGTTTGTCCGGATGGTGTTTCTTGGCGAGCGCGCGAAACGCCTTTTTGATCTCGGCTTCGCTCGCCTTTTTCGAAACGCCCAATACATCATAGGGGTCGCGCATGCTGATACTCGCCGGCCAACGGCCGTTTCATAGAATGATTCCGCCGCCCCTGTCGCGGCGACGAATAATATAGGAAGCGTCAAGACCCGACGCGACCCGGTGTCGTGGTTTCGAAGTCCGCTTCGATATAGAGACGATGCGACTTTCAGAATCGGGACACTAGCCCGCGGCTTTGCGCCGGGAATCGAGGGTGCTATGCGCCTTTTGTCATGAGCGAGATCGGCGGCAGCCTTGACGATGGCGGGATCCCGCCCCGGGACGATCCCATCACGCTCTTCCACCAATGGATAGCGGAGGCAGCGAGGAGCGAACCCAACGAGCCGGAGGCGATGGCACTCGCGACAGTTGACGTGGCGGGGCGGCCGAATGTGCGCATGGTGCTCTTGAAAGGGGCCGACGTGCACGGCTTCGTCTTCTACACCAACGGCGAAAGCGCAAAAGGACGGGAACTTGCTGCGCATCCGGAGGCAGCGCTCTGCTTTCACTGGAAGTCCATCCGGCGCCAGGTGCGTGTGCGCGGGGCCGCGTCGCGCGTGACCAACGAAGAGGCGGACGCCTATTTCGCCACCCGTCCCAAAGACAGCCAGATCGGCGCCTGGGCGTCGGCACAATCGCGAGCTATGGAGGGGCGCTTCGCCTTCGAACGCGAGATCGCGAAATACGCGGCCAAGTTCGCACTTTCGAAGGTGCCGCGGCCGCCGCACTGGTCGGGTTATCGCCTGACACCATTTGAAATCGAGTTTTGGCGCGACCGTCCGTTTCGTCTCCACGACAGGCTTGTGTACAGACGCGATGCCGTCGGTTCGCCCTGGCGCACGGAGCGGCTTTTTCCGTGACCGCGGCCGTGGCAGAAACCTCGCGTGGACGATCCCGGCTGATGCAGCGCGCCGCTCTTGCCGCGGTCGCGGTTTCGGCTGTTCTCGTGGCTCTGAAAGCGGTGGCGTATATCGTCACCGGCTCCGTCGCGATGATGGCGTCGCTTGCGGATTCGGCGCTCGATCTGTTCGCTTCATCGATCAATCTCTTCGCCATCCGCGAGGCGCTTACGCCCGCCGACCGCGAACACCGTTTCGGTCATGGCAAGGCGGAGCCGCTGGCCGGCCTCGCGCAAGGCGCATTCATCGCGGGCTCCGCAACGTTCCTTGTCGTCGAATCCATCGGCCGAATTGTGTCCCCGCGTACTGTCGAACATGCGGCCGTCGGTCTTGCCGTCATGATGTTCTCGATCGCGGCAGTGCTCGGGCTCGTTTTCTACCAGCGACTGGCAGTGGCGCGCACGGGATCCCTCGCCATCCGTGCCGACCGCCTGCACTATCTGGGCGATCTCCTCACCAACGTCGGCGTCGCGCTCGGGATCGCGCTCTCTGCGCGCTTCGGGATTCTTATTGCCGATCCGATCGTAGGCCTGGGCGTTGCCGCCGTGCTTGCGACGAGCGCCTGGAGCGTGTTCCGGCAGAGCTATGACCAGCTGATGGACAGGGAACTCCCCGACGACGACCGCGAGCGCATCAAGGCCATCGTGCGCGAGCACAAGGATGTGCGAAATCTTCACGATCTGCGCACGCGAGCGGCGGGTATCTGCAGATTCATCCAACTGCACATGGAGCTCGATCCGGCGATCAGTCTGACGCGCGCGCATGAAGTGAGCGATGAGGTGGAGCAGGAGCTTCTCGCTGCCTTTCCCGACGCGCAGGTCATCATTCACCAGGACCCCGCCGGCCTCGAACGTCCGCCGCCGCTCGCGCGGTCATAAATACGTGGCGAGCGCCAAAGACGCGGAGAAGCAGTTTGAAAGGCCAAGACGCCAAGCTCGCCAAGGTTCTTTGGCGTGCCCTGGCGCGCAGCTATCTCTTGGCGTTTTGGCACCTTGGCGATTTTTTCGCTCCACGTCTCTGCGTTTCCACGTGCATATTCATTGCGCGGTGCGCGACAATTTCCTGTAACCTGGGTGGCATGGCGCAGATACAAGACGAGCGGCGGACGCTTATCCTGACCGGTGCGAGCCGCGGCATCGGGCACGCGACGGTCAAGCGCTTCGCAAGCGCGGGCTGGCGCGTCATCACCTGTTCGCGCCATGCGTTTCCGGAAAATTGTCCGTGGGCGGCGGGACCCGAAGATCACATCCAGGTCGATCTCGGCGATCGCAAGGATACGCTGCGCGCGGTGAAGGACATGCGCGAACGGCTCGGGGAAGGCAATCTGCACGCGCTCGTCAACAATGCGGCGATCTCGCCCAAAGGACCGCGCGGCGAGAGGCTCGGCGTGCTCGCGAGCGACATGGAACTATGGCGGCAGGTGTTTGAAGTAAATTTCTTCGCCATTATCTGGCTCGCGCGCGGCTTGATCGAGGAACTAACGGCCGCAAGAGGCGCGATCGTCAACGTCACCTCGATTGCCGGGAGCCGGGTGCACCCGTTTGCCGGCGCAGCCTATGCGACGACGAAAGCTGCGCTCGCTTCGCTCACGCGTGAGATGGCGGCGGATTTCGGACCGCTCGGCGTGCGGGTGAACGCCATCGCCCCGGGCGAAATCGATACCGCCATCCTGTCGCCGGGCACGGAGAAGATCGTCGAGACAATTCCCTTGCGCCGGCTCGGGCTTCCCGAAGAAGTGGCCAAGGCGATTTATTATCTATGTACAGAACAATCCAGCTATGTGACCGGCGCCGAGCTCCACATCAATGGCGGCGAGCACGTATAACTATGCGGCCCTGCTTCGACGCTCAGCACGAGGGTAAATAAAAGGGCCTCACCCCGAGCTTGTCGAAGGCTGAGGCGCCAACTCCGCCTTCCACACCTTCGCCGGAATTTCTTCCACCGCGCCGGGGGCGAGATGGCCGAGGTGGAATGGGCCGAAGCGGACGCGGATGAGACGTGCAACCTTCAGCCCCAGATGTTCCATGACCCGTTTCACCTCGCGGTTCTTGCCTTCTTTCAGCTCCACGCGCGCCCAGGAATACATCCCCTTGGTACGTTCGAGATCGGCGATCACCGGTCCGTATTTCATCCCGGCAATGGTGACGCCCTGCGCAAGTTCCTCGAGATCATTCTGCGAAACTTTGCCGAACAGGCGCACGCGATAGCTTCGCGTCCATCCTGCGGCCGGGAGTTCGAGGCTGCGGGCAAACGTGCCGTCATTGGTGAGAAGCAGCAGCCCTTCCGAATTGATGTCGAGACGGCCGACCGAAACCACGCGCGGCAAATTCGTGGGCAGCGCCTGAAACACTGTAGGCCGTCCTTGTGGATCGCGATGAGTGGTCACGAGCCCTTGTGGCTTGTGATAGCGCCACAACCGCGTGCGCTCGGGCTCGCGCAAGGGCCTGCCGTCGATAGAGACGACCTGGTGCTCGCCTACGCGCGTCCCCGGCGTGGTCACCGTTTGGCCATCGAGAGCGACCCGTCCTTCGGCGACGAGCTTCTCCGCGTCCCGCCGCGAGCACACGCCCGCGCGCGCGATAAGCTTGGCAATTCGCTCGCCTTCAGACTCGGACAAGGGCGCTCTCTTCCCCAAAATTGTCATGGCCCGCAAATGCAAATGCGGGTCAACCTGTTGGGAGCGACGGATGCGTAGCGGAAGCAGTTCATTCTTGCCAGTACTCGGTCACTATTCCAGATTTCACCAGGGTGGCCGGCATTAGCGGACCATGACGCGAGAGAGAAAATGAGCGACGCGGAATACATGACAATGGCGCTGGCCGAAGCGGTAGCCGCGGCGGATCGTGGCGAAGTGCCGGTCGGCGCGGTGCTCATCACGGCGGATGGCGAGCCGCTGGCCCGCGACGGAAACCGCATCCTTGAGCGCCATGACCCGACCGCGCATGCCGAAATGCTGGTGCTGCGCGCCGCTGCGGCGAAGCTGGATAACGAGCGCCTCGTCGGCACCACCTTGTTCGTCACGCTCGAGCCATGCGCCATGTGTACGGGTGCGATGAGCCTCGCGCGCGTGCAGCGGCTTGTCTTTGCCGCCACGGATCCCAAAGGCGGCGCGGTGCTGCACGGTCCGTGCTTTTTTTCGCAGCCTACCTGCCATCATCGCGCGGAAATCTCTTCCGGTGAATCGGCTGACGCGAGCGCGGCACTGCTCCGCGCCTTCTTTTCCGCACGGCGTGTTTGATCGATGGTCGCGTTGCTGTCATGGTGCGCATCTGCGCAGGGATGTGAAGAAGGGAAAATGCAACAATGACACTAACGGTCTATGGCAGTTCGCTATCGCCTTTCGTGCGCAAGGTGCGGGTGATGCTGGCGGAGAAGGGCCTCAACTACGAGCATCAGCAAATCAACCCGTTCGCGCCGCCGGACTGGTTCCTCGAAATCAGTCCCTTAAAGCGCATTCCGGTGCTGCGCGACAGCGACGAGCCGGAGCCCAACACGTTGGCGGACTCGTCGGTTATCTGTGCCTATCTCGAAGCCAAATATCCCCGGCCGATGCTTTATCCGGCGGCGCCATTCGCGCGTGCGCGCGCGCTCTGGTTCGAGGAATATGCCGACACCCAGATGATGCAGTCCATCGGGCCGGGGCTCTTCTTCGAGCGCGTGGTCAAGAAGCTGATGGGCCGCGAATGCGACGAAACCGTAGTCGCTGCGACGCTCGGGGAAAAGCTGCCGGGCATCTTCGATTACCTTGAAGCCCAGGTGCGAGGGCACGAATTTCTGGTGGCTGATACATTCTCCATCGCCGATATCGCAATTGCCTGCATGCTGGTGAACTTCGAGCACGCGCGGGAAAGACTTGATCAGGGACGCTGGCCGGAGCTGGCGCGCTACGCAACTGCGATTCACGCGCGGCCTTCGTTCAAAGCGTCGATCGACGAAGAGCGCCGTTTCCTTGAGCGCCAGCGCGCGGCGTAATGAGCTTCGCGCCGGACCAGCGCGCGGCGGAGAACGGAGGGTCCTGATCCGCGGGGGAGTTGGAACTTCAGATAGCGGTCCGCGTACGAGATTCTGCTTACATCGACGTAGAGCCGTTCTGCAGCTTCCACTGGACGTTTGTCGTCCATGGTGCCGGTACGGGCTGACCGTTTTCAAGTGCCGGCTTGTATCGCCAGGACGACGCGCAGCGGATGGCCGCCTGGTCGAGCGCATCGTGGCCGCTCGATCCCACAACCTGCACATCGGAAACGGCGCCGTCGGTCGTGACCGTGAATTTTATGGTCGTCGTGCCCTCCTGGCTGAGACGCTGTGCCGACGGCGGATATTCATTCTCGCAGCTGTGCGAGCCTCCGATTGATACCGGCGCTGAGATTCCTTGAGGTTTTGGCGGCGAAGGCGGAGCGGGCGCGGCAGCCGTCTGCACAGGTGCCGGCATGACTGGATGTGGAGGCATTTTGGCAACCGTGATCTGCGGTTGCGGCTGCGGTGTTTGGATTTGAATTTCCGGCGGAGGGACGCTCGCAGTCACAGGTTTGACGAGCTGCGTCGGCGGCAAGATCACAGGTTGGACCTTCGGCGGCGGAGTCTGAAAAACTTCCGCCTGTACGATGTGTGGGATCATGCGGACGACGCTGAATGAGAGACCAGTCGCGACAACATAGATCGCTACCGCGTCGACCACCACTGCGCCGGCGATCGCTGCGATCTTCCGCGGCGTAAACTGGCGTGGCCTCTGAATCAACAAGTGTGCTGGCCGTTCCATATCTCATACCCTCGTTGAGACACGGCCAAGCTCGCTTTGTTCTGCTTTCTCCGTGCCCTGCTGAATCGATATCGTTAGCCGCACCGGATGGTTCCAGCCGTCATGATCCGAGGCGGAGAAATTTCTTTTTGATCACAAGGATCGCAATCGCTTTGCACCATTTCACAAGGTGGTACGGCGAAAATAATCTTTGTTGATCGGCCCCGTTTGACAGCAAGGTGTCCCTCGCGCCGAACGGTCGAAAAACCGGTTCAAAACCAGGGGCGCGTGAGGTCGGGGAAAAACGCGAACAACACTTCGCGCGTTACGACGAACGCAATTCCTATGCCGGCGAAGACGTCTCCCAGATAATGCGAATTGAGAAGTGCACGCGTCAGCGCGAGCCAAGCGGCGCCGGCGAAACACAGCGGCGCCCACTGCGGCGCAATTCCCGACATGACGACGGCAACGCAGGAAATCGTCAGCGCATGACCGGAAGGAAACGAGTCCTTGCGCAAATCCCAGGTGAACGGCCGGAAGCCGTAGAGATTGAGTTCGAGTTCGTCGCGCGGACGCCGCCGGCCAAGCATGATCTTGATGGAATGTAGCACGATGCTCGCCGCGGCGAGGCTGATGAGAAAGGCGAGACTTACGCGCTCAAGTCGCGCCATGTCGGGCGAAGGACCAAGTCTCCATTGGACAGCGCGGGCAACGACGAAAGCGAGCGCCGCGGCGGAAAGCCAGAGACCGCCTTTCGCCCAGTCCGTCGTCGCGTGCAGCACGCGATCGAATGATTTCGGAATCGCGGCATGAAAGAAATGCGCCGCCCGCCGGTCGATGACGAAACACGCCACACCCGCGGCAATCAGCGCGAATCCAACCCAGAGGAGCACGGAAGCCTGCTTGCCGCGCGAAAGCCTCGGCTGTCAAATCTGGATGCGGAGCAGCGGACGGAAACAGCCGGGGTTGTCCGTTTTCCATCTTGTCGATTTGGCCCTAGGGTAAGCGGCAACGCAATTGCGGAGCGTCGCTCCGCGGGAGGGAAACAATGGATTTCGATTATTCACCGCGACAACGCGAACTGGTGGACCGTGTACAGGAATTCATGGATCGCCATGTCTATCCGGCGGAGCCGGTGTATGCCACGCAGATGGAAGAGGCAACGCGCAAAGGCAATCGCTGGATCGTTGTGCCAATCGTCGAAGAACTGAAGGCGAAAGCGAAAGGGCAGGGCCTGTGGAATTTTTTCCTGCCGCACAGCAAGTGGGGACCGGGGCTCACCAATCTCGAATATGCGCCGCTTGCCGAAATCATGGGACGCGTGAGTTTTGCATCCGAAGTGTTCAATTGCTCGGCCCCGGATACCGGAAACATGGAAGTGCTTGAACGCTACGGTTCTCCGGCTCAGCAGGAGAAATGGCTGAAACCGCTGCTCGAAGGCGAAATCCGCTCCGCTTTCATCATGACCGAGCCTGCGGTCGCATCATCCGATGCGACGAACATCGCCACGCGCATCGAGCGCAAAGGCGATCGCTACGTCATCAACGGGCGCAAATGGTGGTCGTCGGGGATGGGTGATCCGCGCTGCAAGATCATGATCGTAATGGGAAAAACCGATCCTACAACCGACAAGTATCGCCAGCAGTCCCAGATTCTCGTGCCGACGGACACACCCGGCGTGAAAGTGGAACGCATGCTGCGGGTGTTCGGTTTTGACGACGCGCCGCACGGGCATGGCCAGGTACTGTTCGAGAACGTGGAGGTGCCAGCCGACAACATTCTTTTAGGGGAAGGCCGCGGCTTCGAAATCGCGCAGGGCCGCCTCGGTCCCGGCCGTATCCACCACTGCATGCGCACGATCGGGGCCGCGGAACGCGCGCTCGAACAGATGGTGCGGCGGCTTCTCTCGCGCGAGGCCTTCGGCAAGAAGATCGCGGATCATTCGGTGTGGGAAGAGCGTGTGGCCGAAGCGCGGATCAACATCGAGATGTGCCGGCTCCTGACGCTGAAAGCCGCCGACATGATGGACAAGGTGGGCAACAAGAGCGCGCGAACCGAAATCGCAATGATCAAGGTCGCGGCGCCGCGCATGGCGCTCAAGATCGTCGACGACGCGATCCAGGCGTGGGGCGGGGCAGGAGTGACAACGGATTCGGGCCTCGCCCGCACGTACGCGAGCTTACGTACGCTGCGCCTCGCCGACGGACCCGACGAGGTGCACAACCGAACCATCGCCCGGCTCGAATACGGCAAGTACATGAACGAGCGGCGCGGCTCGACGGGCTGATCTGGGCGAACCGGCTTTCACCCATTCCCTGCGTCTGCCGCGACGTCTCGCGGAGAGGTGTTGTTTTCGTTTCAAAAAACCTAACGCTGAGCCTGACGAAGCATGAGGTCACCGCGCTTTTTTCCCGCAGGTTTCATCGATCTGACCTTATGCGGACTTAGGCAGCCGCTCCGGCGCGCCGCGCGAAATACCAGCCGCGTTCGGCGAGCGGACGTACGGCAGTCGCGCTCTGTGCCGCGTTTTCGTTCGCCGCCGTGCCGTCGCGCACACGGCCGACGATGCCCTGCAGGATTCCGGCAAGGCGGAAGAAATTGTACGCAGCGTAGTAATCCAGATTCGGGATTCCGTCGCGGCCGGTGCGGCGGCAGTACATTTCCACATATGCTGCCATATCGGGAATACCAAGCGAGGCAAGATCGAGGTTCAACAGGCTGGCGGCACCGCTGGTCGCAATCTCAGGGGGCATCTGCCACTGCATGAGATGATAGGTGAAATCTGCCATCGGATCGCCGATCGTCGACAGCTCCCAGTCGAGCACGGCCAGGATATCTGGTCGTGTGGGATGCAAGATCGTGTTGTCGAGGCGGAAATCGCCGTGCACGACCGTGCAGCGTTCCTCTTCCGGAAGGTGTTTGGGCAGCCAGTCGATCAGCTTGTTCATTTCCGGTATCGTTTCCGTCTCCGACGCGAGATACTGCTTTGTCCAGCGGGCGATCTGGCGGCCGATGTAATTGCCGGGCTTGCCGAAATCTGCGAGGCCGAGTTTTTCGTAATCGAGCATGTGGAGTTGCGCGATCGTGGCGTTCATCGCATCATAGATGGAGAAGCGTTCCTCCGGGGAAAGTCCCGGCATCAGTGGCCCCCAATAGATGCGGCCCTCGACATATTCCATGACATAAAAAGCGGTGCCGATGACGCTTTCGTCCTCGCACAGAACGTACGGTTTGGCTACGGGGAAACCCGTCGGGTAGAGCGCCGCGATCACGCGATACTCGCGATCAACGGCATGCGCCGACGGCAGCAGTTTTCCGGGCGGCTTGCGCCGCAACACATATTTCCGGTTGGGCGTGGAGAGCAGATAGGTGGGATTGGATTGTCCGCCCCGGAACTGCCGTACCGTGAGCGGACGTGCGAACTCGTCGATGTGCGGCGCGAGATAGTCGGCAAGCTGTCGTGCATCGAAACGGAGCGGCTCGGACACCTCTTTGGTCCCCGAGAACTTTTCCTGCCGGTCGTCGTTCATGGCGAAATCCGGGAGAGCGCGCGAAGACCGATGTCGCGCCGGCAGAATCCCTCCGGCCAATCAATGCGATCGACAGCTTCATAAGCGCGCCTCCGAGCTTCGGCGAGATTCTCACCGGTCGCCGAGACGTTCAGCACGCGCCCGCCATTGGCAAAGAGTTTGCCGTCGTGCCGCTCCGTGGCGGCATGAAAGATATGGACATGTTCGATCGTAGGCGCCGCATCGAGACCGCGAATTTCCGAGCCCGTGCGGTACTGTCCCGGATAGCCCTTGCTCGCCATGACGACGGTCAGCGCTGCTTCGTCGCGCCACCTGACATCGAGGTGCGCGAGCTCGCCGTCGCGTGCGGCAAGAAGCGCAGTCAAGAGATCGGATTTAAGTCTCAACATCAGCACCTGGCATTCGGGATCGCCGAAGCGGCAATTGTACTCGACCAGCTTCGGTTCCCCGTGGCGGATCATCAGCCCCGCGTAAAGCACGCCCATGTACGGCATGCTGTGTTCTCTGAGGGCCGCGATCGTCGGGCGCACAATCCGCGACAGGGTTTTTTCCACAACGTCCGGAGTGAGCAGGGACGAAGGGCTGAACGCGCCCATCCCGCCCGTATTCGGCCCGTTGTCGCCATCATAGGCACGTTTGTGGTCCTCAGCGCCGGCAAGCGGAAGCACATGCGCTCCATCGGACAGGACGAACAGGCTTGCCTCTTCGCCTTCGAGAAATTCTTCGATGAGAATGCCTGCGCCGTAGGTCATCCACAATTCGCCGATCGCATCGCGGGATTCAGCCTGCGTTTGTGCCACCACGACGCCTTTTCCCTGCGCGAGACCATCAGCCTTGATGACAAGCGGATGCGGCTGCTGCGCGGCGTAGGCGAGCGCAGTCTCCCGATCATCAAAACGGGCAAATGCTGCCGTCGGGATGTCGTGCGCGTGGCAGAGCTCTTTTACAAAGCCCTTGGAACCTTCGAGCTGCGCGGCTTTTGCGCTCGGCCCGAGCGCCTTGATGCCGCCGGCTTCGAGACGATCCCACAATCCCGCCACGAGCGGTGCCTCGGGCCCGATGACGACAAACGTGATCGCCTGCTCTTTGGCGAAGGCAACGATGCGGTCGAGATCGGTGGCTGCAATTGGAACACACTCGGCCACGTCTGCGATGCCGGCATTCCCTGGCGCGCAATACAGCCGGGTGATGAGCGGGCTCGCCGCCAGCGCCCATGCCAGCGCGTGCTCCCGTCCGCCCGAACCGACGAGAAGCACGTTCATGGGAGTCGAGCACCTTGCAAGACTGCGACAATCGAACATGTGCTTTGCTTAGGACGAAGCGGAGGCTGACTCCTGTGTTTTGGCTTCCTCCCCCGCGCGGAACGCGTGGGGCAGGGGAACCGCGGAGCCGTGGAGGGGAGCTGGAGATGATCCGAGATTTCGCGCCATCCGGCGCCGAGTTTGTTCTCGCCCCGACCTTCGGCTGGACACGGGCAAATCACCTCCCTCGCGCGCGCGGGAGAGGAAAGACAAAATACGATTGGCATCTACTTTTCCTATATCATCCTCAACCATGTCGGAACCGGTGAGACGGGCGAACCTGCCCGAATACAGCGTCAGTGAAATCGCGGCCGCGCTCAAGCGGACTGTGGAAGGCGCATTTCCGTTTGTCAGGGTAAGAGGGGAGGTCAGCGGGCTCAAATTCCATTCGTCGGGCCATATCTATTTCGACCTCAAGGACGAGAAGGCGGTGCTGAACGCCGTCGCCTGGCGCGCTACGGCGCTCACGCTCAAGCAGAAGCCCGAACAGGGGCTGGAGGTGATCTGCACGGGAAGGATTTCCACCTATGCGGGCTCCTCGCGCTATCAGATCCTCGTAGAGCAGATCGAGCTTGCGGGCCTCGGCGCTTTGATGGCGCTCATCGAGGAGCGGAAAAAAAAACTCGCCGCCGAGGGGCTGTTCGCCGAAAGCCGCAAGAAG
Organism: Rhizomicrobium sp.; assembly: GCA_036264415.1. Taxonomy (GTDB): domain Bacteria; phylum Pseudomonadota; class Alphaproteobacteria; order Micropepsales; family Micropepsaceae; genus Rhizomicrobium. Next base: position 19,200 of record DATAQZ010000002.1, on the reverse strand, counting down.
AATCTCCCGTTCCTGCCCGACGTGATCGGCATCGTCACTTCGCCGACCGGAGCCGTGATCCGTGACATCATGCACCGTCTGGACGCGCGCTTTCCGCGCCGCGTTCTTCTTTGGCCGGTGGCAGTGCAGGGCGAACGCGCCGCAGCCGAAGTTGCGGCTGCAATCCGCGGCTTCAATGCTCTTCCAACGTTCGGCGCGATGTCGCGTCCCGACGTTCTGATCATCGCGCGCGGTGGCGGCTCGATCGAAGACCTCATGGCCTTCAACGAGGAAATTGTCGTTCGCGCGGCCGCGGAGAGCGCGATCCCGCTCATCTCGGCGGTCGGCCACGAGACCGACACCACGTTGATCGACTTCGCCGCCGACCGCCGCGCCCCGACACCAACGGCGGCTGCGGAAATGGCCGTGCCGGTGCGTACCGATCTTCTGGCGCTTGCGCTCGATCTCGAACGGCGGAATCTCCGTAGCTTTTCCAGGGGGCTGGACGACCGCGGGAAACATCTCCACGCGCTCGCCCGTGCGTTGCCGCGCGCCGACCATTTGTTTGCAGCTGTTCGCCAACGTTTCGATCACGCGGCCGAGTGCCTGGTACACGGGCTGAAGCGCAACGCGGAAGTGCATCGGCGTGCGTTTCTGGAAATTGCATTGCCGCTCCGGCCGCACGGAATTGCAAGGCGCATCGAAGCGGGAAGAGAGCGCGTCCGCGGTCTCGCGCACCGGCTCGAGCGCTGCGAGCGCGCGCATCTGAAATTCCGGCGCGAGCAGCTCGACGGTTGCGCGCGACTTCTTGAAACCGTCAGCCATCGCGCGGTGCTCGCGCGTGGGTTTGCGCTGGTTGAGGGCGCCGACGGCACCATCCGCCGGCGGGCAAGTTCGGTTCATCCGGGCGAGAACCTCTCGCTCGTTTTTGCGGATTCAACGGTTGAAGCAAAGGCGAAGGGCGCAGGAGCCGGCGCGACCCCGTCGCGCGCGAAACCGGAACAGGGTAAGCTGCTGTGAGTTCAGAAAACTGGTTTCAGTGAAAGGCACGGCATGAACCAGATGGAACGCAGTTTTCCGGCCGAAGGGGTTGCCGAACTTGAGTATCTGGACGGCGAGTACCGCGTCGTGAGGCCGGGATCGTTTGTCTATTGCGCCGTTACCGGTGAACCAATTCCGCTCGAATCGCTGCGCTATTGGAGCGTCGATTTGCAGGAGGCCTATGCGAGCCCTGCGATCGCCCTGAGGCGTTTTCAGGAACGCGCCCTCACGCCCAAATGATGGAACGCCGCGTCTTTCTGGCGAGTTCGGCGGCAATTCTCTTTTCCAGCGCAGCGCTCCCGCAGGCTTCGCGGATTTCGGTTTTGGGTTCGCTGGAGCAGGGCAGTCTCGTCATCGGAAAGGCCGAGCCAGGCGCGCGCGTCACCGTGGACGGCACGGCCGTGCATGTTTCGTCCGCGGGCGAATTCGCCTTTGGCTTCACCTACGACCAGACGAAGCCGAGCCTGATCGCCGCGCATTTTGCCGATGGCGCACGCGAGACGCGTTCGGTACAGCCTATCGTGCGGAAGTATGAAGTGCAGCGCATCACCGGGCTGCCGGAGAAATTCGTCACACTGCCACCGGAGGTGCTCGAGCGGCGCAAGCGCGAAGTGGCGATGATAGCCGCGGCGCGCTCCCGCGACAGCGATTTCGACTGGTTCGCGGAAAAGTTCGACTGGCCGGCACGCGGCATCATCAGCGGCGTGTTCGGGAGCCAGCGCATCCTGAACGGCAAGCCGATGGAGCCGCATTTCGGGGTCGATATTGCCGCGCCGGCGGGGACGCCGATCATGGCGCCTGCGCCGGCGCGCGTCGCGCTCGTCGGTCCGGATTTCTATCTCGAAGGTGGTCTGACGATTCTCGATCACGGCCACGGAGTCACAACCTGCTATCTTCACCAGCGCAAGCAGATGGTGACGGAAGGTGACAGGATCGCGCGTGGAGAGGCGATCGGCGAAATCGGCATGACGGGCCGCGCCACGGGCCCCCATGTGCATTGGGGCCTCAACTGGTTTCAGCTGCGCCTCGATCCCTCGCAATCGACGCGCAGGCCAGCGCCCGAAAGAATTTGAGCGCCTGCGTGCCACAATTCATCCGGTTCAGAATGCCTGCGCTCACAAGGACGAGAGCCTGTCCGGCGGCCATTGACGGCAGCACGCCTGAATAGTTTAGTGCCGTCACTCACTTCTCAACGGGGAAAAAATGTCCAAAAAAGCACTCATGATTTCGGCCGCACTCGTTGGCCTTTTGGCGACGAGTCCGGCGATGGCCAAAGCGACGCTCTACCAGCTTCCTCTGGTGTCCGGCAGCACCGAAACCATCGCGTTCGGAATAAGCAACAATGGAAACATCACAGGATATTGGCTCGATAGCAGCGGCGTCGAGCACGGTTTCGTCGGCCCCGACACTGGCAGCAGCTACACGAGCTTTGACGATACGGCAGATGGTACAGGGACGCAACCGCGCGGCTTGAACAGGAGAGGGCTGATCACCGGCATTGGCAACGTCTCCACCGGAAATCCGCTCTCATACGTACCGTTCGAGCGCAAGACCGACGGCACGATCAACCACGTGACGAAGAGGGGCACGGTGTTGAACTACCTGGTACAGGGAATAAACGGAATCAACATCTTCGACGGCAGCTACGAGGATCCAAACACGCTGGAGATTTTCGGGTATACGGGCGAAAATGCCAGGTACAAATCCAAGATCACGTTGCAAGGCATCACGACCACTAGCGTCGCGGGGCGCGGCATCGATGACGCAGGCGATACGGTAGGCTGGTACGTGGACACGAGCGGCGTCATGCACGGTTTCTATCAACCCGTCGGCGGAAACGCTGTAACCGTCGACGATCCTGGCGGTACCACGAACCTGGAGGGAATCAACAACAAAGGCGAGATCAGCGGCTTGTATACGGACACGTCAGGCAACCGGCACGGGTTCGTTTACGATATCGCGACCAAGACGTTCACGGAACTCACCGTTTCAGGAGCGACGTACGTCGAGGTCTGGGGTCTCAACGACCATGGTCAGGTTGCGATTGACGGACTGGACAGTAGTACGGGCCTTTTTGTCGGTTACATCTATTGTCCGTCGGCGAGGAACTGTCCGACGGGGGCGGGCTCCGTCAAACAGCAAGTTCCCGCTCTACACCGTAGCGGGTTTCGCGTGCCCCTGCAGATTCCCTGATCTGTTCGGTATCGTTCACACGCGCCCTCTCCTTGTGCAAGGAGAGGGCGTTCCTTTTGCGGCAAACGCGATCAGCAGAACGTACGACCCGATTACTCTGCGCTTGCAAGCGCCTGGGCCTCCTTGCCGCGGCGGGAGCGTGGGGCTTCTCCGGATTTGAGCCATCGGCGGTGAATCCACAGCCATTGGGAAGGACGATTGCGCACGCATTGCTCGATCGCTTCGTTGATGCGCGTGGTGAGCGCGAGCACGTCGCGCGCATGATCGCCGGTTTCCTGATAATCAATCATCGGATGCGCGGTCATGCGAAAGCGGGCGCCGTCGAGTCGCTCGTTCGACGTCGGGAGAAGCACCGCACCCAGTTTGAGCGCGAGTGCGGCCGGCGCGGGAGTGGTCATTGCATCACGTCCGAAGAACGGCACCGCCAGACCCTCGTTCGTCTTCTGGTCGACTAGGATGAAAATCGCCTTGCCGGCACGAAGCAGCGTGAAAATGCGCCGCGTGCCCTGCGCGCCTTTCGCGATCTGCTCTTGGGGTCCGTTCGCCTGGCGCTGTCGAACCAGCCAGCGATCGACGAACGGATTGTTGACCGGACGGTACACCTCGCCGCCTTCGACGCCGTATTGCGCGGCGGCAAACGGCATCACTTCCCAATTGGCGAAATGCGCCGAGATGAAGATGATTCCCTTGCCGGTTGCTGCCGCCGTTTCGTAATTTTCAAGGCCCGCCAGTTCGATGCGCGGGGTATTTCCCCGAATGGACAGCTTTCGCAGATGTGCATATTCGGCGACGTTGCGGCCGAGATTGTCCCACATTGCGCGAATGGTCTGTTCGCGTTCGTCCGTCTCCATTTGCGGATATGCGGCGGCGAGATTGGCGCGCGCACGGCCGCTTAAATGCGTACGGTAGAAAAAGGCGCGGCCGAGCCGGCCGCCGATCGCCGACGCCGCGTCGAGTGGGAACAGCCGGAAAAACCCGATCACCGCAAAGAATATCGCCGCTTCAGCGCCGTAACGCGCAAGCGACAACGCATTCAATCGCGTGCGGGACGACCCGTTGCTCACCGCACGGCGGCCGCTTTTGGATAGAAAGGCGGGAAAAGGCGGCGAAGCGCCGCTTCGTCTTCAAAAACCGCGCGGACCGCCAATACCTCTATGCGTTCGCGTGCGCGCGGATCAAGGCGAACGAAATCCTTTTCGGTGGTGATGAGGGCTGCATGCATTTGCGCTGCGCGATCCTTGAGCTGGGCGATTTCTGCCGGCGTATAGGTATGATGATCGGGATAAGCGCGGCTCATCGCAAGCGCGGCTCCGGCTTCGCGCAAAGTCGTGAAGAACTTTTGTGGCCGCCCGATCCCCGCGAACGCCGCAACAAGCGTGCCGTCCAAATGCCGCTCCGGGGACAGTCTTGCACGGAACAGGGGCCCGTGAAAATCCGGCAGGTGAGGATCGCCGTCGCCCATGACAATCACTGCGTCGGCGCGACGCAATCCCTGTCGCGCAGGTTCGCGCAAAGGTCCGGCAGGAAAGACTTTGCCGTTGCCAAGACCCGTCTCGCCGTCCACCACAAGAAGCGAGAGGCGCTTCTCGAGAGAAAAATTCTGGTGCCCGTCGTCCATGATGATGGCCTCGGCACCTTCCGCTTCGGCGATTCGGGCGCCTTTCGCGCGATCCGTCGCGACCACCGTCGGCGCAACGCACGCCAGCAGCAGCGCTTCATCGCCCACCCGTGACGCATCGTGCGATTTCGTATCGACCATAACGGCATCGGAAGTCTTCCGCCCGTAGCCGCGGGAAAGAAAAACCGGCGATACGCCTTTGTCCTGCAGCATGCGCGCGATGGCAATCGCGAGAGGTGTCTTCCCGGCGCCGCCAACAGTCAGGTTGCCCACGCAAATGACGGGCACACGCGCGCAATAGGATCTGCGGAGGCGATATTTCCAGGCAACGCTTGCGCCGTGAACCAGCCCGAGCGGCGCAAGCAGAGCTGCGGTCCATCGCGCGCCCGCACTGTTGCGCGACCAGAACTCAGGCTCCCGCATGGCCGAGCATCTGTTCAATTGCCGCTCTGGTCTTTTCCAGCGCACCGCCGAGAGCCGCCGCCGCGCCCGCAGCCGCGCATCCGGCACGCCGAGCGGCCTCGGCATCGACAAACCAGCGTTCGGCCAGAGCGACGATTTCAGCGCAGGAATGGACGCGACCCGCGGCCTGCGCGGCAAAAATGGTGTCGTACACGCCGGCAAAATTATCCGTGTGCGGACCGGCCATTACGGCCCGCTCGAGCTTTGCGGCCTCGAGCGGATTCTGCCCGCCGCGCGGAATGAGACTGCCGCCGATGAACGCAAACCGCGCGACCCGGTAAAACATCGCCAACTCCCCTATAGTATCGGCAATGTACACGGCCGTGTCGCTGCCGGGTAGTTCGTTTTCCGAGCGTCGCTTGAACGTGCGCGTGCCGCACAGCATCGCGATCTCCGATCCCCGAACGGGATGGCGCGGTACGAGGATCGTCAGGACGTCGGGAAAGTTTTGGCGCAGCACATCGTGCGCCGGAAGTACGGTTTCGTCCTCGCCGGGATGGGTGCTCGCGGCAAGCAGAACCGGCCGTGCTCCGATCGCACGCGACAGCGCGGCCATTTTATTCGCATCCGCCGGCGCCGGCGGCGCATCGGCCTTCAGATTGCCCGACACGCGAACGTCACTGGCGCCGAGGAGACGAAAACGTTCGGCGCTGAGATCGTCCTGTGCGAGGCAGGCACGAAAGCAGGAGAGCAGATGGCGCGCGCTTTTTGGTGCTCTCCGCCATCCCGCGTAAGCGCGCGCGGACATGCGGCCGTTGACGAGCGCGAGTTTCACACCCCGGGTGTGCGCCGATGCAATCAGATTGGGCCACAGTTCCGAATCCACGAACAAGCCGGCGTCCGGTCTCCAATGGTCGAGAAAGCGCCTGACGGCCGAGGGCGAATCCACCGGCGCGAACTGATGAAATGCGCGCTTCGGCAGACGTTGGCGCATCAGCTCCGCCGATGTGATGGTACCGCTGGTGAGAAGGACGGATCGTTCGGATTCATGCAGTAAACCGTCGATCAGGGGCAGCACGGAAAGGCATTCGCCCACGCTCGCGCCATGCATCCAAATGAGTTCTCCCGGCGGTCGTGAAAGCGAGGCTTTGCCGAAGCGCTCCGAAAGCCGGGATCGATCTTCCTTTCCGGCGCGGGCGCGCGCATTAATGACGAGGCGTGCTGCGGGCGCAAGCACCCGCGTTGCTGCGCGGTACATCGCGAGCGGAAGCGGCGTCCTGGCGTTCATCCGGAGAGTGCGAGGGTCTTTGGCTGGTCGGCGGCCATGTCCGCGGCGAGTTCGTTGCGGTAAAGCCGCGCGTAAACTCCGCCTCGCGTCACCAGCTCCTGATGGGTGCCCCACTCCGCGATCTCGCCGCGGTCGATCACATAGATGCGGTCCGCGTCGAGTACGGTCGAGAGGCGGTGCGCGATCAGGAGAGTTGTGCGGCCCTTCATCAGACGTGTCAGCGCGGATTGCACCTGTCGTTCGCTTTCGGGATCCAGGGCCGATGTCGCTTCGTCGAGAAGAAGGATGGGCGCGTCGCGCAGCATCGCGCGTGCGATCGCGATGCGCTGGCGCTGTCCGCCGGAAAGCTTCAGTCCGCCTTCGCCTATAGCGCTGTCGCAGCCTTCCGGCAATTCTGCGATGAAAACATCCGCAGCCGCTGCGCCCGCGGCTGCCATGATCTCTTCGCGCGACGCATTGCGCCGGCCGTAAGCGATGTTTTCTGCGACCGTTTCGTCAAACAGAAATGGTTCCTGAGTGACGAGTGCGATGTGCGAGCGAAGCGAATCGAGCGTTACATCCGCGATGTCCTGGCCGTCGATCAGAATGCGACCGCTTTCGATATCGTAGAAGCGCAGCAGGAGATTGAATATCGTGCTCTTGCCTGCGCCCGAGGGCCCGACGAGCGCGATCTTCTGTCCGGGCCGGACATCGAAGGTGACGCTGTTCAGCGCAATGACGCCATCGGACCCATACCGGAACGAAACATTTTCAAACCGGATGGCACCGCCACCGCGTTTGACAACAAGCGGTTGCGCGGCGGCACGATCGATGATCCGCGGTATGGTGTCGATCAGCCGAAAGATGCGATTGGCGGCCGACAATCCCTCGGTTGAAATGGTCCATAGCTGGCTCAAATTTCTGACCGGCTGCTGCGCCATCAGCATGGCAACCGTGAAAGCCGAAAACTGGTTGATCCCCAAATGTCCATGCAGGTGCTGCCAGCCGGCGAAGCCGATGGTGATTGCGGCGGCGATGCCGCCGATCAGATCGGTCGAAGGCACGGCGGCGGAACGCGCGCGCGCCGCGCGGAGAATGAATTTCAACCGCTGGCTGATCCGCGATTCCGCCGCGCGGGCGACAAACGCCTCGAGGCTGTAGGCCTTGACGATCCGTCGTCCGGCCAGCGCTTCGGACAGCGCGCGGCTGAGCGTTCCGGTTTCTTCCATGCCGCGGGTGGAGGATTTGCGCAACGAACGGCTGAGGCGTTGCGTCACCAGGGCCACGGGCGGCAGGAGCAGCACGGAAATCAGTGCGAGTTGCCAGTCCTCATAGATCATCACGCCAGCCAGCACGATCAGGGTGACGAACTCCTTGCCGAGACCTGCGAGGCCCCGCGTGATTGATCCGCGCAGCAGCGTCGCATCATAGAGAAATTTGGAGACCATCTCGCCGGAATGGACGTCGTTCAACGTCGCGATATCCAGCCGTATCTGGCTCCTGAACATGTCGCGCTGTACGTCGGCGACGATTCGCTCGGAGAGATTGCTGAGCGTGTACTGCTCGCCGAAGCTCGCGACTGCGCGCAGCGCGACGACGCCGGCAATCGCAGCCGTGATGACAGGAAGCATGCGAGCGTTGTTGTCGAGGAAAATCTGTTTGATCGCGGGATCGAGCAGCCACGCGAGCATGCCGTTCATGCCCGCAGTCACGATCATGCACACCGCAGCCACCAGCAGCCGGTTCCAGCGCCGGCGCATGTAGTCGTGCAGCAAGCGCCCGATGATGGCGAAATCGTGCAGTTCGTGAGGTCTGTGCCCGTCGCCGCCCGTCTCCTTCGCGGCGGACCGGGAGAGCGTCCTGTCGTGTTTCGTGGATTCCGTCTTGTCGTTCATCAGCAGTCAGATTTTGTATCCGCCGCGGTGTCGTCCGGGTCCGAAGCGGCGCCAGGCGGTATTAGCACAAACGGGAACGAATAACCGCAATCCGTTTACGGTTTCGGAAGCTCCGGCTCGAGCAGCCGGTGGATGTGGACCACGAAATAGCGCATCTGCGCATTGTCCACTGTCGCCTGGGCGGCGGCGCGCCAGGCATCGTAGGCCTGCCGGTAATTCGGATAGATGCCCACGATGTGGAGTTTGGACGGATCTTTGAATTTGACCGATTCGGGCGAGTCCACCTCGCCACCGAAAACGAGATGAAGAAGCTGCCTGGTTTCATGTTCGTGCATGTTCTTACCTCAACCGTCGAGCTTTTTTGACGCGCATTCGATTCGCTGCTTGAGCGCCAATGCGCGCGCCACCCTCTCCCGCAAGGAAAAATGGGACAAATAACCAGATGCCGTACAAGGTTCGCCGAACCATGTCCCTTCTCCCCTTGTCATCTTGGGAAAGAGGGTGCGTCGGGCGTGTCCCGCCGCGGGTGAGGGGATAGCGCGGGTACGTTCTCTAGCTCAACCTTTTGCCAGGTCAAGCGGTCGAAGGCGCGCGAGAATCTGCGCATGGAGCGTAGGCCCGGCGCAGACCATGTTGCGCTGGATGGCGTCGGAACGTCCGAAGGTGAGCGCGTCACCATCCTTGTCGGTAACGAGACCGCCGGCTTCGCGCACGATCACGTCGCCCCCCGCCATGTCCCAGTCGTGCTTGGCCGAAAGAATAACGGCGGCGTCGAACTGTCCAGCGGCAACGAGCGCCATGCGGTAAGCGACCGAACTGCGCGATTCAACATGCATGGGAGGCCAAGGCTCCAGTGGCGGTATCGCCCAGTTCGGATGCGCAAACAGGTCCTTCTGGCCGACAATCCTGCATCCTTCCAGTTCGGAGCAGTGACTTACGTGAATCGGTTCGCCGTTCAGCCGCGCACCGCCGCCTGCGTAAGCCGAAAAAAACTCGTCAAGGATAGGATTGTACACCACGCCCGTGACCGAGCGGCCGTTTTCGGCGATGCCGACCGAAATCGAGAAGTGCGGCCGCTCTTTGAGAAAAGCCGTCGTGCCGTCGATCGGATCGACGATGAACATACGTTGCGTGTTGAGTCGCGAAAGGTCCTTGCCGGTTTCCTCCGACAGCCAACCGTAATTTGGCCGCGCTTTCTGCAAGATAGTACGCAGATGCCTGTCGATGGCGATATCGGCTTCCGTCACCGGTTCGCCGCGGCTCTTGCTCCAACGCCGGTAGTCTTTCCCGTAATAATGCCGCGCGATCTCTCCCGCTTCCCGCACCGCGTTCTTAATGAGGACCAAATCCTCATTCTCCGGCAACGGTCATCCCCTCGATGCGCAGCGTCGGCGCATTGGTGCCATAGCGGAACACGAGATCGCTCGCCGGTGTCAGCTGCCGGAACATGTCCTTGAGATTGCCGGCAATGGTCACGCCGGCGACGGGATAGGCAATTTTCCCGTTCTCGATCCAGAAACCCGAGGCGCCGCGGCTGTAATCACCGGTCACCATGTTGACGCCCATGCCGATCAGTTCGGTGACGTAAAACCCTTGCGCGATATCGGCCATGAGTTCAGCGGGCGCAACGGCGCCCGCCTCCATGTACAGATTTGTCGTCGATGGCGAGGGCGGACCGCTGGTGCCCCGCGCCGCATGGCCGGTCGTCTCGAGACCGAGCTGCCTGGCGCTGGCGCAATCGAGAATCCAGGTTTTCAGGACGCCGTTCTCGACGAGGGACATGCGCCGGTTGCGCACGCCTTCCGCGTCGAAGGGTTTGGAGCGCAGTCCGCGCAGACGGTGCGGATCGTCGACAATTGCGATTTCCGAGGCGAAGATTTGTCCGTGCATTTCTTTCTTTAAGAAGCTCACGCCGCGCGCGATGGATGCGCCGGAAATTGCGCCGGCAAAATGGCCGAGGAGGCCCGAGGCGACACGCGGCTCGAACACCACCGGCACGGATTGCGACTTCGCCTTGCGCGGATTGAGACGCGAGACCGTGCGTTCACCGGCGCTGCGACCCACGGATTCCGCCAATTCGAGATCGGTCGCATGGCGCGCGCTGACACTGTCGTAATCGCGCTCCATCGCGGTACCTTCGCCCGCAACAACGGCAACGGCGATGTTGTGGGATGTGCCGGCGTAACGGCCGAAAAAACCCTCGCTGGTCGCGAGCGCGATCTCGCTGCGGCCGAAGCTCGCGCCGCCGCCTTCGGAATTGGTGACACCGGCCACCGCCATTGCCGCGCCTTCGACCGCGCGTGCCCGCTCGATCAAGACGTCGGCGGCGGGCTCCTGCGCGTCTTCCAGGTCGAGATCGGGCCAGGAGGAGGCGAGGCGGTCGGCGGGCGCCAATGAGGCAAATTTGTCGTCCGGCGCGAGTCTCGCCATCGCGATCGCGCGTTCCGGCAATGCGGCAAGTGTGTCGCGCGAGAGATCGGTCGACGAAACGAAAGCCACTTTTTCGCCGACGAATACACGCAGGCCCAAGTCCCACGATTCCGCGCGCTCGAGTTCCTCAAGCCGGCCCAGCCGGTAAGAAACGCTCGCGGCGACGCTCGCGACGAAAATCGCGTCGCCCGCTTCGGCGCCCGCGCGTCGCGCGTCACGGAGCAGGCGATCGAGGATTTCGGCCGGGTCTTTTTGATCCGTCACGGAGATAGCGTCGGGTTCTGCTGCGGAATGAAAACGAACCACAAGACGCCCGCGATCCCCGCAACCAGGGCGATCCAGGTCAGCACCATGCCGGCGAAGCGGAGCGGCGATGGGCCGAGCGAACGCGAAAGCCCGATCGCGTGCAGGATGCGTCCGATGGTCAAGGTCAGGCCCACGCCGTGAATGACCCAGATCGAGCGACCGAGCGGGGAGGCGAGCGCCCATAAGAGTAGCAACGCGACGGGAACGTATTCGGCGTTGTTCGCGTGCGCACGCAACGGCGCTGCCATTTCCGGCTTGCCGCCGTCGCCGAACGCCGTGTTGGTCCTGAAGCGCGCCCGCACCACGCGCATGGAGAGTACCAGCATAATGAGCGCGTTGACTGCGGCGTAAAATCCAAAGGCGTAGTAGGAAGATTCGAGAAGCAGCATGGTGTCCCCTTGGGAGGCGCGTCCCAACGCGTCCAGCAATGTGCAGGCGCAACGGCGGGCTGGTCAAGCGAAAGGCAGACGTCGATCAGTTTGACGCGGCTGTGGCGTAAAGCATTTCTTCGCCGAACGCAAAAAACAGGTGCAGTTTTCGCAGAATTGAAGGCCCCAGGAATAAATCCATACCGCCGAAGCAACGGACGTATCGTCCCGACTGCGTATCATAATAAAGGTGTGAATTGCACTCGGGATCGGAAGCTTCTCCTTCTATGATGAAATCAGGATTTTGGATTTTTAGTCCCTGTACCTCCATTTCATGGAAAGAATAGCGATAAATGGGTAGGCCTTTCGGGCCAGCTTCAGCTTTTTCGAGGCCGGCTGAGTGCTCATCGATTCCGAATAGCCGATGGGCAACGTTCATGCCCATCCTAGATCGGCTTAGGCTGGAAAACCGGCAGTGACCGGCTTTGCATCAAGCGCCATATTCGTGAGGACACTTCCCGTCTTTGAACGGGTTAGAGGAAGAACTGCGACCGCGCCGCCTGGCGAGCTCCAGTAAATCACTTTACCTGTGCAGTGGTCACGGGCGAACAGATTAACCTTGTCATGCGCGAGGTCGAGTTCCAGGTCATAGGCTGCAAGAATATCCAAACCCAGTATTCCGTCTCCGACGGTCAAGGATGGAATTTCCAAGAGGTAGAGATCATGGGCGGTCACTCTATCGATTTGTAGCGCCTGTACAGCAACGCGTTTTGTGATCGGTTGATCCTCGATTTGTGGCATTATTTTTCGGGGTAGCGCACCCTCGGTTAGGCCGAGCTCTTTTGCGACGCTGGCGGTGATAGCAGTGTATGCTGCGCCCACCTCAAACTTAAACTGCAGGTGTTTTCCTGCAATCGCTACAGGGACCGTGAAATTGTCGCCAGACTCGGTTAGCGTCAGCGATGAGATCACTCTCAGCTGGCAATTCTCCGCGGGCGCGGGCGACGCTGTTGCGATCGCGATAACACAAGCCAACAAGACGACGAGACGCACGTTATGTCAGTGGGGTGCGGCAGGAGCGGATGGTGTGGCGGCCGGAGCGCTTGATGCCGGAGCAGCCGGCGCCGCGCTCGACGCAACGGTAACCGGCGCCGATGCCGCACTCATGTAAAGCTTCTGCTCTTTGTAGGCAATGTAAACGTGCAGTTGATTGAGTTCGGCCAGGCCAAGGGTAACGTCCGTATGACCTTCGGATTCACGAAGGTCGTTCAGCCGCGAACCGGTTGGCGGCGCCTGGGTCGCGCTGTATTTCACCAGATTATCCCAAATGTAGAATGTGGGATTATTGATCGTCAGACCTTCTACACTCAGGCTCTTGAAGGTGTGACGGTATACGGCGGTTTGTACGCTACCGGAAACCGCTCCTACTTGTTCCATTCCAGGCGAGTTGGACTCAAGTCCGAAAAGGTCGTGTGCGAATTCCATCGAAACTTGCGAGCGGCTCGAGCCCAAGTCCAGTATGGCATCGACGTCATGGCCATCAAGCTTCACGGGCAAAACGATGTGGCCGCTGTTGACGACGTGGATTGGAACGACGGCAACATTGTCGTTGGTCCAGTAGACGACCCGTCCCGGGCAATGCTCCTGTGAAAACAGGCTGAGCCTGCGAGCACCGAAATCGATATCGATATCATAGTTGCGCAGCAGGTCGGCACCCAGCGTTCCCGCGATTCGGCCATCCTTCGTCATCGGTGACGGCCACACAATCATCTTCACGTCATTGCCGTGCATATCGCCGATGCCGAGATTATGTACGACGGCGAGGTATGTGACAACTTCTCCATTGGCGTTGTACACCGCCTGAAACATCCTCTTTTCTATCAAGCCGAGATTTTTTGCGACGACGGGATCCACGGCGCTCAGGGGCGCTCCAGTGTCGAGCGCCATCGGCTCTCTTGTTCCATCAAGTGTTACGGGAACAATGATCAGTCCGTTTTCGGTGAAGTCCGCCGTCGCCACGCGGCCGAGTCTGCAGTCGTCCGCCAACGCCGTCGTGGCAAAGAGAATGGATGTGAATGCGCAGGCGATCAGCGTGCTCGTGGTGTGCGGTGTCACTGCCCCAGCCCTTCTTTCCGGTAGGCCCGGAGCAATAAATTCACCAACTGCTCCGTTCAATCAAGAAAAAGATGCGTACCGTTTGCGGATATCATTAAGCAGTCTATTTCCACACCGGCCTGCCGCTGCCGGGGAGACCAAGGCGAGGCCATTTCTCGGTGACGGTACGGACAATGTCTTCATTCATGCGGATGAGCCGGCCCCATTCCCGGCTGGTTTCGGGGGGCAGCTTGTTCGTGGCGTCGAGGCCGATCTTCGAACCCAGACCTGATTCGGGTGAGGCGAAGTCGAGATAGTCGATTGGCGTGTTTTCGACGGTGGTGATGTCGCGCGCCGGATCCATGCGGGTCGCCACCGCCCACATCACGTCTTTCCAGATGCGTGCGTCGATGTCGTCGTCCACCACGATTACCCATTTCGTGTACATGAACTGGCGCAGATACGACCACACCGCCATCATCACCCGCTTCGCGTGGCCGGGATACGCCTTTTTGATGCTGACGACCGCGATCCGATAGGAGCAGCCCTCGGGCGGAAGCCAGAAATCGACGATTTCGGGAAACTGCTGCTGAAAAAGCGGAATGAAGACTTCGTTCAGCGCCTCGCCGAGCACCGAGGGTTCGTCAGGCGGACGTCCGGTGTACGTCGACAAGTAGATCGGCTGGCGGCGCATCGTCATCGCCGTGACAGTGAACACGGGGAATTGCTCGACCGCGTTGTAATAGCCTGTGTGGTCGCCGTAAGGGCCTTCGTCGCGATAATCCGAAAGCGACACCTCGCCTTCGAGGACGATTTCGGCTTCGGCCGGTACTTTCAGCGGCTGACTGACGCAGTCGGCGAGCTCGACGCGTGCACCGCGCAACAATCCGGCGAACTGATATTCGGAGAGCGTGTCCGGTACCGGCGTGACGGCGGCGAGAATGGTCGCGGGATCGGCGCCGATCACAGCCGCCGCCGGCAAGGGCGCGCTGTGCTCCCTTGCCCAGCGCGCATGATGCTGCGCGCCGCCCCTGTGCTTCAGCCAGCGCATCAGCGTCTGGTTTTTGCCTATCAGCTGCATGCGGTAAATGCCGAGATTGAAATTGTCTTCGCGTGCGTCGCCCGGCCCTTTCGTCACCACCAGCGGCCAGGTGATGAGCGGGGCAGGCTCGCCCGGCCAGCAGGTCTGAATCGGAAGCTGCGCAAGATCGATATCGCTGCCCCGCAACACGATCTCCTGGCAGGGAGGATTGCCGACAGTCTTCGGCCGCATCGACATCACCGTTTTGGCAAGCGGCAGAAGGTCGAAGGCTTCGGAAAAGCTGCGCGGCGGTTCGGGCTGCCGGAGCGTGGCGAGCACTTCCCCCACTTCGCGCAGCGATTTGGCGTCGCGGCGCTCGACACCGGCCATCGTCACGCCCATGGCGACGCGCTTCACCGTGCCGAACAGATTGACGACAACGGGATAGGTGCTTTTTGCCCCACCCGCCTTGGTCACATTCTCAAACAGCGCCGCCGGGCCTCGTTCGGCGATCAGGCGCGTCTGGATCTCCGTGAGTTCAAGAACGCTCGATACCGGCTCGCGCACGCGCACCAGCTCGCGCTCCGATTCAAGCCTGGCGATAAAGTCACGCAGCGAGCGGTACATCATCACGTTCGATTATTCTTCGGCAAGCTCAGGGTGAGGAATTCAAATGAATCTTCATTCTGAGCCTGCCGAAGCATCATCAGCCCTCGTTGGCGACTTTCCATTTCCAGGGTGCTGCGTGCCATATGCCGTACATGAAGAAAATGGCAAGCCCGACCGCGGTCCACAGCACGAGCCGCACCCACGTCGCATCCGAGAGGCTGAACATCATGACCCCGCAAATAACGATTCCGGCGGGCGCGACGAACCAGACGAACGGGGTGCGGAACGGCCGTCGCGCGCGGGGCGCCGTGCGACGAAGGATCATGATGCCGCCGCACACCGCAACGAAGGCGAGCAGCGTTCCGATCGAAACGAGATCGGCCAGAATGTCGAGCGGCAGCACCGCCGCCGCCATCGCCGCGGCCACGCCGATGATGAGCGTGCCGATGTAGGGGGTCTGGAAGCGTGGGTGCACGGCACAGAACGCGTTGCCGAGGAATCCATCGCGCGCCATCGAATAAAACACACGCGATTGCCCGTACAGCGATACGAATACGACGGATGCCAGACCCACCACGGCGCCAAGGTTGATCAGCGGCACGAGCCAGGATAGCGAGCCAATGTGCGAAACCGCGAATGACACGGGGTTCGGCACGTCGAGTGAGCGCCAGTTGGTGATGCCAAGCAGCACGATCGCCATCAGAATGTAAAGCACGGTACAGATGCCGAGCGATCCGAGGATTCCGATCGGCAGGTCGCGTCTGGGGTTTTTTGCTTCCTGTGCAGCAACCGATACGGCTTCGAAACCGATATAGGCGAAGAAGATCATCCCCGACGCTGCCAGGATTCCGCTCACGCCAAATTTGCCGAAGGTGCCCTGGTTGGGCGGTACGAATGGCGTGAGATTGGAAAAATGCACGTAAGGAAGTCCGAACAGGATCACCAGAACGACGATGCTTGTTTTCACGATCACCATGATACCGTTGAACGTTGCGGACTCGCGCACGCCCACGATCAGGAAGACCGTCAAGCCCGCGATCAGCGCCACGGCCGGCAGATTGATGAGCGCGCCCGTGGAATGCATGTCGTGGAATCCGGTGGCGGCGAGGGGCGCGTTGGCGAAAGCGGCCGGAAAGATGATTCCGAAATTCTGCAAAAGGCTGACGAAATATCCCGACCAGCCCACCGCAACCGTTGAGGCGGAGACGCCGTACTCGAGCACCATGTTCCAGCCGATGAACCACGCCATGAACCGGCCCATGGTGGCATAGGCGTAGGTGTACGAACTGCCGGATTCCGGAATCATCGAGGCGAATTCCGCGTAACAGAGGCCGGCAAAAAGACAGCCCAGTCCGGCGATGATGAACGAGATCAACACCGCCGGTCCGGCATGCATCGCCGCCGCAGTGCCGGCGATCACGAAAATGCCCGCGCCGATGATCGAACCGATGCCGATAAGCACGAGGTTGACAGGGCCGAGAGCGCGCTTCAGTTCGTGCGCGTTGACGACGACGGCATCGGGTTGGGTCAGTGCCACTGCGTCCCTTGCCACGTTACGCTAGGAGGAGGCCGATGCCGGGCTGGCGGAAAGCGACACCATGCTGTGCCGGCGGCCCCAGGAAAAATAGAAGATAAGGCCGACCGCCAACCAAACGAGGAAGCCCAGCCAGACCAGTGGGAAAAACCCCCAGACAAGTGGATTGCCTTCCTTAAGGAAGTAGATGAGGAAGAGCGCGGTTAAGGCCGACAGCACGGGAATAAGATAGGGCCCGAAAGGCACCGTGAACGTGCCTATGAGTTGCGGGTGTAGCCTGCGCAGCGCCGGCACTGCGACAGAGACGAGCACGAAAGCAACGAGTGTGCCCATGTTCGTCAGCGACCCCAGTATGCCGATTGGAAACAGCGCGCCCGCCGCCGCGATCAGCACGCCGAAAAAAATCTGCGAGAACATCGGCGTGCGCCAGCGCGGATGAAGCCGCGTGAAGCTCGGTGGAATGAGGCCGTCGCGCGACATGGCGTAGAAGACCCGCGTCTGGGCGTACATCATCACCAGCAGCACGGTGGTGAGGCCGGCAATGGCGCCGAAAGACACGATGACGCCCGCCCAGGGAAGCCCGACGCTGTTTACCGCGAAAGCGACCGGGAAGGAGACGTTCAATTTGTAGAAGGGCACCATGCCGTTCAGGATTGCCACCACGATGATGTACAGGACGGTGCAGATGGCAAGACTCATGATGATGCCGAACGGCAGGTCCTTCGCCGGATTCTTCGCTTCTTCGGCGGTGGTGGAGACCGCATCGAAGCCGATATAGGCGAAGAAGATGAAGGCTGCGCCGCCAAACATGCCGGCGATGCCGAACGGGAAAAAGCCGCCCTGGCCCGTCTGCGGTCCCGGGGGAAGATGGTAGTTCGCCGTGTCGATATGGCCGATGCCGACCGCGATGAAGAACAGCACCACTGCCACCTTGACCGCGACGATGATGGCATTGACGGTGCCGGACTCCTTGGTGCCGCGCACCAGAAGGGCGGTGATGAGAAAGATGATGCCCGCCGCCGGCAGGTTGGCGATGCCCGGCGTTGCGTCCCAGTGGCTGTGCTGCCAGGCCTGCGGAATGTTCCACCCGAGCAGCGTCTGCAGAATGTACGTAAAATAACCCGACCAACCGACGCTTACGGTGGACGCGCCCAGTGCGTATTCGAGAACGAGGCTCCAGCCGATGATCCAGGCGGGAAACTCGCCGAGCGTCGCATAAGTGTAGGTGTAGGCGCTCCCAGAGATCGGCACCTTGCTCGATACTTCGGCGTAGCAAAGTGCGGCAAGCGCGCTGACGATACCGGCGACGACAAAGGAAAGGGTGAGCGCGGGGCCGGCGCGGGTTGCCGAGGCGACGCCGGTCAGAACAAAGATGCCGGTGCCGATGATGGCGCCGATTCCCATCGCCGTCAGCGCCCAAGGCCCGAGAGAACGCTTCAGGCCGTGCGTTTCGTCGGAGCCTTCCGCCAGAATGCGCGTCAGCGGTTTTACGCGGTCGAATAGCATTGAGGCTGATCCCCTCGTCTTACGCCATGATGTCGTTCCCCGCTCGCGAGCCTAGTGGTCCAGCGGCGATTCGCAAGAGCGGAAGCGGTCAAGCGTGAAGTTGCGCGGGACCAGTCCAAAGTACTTTTGTCAGGTTTTCGTCCAGATCGCGATTTCGTTGCCGTTGGGGTCGCGGAAGTGAAAACGCCGGCCGCCCTCGAATGATTGACGCGAAATGATCTCCGCTCCGGCCGCGGTCACGCGCGATTCCATGGCATCTAGATCGTTGGCGTAAAGCACCATGAGCGGCCCGCCATCCTTCACGACCTTGCGTTCGGCGTTGAAGCCGCCATCTCGGCCCTCTTTGGTTCGGAATGCGGCGTAGTCGGGTCCGTAATCGATAAAACTCCAGCCGAAGAGCGAAGCATAAAACGATTTCGTGGCTGGAATATCCGGTCCAGGAAGTTCGATGTAATCGAGCGCGCCGTCTTGAGGCATGGCTTAGTTCCCCTTTTGTTCCAGTGCAGCACGGATCACGAATGCAGTCAAGGCGGGACGGACGCTCTCCACGACGGCGCGTGGAGAGCGTTTAGCGGCCCCTCTTCTTACGTATGCGATTTCCCGGCGGGCAGTCCGAAGGCGCAAATTGCGCCGCAGGGCGCATTGGCGATGTACAGTGCACCGTTGGCGACCATGGTTGAAACGACCCGGTAATGATCGCTTGGAGATCGCGTTCCGTCATCCACCATTTGGTGGAAGAACAATGGCGTAAAGAGCTGTCTCTCGCTATGGTTCGTCCATGAGGGGGAGACCATATGGGCCCACAGATCGACGAGCAACTTATCGGGGCACTGTATGGAACGGCTGTCCAGGAGGGCAACTGGCGGCCGGCGCTGGAGCGTTTTTGCCATTTGCTCGGCTCGTGCGAGGCGGGATTCACCAAGACAGCCGGTGGACC
>DATAQZ010000043.1:0-2194 GCA_036264415.1 Rhizomicrobium sp. | reverse complement strand
TAGAGGAGAACCTCTGCTGGATAGGCGGATAGGCGGATAGGCGGCCGATTGAAATGTTCGCGTCTCGGGGAAGACGGGTTTTGGAATCGTCCCTCAATGTGAACTAGCTCACACACATAGTGCACGACATCGCGCGATGTTGTGCCGCTAGACCGAAGCTGTCCTAGGATGATCGGCATCCAAAACTCAGTTGTACGCAACGCGGGTGCGCAATGGCCGACACCAATCCGACCGAATTGACCTTTGGCGCTGACGGTCTGTTCGCGGCCGACTTAAGCGATGGCCTCGCCGCGGCGATAGCCTTGATCGGTACCGCGATCGCTCTCGCGATTTGGTTCGGCTGGCCGATTTTGGTGCACGGTGCCGCAGTTCTCCCGTCAGTGCTGTCGGCGCTCTAGCCCGTCTTATTCGAGACGGCATCGGAATCGGGCCGAGGATATCGGCCAAGCGGCTGATTTGAAGTGTTCATTCAAGCTCTTGTCGTACCGCGACAGCTCAGCATCCTGCCACGCCGTCAAACGCGAAAAGGGGCGACTGCGGCGGTCCGTGCTAAGGGAACTATCGGTGACGTCGACCGGGCGGTTTCAAAAAAAGCCTTGTCCCTCAAGGAGACCACGCTGCCGCGTCCCGTCTCTTCATATCCGATTGAGGTGTAGAGGCGCTGATTCTCCACCATCGTTTGATGCGTGTGGAGCCGGATTTCGTAATAGCCGCGTCGCAACGCCTCGTCCTCCGCGAACGCGAGCAGCCGGCGGCCCAATCCTAGGCCCTGGCGCGTGGGGGAAACGGCGATGTTGTCGAGGAGCAGATAATTCGGCGGGCGCATCGGGGTTCCGGGCTGCCAGGCTATCCACGCTTCACAAGATGTGGCACGCATTCATTTACCGCTTCATCCGTCGCCCGCGCAGATTGCTCAGGGACCGGTAGTTTGCAGACTCGCTGCTGGAGGAAAGCGGATTCGAACCGCTGGTCCCACTTAACTTACGACGGAGACACTTTTCCGTGTCCAAGGCGGATGTCACTGGCGCGGCGCCGGTGATGACGAGGTCGATACGCGCCGGGTCGCGATCAATCGCTTCGAGCCGCGCGCTGACTTCCTCGCCTGGACGAAAGCTGATCTTGAACAAATTGGTCATTCGCTCGCCAAGCCGCCGGCGGCGTCATTCTGGCAATCAGCATGCAGGCCGGTGTCGAACAGCGCTCGCCCCTTCGGATGCTCGATAAGAAAGACCGGGATCGGCACGGTGATGTTGCCTTCCCCGCCCTCCATCAAACGGCCGAACTCGCCTTCGAGGTGGCCGCAGGTCAGCGCGTAAAGGGAGAGGCTCATCGCGACCTCGGTCATCGCCCCGCACTGGTTCGGCAGACCACGCCCAGGTGGTGCCCGTCGGGATCGATCACGAAGGCGCCATAGTAATCGGGAGCATATTGCACGCGATATCCAGGTGCTCCGTTGTCCCGGCCGCCTTCGGCCAGGCCGACCGTGTGAAAACGATGAACTGCCTCTTTGTCGGGGGCGGTGAAGCAGACGTGAAAACCGTTGTTGGGGATCACCGCCCGCGACTGATCGTCCGGTCGGTTGAGCACGAAAAATCCGTTCTTTGATGTTCCATAACAGATGAAATCCGGCCTTTCGAAGAGCCGCCCAGCGCCTATCGTCGCGAGCACGGCGTCATAAAACCGGGCCGATCGCGCGAGATCGGCAACACCGAGCGAGAAATGGTCGATAAACACGCTCCGCTGTCCGCCTGGTTCCGCGATGCGAGCCTATTCGCTTCGATGCCGCGAAAGCAACGGCGGCTCGCCCCTTTTCCAGAAAAACATGATACCGGACACGTCGGCGGCGCTGGATGCAGTGACAAGGCTCTGGCTTGCCTGGTGCGCTGCTGCGGCGTGAGCTCACGCAGCGACCCTGCGCGAGCGTGCACGATCCCGGAGTGGAGCAGTGCGGGATCGTCAGCTTTCTCGAGGACGCCGAAGCGCCGGTCAAACCGGCGACCGGATGCCCGCCATGAACATCAACGTACACGAGGCCCGCTTGTCGCGGCACTCGGCCGTACCCACCGCAAGCTCGCCGCTCCCATCTGTCCTTTGCCCGTGCGTCGCGGATTGTCTGCCACTGCATGTTCGAAACCGCATCGGGTCCGCCACAGGCGAGCGCCTTGACGTGATCCTTCCGGGAGCCTGGACGGGC
>DATAQZ010000039.1:0-1848 GCA_036264415.1 Rhizomicrobium sp. | reverse complement strand
CCAACCAGGAGCACCGTCATCGCAGGAATCGACCAAACGATCAGCTCGAGACGACCGGAGTAGGTGAACTCCGGCATGTAGACGGCGCGCCTGTTGGAGGAACGAAACCAAAAAGCGACGCCGAGAGTGGCGAGGATCGTCGGGACCACGATCGCCAGCAAGATCCCGAGTGAATTGAACAGAATCTGCCGTTCGGCGAAAGCGATGGGTCCTTGTGGATTGAGGACGCCTTCCGAGCAGCCGCCCAGCGTCGCAGCGCTGGTCAAAGCAAGAGCTGGTGCGGTGTATCGCATATTAAGCCTCGTCCGTATTGACGAAGAGAGAACTGCGGGCGATTGCGAAGGAACGTGTTCGGGATTCGGCCTGCCTCGGCCCGTAGGCGGCCGGCGCGGCGTGCGGCCAGAGCCGGGATGACCATCGATTGCTGCCGTTGTCGGCCAGGAGCGCCGCAAAAAGAACGAAGAGGTAGACAATGGAAAACGCGAACAGGCGGTGGGCGGGGCGCCGATCGATCTCGCTGCTTCTGCTCAATCGCAATGCCAGGACAATGAAGAACGCTCCACAGACGCCGGCTGTCGCGCCGTAGACTGTGCCGGCAAACCCGAGCGCGCACGGCAGCATCGACACCGGCACGAGGACAAAACTATAGGTGAGGATCTGCCGCGTTGTTTCCGCCCTTCCGGCGACAACGGGCAACATGGGAACGCCTGCACGCGCGTATTCGTCGGCACGATTGAGCGACAGCGACCAGAAATGCGGCGGGGTCCACAGAAACACGATCAGGAACAAGATGACCGGCTCAAGCCCGATGTTTCCGGTTGCCGCCGTCCAGCCGATGACGGGTGGAAGCGCGCCGGCGGCTCCGCCAATGACGATGTTCTGTCGCGAACGCCGTTTCAGCCATATCGTGTACACAACGACGTAAAAGAAGATCGTGAAGCCGAGCAGCGCTGCCGCCTTTAGATTGAGGGCGAAGCCAAGAACGGCGACGGCAGTGCCGGCGAGGACAAATCCGAAGACAAGCGCTTCTACGGGCGAGACCGTACCGCGAGGCAGCGGACGCATGGCGGTTCGTCCCATCACCGCATCAATATCGGCGTCGTACCACATATTGAGCACACCGGCCGCACCAGCCCCTGCAGCGATGGCGAGAATTGCAATACACCCGAGGAGTGGATCGATGTGTCCCGGTGCAATCGACATTCCTACCAGCGCAGTGAACACCGCAAGCAACATGACACGAGGTTTCATGAGCGCGAGGAAATCGGATGAGCGCGTTGTGAACCGGCTCGACAAAGGCATCCGCAGGCGCGGGAGAGGAATCTCTATGATCGCCATTGCAGCCGGCAGCTCACAGTGAACCGGCGGGGATGTGCGAGCTTTGACCGGTCGCGCGGGGTCCGGACTGGCTGCCTCAAGGTTGGCGACGTTCTGCAAGGTGGTGGCGATTCGCATGAGAATTCCCTCTGGGAATTGAGACATGGAAGTAGGGGAAAGGAGCGCCGCAGCAGCCCGTTCAGATGGTTCGAACTGAACACGTGCAACGCGGAGTGAACGCTCCTACACCCTGAGGACGATCATCTTCTCCTCAGTCATTTCCCGCATCGTCCAAGAGATTCCCCCGATGCCGTAGCCGGACTGGCGACGGCCGGCGAAGGGCATCCAGTCGGTGCGGAAGGCGGTATGGTCATTGACCATTACCGCCGAGGCGGCGAGGTGCTCGGCGGCAACGGACGCGGTGCGGAGATTTTCGGTGAAGATGCTGGCCTGAAATGCCACTGGCAGCGAATTCGCGGCGGCGATCGCATCGGCGAGCTGTGTGAAAGGATAGACGCAGGTCACCGGGCC
>DATAQZ010000036.1:0-1750 GCA_036264415.1 Rhizomicrobium sp. | reverse complement strand
TTCGCGGGCCTGTTGAATGCGCTCATCCAGCTCGGTGGCGTGGCTCGCCTTGAGCGCCTCGACCTGGCCAGCCGCTTCCCTTTTGATCTTCTCCGCCTCCACGAGCTTTTCCTGCAGGGTCGCGATCAGCGCCAGGCTCGTCCGCTCCTGCTCGGCGAGGCGTTCTTGCTGCATCGCCTCGGCCGCCTTCTTGCCATTTTCGCGAGCAACGGCTTCCCGTGACGCGATTTCGCTCTTCATCTTCTCAAGCGCGGCGGCACCTTCGTTGCGTGCTTGGTCCACCAGCGCCTTGGCGCCAGTTTCCATTTGTGCCTTCTCTACGGCGAATTTCTGAGCGAGCCGAGCCGCGACACTTTCGGACAGCTCACGCTCCTTCGCTTCCGTCCGCGCCCGGACCTGCTCGGCCTTTTCGTTCGGGATCGGCTGTTCGCAATAGGGGCAGAATTCACCCGCCAGGTGTAGTTGCAGGCGGGAGATTGCGCTCAGCTGGGGGG
This sequence comes from Rhizomicrobium sp., assembly GCA_036264415.1. Classification (GTDB taxonomy): domain Bacteria; phylum Pseudomonadota; class Alphaproteobacteria; order Micropepsales; family Micropepsaceae; genus Rhizomicrobium. The sequence goes on along the minus strand of DATAQZ010000036.1, from coordinate 1,256 downwards.
ACGGCGATGCAACCATGGCGACACTCCGCGTTAAGAATCATTAAGTTTTAATTTATCCTAATCAGGTCATAAGTCCTAGCATTCCTGGCTGCCGTTGAAAAATTCTCGATCGCATCGATTTGCTGCCCGCTCGATCGTCGGCGGAGCGTGCTTCTTGTTAGCCGCCGTAAGCGCCGGCGCTTTCTCGTCCGCGGCCCTGAAGGCGTTTTGGCATTCGTTTTGGTGGAATTGGCCAAGAGCTCGCCGTTGCGGCGGGGCGGCGATCACTTCGTTCCCTGGCGTCGCGTCCGCTGACGCAATTTTTCCGCGGTTATGTAGAGCAGCGGAATTAGGAAAATCCCGAAGACGGATGCAGCGATCATGCCGCCGAATACCGGCGTGCCCACCGCTTGGCGCGTGACGGCCCCGGCTCCCCGCGCAACAACCAGGGGCAATAGTCCAAGGATAAACGCGAAACTGGTCATCATCACCGGGCGGAACCTCAGGCCCGCCGCTTCAATGGCGCTAGCGTCGATGTCCTTGCCGAGCCGCCGCTGCTCCACCGCAAATGCAATGATCAGGATAGCGTTCTTGGCGGCAAGCGCAATCAGCACGACGAGTCCGATCTGCGCGTAGACGTCGAAGCTCAGCCCCGCCAGCATCACCGCGACGATTGCGCCGAGCACCCCGACGCTGACCGACAATAAGGCAGGGACCGGAATGTTCCAGCTCTCGTAAAGCGCGACGAGAAACAGATAAGCGAAGAGAACGGCGAATCCGAGCACGATGGCCGTGCGGCCGCTCGCCGCCTTTTCCTGGAGGGCGGTCGTGGTCCATTCGAAACTGTAGCCCGCTGGCAGGGTTGCCGCAGAGATGCGCTCCATCGCGGCGAGCGCCTGGCCGGAACTGTAGCCGGGCTTCGGCGCGCCGTTGATAATCGCGCCGCGGAATCCGTTGTAACGCACCACCGTTTGCGGCCCTTGCACGAGCTTTGCCTCGGCTAGCGCGCGGATCGGGACCATCGCCCCTTGGGCGTTGCGCACATAGATCTTGTAGATGTCGTCCACTTTATCGCGAAATGGCGTATCGGCCTGGACGTTGACCTGCCACGTGCGGCCGAACACATTGAAGTCGTTGATGTAGAAGCTGCCCGTCGTCGATTGTAAGGCATTGAAGATATCGGTGATCTTGACCCCGAGAATCTGAGCCTTGTCGCGGTCGATATCGAGATAGATCTGGGGCGTATCGGCAGCATAGGTGCTAAATACGCCCGCGAC
>DATAQZ010000032.1:0-1690 GCA_036264415.1 Rhizomicrobium sp. | reverse complement strand
ATCAACGCCGCGCGTCCGTAATCTCGAAGCCGGAGCGACTCGCCGAATTCGGCTAACCAAGCCCTAGCGATGCAGGACTGCTCCGCTGCCGGTGCATCCTTCCAACTTTTCAATTCATTCCTCCTGCTGTGACAATCAACGCATCCAGCGCAGTCGCTCCCTGTCCCTTGGGATGCGCCATGAGTGGGTTGACATCGATCTCGGTCAATTCGGGCACCATCTGCATCAGCCGGCCGATCGCCATCACAGCCTGCACTATGGCGTCCACGTCGACGGGTGGCGCGCCACGGACGCCGTCAAGGAGCTTGGCGGAGCGGAGCTTACTTAGGGCTTCGTGAATCTGTGTTTCGTCAGCATTTCCCGGCACCAATTGTATATCGCCCAATGCCTCGACCCAGATGCCGCCGAGTCCCAGCAGCAGGACTGTGCCCCAGCCGGGATCGCGTTTGGCGCCGACCATCAGCTCGACGCCTTTGGGCGACATCTTCTCGACCAGCGCGCCCTCGACGCTGACATCGGGCGCGGCACGTTTGACGTTGCGCATCATCACGTCCCAGGCCGCGCGAAGCGCAGTCTCCTCGGTCAGATTGAGCGCGACGGCGCCAGCTTCGGTCTTGTGCGGCAACGCCGCGGCCTGTGCCTTGAGGACCACCGGATAGCCAATCCGCCTCGCCACTGCAGCCGCTTCGTCCATCGTGCGCGCGAGGTCGCCGTCAGGGATGCGAATGCCGGCCGCGGTGAGCAGCTTTTTGCCGAGCCATTCCGGTTGTGCGCCCTTGCCGAGGTTGGGCAGCCCGGCGAATGAAGCGGACGCACCGGTAACGCGCGTGCGGGCCAGCGAGCGTCCGTATTTGGTGTAGAGCGCGATCGCCCGCAGCATGCGGTCGGACGAGCGCGAATACACCGCCGGGCTTTCCTTTACCGCCTCATTCACGTCGGCGCCGAGTTGCCATGTGTCGCCGAGCGCGACCATTACTTTGGGCTTTGGCGAGTGCGCCATGCCATCGTTGAAAGCCCGCACCGGAATGGCCGTGTTGATCGGAAATGAAATGAACAGCATTCCCACATTTGGATCGTCGATCAGCGCCTTGGTCACAACTGGAAGCATGGCGGGTGCGAAACCCGCCGTGGTGTCGAGCGGGTTGCCGTAGTTGCCGTAAGACGGCAGCGTTTCGCTGATCTTTTTTAACGTCGCCGCGTCGAGCTCGGGAAGCTCCAGGTCGAGCTCCTCGGCAAAATCGTCGGTCAGTCCCACATAAGCGCCCGATGCGGTGAGGATGCCTGGCCCCTTGGTGGGCGGTATCGGAAAGCGTTGCAGGATTGCGACGAGGTCCATCATCTCGTCCATGGTCGAAACGACCACCGCGCCGGCGTCCTCGACCTGGGTTCGCATCGTGGCGAAGTCGCCAATCAGCGCGCCGGTGTGGGATTGCGCCGCTTTGCGGGCCTTGGCGCTGCGGCCCGCCTGCATCAACGCGACCGGCTTCCCGGCTCGACGGGCACGCCGCAAGGCCGCCAGAAAATCTTGGGGTCGTCTGATTTCCTCGCAGTACAGCGCGATCACGCGGGTCGCGCGATCGTCGACGAGGAATTCGAGGAAGTCGGTGGTTTCTAGTCCGGCTTCGTTACCGGTCGAGATCACGTAGGAGAGGGGAATGCCGCGGCCGTCGGCAGCGCGCTGAAAATGGCC
>DATAQZ010000049.1:0-1573 GCA_036264415.1 Rhizomicrobium sp. | reverse complement strand
CTCGCCCAGCGTGCTGACCCGACTAACCCGCAAAAGCGTGTCCCGCGCCTCCTGCAGTGCGTCTTCCGCCCGCTTACGCTCGGTGATGTCCTCGATAACTGTGGGTATCCCACGCAAATTGCTCCCTGGCTCCGGCGCTAGAGCGGTGCTGACGCGCACCCATATCACGGTGCCGTCCTTCCGGCGGTAGCGTTTCTCGACGTCATACCCCGAGTTCCTGCCCGACAGCATATCATCGAGCATTTCTCGCGCCGCGTCTCGATCGTCTTCGTACGTAATTTCCACAGGGCCGAGGCTCGAAAGCTCCTCGACGGTGTAGCCGACCATTCTTTGAAAAGCATCATTTGCCGCGACGAAGCGCCGATTCTCGTCGGTCAAGGCGATGCCGACCGCGGAGGTCTCGAACATGCTGCGCCAGCGCAACTCGCTAGCGCGCAAGATTTCTTCGGTATGCCGCCGTTGCGCGACTTCGGCTTCGAGCTCGGTAGTGCGGGCCGCGACGCGCCGTTCCAGTTCCGCATTTAGGTTTCGAAGCGCCGCTTCAGCACGTTGCCGTTCACCTATTTCGTGCTGCAACTGGCGGTTCGCGTCCTCGAGCTGCGCCATGCTCGGAAGTGCCAGCGCCTTCGGCATCACGTACCAGAGCGCGGCCGCGGTGAAGATCGATACCGCGGCGGTAAAAAATTTAATTATCCCATCCAGCCAATAAGCCGGATACCAGAGGGTCACGACGCCCATAACATGAGTGGTGCCGCAGGCCAAGATAAAGGCCCCGGACAGTGCAAAGAGGCCGCGAAACGCCAAATCTCGACGCCTGGAGATGAAATAGAGTAGTGCGAACGGAATCGTATAGTATGCGATCGCAATCACCGCATCGGGGGTCACGTGCAGTCCAAGTAGTCCTGGTTCCCATGCCAGGCAGAAACCATGCGGTATGAAATTCTGTTGTGAAAAGAGCCCGGCAAGGAACGAAGTCATGGCTTCCTCGCTATTGGACTAGGGAGAAGAACACCTTTAGCAGGCGAACTCGGCCACCGCCGCCAGTACCGCAATTCGGATCGCTTCTGCGATGTTGCGCACCCCAAGCCGATCGAGCATGTGGGCGCGGTGCACCTCTACGGTTCGGACGCTGATGCCGAGCTCATAGGCGATCACCTTGTTTAGGCGGCCGCCCGCGATCGCTTCGAGAACCTGGCGCTCGCGGGGGCTGAGCTGCGCCATCTGCTCGGCCGCCCCCGCCACCGCACGAAGCCGCGCGCCAGGCTTCTTGTCCGCGAGCGCGGCGCGGATGGCGCCGAGCAGCTGGTCCTCGTCGATCGGTTTCTCGATGAAATCGACCGCACCGGCCTTCATGGCCTGGACAGCGGTTGGAACATCGCCATGACCGGTCAGGACGATGACCGGCAGGTCGATGCCGAACTCGCCCATCCGGGCCAGCAGTTCCAGGCCGTCCATCCCCGGCATTCGTAGATCCAGCAACATGCACCCGGAGGACAGGTTCGGCGCGGCGTTCAGAACGGCCTGCGCGGTCTCGTAGGCGACGGTCTCAAACCCCGCCGTGCGAAGCAGCCGT
>DATAQZ010000033.1:0-2164 GCA_036264415.1 Rhizomicrobium sp. | reverse complement strand
CATGGCGAAGCTGCTTGCCGCCGATGCGTCCTGGGCCGCCGCCGACATGTGCGTTCAGACACATGGCGGTTTCGGCTTCGCCGAAGAATATGACGTCGAGCGAAAATTCCGCGAAACGCGGCTCTACCAGGTAGCGCCGATATCGACCAACATGATCCTGTCCTATCTGGCCGAGCATGTGCTGGGCTTGCCCAGGTCGTATTGATTTCGCGCTGGCAGCGCGGCACGGTTACCTCTCCCCGCTTGCGGGGAGAGAGCCTGACCTCGGGCTTCACCCGAGGGTCGACCGCCGAAGTGCAGCGAAGGCGGTCGGGTGAGGGGGCATGCCCCTCACACTGTCATGGCCGGGCTCGTCCCGGCCATCCCGATGAGGAGGGTAATGACGTGGCCCAGTACTACGTCTACATCCTTGCAAGTCGCTCAGGCGGAGCGATCTATACAGGCGTAACTAGAGATTTGGTCCGTCGCGTGTACGAACATAAGAACAAGTTGGTCCCGGGACATACAAAACGCTATGGGATAGACAAGCTCGTCTATTTCGAGGTGCATGACTCGATCTATAACGCGATCCAGCGTGAGAAGAATATGAAGCATTGGCCGCGCGCATGGAAAACACGTCTGATCGGCGAGAACAATGCTGAGTGGCGCGATCTTTTCGTGGAGATCGCGTAGTCAGTGAATCGGGATCGCCGGGACAAGCCCGGCGTTGACAATCTGAAGATGCGATGCGCGCGTTCAATCACATGACCCTCCCCCTCTCAGGCCTCCTCGTCGTCTCCATCGAGCAAGCGGTGGCGGCGCCGCAATGCACGTGCAGGCTCGCCGATGCCGGCGCGCGCGTGATCAAGGTCGAACGGCCGGAAGGCGACTTCGCCCGCCAGTATGACCATGTCGTCCACGGCGAAAGCGCCAACTTCGTCTGGCTCAACCGCGGCAAGCAGTCGGTGGTGCTCGACCTCGGCAAGAGCGAGGACAAGGCTCTGCTCGAAGCCATGCTCGCCAAGGCCGATATCTTCGTGCAGAACCTAAAGCCGGGCGCGCTCGCCAAGCTCGGCTTCGCCATGGCGCGGCTGCGCAAGGACTATCCGCGGCTCATTTGCTGCTCGATCTCGGGCTACGGCGAGAGCGGTCCTTACGCCCAGCGCAAGGCCTATGATCTTTTGATCCAGGCGGAGTCGGGCGTCGCCTCCGTCACCGGCGGTTCCGAGGGGCCGGCGCGCGTCGGCGTGTCGATCGTGGATATCGCCGCCGGCCTCAACGCCTACGAAGCCATCCTTGAGGCCTTGATCGCGCGCGGCCGCACCGGCGAGTGCGCGGAGATCTCCGTCTCCATGTTCGACGCCATGGCGGAATGGATGACGGTGCCGCTGCTGCACGGCGAAGGCGGCACGCCGTTCAAGCGCATCGGCCTCGCGCATGCGGCCATCGCGCCCTACGGCGTCTTCAAGACTCGCGATGGCGGCGATATCCTCATCGCAATCCAGAACGACCGCGAATGGCGCGTGCTCGCCGACAAGGTGCTGGGCGATGCCTCGCTCGGCGCCAACGAGAAGTTCGCGACCAACCCGAAGCGCGTCGCAAATCGCGCTGAGACCGATGCCATCGTCGCCGCGGTCTTCGCGCGCTACGACGCCGCGCCGCTGGCGCACATGCTGGAACAGGCTGAAATCGGCTTCGCCCGCGTCAATGATTGGAAATTGCTGTCCCAGCATCCGCATCTGCGGCGGATCATCGTCGGCGCGCCGAGCGGGCCGGTGTCGACGCCGGCCCCGGCGCCGCTACGTGCGGGAGAGGAGCGCAGCTACGGGCGCATCCCGGCGCTGGGTGAACATACGGAGATGGTGCGGGAAGAGTTTCTTTCTTCTGCCTCGCCCTGAAAGGGGGAGGTCGCTCATCATCGCATGGCGATGATGAGCGGGTGGAGGTCACGCTGACTTGGTCGCTGTATTGAAGAAGACCCCCTCCCTAACCCTCCGCCTTTCAGGGGAGGGAACAGAGAAGCCCTCAATCCATCACGATCGGCTCTTCCTCATGCGCCGGGCCGGCGGCAGCGGCGGTCGGCTTCTTCGCCGTGCCGATGATCATCACCAGCGGGATGACCCCCAACGTCAGAAACATCAGCAGCTTGAAGTCGTTGAGATAGGCGATCATGTTCGCCTGCTGC
>DATAQZ010000048.1:0-1560 GCA_036264415.1 Rhizomicrobium sp. | reverse complement strand
GCGATTGGCGAAGGCGAGCCCCGTGCCCAGCGGCACCTGGGCACCGACGATACCGTGCCCGCCATAGAAGCCCTTCTCGACACTGAACATGTGCATCGAGCCGCCCTTGCCCCGGGAATAACCGTGAGCGCGGCCCGTGAGCTCGGCCATGACGCCCTTGGGCTCCATGCCGCAGGCGATCATGTGGCCGTGATCGCGGTAGCCGGTGATGACCTGGTCGCCATCCTTCAGCGCCATCTGCATGCCGACGACGACGGCTTCCTGACCGATATAGAGGTGGCAGAAACCGCCAATCAAACCCATGCCATACATCTGCCCGGCCTTCTCCTCGAAGCGGCGGATGGTCAGCATCGTCTTATAGGCGGCGAGATCCTGGTCCTTGCTGAAGTCGGCGATGGGGCCGTTCGGACGCGCCGGCTCACTATCGTCCACGCTCGCAGATTTTTTGGCGACGGCCATTGGCACTCCCTACGACTACCGGCGTCGATTAAGGCTTGATGCGTTCCCATAGCTTAATTCATTGGGGCGTGAAAGCGCGAGGCCGCCGGGCAGCCTTGCAGCAATATCACCAGAGAAGGGGCGAAAAACACTAGACGCCAGCGCAAGATAACGCATCAAGGCGTGAAAAGAATCGGACCGCCTACCGCTGAATTTCCGCCGCGTAAAACTTGCTTGCGCGCGCTCAGTGTCTCGCGCAATTTCGTTCTAAGCTTTCAGGTTATGCAGCAATCAGTCACGGCTGGATCGTGCTGCACTGCGGCCAAGTCTTGGCGCGTCAGCGCGGATGCAGAAGCAATTCGAGATCGCGCGGATCGGCATAGCCGATCAGCGCGCGGGCCCGCTCATCGAGCATGTCCGGATCGATGCGGTCGGACCGCAGCAGCGAGACCTTCCGCTCCCACACCGCCCGTTCCGCCTTGAGCTGGGCAAGCTGGTCGCGCATCGAGGCCATCTGCTGGTCGAGGTCCTGCTGCGCGCGCAGGCCGTGATCGCCGCTGAACGCGTTCATGGCAAAATAGCCAATGAACAGCGCCGCGAAACAGTAAAGCGCGAGCGCAGTCAGGATGGTGCGGCGGCGGCGGTGGGAAACCATGGTCGGTAAAGATGCCGCAGGCCCGTTAAGGCGGTTTTAATGCCGGCGGCCGGGCGACTGTCAAAAATGCAGGTGACGGAATATGGTCCTGGCGCTTTCCAGGATCGGCAAAGAGTTGGCTAGTGCAACGCTGTCATTCCGGGGCGGCCCGAAGGGCCGAACCCGGAATCCAGCCACGCGCGGCGGGTTTCCGTTCTGGATTCCGGGTTCACGCGCTTCGCGCGTGCCCAGGAATGACGACTAGTCAGACCCGGTGCCGGATTTCGTTGAGGACGAAATTACCCAGCCGCTTGCCGCGGTTGCGCAGCACCTTCAGGACGCCCTGGTCGACGAAATAGGTCAGCAAAATCGAATCGCGCGTCTTCACGCCGTTATGCACCGGGTCCGCCGAGTGCCAGGTGTCCGTGCCGACGGCGAAGGCGTAGCCGCTGTTCGGCGCGAAGCGCATCTGCGTGTGCTTCGGCTTC
>DATAQZ010000044.1:0-2129 GCA_036264415.1 Rhizomicrobium sp. | reverse complement strand
CGCGCGACCATCTGCGTGACCAACGATTCCGGGCCGATGCATCTCGCCGTCGCGCTGGGCCGCCCTGTCGTCAGCATCTTTGGTCCGACCGATCCGGTCTGGGCCGGGCCGTACCGGCGCGACGGCGCGGTGCTGCGGGCCGACTTGCCGTGCTCGCCGTGCTATCTGCGCGAATTGCGCCACTGCATGCATAACCACGACTGCATGAATAATGTGGCCGCGAGCACCGTCATCGAGCGGGTGCAAAGCTTGCTCAACGAACGCGCCGCCAAGCCAAATGTCGAGGCGCAAACGCGCCGGCGCTAGCTCTTGTTTTAATAATTCGCCGTGTCAGCTAGTTTTTGAGCATGATCGTATCCGAAAACCGGAATGCACTTTTCGGGATCATGCCCTAAGACCAAAGCTCTTGGCTTGCCAGTTTGGCGCCTTCCGATAGCGCTTCAAGTTTCGCCCAAGCAATCTGCGGGTGGACGCGCCCGCCCAGACCGCAATCGGTCCCGGCAATTACGTTCTCGCGGCCGACAGTTTTCGCGAAGCGGACAAGCCGGTCGGCAACAAGCTCGGGGTGTTCGAGAACGTTGGTGGCGTGGCTCACCACGCCTGGGATGAGAAGTTTACCCTCAGGCAGCTTGGTCGTCTGCCAGATTTTCCACTCGTGTTCATGGCGCACATTGGCGGCTTCGATCACGTAGGCCTGCGCCTTTACCTTGAGCAGAAGGTCAACCACGTGCTTGAGCCCGACGTCTCCCTTGTGCGGACCGTGCCAGCTTCCCCAACAGATGTGAAAGCGAACGCGATCCTCGGGGATACCTTCGAGCGCGTGGTTCACGGCCTCGACCTGAAACGCCGCCCACTTGCGGAATCCCGCGATGTCGTCGTTCATCGAGAACCACCAGTCGTAAATGTCAACGAGCGCCGGATCGTCGATCTGCAGGATGAAACCAGCGTCGACGATGGCCTTGTATTCCTCGCGAATCGCTTCGGCTAAGGCCCAGGTGTAATCCTCTGCGTTTTTGTAATACGCGTTCGGCAATATCTGAAGTGTCGCCGGCGACACCGCGGTCATAAATGCCTCTTCTACGCGAGCGGTGCGGACAGCGGTCGCCAGGTTGTCGATGTCGCGCTGGAGAGCGATGTGGCCGACGTACTTGACTGGAGCGGTGCAGACGAGGCCGTATAGCTGCGCCGTGCTCGTGCCGCCCTGCGACGCCGTTGCGGCGGCACTCGCCTCGGCGGCGTAGAACTCAGCGAACTCCTTGCGTTCCTTGCTGCCGAAGGTCCAGGCGCTGCGGCCCTTCTTCTTCTCCTCCTCGCGCAGTTCGTAGCCGGCCAGGCGAGGATAGACGTAGGACCACCAGGCGCCGAAATCCATTGCGCTCCGCATAGCCTTGCCGAACTCGCCGTCATTGACGATATCGATTTCCAATTTGGTTTGTTGCCCGACCACGTCTGCAATCGCGGATCGCAGACGGGGCAATAGCTTTTGATCAGGCGCGTTTTCTCTATAAAGCCCGACAAGGTCGCTCGGGCGGGGAAGGCTGCCAACGTGCGTCGTCAAAATCCGGTCCTTGCTCGATCGCATCTCATCGCCTCCGACAACGTGCTGATGCAAACCGCAGATCTCTACCAGTCCGGCACAAGATGGAAAGCGGATTTGCGCGCTCCCTCAATCCCGCTTCGCGCCGCTCCCCTCCCCCGCTTCGCCGGGGCGGAACAGGCGCATCACATACGATCCGCTCGTCGCAGAAGCCGACGCTGTCGAGGCAATCGCCGATATTCGCCGCCGCGTTGCGGGTGATGACCATCGCGGACAGTTTCGGCACGGCTCGCGCTCAGTGCCAATACGGCGGATAGCCCGAGCTCTTCTCGGTCGCGGCGAGGAGGCGCAGCATGGCCGGCCATTCCAGCACGCCGTAAGGCCGTCGCGTGCCCGGCTGATAGAGATGCGCGGTATGCGCCAGCACGTTCTCGCCCGGGAGCGTCAGCTCGGTGCGCGCCGCCATGGCGTCGACCTGCGATCGGCACGATAGTTCGAGCTGATACATTGTATTGAACGCCTGCTGGATGGTGGCGCCGCAGGTGAGTAGCCCATGGTTGCGCATCACCAGCGCGTCATGCGGCCCGAGATC
>DATAQZ010000018.1:0-3996 GCA_036264415.1 Rhizomicrobium sp. | reverse complement strand
GGCACAAACTTCACCATCGGCGGATCCTGGTTGAACTCCGTGCCCACGCTGTGCGGCCCCCCCGGACCCGGCGCCGTGATCACCTCGCGATGCACCATCGCGTGCAGCAGCTTCAGCGCCTCCGCGTGATAGTCGTAGATACCCTTGCCACCCGGCCAGCGATTCCCTGCGAACAGTAAAGCCATCGCGAAGTAGGATTCGCCATCCGGCGCCGCGCCTTCGGAATTGTGCGTCCCATCGGGCTTGCACGACCACGCGAAGTATTCGTAGCTCGGCGCTTTCGGATCGCTGACGTACATATAGGTCATCGCCCAGTTCCACAGCGCGTCGAACTCCGCCTTCTTGTTCAGCTCCACCGCGATCATCATCCCGTACGACATGCCTTCCGTCCGCACGTCCTTGTTATTCCAGTCGGTCAGGTACATCAGCGGCCCGTTCGCATTTGAGCCGGCGGCAAACACCACCGACTGCGCCTCAGGTTCGCCGTGGAATAACTGCTGGTATGCGGCCTCGATCTTCGCGTGAATTTCCTTCTCCGAATGACCGTCCTCTTTAAAAAGATTCCGATATTTCCCCGTCGCATAAGCGCCGCTGCCATCGCTCGGCGTCTGCGCTTGCATCCCGCACGCACCGAACCCGGCAATCAATGTGGCCAGCACAATCCCGGCAGTCTTCATCCGCAATCCTTTCCTCCATCCGAAACACTCCACCAGAGTAGCTTTTCCCTCGAGCTAGCGGCACACTATGAATCGATGCGCCTCACGCGTCTGCTCCCTCTCGTCCTCTGCATCGCCCTTCACGCGCAGGATGTCCACGTGCGCGTCTCGCCCGATGTGAAGACCGGCATCGAAGGCACCACGGAATTTCCCACCATTCAGATGGCTCTCGATCATCATCCTTTCGCCGGCCCAGGTGGCCGCGTCTTTATTGAGATCGCGCCTGGCACTTACCACGAGCGCCTCAACATCACGCAGAACCACACGAACATCGCGCTCATCGGCACGGGCCACGGCCCGGAAGACGTCGTCATCACGAACAGCCTGAACGCAAAACAGGCCGGCGGAACCTTCTTCACCGAAACCGTCGAAGTGGACGGCGCCGGATTCGAGGCCGATAACGTCACGTTTGAGAATTCCGCCGGCAACACCGGCCAGGCAGTTGCCATCGTCGTCCGCGCCGATCGTGCCGTCTTCAAACATTGCCGCTTCCTCGGCTATCAGGACACGCTCTTCGCCGACTACGGCCGCCAGTACTACGTCGACTCGTACATCGAGGGCGTCATCGACTTCATCTTCGGCAACGCCGCCGCCGTCTTCGATCACTCCGAGATCCACGCGAATGGTCCCGGCTATCTCACCGCGCAATCTCGAACCTCTCCCGATCAATCCACCGGCTACGTCATCGTCAACAGCAGGGTGACAACCCGACCGCCAACCGAACTCCCGACCAACGGAGGCCCGGAAGGCAAGCGCACCGGGATTTTTCTCGGCCGCCCCTGGCGTCCCTACGCGCGCGTCGTCTTCATCCGCACTGATTTACCCGCCGATATTCGTACCGAAGGCTGGAACAACTGGGGCAAAGAGGCCAACGAAAAAACCGCCTGGTTCGCTGAATTCGCCAACACCGGCCCAGGCGCAGCAACGTCGTCGCGCGCAAACTGGGTTCGTCGACTCAGCGCGAAAGACGCCCGCCAGTTCCAGCCAAAAGTATTTCTCGCCGGGCGCGATCACTGGAATCCCAAAGCCGAAGCGGCAAAACTGCCCTAACCCATTCGTCAGCAAGTTCGCGTAGAACGAAATCTCATTACGATGCGACGCTAAGGATTATTTTCATTCGCCGCTTCTGAAACCTTGTCCCGCCACGGGCAATGGCGGCAGCCCGACCCGCAGCAATACCCGCGCCGCCGATGGTAGGCCTCGGTGAACACAACGTAAGGACCTTCGCGATAGAAATCATCGCCCTCGACCAGGGCCTTGTTTTCTGACGTGGCGGACGCGGAACGCGGCTCAGGCAATGGCTCCGCCTTCCAGCGGCGTGGCGCCGAACGCGAACGTCTGGGGCGCAGGCATCTCGATCACTGCCGTCTCGACCTCGGTGAGTGGCAGAGGCAGCGTGACGGTGTTGCCGGCGATCGAGGCCGGACGCTCGCCTGGAATCACGATGCCCACCAGATTCATCGGATCAGCGGCCGCAAGGGTAAGGGCCGGCATGTCCGCCAAAGTGCGGGCGCGGTTCGAACGCAGAGCATCGGCAGCTTCGGGCAGCGCAAACTGCTCGCCGCCGAATCCGGAAACAAACCGCCCCCCGCGCACGATGCCGCGAGCTTCAAGGCGGCGGAACATACCGGCCAACTCACGCCAGGGCGGGACGGTTGTTTCGCGCGCCAGCCCATCGCGCACCACAACGCCGTAACGGCGAAGAAGCATGCGGCAGGCGGACTCAATCTGCTGGTCGCGACGCGCGGCGGCACCAGCGGCAGCTTCGGCGTCGCGGTGCTTCAACTCGCCGACCGGAACCGGCTCCTCAGGCTCGGCGAGCAGCGCCCATCGCCCGGAGGCGTGACGCGCGCTGGTCTTTGTGCTGCCGGGACCGGTGAAAGCCCGTTTGCGGCGCGGATCGATCAGCACGCGCAGGCTGTCGAATCCATCGGCATTCACCACGCCGGCTGCGACAAGTTCCCACAGAGCGCGGTGGACCTCTTCGCCCGGAGCGCCGGCAGTGCGGATCAGGTCGCCGGCGAACATCGCGCCCCGGTCGCCGAGAAGCGAGCGAATGCGATTGGCCAGGTCGCTCAGGCATGCGTTGAGATTCGTTTCCGGAATTTGTCGCTGCGACAGGCACAAATCCATCCACAGCGCCTCTTCGCGAATGAAAAACGTCACCGGCGCCATGCTCGTGGGCACCACACGGCGCGGGCCCCGGTTCCCATTTCCGTCGGCAGCGTCGGTGAATGCCGCATGCGGCGAGATGCGGCCCCATCCCACTGTCCCGGTCAGGCAAAGGGCGTCGAGCCACCGTGGATCGTAGCCCGCGACCCGCTGCGGCAGGATAGAACGCTCCCATTCCGCCGCGGGTGCTTCGAATCCTTCGAGTCCGCGCAGCACTTCGAGCAGTCCCTGTTCGCCGCTGACCTGGCGCTGCTCTCCAAGGTGCTGCCAGTCGAGCAGAAAGCGCATATAGACGGCCGGCGTCACCGGCTCAATCTGTTTGCGCAGCGTGGCGAGTGTGCGGCGATGAATGCGCTGCAGGATGCGCCGCTCGCACCATTCAATCTCAGTGTCGGGCACAGATTCTCGCCCATGCCGCCCCTCGAACACTCCGCGCAGGATCGTTCCACTCGATTCAAGGTGGACCATTTGCTGAAACACAGCTGTTGGATCGACGCCTAATTGCGCAGCAATGGCAGCGGAGGTCACAGGCCCCGTAATTTGTAACCATCCCTGTAACGTTTTCCGCAGAATGTCACTGTCCTGGGGTATTTCTCCCGGGATTTTCAACATTTCCACAGAGAAATCCACATCCTGCCACAGCTGGCTAAGCCATTGAGCCCGTTCGGCCGCGACAAAATACGCCATTTCCCGGCGTTTGGCCGTCAAAACGCGCCCTGACCGCTCCAGACGGGCAAGAAATATGTCCCAGTCCCGCGCACCCGGACGGCAAAGCGTTTCGACTGGGACAACGACCAGAGCGCAGAACAGGTCATGAAGCTCGTGTTCGTCGCGAATGTCGGGCCAGATTTCCTGCCGGATTTCGTCGATCGCTTCCTGTGAAAGGCGGCCTGCTTCGCCGAGCTCGGCATCTGGCAGAACCCCGCGCAACTGGACCGCGCGAGCGCGCCGCTCCTCCAGGCCGGCGTCGTCGAGGAAGGCGTAGGGCTTGGCGTTGATCAGCTCGTGGGCAAAGGCGGAAGGCGTCGTAGTATCCACAGCAACGCAACGAATCCGGCCATCGTGCATCGCTGCGAGCACAGCTTTGAGCCCGTCGAGGTCCATCGCC
>DATAQZ010000016.1:0-77630 GCA_036264415.1 Rhizomicrobium sp. | reverse complement strand
TCTTCGAAGCCATTCGCCAGCTTGGCAACGAACTGGGTCGTGAAGGCGCCGCCTTCGTGCACCTCACGCTCGTACCCTTCATCGAGACCGCGGGGGAATTGAAGACCAAACCCACCCAGCACTCGGTGAAGGAACTGCGCTCGATCGGTATACAGCCCGACGTGCTTCTGTGCCGGGCCGGCGTACCGATCCCCGACGAGGAGCGCAAAAAAATTGGATTGTTCTGCAACGTACGCCCGGAGCGCGTGATCTCGGCACCCGATCTCTCCACCATTTACGAGGCGCCGCTTAGTTTCCATGCGCAGGATTTCGACACGCAGGTGCTGAAGGTGTTCGGTATCGAGAACGCGCCGGAACCCGATCTTTCGCGGTGGAAGCGCGTGGTCGATTGCGTGAAGAACCCCGAGAGCGAGGTGCGCATCGCGGTCGTCGGCAAATACATGCAGGTGAAGGATTCGTACAAATCGCTTTCCGAGGCGTTGACACATGGCGGTCTGGCCAACAACGTGCGGGTCGACATGGAGTGGATCGACAGCGAGATTTTCGAGCGCGACGACGCGGCGGTCTATCTGGAGGGTGTGGACGGCATTCTCGTGCCGGGCGGTTTTGGCGAGCGCGGTACGGAAGGAAAGATACGAGCGGTGCGTTTTGCGCGCGAGCGGCGCGTCCCGTTTTTCGGCATCTGCTACGGACTGCACATGGCGGTGATCGAAGTGGCGCGCGATCTTGCCGGACTCGACGGCGCGGGCTCGACGGAGATTTCTCAGCCGCGTCATCCGGTGATTGCGCTAATGACGGAATGGACCAAAGGCAACGCGCTCGAGACGAGAGAACAGGGCGGCGATCTTGGCGGCACGATGCGTCTCGGCGCCTATCCTGCAATTCTCAATCCCGGTAGCCGGGTCGCCGAAATCTACGGCGGCACCGAAATCAGAGAACGCCACCGGCACCGTTATGAAGTGAACGCAGGATATACGCGCCAGCTTGCCGAGCATGGTTTCGTGGTCTCCGGATGGTCGCCCGACGGCCGATTGCCTGAAATCATGGAAATCCCGGACCACCCCTGGTTTGTCGGCGTGCAGTTTCACCCGGAGCTCAAATCGCGGCCGCTGTTGCCACATCCGTTGTTCGCTTCCTTTATCGCCGCTGCGGTCCACCAGAGCCGTCTCGTTTAGAATTCGATGGCGCTTCATCCCAACCCCGTCGTCCGCGTCGCGTCCGTCGAGATCGGAAACGCACTGCCGGTTGTCTTGATCGCGGGACCGTGCCAGCTCGAAAGCCGCGAACACGCCTTCGAAATGGCTTCGGCGCTGAAGGAAATCGCCGCGAAAGCGGGCGTTGGTCTGATTTACAAGACGAGTTTCGACAAGGCAAACCGCACCAGCGCGTTCGGCGCACGCGGGCTTGGGTTCGAACGCTCGCTCCCCATTTTTGCCGAGATTCGCGAGAGCCTCGGCGTTCCGATCCTTTCTGATGTGCATGAGCAGGGACAGTGCGCCTCAGTAGCCGAAGCCGTGGACGTCCTGCAGATCCCGGCATTCTTGTGCCGCCAGACGGATTTGCTTGTTGCTGCGGCCCGGACCGGCAGGACGATAAATGTCAAAAAGGGACAGTTTCTAGCACCATGGGACATGGCCAATGTGGTGGCGAAGATCACTGGCGCGGGCAACCCGAACGTGCTCGTCACCGAGCGTGGCGCGAGCTTTGGCTACAACACGCTGGTTTCGGATTTCCGTGCCCTTCCCATCATGGCGAATATCGGCGCGCCCGTGGTGTTCGATGCGACTCATTCGGTACAGCAACCGGGCGGCCGCGGTGAATCGAGCGGCGGGGACCGGGAGATGGTGCCCTACCTAGCGCGCGCCGCGGTGGCGGTGGGCTGCGCGGCGGTATTCATGGAAACGCATCAGGATCCGGACCACGCGCCGTCGGATGGACCAAATATGCTGGATCTTCGCGACGTGCCGGCGCTTCTCGACCAACTCGTCGCCATCGACCGCATCGCAAAATCGCGCACGTCTGGCCGCGCTTAAAGCTGGATACGTCGGGACGGAGCCAGCGACCACACAAACGTCAGGCTGCGCGTATCCCCGTTTCGCTGGCGTGAGTGCTAAATCGTGGTGGTGGAGCTCCAGGACATCACGATACCGGCGATGGCGAGCAGCAGGAGCCCGATTGTTGCCAGCGCGGAAATCGTAAAGCCGAGGCTACGTTTGGCCGGATCTGCCATGTAGGCCTGCATGTATATGACGCGGCCCACGATCCACACGAGCCCGAGTGCGGGCGCCAACAGCGGCGCGCGCGAAAAGTAATATGCCGCTATCCACAACGTGGGCAGAAACACGGGCATGGCTTCCAGCGTGTTCATCTGTACACGATACGCGCGCTCGAATTCCGGGTGGCCGGTAACTGCCGGTGCGGCGATATTGTGCCTTTCGCGCATCGTGCCTACGCGCCAGGCTGTCGCCATGTAAAAAATCACCGCCAGGATGGTGACCCCGGCCGTGACCAGAATGGATGGTAATGCGAGCATGGGTCCCCTCTGCGCGGCTGCGATTCGGGGACTATTCTACTGCAAATGAAAGCGGGCGCGGGGCGCGCCTACTCGTCGTCGTCCTCCTGCGCCGCGTGCGCCTTCTTGCCCTTGCGCTTCTCGCGTACGCGGTTCTTTTCCTCGCGTTCTAGCGCCTGCTTCTCCGCCGCGGGGAGCGCGTCCCATTTGGCCTGCAAGTCCTTAATGAGCGTCGCGCGTTCGCCCTCGCTCATGGCCTGCAGCTTCGATTTCAGCTTCTCCTTGGCCGCCCTTTTCTCTTCCTTCGGCTTCCCCTTCATGGCAGCACGGTTGTCGCGCCGCCACATCGCCTGCTGTTCGCGCGTCAGAAGACGCTTCTTCTTCTCGCGCGGTTTGGCACTTTCAGACATTACCCACCTCACCTGTTCCTGTTACGCCGAGTGTTGGTTCGTCACCGGCCGAACACCTACGATATCTGCCGTCGAAATGACAATAGCAAAACAGTGCGTTTTCCGCGCCGTTCCAGCCGCGCCGGGGTGTCGATGGAGCGGCCCGCCTCTCATTGCTGAACGGCCGATCATCTCCTAGAAGCTGGAAAGGCTGCCCGGCCGCGGATACCTGAATGACAGCGATCATCGACATTGTTGCCCGCGAAATCCTCGATAGCCGGGGAAACCCCACGGTCGAAGTGGATGTGCGGCTGGAGGATGGCTCCTTCGGTCGCGCCGCGGTCCCCTCCGGCGCCTCGACCGGCGCGCACGAAGCGGTCGAGTTGCGCGATGGCCGCACCCGATATGGCGGCAGGGGTGTCCAGCGGGCGGTGGAGGCGGTCAATCGCGAAATCTTCGATGCCATTGGCGGAATGGATGCCGAAGACCAGATCCGGATCGACCGGATCATGCGAACCTTGGATGGAACGAGCAACAAGGCGCGGTTCGGCGCCAACGCCGTCCTCGGCGTTTCCCTTGCCGTGGCCAAAGCGGCCGCCGGCGCGCGCGAACTGCCGCTGTACCGTTATCTCGGCGGCCCGAATGCCCGCCTCCTACCAGTGCCGATGATGAACATTATCAATGGTGGGGTTCACGCCGACAACGCCATCGATTTTCAGGAATTCATGATCCTGCCCGTGGGCGCCGCGAATTTCCGCGAAGCTCTGCGCGTGGGGGCAGAAGTGTTTCACACGCTAAAAGCGGCGCTCGCCGATGCCGGACACAATACAAATGTGGGTGACGAGGGCGGTTTTGCACCGGCGTTGAAGAACGCCGATGAAGCGCTCGGCTTTATTGTAAGAGCCATCGAGAAGGCGGGATATCGGCCCGGGGAGGACGTCGCGCTCGCGCTGGATCCGGCTTCGACCGAATTCTTCACGTCCGGCAAATATACGCTCGAGGGAGAAGGGCGAACGCTCGGCGCGGATCAGCTCGCACACGTTTATGCCGATCTCACCCGGCGTTACCCGATTGTCTCGATCGAGGACGGAATGGCGGAGGACGATTGGCAAGGCTGGTCGGCGCTCACCGAAATGCTTGGCCGACAGATCCTCCTCGTCGGTGACGATCTCTTTGTCACCAATGTTGACCGGCTGAAACGCGGCATTGCCGAGGGAATAGCCAATGCGATTCTCGTCAAGCCGAATCAGGTCGGCAGCCTAAGCGAGACGCTGGAAACGGTGGAGATGGCGCAACATGCGGGATATCGTGCGGTGGTCTCGCACCGCTCCGGCGAAACCGAGGACACGACGATCGCCGACCTGGCGGTGGGGACGAATTGCGGGCTGATCAAGACCGGCTCGCTCGCGCGCTCCGAGCGCCTTGCCAAGTACAACCAGCTCCTGCGCATCGAAGAACAGCTCGATGATCAGGCGCTCTACGCGGGCAAAGGCATTTTGCGTTAACGACATTTCGCTTGACGGCACGAATCGCACTATGATTCGGTCGGCTCATGCGAATCAGACACAGCGTGACGCGATTCTTTGGCATTCTCGTGATACCGGCCATATCGGCGGCGGCGATTCTCTACTTCGGGTATTACGCGATCTGGGGCACGCGCGGTCTGATTGCGCTTGCCGATGTCAGTGCCCGCCTCTCGGTTCAGGAAGAGCGCCTCGCTACTCTAGGCGATCAACGCAGCCGCCTCGAGCACCGTATCCAGCTTTTGAAGAACGGCGCCGAAGATCCCGATCTGGTTGAGGAACTCGCGCGCGAGCAGATGCTGGGCAGCACGCCCGGCCAGGTGGCTGTCCCCCGCGAACGGCACTAGCCGGGCTCCTTAGACGGCGCGCGGCGGAAGGGTGTCCGCAGCTTGCCAAATCGGGGATCGCTTGCGACAACGCGCCCGTTCCTCGTGCGGCGCGAATTACGACATGGCGGCAGTCAGCAAGACCGAGGCGAGCGTTGCCGGGGCGGCAGCCACCGAGGCCGCCTTTGCCCGCAAACTTTACGAAGACATGCTGCTCATCCGCCGCTTCGAGGAGAAGGCGGGTCAGCTTTACGGGATGGGCCTGATTGGCGGCTTTTGTCATCTTTACATTGGGCAGGAAGCGGTGGTGGTCGGTATGCAGGCCGCGCTCCAGCCGGGCGACCAGGTTATCACAGCGTATCGCGACCACGGCCACATGCTTGCGACCGGCATGGATCCGAAAGGTGTGATGGCGGAACTGACGGGCCGTTTTGCCGGATATTCCAAAGGCAAGGGCGGCTCGATGCACATGTTCAGCCGTGAGAAGAACTTCTTTGGGGGGCACGGCATCGTGGGCGCGCAAGTCCCGATCGGAACGGGCCTCGCCTTCGCCGACAAGTACCGCGACAACCAGGCCGTTTCGCTGACCTATCTCGGCGACGGCGCCGCCAATCAGGGGCAGGTGTACGAGTCGTTCAACATGGCGGAGCTGTGGAAGCTGCCCGTCGTGTACATTATCGAGAACAACCGCTATGCAATGGGAACGAGCGTCGAGCGCTCCAGTGCGCAGGCCGAGCTCTATAAGCGCGGCGCCTCATTCAACATACCGGGTGAAGAAGTGGACGGAATGGACGTGGAGGCCGTGTTTGCCGCCGGCAGGAAAGCAGTCGGGTGGGCGCGCGGCGGCAAAGGCCCGATCATCCTTGAGATGAAGACCTATCGTTACCGGGGCCACTCGATGTCCGATCCCGCCAAGTACCGTACGCGCGAAGAGGTGCAGAGCGTGCGCGAAAGGCGCGATCCCATCGAACATTACGGCCAGAAGCTGGTCGCGCGCGGACAGGCAAGTGAGGAAGAGCTAAAGGCGCTCGACAAGAACGTGCGCGCTATTGTCAACATGGCGGCGGAATTCGCCACGGAAAGCCCGGAGCCGGCGCCGGCAGAGCTATACACCGACGTGCTTGGCTAGGCCTGCATGTCGATCCAGATTCTCATGCCCGCGCTCTCGCCCACCATGGAGGAGGGCAAGCTCGCCAAATGGCTGGTCAAGGAAGGCGACGAGGTCCATTCCGGCGACGTGCTGGCTGAAATCGAGACCGACAAGGCAACGATGGAATTCGAAGCCGTCGACGAAGGTCGGATCGGCAAAATCCTTATTCCCGAAGGTACCGAGGGCGTGAAGGTCAACCAGCCGATAGCAGAACTGGTGCAGGACGGCGAGGCCCCAGCGAATCAGTCGAAATCCGAACCGGGAATTCGGGCGTCCGCGCCCGCATCGCCGGAGGCGAAAAAAAGCGGCAGAGACCCGGATAAAGTCGTTGCCCACGACGGCAAGGCCGAGTCGAGACCCGACCAGGCGGGCGAGGCCCCCCATCAAGTCGGCGGTCGCGGTCCCAAGGAAAAGGTACAGATTGCCGAACCGGTAGCGCCTCACGGGACGGAATTCGCCAGCATGACCGTGCGGGAAGCGTTGCGCGACGCGATGGCGGAGGAGATGCGCCGCGACCAGGACGTGTTCCTGATGGGGGAGGAGGTCGCGCAGTATCAGGGCGCGTACAAGGTGAGCCAGGGACTGCTCGATGAATTTGGGCCGAGGCGCGTGATCGACACCCCCATCACAGAGCATGGTTTTGCGGGACTGGGCATCGGGGCTGCCTTTGCAGGACTGAAGCCGATCGTTGAGTTCATGACCATGAACTTCGCCATGCAGGCTATGGATCAGCTGATCAATTCCGCGGGAAAAACGCGTTACATGTCAGGCGGGCAGATGGGTTGCTCGATCGTGTTCCGCGGGCCTAACGGAGCCGCCGCGCGGGTGGCAGCGCAGCACAGCCAGGACTACAGCGCCTGGTACGCCCATATTCCGGGGCTGAAGGTCGTATCCCCGTATTTCGCCGCCGATGCCAAGGGTCTGCTCAAATCCGCCATCCGCGATCCCAATCCGGTGATCTTTCTCGAAAACGAGATCGTCTATGGCCGTTCCTTCCCGGTTCCGAAGCTCGATGATTACCTTGTACCGATCGGAAAAGCGCGCGTGATCCGCGAAGGCGCACATGTGACACTTGTTGCCCATTCGATCAGCGTCGGTCTCATCATGGAGGCCGGGGAAAAGCTTGCGGCCGAAGGCATTGAAGCCGAGCTGATCGATCTCCGATCCCTGCGCCCGCTTGACGTCGCCACGATTCTTCAATCGGTGAAGAAGACGAACCGTATCGTGTCGGTGGAGCAGGGCTGGCCCATCTGCTCCATCGGCTCCGAGATCGCCGCGCAGATCGTCGAGCACGCTTTCGATTACCTTGATGCACCGCCCCTCAAGGTCACCGGGAAAGACGTGCCAATGCCTTACGCCGCGAACCTCGAAAAGCTCGCGCTGCCGAGCCTTGATGAGGTGATCGCCGCGGCGAAATCCGTTCTCTATCGCGAGTAATTGCGGTGAAGCGAAGCGGTGACGGCTCAAGCTGGAAAAAAGGCGGCTGTCATTGCGGCGCCGTGCGGTTCGCGGTGCTCGCGCCCGATGAAGTGGAAGTCCAAGCCTGCAATTGCTCGATCTGCCGCATGGCGGGATATCTGCACCTGATCGTCCCGAGATCGCGCTTTCGATTGCTCGCCGGGAAAACGACGCTCAAGACCTATGTGTTTAATACCGGTACCGCCAAACATTTTTTTTGCAGCATCTGCGGCATCAAATCCTTTTACGTGCCGCGATCGCATCCTGATGGTTATAGCGTGAATTTCCGCTGCCTCGACGCCGAAGCGTTTCGCATGGTGCTGACAACGGAATTCGACGGCCGCAACTGGGAACGGCACATCGGCGACCTCGCGCCGCTGCCGAGCGAGGGCTGAATGCCGACGCAAATTCTCATGCCTGCGCTTTCGCCGACCATGGAAGAGGGCAAACTCGCCAAATGGCTTGTCAAGGAAGGTGACGAGGTCCATTCGGGCGACGTTCTGGCCGAAATCGAGACCGACAAGGCAACCATGGAATTCGAAGCCGTCGACGAAGGCCGTATCGGGAAAATTCTCGTCCCTGAGGGCAGCGAGGGTGTGAAAGTTAACCAGCCCATCGCCGTGCTGCTTGGCGAAGGCGAAAATGAATCGGCGGCCGCGGTGCCGCCGCCGAACAAAACCGAACCGGCAAAGGAGACTTCTCCGCCTGCGAAGTCCGCGAGCGGAAATGGCAATATCGCCTCGGCCATGCAATCCATTCGCGAAGCGGTGGTTGCGCAATCGCACGTGCCGACACGGCGCGAAAGCGGGGGGAAGGGGCGAATTTTTGCGACACCCCTTGCAAAGCGCCTCGCAGCGACCGCCGGCATCGATCTCAGCGTCGTTAAAGGCACGGGTCCGCGCGGACGCATCGTCAAGGCCGATATCGAAAAAACGGAATTAGGGAGCACGGGCCTCGCGTCCGTAGCGGGCGAGGACGCCCGCGGTGTCAAACCGTCCGCACCATCCGCGAGCGTGGCTTTCGGATTGGCGCCCATTCCCGACGCGAAGCTGTTTTTCAAAACCGGCGAATTCGAGGAACTGCCGCATGATACCATGCGCCGGTCGATCGCCCGGCGCCTGCAATCGGCAAAGACGATCATTCCGCATTATTACCTCACAATTGACTGCCGCATCGACCAGCTGCTCGCGGCACGCGCGCGGTTGAATGCGGCATCGCCCACGACGGAGGGTGCGTACAAGCTGTCCGTCAATGATTTCGTCGTGAAGGCGGCCGCGCTTGCCTTGATGCGCGTGCCGGAGGTGAATGCGAGCTGGACCGAAACGGCGATGTTGCGTCATAACCATGCCGATATCGGCGTCGCCGTCGCGCTCGACTTCGGTCTCATCACGCCCATCGTTTTCCGCGCCGAGCAAAAGGGCCTCGCCGTCATCTCGGCAGAAGTGAAGTCGCTGGCCCAACGCGCACGTGCGAAAAAGCTGAAGCCGCAGGAATATGAGGGCGGCACCTTCGCCATCTCCAACCTCGGGATGTTCGGGATCCGCGAGTTCACCGCGATTATCAATCCCCCGCACGCGGCGATACTGGCGGTCGGCGCGGGCGAGAGCCGCGCCGTCGTGAGCGCGGGCAAAGTCGAAGCGGCCACGGTCATGACCGTGACCATGTCGTGCGATCATCGCGTGATCGACGGTGCCACCGGCGCGCGTTTTCTCGAACAGTTCCGGCGTTTTGTGGAAGATCCCGCCGCCATGCTGCTGTGATGCTCGACCGGAGCGTACGTTCGTTCCATCCTTCCTTTGAGTGAGGATCGGAATGATCACCGCCATGACGGACGATTTTGGCGCCATCGCCGAACTTGGCGGCGCGGCGGCCGTGGAGCTGGCGGCTTCGGCACTTGCGGAGCGCGGCGCAAAGCCGGTCAAGTGCAAAAACTGCGGCGCACCGGTGCTGGCCGATTACTGCGCCGTGTGTGGACAGGAACGCGACACACATCGCCATACGCTCTGGCATCTGCTCCACGATGTCGCAAGCGAGCTCGGCAGTTTCGATAGCCGGGTGTTGCGCACTTTTTTTGCGTTGCTCTTCCAGCCTGGGGAACTCCCGCTCGCCTTTCGCGAGGGACGCACGCGTCCCTATATGCCGGCGCTCAGGCTCTATCTCTTTACGTCTCTCCTGTTTTTTCTCGTACTGTCGGCCGCCGGGATTGCGCTCTTTCAGATCGAACTCCAGGAAGTGCCCAACGCCTATAACGTGATCGCACTGCCAAACGGCCGCCTGGAAATTCTGTCGAACGGCAAATTGACACCCATGCCGGCGATCGTCGCCCAGAAGGCCCATGACAAAAATCTTTCTCCCGGTTCGCATTCCGGCCTGACGACACACGTACATTTCTTCGAACCTATTGGGCGGTTTCACCAGCGAATCACGCCTGAAGGATGGGCGCGCATCGCCGAATTAAAAGCCGATGTTCTGAAAGCCGTTGGCAACGACAAGCATGGCTGGATGGCGCGCAATGCGCTGGCCATGGTCGAAAAGCTTGCGCGCGATCCCGCCGCGCTGAACGGCCCGTTCACGACCTGGATACCGCGTGTATTTTTTCTGCTTCTCCCGCTCTTCGCGCTGCTGCTCGCGCTGTTTTATTGGCGGCAGCGCCGCAAATTCTATTTCGTCGATCATTTGGTGTTCTCGCTGGTGTTTCACAGCTTCGTCTTCGCCCTTCTGATCGTGGCCATCGGAGCGGCGCAATTGCTTGCCGGCGGAATTGTCGCGGAATTGTTTTTTCTTGCCGCCGGAGTCTATCTGTTGATCGCCATCCGGCGCTTTTACGGCCAAGGCTGGGTGATCAGCCTGATCAAGTTTGCGGTGACATCGTTCGTCTATACCGTTTTCTTCCTCATGCCCGCACTCGCTTTCGTACTCGTCACCGGCATCATCGAGGGTTGAACAATGGCGGAAGCCTACGACGTGGTCGTGATCGGGAGCGGGCCTGCCGGGTATGTGTGCGCCATCCGCGCCGCACAGCTTGGATTGAAGACCGCCATCGTCGAGCGCGACCGGCTGGGGGGTATCTGTCTCAACTGGGGCTGCATTCCAACCAAGGCGCTGCTCCGTGCTTCGGAAATCTGGCACCTGATGCACCGGCTCTCCGAGTTTGGCTTCGCCGCGGACAATTTCCGCTTCGACATTGCCAAGGTCGTGGAGCGTTCGCGCAAGGTGGCGGCGCAGTTGTCGAACGGCGTTGCCTTCCTGATGAAGAAGAACCGGATCGAAGTCGTGTACGGCGAAGCGAAGCTGGCGGGACAGGACAAGGTCGCGGTTGCAACAAAGAACGGCAACCGCCAACTCGAAGCGAAGAACATCGTGCTGGCAACTGGCGCTCGCGCGCGTTCGCTGCCAGGGCTCGAGGCTGACGGCAAGCGCGTGTGGACCTACCGCGAGGCAATGATCCCCGACGTCGTTCCGAAATCCTTGCTGGTTGTCGGCTCGGGCGCGATCGGTATCGAATTTGCAAGCTTTTTCCGAACGCTCGGCAGCGAGGTGACGGTGGTGGAAGTCCTCGACCGCATACTCCCCGTCGAGGACGAAGAGATTTCGCAGTTTGCCGCAAAAGCCCTCGCAAAACAAGGAATGGTAATCAAACCTCGTACCACCGTGGAAAGACTGGAGAAACGCGGCAACGAAATCAGCGCCACGTTGAAAGCGAGCGACGGAAAAACCGAAACACTGGCGGCGGAGCGGGCGATCCTCGCCGTCGGCATCGTCGGCAACGTGGAGAACATTGGCCTCGAACAGGCGGGCATCAAGGTCGATAAAACCCATGTGGTGATAAACGAATGGGGCGAAACCGGCGTGCGCGGCGTGTACGCCATCGGCGATCTCGTCGGGCCGCCCTGGCTTGCACACAAAGGTATGCACGAAGGTGTCATTGTGGCTGAGCGTATCGCCGGCGTCAAAGGTGTGCATCCGCTCGATGTTTCAAAGATACCAAGTTGTACGTACTGCTGGCCGCAGGTAGCGAGCGTCGGCATGACGGAGGCGGCAGCGAAAGGCGCCGGCCGCAACGTCAAGGTCGGACGCTTTCCTTTTATTGGGAACGGCAAGGCGATCGCGCTCGGCGATCCGGAGGGGTTGGTGAAGACCGTGTTCGATGCCGATACGGGCGAGCTTCTGGGGGCGCACATGATCGGCGCGGAAGTGACGGAACTCATCCAGGGCTACGCTATCGCGCGCACTCTCGAGGCAACCGACGCGGAGCTTGCAGCGACGATATTTCCGCATCCAACGCTCTCGGAGACCATGCACGAAGCCGTGCTCGCCGCCGACAACCGCGCTTTGCATATTTGAGTTTGTCAATTTCTCTCTCCTCAAACTGCAGCGGAACGAAACGACGGCAGGGATCTAATTACAGGGCGTCGGCGAGTTTGAAGGCAAAGAGGCCGGCGGCGAGGAGCGGCTTCCGCAGCGTCTGTCCGCCGGGAAAAGCGCGCGCCGGCACGCGTGCGAAGACGTCGAAGCGCTCCTGGTGTCCCAGCGTGGCTTCCGCGAGCAGTCGTCCCCCAAGCGTTGCAAGCGAGACACCCTGACCGGAATAGCCGTGCGCAAATACGAGACGCTCGCCGACGCGGCCAAAATGCGGCATGCGGGTGACGGTAATGCCGACCGTGCCGCTCCAGGCGTATTCCGTCGGTATGTCGCAGAGTTGTGGAAACACGCGCAGCATGCGCGGGCGCACGAGCCGCGCGATGTCCTTCGGCATGCCGAAATACGCTTCGCGACCCGCGAAAAGCATCCGGCCTTCGGCGCTCTTGCGATAGTAATCGAGCACATGGCGCGTGTCGGCGACGGCTTCGTCGCCCGGAAGAATCTGGTCGCGCAGCATTTCCGAAAGCGGCGCAGTGGCGGTAACGAAACTTTCGATATGCCCGATGTAGCAGGCAAGTTCCGGCACGAGGGCGCTACTGAAGGCATCGATCGCGAGAATCGCCTTGCCGGCGAACACGCTTCCGCCTTGGCATTGCAACTCGACACCGCTGTTCGTTTGTTCAATCGCGACGACACGCGACTGTTCGAAAATCTCCGCGCCCGCGCGCTCCGCAGCGGCGGCGAGCCCGCGCGCATAGGAAAGCGGATGCAGATGGCCGCCGCCGCTGTCAAGGCGGCATCCGTGATAAATGGCGGAGCCTATCGCTTTCGCGGTCTCTTCCGCGTTCAGCATCCGCGCCTCGCAATAGCCGTACCGCGTTGCGAGATGCGTCGTCTCGCGCGCAAGCTCGTCCGTTGCGCGCCGGTTGTGCGCTGCAATGATCAACCCCGATTTTAGATTGCAGGCAATCGCGTGGCGCGCAATGAGCGAACGCACGAGCGCCTTGGCTTCCTCACTCAGGCTCCAGAGATCGCGCGCATGGGCCGCGCCCAACCAGCGTTCGAGTTCGCGCTGCTCCTTGCGCAAGCCCGTGTGAATCTGGCCTCCGTTCCGGCCGGAAGCGCCGAAGCCCACGCGTTCGGCTTCGAGCACGATGACGCGCGCGCCTGTTTCCGCCGCATGCAGCGCCGCGCACAATCCGGTATAGCCGGCACCAATGATGCCAATATCGGCGGTCCGGCGTTCCGCAAAGCAAGGACGCACCGGCGCAGCTTCGGCGCTCTCCGCGTACCAGCCCTGTGGTTTCCGTTTCATGCCGGCGATTGCGGCAGGAGCACGGGCGCGAGGTCAAGCCGGAAAGTTTGTGCCTCGCCGCCTTGACGCACCGGTTCAGCCGTGGGAAGTGCGAGTTCCCCGCCTCCACCCGGAGCCTCCTCCTTGACCCGCACGGAAATCTGGCGTCTCGAAAAATATCTGCGCAACCTGTTCCGGTTGGATACGATCACGCTGCTCGAACGCCCGAAGCAGCAGGATTCGGTCGAAGTGCATGTCGCCGGTGAATTCATCGGCGTCATCTTCCGCGACGACGAAGAAGGCGAAGTCTCCTACGCCTTTCAGATGGCTATTCTCGAAATGGATCTCCCCGAACCCCCGCCGTCACGGACGTGATTGGCGGAGACCAGCGAGTTGCGCTTCCCGACGTTAAGGTCCTGAAGTTGACACACCAGAATAGCCCGGCCGCCTCGGCGCTTACAAAATCACGTTCAGGATTGTCAAAGCTGTTAAGGGCTGTATTGTACGCCTGTGGCGATTCTTTACGCGCCTGCAACGGGCGTCGGTGGTGAATTGGTGTCGGGGAGAGGGGAAGTGTCATCGTTTCGGTTGTTATTGGTGTGCGCATTGGCGCTGTGCATATCGGCTTGCTCAACGCCTGAAATACCGTTCGATAAAAGCTCCACCAAGATTCAGCGAATCGGTCTGCCGACGCCGGGATTTCCCTCAGGTCCGAGTGTCGCGCTCGCTAGCGATCCGGGACAGAGTTTTGGGCTGGTCGGAGCGCTCGTGGATGCAGGCCTGCAGTCGAAGAGGGAGAGCCATTTAAAAGCGATTTTTATCAGCAACGGATTTGAGCCGCTGGATGGTTTTTGGAGCAATCTCGTTGCACAGCTGGAAAAGGACGGCTACGCCGTAGTCCCGATTGCGGTGTCGCGCGACAGGTCGGATTTTCTGAAACAGCTTCCGTCAGCGCCTGAACCGATCGCCGCATATTTTGACGTTGTGGTCCAAAATTACGGATACATGGCTGCCGGGATAGGCAGCGAGAATCCGTACAGACCCTTTCTCATTCTCAATTGCAAACTCGTGCGGGTTTCCGATTCCGCAATCCTGATGCAGGATAGCGTTGCCGTAAACCCGCTGAACACGGGCAGCGGGTGGTTGGCGCAGAAGCTCGTTACTATATCGCCCGATCCAGCGTTTGCGTTCCCGGGAATGGACGAGATCACCAACAATCCGAAACAGGCAATCGAAGGTACGAAGAGCGCCTTCGCGCAGTCGACCGAGGCTGTCGGCAAGCTCCTGAGATGAAGGGAAACGGTTGTCTGGCCCTCGTTGGCGCGAGTCTGATCTTGTGCTCCTGCGCGCACGAAGGATCGGCGCCGCCCATGCTTGTCCTATCTCGAAAGTTTTGCGCCAACGCACCCGACTTTGGTCGAGCTCTGGCGATTTCATTCAACCAAAAAGACGATATTACCGTTTCTGCACAATTTGACGACGACAGTCCGTGCCTGCAATCTCAGACGGGTGGAATAAGCCTTTATCGTTTGTACAGACTTCCTTCCTCGACATCACCCTATTCGATTTCTATAGTAAGCACTGCAACCGATGTTTCGGTTTTTGCGCCCCGTATAACTCTTCTGAATTCGGGAGGTGGGTTGGTCAGGGAAATACCGCGGGATTCATTGCTTTTTCGAAATGGCAATGTCTCGGCGCTGTTTCGCAGCCATCCCGACGACAGCTACCTTTTAGTGGCTTCGGACCCGGACACGGTAGGAAAAACCGCGGACCAAATCCTCGAGACGACGCGCACGGACGTGATCGCCGCTGGTACAGTATACTTCACCATTCACAGTGGAACCGATCGTTCAAGGCACCTCGTGTATTCGCACAATGGTTCGGTGGAGGTTACGCTGTCGCCCCTTCCTCAGGCGCATTGATATGCAGGGGACCTTTTCTCGCCTCCAGGAACTCACTGTGTCTCGAATGAATGAACCAGCTTGTTCACGCCGCGGGCGATGTCGCGCCATGTCGAAAGCCGCGCGCGCTTGAAGCGGTAGGCGAGTGCCGCTCCATTGCCGAGCGGATAATCGCGAAGACAGTTCGGACTCGGTACGTCGATACCCGGCCGTTCGCACAACAGCACGACAATCTGCGCGCCGTCGCGGCCCACGAAAAGGTCCTGCCCGCGATAGCCGGAATCGTCGCGGAATTCGTATTGGGTCAGCCCGGCAGGCCCGCCGCTCCCGCGCGGATCGATGACCTGGCCCAGATACACCCGCGAGAGCCGCACCGCTTCCGGCACGTTGTAGGATTCCTCACGGAGTTTGATGTGCACGATCGGTGACGTCGGGCCGCTGGCGCTGAACAGGCTTCGTTCTTCGTCGCTATAGCCCCGAAAATCTGGAACGCTCGCGGCAATATCGATCTCGCGACGCGTCCCACCTTTTCGCGCGCTCGCAAACACGAGGTAGTTCGCAGGGATCAGGAATGTATCATCTCCCACCCTGACCGATACGCGATCGACACGTGTCGAGGGAGAGGGCCGCTCCTCGATGAGCGAAACCGGATTGGGCGCAAAGTAGTAAACGAGAACGAAAAGCGACAGGAGAACGACAGCGGCGAGCACCGCCAACGGTGCCCACCAGCCGGAGTGCTCCTTGATATTGGTTGTGAAAGCCGTGTCGCGGCGCGGCGGTGGCATATTCCGATTGTGATCGCGATGCGCCGCACGTCAATGCCTCAGAATGGAACGCTCAAATGCTTAACGGACGGGCTTCGCGGGCACGGGTGGTGCATCGCGCTCTGGCCATTCGGGAGGGAAGGCGATGCACGATCTGGTGGTGGCGCTCTTTGCGCTCTCGTCCGGCTTCACGGCGTCGGGCATCATCGCGTGCATCTATCGCATGCTGGCCGGCGACAAGGGTTCGTCGCTCGGTCGCGCGGCTTACGTTGCCCTGATGATTTTCGCGGGTCCAAACGTGCTGTTCGAAAACGCCGCCAAGGCTTGGCGCGAAAAATCCTGCTCCGCAGTAGCATTCTGGCTCGCCGCAGCGGTCTCCGGCTACTGGAGCTTCGCAATCGGTCTCCTCGTCATCCAGCTCGGAATGGCGATCAAAGCACTGTGAGCATGCTTGCAACCAATGGATGGCGCACGATGTCGCCTTCCCCCATCCGTACTACCACCACTTCAGGGACGCGATCCAAGCGATGCGCGATTTCACCGAGCCCCGAAAGGCCGCTCAACAGATCCGTTTGATCGGGATCGCCGGTCAGCACCATCGTCGAGCGCCACCCAAGGCGGGTAAGCAGCATCTTAAGCTGGCCGTAGGTACAGTTCTGCGCCTCGTCGATCACAACGAAACTATCGTTCAGCGTACGCCCGCGCATATAGGCGACAGGCGCGATTTCGATGACACCTTCGGCGAGCAAGGCCTTCAGGCGTTTGGTACCGAGGCGCTCGGTCAGCGCGTCGTAAAGCGGTCTCAGGTATGGCGCGAGCTTGTCCTGCAAGTCGCCGGGAAGAAAACCGAGGCTCTCTCCGGCTTCCACAG
Organism: Rhizomicrobium sp.; assembly: GCA_036264415.1. Classification (GTDB taxonomy): domain Bacteria; phylum Pseudomonadota; class Alphaproteobacteria; order Micropepsales; family Micropepsaceae; genus Rhizomicrobium. The sequence continues at coordinate 61,080 of DATAQZ010000016.1, read as the reverse complement.
CCGGCCGCGTAAGTACGATTCTCGAAACGCGGGCTTCGTCGAGGGCCTCCACGGCCTTGGCAATGGCGAGATAGGTCTTGCCGGTGCCGGCAGGTCCTAGCGCGGCGACCACGCTGTGCGCGTCGATCGAATCCATCAGCCGCTGCTGCATCGGGCCCATCGGCCGCACATTTTTTACATAACGGCGGTCGCGCGGCTGGTCGCCGAGGGGATCGTAACCGGCCTTACTTGGGAAAAGTGGATGAATGGTGGCGGAGTCGGGAAGCTGAAGATCGCGCTCTCTGCGGCGCGCCGAACGCTTGGCCATGAAGGCTCCCGCTTTGAATGGTGGAACGATGGGAACACGCGAAAGTCACAGGCGTGTGGCGGCGGGGAGCGGAGCCTCCTGGAAGCGAGGCCGAACGGTTCCGCATGAAACTGGTTCCCCCTTATCCGCGACTCAGTCGAGACAGGAAAGCGTAACGCGTTTTTGTTCGTTCGTCGTGGTGTCGGAGACGAGCGGAAGAATTTCCTGTTCACGGCGCAAAGACGCTTGCGCCGCCGTTCGAATGCGCGCGAAATCACGCCCCGCTGATTCGGGGAACAGAGCGCATGACGATCTTCGCGTTGGGCGAGACGCGTCCGGAGCTTCCGGCGGAAGACGAATTCTGGATCGCACCGGATGCGAGCGTGATCGGAAAGGTGCGGCTCAAGCGGAATGCGAGCGTGTGGTTCGGCGCCGTGCTCAGAGGCGACAACGAATGGATCGAAATCGGCGAGAACTCCAACGTACAGGACAATTCCGTTATTCATACCGATCCCGGCCAGCCGGCCATCATTGGTGCGAATGTGACGATCGGACACAAGGTCATTCTGCATTCGGCAACGGTCGGCGATTTCACGCTCGTTGGCATGGGATCGACGGTGCTGAGCGGCGCAAGAATCGGCAACAATTGCGTCATTGGCGCCAACACGCTGATTCCGGAAGGAAAGGAGATTCCGTCCAACTCGCTCGTGCTTGGCCAGCCGGCCAGGATCGTGCGCGAAGTGAGCGAGGCGCACCTCGCACTCATCCGCATGTCGGCGGAAGTCTACGTGCTCAACCACCGCCGCTTCCGCGCACAGTTGTCTTTGCTGGCCCCCGCGCTCGCTGACGCGAGTGCACCCTCGCCCACGCGGCGAGTGGGAAATTAATTCACGGCACTTGTACGGTGCGCCGTCCGGATGAGAGGTATGGTCGAACCTGGTGCTGTCAGCTGACGGCGCGCAGCTTTTGTTCCGAACGCCAGATCTTGCGAATGCGCGCGTCGACCTCCGGGCCGAAATTGAACCACGCCGCCTTGTCGTTGCTGGCATCTGCGAGGAACAGCATGTCGAGTTTGCCAAGCTGCTGCGTCAACGCATTGCGGACGGTGTTCACCGAAGCCTCCGACGCAAGCAACCAGGCTTGCGGAAGAATCGCGAAGCTCTGGCCGAAGGTGGCAATTTCCTCCTCGAGTTTCGCGATCGAACCCGATTTCATGTCAGCGACGATAAGCATGTGCGAATACTCGCCGTCGCGCGTTCCCCGTTCGGCGCGACCGAACTCCCGCGCCTCGCGAGGCATCGGCTGGGCCAGCGCGCTGTCGGTCCGGGCCACGGACGGCTGAAAGATGGGCGCGAGCTCGGGTTGATCCGCGGCGCGGCGGAATTCCGTTTCGCCCGCGGATGCGACAAGCGATTGGCGCGCGAGACGCCCCTCGGCTGCGAAGGCCCGCATTTGCTCCGTGCTGTAGGGACCATAGACATGTCCGGCGACACGAATGGTCCACGACCCCGTCATGGCGCGCTGCACCCGATCTGCACCACACGTGAAGGTAGAATTAAATGGTTACTTATTGATTGCGTCTAACCTGGACAGGCGAAATTAACCAAAATCTAGCCTTTGCAAGGAAGCAGGGAAAAGGCGGCGCTCAATAAGTGCGAGGTTTCGGCGGAATATACTCGACATCGTTCGTCAGTGTGTAGTTGTGCACCGGCCGGTAGTCGATGCGCGCCCAGCCGGTCTTCGGATCGACCCATGATAGCGTGTGTTTCATCCAGTTCGTGTCGTCGCGGTTCGGATAATCCTCACGCGCATGCGCGCCACGGCTTTCCGTGCGGGTCACCGCGCCTTCAATGGTGACGATCGCCTGCTGGAGAAGATTTTCGAGCTCCAGGGTCTCGACGAGATCGCTGTTCCAGATCAGCGAGCGATCGGACACGCGGACGTCGCCAAGCTGCTTATAAATCGCATCGATGCGCGCACGGCCCTTCTCCAGCGTCTCGCCGGAGCGGAAAACGGCGGCGTCCTCCTGCATGGCCGTCTGCATCGCAAGCCGGATTTCCGCGGTGGGAGAACCGCCGTCGGCATGACGGTAACCATCGAAACGCGCAAGCGATTCGTCACCCGCATTTTTCGGAAGATCCGGCTGGCGTTCGCCGGGACTAATGGCTTCCGCGGCGCGGTCGCCCGCGGCTTTGCCGAAGACCACAAGATCGATCAGCGAATTGGAACCGAGGCGGTTCGCGCCATGCACCGAAACGCACGCGGCTTCGCCAACGGCCATCAGTCCGGGAATGACACTTTCCGGATTGCCGTCCTTTAGCGTAACGGCTTCGCTGAGATAGTTCGTCGGGATTCCGCCCATGTTGTAGTGGACTGTCGGAATTACGGGAATAGGTTCTCTGGTGACATCGACCCCGGCGAAGATCCGCGACGATTCGGCGATGCCCGGCAGACGTTCATGAATGACCTTTGGGTCAAGATGCGAAAGATGCAGGTGAACGTAGTCCTTCTTCGGCCCGAGTCCGCGTCCTTCGCGGATTTCGACGGTGATGGCGCGGCTCACCACATCGCGTGAGGCGAGGTCCTTGGCGTTCGGCGCGTAGCGTTCCATGAAACGCTCGCCTTCAGAATTGACGAGAAAACCGCCTTCGCCGCGCACCCCTTCGGTGATCAGAATCCCGACCCCGTAAATCCCGGTCGGGTGGAACTGTACAAATTCCATGTCCTGGAGCGGAAAACCGGCGCGTAGCACCATGCCGTTGCCGTCGCCGGTTTGGGTATGCGCGCCGGTGCAGGAGAAATAGATGCGGCCGTATCCGCCGGTGGCGATGATGACCTTACCGGCGCGGAACCGGTGGATGGCACCGTCGTCCAAATTCCACGCCATCACACCGCGCACGACGCCTTCTTCGACGATGAGATCGAGCGCGAAATATTCGACGAAAAAATTCACCTCGTGCTTGACGCATTGTCCGTATAGCGTGTGCAGAATGGCATGGCCGGTGCGATCGGCGGCGGCGGCGGTGCGCTGCGCGATTCCCTTGCCGTAGTGCGAGGTCATGCCGCCAAACGCGCGCTGATAGATTTTGCCTTGCTCGGTCCGGCTGAACGGCACGCCCATATGCTCGAGCTCATAAACGGCGGCCGGCGCGTTCTTGCAAAGATACTCGATCGCGTCCTGGTCCCCAAGCCAATCGGAGCCCTTGACCGTGTCGTACATGTGCCATCGCCAGTCGTCTTCGCCCATATTGCCGAGCGCGGCGGATATGCCCCCCTGTGCGGAGACGGTATGGCTGCGTGTCGGGAACACCTTGGTGATACAGGCCGTCCTAAGGCCCTTCGCCGCCGCGGCAAGTGTCGCCCGCAAACCTGCGCCGCCCGCGCCAATGACAACAACATCGAAAGTGTGGTCGGTGATTGGATAAGCGGGCATTCAATCGGCCTTCAGGAGCGAGAACCGTGTGGATATCTCACAGCGCGATCTTCACCAGCGCGAAAAGCGACACCGCGCCCAAAGTCCACGCAAGCAACTGGTTGAGGAGAAAAAGTGTAATCTTCCAGCCTTCCGTGTGCACATAATCTTCGATAACGACCTGTAGGCCCAGAACACCGTGGTGCAATGCCGCGACCACGAACAATGCCATCGCGATTGCGTTCACCGGTTGGTGCAGAAACGCGACGACGGCATCGCGATCGGCACCGACGAGGCGGACAGCCGCATACATAAACCATACCGAGAGCGGAATGAGGGCGACGGCGCTGACGCGCTGACGCCAGAAATGGCCGGTGCCGGAATGGGCGGCCCCAAGTCCTTCGACGCGCGCGAGCGGCGTCGGCGTTGTCATCGCGAAATCCCGTGTGTCAAGACCAAAATCCCGAGCGTTGCCAGGGCTGAGACGATGACAACGACGACGCCGCTGCGATTCGCCGTCGACACGGCAAAGCCATGTCCGATATCCCAGGCCAGATGACGAATGCCGTTGAAAAGATGATAGGTGAGCGACCATACCAGCCCGAAAAGAACGATTTGTCCGACCGGATTGGCCGCAGTCTCGGCAAACACATGGTAGGCATCCGCGCCCATGGCGGCCGCAATCAACCACCAGGCGAGCAGAATGGTGCCGGCCGAAAGTGCCACTCCGGTAACGCGATGCGCGATGGAGGTGGCCATCGTCACGGGCCAGCGATAAATCTGCAGATGGGGCGAGAGGGGGCGTGCGCGTGGCGCGCTCTGTTCCGCCATGAAGGGACCACCGATAGTGCGAGCGGAGGCGGAGTGTAGGTGTGAGACTGCTCAAGTCAACCGCGCGAAAGCCGCAGGAATGAACCTCGCCAGTGCGGAGGCGCGAGAGCGAATGCCCGCTCTGGCGCGGCTGTTAAACCCCGAAATTGCCGTTCCGCGGGGCGAGGTGCTCGCCCTACTCTTGCTCGTGCCGCTGCTGCTTCTGCCGGATCTTTGGAATCGATTCCCGATCATCTATTACGATACCGGCGCCTATATTTTTGAAGGCCTGACCGGCCGCTTCATTCCCGAACGCGCCGCGGCCTATTCGCTGTTCCTCCGCTTCGCCGGCGCTGACACGAGCCTATGGATCATCGCGGTCATCCAGGCGGCGATGTCGGCCTTTCTGCTCACGCAATGCGCGCGAACCGTTGCGCCCCGAATGCGTTGGAGTGTGCTGTTGCTCGTTGGGTCAGTGCTTGTGATTGCGACGAGTCTTCCTTGGTACAGCGGCGAAATCGAGCCGGACTGCTTTACGGCTCTTGTAGTCCTTTCGTTATATCTCTTGGCCTTCCGCGCATCGGTGCTGGGAGTGTGGCGCGCGGTCGCCGTCGCGTTGATTGGCGCGCTTGCGATTGCCGTCCATCCCTCACATTTGGTGCTGGCAGGATTTCTGTTCGTCGTGCTCGTTGCTTTGCGACTCGTCTGGCGCGCGCACGCGCCAAGGCTGGTTGTCCCGGCACTCGTCTGTCTCGGCGGCTTGTTTCTGGTGGTGGGAGGGAATTTCCATTTCACGCGCCAGGTCTTCATCAGCAGGGCAGGGGCGCCGTTCGTCTTCGCCCGCATGCTCCAGGATGGTATCGTCATGCGCCTCCTCGACGATACCTGTCCCGAGTCGGGTTACCGACTGTGTGCATACAAGGACGCACTGCCGCCGACGGCCGACGGTTATCTGTGGACGCCGCGCAGTCCTTTTTTCGCGCTCGGACATTTTCAGGGAACCGCTGCGGAATCAGCGCGCATCGTGCGCGCCGCCATCGCGCGTTATCCGCTTCTGCAGCTGCGCGCGGCATTCGCCGACACGGCCGCCCAGTTCGTCCGCTTCAAAACCGGCGAAGGCATGGAGCCGCAGCAATGGGTGCTGGCGCCTGTGTTCACACAACTTATGCCGCAGCAGGCGCCCGCCTATCTGGCCGCGCGCCAGCAACAGGGCGGGTTCGATTTCCGCGTGATCGGAAAAGTGCAGTCTGCGATCGGTTTTCTTTCACTCGCCGGAATGCTTGCGTTGCTGATATGGTTTATTCGCACGAAGCGCGCCGGCGATGCCGCTCTACCACTATTCGTGCTCGCAGCACTTCTCGGCAACGCCATGATCTGCGGCGTGCTTTCGGGACCGCACGACCGCTACCAGTCCCGCCTCATGTGGCTCGCACCGTTTGTGGTGATGCTTTCGCTACACGCTTTGCGTCGCACTGATTAGCTGGATTGTTTTGTTTGCGCGCATGCGCACCATGCAGTTCTAAAATGTCTTGCTGCGCGAAGGCGCAGCAACCACACGAAAACTTTGCAGGAGGACGACCGATGCGAGCCCGCGGCTGCGTCGCTTGCCGGCTGGCTGGCTTGCAGCCCCGGCTGGAATCCGGCACTTAGTTCATTGTGATGGCTGCCTCCGTCTGCATTGCTCCGTCAATACTTTCGGCCGATTTCTCGCGACTTGGCGCCGAAGTGGAAGCCGTGGAGCGCGCCGGCGCTGACATCATCCATGTCGATGTGATGGACGGGCATTTCGTGCCCAATATCACCATCGGCCCGATGGTGGTGAAGGCGCTCAGGCCCCACGCCAAGAAACCACTGGATGTGCATCTGATGATCGCGCCGGCCGATCCGTTCATTGAGGCTTTCGCCGAAGCCGGCGCGGACGGGCTAACCGTGCATCCGGAAGCCGGTCCCCACATTCATCGTACGCTTCAGCTCATCCGCTCGTTCGGCAAACGGGCGGGCGTAGTGCTCAATCCCGGTACCCCAATCGACGCCATCGACAATGTGCTCGACCTCGTCGATCTCGTTCTCATCATGTCGGTCAATCCCGGCTTTGGCGGTCAGGAATTCATCCACAGCCAATTGAAGAAAATCGAAGCGGCGGCAGAGCGAATCGCGAGAAGCGGGCGCAATATCGCGCTCGAAGTGGATGGCGGCATTACACGGGAGACCGCCCGACTTGCAATCGCTGCAGGCGCAAACATTCTCGTCGCCGGCACCGCCGTTTTCACCGGCGGCTCCGACCGTTACGCGGCCAACATCGCCGCCCTCCGCGGATAGCTCCATGCGTGAGAGAGGCGCGCGGGGGCGGGCAAGCCCCGCGCTCGCCATGCTGCCGGAAATTGTTCGCGTTTTGCTGTGGCGAGGCTTTGCGCCGCTCCGCGCTGCCTGGCGGCGAAACTGGCTTTACCGACAGTTTCTCGACGGCCGGATGCCCGATCGCCTCCGTCACCAGCCTTTGGATACTGTTACGCGGCAGCTGGAAGATGCGGACGCGCTCCTCAAGGGCCGCTTTCGCTTTGCTGGTCAAGTTGTTGATGCAAAACAGGATTCCATTTTCGATTGCACGCCCCCCAGCCAACTTTGGGCTTTCGCTCTGCACGGCTTCGACTGGCTGGGACCGCTTGCGGTTGCGGGCGGCGAGGCGGCGCGGAATCTAGCGACGGAACTTGTCAGCCAATGGCTCAATCGATTCGCGCGGTACAGCGAACCCGCGTGGCTGGCGGAGGTCACGGCCAGACGCCTGCTGATGATCCTCGCGCATGGACGCCTCGTGCTTGCGAATTCCGATATTCTTTGGCGCTCCAAATTGTTTGTATCGCTCAGGCAGCAGACGGCGCAGCTCGGTCGAATCGCGAAGGAAGCGCCGGAGGGGCTGCCGCGCCTGGAAGCCGCTGCCGTGCATGTGCTCGCACGAGCTGGCTTCGACGATAGTCCGAGACGCATCCAATCGGCGCTCGCGAGCCTACAGCCGGAAATCCTAAGTCAGATGCTTCCCGACGGCGGTCACATCAGCCGTTCCCCGGAGGCGCTGCTCCTCGCCTATCGGCAGATTGTCATGGTGATGGATGCCGTAACGGCGGCGGGTCTTGCGGTTCCGACATGGCTCCGCAGCGCCCATGACCGCGCTGCGCCGATGCTCAGGTTCTTTCGCCACGCCGATGGCGGCCTCGCGGTTTTCAACGGCGGCAGCGAGGCAAGCCCGCGTATGGTCGAGGCACTCCTCGCGCGCGACGAAGTACGCGGCCAGCCCTTTCTGCACGCGCCGCATTCCGGATACCAGCGCCTCGCCGCGGCGCGTTCGCTCCTCATTCTCGATTGCGGCACCACGCCGCCACCTGCGTATTCGACGCTCGCCCATGCGGGCTGCCTGGCGTTTGAATTCGGCGCGAACGGACACCGGCTTGTCGTCAACTGCGGCGCCGAAACCGACGACGGGTCGCGCTGGGACGGCGCGTTGCGCACCACCGCGGCGCATTCGACCGCGACAATCGCCGACACTTCGATGCTGCCGGTCCTCGCGCCAGGACTCGCGCGCGACCTGCTCGGTCCGCGGCTGATTGGATTTCCGGCGCGGGTCGCGACGAAGCGGCACGACACGCCGCATGGTTGGCGCGTGGACGCATCTCATGACTATTACGTTCCGGAGTTCGGAATTGTACACGAACGGTCGCTGACGCTATCGCCGCGAGGCACGCGGCTCACCGGCTCGGACCGGCTCTTCCGCCATCAGTCGCGCAGGAAACGCGTAGCGCCGCCCTTCGCGATCCGCTTTCACATTCACCCGGATGTGCGCGTCTCGCACTCGCTGAGCGGCGACATTCTTTTGAAACTGCCAAACGCGGAGGGCTGGCGTTTCCGGCATTCCGGAAGCGTCGCGATCGAGGAAAGCGTATACGCTGGGCGCGCCGGGATTCGGCGTGGGGAGCAGCTTGTATTGACCGGGCAGGTGGCCAACGAACCGATCGAATTGGCGTGGGTCTTCGAACAGATCGGGACGGACTGACGCGGACGCACAGGCCGGGCAGGGGCGTTTGTCAGTAGAAAGCCTGCTTGCTATGCAGAGCGCGCGCGTCACCCAGAGGAAAAAATGGTCCAATTCAGTCTGCCGAAGGCGAGCCGGCCAAAGCCTGGGAAAACGTGGCCCGGGCCGGTGACCGCGAACGGCAAGAGGCCCAAACGCACCAAGGATTTTAAGATCTATCGCTACGATCCCGATTCAGCCGGGAACCCGCGCATCGACACCTACCGCGTCGACCTCGAAAGCTGCGGCCCGATGGTCCTGGACGCGCTGATAAAGATCAAGAACGATATCGATCCGACGCTCACCTTCCGCCGTTCCTGCCGCGAAGGTGTGTGTGGCTCATGCGCGATGAACATCGACGGCGGCAATACCCTTGCCTGCACAAAGGCGATTTCGGACATTTCGGGGTCGGCCGCGATCTATCCCTTGCCGCACATGCCGGTGGTCAAGGATCTTGTTCCCGACCTTACGAATTTCTACGCGCAGTACGCGTCGATTGGGCCGTACCTTCAGACCAAAACCGCCGAGCCGGAGCGCGAGCGGCGGCAATCGCCGGAAGAACGCGCGAAATTGGACGGACTGTATGAGTGCATCCTTTGCGCCTGCTGTTCCACGTCGTGCCCGAGTTACTGGTGGAATTCCGAACGCTATTTGGGTCCCGCCGCGCTTCTACAATCGTATCGATGGCTTGCCGACAGCCGCGACGAGATGAAGGGCGAGCGTCTCGACCAGCTCGAAGACCCTTTCCGGCTCTATCGCTGCCATACTATCATGAATTGCGCGCAGACCTGCCCCAAGGGCCTCAACCCCGCTCGCGCCATCGGCGAAATCAAGCAGCTCCTGGTGAAACGTAGCTTTTGAGTCTTCTCTGCTCGTCAATTCTCATGCTGCGCGTTTGGCGGCATCCATTCTTCGACAAGCTGAGGGCAGGGAAAACTCCGCAGGCTGAGTCTGTCGAAGCATGCGCGCATGATGACAATCAGACTGGAAAGATCATCCCGCCGCGAAGCGCGCGCGAGCGCGCAGAATGTTCCACAGCAAAGCGCTTGCGGCGCGCGTGAGCCAGCCCTGCGGATCGGCGCCGATGGATTTGCCGACCATCTGTACAAGCTTGGTGATGTGGTGGCGCCGGTAGAGCTTCATCGCCTGCGCGTTGTATAGGCCGACAAAGCGGCGGCGGTCGTAAGGAATGCGGGATTGTTCCGCCGCGGGGATATTGCCGCAGTAATAAGCATAGGCGAGTTCGTCGTCGCTCGACTCGCTTACCCGCGTCGCGGCGACGAACAATCTGCGCCACCACGGGAGTTCCGGTTCGTCCTGCGCGCGAAGAGTTTCGTAGAACAGTTTGTAGTGCCGGAATTCGTCGGCTGCGATGCGGCCCGCGATTTCCTTCAGCACGGGTTCTTCCGTCGCATCGCGAATGGCGCTGTAATAAGACGACGTGCCTGACTCGACCACGCAGCGCGCAATCATTTCGCCGCGGCGGCTGCCGCGCACGGAGGCTGCGTCGTCGTTCAGGAAGTGCGGCGGCGTGTAACCTGCTTTGAAACGCGCAAAAGCACTCTTGAAATCGAAGGAAGGATCGGCGAGCTCCGCCCAGCGCCCAAGCGCGAGCCCGTGCTGGAGTTCTTCGGTGCCCCATCGCTCGATGTCGCCAATGATGCCCGCGCCGGCGCTACGGAACACACGCTTCAGATATTCGACGTAGTCCTCCGCAGCATATTCGACAAGCGAGGCGGCTTTGACGGCCGCGAGCAGGCTGGCTTCGATTTTCGATCTATCGAAACGGTCCCACCGGACATCGTCCAGCGTCCACCCCGGACCATAAACTGTTCCCGCGCTCATGTTCCTCGTACAGTCTTTGCGCCTTTTGAACTCACCCTGAGCCTGGCGTGGGGCCTCATGCTTCGGCAAGCGCAGCATGAGACTTTTTTGGCAATATTCAAAGCACTGCGCGAAGTTGGCGCAGGTGATCGAGCTGTTCGGCGGCGCGGGCGCGGTCGGCTTCATTCTTAAGCAGAACAAGGTCTTCTTCGGTGTTCCTGATTCGTTGCTCGAGAGCCGCGGCATCGATCTGGGCCATCGGAATCGCGTCTTCTGCGAGCACGATCAGCTTGTCGGGGTTCGTTTCGGCAAAGCCCCCCAACACGAAAAGCCGCATGTCGCCGCTGGCCGCCCCGCCGCGGACATCGATTACACCGGGGCGCAGCGTCGAGATAAGCGGCATATGGCCGGCCATGACGCCGAAATCCCCCTCGGTCCCGGGAACCGTCACCATGTCCGCCGAATCGGAGACCAGCAGGCGCTCCGGCGAGACGATCTCGAAGGCGATCTTGTCCGCCACCGTTACGCCGCTTCGACTGCGAGCTTCTCGGCCTTGGCGACCGCGTCCTCGATGGTGCCAATCATGTAAAAAGCGGCTTCCGGCAGGTGATCGTATTCGCCGTTCACCACCGCCTTGAAGCTGCGAATCGTATCCTCCAGTTTGACGCTGATGCCCGACATGCCGGTGAACACGGTTGCGGCAAAGAATGGCTGCGATAGGAAGCGCTCGATTTTCCGTGCGCGCGCAACGGTGAGTTTATCTTCCTCCGAAAGTTCATCCATGCCGAGAATGGCGATGATGTCCTGGAGCGCCTTATAGCGCTGCAGAATCTGCTGCACCTGGCGTGCAACTGCATAGTGCTCTTCGCCCACGACGCGCGGGTCGAGCAAGCGCGAGGTCGAATCGAGCGGGTCGACCGCGGGGAAGATCGCCTTCTCGAAGATCGCGCGCGACAGCACCGTGGTTGCGTCGAGATGCGCGAATGATGTCGCCGGCGCCGGATCGGTCAGGTCATCGGCCGGTACGTAGATCGCCTGCACTGAGGTAATCGAGCCCTTTGTCGTTGAGGTGATGCGTTCCTGCAGCGCGCCCATATCGGTCGCGAGCGTCGGCTGATAGCCCACGGCTGAGGGAATGCGGCCAAGCAGCGTCGAGACTTCCGATCCGGCCTGCGTGAAGCGGAAAATATTGTCGACGAAGAACAGCACGTCCTGCCCCTGATCGCGAAAATATTCGGCTAAGGTCAGGCCTGAGAGTCCCACGCGCGCTCGCGCGCCCGGCGGCTCGTTCATCTGTCCGTAAACCAGCGCGCATTTGGAGCCTTCGGTCGAGCCTTCCTTCGGGTCCTTGTTCACGCCGGATTCTATCATCTCGTGATAGAGGTCGTTGCCTTCGCGCGTCCGCTCACCCACGCCCGCGAACACCGAATAGCCGCCGTGGTTCTTGGCGACCGCGTTGATCAATTCCTGAATCAGCACGGTTTTGCCGACGCCTGCGCCACCGAAGAGGCCTATTTTGCCGCCGCGCGCGTAAGGCGCCAGCAGATCGACGACCTTGATCCCGGTGACGAGGACCTGCGCTTCCGTCGCCTGGTCCACAAACGCCGGCGCCGGCTGATGGATCGCGCGACGTCCCGCGGCATGCACGGGACCGGCTTCGTCCACCGGCTCGCCGATGACGTTGATGATGCGGCCGAGCGTACCTTCGCCGACGGGAACGCTGATCGGCGAACCCGTGTCGTTGACCTTCTGGCCACGGACGAGGCCTTCGGTCGCATCCATGGCGATGGTGCGCACCGTCGATTCCCCGAGATGCTGCGCCACTTCGAGCACCAGACGGTTGCCCCGGTTCTCGGTTTCGAGTGCGTTCAGAATTTCCGGCAACTGGCCGTCGAACTTCACGTCCACGACCGCGCCCAGCACCTGAGTCACCTGGCCGGTTCTGTTGGTTTCCATCATTGCGTTCATGTCATGTCTCCGTCAGAGCGCCTCTGCGCCCGAGATGATTTCGATCAGTTCCTTGGTGATCATTGCTTGCCGCGTTCGGTTGTACTGCAGCGTCAGGCTGTCGATGACGTCGCCCGCGTTGCGCGTCGCCGAATCCATGGCTGCCATCTTGGCGCCGAACTCGCCCGCTACGTTTTCCAGCAGCGCCCGGAAAATCTGTACGTTCACGTTGCGCGGCAGCAGGTCGGCCAGAATTGCGCCTTCATCGGGCTCATATTCGTAGACGTTACCCTTGGGGCCGGTAAGCGGACCGGCTTCCGGGATTTGCGCCGGAATAAGCTGCATCAGCGTCGGTACTTGGCTCATCACAGATTTGAATTCCGAATAGACGATCGCGGCGACGTCGAAATCCCCGGCCGCAAACATGTCGAGCACGCGCCGGCCTATGGCCACCGCATTCGCAAAGCCGATACGTTTCACGCCGACAAAGTCGGTCGTATCGATGATGTGCTTGGCGTATTGCCGCTTCAGCTGGTCGCGTCCCTTGCGGCCGACGCAGAGAATCTTGACCGTCCTGCCTTCGCGTTCGAGCGCCTGGATGTGCTGGCGTGCACGGCGGACAATATTCGTGTTGAAGGCGCCGCAGAGACCGCGATCCGCCGTCGCGACGATCACGAGATGCACCTCGTCCTTTCCGGTGCCGGTCAGCAGGGCAGGGGCGCCAGGATTGTCCTTCATCCCGCCGGCGAGGCTTGCAATCACGGCGCTCATCTTTTCGGCATAAGGACGCGCCGCTTCCGCAGCCTCCTGCGCACGGCGCAGGTTGGAGGCGGCGACCATCTGCATCGCCTTGGTGATTTTGCGGATCGACTTCACGCTGGCGATCCGGTTGCGAAAGGATTTCAGGCTGGGCATCAGGCGAAGGCCTTCACGAACTCCTCGATGATGCTCTTGAGCTGCGTCTCGGTCTCGGGCGTGATCTGCTTTTTTGTGCGGATTTCGTCGAGCAGATCCCGGTGCTTTCCCCGCATCAGCCGAAGCAATTCGCCTTCGAAACGTTGCACATCGCCAATCGCGAGTTTGTCGAGATAGCCTTTCACGCCGGTATAGATCGATACCACCTGCTCCTCGACCGGATAGGGTGTGAACTGCGGCTGCTTCAGAAGCTCCGTCAATCGCGCGCCGCGGTTCAAAAGCCGTTGCGTCGCCGCGTCTAGGTCGGAGCCGAACTGCGCAAACGCCGCCATCTCTCTGTATTGCGCGAGGTCGAGCTTGATCGAGCCCGCCACCTGTTTCATCGCCTTGATCTGCGCTGACGAACCAACGCGCGACACCGAAATGCCGACGTTTACCGCCGGTCGGATGCCTTGAAAGAAGAGATCGCTCTCGAGAAATATCTGTCCATCGGTAATCGAGATCACATTCGTTGGAATGTACGCTGAAACGTCGTTCGCCTGCGTCTCGATGACCGGTAAGGCGGTCAACGAGCCGCCGCCGTAATCCTCGTTCATTTTTGCCGCGCGCTCGAGGAGGCGCGAATGCAGATAGAACACGTCGCCCGGATAGGCCTCGCGGCCGGGTGGGCGGCGGAGCAGCAGCGACATCTGGCGATAGGCGACGGCCTGTTTGGAGAGATCGTCGTAGATGATGAGCGCATGCATGCCGTTGTCGCGGAACCATTCGCCCATCGCGCAGCCGGCAAACGGCGCGAGATATTGGAGCGGCGCGGGCTCGCTCGCCGTTGCCGCAACGACAATAGTGTACTCCATCGCGCCAGCGTCGCTCAGCGTTTTGACGATCTGCGCCACCGTCGAGCGTTTCTGCCCGATGGCGACATAGATGCAATAGAGCTTCACCTTCTCGTCGCCGCTCTGATTGACGGTGCGCTGGTTGATGATGGTGTCGACGGCTATGGCGGTTTTTCCGGTCTGCCTGTCGCCGATGATGAGTTCGCGTTGTCCGCGGCCGATGGGGATCAGACTGTCGATTGCCTTGATGCCGGTCTGCATCGGTTCGTTCACCGAACGGCGCGGAATGATGCCCGGCGCCTTTACGTCAACTCGCCGGCGTTCGGCGATGTCGGTGAGGTCGCCTTTGCCGTCGATCGGGTTTCCGAGCGGATCGACAACGCGCCCAAGCAAACCCTTGCCGACCGGCACGTCCACGATTGCGCCGGTGCGCTTGACGGTGTCGCCTTCCTTGATGCCGGCGTCGCTGCCGAAGATCACCGTGCCGACATTGTCGGTTTCCAGATTGAGCGCCATGCCCTTGATGCCGCCGGGGAACTCGACCAGTTCGCCCGCCTGCACCTTGTCGAGGCCGTACACGCGCGCGATGCCGTCACCAACGCTTAGCACCTCGCCCACTTCGCTGACCTGGGCTTCGGCGCCGAAGTTCTGGATCTCGCGCTTCAGGATGGCGGAGATTTCGGATGGCTGGATATTCATCTCAGTGTCCTCTCATGACCGCGCGCAAGCCTTCGAGTTTGGTGCGCAGCGACGAATCAATCATGCGCGAGCCGACTTTCACCACGAGACCGCCGAGAAGCGACGGATCAACTCTGGTGGAAAGCCGCGTCTCGCGGCCGAGTTTCTCTTTCAGCACGCGTTTCAGTTCCGCGGTTTCCGGGTCGTGCAGGGCCCGCGCTGCGGAAACCTCGGCGCTGATCTCGCCTTTCTGCTCCGCGATCCGCCGCTCATAGGCGTCGATGATTTGGTCCAGCGTGGAAAGCCGCCGTTTGGCCGCAACTGTCAGAACGAATCGCACGGTCAGGGGTGAGGCTTCCATGCGCCGGAGCACCGCGTCCATACCGAGCTTCTGCTGCTCGGCCGAAAACACCGGCGCTTTCACGAGGCGCGTGAGTTCGGGGCTTTGCGTGAGGAGTGTCCTCAGGCCGGTGAAATCGCGCGATACGGCCTCGACCGCGCGTTCCTCGCTCGCGAGTTCGAAGAGGGCCGTCGCATAACGTTCGGCCACTCCCCCGCCATGGGACTCGTGCTCTGCCATGTTCGTGTCTTGTGCCTGCCCGCGAAAGCCCGCGCGAGGCCCGTTACTTCCTTGAACCGCAAGGGGAACCGTCTGCGCGAGAGAGAGACGGATTCCCGCGCGCGGGGGGAGTAGCATGCGCCTATCCTCCACGCAACAATCTGTCGCAGCGGAGCGGTAATGCGCCGAAAATCACGGAGTTTCGC
The DNA here is from genome assembly GCA_036264415.1 of Rhizomicrobium sp. GTDB lineage: Bacteria > Pseudomonadota > Alphaproteobacteria > Micropepsales > Micropepsaceae > Rhizomicrobium. Next base: position 45,547 of record DATAQZ010000016.1, on the reverse strand, counting down.
TTTGGCGGAAACGAAGCGTGATTTATTGTGTCCGGGGGCGAACGGGAGAAACGACATGAAACGATCGGTTGTTCTTGGAGCAATTTTTGCCGCTGCATTGGCATCGCCGGCGATTGCCGCCTTGCACGAAGGCGCCAAGGCCCCGGATTTCACCGCGCAGGCGTCGCTTGGCGGAAAGGAATATACCTTCTCGCTCGCCGATGCGCTGAAGAAGGGCCCCGTCGTTCTCTACTTTTATCCGGCTGCATTCACCAAAGGCTGCACCATCGAGGCGCATGATTTCGCCGACGCGATGCCGCAATACGCCGCTCTCGGCGCGACGGTGATCGGCGTATCGCATGACAAGATCGACACGCTGGACAGGTTCTCGGTCAGCGAATGCCGAAGCAAATTTCCCGTCGCCGCCGATCCCGATGAAACGGTGATCAAATCCTATGACGCGGTTCTGGCATCGCATCCGGAATACGCGAACCGTACGTCTTATGTGATCGCGCCGGATCATTCGGTCCTGATGACCTACACCGATATGAATCCGGACAAGCATGTGGAACTGACGCTCGCGGCGGTCAAAAAGTGGCATGATGCACAGGGGTCGGGTCAGGCGTCGAAGTAAGAACTCCCTCAGCTTGAGCCTGCCGAAGGGTGAGGCCTCATGCTTCGACAAGTTCAGCACGAGGCACTGCATTTAAGTACAGAAGAAAGGCTGGTGCTTGACTGGAGTGGGATGTCCTGCCAAACGCGGGCGATGATCGAAATTACCCAGGAATTTACCTTTGATGCGGCGCATCGCCTCGATGCGGGCGCGCCGGAGAACCGCCGCATCCACGGCCATTCCTTCTACGCCGAAGTCACGCTGCGGGGCGAACCCGATTCCACGACCGGCATGCTGCGCGAATTCGGTGCGGTAAAGGAGGTGCTTGGCGCGATCGCCGGCGCTCTCGATCACCGCCTGCTGAACGAGATTGCGGATCTCGGCTCGCCGACACTCGAGAACATCACGCGCTGGATTTTCGAGAGCGCGCGCGCAAGACTTCCCGAGGTCGTACGCGTGCGCGTGCGCCGGCCGTCCTACGGCGAATCCTGCACGTACGAGGAATGACGTGGCGAAGCAGCGGCTGAGGCAGCTGGGCCGCCAAATTGCGGTCCCGCAATCGCCGGCTGCGGCGCGGCTCGAGAGCGTGGCCAATCCGCATCCCGATTCGGATTACGTGGTCCGCTTCACGGCGCCCGAGTTCACCACGCTGTGTCCGATCACCGGTCAACCCGATTTCGCGCATTTCGTCATAGACTATTGTCCGGCGAAAGCACTCGTGGAATCCAAATCTCTGAAGCTCTTCCTGGCGAGTTTCCGCAATCACGCCGCGTTTCACGAAGATTGTACGATCCTGATCGGCAAGCGAGTTGTTGCTGCCGTACGGCCGAAATTCCTGCGCGTCGCCGGCTACTGGTATCCACGAGGCGGGATACCCATCGACGTGTTCTGGCAAACCGGCGAAATTCCCGCCGACGTTTGGCTGCCCGATCCCGGCGTCCCCCCCTACCGCGGCAGGCTTTAGCTTTCCTCGCCACGGTGCGCGCGCTGGAGACAAGGCAAGTAATTCGCTTGGCGGCGGAAACGATGAAGATGCACGCTACGCGAACGGCGATCGTTCACTCCCGAGTTTGGCGCACGCCGCATGTCGGGGACAGGCGAGGATGTGGTCGTTCACCATGCCGACAGCCTGGGCAAAGGCATAAACGATCACCGGACCGCAGAAACTGAAGCCGCGCTGCTTCAGATCCTTCGACAGCGCTTCGCTCATCTTTGTTTTGGCGGGAACCGATTTCTCGCTTTTGTAGTGATTGATCAGTGACTGCCCGTCCACATGTTTCCAGATGAAACGCGCGAAGCCGCCGTCCTCCTTCTCCATGATGTCGAGCCAGACGCGCGCACCGTTGATCGCGGCCTCGATCTTGGCGCGGCTTCTGATGATCCCTTCATCGCGCAACAGCCGGCCGATCTGACGTTCGCCGTAGCGCGCGATTTTCTCCGGGGCGAAGCCATTGAAGGCGCGGCGGAAATTCTCCCGTTTGCGCAGAATGGTGATCCAGGACAGTCCCGCCTGGAAACCGTCGAGCACGAGTTTTTCATAGAGCGCCCGGTCATCGAACTCGGGCACGCCCCACTCTTCGTCGTGATAGGCGACGTAGAGCGGGTCCGTGCCTGGCCATGCGCAACGAATGGGCGCCGAATTCACCGTCATCGCGCTTTGCGCTTGCGGGCTTTCGTTGCGCGCTTCGCTTTGGTTTTTCGCGCGGGGGAACGCTTCCCCGCGGCTTTGCGCGCCGGCTTCGCACCACCGCGCCGGCGGCCGCGCGACCGCGCCTCGCCTGCGATGAAGAGCGCTTCGAGCTTGTTGCCGAACGGGTCGAGCACGAAAGCGCCGTAGTAGTCCGGTCCATAATCCGGCCGCGGACCGGGACTGCCATCGTCCCGTGCGCCATTGGCAAGCGCCGTCTCATGGAAACGATGCACCGCATCCTGATTGCGCGCCGCGAAGCCGAAATGCGCGCCGTTGCCGGCGCTGGGCGCGCTCTTATCGTGCGGCAGCTGGATCCAGAATTCCGACACGCCTTCCCCGTAAGCGACGGCATAGGGAAGATATTGCGCCGTGCGTTTGTAGCCTAGCGCGCCAAGGACCGCGTCGTAGAAGTCAGCCGCGCGCGAAACGTCCGTGACGCCGACGGAGACATGATGGAGCATGTGTGCGCCTCTTTGTTGTGTGAACCCCTCTCGAATTTTACCCGCTGGAGATTTTCGTCAAGAGAAAAGCCATGACGGTTTTCTGACGGCGACGGGCGTGCCTTCGCTTTCGAGCGGCACGTCTTGCACCTCGGCAAGGCGATCCAGCCGGATGAGCGCAAAGCCGCGGTTTCGATAAATCGAGGTGATTGTGCCGAGATCGCTGCCGCCGGCCAAGACACGCGATCCCGGGGAGGGCAGCCCCCCCCGGCTGGCTTCAATCGGCAGCAGCTTCTTGCGTGCGGTGCCGCGATGCTTCATCCGCGCGGTCAGCTCCTGCCCGACATAGCAGCCCTTGTCGAAAGCGACGCCGTTCAGCTCCTCGAGATCGGCGTCGAGTGCGAACATCTCGTCCTGCCCGAAGTCGCGGCTCTCGGGAACGCCGAGCTCGAGCCGGTGCGCGGTGTAGGCATCCAGCGATGGTTCTTCCAGATAATCCAGGGCGAGCGAGCGAGCCCCAAGGGCGGCGAGACGCGGATCGCGCCAGCCGCCGGTGGCTTCGCCATTCCACGAAGCGATCACCGCGAGGTCGCCACGGCTCGCGATCTCGACCTTCGCCCGCAGCTTGTACAGGGTAAGCCGCTTGTCGAGGACCTCGGCAGTCACACGGGCGCAATCGATCAGGACGGAGCTTTCGCGTTCGTAAAGCAGGAAATCGAAGAGGATTTTTCCCTGCGGCGTGAGCAGCGCCGCATAGAGCGGCGCGTCGGGCGTGAGCTTGTTGATGTCGTTGGTGATCAGGCCTTGCAGGAAGCTGCGTGACTCCGGGCCGCTCACGGCAATGATCGCGCGATCGCTGAGCACCGCTTTCATGCGGGCGACATAAGCCTTTCGCGCAAATCGTCAAGCGCTGAGGTGCTGCGGTGGATGTCGAAAGGAAAGTCCGCCCAGCCGCGGCGTTGGAGCGCTTCGCGGTGTTCGTTGTCGGTGATGAGGTTTTCGAGAGCGTCGGAAACCGATTCCGGGGAAATCGGCTCGACGTAGCAGGCGCGGTCGGGGCCAAGTTCCGGCAGGCCACCGCGTCTGCTACAGATCAGCGCGCAGGCTTGCGCCAAGGCCTCGAGAGCCGTGCGCGGAAAGGGATCGTCCCAAAGGGAGGGCACGACCGCGATACTCGCGCCGTTCAAAGACGCAAGCACATCCTCGTGCGGCCGGAAGCCGCTGAGCACGATCTGCCCGCACTGCGCGGCACTCGCGGCGACCGACGTCTCGTAGGCGGTCGGCTTCTCGCCGGCTCCGAACCAGCGCGCGCCGATGACCTCGGCGCTCCAGTCGGGGTGGTGCGGGAGAATGCGCGCGAGCGCCTGGACGAGTTCCAGCACGCCCTTCTCCGGAACAACACGGCCGGCATAGACGATCCGTTTGTCCTTGGCGGGAAACTCGGGCGCGCGCGGAACACCGGTATAAATGACATGCACCCGCGAGAAGGGATCGACGATGCCATCCAGAAAGCAACGGCGTATATAATCGCTGACGCAGACAATGGCGGCGCTGTTCTCGAGCAGCTTGCGCCGTTCCGCGGCAGAACGTGATCCGTCCATACTGCGCGGATCGTTGCCCAAATGGAGCACAATCGCCACATCGCCAAGCAGACCGCGAAGCATGTCAGCCACGACCGGGCGGTTGTACACTTCGATCAGAGCCGGCCGCGCGCCGCGCGCGAATTCGCCGTAACGGCGCGCCATCGCCCTGTTGCGATCGCCGTTCCACCAGCGCGCCTTCGCGAGCGGCTGATAGCGAACGCCGCGGAACGGGTTTGCGACCGGTGAACCGAACACGGTGATGTCATCATGAAAGCGGCTGACGCGTGACGTCTCGAGCACGTTCAGCGCAAAAGCTCCCGCACCTTCCGGCTCAAACCGCTCCTTCGTCGCGAGCAGCAGGTGGAGCGTTCTCGGTGTGCTCACGCCAGGGCGCGGGAATGACATTTCGGGTTGGGGGAAATTCTACGCGCCATCGGATATCGAACGTCCCGCCAATACGGCCTCCAGCGCGCGCGTGAGGCGCTGGCCGATGGCCGAGAAGCTATAATGTTGCTCCGCTTCGTGCCTCGTAGCGCGGCCAAGCGACTCGCGAAGCGAATCATTTTTGATCAATCGCGCGATCGCGTTTGCCAGCGCCGGTGAATCGTTTGGCGGCACGAGGAGCGCCGTTCTGCCGTCCACCAGAAAGTCCCTGGGACCGTCGATCGCGCTCGCGACAATCGGCATGCCGCTTGCCATCGCGTCGAGCACTGCAAGCGGGAAGTCCTCCTGAAACGATGGCAGCACGAAAACATCGGCAGGCGAGAGAAAGTCCGCGACGCGATCCGTCCAGCCAGGGAGGGCGACACGGGAGTTCAAGCCGGCGCGCGCGATCCGCGCTTCAAGATCGCCGCGCTCCGGCCCTTCGCCGGCGATCGTGCAGCCGCAATCGATGCCTCTTGCCACAAGCTGCGCAACTGCATCGATCAACATGCCAAAGCCTTTCTTCTCGTGCAGCCTGCCCAAGGCGCAAAGCCTTGCGGGCGAGGATAGCCGGTAATCCGATTTCGGCGGCGGCAGGCGAACGGCATTGGGAATTACTATGATGTTTTCCGCCGGCTCGCCGTCGTCGATTAACGTGCGGCGGCGATGCTCCGCGGCAGCGAGCACGCCGTTATGGCGGAAATTAGGGTCGAAGCGCCGCTTCTGCACCATCGGGACGATGGGAATTGGTTTTGGGGCCACGCGCGCCATCAGCCGGTGCGCCGAGCGGCCCACGCACAGGATGAGGCGCGGCTCCGCGCGCCGGATAGCTTGACTCGCACGCGCGCGGCTCACCGGGTCCCAATCGCTCCACGTCTCAATCGCGTCGAAGGCAAGTCCCCGTTCCCGCGCATGCCGTTCAATATCGCTGCCCCGCCGCACGAGGCCACGCGCGGGCATGCCGGCCTCGCACAGCATCTCGATCTCGTCCAGAAACAGCTTTTCGAGGCCGCCGAAGCCGCGGGCGAACATGCAGTTGAGAATCATGCGAAGGACTAGGTTAAGCTCTGGATCGCGAGCCCATACCACCACGGGAGCCGCCCGCTCAAATGTTCGATCTTCTCATCCGCGGCGGAACGGTCGCCACCCCCAATGGAATCGGTGACGCGGATGTAGGCGTGCGCAGCGGACGGATCGTGGAGATCGGACAGTTGGGCGCCGCGTCGGCGGCCGAGATTTTCGAAGCGCGCAGGCTTCATGTGCTGCCCGGCGTCGTCGATACCCAGGTGCATTTCCGTGAGCCTGGCAACGAGCACAAGGAGGATATGGAAAGCGGCAGCCGCGCCGCCGTTCTGGGCGGCGTCACCGCTGTATTCGAAATGCCGAACACCCATCCGCCGACGACCACGCGCTTTGCTCTCGAGGACAAACTCACGCGCGCCAAGGGGCGCATGCATTGTGACTATGCGTTCTATGTCGGAGCGACGCCCGCGAATGTCGGCGCGCTCGGCGCGCTCGAACGGGCAAACGGTGTTGCGGGGGTGAAGGCGTTTCTCGGATCGTCCACCGGCACGCTGTTGCTGGATCGCGACGACGACATTCTGGCCGCGCTCATGGCCGGGCGACGGCGCATGGCCGTGCATTCGGAAGACGAAGCGCGGATGCGCGAGCGATTTCGTCTGGCTGAAAAAAACAAACCCGCGACGCATCCCGTCTGGCGCGACGCGGAAACAGCTCGACTGTCAACCGAGCGCGTGCTTCGGCTGGCACGGCAAGCCGGACGGCGCCTGCATGTGTTGCACGTGACGACGGCGGACGAATTGCCGCTCCTCGCCGAAGCACGCGATTTCGCAACGGTGGAGACGACGCCGCAGCATCTGACGCTCTCGGCGCCGGAGGCTTACGAGCGCCTCGGTACATATGCGCAGATGAACCCGCCGATCCGCGACGAGACCCACCGACGCGCGCTATGGCGCGCAGTGCGCGAAGGGCTGGTGGATGTCATCGGCTCCGATCATGCGCCGCATACGCGCGAAGAAAAGGAACGCGTCTATCCCGAGTCGCCTGCCGGAATGCCGGGTGTACAGACGCTCGTGACCATTCTGCTCGATCATGTCAACGCCGGACGGCTGTCGCTCGAACGCTTTGTCGATCTGACGAGCGCCGGTGCGCAGCGCGTGTTCGGCATGACGGCAAAGGGGCGTATCGCAAGAGGCTATGACGCGGATTTCACCATTGTCGATCTGAAAGCAGCGCGAAAAATCGAGAACAGCTGGATTGCCTCGAAATGTGGCTGGTCTCCGTTCGACGGGATGATCACGACCGGCTGGCCAATCGCGACGATTATCCGCGGACGGGTGGTCATGCGCGATGGCGGGCTGGTCACGCCAAGGGCCGGCCAGCCGGTACAATTTGGGGAGACGCTTGGTCGCAGTGAGAAATAGAAGTGTCCGCTCCCATCGGTCGCCCTGGCCCGCAATCACGGGCCACGGCAGTTTTTGTTGGCGTACACCAGTCAGTGCAGCGTGAATTCGGCGCCGGCGTGGCCGAGTTCGGCGGGACAAATCAATCCTCGTGCCGCGACGCGGACGGAATGCAGCTTGCCTTCGAGATTGTCCCGCCAGAAATCAAGGAAGCGATGGAGGATGGGAAAATTGGGAGCGAGATCGAATTCCTGCCAGATGTAACTCTGCAAAACCGTGGGATGATCGGGCATGCGGTAGAGAATCTCCGCCGTGGTCAGCCGGTACCCCCGCAATTGCGACTCGAACTTGTGCATGGTCCTTTCCTGTCTTTTTCCTGCGCCCTTTCTCCGCGAGTATGGCCGCAGAATCGTAATCAAAAGCTTGTCGCTTCGGTTCCCGCGCTGTCGAGTTACGTTGCCGTGGGAACGCGATCGGCTTGACGCAAGGATCGGATTTTGCGCCTAAGTGTTTCGCACACGCCACAAATTGCCGCGATTGGCAGCACCTAACGCCGAGTGCCAATGACCGACCGCTTCAAAGCGCTATTGATTTCGAAAGATGGCGACCGCCAGCAACGCGGGTTTGTCGCGTTCCGTACGGACGATCTGATGCCCGGCAATGTCACGATTGCGGTGACGCATTCGACGGTGAACTACAAGGACGGCCTTGCCGTCAGCGGCCGCGCGCCGGTGGTACGCCGGTTTCCGATGATTCCGGGCATTGATCTCGCCGGCGAAGTTATCGCGTCGGCAAACGACTCATTCCGTTCCGGGGACAGGGTGCTGATCAATGGCTGCGGTCTGGGAGAGACGCATTACGGCGGCTTTGCCGAACGTGCGCGGGTCGAACACGATTGGCTGGTAAGAATTCCCGAAGGATTTGCTCCGGCGGACGCAATGGCGATCGGCACTGCCGGTTACACCGCGATGCTAGCCATGCTCGCGCTCGAGGACGCAGGCTTGAAACCGTCGCGTGGTCCGGTTCTGGTGACCGGGGCCTCGGGCGGGGTGGGCTCGATCGCCGTCGCGCTCCTTTCGAAGCTCGGTTACAGCGTCACCGCATCGACCGGACGTCCGGAAGAAGAAGCCTATCTGAAGGAGCTTGGCGCGCGCGAGATCATTCACCGCGCGGAACTGAACGGCGAGCCGAAACCGCTGGCGAAAGAGCGCTGGGCTGGCGCCATTGACAGCGTTGGGTCCCGCACGCTTGCGAATGTCCTCGCTTCAACGAAATATGGGGGCGCCGTTGCCGCCTGCGGCCTCGTCCAGGGGATGGATTTGCCTGGGAGCGTCGCGCCGTTCATTCTCCGCGGCGTATCGCTCCTGGGAATCAACTCTGTTTACACGAAGATGGAACGGCGGCGGCAGGCTTGGGAGCGGCTCGCGCGCGATCTCGATCAGGGGAAGCTTCGGACGATGACCAAAACCATTCCGCTGGACGGGGTGCCGGCCGCCGCCGAAGAGATTCTCGCCGGCCGGGTGCGCGGCCGACTCGTCGTTCAGGTCGCGTAAGAAGCGAAGCGCCGCGGGGGATCCGGCCGCGCATGGATTACGTGCTCCTTATTCTCACCGGTCTGGTGATCGGTTTCATTGTCGCCGCACCAATCGGCCCCATCAATCTCATCTGCATTCGCCGCACGCTCGCGTTCGGATCGCTGAACGGTTTGATCTCCGGGTTCGGCGCGACGGCGGCCGACGGCATCTTTGCCGCGATCATCGGCTTTGGCCTCACCGCGATCCGGCATTGGTTCGAGGGATGGTCGGAGACGCTGCAGATCGCGGGTGGCGTGCTGCTGATCGGCTTCGGCATCCACACCTATCTCGCCGATCCGCTGCACGGGCGCGAATTCCATTACGAGAGCGGGCATCATCACAAGCTAGGTCGTCATGGCTATCTGCGCGCGTTTGCTTCGACGTTCGCGATTGCGTTGAGCAATCCCGCAACCCTTTTTGCGTTCGCCGCGCTCTTCACCGGGTTCGGAGGGATCGTTGCGAGCGAACATGCGAGCTTGGCCGAGGCCGCTTTCGTTGTCGGTGGCGTAATGGTCGGTTCAGGGCTTTGGTGGTTGACCATGACAAGCGTCGTAGGCCTTCTTCATGCACGAATCGACGCGCACGTCATGCGCATCATCACGCACACCTCCGGCATTGTCGTTACGCTCTTTGGCCTCGGCATGCTGGCGCGTGCACTGTGGGCGAGGTGGGTTTGAATTGTTGCGACCAAGGGCGGCACGCCCGATGTTCACTGCGCTCCGTTGAATATCCCGGATAGTCTTTGTGCCGCGGTAGCATGCGGGCGAGGACGCCCGCGGTTCCAGCCCGCGCGTTGACTCGGCACCGCGCCCCTCTATGATCCCGCGCAACGCCGCAGTCCGCCGCGAGGCGCATTTGCGGTGGCGATCAGACGATCCCCCGCGGGAGAGATTTGTCTTCGATGAGGCTCATCCTGAGTCTCTCGAGGGACGAACGCCGAAGGAGCAACCGCCCCGGAAACTCTCAGGCAGAAGGACCGCGTTGGGGCGATGACATTCTGGAAAGCGGGACGGTTTTCCGTCTCCACCGAAGGGGTAAGCCACGGATTTGATCCGGGGCGAAATCTCTCAGGTCCGATGACAGAGGGGGCGCTCGTCCGGTTCGCCGGATCCGAGCGGTCGTAAACCTCTTTGCCGGGCCGTCATGGATCATTCCGAACATCTCCGCCGCACGCCGCTCTACGCGCTGCACCTCGAGCTGGGCGGCAAGATGGTGCCGTTCGCGGGCTACGAGCTCCCGGTGCAGTACCAGACGGGCATCCTCAAGGAACATCTGCACACGCGTGCGGCGGCCGGGCTGTTCGACGTGTCGCATATGGGGCAAGCGACGCTTTCGGGTGATGATCCGGCGGGTGCGCTCGAAACGCTAACGCCGGCCGACGTGAAGGGCCTGAAACAAGGGCAGCAGCGCTACGCGGTGCTTCTCAATCCGCAGGGCGGCATCAAGGACGATTTTATGGTGTCGCGGCTCATGAGTGAGCCGATGCTTCATCTCGTCGTCAACGGGGCCACCAAGGAAGGCGATTTCGCCTATATCGACGAGCAGCTGAAAGGCCGCGCCGTGCTGATGCCGCATTTGGAGCGCGCGCTGCTCGCGCTGCAGGGGCCGTTGGCGAGCGCTGTGCTCGCCCGCCAAGCGCCCGAATCAGAGCGGCTCGTTTTTATGGAAACCGCGCGGATGAACGTGGCCGGCGCGCCGGCGCTCGTCAGCCGCTCGGGCTATACCGGCGAAGATGGATTCGAAATTTCGCTCGACAGCAAAGATGCGGAACGGGTCGCATGCGCGCTGCTCGCTGAATCCGAAGTGCTGCCGATCGGACTGGGTGCGCGGGATTCACTGCGGCTTGAAGCGGGTCTCTGCCTGTACGGCCACGATCTCAGCGAAGACATCGATCCGGTCACGGCAGCGCTCACCTGGTCGATCGGCAAGCGGCGCCGAGAGACGCGCGATTTTCCCGCCGCGGCGCACATTCTCGCTTTGCTCGCAAGCGGACCGCGCGAAAAGCGCGTCGGCATTCGCCCGGAGGGCCGCGCGCCGGCGCGCGAGGGGACCATCATCGCCGACAAGACTGGCCGCACCATCGGACAGGTGACAAGCGGCAGTTTCGGCCCCAGCGCCAATGCGCCGGTCGCGATGGGCTATGTCGAAACGGCATTCGCGCGCGAAGGTACGGAAGTCGATCTTCTCGTGCGCGGCAAGGGATTGCCGGCGCGCATCACGGCGATGCCGTTCGTGCCGCACCGGTACAAACGAGGTTGAGCAACCACACGGGGTCAAAAATGAGTGAGACGCGCTACACCGATCAGCATGAGTGGGTCCGCATCGACGGCGATATCGCCACAGTGGGAATCACGAAATTCGCCACCGGCCAGCTGGGCGACGTGGTGTACATCGAGCTGCCTGAGATCGGACGAAAAGTAGGGCAGGGAGGCGAAATTGCCGTGGTCGAAAGTGTCAAGGCCGCGAGCGAAGTTTACGCGCCGGTGAGCGGTGAAGTGAGTGAAACCAATCCCGCGCTCGGCGACGATCCCTCGAAAATAAATGCCGATCCCGAAGGCAACGGCTGGTTTTTCAAGCTGCGCGTCTCGAACGGGAGCGAGACCGACAAGCTGATGACCGAAGCCCAATACGCCGAGTTCACGAAGTCCCTCTAGAGCCCAAATCAGTCGTGCGTCAGACGATGACAAAAGGCTCAGCGCAGAGGTCGCGGCGGATGCGCAGAGGTCGCGAGAAATATTATTGGCGCACTTGGCGCACCGACGAGCCATGGCTCCTTTGCGTGCCATTGCGCCAGCCTCATCGAGCTGTACGAGGGCAACAATGGTTGTGATCTTGAGAAATAGGTACAAAGAATGCGTTATCTCCCGCTGACCGCTGACGACCGCCGGGCCATGCTCCGCACCATCGATGTGCCCGGAATCGACGCGCTGTTCCGCGATGTGCCGAAAGAGGCGGTGGTTGGCCGCGACGCCTTCGCAGCCCTTCCAGACCACCAAGGCGAACTCGAAGTCGAGCGGACGCTCTCGCGAATGGCGGCGCAAAACGTTCCGGCCGGAAGCGTGCCGTTCTTCTTGGGCGCAGGCGCCTACCGGCATCATGTCCCCGCCTCGGTCGATCATTTGATCCAGCGGTCTGAGTTTTTGACCTCCTACACGCCCTACCAGCCGGAAGTGGCGCAGGGCACGCTGCAATATCTGTTCGAATTCCAGACCCAGGTGGCGCTGTTGACCGGGATGGAAGTGGCAAACGCCTCATTGTACGACGGCTCGACCGCGACGGCGGAAGCAGTTTTGATGGCGCAGCGCCTGACGCGGCGCCCCAAGGCGGTGCTTTCCGGCGGCCTGCATCCGCACTATGCCGCAACCGTCCAAACGCTCGCGTCTCTTGGGGGCAAAGTCGTTCGCGCGCCTGCCGAGCCGGGCCGCGCTGAAGATCTCGCAGGGCTCATCGATGAGGAGACCGCCTGCCTGGTGGTGCAGAGTCCCGATGTGTTCGGGCTCATTCGTGATCTAAAACCAGTCGCGGACGCGGCCCATGCAAAAGGTGCGCTCCTGATTGCCGTGGTGACGGAGGCAGTTTCTCTGGGATTGATCGAAGCGCCGGGCGCGATGGGCGCCGATATTGTCGCCGCCGAAGGCCAGTCGATCGGCAATGGTCTGAATTTCGGCGGGCCTTATGTCGGCCTCTTTGCCACGCGCGAAAAATTCGTACGCCAGATGCCGGGCCGGCTTTCGGGCGAGACCGTGGACGCTGGGGGCAAGCGCGGCTACGTGCTCACACTGTCGACGCGCGAGCAGCACATCCGCCGCGAAAAGGCGACCAGCAATATCTGTACGAACTCCGGCCTTTGCTGCCTCGCCTTCACCATCCATCTCGCGCTGCTCGGTGGTGAAGGCTTCAGCCGGCTCGCGCGCCAGAACCACGCGCGCGCCACTACGCTTGCCGACAGACTTTCTGGGATCAAAGGCGTGTCGCTCGTCACGCCCCAGTTCTTCAACGAATTTACGTTGAAGCTGCCGAAGCCCGCCGATAGCGTTGTCGATGCGCTCGCGGCGCGCGGCATTCTCGGCGGCGTGCCGGGGTTGCGCCTATGGCCCGATCATGCGGAGATGCGCGATCTCCTGATCGTCGCGGCGACGGAAACGAGCTCCGAAGAGGATTGCGATGCTTTCGTCAACGCGCTTGCGGAGGTCGTATCATGACGATGAATACGATGGGACGCCCGACGGCGGTCGAAACGATGGAGGTCCCAGAGGTCCGGACGATCTCCGGCGATCGCGGTCTCGATCATGAAGAGCCATTGCTGTTTGAACTCGGCCGCAAAGACATGTGCGGCGTCGATATTCCAGACAGCAAGCTTTCCGACGCGCGTCTGAACGGTCTGAGGCGGAAGGAAGCCGTCGGTCTTCCAGGATTGTCGGAACCGGAAGTGGTGCGCCATTTCGTGCGGCTGTCGCGGATGAACTATGCGATCGATGCCGGGCTTTATCCGCTCGGCTCCTGCACGATGAAGCACAACCCGCGCCTCAATGAAAAAATGGCGCGGCTGCCCGGCTTCGGCGATGTTCATCCGTTGCAGCCCGAGCAAACGGTACAGGGTGCGCTCGCGCTTATCGCCGAGCTGATGCGCTGGCTGACCACTTTGACCGGCATGCCCGCCGTCGCGATGAGCCCCAAAGCGGGCGCGCATGGCGAATTGTGCGGTCTTCTGACAATTCGCGCCGCGATGGAATCGCGCGGCGAGCAGCGCCGGCGCATTCTCGTCCCCTCTTCGGCGCACGGCACCAACCCGGCGACGGCGGCGCTCGCCGGCTTCGCGGTTGACGAAGTACCGGCGGAGCCGAACGGCCATGTCGACGCCGATGCGCTCGAACGCATGTTGGGAAATGACGTCGCCGCGATCATGCTCACCAATCCCAACACCTGCGGATTGTTCGAGCGGCGGACACGCGAGATGGCCGATGCGGCGCACAAGGTCGGCGCGTATTTCTATTGCGACGGCGCGAACTTCAACGCGATCGCCGGCCGCGTGCGACCGGGCGATCTTGGTGTCGACGCCATGCACATCAACCTGCACAAAACCTTCTCTACGCCGCATGGCGGCGGCGGGCCAGGCGCGGGACCGGTGGTGCTGTCGGCGGCGCTCGCGCCCTTCGCACCGTTGCCGCTACTCGTGCATGATGAAAAAGGATTTCGGCTGATCGAGTCGCCCGGCGACGCGCCGCCGAACACAAAGCCATTCGGCCGCATGTGCGCTTTTCACGGCCAGATGGGCATGTTCGTGCGCGCGCTCTCCTACATGCAGAGCCACGGCGCCGACGGCATCCGCCAAGCCTCCGAAGACGCGGTGCTCGCCGCCAATTACATTCTTGCCTCTCTCAAAGACACTCTGAGCGCGCCATTTGAAGGTCCGTGCATGCACGAGGCGCTTTTTGACGACCATTTCCTCGAAGGCACGGGCGTCACCACGCTCGATTTCGCCAAGGCGATGATCGATGAGGGCTATCACCCGATGACGATGTACTTCCCGCTCGTCGTGCATGGCGCGATGCTGATCGAACCCACGGAGTCGGAGTCGAAGGAGAGCCTCGACCGCTTCATCCGCGTGATGGCAGGTTTGGCCATAGAGGCAAAATCCGGCCATAAGGAACGCTTTGTCGGCGCGCCGTATCTTGCGCCCCGCCGCCGACTCGACGAAACCCGCGCCGCTCGGAAACCTGTCCTGCGCTGGACTGCGAAAGCGGCGAAGGAATAAGCGCACGGCCGGTCACGCAGGGCCAGCGCGCGGCGCTGCGCGGGGCCCCTCGGAAGAGGGAAGCAGCCGCTAACCGGCGCAGGAAACAGCCCCTATTTGATTAAATTTCACAAAAATAAACGAACAGCCGAACACGTGCTTTGGCGGGCGCCCGATCCGTGAGAGCCTCGCGATCGAGAACAACAACAAGACGCCCCATGCTGTTCATGCTTGCCGGTCCCTTCTTTCTGCTCGCCGCCATCGCGTTGCCTGGGCCTTTTTCCCGACTGGCCGGGATTGTGGTGCTTGCCGTCCTTGTCGGCATTACCTGGCGAGCGGCGGCGATCGGAAGTTTCGACCTGTTGCTGTTGACGGGAGGGGCAACGCTCGCGCGGCGCTTCGGCTTCGCAAAACCCATTGCGGTCGTCCGGGCGCGCCGAATCGCAGCGGCATTCCTCGGCTTCCTTGGTCTGGAGTTCGGCACTTGCGCCCTGCTGATCGCGAATCTGACGGGCGACGCCGCCGACGCGCTGCCGTTTGATCTCGGTCTTCTCTTGAGTGGCGTAGCGCTAGCAGTGTTTGTCTCGCGCAATCATGAACAGGTTTTCACGCGCAGGCCGGCGGGAAGCCTGGTTTTTGCGTCGCCACAAGCCTGATCGATCTGCTCCTGGACCAAGCCCTTCGCCCGTCGTAGATCCGCGCCTTTGATGCTGGTGATGGTGAGCCGCGCACGCGACAAATCGGCGCCGTCGAGCCGCGCATGCGCAAGGTTGGCGCCGGACAGATTGGCGCCGCGGAACGACGCATTTTTGTAATCGCCGTAGGACATGCACATCAACACAAGCTTCGCGCCGGTGAAATCCGCGCCTTCGAGGTTGCCGTGCTTGACGCAAGTGTTCGTCAGGTCGGCATGCGCCAGCCGGCAGCGCGGACAGTCATGATGTCCGGCGCGGATGCTCGCAACCGCCGCAGGGTCGGACGAACTGCTTGGCGCTCCTGATCCGGCAGAGAGGCCCAGCACCAGCAAGGAAACGAAAAACCCCGACATCGCCACTGTCCCACATCGGTACGTGCGGGGATTTCAGCCGCAAAGGTCGTGCCCTGCCGACGCGCCTCGCGGATCGTGGATAGTCGCTATATTTCAGATGACCTTGGCGCCAGCCGAACTGCCAGCCAACACAACACCCGTCGGCCTGCTGCAATCACTGACAACATGGGCGGCGATAATGACGTCCCGGCTTTGGTTCAGGAATTCGGTGCCGCCGGCACCCATGTCGGAGCAAAACACGCGAAACACTGCTTCCTGGGCCAGGGAACCGTTCCTACCCGCTGAATCGAGGATTATCGCGGATGTAGGGAGCGAGTTGCTCTGGCTGATCGCCAACTGTGAGACAGATGTTGAGACGACACCCGCTATCAGGATTTTGGCTGCGAAATGCGCTCGCATCATTGCCACTCCACTTGGTACGTCACGAACATCCGCTCGTGCCGCCGCAGGTGTTGCATTTCAGGCAGGTGCCGTTGCGCACGAGCGTGAAGTTGCCGCAGGAGCCGCAGGCGTCGCCTTCGTAGCCCTTCATTCGCGCTTCGGCGGCGCGTTGCGTGCGCTCGCCGCGTCCGTACTCGCTGATGGTCAGGCGCGCCTGGATCTCCGCCATCGCTGCACCGACTGGATTGCTTCCTGCCGCTTCCATTACCGCAGCGCCAATTTCGCTGAGCGCCGCCGCGACCGATTCGGCGCGGCCAATGGCCGTCTCTTCCTGGGGAGAAGCAAGAAACGCGTGTTCGTGCGCGGGATTGGTTTTCGCAACCGTATTGCCGTGAACCACCGCAAGCGACTTCAACTGGCCGCGCACAAAACCGGTTGACGCGACACGCGAGATGGTTTGCGCAAGTTCGCCCGCGACTTCGCGCCTTTCGCTGCTGCGGCCGTTGCCGAGATCCTCGTCATGCGCCGGCGGCACATGCGCGAGATCGTGGCGGCCGAGATAGGAGACGCCAAGTTCCCGGAAGATGTAATCGAGCACGCTCGTCGCGTTCTTGATCGAGTCGTTGCCCATGACGATTCCGGCGGGCTCGAAACGCGTGAAGGTGAAAGCCTCGACGAACTCCTCGAGCGGCACGCCGTATTGCAGGCCGATCGAAATCGCGATGGCGAAATTGTTCATCAGGCTGCGGAAGGCCGCGCCTTCCTTGTGCATGTCGATGAAGATTTCGCCGACGCGGCCGTCTTCGTATTCGCCGGTGCGGAGATAGACCTTGTGTCCGCCGACCACGGCTTTTTGCGTGTAACCCTTGCGGCGCTGCGGCAGCCGCTCGCGTTCGCGGCTGATCACACGCTCGACGATCTTCTCGACCAGGCGCTCAGACACGACGGTCGTGCGCGCCGCCTGGGGCAACGAGAGAAGATCGTTTTCTTCGTCCTCGTCTTCATTGAAAGCGAAGATTTGCGACGCCAGCGGCTGCGAGAGTTTCGAGCCGTCGCGGTAGAGCGCATTTGCTTTGAGGCCGAGTTTCCATGACAGCAGGTATGCGTCGCCGCAATCCTTTACCGTCGCCCCATTCCGCATGTTGATGGTTTTCGAGATCGCGCCGGAGATAAAGGGCTGCACGGCGGAGCACATGCCGATATGGCTTTCGACGGAAAGTGCGCGTGTGCCAATACGGCCGCACGGATTGGCGCAGTCGAACACCGGCAGATGCTCGGCTTTGAGGTGCGGGGCGCCTTCGAGAGTCATGGCGCCGCAGACGTGGAGATTGGCCGCGTCGATCTCTGTTTTCGTGAAGCCGAGGGCCTTCAGCATGTCGAAATCGGCGGCATCCATCTGCTCGGGCGTCAGGCCGAGGACGTTTGTGCAGAATTCGGCGCCAAGCGTCCATTTATTGAAGACAAAGCGGATGTCGAACGCGGATTCGAGCCCCGCTTCGACTTTTGCGATCTCT
Organism: Rhizomicrobium sp.; assembly: GCA_036264415.1. GTDB lineage: Bacteria > Pseudomonadota > Alphaproteobacteria > Micropepsales > Micropepsaceae > Rhizomicrobium. Next base: position 28,145 of record DATAQZ010000016.1, on the reverse strand, counting down.
GCGTCGCCGAACCCGCGCGCGGCGAGCGCTCCGTGGGTCACTCCGTCGTCGAGACCTTCGAGCGTGCCGTGGCCGGCCGCATAGGCGACGATGTCGTCGATCGCCGGTTGCGGATAGCCGAGCGCGGCCAGAGCTTCCGGAACGCAGCGATTGATGATCTTGAAATAGCCGCCGCCGGCGAGCTTTTTGAATTTGACCAGCGCGAAATCGGGTTCGACGCCTGTGGTGTCGCAATCCATCACCAGGCCGATGGTGCCCGTCGGCGCGATGACGGTCGCCTGCGCATTGCGGAAACCAAATTCCTCGCCAAACGAGAGCGCGTCGTCCCATGCACGTTTTGCCGCAATGCCAAGCGCACAATCGTTCAGCGCCTCGAGATCGAGCGGCACCGGCAGGGTCGACAATGATTCGTAGCCCTGCGTTGCGCCATGCGCCGCGCGGCGGTGGTTGCGGACGACGCGCAGCATGGCGTCGGCATTCGCCTTGTAGCCGGTGAAGGCGCCGAGTTCGCCGGCAAGTTCAGCCGACGTGGCGTAGGAGACGCCGGTCATCAGCGCGGCGACGGCGCCGGCAATCGCGCGGGCTTCGCGGCTGTCATAGGGAATGCCCGACGCCATCAGGTATCCGCCGATATTGGCGAAGCCCAGGCCCAGCGTACGATATTTGTACGACAGCTCGGCGATTTCGCGCGACGGAAACTGTGCCATCATTACCGAGATTTCGAGAACGATCGTCCACAGTTTAACCGCATGCTCGAAAGCAGCGACATCGAAGCAGGCATCGGCGCCGGTGCCTTTGCGAAAGGCCATCAGATTGAGCGAGGCGAGGTTGCAGGCCGTGTCGTCGAGGAACATGTATTCCGAGCACGGGTTGGAGGCGCGGATTTCGCCGCCGGCGGGGCAGGTGTGCCACTCGTTGATAGTGGTGTGAAACTGGATTCCGGGATCGGCACACGCCCAGGCCGCGCACGAAATCTTCTCCCACAGCGCGCGGGCCGGGAGCGTATTCGCCACGCCGCCGCGGCGGAAGCGCAGCCGCCACTCCTCGTCTTCTTCAACCGCCTTCAGGAACGCGTCGTTCACGCGTACCGAATTGTTCGAATTCTGGCCGGAGACGGAGAGGTACGCTTCCGAATCCCAGTCGGTGTCATAGGTGGGAATGCGGAACTCGATATCGCTGTAACCCTGCTTTGCGAAAGCGATGGCGCGCTCGATGTAGCTGTCCGGGAGCATCGCCTTGCGCGCGGTCTTCACCTCGCGGCGGAGCGCCGGATTCTTCCTGGGGTCGAAGCAGTCGTCGCCGGAGCCCTCGCAATTGATGCAGGCGCGCATCACCGCCTTCAGGTGCTTCTCCGCGAGTTTCGATCCGGCGACGAGCGCCGCGACCTTCTGCTCTTCGATTGCCTTCCAGTCGATGAACTGCTCGATATCGGGATGATCGATATCGACGATCACCATTTTCGCGGCGCGCCGCGTAGTGCCGCCGGATTTGATGGCGCCCGCCGCGCGATCGCCGATTTTCAGAAAGCTCATCAGGCCGGAGGATTTGCCGCCGCCCGAAAGCTTTTCGTTTTCGCCGCGCAAGCTGGAGAAGTTCGATCCCGTGCCCGAACCGTATTTGAAGAGCCGCGCCTCGCGCGTCCACAAATCCATTATGCCGCCTTCGTTGACGAGATCGTCAGCGACGCTCTGGATGAAACAGGCGTGGGGCTGTGGATGTTCGTAGGCGGATTTCGATTTCACCAATTCCTTGGTGAAATGATCGACGTAATAGTGGCCCTGGCTCGGGCCATCGATGCCGTAAGCCCAATGCAAACCGGTGTTGAACCATTGCGGGCTGTTCGGCGCCGCCTTTTGAGTCGCGAGCATGTTGCAGAGCTCGTCGTGAAAAGCGCGCGCATCGGCTTCGCTGTCGAAATAGCCGCCCTTCCATCCCCAATATGTCCACGTCCCCGCCATGCGATGGAACACCTGGCGCGCGGAGGTTTCGCCCGTGCGTTCCTCGCCATCGGCTTCATGACGCGAAAGAAATTCCGGCACCCCGTCTTCGGGTACGGGGCGCAGGCGAACGGGAATGCCCGCCTTGCGGAAGTACTTCTGCGCAAGCACGTCGGAGGCGACCTGGCTCCATTCGGCCGGTACTTCGATGTTTTCCTGACGGAACACCACGGTCCCGTCCGGATTGCGGATCTCGCTCGTTGCGGAATGGAATTCGATTCCTTCGTAGGGCGAAGAGCCCTCGAGCGTGAAATGCCGGCGAATGCGCATGAATACCCCCGTGAAGCTGTTTCGTCAGGCGCCGCCGCGGTTTCGGGAACAGAGAGCCCGTCGCCGGAGTGTGCCTAAGTGGCCGAACTCCGCCGAGGGGGCGTCTTCTCACGTCCAGATTTTGTGTCGCGGCGAGCGACAGACGCAAATTATGGGCACGCTTTTTGGTGGGGTGCAAGCGATAAATGGTAAATCTGGTCCCGTCCACAGGATTTGGCGGGCCCCGCAACCCTTTGAAATATCGCGTGTCAAGAGACGGGGAAGCGGCGGACACCAAAATATTTTCGATGCGACAGGGTCGCCCGTTCTCCGGTTCACGGTTCAATGGTGCAGGGCGAACTGCAAACCTATACTGAGGCGATTCCCAAGGGCCGGACGATGGAGTGGCTGAAGCGGATTTTTGTTTGGTGGCGCGGCGCCACGATCGGCACGCTGGTCACGACGTGGTGGTCCGGACAGTTCGTCGGCGTAGACGAGTTCGGGAACCGCTATTTCCAGAACCACGCGGGGACGCGGCGCTGGCTGGTCTATAATGGACTCGTGGAGGCGTCGCGCGTCCCGCCGGACTGGCATGGTTGGCTGCACTTCACGTTCAAGGAGCCGCCGACAGTTGTGCCGCTGACGGTCAAGCCTTGGGAAAAACCGTACGTTCCTAACATGACGGGAACCGAACGCGCCTATCGTCCGGCCGGCAGCCTGGCGGCGAGCGGCCGTCACGCGCCCGCCACCGGTGACTACGAACCATGGGTGCCCGATTAGGGCAGGAGCAGTCATATGCAGAACACAACATTCGAAACGATCATGGGTGCGATCGTCATTCTGATTGCGGCCGGCTTTCTCTATTTCGCCTACACCTCCAACAGCGCGGGCTCGCTGGGCGGCTATGACCTGCAGGCGCGTTTTGCGAGTGCCGACGGCATCGCAACGGGAACGGATGTGCGCCTGCACGGCATCAAGATCGGCCGAGTTTCGTCGCTCGATCTGGATCCGAAAAGCTACGCAGCAATTGTACACATCTCGATCCGCGACGATATAAAAATCCCGGACGATTCCTCGATCAAGGTCACCTCGGCGGGGATTATGGGCAGCTCCTATCTCGCCATTCAGCCCGGCGGCAGCAACAAAATGCTGCAATCCGGGGGTGCCATCACCAATACGCAAGGGTCCATCGATCTCATGGGCCTGATCGGTCGTGTCATCTACGGCAATTCCGGCGGGAAGTGATGAAGGTCTTGATCATGCGTTCGGTCCTTGTGATTGTTGTTGCGCTCATCAGTGTGCCCGCGTTGGTACAGGGAAATGCCAAGCAGCGCCTCACGCTGAACGAGGCCGTTCCCGGCAAGGATGGCATCAAGCGCGCGCTGGTCCTGCGTGGACTGGATAAGATCACCGGCCGTCCCACCAACATCTTCGCGCCGATCGGCGTACCGGTCGATTTCGCGACGCTGACCATCACCGCGCGCTATTGTTATTCGACGCCGCCAAGCGAGCCCCCGGAAACGACCGCCTTCGTGGAGATTACCGACCACCGCCCCGATCAGCCGGCAAAACAGGTGTTTTCCGGCTGGATGCACGCCTCAAGCCCCTCGCTCAATGGCCTGCAGCACCCGCTTTATGATGTCTGGGTGATAAGCTGCAAGACGAACCAGCCGGGCCAGGTGGCACCGGTGGTCGCATCGACGGCTCCCGTCAAGGCAATGTCGCCCGACTCAGGCGCCAAGGAAGCTGTCCCCGAATTGCCGGAAGGCTCGGGGCAGTAGGCGCCGGCGCTGGCGAAATCGGCGGTTCGGTCAAGGGCGGCGGATAATAGTTCCAGGTAGCCCTCGCGCGCTATCGAGACGGCACCGAACTGCGCGAGGTGACTGGTCATGAACTGTGCGTCGAGCAATGTGAATCCGCCGCATTTCAGCCGCGCCGCGAGATGGACGAGCGCGACCTTGCTCGCGTCCCGCTCACGCGAAAACATGCTCTCGCCGAAAAACGCTCCGCCAAGTTGTACGCCATAAAGACCTCCGACAAGGCGGTTGTCTCGCCAGCATTCGACGCTATGCGCATGACCGCGGGCGTAAAGTTCTCTGTAGAGGGAAACAATCTCCTCATTGATCCAGCTTTCGTGGCGGCCCCGACCGGGGGCGGCGCAGGCGCGGATCACGCCGCCAAAATCACTGTCGATCCGCACGGTGTACCGGTCGTTGCGCACGGTCCGGGCGAGCCGGCGAGACACATGAAACCTGTCGAGCGGCATGATCCCGCGCTCGTCCGGCGATACGAAATAAATCTCCTTGCCTTCGCGCCGCTGCGCCATCGGGAAGACGCCCAGCGCGTACGCTTTGAGCAGGAGATCGGGCGTCAGTATGGGCGTCTGACGCATTACGAAAGCTCTGCGCAGTGGTAGCGCAGAGGTCGCAGGCTGGTTGCGGGCGCGCTTCGCGCGCCAATGATGCACGATTTTCTTCTCCACGACCACTGCGCAACCACCGCGTCCTCTGCGCCGAGCCTTCTCATTGTCATGGGGGTTTCTGACACTGGGGCAATCAGCTTCCATGGGCGGCGAGGAAGTGCTCCAGCCAATGGATGTGGTAATCGCCGTTCAGGATATCCGGCTGGCGCACCAATTTTTGAAACAGCGGAATGGTGGTCTCGATTCCGCCCACCACGATCTCGTCGAGCGCGCGCCTGAGCCGCATCAGGCACTCGTTGCGATTCTTGCCGTGCACGATCAACTTGCCGGCAAGGCTGTCGTAGTATGGCGGGATTCGATAACCGGAATAGATCGCGGAATCGAAACGGACGCCCAACCCTCCGGGGGCGTGAAATTGCGTCACCGTCCCGGGCGAGGGTCGGAAGGTGAAGGGGTTTTCCGCGTTCACGCGACATTCGATTGCGTTTCCCGCGATCACGATATCGCTTTGGTCGAGTTCGAGCGGGCTCTCTGCGGCTATGCGGATTTGCTCGCGCACAATATCGATCCCGGTGATCGCTTCCGTCACCGGATGCTCGACCTGAAGGCGAGTATTCATCTCGATGAAATAGAACGCGCCGTCTTCGTAGAGGAACTCGACCGTACCGGCACCGAGATAACCGAGCTTCGCGAGTGCCGCGGTTACTGTCCCGCCGATCTCCTCACGTTGCGCTGCGTTCAATGCCGGCGAGGGAGCCTCTTCCCACAGCTTCTGATGGCGCCGCTGCAACGAACAGTCGCGTTCGCCCAGATGCAGCACCTTGCCGAACGAGTCTGCGAGCACTTGCACTTCGATGTGGCGCGGCCGCTCGAGGTATTTCTCGATGTACACGGAATCATCGGCGAAAGCCGACTTTGCTTCCGCTCGCGCCATGGTAAGCGCGAGCGACAAGTCTCCCGGTTTGCGCGCAACCTTCATGCCCCGCCCGCCCCCGCCGGCCGAGGCCTTGATGAGAACCGGGTAGCCCAATCGTGCCGCGATGTCCGTCGCTTCTGCATCGCTGCCGACCGCGCCATCCGAACCCGGGACGGTTGGAATGCCGACCTGCGCCACCGCCTGTTTCGCGGCGATCTTGTCGCCCATGAGCCGCATGTGCTCGGGACGGGGCCCGACAAAGGTCAGGCCGTGCTCGGCAACGATTTCAGCAAACCGCGCATTTTCGGAAAGAAATCCGTAGCCCGGATGAATGGCTTCGGCGCCAGTGATCTCGCAAGCCGCAATGATCTGCGGAATATTCAAATAGCTCTGGGCGGCGGGCGGCGGGCCGACGCATACGCTTTCGTCGGCAAGACGCACATGCATCGCATCGGCATCGGCAGTGGAATGAATCGCAACCGTGGCAATTCCCATTTCTTTGCAGGCGCGGTTGATGCGCAGCGCTATCTCGCCCCGGTTTGCTATGAGAATTTTTTCGAACATCTGCGTGCTAGGCGATCAGGAAAGCACGAGGAGCATCTGTCCGAATTCGACGGGCTGCGCGTCGCGCACGCAGATTTCCCGGATCGTTCCCGCGCGCGGTGCCGAGATGGGATTCATGGTCTTCATGGCTTCGACGATCAGGAGCGTGTCGCCTTCGCGCACCGTGTCTCCGACTTTGACGAATGGAGGCTTGCCGGGTTCCGGCGCGACATAAACCGTGCCGACCATCGGGGAGGTGATCGCGCCATCGGCATCGCGTTTCGCCGGCACTGCTTCTGTCGCGACCGGACTTGGGGTGGCGACGGATTCCGAAAGCGCCGGCAGCGCGACCGGCGCGGCACTGATGTGCGGGGCGTTCTGGCGAGCGACGCGAATGCGCCGGCCGCCCTGCTCGAGTTCGATCTCCGTCAGTCCGGTCTCGACAAGAAGATCCGAGAGCTCGCGAATGACTTCGGCATCGACATGCAGTTGTCCCTTGGATTTGCCGGGATTGCCGAACCGCGCGCCGAGTTGCCGCATATCCTTGATCATGGGCGCTCGGCCTCACATGCCGGCGAGCGCGTCAAGCGCAAGCAGATAACCGGCTGAACCGAAACCGCAGATGACACCTTTTGCCGCTTCGCTGACGAAAGAGTGCCGCCGATAGATTTCACGGGCGAACGGATTGGAAAGATGCACCTCAATAAGAGGGATGGCGAGCGCGCGGGCTGCATCGAGGATCGCGACGGAGGTATGGCTATAACCGCCGGCATTGAGAATAACGGCCGACGCGGCGTTGCGCGCCTCCTGAATCCAGTCGACAATCTCCCCCTCGCGGTTTGTTTGGCGAAAGACGATCTCGCGCCCTTGTTCGCGCGCCTTGGCGCGCACCGCCGTTTCGATGTCGGCGAGGGTTTCGCGGCCGTAGATGTCCGGCTCCCGGGTACCCAACAGATTGAGATTGGGTCCGTTCAGCACATAGATCGGGCGCGACTTTTCTGGACGGTCCTGGGCCACGATTCACCGGTCGGATTCGCACGTGAACCGTCTTATACTGGCCGGGAGCCCTTACGGAAACCTTCTTTCAGAGAGATGGAATGAGTTTGGCCCTTAAGATCAACGGTGAACCGCATGAAATCGAAGGACCTTTGAGCGTGCACCAGCTTCTGGCGACGCTCGGGCTTGATCCCGCGAAGATTGCGGTCGAACGCAATCTCGAAATCGTGCCGCGCTCACAATATGCAGAGGTGACGGTGGGAGAGGGAGACCGGCTCGAGATCGTGCACTTCATCGGCGGCGGGAATGCGTTGCCCACCGCCCCGCACGACAAGCCGTTGACGATCGCGGGGCGCACCTACTCGTCGCGCCTCATCGTCGGCACCGGCAAATACAGGTCCTACGAAGAGAACGCAGCCGCCGTTGAAGCCGCGGGCGCGGAGATCGTGACCGTGGCCGTGCGGCGCGTGAACTTGAACGACCGCGGCTCGCCGCGTCTCGTTGATTACATCGACCCGATCAAATTCACCTATTTGCCCAACACGGCCGGCTGCTTCACCGCTGAGGAAGCGGTGCGCACGTTGAAGCTCGCGCGCGAAGCAGGCGGCTGGACGCTGGTCAAACTCGAAGTGCTGGGCGACCGCAAGACGCTTTTCCCCGACATGATCGAGACGTTGCGCGCGACGGAGGTGCTGATCCGCGAAGGCTTCCAGGTGATGGTGTATTGCAGCGATGACCCGCTGATGACCAAACGGCTTGAGGAATTGGGCGCCGCTGCCGTGATGCCGCTTGCGGCGCCGATCGGCTCCGGCCTCGGCGTACAGAATGTGGTCAACATCCGCATGATCGTCGAACAGGCGAAAGTCCCGGTGATCGTCGATGCGGGCGTGGGGACCGCATCGGACGCATCGGAGGCGATGGAGATCGGCTGCGACGCCGTGCTGATGAACACGGCGATTGCGGAGGCGAAGCATCCGCTATTGATGGCGCGCGCAATGCGCCACGCCGTCGAAGCCGGACGCCTCGCCTATCTCGCCGGCCGAATGCCAAAGAAACGCTACGCCGACCCGTCCAGTCCACTCGCGGGATTGATTTGAGGCTGATCCGTCTGAATTAAGCGCTACGACGTTTTGGTCATCTGTTTGAGCACGTCGTCGCTCATGGCGCCTTCGCGAATGCGGCCGTTGATGATGAAGGCGGGCGTGCCATCGATATTCGCTGCATGGGCAAGCGTGTTTGCTTCGGCGAGCGCGCGGTCGATCGCCGGTGATTTCATGTCGCTCTTGAGCCTGGTCACATCAAGGCCGTTCTGCCTCGCAACATCGTAAACCGTCTGCTCGTCGACCGGCCCGTCCTGGCTCATCAGTGCAAAATGGAAGGCGACATATTTGTCGGGCTGGGCGCGTGCCGCCACGGCGGCACGCGCCGCGACCGTCGAACCCGGCCCCTTGATGGGAAATTCGATAAAGGCGAAGCGCGTGCCTTTGTGGCTGACAAAGAACTTCTTCACCGTCGGCACCGAAGCGCGGCAATAGGGGCAGTTGTAGTCGAAGAATTCCACCACTGTCGTTTTTGCGTTGGCCGGCCCGGTCACGAAGGCGATTTTCGGATCGAAGAAAACTTTCAAACCAAGCTTATTGACGGCGGCCTGACGCGAACTGTCTTCCTGCTCGTCCTGCTGCGTCTGCAGCTTGCTGGACATTTCCACGAGCACTTCGGGATGCGCGACGAGATAGCCGTGGATGGCATTGGCGTTTGCCGCCATGAACGGCGGCCATCCCGCCGTCGCTGCGGCGAACGCAAAGATCAAGGCTACGCTCGCACCGGCGGCGCCGCCGATCGCGGCCGTTCTCCAATTTTCGCTCATCAAAGTCCCATCAATGGTGTTTCTGTGCTTCAGGGCCGGCGACCGCCATGATGTCGGTGGCGCGCTGCCAGTCGGGCGAACCCTGCGGCAGCTTCTTCTGTGCGATCATCGCGAAGTGCGCCGCCGCCGGCATTGCGCCGGCATTGTAGTAGCGCTCGGCCGTCGAGAGGTTGGCCATCGGCTCGTTGCCCATTTCGCTATAGGCCTGCGCCGCTTCGAACCACGCAAAGGTGTTGTCGTTTTCCTGCCGGAGCGCGACCTTGAGATTGTCGAGCGCAGGTTTTGCGAGCACCGACTTTTCGGTCGCAAGCTGGGCCGCCGCGAGGCTGACGCGGAGAAGCGGCGCATCGGGCATGAGATCGACCGACTTCTGATAGGCCGGGACGCCTCTCTCCGGCTTGCTCATGTCGACGTAAATCTGTCCTTCCAGTTCCCAGAAATACGGGTTGTTGGGCTCGAGCTTAAGCAGCGTGTCGCACTCGGCGAGCGCCTTCTGAAGATCGGGCTGCCGGAAATACGCGACGGCGCGCGCATAATGCGCCTCCTCGCTGCTGTCGGTTGTCGGATAGCGCGTGAGAACCATGTCCACGGCATCGAGGAATCCGGCGAGCTTCGCTTGCGCCATATGGAAAGCGTGCATCGCCGCGGGGGTGTCTTTCACATCCTTGTACGGCGACGAGTCCACGATTCGCTGAAGCAGATCAATGCGATCCCGGTCCGCCGGGTGATCCATGGCAAGGGGATCAACCTTGTAGGCCGACATCGCCTCTTCATCCGCCATCCGCTCGAACACGTCGAGCATGCCTCGACCCGACTGATCGGTTTCGCGCAGGAATTTTTGGCCCATCTGGTCGGCGGTGGCCTCCTGTACCCGGCTGAACTGCATAAATTGCGCCTGACCCGCCGACATGCCGAGGCCCATGATGGCCATTCCGCCTTCACCCGCGCCGGCAATCATCGCCGCAACACCCGCCGCCACCCCCACCAACATGGGGACCATGGCCTTCGAGACGGCGGCGGTGTCGCGGATCAAATGACCGCCGGCAATGTGGCCGGTCTCGTGAGCAAGAACGCCTGTGACCTCGTTCGGCGAGTGAAGTTGCTGGATCAATCCCGTGTTGACAAAGATGTTTTGACCTTCGGCGGCGAATGCATTCAGTGAGGAATCCTGCACCAGATACATTTTGACGGCGGCCGGCTCAAGTCCAGCGGCGTGCAGGATTGGATCCTCATAGGACCTGAGCAGCCGCTCCACTTCCGTATCGCGGACCAGCGGAATCGAATCGGCGAGTACCGGCTGGGCCATCATCGAGATCGCGCAGAGCGCGGTAACCCCGAGCTTGACGGCTGTGCCGGGTTTTGGGGGTATTAACCGGCGAAAATTCGACGAGCGGCTGAAAGGCTTCAACGCGTGAGCACTCCCGCGAGCGACTGTCCCCTGCCGTGCCGGGACCGTATTTGCGCCGCCCCGTGGCGTCAACTTTGGGATTTTTCACGCCGGCTAATGTCGTGGTTTCGAAGTTCGCTTCACCTTGATATTTGGGATATGGCGAACTTCGAAACCAAAACGGCATTAGGAAGCAATGAGTTCGCTAGTGTCCTTGCGATTCTGAAATTCGACCGAAACCGATATAGGGGTGATGCGAACTTCAGAATCGGGACACTGGCGGTTGTTGCCGCGTCGGGGGCGCTCGCGTCCTGTTCCCTGTTCGCCGGATCGCCCACCCTTCCGCCAGTGGGACAGGTCGTCGGTGACGAGCCGCAGGCCGTCGAGGCGGGCGCTTCGGTCCTGGCTCATGGCGGTGATGCGGCCGATGCCGCGGCCGCGACCTATTTTGCGCTGGCGGTAACCTATCCAATGGCGGCCGGACTCGGCGGCGGCGGCGTGTGCATTCTGTACAATTCCGCTCAACAGAAAGCCGACGAGTTCGACTTTCTGGCACGGCAGGCGTCCGCCGGCGGGGCCTACGCGATTCCGGGCAATGTCGCGGGATTTGCGGAGCTGCAGTCGGTGTATGGGCGGTTGCCCTGGCAGCGGGTGGTTTCACCGGCGGAAGGTTACGCGGCGGCCGGCTTTTCGCTGTCGCAGGCCCTGCATGCGCGACTCGAAACGAACCAGGACGTCATTCGCCTCGACGCTGAGCTCGCGCGCGAGTTTTTCGACGAAACCGGCCAGTTGAGGCCGGTGGGCGCGACGTTGGCGGCGCCTGCACTCGCGCAGACGCTCTCGCAAATCCGCGTGCACGGAGCAGACGCGCTGTACAAGGGAGCAATGGCGGACGCGATTGCCGGTTACGCGCAATCGCAGGGTGGTACTATTACGGCGGCGGAGCTGTCGTCCTACCGGCCCCGGCGCGACACGCCGGTTAAGATCGCGATCAATGGCGCAACTGCATTCCTCCCTTCAGAAACCATCGGCGCCGGCCAGTATGCACAGGCGTTGTTCGCGAAGCTGGTGGACTCGCAGGGAGAAATGGTTGACGCGAAACACGCCGCCGCATCGGTGGCATCGGCGACCAAAACAACGCTCGATAGCTTCAAGATTGCTTCGCTGCCGCGTGATCTCGGCGCCACCGGTTTCGCCGTCGCGGATCCGTCGGGGCAGGCGGTTTCATGCGCGGTCACTATGAATGGTCCGTTTGGCTCGGGTCGAACAGCCGCCAATTCCGGCGTGGTTCTCGCATCTGCACCGCAAAGCGGGGGCGTTGGGTTATCGCCGGCGTTCTTGACGCCGGCCATTGCCGCATCCGACGGTGCATTTGCTTTTGCCGGCGCTGGCGCCGGCGGACCGAACGGCACGGCCATTGTCGCCCTTGCGCTTGTTGACGCCTTGAAAGGGAACGAACTGACACGGCCCGGCGCGCTGCACACAACCGGACTTGAGCCATTCGAAACGGCGAACGTCATCCAATGCCTGGGGGGCAGCTGCGCGGCAGCGGCCGACCCGAAAGCCTTCGGTCTCGGTGCAGCAGCGCATTGACTCGATTCGTTACATATCTATTCGCGTTCGCGGAAGGGGCGTTGCCACCAGCCGCGCTTCGGCGGAGCGGACGGCGTTTCGGACTCCTTTGCCTCGACCGGTTCAGATGGTGCAACCGGCTCAACAGCGGCATGCTCAAATTCGCGCCGCGTTGTTTCTCGCTCCCGGGATGGTACGACATCGATCGTTCGTTCGTGCGCGGCGTCTTGCCGGCTCTGCGGATGCACGACGGCAGGCGTGTCCTCCGGCGAAAGCGACCACACGGGCTCCGATGGCGCATTGGGCAGAAAGGCTGGAACATCCGCGCCGAAATCTGTATCGGCGCCGTTGTCCAGGGGTGGCACGGAAGCACTGTTTGCCGCCGGGCGATCGGGTTGGAGCGCCTGATCCTGGCCGGCGGGAACTCCGCTCTGCGTGCCGCCGCGCCCACGCCGGCGCCGGCGGCGCTTGCGACCGGATGAGTTTTCCTGCGAAGGCGGTGCGACGACCATCTCGGCGCCGGCATTTGCCGCCGGCGTGGCAGTCACCGGTTGACGTTGTTCGGCTTCACGACGCGCTTGATGCGTCGCTTCCGGCCGCGGCTCCGTCTCATGGGGTATCGCCTGCGGGGGCCGATCCCGGCCCCGCCGGCGGCGCCGGCGCCGTTTGCCCGATCCCGGAGTGCCGGGCTGTGCTTCTGTCTGTGAAGGCTCGCCGTTTCCCTGCGCTTGAACATGCCGCTCCTGCTGGGGAAGCGGTGTCGGCGAGGCGGCGCGCTCCGGCGAGGGCATCGAATGTGTCCGATCCTCCGGTTGCCGATGCCCGGTACGCTCGATCTCGAACGTGCCCGCGAGCATCTCGTCCTTGGCTTCGAACTGGATCACGAGATCGTATTCGGTTTCGAGATGTGCGATTTCGCGGCGCTTCTTGTTCAGTGCGTAAATCGCAACCTCTGTCGGTGCGCGTATGGCGAGGGCAGACGACCGCTGCCGTTGCGCTTCTTCCTCCAGGCCGCGCATGACGCGAAGCGCGGTCGATTCGATGGAACGGACAATTCCCTGGCCGCCGCAATGCGGACAGGGGATGGTCGATCCCGCGACAACGCCGGCGCGCAGCCGCTGGCGCGACATTTCCAAAAGGCCGAACTGGCTGATGCGGCCGATCTGTACGCGTGCGCGGTCGTTCTTCACCGCGTCGCGAAGCCGTTTCTCCACATTGCGGTCGTTGCGCGCGTCTTCCATGTCGATGAAGTCGATGACGATCAGTCCGGCGAGGTCGCGCAGGCGCAACTGGCGCGCGATTTCATCCGCCGCTTCGAGATTGGTCTTGTACGCAGTATCCTCGATCGAATGCTCGCGCGTCGCGCGGCCGGAGTTCACGTCGATCGAAACGAGCGCTTCGGTCTGATTGATGACGATATAGCCGCCGGACTTGAGCGTCACTGTCGGCGTGAACATCGCATCGAGCTGCGCCTCGATCTGATAGCGCTGGAATAGCGGAACGGGGTCCTTGTAGAACTTCACGTTCTTCGCGTGGCTCGGCATGAGCATCCGCATGAAATCCTTGGCGTTGCGGTAACCGTCCTCGCCTTCGACGAGAATTTCCGAAACATCCTTGTTGTACAGATCGCGGATGGCCCTCTTGACGAGATCGCCCTCCTCGTACACGCAGGCAGGGGCATTCGATTTGAGTGTCAACTCCCTGATCTGATCCCACATCCGCAGGAGATACTCGTAGTCGCGCTTGATCTCGGCTTTGGTGCGATTTTCGCCGGCGGTGCGGATGATGAGTCCCATGCCTTCCGGCAGTTCAAGGGACTGCGCCGCCGATTTCAGACGATTGCGGTCGGTTGCGCTGGTGATCTTGCGCGAGATGCCGCCGCCGCGCGGCGTGTTTGGCATGAGCACGCAATAGCGGCCGGCGAGGGAAAGATAGGTGGTGAGCGCCGCGCCCTTGTTGCCGCGCTCCTCCTTAACGACCTGAACGAGGATGACCTGCCGCCGCTTGATCACCTCCTGAATCTTGTAGTGACGCCGACGCGCCCATTTCTGCGATGGCCTGACCGATTGCAGTTTCGCCTGCGCCGGCTGCTCGGGCTGATCCGCTTGCTGCTCGGGCAGATAATCTTCGGCCGTGCCCGCAATTTCGGCCTCCCCCAGATCGGCCCCTCCGGGGGCGAGCTCCTCCGCGATGTCCCGGGATGGCGGCGACTCGCGGAAGGCTGCTTCGGCATCTTGGGGCAGGGGTTCGCTTGCAAGGTCCCCGTTCGACTCCTGATCGTTTGATTCGGCGAGATCGCTTTCGCTCGCCGCGGCGGCTTCGGCTGCAGATTCCTGTGGAGCGACGCTTGTCACATCAACGGATTCGACGTCGTCTTCCGAACGGCGGCGGGCTTCTTCCTCGCGTTCAGCGATGAGCGCCATGCGATCGGCGATTGGGATTTGATAGTAATCGGGATGGATTTCCGCGAAGGCGAGAAAGCCTTGCCGGTTTCCGCCATACTCCACGAAGGCGGCCTGGAGCGATGGCTCCACGCGCGTCACCTTGGCAAGATAAATGTTTCCCTTGAGCGGCCGCTTGGACGCGGCTTCAAAATCAAATTCTTCGACTTTCTGTCCATCGAGAACGACGACCCGGGTCTCTTCCCGGTGACTGGCGTCGATGATCATACGTTTGGGCATTGAAATCTCCGGGCAGCCGCGTCGCTCGCGAGCGGGCGCAACGCCGACGGGCGTAGCGGGAGCTCAAGTGGGACGCCGGCTGCAATTGAGGGTGAGCGCCCGAAGTTACGCGTCCCAGCGGTATTTTTGCAGGAGCGGTCGTTGTCGGTCGGGCGATGCAATCCATTGTTATCACTTCAGGTTCGCGCAAAGGCGAACGTCCGCCTGCCGGATCGCTTGCCTGTCGATTGCCAAGGCTATCGCAGGCAATGGCGCCGAACACACGGCCAACTGGCCGCCGCGGCGCCCGAACGCGATCAACGCGGCGGGCCGATTCTTTTTAAGTCCGGGTATTCTATCCGACAAGGGATTAATGAACAATTCACTATAATCTTCAAAGGTGCTAACCGCTCCTAAAAGGGCAGGAACCGTGGTTTTGGCGGCGGGGCGAACTCCGGCGATGATGGAGAAAATCAGGCGTTTTGTGCTCTTGGGGCTGCTCGCCTGCGCGATTGTGGGTGCAGCGGGACCTGCGGCAGCGCGTTCGTCGAAATCGGCGGAGCTGGCGGCGCGGGCTCAACCCGTGGTCATGGGCGCACGCATTGGTGAGCATCCCGGACTGACACGATTTGTGCTGGAGTTGTCCGATCCAGTGACACCGCGCGTATTCACATTGGTCAATCCCGATCGCGTGGTCATCGATCTGCCCGATGTGCTGTGGCGCCTCGGCACGCCCGACCGGCCGAGCGGGCGAGGAGCCATCCGAAGCTATCGTTACGGAACGTTCAGACCCGCCGAGTCGCGGATCGTGCTAGACCTCAACCGTCCGGTGTCGCTGGCGCCGCTTTTGTTAATCCCGCCGAAAGACGGCAACGGATATCGCATCGTGCTCGATCTGTCGCCCACGTCGCGTGAAAAATTTGTCCGTAATGCGGGCTGGCCGGAGGACCTGCTGGCCAAACGCGACGCAGGCGCGTCGGCCGCGGCGCTGGTCAGTGAGCCGCCACCGGGACCGAAGGTGATTGTTCTGGACCCCGGCCATGGTGGAATTGATTCTGGAACGGTAGGTATCAACGGAACACGTGAAAAAGATCTGGTGTTGGATGAGGCAAAGCGCCTCGCAGGCGTGCTCGAGAAGCGCGGCTATGTGGTACATCTCACCCGCGACGGGGACGTGTACATTCCCTTGGAACAGCGTGTGAACACCGCACGCGATTTCCGGGCCGATCTTTTCATTTCCCTCCACGCAGATTCCAACCCCAGCACCGATGTCTACGGCGCCTCGGTGTACACGCTTTCCGGAGCGGGGTCGGACCGGGAAGCCGCCGAACTGGCGCGCAAGGAGAACCTGTCGGATGTTGTTGCAGGCGTGAGCCTGGCCGGCCAGAGCGGGCCGGTCGCCTCGATTTTGATCGGGCTCGCCCAACGCGACACGATCAACCAGTCGGTCAGATTCGCGGAGACGCTGGTCGGACAGCTCGGCCGGGTAACGGACACTTTGCCGCGCGATCCGCATCGCTCCGCCGCTTTCGTTGTGTTAAAAGCGCCCGACGTTCCGGCGGTTCTGATCGAACTCGGCTATCTCACGAGCCCACGCGACTGCACGCAGATGGGAACGGAGCAATGGCGCAACGGTGTGTCATTGGCCATTGCAGACGCCGTTGACAGACAGCTCCGCCCGCGCGCGGCCGATCTCAAGGCTGCTGACGCTAGATAATGCCCGTCGGCTAGAGGTACGCCAGAAGGCATCGCACGGTGGTAAAGGGAAGATCGGGTTGCGCCGTATAATTTTCGCAGCAGGGCTTGCACTCCTCGCTCTCGTTCTGGCGGGGACGGCTGCGCTCGCCGTATATATCTATTCCACGACCCGCGACCTGCCGAGCGTCGAAGCACTCCAGAACTATCAGCCGCCCGTCACCACCCGCGTCTATGCCGGAAATGGCGCGCTTCTCGGTGAGTATGCGCGCGAACGGCGCGTGTTCGTTCCGATTGGCTTTGTGCCAAGGCTCGTGATCGATGCCTTCACTTCGGCCGAGGACAAGAATTTCTTCCATCACCCCGGAATCGATCCGAGCGGGATTGCGCGCGCCGCTATCAAGGACGTGTTCAACGTGCTGCAGCACAAGCGGCTCGAAGGCGCATCGACCATCACTCAGCAGGTGGCCAAAAATTTTCTGCTCAACAGCGAGCAACGCTTCTCGAGGAAGATCAGGGAAGCGGTTCTGGCCGTGCGCATCGACGCGACCTATTCCAAAACGAAGATCCTTGAACTTTATCTGAACGAGATTTTCCTCGGCGAAAACTCCTACGGCGTCGCTGCCGCGGCGCTCAATTATTTCGGCAAATCCCTCGACCAGCTCGACATCGCCGAAGCGGCGTTCCTTGCGGCGCTTCCCAAGGCGCCGCGCAATTACGATCCGCGCTTCAACAAAACCGCCGCGGTCGAACGGCGGAACTGGGTCATTGGACAGATGGCGGAGAACGGCTACATCACGCGCGATGAGGCGCGCGCGGCGATTGCCGAACCGCTGGTTACCCAGATGCGTCCGCTCGGCATTCAGGCCGAAGATGCCGATTATTTCGTCGAAGAAGTGCGTCGCCTGCTGTACAGCAAATACGGCCAGCGTGCGCTTTATGACGGCGGCCTTCAGGTGCGTTCGACGCTCGATGCCCGGCTGCAGAACTTCGCGGTAAACGCGTTGCGCGCAGGACTTGTGCGCTATGACCGCCGGCATGGTTGGCGCGGTGCGAAGAAGCACATCGACATCAGTGGCGACTGGGCCGCCGCGCTCAAGGCGGAAGGCAATCACTCGGGTATTCCGACCTGGCGCACAGCGGTCGTGCTTGGCTTCGGCCCGGAAAGATCCACGGAAATCGGCCTGGACGACGGACAGCGTGCGCGCATTCCATTCCCGGAATTGCATTGGGCACGCCGCGAACTTCACGATGCGCTGGTCGCCGCCGCGCCCGAACGGCCTCAGCAGGTGCTGCAACGCGGCGATCTCATCTATGTTGAGCCGGTCGCTAGTTCGCGCGATTATGGACTGCGGCAGGTGCCGGAAGTGAACGGCGCAATTGTCGCGATCGATCCGCACACGGGCCGCGTGCTCGCGCTCTCCGGCGGGTTCAGTTACGCATCCAGCCAGTTCGATCGCGCCATGCAGGCCCAGCGGCAGCCCGGCTCAGCATTTAAGCCGTTCGTTTATGCTGCGGCGCTTGACAACGGTTTCACGCCTGTCAGCAAGATCGAAGACGCGCCGGTGTCGCTGCCGCAAGGGCCGGGCCTGCCGATGTGGACGCCGAAAAATTTCGGCGACAAGTTTCTGGGCCTCCAGACGCTTCGTCGCGGCATTGAGCTTTCGCGCAATCTCATGACCATCCGGCTTGCTTATGAAGTTGGCATGAAAAAGGTGGTGCCGTACCCGATCCGCTTTGGCGTCTACGATTCGCTGACGCCTTGGCTCTCGAACGCGATCGGTGCGGCCGATACAACGCTCGTGCGCATGACCACCGGTTATGCCGAATTCGCCAACGGCGGGAAAAAGATCATTCCGACGCTGATTGACCGCATTCAGGATCGTAACGGCCGGGACATCTATCGCCATGACCCGCGTCTCTGCGAAGGGTGCAACGGTCGCTGGCACAATCAGCCGGAGCCGCTCCTGCCCGACACGCGCGAACAGATCATCGATCCGCGTACCGCCTATCAGATCGTCTCGCTGCTTGAGGGAGTCGTACAGCGCGGCACAGGCGTGGCCGTCAGGGCCGTGGGCAAGCCGCTGGCCGGCAAGACCGGAACCACCAACGATTCAAAAGACACCTGGTTTATCGGCTTTTCGCCGGATCTCGTCTGCGGAGTGTTTGTCGGCTTCGACAATCCCCGCACATTGGGCAAGCTTGAGCAGGGTGCTACCGTTGCCGCACCTATTTTTCGCGATTTCATGATGGGTGCACTTGCCGACGAGCCGCCGACGCCGTTCCGTGTCCCACCGGGCATCGATCTCGTTTCCGTGGATGCGCATACGGGAGCGCCGGTGAGCAGCGGCGCCCCGGGTTCGATTATGGAAGCCTTCAAATTTGGAACCGAACCAGGTCTGGCAAGCGCGGAGGCGGATCAGCCCAAGAAGCCGGGCAATAACAAGCCGGCGGCCACCGTGGATCAGGGAACCGGGGGGCTCTACTAGACCGCTCTCCTCAATTTCGATCCGGCGCCGTTGTTGACGCTGGACACGCAAGCTCGGCAGAAAGCCGAATGGAATCGACGGAACGCGATTCTCCGCGCCATGCGCTTGGCGAAGTCCTGCGAATGGTTTTGCGCTCGACGCGGTTGTTCTACGCCGGTCTCCGGCGCGAGCTGCGCTCGAACGAGGTCGCGCAGATTTTCGCCTGTGCGTTGCTCGGCTCCTTAGTCGGTATCGTGGTCGCGATCCTGCGCGACCTTGTGCAGGCGCTTCACCAGGTTGACTTTGCCATAACCGGCGGTGGTTTGCTCTCGAGTGCAACTCACGTCGACCCGGCGCGCGTCCTCGTCGTGCCGGCACTTGGCGGCCTGTTTTTTGGCGCTCTGGCACTTTTTGCGCGCCGTTTCGGAACCAGAGACATTGTCGATCCGATCGAGGCGAACGCCCTTTACGGCGGGCGCATGTCGCTGCCCGACAGTCTGCGTCTCACCGCTTCGACGGTCATTTCCAACGCGGCAGGCGCCTCGCTCGGGATGGAGGCCGGGTACACTCAGCTTGGCTCGGGCTTGTTCTCGAGCATCGGCACCTATTTCCGCCTCCGCCGCTCCGATCAGCGCATTTTCGTAACCGCGGGCTCCGCGGCTGCCATTGCTGCCGCGTTCAATGCGCCTCTTGCCGGGGCATTCTACGGGTATGAACTCATTCTCGGCAGCTACATGCCGAGCGCGCTCGCGCCGGTTGCGGTCGCTGCGATCTGCGGCGCGCTCTCGCAGCACCTGATCTCAGGTGCGCAACCGCTCTTCGCGGTGAGCGGTGGCGTTCCGCTGGATGTCCACAGTTACCTGCTGTTTGGTATCATGGGTGTGTTTGCCTCGATTGTCGCCATTGCTGCGATGACAGGCGTGACATGGACGGAGCGTACACTCCGCAACCTCTCCATTCCTGACTGGCTGCGGCCCTGCGTCGGCGGAATCCTGCTTTCCGCGATCGCCTGGTTCTATCCGCAGGTCCTGGGCAGCGGTCACGGCGCGATCGAGTTTTACCTTCACAACAATGTGCCGCTGGTGGCGTTATCGCTGCTGCTCATTGCCAAGCTGCTCGCTTCGGCCATCTCCGTCGGGTCGGGATTCCGTGGCGGGTTGTTCAGCTCCTCGCTTTTTCTTGGCTGTCTGTTCGGCGGCGTGTTTGCCAAAACGGTTGCATTGATTGATCCGCACTACACGATTCAATATCTCGCGTTCCTTCTGGTCGGAATGGGAGCGATTGCAGCTGGAATCATTGGCGCGCCGCTCACCATGGTGCTGCTTGTGCTCGAATCGACAGGCGACTTTCCGATTACGGCGGGCGTGCTAGTCAGCGTTATCGCCTCGGCCACCATCGTGCGGCTGACTTTCGGTTACTCCTTTTCGACATGGCGTTTTCATGTGCGCGGTCTGGGCCTGCGTGGCGCGTACGACATTGGCTGGATCGCCGATCTCACGGTGTCGCGGATGATGCGCTCCGACCCGCAGGTTGTCCCCACGGGAATGCGCCTCAAGGATTTGCGCGCAAAATATCCGTTGGGAACCGCCAAGCGCGTCTATGGCGTCGCTCCGGACGGACATTACGCGGGCTGGGTCGACATGGCATTGGTCAACGACCCTCAGCTGAACGAGGCGATTGAGGCCGGCGTGGTTGCCGATCTTGTGCACGACAAGGACCACTTTCTTCTGCCGAATGAGAATGTGCGCACGGCACTTGCGCGCTTCGATGAGGCGCAGACGGAAGCGCTCCCGGTGCTTTCGGCGAAGGCTGACCCGCGCGTGATCGGCTATCTTACCGAAGCCTATGCGCTGCGTCGCTACACCCAGGAGCTTGAACGCCGCCGAAGCGCCGAACTGGGCGAGCGCGAACTCTTTTCTGTGGGACAGAGCCCGTCGGTGTGAAATCTCGTAAAATTGAGCGAACGACCGGATTGTCCGCCCGGGCGGCCGAGCTGTATAATCCGGCACGCGGTCCAACTTGGGGAAAAGCCATGGCGACGAATTTGCTCAGAGGACGTGTCCAGGCCGTGCTGTTCAGCGCGGCAGCTGCAGCCGGCGTGCTGGCTTCAGGGTCGGCGGTAGCCGTCGATACAACGCCACGTGTGGATATGACGCAGCCCCGTCCACAACAGTACCCCGATGCAGCGCAATTGAACGGTGAGGAGGGCGCGGTTCTGGTTAAAGTCTTTGTGCGTCCGAACGGCAGAGTCGGGAAGTACCGAATCGCGCAAACCAGCGGTTTTCCGGATCTGGATACGGCGGCGCTGGAAAGCGTGCTGAACTGGCGGTTCATTCCGGCCACCCACGATGGCGATGTCGTGTCGGATTGGACGACGGTGCGGGTCGTCTACCAGTTGCCAAGGGCGCCGGCGCAGCCGGCACGACCACCCGGCTGACCGCTACCTTGCAAGACGGCTGCCGCATGCCATTTCCTCGCCTGAAACATGCGTCCTGAAACCGAACGCAACATTGCCGAGATCGAGCAGGCCCTTGCCCTGCTGAGGAGGCATCTTTGACTGGGATCGTGCGCTCGCCCGGCTCGACGAGCTGAATCACAAGGCCGAAGATCCCGCCATTTGGAACAATCCGCAGGAGGCTCAGGCGTTGATGCGCGAGCGTCAGCGCCTTGAGAGCTCGCTCTCCGAAATTCGCAATCTCGACCGCGCACTAGGCGACGCGCGCGGCCTTATCGAACTCGCCAAAGCCGACGACGACCAGGCGATGATCGCCGATTCGGAACGCGCGATAGAAGAGCTGCGCCGGCGCGCGGACGAATTGCGGCTCGAATCGATGTTGTCCGGTGAGGCCGACGCGAACGACACCTATCTCGAAATCCACGCCGGCGCGGGCGGCACCGAGAGCCAGGACTGGGCGGAGATGCTCGAGCGCATGTACGCGCGCTGGGCCGAGCGCAAAGGCTACAAGGTGCAATATCTCGAAGAGAGCGCAGGGGAGGGAGCCGGCATCAAATCGGCGACGCTGCTCGTCAAGGGCGAAAATGCCTATGGCTGGCTGAAAACGGAAGCGGGGGTGCACAGACTTGTACGGATATCGCCGTTCGACGCCAACGCGCGCCGGCATACCAGTTTCGCCAGCGTCACCGTGTTTCCGGTGGTCGATCAGACGATCGAGATCGATGTTCCCGAGAAAGAGGTACGGATCGACACCTACCGGTCGTCCGGCGCAGGCGGACAACACGTGAACAAGACCGAGTCCGCTGTGCGGATCACGCACCTGCCGACCGGGATCGTCGTGAGCTGCCAGACCGAGCGGTCGCAACACCAGAACCGGGCGGTGTGCTGGAATATGTTGCGCTCACGGCTGTACGAACTCGAACTCGAGAAGAAAGAAGCGGAAACCGCCGCGCTGATCGGCCAGAAAACGGACATCGGGTGGGGACACCAGATTCGTTCCTACGTGCTGCAGCCGTATCAGTTGGTGAAGGATTTGCGCACCGGCGTGGAAAGCCGAACGCCGCAGGCCGTGCTCGACGGCGAACTCGATCCTTTCATGTCCGCTGCGCTCGCTCAGGCCATCGGCGGCAAACCCGCCGAACCGATAGCGGATATCGAATAACCCGCTGTCCTGGTGCGCGAACGCGCAGGATCCGGATAAACTGTCATACTGCGCGATTGCGTAGTATCCAGATGAAACCTGGCAGAACCATGATCGGATGGCCTGGTCCTGTAATCATGGGTCCGTCCGACTGGATACAGGATGACATCCGGTGGGCCGATCGCACCGGAGAGATACTATTCTAGACCGTCAAATTATTGCAGCACGTGCCGGCCGGTTTCGATGTACCTGGCCGGATCGCGTAGCTTTTCGGCAAGCCACACTTCGTAATGCACATGCGGGCCGGTGCTGCGGCCGGTCGAGCCGAGGCGGCCTACCGGCGTGCCTTTTTCTACCCGCGAACCTGCGCGCACGAGAACCGATGCGAGATGGCCGTAACGGGTGTGGAAACCGTAGCCGTGGTCGATTTCAACAAGATTTCCGTAGCCGGCACGCGGCCCTGCAAAGACCACTGTCCCCGGCGCTGTCGCGCCCACGACGGAACCCCACGGCCCGGCAAAATCCACTCCGGGATGAAACGCGACATGGCCGGTAAAGGGATCGATGCGGGGACCAAAACCGCTCGTCACTTCAAATTGGCTGCCGTGGACCGGCGTCGTCAGCGGCACGTGCCTGAGCGCCGCGAACAGCGCCTCGAGCTCCGCCGTATGGGCGAGCGTGCTTATATAGGATTGTGTGAAGCCCGGATCCGATACGCCGTCGATCTGTACCGCCTCGAGTGGCACGAGCGGTCCGCCCATTCCACCGCCGGACTTCTCCGCCTGCGCCGGATTAAGCCCCACTTTTCCCAACACGCCTTTCACATCTGCGATTCGCGCCGACACAGAACCATCAAGACTTGCCAGCAGCGTGTTCTCTGAAGCGCTGAGATGCGTCAACCGATCCGTTATGGCATGGAGGCGCTGGATTGCGGGATTGTTTACGGCGTGAGTCGCGGGTTCCAGGCGCTGCGGTTCGAAAAACGATTCGGCGAACTGCAACAGGCCGCCTCCGAGCATGCTGGCCTTGGCGGGTTTGCCGGTGGTCGGCTGGGCTTCAACCGGCCCGGGCATGACATTCAACTGCGAAGCACCGGTTCCGGAGAATCCTTTCCCCGACTGGGCGGCCGATGGAATCGCGCCGACCGAAGCGGCGGGAACCGAGGCATCTTCGCTAAGGCTGTCGCTTGCGGCCTCGCCGCCGGACCGAACGCGTGAGGACGTCACGCGAAGGGGCGGCTCGGACTTGCCAAGTCCGGGCAGCGTCGCATCGACCACTTGCTTCTCGTTTAAGAGCTTTGCGACGTTTTGCTGTTTTGCTTCGACTTCATCGGCCGTCGATTTGAAACGGTCCTCGGCTGATACCAGCGCGTTGTTCAATTCGTCATAAGACAGCTGTAGGTCGGCAACGCGATTCTCGTATGTCCCCTGCATCTGCTGGAATCGGTGGTCCTTCGCCGCGATGATGTGGTCTTTGAAAATCACGTTGACGGAGGCGAACGCCATCCAACCGAGGACGATGAGGCTCAAACCGGCGCAGGTCGCCTGGAGCGTGGCGCCGAAGGTGAAGAACTGCACCCGACCCTGGCTGCGGATATAGATCTGTCGCTCGGGAAACGTCGCATGCAACCACGTCCATGCCCGTTCGATGAGCGTTTCTGCCATGCCCTGTTTCCTGCCTGTGGCGGGGAGCGCCGCCAGCCCCTGATCGCCGCGATTTCACCTTATTTGTGCTGCAACTGCAAGCACTTGACATTCCTTAAGAATTCAAAGTCGGACCGACGTTCAACTTTTGCGAATCGCCTGCAAGGCCTCGAGAACCGCCTCGGCGTGGCCCGGGACCTTCACTTTTCGCCAGATACGGCGGACGACCCCTTTTTCGTCCACAAGAAAGGTAGACCGCTCCATCCCCATGTAGCGCCGGCCATACATGCTCTTCTCCACCCACGTTCCGTAGGCCTGTGCCGTTTTGAGTTCGGGATCCGAAGCCAGCACGATGCCGAGCTTGTGCTTCTCGCGGAATTTCTTGTGGGAGGAAACATCATCTTTGGAAACGCCAATCACTGTGGCGTCCATGCGCTCGAACCGCTTTTTCTCGTGTGAGAACGCGATCGCCTCTTTTGTGCAGCCCGATGTGTCATCCTTGGGATAAAAGTAGAGGACGAAGGGCCTGCCACGAAGACCCGCACTGGAAATCTCGTCAGCCCCGTCCGTTTGCAGCCGGAAGGCCGGCGCGCGGTCGCCCGGCTCCAGTTCATTTGCCATTCTTGTTGTTCGCTCCTCTCCGTGTCTTGGTTTCGAGGTTCGCACCATCGTGTTATTGGTCCCCTTGCGAGCTTCGAACCAAAACGACACTTGGAATCGGGACACCAGTCCGCGCGGTTTACCAAAGCCGGCGCTTAGGCGATAAGCTGGGATTTGGATCGTTGCAAGTTTGGTCTGGAGGGGTGGACCGCCTGAGGAAAAGGTCTCGCATTTGACCTTGATCGAATTGCGAGCGTTCAACAGCTACGCCCCGCGCGTGTTGCGGTATGCGGGCTGGCTTGCCGGCGGGCTAATGGCCGTCGCCGGTTTTTTTGCGCTCGGCATTCTTGTTCGCGTTCTGATGGGGCCGGTTTCTCTCGGCCCGTTCAGCGGACAGATTCACACGGCGCTTGCAACCGAACTGCCCGGACTCGACGTGCGGTTCGACGATGCAGCGCTTGTCTGGACGCGCAGCGAGGGCCGAATCAATCTCGTGATTCTCGGCACCCGCGTTTACGACCGCGAAGGACGGATTATCGCCCAAGCGCCGCAGGCAGAAATCGGGCTTTCGACCGTTCCGCTGTTCAAGAGAGAGATTGTCGTCGACCGAATCGCGCTCATAGGCGTGCAGCTGACGCTTGCGCGTTCGAAGGTGGGCGTGCTGCGGCTGGGGCTTGAATCGGGAACGAGCGGAGAGGATGTTCTGCAGCGCATCCGCGACGCCGTACAGCACAGGGGCGCGGGTGGGACGTCGCCGCTTAAAGCCTTCGCCGTTCGTCGGGCGCGCCTCGCGTTTCGTGATGAAGCGAGCGGCACTTTCATCGTCGCGCCGGAAGCAGATCTTGAGATTAGCACAGCGGGACGATCGGATGGGGGGGCGATGACGGCCAATCTCGATGCGCGCATCGAGATTGCGGGCAAGCCTGCACGGGTTTTCGCGGATTTCGCCTTTCCAAAGCACGGCGATCTCGTCAAAGGCGATATCAGCGTTACGGGGCTCGACCTCGGCGCGCTCGCGCGTGACGGAACGGCGTTTTCTTTCTTGGGCCCGCTCGCGTTGAAGGCCGATGTCACCGGTTCATGGGCGGTCGAAAATGGCACGAGGCTGCGGTACGCAGATTTCGGCATCGGTGCCGCAGGATTTGTCAACGGGTTTGGCGCGCCGTTGCATGTAAAAGCGCTGCGCGTGGTCGGACGCTTTGATGGCAGCACCGGCAAATTGCTGATCGATGACGCGACGCTCGCCGGCGAACAGGCAAGCGCGCATCTTACCGGAAGCGCGGATCTGAAAACCGATTCAAATGGCGCGTTCACCGGCTCGCTTTTCTCGATCGCCGTGGACAGGATCGGCGTCAATTTGCCGGGGGCGATGCAAGGTGCGGTGACGCGCGGTCATACACTGATAAGGGGCGCGTATACCGACGCGAACAAGACGGTTTTGCTGGACCAGGTCCAGCTTTCCGGCGGACCACTGTCGGCAACGCTTGCCGGACACGTGGTTTTTTCTCCGAACCGGTCTCCTGAAATCGATCTCGACGGAAAAATGGATCAGGTCGCGGTCCGCGATCTCCTCGCCTACTGGCCTTATCGGTTCGTTCCGGGCGCACGAGCCTGGATTGCCGATAATGTTTCCGCCGGTCGCATCGGCCCCGTGCTGATTCATACAAGGCTGCCGCCCGGCGCCATCGGCCAACCGGTCATTCCCGAACAGGCGGTACTGGTGAACTTTCCTCTGGCTGGCGGAACAATCACCTACTTGCGTGGACTGACGCCGCTGACAAACGTCGCAGGCAGCGCCGTTCTCAGCGGCGATACCTTCAAGGCGACGATCGATTCGGGAAACGTCGGACCCCTGTCCGTGTCGCAGGGCAAGGTGACCATAGCCAATCTGCACATACACGGCACCCCGGTCATAATTGACGCGCACACGACCGGCCAACTGCCGCAATACCTGTCGCTGATCGACATGAAGCCCCTGCAATATCCAACACGGTTTCATATCAACATGGCATCGGCGGCGGGGAATGCCGCGTTCGACCTTCTCTTCGGCGTGCCCACGATCAAGAACGTACCGATCGATACGGTCGGCATTTCGGTGAAGGGGCCAGTGAACGGCGTGACGCTCGCGCTCGGAGCCCATACGCATATTTCCGATGGAACGCTCAACCTGAATGTCGACAACGCGCAGTTGCGCGCCACGGGTGCCGTGACCGTCGGAACGGCCCGGGTGAACGTTGACTGGACCGAACTCTTTAAACCCGCTGGTCCGATCAGCACGCGCGTGAATGTGAAGGGGACGCTCGATGATGCGGCGCGCGCCTCGCTCGGTCTCCCCGCAATTTCATTCCTGTCGGGGCCGGTTGATATCGACGCCCAATTGCAGGGCCGGCGCGCCGTCATTCGCCAGGCCGACCTGACACTTAATCTGACGCACGCCAGTCTGGTCACGGGCTTTCTCGACTGGAAGAAGAATTCCGGCGCGCCCGCGACCGCGCATGTCGTCGCGCAGCTTGACGACAGCGGCAGCCTGCGTTCGGCGGATTTGACGCTCGCCGGACCCGCGCTTTCGGCCAACGGAACAGCGACATTTGCGAGCGGCGGGGCGCTGGAAAGTCTCGTCCTGCCGTCGGTCCATGCGGGCGCACTAAACGATTTCGGCCTGACGATCCGCAATCAACCCGGCGCCGGACCGAGCATTGCCATCAATGGCCGCTCCCTCGACGCCTCCGGTTTCGGACGAAAAGAAAATCGCGGGGCCACGACCGAAAAGACCCCGCCTTCGAATGAGCCATTTCATCTGACAGTAAAACTCGACAAGCTCGCATTGCGCGAAGGCGTCACGCTCTCGCCCTTTGCGCTCGATGCGGGCGGGCTTGGCAGGATTCCGCAGTCGCTGTCGGTTTCCGGCAAGTTCCCCGAAAACCGGACGCTGTCGGCAAGCATCGTCACTGTCGAAGGAAAACGGCGGCTGACGATCTCGGCCGGAGATGCCGGCCTATTGCTTAAAGGACTGCTCGGCTATTCGAGCGTTAAAGGCGGCCAGCTCGACGTACAGGCAAACATGCCGGCCACACCATCCGATCCGCGAAAACCTTCTGGCGTTCCCGATTACGCGGGTGAGCTCACGATCAAGGATTGTACGCTCGTGAACCAGCCTTTCATGGCGCGGGCTGTCACCGCGGGTTCGCCCGGCGGTCTGTTCAACCTGATGAGCGGCAACGGCATTGGACTTGACACCGTTCGTATTCCCTTCCGTATCAGCGGTGATATCGTGGATATTCATGACGCGCGCGCATCCGGTCCGTCTATCGGCATCACGGCGGAGGGTTACATCGACCGGCAGGGCAATCAGGTCGCGCTGCAGGGCGCCATCGCACCCATGTACGGAATCAACGGGCTCTTGGGGAACATACCCATCATCGGCGATATACTCACTTCAAAAAAGGGAGAGGGGATCGTCGGAATGACCTACACGCTCCGCGGCGACCTCGATCAGCCGACGCTGAGCACAAATCCGCTTTCCGTCCTGACGCC
>DATAQZ010000040.1:0-1952 GCA_036264415.1 Rhizomicrobium sp. | reverse complement strand
TGAGAGCTTGGGATCAGGGTAACGGCCTTGATGTCATTTTGTCCTCTGTTTCGAGCCATTCTTCGGTTCGGCCCTGGCGGAGCCATTCTTCCGTTCTTTAATCGCGATCCATTTGGCAAGCGCTTTTCGCCCAATCGCAGTTTTTTTGTTCGGTTGAAGTGCCGTTTTCCTGCTCTTTAATCGCGGGGCTCCTTGCAAGCCAAAATTGCTTTTTGTTCGGCTTGAAGCGCCGCTTTTCGTCCCGGCCCATGCACCTTGCACGCGCCGCGCGCAGATCGGGTCAAGACGGGCCGCAGGCCCCCGCGTCGCGGCGCGCAGCGGTCTTGACGCGATCGAGCACGATGCCAGGCTGAGGTCAGGTCGGGCGTCGTCGCTGCCGGATCATGGTTCTTTCCGCGGTCAGCTCGCTAAGTGCCGCGCGGGCCGCCGCAACATGGCGATCCGGAAGGCCGGTGCTCCTAATGTCCCGGGCGCGGTCACCGCTCTGCTGCGGGCCGCCGCGGAAAAAGCGGAGCCACCGAGCCTCGTCCCGGCAGGGACACCTCCCGCCCTTCAGCAGGGCGGGACCAGCGGCGGCTCAGGCGCGGGCGGGCTGCCCATCGCAATCAAAGTCGCGGTCGTTCTTCCACACAGCATGCATGATGACGGCGAGCTTGCGCGCCACGGCCACGGTAGCCCGACGCAGGCCGATCCGCGCCACCAATCCGCGTCCCCAGCGTCGCAGCGTGCTGTCCGTCACCTTGCGCGTGACAATGGCATTCGCCGCCTGGAACAGATAGGCGCGCAGAAGCCCGTCGCCGCATTTGGAGATGCGCCCTGCGCAGTCGACGTCGCCGGACTGATAGCGTCGCGGGGTCAACCCCAAGTATGCGCCGACGGTGCTCGATCGGCTGAACCGTTTCGGGTCGTCGATGACGGCGACATAGGCCAGCGCGACGATCACACCGACTGCGGGAATGCTCATCAGCCTCCGTGCGGCAGGGTCAATCTTGGCGCGCTTGAGAAGCTGGCCATCAAGGACACGGATCTGCTCACGCAGACTCTGCCAGACAACAAGCATCGGTTCGACGATGGCGCACAGCGCCGGGTTACCGTCGCAGACCTCGCGTACGCGGCCGGCGAACAGCCCGCCAGCTCCCTTGCGGACAAGGTGCCCGAACGCCTTCAGCAGGCCACGCAACGTGTTGGCAATCGCCTGGCGCTGCGAGACCAGTTGCGCACGGGCAACCAGTAGCAGCCGCAATGACTGCGCATCCATGCTCTTGACTGCAATCTCGCGGAACCAGCCGGTGCGCACCACCTGCGCCAGGCCGTGCGCGTCGTTGGCATCGGTCTTGTTGATCTGCACGCGCAGCGCGGCCTTGGCGTGACGCGCGTCGAGGCAGACGACAGGCACGCTGCGCGCGCGTCGGGCTCGGGTCAGGAAGTTCGACAGCAATCCGGTCTCAAGTCCGGCTCGGACGAGACACCGGGCATGCCGGCGGATCGCACCGGCAATGGCATCGGGGTCGGTGGCGCACTTGCCACGCCAAACGACCGTGCCCTGCTCATCGATCACGCAGATCGAGGTCAGCTCCAGCGAAACATCCAGACCAACATAGTGTGACGGTTCCATGGGATTCTCCTGCTGGCGTCATGCCGCCAGGAGGTTAGTCCCAGCGGCGATTACGCCATGTCCCGGCCTGAGACCCCTCAGACGCCGGGCGCAGCCGCGGTCAAGGTTGGCCTTCAGGCCACCGCGCATGCGCGGCGCGCAGCGGCCTTGACGGCGGCAAGATCGGCGTCACCCTGGCATCAGGGCGGCCGTCGAACAGGTGTGCCAATTTCTGGAGCGATATCGAAACTAAAACTTTGAACGCTTCGGGCTTGACACCTCAGACAGTCGCTCTGTGCAGGGGGTACTAGCGTCCAATTGCGCTATGACCGTTCCCCAACGCCTATGTGAAAGGGAG
>DATAQZ010000019.1:0-5122 GCA_036264415.1 Rhizomicrobium sp. | reverse complement strand
GGTTGCTAAGGACGAAAGGGGCGGATACACACTGGACGGCTCGCGCCGTTGAGTTCATCCGGCGCCGTGGTTGGGGATCCCAGACCCGCTTGTTCGTTTGGAGACGCGCTGCATGACGATGAGTTCCGAGACGGCTTCAGTAGCCCATGGGGACCACTCGGTAACGAAGCGGGATTTCCTCTTTCTGGCCACCGGATCACTGGCCACAGTCGGCGTCGTAACAACCCTCTGGCCGTTCATCGATCAGATGAATCCGGACGCCGCCACCATCGCCGCCGCCGGCCCGGTCGATATCGACATCGGCCAACTCCAGCCGGGCCAGCGCGTGGTCACGCTCTGGGCGTCGCGGCCTGTGTTCGTCGTCAAACGTGCTCCGCCCGCCCTCGATGAATTGAAGAACCCGAAGCTGCTCTCCCAGCTGCGCGACCCGAATTCCGAGAATTTGCAGCAGCCGGCCTACGCCGCCAACTGGAGCCGGTCGATCAAGCCAGAGATTCTGGTGCTGGTGGGGGTCTGCACCCACCTTGGCTGCATTCCGCTCTATGACCCGCAGCCGAGCGCCACGGATCCAGCGCCGGATTGGCCGGGCGGCTTCTTCTGCCCCTGCCATGGCTCGAAATACGATCTGGCCGGCCGTGTCTTCCAGGGCGTGCCCGCGCCCTACAATCTGCCGGTGCCGCCCTATCATTTTCCCGACGACAAGAAGGTGCGGGTCGGCCAGAACCCGCCCGGCGCGAATTTCGATTTCAACTCGATCTTGCAGGTCTAGCCTCGGAAGATCGGTTCGTGACAGCGATCGGGCGAGCGCGCTAAGCCTCGTCCCATGTTCGCCTGCACGGTCCTAACCCTCTTTCCCGCCATGTTCCCCGGCCCGCTTGGCCAATCGCTCGCTGGCGAAGCGCTGGCGCGGGGCTTGTGGTCGCTTGAGCCGCGCGACATTCGCGACCACGGGCTCGGCCGCCACCGCGCTGTCGACGATACGCCGGCGGGCGGCGGCCCGGGAATGGTGATGCGCGCGGATGTCGCGGCGGCGGCAATCGATGCCGCACGTGATGGAGAGACGGCAACGCCGGCTCTCTATCTCTCGCCGCGAGGGCGGGCGCTCAATCAGGCGCGGGTGCGCGCGCTTAGCGATGGTCCCGGCGTACTGCTCCTCTGTGGGCGCTTCGAGGGGCTGGACGAACGCGCGGTCGAAGCGCGCAACCTCGAGGAAGTCTCGCTCGGCGATTTCGTACTGGCGGGGGGCGAGATCGCGGCCATGGCCCTGATCGAAGCCTGCGTGCGGATTCTGCCGGGTGTGGTCGGCAACGCGAATTCGCCGGACGAGGAGAGCTTCGCCCTGGGTCTGCTCGAATATCCGCAATACACCAGGCCCGCGGAATTCGAGGGCCGCGCCATCCCGGACGTCCTGTCGTCGGGCCATCACGGCGAAATTGCCCGCTGGCGCCGGCAACAGGCGGAAATCCTGACAAAAAAGCGCCGGCCCGACCTCTGGGCCCTCTATGAAAGGCACCGCGGCTAGGTTATAGGGCGCCCCTTCCGCGCAAACCAACGGAGACGGACATGGACCTCCTGAAACAGCTCGAGGCCGAGCAGATGAGCGCTTTGCGCGGCAAAAAGGCGCTGCCCGAGTTTCGCCCCGGCGACACCGTGAAAGTGAACGTCAAGGTGGTGGATGCCACCTATGACGAAAAGAGCAAGCAGATGAAGACGCGCGAGCGCCTGCAGGCGTTTGAAGGCGTGTGCATCGGCCGCTCCGGCGAAGGCCTGAACGAGAGTTTCACGGTGCGCAAGCTCTCCTATGGCGAAGGAGTGGAGCGCGTCTTCCCCGTGTACAGCCCGCTGGTCGATTCCGTACACGTGGTGCGCAAGGGCAAGGTCCGCCGCGCGAAGCTTTATTATCTCCGCGGGCGCCGTGGGAAGTCCGCCCGCATCAGCGAGCGGGTCGAACGCGGCGAGCCGGAAACCGCCGGCAACGCCTGATATCATTCCCCAGCCGGCTACGCTTGCTCTTTGCACGCGGAGGAGCGGGAAAAGTTTCGTCGATCAAAATAAAGTGTCATTCCCGCGCCCGGGTCCGCGCGAAGCGCGGCCCAAGCATAAACTCCAGCGGGAACCCAGAGAGTGGAGGGTGAAGAACAAGTACGCCGAACAATCGGATCCCTCTCGGCGCCCGCTAAGCATCTGGGTCCCCGCTTTCGCAGGAATGACAATCTTGTTTTTCTTGCAAAGAGCTCCGCGGCTCCGCGTGATCCCAGTTCCGGACGCTTCGTAGCACTCGCGAGTAATCTCGGTTATCAGCCAACCATGGATGGACGGAAGCTCTTTGCCGGCCCATGCGAATTCGTCGCCGGCGCGGCGACGATTGAGGCATTGCCAGAAACGGCGCTTCCCGAGATCGCTTTCGTCGGCCGTTCCAACGTCGGCAAATCGAGCCTGATCAACGCGCTCACAGGGCGGCGCGCGCTCGCCCGCGTGTCCCACACGCCGGGCGCCACCAGGCAGATCAATTTCTTTCAGCTCGGCGGCCGTTTGATGCTGGTCGATCTGCCGGGTTACGGATATGCGCGCGCCTCCAAAGCGCTTTCCGCGGAATGGCAGAGGCTGATTTTCGCTTACCTGCGCGGACGCGCGAATCTGACGCGCACGCTTCTCCTCATCGATGGGCGGCGGGGGATCATGGAGCCCGACCGCGACGCCATGCAGCTTCTCGACGACGCAGCGGTGTCCTACGCGGGCGTGCTGACCAAGGTCGACGAACTCTCCGAAGCGGAATTGCGAGAGGTACAATCGTCAACAGAGGCCGGGCTGTCGCGGCGCCCCGCGGCGCATCCCCAACTGCTCGCCACTTCTGCCCGGGATTCGCGAGGAATCGATACCTTACGGGACCATATTGCCGCGCTGGCAGAGGCTTGGGGCAATACGGTATAAGCGGCAGAATCAGCCGGAACCGGACAATGGCGCTGCAGGACGAAGTCGGTCAGGATCGCAACCTGCGCGTCATGGCGCGCTGGCGCTCCACCGCGCGCGTCCTCGTCGAAGCGCTTCCCTACATCCTGCGTTATGACGGCGAAAGCGTGGTCGTCAAATATGGCGGTCACGCCATGGAAGGCGGCGTTTCCGAACATTTCGCGCAAGACATCGTGCTGATGAAGCAGACCGGCATCGATCCGGTGGTGGTGCATGGCGGGGGGCCGCAGATCGGCTCCATGCTTTCCAAATTGTCCATCCCTTCGTCTTTCGTCGACGGGCTGCGCGTCACCGACAGTGCAGCGATTGAAGTGGTTGAGATGGTGCTCACCGGCGCCATCAACAAGCAGATCGTCAGCGGCATCAATGCGGCGGGCGGGAGGGCCGTCGGCCTTTCCGGCAAGGACGGAAATCTCGTCATCGCCCGCAAGCTCGAGCGCTTGAAACTCGATCCGCGGTCGCTGGAAATGAAGCCCGTCGATCTCGGATTTGTTGGCGAACCCGACAAGATCAATCCGGAAGTGCTGCGCACGATCATTAATTCGGATCTGATCCCGGTAATCGCTCCCATCGGCATCGGCCGAAAGGGCGAGACGTACAACATCAATGCCGATACGGTTTCGGGCGCGGTCGCGGGTGCGATGAAAGCGGCGCGCCTGTTGCTCCTGACCGATGTCGAAGGCGTGCTCGACCGCGACGGCAAACTCATCCAGCGGCTGACCATCGCCGAAGCGCGCGAACTGATCGCCGACGGCACCATTTCCGGCGGCATGATTCCGAAGATCGAAACGGCGATCGAGGCGGTCGAAGCCGGCGTGCGCGCAGCCGTCATTCTCGACGGCCGCATACCGCACGTGCTGCTGCTCGAACTCTTCACCGAGCCCGGCGCGGGGACGATGATCATCAGGGAATGAAGCGCTTCGCGATCGTTGTTGCGGCGCTGTTGTCCAGCGGGTTCTTCAATATTCCCCCCGCTGCCGCCGACCTGCGCGTCTGCAATCAGACGAGTTACGTTCTGTACGCGGCGGTCGGTTACGAAGCCGGAGTCCAGATGCTGACGCGCGGCTGGACGCGCGTTCGGCCGGGGGATTGCGCAACCGCTCTTCAAGGCGTGCTCAATCAGCCCAGCTATTTCATTTATGCGCGCAGTTCCCGGGCGCATGCAGGGCCAACGCGGGGCTGGGGCGGCCGCATCCGGCTTTGCGCGAAAGAAACCAATTTCGCCATCGACGTTCCCGTCGGCGCCGTCCATTGCGCCTCCGACGACGCGTTTCTCGTTCCCTTCGCGTCGATCTCCACCGGACGCAAAGCGTCGTGGACAACAACGCTGAGTGACGCGGCGCATTTCGCGACGCCCGCCGCCGCAAGAACGGCAGGCGTTACGCGGCTCCTCGGCGACATCGGCTACAAGATCGATGCGAGCTCACCGCCCAAGGCGGTTGCGCAGGCGGTGGCCGATTTCCGCCTCCGCATGCGATTGCCCGCAAATGCCGGCGACGCCGATCTTCTCGATGCGCTCGAAACCGAGGCGCTGATGACCTCCGCGCCTGCCGGCTACTCGGTGTGCAACGAGGGAACGGCAGAGATTTGGGCCGCCATCGGCTTCAATTTGAATCGCGGCCGTGCGGCACGCGGCTGGTGGGATGTACCGCCCGGCGGCTGCGCCAGGATTCTCACCGAACCATTGAACTTCATGGCCGTCTATCTGCACGTGACCAGGATCGGCAATCCCAACCTTGTCGGCGGACCGGTGATGTTTTGCACGGGCACCGGTTCCTTTGCGCTGCCCGCAACCCCATGCAAGGGGGAAGGACATACCGCGCTCGGATTCGTCGAAACCCCGACGAAGGGCCTCAGCGGATATGTCGCTCACATCGGCAACAGCGGGCTTTTGCCGCCGCCGCCGAAATTCATCCAGCCTCGCGCCGCGAAGTAAAGCCTTACGCATCGTTGTGAAATCCTTCTGCGCCCCCCGCGCATCCACATCGATTTCCTCCCCCGCGCGAAGCGTGGGGGAGGGGGACCGCCCCCGGGTCCGGCCGAAGGCCGGCCCGAGTGTAAACTTCGCGGCGGAGGGGGCGCGAACGCGACGCGGACTAAGTGCCCCCTCCGGTGCTGAGTTTATCCTCGCGCCGGCCTTCGGCCGGACGCG
>DATAQZ010000014.1:0-2234 GCA_036264415.1 Rhizomicrobium sp. | reverse complement strand
GGTGCGCCGAGCTCGCGATCATGAAGGCGGGCAAACTGAACATCGTTCATTCCAACCGCTTGTCCGGACGATCATCGTTCCCAGCAACGCCCGTCTGCTCGCATCTTGTCTGCGACATCTTAGGGCACCGCGCGTCGC
This sequence comes from Rhizomicrobium sp., assembly GCA_036264415.1. Classification (GTDB taxonomy): domain Bacteria; phylum Pseudomonadota; class Alphaproteobacteria; order Micropepsales; family Micropepsaceae; genus Rhizomicrobium. The sequence goes on along the minus strand of DATAQZ010000014.1, from coordinate 2,096 downwards.
GTTCAGCTTGACCCTCCACAGGGGGCTACAGTGTTGCACTGGAAATTGTATAATATAAAAGCACACCTCCGTGGTTCGCGCAAACAGATTGGCTAGACCATGATCCGATCAAATTGAATCGGATCATGATCTAGTTTTTTCGTTGGAGCATGATCTTTTCGGAAAACCGGCATCCACTTTTCCGGATCATGCTCTAAGTGCGCTGCTGCGTGCGAAGACGAACCCACGACGGATTTCTTGATGAAGCGCCGCGCAAAACTGCAGAAAAATCGGCCTTCGCTATCGCCGCAACTGTGGATCGTAACTGCGGTGGGGGTATTGCCAGCTGCCCGGTCTGCAACGGTTTGGCGCTCCACACGGCCTATGCGGGCTGCTCTTCATCGCGCCGCGATCAAACGCTATGACGCTGGCGCGCAGCTATGCGAAGCGGTGGTGCCCAGGGGCGGAATTGAACCACCGACACCTGCATTTTCAGTGCAGTGCTCTACCAACTGAGCTACCTGGGCACGCTTTAGGCGCTCTACGCGAGAGCGCCGTCTTATAGAGGCTCGAATTTCCGCTGTCCAGAATAGGTCCTGGGTCAATTCAAGGCTTGGTTCAATTCAAGTCTTGGACAATGCAAGGCTTGGCTCAATTCAACGCGTCCCCGCTGTCGTCGCGCCGCTCGTCCTCTTCTTCGTCCTCGGTCACCGGGATCGCATAGCTGCCTGACAGCCAGCGGTGCAGATCGACATCGGCGCAGCGTTTCGAGCAGAACGGCTTGACCCCCTCGTCAGTGGGCTTGCCGCAGATCGGGCAGGCTTTGCGGATTTTGCCATCAGTCATGGCACGAATATGGGTCGTGCCTGCGGCCCCGCCAAGCTCACACTGCGTTGAGCCAGCCGAAATGGATCGGAAAACCCTCGCCGCCGAGCAACGTCATGGACTCGTAAAGCGGCAGGCCGACGATATTGGAATAGGAGCCGACGATCTTGACCAGAAAGGTTCCGGCGATGCCTTGCGCCGCATAGCCGCCGGCCTTGCCGCGCCATTCGCCTGAGGCGAGATAGGATTCGATGTCCTGGTCGGACAGGCGCTTGAAGCGCACCCGCGTTTCGACGTGGCGCTGCCGGAACGTCTCCTTCGGCGTCACCAGACACACGGACGTATGGACCCGATGATTGCGGCCGGAGAGCAGGCGCAAGCATTGCGCCGCTTCGTCGAGCAATTCCGCCTTCGGCAAAATACGCCGGCCGACCGCGACCACGGTATCGGCGGCGAGGATGTAGGAGCCTTTGAGTTCCTCGTCGATGCGCACCATGTTCAGCGCCGCTTCCGCCTTGGCGCGGGCAAGCCGCGTGGCGCAGGCGCGCGGCAGCTCGCCGCGCTTCGGCGTCTCGTCAATATCGGCCGGCCGCAGCGCATCGGGCTCGATGCCGGCCTGGTTGATCAGCGCCAGCCGGCGCGGCGAGCCGGAAGCGAGCACGAATTTCGGACGGCCGATCACGGCTGCACGCTCTTGTCGTCAAAAGGGTCCGGCGAGGATATCACTTGAAGCGATAGGTGATGCGACCTTTGGTCAGGTCGTAGGGTGTCATTTCCACCAGCACCTTGTCGCCGGCCAGCACGCGGATGCGGTTCTTGCGCATGCGTCCGGCCGTATGGGCGATGATCTCGTGCTCGTTCTCGAGCTTGACGCGGAAGGTGGCGTTCGGCAGCAGCTCCGTCACCACACCGGGAAATTCCAACAGTTCTTCTTTCGCCATTCGCGGACCGAGATTGCTGGCATCTGGCCGTGATCATAGGCGAAACCTCGGCCAAAATTGGCGCGGAACCTAGCGGATGACCGGCCTTTCCACAACTCCCGTAAGGCGGTTTCCCGGGCGCAGCGCAATACGGAGCGAAGCATCGGAGTGCGCTGCAGACCGGGATCGTCCAAGCTCCGAGTCCGGAACGATCTCGGTCAGCAGTGCACCCAAAGCGCGGCGAAGACGCGCGTAACCGCGCTAATGGCGCCGCACTGCATCCGGGAAACGCGGCTCTGTGTTTCATTCATTGCCCGTCCGCGGCCCGGCGAAACGCTCGCGGATTCGCGCCAACAGCTGGTCGCGCACCTC
>DATAQZ010000055.1:0-34052 GCA_036264415.1 Rhizomicrobium sp. | reverse complement strand
CTCGGCCTGCCATTACCTGGTTCATGGGTGCGGTTCAATTCGGCAGGTTGTACGACGCTGTGGAAATCACATTGGCAAGATTGGCCTGGAATCGCGCCACCTGGTCGCTGGCCTTGGCCAGAGGCACATCACGCACTGCGGCATCGATGACCGTGGCGAACTCGGGCGCAATGCTTGCGGCCTGTTCGAGCCAAAGAGCGCGGTAGACAGGCTGAACCAGCCAGACATTTTTGAGAATGCGCATGGAATTGTCGAGCGTCATCGCGTCGACAAGCCCCACCTTGTGCTGCAGATAGGCGTCCTGTGCGCTGAGGACCGTAACGCGAAATGCCATGGCGAGGCGTAACAGTTCTTCCGCGGTGAAGGAGGTGTCGCCCGCAACAACCCGTGCGCGCAGTTCATTGATCGGGGATTCCGCGTACCAGCGAATGTAATCCGTAACGCGCGTTAACTAGCCCTGATTGAGAATGGCGCGTTGATTTTTCTCCGCCTGTCGCACCTGGAGCGCGAGATAGACAAGCGACGCGAGCACCGCAAAAGCGGATACGAACGAACCGAGGGACGCCAAATCCGAAAGCGACATAATTAACCTCCTTGGTCGAATCGATTCGCTGGATAGTAAAGAGATTTGGATCACGTACCGAGGTGAATTGCCTCGAAGGGCAGGCGGAGTTCGTGCCAGTGATTTGAATTATCATCGATTGCCCGCCTGCCTTTAGATCAGGGCTCCATCGATTCGCGTCTGTGCCAGGGTTGTAGATTCCGGTGGGAGCACGCTCGCCAAGAGCGTTTCGAAAGGTACGCTCCCTGAACGCGGCGTTAGCGTGCAGGCTTGATAAGGCGCTCATCGACAGCGCGACTGATGCTTCGGATGGTTAGTGAGGATCAACTCTTCGGTTGCGGCACCGGGAGTTTAAGCGCGCGGCAAACCTTCGCGAACCGCGGATCCTGCTGATAGGGCAGAAGAAGCGCGTCGTACAATATGGCCTGAAGGTTGCCATCGTGAATGGCCAAGGCGCGATTGAGCCACTGAAACATCCTATCGGCGTCTTTGCGGACCGCATATACCTCCGCGATGTCCCCCGGCTGCTGGTTGCCGTACTTCGCTATCACGGATTTCAGGGCGGCATCGGCGGCAGCGCGATCCGTGCCCACCTGAAGCGCCTCGGCCACAGCGACGTCGTGGGACGGCCCCGGCGGTTCGCCCTTGGCCGCATCGAATGCGGCTTTGGCATTGCCCCGCTGAATTTCGATCATTGCTAAAACCACGTGATCTTCCTCTGCCCCGGGCCGCAGTTCGATCGCCCTGTGTATCGCCTGCTCGGCCTCGTCGAGGCGGCCGAGCATCGAAAACGTGGTGGCAAGTGCGCGATAAGCGACTGCACCCAAAGGGTCGGCTTCGCCGCCGTGAAACGCCGGAGATAGAACTGGCCTTCGAGATAGGCGTTGTAGGCGGCGAGGTTGCCGCTCGGCGGATGATCCATCTGCCGCACGGTCCCGCCGCCCAGAAGCTTCGCCTAAGCGCGCCGGCCACCGCGTTGGTGATCTCGTCCTGCAGCCGGAAAAGATCTTTGTACGGTCGATCGTAATGCGCGGACCAGCGCGTGCTGCCGGGCTTCGCGTCGATCAGCTCGGCGCTGATGCGCACCGTGTCTCCGGCGCGCCGCATGCTGATGGCCAACATGAGTACGTCTACAGCGAAGCGGGAGTGGTGAGCCGCGGGCGCTAAACCGTGATCCAATCCAAATTGCATGCGCTATTTTTGCCGCCATCATGCGCACATGCGCCGATCTGGAGAAGCGCCGGCAGCGCGTGCAATGTGAGCGACAGACGGAAAAAACCCGAGGAGCCTTCGCTCCTCGGGTGTCCGTGCCGCGTGCAACAAGTGCGACGGTTTCCGACAATCGTCGCGGGTTAGCGCTGGAACAGATCCGCCATCGGATACGAGGCGGCGTCGCAGGCGTGGTTGAGGCAGGGCAAGCCGAGCGCCGTTTCGATGGTGTTGGTCAGATTGAAATGATTGTAGAAATTGTTGCTCGAGACCCGGTGTTTGGTGAAATTGGTATCGACGATCAGCGCCACCTGGTTCGTGGTGGGGCTGACGCTGTAATCGTCCTCGTCCCAGACAATGATGATGGCATTGTGTCCCTTTTTCCATACGGGCGAGGCCTTGATCGTGGTAACGAGCTTCTGCACGGTTTGATCGCCCTGCTGGATCAGGCCGGGGTTGAGACCGCTCTGCGTGCCGTTGTCGTTCGGATCGTAATAGCAGAACGGACCGGCGTTGCCGCGGCCATGCTGATCATCGCACTGATTGGGTGCGATGAACGAGAGCGCCGGAACGACATTGGTGGCAAGGTCGTGATAGAGCACGTCGAAGCTCACCGTGTTCTTCATGCTGTTCGCCGGATTGGTGCCGTTCTGCACGCTCGCAAAATAGGCGAACGGATTGTGCTTCACGGCATAAAGTTGCACTTCGGCGCTGGTGGTCTCGCCGAGCGCCTGTTCGTCGGCAGTGAACTGGGTCAGGTTGGAGAACTGGCCATCGCCGTAATTCACGCCATAGGCGCTGCCGGGCGGCAGGCTTTCTTGGTAGCTCTTCCAGCTCTTGCCCGCCGCAACCAGCTGATCGCCGATGGTGGCGCCGGTCGTTGCGGCCGCGTTATAGCTCTCGACCCCGTCGATATTGATCACCGGGCCCGGCGGACAGCCGCTGACTTCATTGCTGCAGTCCAGCGCCGGCGTCGGCTGGTCCGTTCCGGTTCCGGCGATCGGGCAGATCGGATTGGAATCGGCTTCGTTGTTGTTGACGCCGCTCTGGATGTTCGGCTGGCATGACGTGTTGCCCCAGTCCGGCGCATTGTCGTCCGTGATGCCGAAATTCGAGCCGCCGACGATCTCGAGATAGTTGGTCAGGCTCGGGTGCGCGACGGCGAAATAATTCGCGGCAAGATTGGCGGTCTGCGCTTCCTGGTTGGTGAATGGCGCATAGGGATTGTTGATGATCTGCGCATAGCCGTGATTTTCCATCATGATGACGAAAACATGGTCGAGGCGTGGCATCGCGAGCGGCTTCTTGAAGCCGGATGAGGCAGGCGTAACGGCGGTCAGCGCGGCGCCCGTCATGAGGGCGACCGCCAGATGCTTCAATTTCATGATTTTTCCCCTGGTAAGACGTTTTGAAAAGGCGCGCGGAGTCGCTTCGCCCGCTCAATTGTGTGGCGGCGCTTTGTTGCGTGTTGCGGTAATTTTCGTGACGACTGCGTGATGATTGAGCAAACGGTTGGCGACACCGCGCTCCCCGAGTTGCAGGGGAAACGCGGTAGTTCGCCCGGTCAGGCGCTCCTGTTGGGACAGCTGATTTTCGTCGAGATGGATTGGGGTTTTGGCTCTGCCGTATTGATTCCTGTTCTCATCTGGCTCTAACTGCGGCCAGCAATAGGTTTCGCCAATCTCGCCAAAGTCGGAGGGTCGCCATGGGGCACCGGTTCACGCTCGTTGTCACGTTATTGCTCGCCGCGTTGCCGTTTGCAGCGCGCGCGCAGACGCTTACGAATCTGCAAAACCAGCCGCCGGACGGCGCCGTCGTTACCATGCTCATGACCGACGGCACGGTGATCGCGCAGGGCTACAACGAATCCGACTGGTGGAAGCTTACCCCGGACAACACCGGCAGTTATAAGAATGGCACCTGGAAGCAACTCGCGAGCCTGGCCTCCAATTACCAACCCTATGCCATGGCAGAAGCCGTGCTGGCCGATGGCCGCCTGGTAATTTCCGGCGGCGAATACAATTTCGGCAACCTGGTCTTTACGAACCTCGGCGCGATTTATGATCCGCTCGCCGACACATGGACACCAATCGATCCTCCCAAGGGCTGGTGCTGTATCGGCGACGCGCCCTCGATCGTGTTGGCCGACGGCCGCTTCGTCATTGGCTACAAGTTCACCGACAACAGGATGGCGGCGCTGGATCCGTCGACGCTCAAATGGAGTCCTCTCACTTCGCTGGACAAGAACGGCATCCTTGCCGAAGAAGGCTGGGTGCTGCTTCCGAACGATACATTTTTGACGATCGATGTGAAGGCACATCCGAGATCGGAGCGCTACTATCCCAAGACCGGCAAATGGGTGAGCGAAGGCGACACGGCCAACGTCGATTTGCGCGGTCCACAAAACTGCTGCGGCACCTGCATCCCTTATGGTCCGAAACAAAAGTGCTACGACCCGCCGGGTGAAACCGGGGCGGCGATCCGCCGGCCGGACGGCACCGTTTTTGCCACGGGCTCGGTTCCCGACAGCCAAAGCATCGCGCATACCGCGATCTGGACGCCGTCCGTCCACGGCAAAAGGGGCACCTGGACGGCAGGTCCGGATTTTCCGAGCGGCGACGAATCCTACGACAGTGCAGACTCGATTCTGCCAAACGGAAACGTGCTGGTGGAAGGGGCGGACACCGGCCGACTCTACGAATTCGACGGAAAAAACCTGAATGCCACGAACCTATTTGGCTTCGGCTCGTTGCTGCCGCTTCCGTCCGGGGAGATTCTCGTTGGCGGATCCGCGGTCTATCAATCGACCGGAACGTACAATTCATCCTGGGCGCCGACCATCAGCAGCTGGCCGTCATCGGTGACGCGCGGCAAGACCTACAAGATCGCGGGGACGCAGTTTAACGGCCTCAGCCAGGGCGGAGCGTTTGGAGACGAGTTCGAGACCCACACCAACTATCCTCTCCTTCGCATCACCAACAACGCCACCGGGCACGTCTTCTACTGCCGCACCCACGATCACAGCTCGATGGGCGTGGCCACGGGGTCAAAGACGATCACCACAAAATTCGATGTACCGTCGGGCATGGAAACCGGTGCAGGTGAGCTCGAAGTCGTGGCCAACGGCATTCCCTCGACGGCGGTAGCGGTCATGGTGAATTAGCGGTCGCTGCCGGGTTTCGCGCCCCGCAAGCAACCGCCGGCGGGGCGCGCCAGGTGAGATAGTCAATCGAAGGTCGTCGCCGCGGTATAGATCGCGGCGATTCCTTCGAGGCCGTCCTGATCTGCGGCGTCGAACCGTGCCGGCGACGGGCTGTCGATGTCGAGGACGCCGATGACGTTGCCGTTTTGCACGAGCGGCACGACCAGTTCGGACCGGGAGGCGCTATCGCAGGCGATGTGACCGGGAAAAGCAAAGACATCCTCGACCCGGAGCGTCCTTCGCTCGGCAACCGCAGTCCCGCACACGCCCTTCCCAATGGGGATGCGCACGCAGGCGGGTTTGCCTTGGAAAGGGCCAAGCACCAGCTCGGTTCCCTGCAGAAAATAGAAACCCACCCAGTTCACCTCCGGCAACGTGTGATAGAGGAGCGCTGCCGCGTTCGCACTGTTGGCAATCGCGTTGCGTTCGCCGGCGAGCAGCGCCTCCAGCTGGAGAGCCAGCTCCCGGTATAGTCCTTGTTTCTCGAGACCGCCGATGGGGCGCGCCTGGAACATCGCTGCTGACCCGTTGCGCTTCGCACCAATATGGTGAAAACGCCCGCAGAATTCAAAAGCCCTCGTGATCGTGAATGAGCCGGGATGAAAGCCTGTTTGCCGCCGTACGTGCGGCCATGCCGGACGCGAGTCATCCGTTCCTGCGCCTGCCCGGCGGAACGACGATCACGTATGGCGACATGCTCGCTCGCTCATCGCGACTTGCGCATGCCATAGCGGCGAGCGGTGTTCGGCCCGGCGACCGCGTCGCGGTGCAGGTGGAGAAGAGCGCCAACGCGCTCCTTCTTTATCTGGCGTGTCTGCGTGCCGGCGCCATCTATCTGCCGCTCAATCCCGCCTATACCGTCGCCGAAATCGAATATTTTCTCGCCGACGCCGAGCCGCGACTGGTCGCGGTCTCGCCGGCGAGGGAGAGCGCGGTTCGCGCGCTCGCCGGCGAACGCGCGAGCCTGCATACCCTCGGCGACGATGGCAAGCAGGGCTCGATCCTTGCGGAGGCGGACCGCCACGCCACGACCTTTGCGGATGTTCCCGGCGCCGCAAACGCGCCTGCCGCCATCCTGTACACCTCGGGTACCACAGGCCGCTCCAAAGGCGCGATGCTCAGCCAGGAGAACCTGCTGTCCAATGCCTGTGTCTTGCGCGACCTGTGGCGTTTCACGCCGAACGATGTGCTCCTGCACGCGCTGCCCATCTTCCACACCCACGGACTTTTCACGGCGACCAACACGCTGCTTATGGCCGGCGGCTCGATGATGTTTCTGCCGCGCTTCGAGCCTGACGCCATCTTTGCCGCGCTTCCACACACCACCGCGATGATGGGGGTTCCCACGTTTTACACGCGACTGCTCGCCGATTCGCGGCTCGATTGCAGAACAACCGCGCATATACGTCTGTTCATATCCGGCTCGGCGCCGCTGCTTGCCGAAACCCACCGCCAATGGTTCGCGCGCACCGGACACATCATTCTCGAGCGCTACGGCATGACCGAAACGGGGATGATCGCGTCCAATCCGTACGCCGGCGAGCGCGTGGCGGGAAGCGTCGGATTCGCCTTGCCCGGGGTCGCTTTGCGTGTGGCGGCGCCCGATTCGGGTGCCGAGCTTCCGCAAGGCGATGTTGGCACGATCGAGTTGCGCGGCCCGAACGTTTTCGCAGGATATTGGCGCAATCCCGAACAGACCGCGCAAGCGTTTCGCCCGGATGGATTCTTCATTACCGGCGATCTGGGCCGGATCGATGAGCGCGGCTATCTTCATATCGTCGGCCGCGCCAAAGACGTGATCATCAGCGGCGGCTTCAACGTTTATCCAAAGGAGATCGAGGCCGAGATTGATTCGCTGCCGGGCGTTCGGGAATCAGCGGTGATTGGTGTACCGCACGCGGACCTGGGCGAAGCGGTTACAGCCGTTGTGGTCCTCGATCCCGGCGCAAAACTGGATGAAGCTGTGGCAATTCGGCAACTCGGCGAGCGGCTCGCGCGGTACAAACTCCCCAAGCGCATTTTTGTTGTGGAGGAACTGCCGCGCAACACCATGGGCAAAGTGCAAAAAGCGCTGTTGCGCCAAGCACATCGTCAGGTGTTCTGAGAGCTTCGTTGGATGCCTCGCGCTAGCGGCTGCCAACTTCGCAATTCAGTCGCGAATCATTCATAAATCCATCAAGGCCTGCTTCATTAATGACAGCGTTGACTGGGTAACTGCCTTGGCCCTATTGACACTACTCCTTTAGTCGTGTTTGAGCGGTAACGTGCCTGTCGGGAGGGACGCATGAATGTGAAAGTGCTGTTGTTGGGCGCGGCTGCCTGCGTATGGCTCGGCGCCCCCGCTTTCGCGCAAACGGCCGGCGATCCAGCGCCGCCGAAGAAACATCATCACGCGAGCGCTCTCGAAGACCGTTTGAACCGCATGGAACGGATCATCGAGGAGCAGCAGTCGGAAATCCGCGACCTGAAGGCGAGAGTGGGGCAGGCGAATGCGAGCGGCGGCGCGTCAACGACGGCCGCAGCAACGCCCGCGCAACCCGCACCGCAGCCCGAGGTGAGCGCGGCGGATTTCCAGGCGCTGCAGAACCAGGTTTACGAACAGGCGGCGGAGAACAAGGGCCAGGCGGCGGTGACCATCAAGAAAGGGCGACCGACGATCGCCACCAGGGACGGCAAGTACTCGATGTCGTTCATTTCGCTGGTCCAGGCCGATGCCGCGACATTCGACAATTCCGAAGTCACCGGGCCGAAGGGTACGCCCGTGCCGACGCGGAGCGGTTTCAATTTCCGGCGTGCGCAGATTGGTGTACAGGGCTCGATTGCCGGCGACTTCAACTACCAGTTCGTGTACGACTTCGGCGGCGCCGGCGGACAGGAAAGCGGCGCCGAAAGCATTATCACAAGTGTCACGCCCCCCGTTGTCGCCGTCAATCCGAGCGAAGGGCGCGTGAAATCGGCTTTCGTCTCATATCGAGGAATTCTCGATCCGTTCATCTTCAAGATTGGCGCGTTTCCAACCCCGGCAAACCTGGCTGACGCAACGGACTCGGCCGACCTTCTTCTCAACGAACGTCCCTCGCCCGCGCAGCTCTCGCGCGGTCTCGATGCGGACGACGGACGCGACAGCGTCGGTTTCCAGGGCAACGGCGACATCTGGTTCTTCTCCAGTTATCTGACCAGCGACACCTTCGGCAAAGGGCAGATCGCGGGACAGGAAGCCTATGTCGGCCGGCTGGCGATAGCCCCCGTGCAGGATCCCGACACGAACTTCAACGTCCATCTGGGAGCAAACCTCGGTTATGTCTTCCACCCGGAGGGCGTCAATCCGAACTTCTGCACGACCACCGCGCCGGCTTGCTATCTGGTCAGCTTCTCGGATCGGCCGGAATTGCGCGAATGGAACGTGAGCTGGATCAGCACAGGCAGCATCAGCGCCACATCGGCCCACAGCGCCGGCCTTGAAGGCGCAGTCAGCTGGGGGCCGTTGCTGCTGGAAGGCGAGAACTTCTGGTACGGGATCAACCGCCGCGATCCGAGCGCCGGACAGACGAACCCGAATTTCTCAGGCTGGTACGTCCAGGGCAGCTGGGTCTTCACGGGTGAGCGACGGATGTACAACATGGCATCCGCCGCCTTCACGCGTCCGACCCCAGCCGCCGATTTCGACCCATTTCACGGCAATTGGGGCACTTGGGAAGTCGCGGCCCGCTACAGCGATACCGATCTGAATTATGACGTGAATTCGCTCGTGACGGCAGATCAGGTAAAGGGCGGCGATCAGAAGATTTATTCGGCCGGGCTCAACTTCTATCCCAATTACAATGTCAAGTTCATGTTCGACTGGCAAAACGTGAATATTGATCGGCCGTGGTCGGGCGCTTTCAACACGAAGTACAACGCTTTCTCGCTGCGCGCGCAGGTTTCGCTATGAAGAGAAAACCTGCCGTTTCCCTTTGCCTGCGATCCAGGATTCGGTTAGCCTGACCGGAGAAAGGCGGCTCCGGTTTTCGAGACCGCATTTGATTGGTTCAACGGCAAACCTCGTTGTATTTCCGTTCGAGGGGTTCTGCCAATTTATGCTCGTCCGACCGCGCGACGGGAAGCCTTCATGCAGGTCGTATTAGACTGGGAAATCTCGGCGTTCTTCGGATGGGGGGTTTACGGGCTCAACCTTGGACTAGAGCTCCCGCGATATCCGGACATCGCGGCGCGGACTGCTATGCCCCTCGATTCTCGCCAGATCGGTGTCGACGCGCTTCGGTTGCGTGTGCTTGCGCCCATCCTGGCACGATCCAACGCGGGGGCGCCCGCACATGATGCCGTATGGCTGCACGCTCTGGGAAACGAGTTCCGCCATGATCGGATTGGGCAGGCCCGGATTGGGATCGCTTTTTTTGAGGCACCGCTGTCGGCCGGCGCCATCGAGAGGGCGAAACGCTACGAATTCATCGTAACGGGGTCGAGCTGGAACGAGTCGGTGCTTCGGGCGGCCGGTCTCAAGAACATCCGAACAATATTGCAGGGTGTCGATCGCTCCCTGTTCTTTCCCGGACCGAAGCGAAATCTCTTTCCCGGATGCTTCCTGATTTTCTCGGGCGGAAAGGCGGAGCCTCGCAAAGGACAGGACATTGTCGTTGCGGCATTCCGGATATTCGCTCGCCGCCACAAGGAGGCGATGCTGGTGACGGCCTGGCACTCGCCCTGGCCCGATCTCGCCCGCGGCATGGACCTCGATCTGTCCGAATTCGCAGGGCGGGTGATCGACGTCGGTCCATTGCCGAATGTGGTGATGGGCCCCATTTACCGTGAATGCGACGTCGGCCTTTTTCCCAATCGGGCCGAGGGGGGCACCAACCTTGTCGCGATGGAATGCCTGGCTTGCGGCGTGCCGGCGATTCTGTCCGACAACACCGGCCATCGCGATCTTCTGCGCATGGGATTCGGGCATCCGCTTCGGCAACGTCCTGGTGCTGCGTGGTCGGAATGGGGCGAAAGCGATGTCGAGGACGTCGTCGAAGCGTTGGAGCATGTGTACGCAAATCCGCAGGCACACAAGAAAACACCCGAGTTGCCGCAGTGGAGCGATTCGACGGACGCTTTGGTGCGGCTTGTCAGGTACGTGCATTAGCCGCACAACGGTATCGCGGGCGAAAAGAAATCCCTGCAGAATGTCGGCTATTAAGGGTTCCTTTCCCGGCGGTCCGTCGCGTTATCGAGGAAGTTCGAGAGATTATCCATGCAGTTGAAAAATATTGCGCGTACTGCCGGGACGGCGCGAGACAGGACCGTGCGCGCGCGAACGAGCACCGGAGAGAGCCAGTGGTGTACGTGACGGCAATCTGGAAGACGCGGCCGCGCCGTTACGAGGAGTCGCTTGCGGCGCAGCAGGACCATGGCGGACGCGAACCTTGATCGAAAAAACCAGCTTTACCGTGAGTGACGTCAGTCCGTTCGGGGATATGTGGCACTTTCTGCTGAATGCCGCGGCGGATTCTTCGCCCGTCGTTTTTGCCTTCAAAAGCCGAAAGCAAGCCAATGTTTGCCGACGTCTGATGAAGGAAGTCATCGCCCGGGCGGTGGCGGCACCGCAGCCCGGCGAAGGAGGGCCCCCGCACGTCCCGATTTCGTGGGGCGAGCTGATCGACAAGGTCACCATCCTTGAGATCAAGGAGGACAAGATCGAAAGCGAAAACGCGCTTCGGAACATCCGTCAGGAACTATCGACGCTTCAGGGCGTCGCTCGGGCGGTGGTTGCCGCGGACGACGGAATGGGCGAACTCAAATCGCAACTCGCGACGATCAATGAGAGGCTATGGCGAACGGAGGACGCAATCCGCGCGAAGGAGGTCCGCCTCGAGTTCGATCCGGAATTCGTCGAACTCGCGCGACTGGTTTACAAGCTCAACGACGAGAGAAGCGCGCTGAAACGCGCCATCAATATCAGGCTGAAATCGGCTATTATCGAAGAGAAGAGTTATCGCGCCGGACCATCGTGACGGCCACGGTCAGCGCCGGCGCCGCGAAACCCGATCCACCATATGCGCGCAAACGATCAAAAAGACTTTGCGGTGCTGTTCGGGCGTGCGGTGGAGCACCACGTTCGTGGCCGGCTTTCCGAGGCGCTGTCGCTATACGACGCCTTGGCTCGCTCGTATCCCCGCGCGGCCGCCGTCCACGGCAATCGCGGACTTGTGCTGCAATCGTTCAAGCAATTCGATGCGGCACTTCAGAGTTTCGATCGTGCCATTGCGATCGACCCCAAATATGCAGATGCCCATTACAACAGAGGCATCCTGTTGCGGGACATGCAGCGGCTGAACGAAGCCGTCGAGAGTTATAGCCGCGCCATCCAATATGATCCCGCACATGCCGAAGCGTACAGCAACAGAGGCAACGCACTCCGCGAGCTGGGGCGGCCGGAGCAGGCCATCGAGAGCTTCGATAAAGCCATCGCGCTGCGGCCGGCACTCGCCGATGCGCATTACAACAAGGGAAATGCGCTGCAGGATATGTACCGCTGGGGCGAAGCCGTTCGCAGTTACGACCGGGCGCTCGCGACCAGGCCGGATTTCGCCGAGGCCTGGAGCAACAGGAGCAACGCGCTCAGGAATCTCGGCCAGCCGGAGGCGGCGCTTGAAAGCTGCAACCGCGCGATAGCGCTCAGGCCCGATCATTCTGATCCGTATGTCAGCAGGGGCAATGCCCTGAAGGATTTGAAGCGCCTTCACGATGCGCTCGAAAGTTATGATCGCGCGATCAAACTCGATCCGCGCTCGGCCGATGCCCACTGGAACAAGAGCCTTTGCGTGCTGTTGACGGGCAACCTTGCCGAAGGCTGGGGCCTCTACGAGTGGCGCAAGAAGATGTTCGACGCGTGGAAGCCCTATTCCGGCGCGCAACCAGTGTGGTCGGGACGCGAGACATTGGAGAACAAGACTTTGTTGATTTATGCCGACGAACAGGGGCTCGGCGATACGATACAATTTTGCCGATACGCCGAACTGGCCCGGCAACGGGGTGCGAAGGTGATCCTGGCGGTGCAGGATCGACTTGCTGCATTGCTGAAAAGTGTCGGCGAGAGCATCGAGATATTGAAAACATCGTCGGCGGTTCCGGAAACCGACTTTCAGATCGCGCTTCTCAGCATGCCGCTTGCGTTCGAAACCGCGCTGGCGAACATCCCCGCCGACGTCCCCTACCTGGCGGCCGACCGCGGGCGCGCCGCGTATTGGCGCGCGCATCTCGGAGATGAGGGGTTCAAGGTGGGGATCAGCTGGCAGGCAAGTGCCGCAAGAGATGCGGATACCGACAAATCGTTTCCGCTTCATAGTTTTCAGCGCATTGTGGCAATCCCCGGCGTGCGGCTGATCAGCCTGCAAAAACATGACGGGCTCGCGCAATTGCACGAACGGCCGGCAGGTATGCGGGTTGAAATTCTGGGGGACGAATTTGACTGCGGACCCAATGCGTTTCTCGATACCGCGGCAGTGATGGAGAATCTCGATCTTGTGATTGCTCCGGACACGGCGGTGGCGCATCTGGCGGGCGCGCTCGGGCGGCCGACCTGGGTCGCGCTGAAACACGTTCCCGACTGGCGATGGCTGCTCGACCGGACCGATAGTCCCTGGTATCCGACGATGACGCTCTTCCGGCAGACCAAGCGCGGCGACTGGTCGGATGTCTTCGCTGCTATGGAAAGGAAGCTTCAGGCCGGACTCGATAAGTCATTGTCAGCAGCGTCAGGCCAATAACAAACGCACCGAATCCACGCCACGCGAATTCGCCAGGAGTTGGTCTGTCGCTTCAGCGATCTACGTTGTCAATCAGTTCGGCCAGTTGCGCTTCGGCGGCTGCGAACACACTCGGCCAATTGTCATTGGTTGTCTGTCTGAACAGCCGCATCGTCGGATACCAGGGCGTGCGGTCGGATCCCCCGAAAAGCCACCGCCAGTCAGGCGCATATTTCAGCGCGACCCAGGTAGGCCGACCCAAGGCACCGGACAGATGCGCGACGGCAGTATCCGCGGAAATGACAAGGTCTAGATTTTCGATCACGGCGGCCGTGTCGATGAAGGCATCGGAGCCGGAGTCAAAGTCATCTCCGAGTGTCTCGACATTCATGCCTGTGGGCAGCTCGAGCAGTTGCTCTACGCCCGAATTCTTTTGAAGGCTGATCAGCCGTACGTTCGGAAGCTTCGCAAGACCCTCAAAGTAGCGAAGCGGGGGCGACCTCCCGAAATCGATGTCTGCCTCTTTGTTGCCCTGCCAGCAGATTCCGATCTTGAACCCTTTGCTCCCCAATCGGCGGCGCCACTTGTCGACCTTGTCGGCTTCGGCGCGCAGGTACGGAATTGCGGCCGGACAATTGCTTTCATTCGTCTGGAAGACCAGCGGCAGGCTGAGAAGCGCCACATGGTAGTCGAATGCGGCAATAGCCGCTGACCTTCCGACAATCCGGACTTCAGGATCGAGGTCTTTCAGAAGGCGGGCCAGTGAATCCTGGACCGCCAGTATCACCCTCGCGCCCCTCTCCCTCGTGAGACTCGCATATCTGCAGAACTGTATCGTGTCGCCCAGGCCCTGCTCCGCATGAACAAAAAGCGTTTTCCCTTTCAGGTCTTCTTTTCCTTGCCACTCCGGTTGGGGATATTTCCTGATTCCGGCCGGCTCTGATTTCTTTTTCCGCCATTCATAAAGTTGCCACCACTCCTCAAAATTGCCGGTCGTCAACGCACAATATCCTTTGTTCAAATATGCATCGGCAAAATCAGGTCTGATTTCGATGGCCCGCTCAAAACTCCGGAGGGCGTCGTCAGGGCGGTTTAGGCGCCGCAGCGCCTCGCCACGATTATTGTGGGCCTCTGCAACGCCGGGATTGAGCGCGATTGCGTTGTCGAAGTTGTGAAGTGCTTCTTGTGGACGCTGCAGGATCAAAAATGCAGTGCCCCTGTTGTTATGTGCCTCTGCGAAAGCGGATTTCAATTCGATCGCCCGGTCATAGCTTTCGAGCGCTTGCGCATGACGTTTCAGCGCCTGCAGCGCGTTGCCGCTTATGTAATAGGCGTCAGCCAAATTGGCGTTGCGTTCAATCGCTCGTTTACAACTCTCGAGAGCTTCGTGTGGTCGCTTCAGCTCCAGGAGGATGCCGCCTCTGCTGCTATGGGCATCGGCACAATCGGGCATCAGTGTAATTACGCGATCATAGCTCCGCAGTGCTTCCTCGGGACGTTTTGCACCCCGAAGTACGTTGCCCCTGTTGAAATGTGCCTCTACGAGGTTTGGATCGAATGCGATGGCGCGGTCATAGCTTCGCATCGCTTCTAGGGTGCGTCCCACGTCGTGTAGGACATTGCCCCTATTGCAGTGAGCTTGCGCAGAATGAGGTTTGAGCGAGATCGCACGTTCAAAGCTCAGAAGCGCTTCTTCCCGCCGTCCCAGGTCTCTGAGGAGCGTGCCTCTGTTGCTGTATGCCTCAAAGTGAGTTGGATTGAATTTGACGGCCTCACCCCAACATTGAATGGCCTCCTCAAGACGATTTAGAGCCTTCAGTGCGGTGCCCTTGTTGTAATAGGCATCCGCGTAACCCGGCTGGAGTTGGATGGCGCGATCGTAGCTCCGCAGCGCATCCTCCAATCTGCTCAGCGCCTGTAAGGCGATACCGCGATTGCAATGCGCCGCTGCCACATTGGGGTTCGATTGGATTACGGCGTCATAAGAGGACAGGGCGTCTGCGAGGCGACCCTGAAGGTGCTGTTCCACGGCTTTCCGGAAAAGAGCCGCCGAATCGGCAGGATTCATTCGGCTCGCGTTTGCCAAGTGTTCACCTGCTTGTTGCCCGCGTTTACTTCCACTTCTGTGGGTTAGGAAAGATCCCAGTAGCTGAGCATGTCCTTCCCGAGTAGTTGGGAAAGCCTGATGACATCGGTTTTGAAGAACTGGATCAGCCGTTTCCGCATCGCCGCATCGAAATCTGTGTCCGCTTGCGGTCCACGGTTGCGAAAGTTCGGTTCCGCCTCTGCTGGTAGCGTAACCCCGAGGAACTTCTCGAGAGCCCTTGTCCAGCTTGTGCCGTCGCGCAGCAGGTCCTCGTATAACAGGACCACCACATTCTCCTTGCCGAACAGTTCGAACGCAGTCCTGACGCCGCCAGAGTAGCGCGACATTCGGAGCGCCATTTCCGGGGTATTCCACTCCATGTTGAAGGTCTCGGGGATATAGCGCTGAAGAGCGTGCGCGGCATAGGCCGTGATGTCGTCGAATTTGTGCTGGGGCCTGTGGTACAGGAATTGCGAGCGAAACCGTGCAACGGGATTCCGGAGCGTCACGATCAGTTTGATTCCGCCCAGCTCCACACGTATCAGCCGCAATGCAAGGGGATGGCCGAGATAAACCGGCGTAATCTCCGCAATGTATTTTTGATCGGACTGGGAAGCGAACAGCAGTGCGTAATCACGCGCCGTCATTCCGTCGCGCCGGAACGGGTGCTGATGGATGCCAAAGTAGTTGGCTTCCTTGACGGGCGTTACATAGATGTCGCGCGAACCCTGCAGCAGCCCAAAGAGATAAGACGTGGCGCACCGGCCGGCTCCGACACCCACGAGATTGGGCTTTCGAAGCTTGGCAATTCGCGGACTCTGAAACAGGGAGCCAAGCTCCCGGATGGTGTGCTCCGTATCGTTGCGGGATTTACTGTCGGTCATCGCGAAGCTTCATAGAACGCAATCCGGGCCCTGTGCCCGCGCTTCAATGGCGCATATCACACAAATTCCAAGGGGCGCAAAGTTCTGGATGTGGCTGCGCGCCGTGTGGAGTCGGCCATCAGAATCGATTATCCACGTGCGTTTCCAGCTCACCTCCGGCCACGCCTCGCGTGCTGGGTGCCGGGCGAATGCATCACGGGTGCTGGAGGATCTCGCTGTACAGAATAATTCCCTGCTGCAGGGAATTTCTAGGTGAATTTATAAGAATGTTTGCGGGCCTCGCGCGTTGTCTTGCCATGGGTTCTTTTTGGTCCGGCGGCCACCCGCAACCATGAGGCCGAACGAAGCCGCGCCCGCGCCCCCCGAGTGGCCCGAAGGCGCCATTTTCACGGTCGGCCATTCCACCCTGCCGGTCGAGCGCTTCCTCGCGCTTCTCGCGCGTTATGGGGTCGAACGGCTCGCCGACATCCGCACCCTGCCGCGCTCGCGGTACAACCCCCAATTCAACAGCGAGGCGCTCGCGGGCGCGCTGGCAGCGGCAGGAATCGACTATGTTCCCCTCCCGGCGCTCGGCGGGCTTCGCCACCCCCGCAAGGATTCGCCCAACAGCGGCTGGCGCAACAAGAGCTTTCGCGGCTACGCCGATTACATGCAGACCGCAGCGTTCGAGGAGGCGCTCGCGGCGCTCATTCGCCTCGGCACCGGGAAGCGCACTGCCATCATGTGCGCCGAAGCGGTGCCATGGCGCTGCCATCGTTCTCTGGTGGCCGATGCGCTCGCCGTCCGCGGCGTGCCGGTGGTCGAGATTTTGCCGGAAAGCCATCGCCTGCACAGGCTGACGCCGTTCGCGGCTGTGGAAGGCGGCCGCATCACCTACCCGGCGGACCAACAGACCTTGTTATGAGGGTCAACCACGCGCGAGAGACCCGGGACCATGGCACCGCCACGGTTTTGCCTGACGGGGGCGGGATAACGTCTGCGCCGTCCCACAGCGATGGTCCTCCCATGAAATGCCGTTCTCTTGCTGTCGCAAGCGCGTTTTTGGCGGTTCTCGGCGTTGGGGCGGCGGCCGGGCAGTCCTCTGCGTCGCCGCCGCCCTCATCCTCGCCGCCCGAGACGGTCACGGTCATCGCCAATGCGCGCGGGCCGGCCGTCTGGCAGGTCGCGAACAACGGTGCCGAGGTTGCCATTCTCGGCATCGTCGAACCGCTCCCCGATGCCTTTCTCTGGAACACGAAGCCGCTCGAGGCGATCCTCGGCGGAACGCGCCTGGTGCTGCTGCCGCCAAATGTACGGATGGGGGCATTCAGCGGCGCCTGGTTTTATCTCGCCCACAGTGATCTGTTGCACCCGCCCGACGGCAAGACGCTGTGGGACATTTTGGATCCCGGCGCGGCGGAGGCGCTGTCGCGGGCCTGCGACTTTCTCCATGAGCCGAAGGATCGGTATGGCGACAATTCGCCGATCTTCGCCGCCATGCGGCTGGGCAGCGATTTCCGTCACGTCGATTATTTGACGACCCACGAACCGGAGGATTCCATCGCCGCGCTGGCGCGCGCGCGCAACGTCACGGTGCGCCGGATTGCAACGTACGACCTCGTCCCGAGCGGCGAGGAACTCCTGAAATTGCCGGCCGCGGTCACCGGCCGGTGCATCGAAGCCGCCGTCCGCGACATCGACTTTCAGAGCCGGCACGTGGCGGCTGCCGCCAATGCCTGGGCGATCGGCGACGTGGCGGGCATGATGGCGAATTGGTCGCCATCGCACTACACCGCCTGTCTCGTTCAGCTGTCGGCGCATGCCACCGCCATCGACGCGCGCTCGATCGACGACACGGTTCAGGCCATCAACGAGGCGCTTGCCGGCGGCGGGCAGACGGTCGTGCTCGTCGATATCGGCATTCTGTTGCGCCAGGGCGGCGTGCTCGATCGGCTGAAGGCGGCGGGACTTTCCGTCACTTTCCGTAATTAGGGACAGGATACCAATTCCCTGTTTTCACTTCGGCGTCTTTCGAGAAAGCTGCGCCGGGGAAATAGGGGGAATTGGTATCCTGTCCCCAATTACCGGTTGCCCTCAGTGAAATGTACGGTTGAGGAGGCTGATGCCTGCGGCGATCCAGAGGAACGCGGCCACGATGATCACGGTGATGAGCGCCGCGCTGGCGAGATCGCGCGACTCGGTCTTGGGGCCCGCCGCCTGCGAGAAGCGCCTGACCACGAACATCAGCACGATGAGCGACAACGGCGCGACCAGCGCCACCGGGGTCACGCCCCAGTTGTCGACCGCTATGGCCTCTTTGGCCCAGTTTGCCCAGCTCGCGAAATCCATGGCCCCGGCATACGCCGCCCGCCCTAAGGAAAGCGTAAACGGGCGTTTAAAAATCCGTGAAAATCCCGCCAAACGCGGGCAGAGAATGAAAAACGGCGGCTACCATCCGCGAGGCTATGGCGAAGCAAAACCAGCCGGTGCCGGTCAAACCGTCCCGCCAAGACATGCGGTCGGGATTTCTTCCTGTACGTTTCGATCGACACCGAAAAGACGCACAGAGACGCGGAGATTGTCTTGCCCATCCATCCGCGCGCACGCCGCGCGCACGCGTTGCCGTGCCCTTTCAGGCTTTACCTGTCGCCTGGACGACACCCGCCGGTCATAACTATAGCGGCAATCGGCAGTCACTTGCCAAAGACCTATGACTCGGCAAGAGTTTGCCTCTGGTTGAGAACCGCCCGGGAGCGGACGTGGAAGACGGAAGTTATCTGCACACGCTCCGCTGCGGGTGCGGCAATACGGGTGTCGCGATTTATCTCGCCGCGAGCAAACAGCGCCGGCTGCACGACCTGGATGGGGATTTTCACCGGGGTAGCGAACGCGACGACCCGCCCATTATCTGTGACCTGTGTGGGCGTACGGTCCAGGACGTTTGCAGCGGCGGGTCCATCATCGGAAAGCCCTAGCCTTCTTACGTCCATTTGGCGAAGGAGAAGAAGGCGGCGCCGACAAGGCAGAGGAAGGCCGCGATGTGGTTCCAGCGGATCGCTTCGCCGAGATAGGTAACCGAGAACACGCCAAACACCACCAGCGTGATGATCTCCTGCATCGTCTTCAGCTCAGCGGCCGAATAGACGGTGTGGCCGATGCGGTTCGCCGGCACCGCAAAGCAATATTCGAAGAAGGCAATGCCCCAGGAAACCGGAATCACAATCGCCAGCGGCGTCTGAGGAAACCGGAACTGCCCGTACCAGGCAAAGGTCATGAAGACGTTGGACACGCACAACATGAGAATCGGCGCGATCATGGCCCAGGTCATGCGAGACTCCTCAGGTATCGGTTGTCAGGTATCGGGAATCAGGTATCGGGAATCAGGTATCAGGTATCAGATGGTACGTTTCTGATCATCCGATTCCTGATTCCCGATCCCCGGCTCCTGCGAGGGCAAACGGAAATCCTCCGGCAGGATGCGTTCGAACGCACGGGCGCGGACAAGTTCGGCCGCGGCGGCGATCGCCGGTGCCATCAGCCGGTCGCGATCGAAACGCGGGACGCGTTGGCGCAACGCCGCATGCGCCTCTTCGAGCGCCGCCGAGGATTGGAGCGGGCGGTGGAATTCGATTCCCTCCGCCGCGGCGAGGAGTTCGACGGCAAGGATGTTCGTGGTGTTGGCGTTCATCGCCGAAAGCCGTCGCGCGGCAAATGTCGCCATAGAGACGAAATCCTCCTGGTTGGCGGAGGTCGGAAGCGAATCGACGGAAGCCGGATGGGCGAGCGACTTGTTCTCCGAGGCGAGCGAGGCCGCGGTGACATGGGCGATCATGAAGCCGGAATTGACGCCGCTCCCGGCGGCGAGGAACGGCGGCAGACCCGACAGCGCCGAATCGATCAGGAGCGCGATCCGCCGCTCCGCCAGCGCGCCGATTTCGGCAATCGCAAGCGCGAGCCGGTCGGCAGCCAGCGCCACGGGTTCGGCGTGGAAATTGCCGCCCGATAAAGTGTCCCCGTTTTCGAACACCAGCGGATTGTCGGTCGCGGCATTGGCCTCGATCTCGAGCACGCGCGCCACCTCGCGAACGATATCGAGACAGGGGCCCAGGACCTGCGGCTGACAGCGGATGGAATAGGGATCCTGTACGCGCGGGCAGTCGCGGTGGCTGGCGCGGATTTGGCTTTCGGCCATCAGCGCGCGCAAAACGCGCGCCGTCTCGATCTGCCCCGGCTGCCCGCGGGCCTCGTGGATGCGTGCATCGAACGGCGTGTCGCTCCCCTTCACCGCGTCGGTCGACAAGGCGCCCGCGATCAGGCCCGCTTCGAGATTGGCTTCAGCGGCGAAGAGGGCGGCGAGTGCCAGCGCCGTCGACACCTGCGTGCCGTTCAGAAGCGCCAGCCCTTCCTTGGCTTCGAGCTCGAGCGGCACAAGCCCGCTCCGCGCCAGCGCTTCGTGCGCCGGCAACGTTTCCCCGTTCACCCGCGCGTGTCCTTCGCCGATGACAACCGCGGCAAGATGGGCGAGCGGCGCAAGATCGCCCGACGCGCCGACCGAGCCTTGCGAGGGAATCTCCGGCAAGATATCGGCGTTGAAGAGCGCGATCAGCCGTTCGACCAGCACGCGGCGCACGCCGGAAAAGCCGCGTGCAAGGCTTGCAATTTTGAGCGCCATCACGAGACGCACGATCGCAGCGGGCAGAAGCTCGCCCACGCCCGCGGCGTGGCTGAGCACGAGATTGCGCTGCAGATGCTTCAGTTCGTCGGCCGCTATGCGCGTCTGCGCGAGCTTTCCGAAGCCGGTGTTGACGCCATAGAGCGTGCGCCCCTCGGCCAGCGCGCGCTCGAGCACCGCGCGCGAACGTTCGACGCCCTGCCAGGCGTGCCCGTCGAGCACGAGCGGCGTGTGCCCTTCGAGAATGCGCCGCCAGACCACGAGGCCTGCAGCGCCCGCGCGAATGACGATGTGTTCCGGGGTTTTCAACGGCTGGCGGCCCATGTTCCCGCAGCTCTCTTTATCATCTCCTTGGTGTCCGACCAGCGGCGACTGCGGTTAATAAAAAGAGCGTCGCGCCTCCGCCGGCCGTTTCATCCACCGATTTTCGAGCAGGCAAAACCTTTGCGGCGCCGCACTTCGCCGGTATTTTGGTGGACCGTTTGAACATTGCTGGGGGCTGCCTGATGAAACCTGCACGTATCGCTATTGGCTTTGCCGTCGCCGCTTCGCTTCTGGGCGCGTCGCCAGGGCAGGCGAAAAACGGGTTCCCGACAAAGCTCTTCCTGTCGACCGACGGGATAGCGCTGTCGTCGTTTCCTTCCCGCCGCGCCCTGACGCATCGGATCCGCGTTGACCGTACGAGCGGCAACGCGCCGGTGACCTGGACGGCGACATCGGATCAGAGCTGGCTTTCGGTTACGCCAAGCGGCACAACCGGAGGCTCTCTGATGGTGCACGCAAGCCCGAAAAAGCTGGCCAGAGATCAGCTCTACGTTGCCAACGTGACGGTTTCGACAAGTGGCGGCGATTTCACCGACAGCGAGATCTTGCGCGTCGGCTTCTGGGTCGGATCGACCGACACCCAGGTCGTTACCGCCCAGCAAATCGCGTACAATATCGCCGCCAATCCCGTTGAACCGATCGCCTATGTCGCCGACGGCACCGATTCGGTCTACGAATACAATGTTTACAGCGGCGCGCTGGTCAATACCTTGACCAAAGTAGCGCCCACGGTCGGGGCCCTGACGGTCAGCAGCGACGGGCACACGCTGTTTGCCGCCGATACCACGAACTACAAGGTGGTCGCCCTCGATGCCGATACGGGCAACAAGATCGCCAGCTATTCGCTTGGCCACGCGATCGATACGACGTTCAACATGGTTTATGCGCGGCCTTACGCCCAGCCTGCCCTGTACACGCAGTCGGGACCGATCTTTTCCGTGCCCTCCGGAGCTGTCCTGGGAAATGATCCGACGACCGGTTTCATTGCGGTGACGCCGGACGGAAAAAGACTGTTTACCGTGGACATCGGCATCGATCCCGCAACGCTTTACAATTACCACGTGAGCGCGAGGGGAGAAACGCTCGCGGTTTCTTCCATCACCTCCGCCGGAATAGAGGGTGAAAACTGCCAGGACCTTGCCGTCTCGCTCGACGGCAGGCACGTCTATCCGGCGTGCGGCTACCCCTATCAATTCGATGTCTATGACGGAAAAACGCTGACGCAGGTCCAGACACTGCCGGCAAATCCCTATCCGAACAATGTCGCGATCGATCTGAACGACCACGTGCTCGGCGGTATCAACGGGCTTTATCAGACGTACGATATCTACGTGTTCAACCAGGCGGGCTATTCGCTGGGCAATGTGCCCACGACGAACGAGAGTTATTACGATGGACAGCAATCTGCGGCGATGGAGGCTTCGGGCGACGGCATGCGCGTCGTTTCGGTCACCGGTTACGTCTACAACAACACACAGACCCTGATGTTCCGCGATCTTCCGTAACCCCGCCGTTCAGGGAGACTGTCGCGGAAATGCGGGCGCTGCGCGGCGGCTGTTCGCCCCCGGACTACCGCGCCCGCTACGGACGCTCGCCTCGCTGTCGCCGAAGGTGCCGCTCGTCTTGCATTCCGGGGGAGGGACTCTTAGCTTCCCCGCGGCCTTTCGCGAAGCGCTGTCGCTTCGCCCGTTAAGCGCCCGTGCAGCTGTAGCTCAGTTGGTTAGAGCGTCGGATTGTGGATCCGAAGGTCGGTGGTTCGAGCCCACCCAGCTGTACCACTTTCCAATCCCATTGCCCCCGGCGCAACGCCGTTGACACCGCTCCGGCCGGTCGCATCAGCGTCGGCTGCCGAGCCGGCTACTTTACGGTAACGGAAACCGGCTGCGACGGAATTCCGTTCGCCACCACTTCGAGCTCGCCGGCGCCCGTCTCCATGCCCGAAGGCACGTCGAAATTCGTCGATACCGTCGTGTTGCCGGTCGCCACCCCCATCGTGCTGTGGTCGTGCGTCCGTGCGTAGAACACGTGACCGGTTGCATTGTTGGTGATGCGCACCAGGGGATAGTTGGTGGCGGTCTCAACCTCGTCGCCGAAAGCGGCGGCCTGGGAGAGCCCGTTAAACTGTGTCCCCGAGATCTGGTAGGTCTGTCCGCGCTTCACGGTTGGGGGAACGGACGAGATCGTCGGCTGCCAGGCCGATCGATAGGTGCCGTTCGGCTGGTACACCTCATAGCCGCCGACGAGCACCTCGCCCGTGGGCAGCACCATCAGCGACGTGTACCCGCCAATGCCGCCCGCCACGGTCTCGCGCGTGAAATTGGTGCCGTCAAATTCGTACAAATAGCCGCTTGAACCCAGCGCCAGCACGTTGCCGTCGGGCAGGAGCGCGGCCGAGGAATCATCCGCCTGGTCGCCATTCGGCCAGTCGGGACCCGCCGTCCAGCCCGTTCTCGGCGAGTAGATGGCGGTGTGTCCCGTGCTCTCGCCCTGGTGCGTCGCGCCGGTCGCAAACACCGTGCCGTCGGGGCGGAGGATTCCGGGTCCGGTTTCGCCGGGAGAATAGTAACAAAAGTTCTTCGGCGGCACCTGGATGCATTGGCACTCGAGGCACGGCCCCTCCAGGTTGACCGGGGTGTTGCCCAGATTCTTCCATTTGCCGGTCGACGGATTGTACATTTCGGACAACGGATTGGCCAGCACATCCCAGGTCAGAACCTTGCCGTCCGGCATGAGCGTCCAGCCTTCTTCCGCATTCCACTTGTCGTTTTTGTGCCTGGATATCAGCTCCGTCCATGTCAGGGTGGAGGGATCGAGCGTCGCGACTTTGTTGTGGAACTTGTTCCCAACCATGAAACGCCCGTCGGGCAGCATGGACGAGGGCGAATCGCCGATATTTATCCAGCCCTTCGGCGGCTTCAGCGTGGACCATGTGTCATTCACCGGATCGTAGATCGCGCCCATGTTGGTGAAGGCGAAACTGTTGTTGTTGTATTCGCCGCCCGTTATCACCAGCCTCCCGTCCGCGAGAACGGCGGAGGCGAAGTAGAGCGGCACATAGCCCGAAGGCAGGCTCGCCAGCTGCTTCCAGGTGCCGTTGACGTAGGAACCCATGTTGTCGGGCGTCAGCTTGTACCAGGTGTTTTCGTTGTAGGACTGCACCATCACGGTGCCGTCGGTGAGCAGGAATTCGACCAGCGTGCCCGCGGGCGGCTGGTTTTTGAGCTGCACCACTTTCTGCGCGGCAGCGAAGTGCGGCGCGATGGCGAACAGAGCGGCGGCAAGCGCGGCGAGCGAGCGGCGGATCATTGGCGCAAATTCCCCTGGGAGCGGAGGCGCACGCTATCGTCTCCGGCGCGCGCGGAAAAGGGCTCTTTTGCCCTTCATCGCTCTTTTGGGCCTCATCCCGAGCCCGCTTGAAATTTTTGCTCCCGCACCCCATTTAACCGAGGGCGGCGGTTGCCCGACATTCTGTTGCTGCAATTCTTCCGAACAAATCGGCTCGAAAAGTCCTGCGGCGGCCAAGGCGCCCGCGGCGCAATAACGGCGCCCGCGGCGCAATAACGGCGAACGTCGCGAAACCCTGAAGGAGAGCCGAGGAATGAAAGTCACGATCTATCACAATCCCGAATGCGGAACCTCGCGCAACGCGTTGTTGGCGATCCGCAGGCTCGGCCATGAGCCGCACGTCTTCGAGTATCTGACGACGCCGATGTCGCGCGGCGCGATCGCGGCGCTCGCCGCCACCATCGACGTGCCTGTCCGAACCCTGGTGCGAAGCAAGGAACCGCTGTTCCACGAACTCGGTCTCGACGAAAAGGACGTGACCGAGGATGAATTGATCGATGCCATGGCCGCGCATCCCATTCTCATCAATCGTCCGATCGTGGTGGTACAGCACGAAGGCCGGATCACCGGCCGCCTCTGCCGCCCGAGCGAAACCGTCAAGGCGTTGCTTGCGCAAGCAAGCGTGAAGGCGTGATGGCCGACAACGCTTTCCATCTCAGCCGCGTCGAGGCCGAAGGATGGAACGCGGCGCGGCGCGTTCCGGTCGCGCATCTTGCGGCGTTCAACGATGCCAAAGTGGCGGCGCTCAACCCCTATCCGGGGGAGCCGGAACGTTGCCGCTGGAACGCAGGTTTCACCAAGGCGCTGAAATCCTGGCAACGCTGAATATTGATCCGATAAGCACGCACCGGAAAAATCCGGGACAATGATCGACCCGGCAGCTGTCGATTGCGGAACGAGATTGACCGCAGTACAGCAACCGGAGTACATTCCGGCCGTTCCGGACATGCGCGACGCCTGAACCGGCTGTCATCCGGAACATTGATTGAGACAATTTTCCGTTAGCTCCAGGTGCGCATGGAAGGCGGTCAACCGCCCCATGGCGATTCGCGCGGGCATCGGTCCCGCGAGCGCCCCGGCGCATGCAAGGAATGCAAGAAAGAATGACTGATACATTTGCGACGCTCGGGATTTCCGAGCCACTCTGCCGCGCGCTTGCGGCAAACGATCATTTCCATCCTACGCCCGTTCAAATTCGAGCCATTCCATGGCTGTTGGAAGGGCGCGACCTCATTGGCGTCGCACAGACGGGAACAGGCAAGACCGCCGCGTTCGCGCTGCCGATCCTGCAGAGGCTGGCCAAACCGCAATGTCCGGTTGCGGCGCGCGCGGCCCACGCGCTGGTGCTTGCGCCGACACGCGAGCTTGCCTTGCAAATCGGCGAAAGTTTCGCGGTGTACGGGCGACATACCGGTCTGCGCCACACGGTCGTCGTGGGCGGCGTCGGCCAGGCGCCGCAGGTGAAGGCGATGGCGCGCGGCGTCGACGTCCTGGTCGCAACGCCCGGGCGTCTGCTCGATCTCGTACACAACGGCCATGTGCGGCTCGATCAAGTGAAGCACCTCGTGCTCGACGAAGCGGACCGCATGTTGGACATGGGCTTCATTCGCGACATTCGCAGGATCGTCGCGCTGCTGCCGAAAGTGCGGCAGTCGCTGCTGTTCTCGGCGACCATGCCTGGCCCGGTGGCAAAACTTGCGGCCGAGATGCTGCGCGATCCACTGCGGGTGGACGTCACACCCGAGGCCGTGACCGTGGACCTGGTGGAGCAGCAGGTGCATTTCGTGGAGACGGCCGACAAGCGCGCACTGCTGGCGAAGCTCCTGCAGGATCCCGCCCTGTCGCGCGTCATCGTGTTTACGCGCACGAAACATCACGCAAACCGCGTCAGCGAGCACCTCGATCGCAACGGAGTGGCCAACGATGCGCTGCACGGCAACAAGTCGCAGAATGCGCGTCAACATGCGCTGGAGCGATTCCGCTCGGGGAAGGCGCGCGTTCTCGTAGCCACCGATATTGCCGCGCGCGGCATC
Organism: Rhizomicrobium sp.; assembly: GCA_036264415.1. GTDB lineage: Bacteria > Pseudomonadota > Alphaproteobacteria > Micropepsales > Micropepsaceae > Rhizomicrobium. Next base: position 8,026 of record DATAQZ010000055.1, on the reverse strand, counting down.
GATATCGATGGCGTAAGCCATGTCATCAATTTCGAGTTGCCGCATGAACCGGAGAGCTATGTCCACCGCATCGGCCGCACGGCGCGGGCCGGCAACGCCGGCGTCGCCGTCGCGTTCTGCGACGCCTCCGAACGCAAACTCCTGCGCGACATCGAAACGCTGACCCGCCGGCCGCTGACGGTTGTTGGCGCACGTCCGGCCGACACCGCCATACGGCCGGCAACGCGGGACTATCGGCGGCCGGGCCGCTCCGCGTTCAAGCGCAAGCGCCGGGGATCCCGTACAAACTATGCCGGGGCGGCATAGCGCCGATGGCGACGAAGCGGTCCAGACCGGTTGGCCTTTGCTCTGCCTGCGGCTCCTACCTGCTGGTGGCAAACGCGCCGCTGCTCGGCGAACGCTGCCGCCATGAACGGGATGGGCAAGGCGCTTGCCGTGGTTCGTATGTAAGGCCGCGGGGAGACGGCAAATGGGCCGCGTGCGATCCGTGCGACGGCAGCGGACGGAGAGACGCCGAGGCGTGCCGTCCCTGTCAGGGATCGGGATGGTATTATCTGCAGGACGGGGTGCCCTATTAGCACTTCGAGCGGTTTCCCGAATGGGACTCCCTATTTCTTTCGAAAGCGGATGGCGGATACGCAGGTCAAAAAAAGGGCGCCCGAAGGCGCCCTTTTCGCATTCGCGAACGCGGGTTCTAGTGAGAGAAGTTGAACGCCGCCAAGAGATCGCTGATCGCCGGTCCGTTCGTCGGCACGTAGGGATTCGAGCCGGTGACGGGGTTGGGCATGTTGTCACGGCTGCGGCCGGTGATGGTTGGCAGGCCCCAGTTCGCCTCGATCAGCTTCGGCACCGAGGCATGATCGCTGTACACATGCGAAACATGGCCGCCTTTGGTCCACGGCGAAACGATGATCATCGGAACGCGCGTGCCGTCGCCAAAGAAATCGAGCTGCTGAACATAGCCTGAATCATAGTAGCCGCCGCCCTCGTCGACCGTGATCAGAATGGCGGTGCTCCTGGCAAGCGCCCGGTTCTTCTGCACCTCGCTGACGATTTTCTGAACAAAACCTTCGAACGCCGCTATCTGCGACGACTCGGGATGCCCGTCGTTGACCCCGCTCGGCTTCACGTAGGAAACGGCGGGAAGTTCGCCGGTGCGGAGGTCGTCGTAAAGGTCGGTCGTATCGTGGAGATTGGCAATACGATAGGGAACACCGTCGCGATTGTTGCCCCGCATGATTTTGCTCTCGTAGAGGAAGGGATTGCAGATGTTACAATATTCCGAACCTTCTGCGTAATAATTCGGATCGTTGACATAGGCCTGCCACGCTTCTCCGTAGTAGGCCCAGGACACGTCGTACTTTATCAGCACGTCGGCAATCGACGGCACGGAGGACGGCGGGATCGTATAGGGTCCCTGGGATTTTTCCGCCTTGTCGCCGTTACCGATATAGCCGGGATTATAGTTGTTCAGAAGATAATAGTGCCCGGATTCACAGTTCGGATTGACACCCAGGTTTGAAAGATACGCGTCGACCGAGGCCACGCCCTTCTGGCCGGAATCGGAGCATTCGCTGTACGTGCCGCCCGAATAGCCGTCTTGCGTGTACCAGTTGTTGGAGCCGGGGTACGCATCCGGGTTCTCGATCTGATCTGCCGGCGGGGTCGCGGGATGGCCCTTGCCGTCGCTGTACCAGAGGTCGTCGGCGTAACCGAGATAGAGGCTGTCGAGACCCGTGCCGCCCTTCGCCGGTTGATGATAATTGTCCAGGAGCGTGTAACGGTCCGCCAGCGACTTCAGGTAAGGGGCGTCGCCCTGCTGGACATTGTAGAAGCCCATCGAGGTGGCACCCTCGAGGGTGGTTTCGATGTTGAAGTTGGCCGGCGGGGGATTGCCGTTCGACCCGGCGCCGATGGTAACTTCGACCCAGGGAAACAGATCGGCCCGGCAGCCGCTCGGATCGTATTTGGACGCGTACGAGACGTTGCAGTCAAGCTGCTGGAACATCTGATAGAAACGATGCACCGGGCTGTCGGCGTAATCGCCCGAACCGACGCCGGGCGAGAGCTGAAACGGACCGGACGGCAGGTCATGGACGTTGGCGATACGCGTATCGATCGTCTTCTGCGGCAGGCCCGAGGCGCCTTCGGTCACCGCGTCCAGTTGTTTGGGCAACAGGCCGGTGTCGTATTCCGCGGCGACCTTTGTACTGACCCAGGGCGCGCCCGTGTAGCTCAGATATTCGGGGGTGTAGGCCAGGTTGGGCGGCGGAAGTTTTTCATAGGGCTTGGTGATCGTCGGGCTGATGCTGTACGTCGACGTGTCGGAGGCCTTCTTCTGCCTGCCTTTGGCGAAATTCGGTCCCGGCGTCCCGTCCGCCTTGACGATTCCTTCCGAGAGCAGGTTCAGGACCGGGTCGCCGGATGGCGGCACATAGGTCGCGAACACATGATCGAAACTGCGATTCTCTCCGACGATGATGATCACATGCTTGATGGGCGTCGCCGTATTGTCGTCGTTCTTGCCATGCGGTGTTTTGACGTTCATCAGCGCGACATGGGCCGGCGGAGCAGCCATGGTATTGGCCGGCTTCCCGCCCGCAAATGGCGCGCCGGCGAGAGCGGCGGTGCTGATCATTGGCAAGGCGGCCAGCCCCGCCACGCCACGGCGCAGAAGCGCCTTAAGCGAAGGTCGTATCGGTTGCATCATGTTCTCCCGTGATTGCGTGAAGGTTTTGACAACCGCCCCCTTTTCGCCGCGGCCGACAACAAGTGGCCGCCCATTGTTGCGGGCCCGTGACGTGGGCGTGACGGTCGCGTGATGCGTCACGCCAGCGGGGTTGCGGCGCCCCCGCGATCGGGATCATGTCCTGAAGGGCCGCTCCGGCGGATTGTGCAAAGTCCCGTTTCAAAATAATGTTTCAGGACAGGCGCTTCGGAGTGGCGTGGGCGGCGGCAATCACCGCCGGGAGAGAACGGGATGGACGAGTCGGTGCCGCAGGAATCCGGCGACGCGCGTATCGCGGGGCAGGTCGACGGATGCGAGGGCAGCTACGTCACCGGTTGGGCCCATCCGCGCCGCGGCACGAAGCCCTGCCGCATCTCGGTCACGGATGAGAACGGACACGTTCGCGGCGAGGGAGACGCCGCGCAGGAGCGCCCCGATCTCGCGTCGCTTGGCCTGGGACGAAGCGATTTCGCCTTCCGCATCCCCGTCCCGACGCGCGGGGATATGGCCGCGCTGCACGTATTCGCCGACGGGGTGGAATTGGACGGCTCGCCGCTGCCATGGGGCAAGGGTCGCTTCGACGGCGATCTCCATGTGCGCGAGGGCTGCGCGGTCGGCTGGGTGACGGAGCGGGTGGCGCAATTCGCGCCGCCCAGGATCGAGATCGCGGTTTCCGGCGGCGCCGTCGTCGCCGGCGGATCTTCGCAATGCGAGGACAGCGGCGATCCCGGGTTTGCGCCGGCGCGTTTCCGGATTCCGCTGTTGCCTCTGGTCGGTGGCGGTGAGATCGGGATCACGGCGCTCGCCGGCGGGGTCGCCTTCGCGCGCGCCACCTGTACGCTTCGTCTCATCGCGACGCTCGACATCGCGACCCTCGAACATTGTGCAGGGTGGATGTTTTCCCCCGATGCGCCCTGGGCGCAGTTCGCGGTTGAGATCCGGCGCGATGGCGAACTGATCGCCACCGCTGCCTGTGACCTGGTGCGCGACGATGTGAAAGCGCTCCATCCCGGCAGCCACGCCTTCGGCTTCGATGTGAAGCTGCCGCGCGCCGGCGGTTCGCCGGAACATATTGGCGAACTCTCGCTGCGCCTTGCGGGTTCGCGGAAGGAACTGTTTGGCGGGCCGTTGATGGCCGGGCCGCGCGGCGCCGTCATCGCGGCGGTGCGGCGGATGGCGCAGACGGTCCATGATCCGGCCGCGCCGTTTTCGCTCGCGGAACGATCGTTCCTGCAGCGCGCACTCGCCGATTACGCGGCTTCGCTGCGGCAGGGCAAAGGGACCGCCGTCACGGCGCAGTTTGCGCCTGTGCTGCCGCAATCCACGCGCCGGTTGACGATCGTCATTCCCGTCTACCGGGGCGTCGGCATCACCGAAGACTGTATTGCCAGCGTCCTCAGGCACCGCAACGCGCCGACCGATTTCGTGGTGATCGTCAACGATGCCTCGCCCGACGACGGCATGGCGGGGATGCTCGCCCGCTTTGCCCATGAGGAAAACCTGCTCCTTCTCGCCAATCCGGCGAATCTCGGCTTTGTCAAAACGGTGAACCGCGCGCTCGACGCCATTCCCGACGGCGATGTCGTGCTGCTCAACGCCGATACGGAAGTGTTCGCCGGCACCTTTGACGCGCTCGCCCGCGTCGCGCATCGCTCACCGGAAATCGGCACCGTCACGCCGCTCTCGAACAACGCCACGATCTTCTCGTACCCGCACGCCGAGTTGCGGCGCGAGTCGCTTTCCGACGTGCCGTGGCAAAAACTTGCGGAGATTGCGCAGCAGCGCAACGCGGACGCCATCGTCGATGTTCCGACCGCGCACGGCTTCTGCATGCTGATCAGGCGCGAGGTCCTCCACCGCGTCGGCAGCTTCGACGAGAGCTTCGGACGCGGCTATGGCGAGGAGAACGACTTCTGCGCCAAAGCGGCCGATCTCGGTTTCCGCAACGTCGCGGCCGGGGGCATATTCGTGTACCATCGCGAAAGCGTGTCCTTCGCCGCCGCGAAGACGGAGCTGCTGGCGAAGAATCTTTCTCTCATCGCGAGCCGCTATCCCGAATACATCCCGGCGGTGATGGCGTTCGAGCGCGAGGACCGGATGCGCAGCCTGCGCTGGGCGCTCGATGGCGCGAGACTCGCCGCCGCGCGCGAAGCGGGCGCGCAGTTCTCGCTGGTCGTGACCAACGGGCTCGAGGGCGGCACGGCCGAGTGCGTCCGCGACATCGCCAAAGCCGCGGAACCGGGGCATGGCCCGGAGCTCGTGCTCTCGGCCCGCAAAGACGGTTTCCTGCGGCTGGACGTGAGCGAACCCCTGATCCGCGCCACCTTTTCTTCCGCCGAATGGGAGCCGTTGTTCCGGATGCTGACGGAGGCGAAGCCTGCACGCGTCGCCGTCCACCAGGTGCTGGGTTACGACGCAGATTTCATCCGTGCGCTGACCAGATGGATCGGCGGCTATCATTCGGTTTTCCATGTACACGACTACTTTTCGCTTTGCCCGCGGGTCACCATGATCGATGCCTCCGGCAGCTTTTGCGGGAGGCCGGAAGCCGATGTCTGCAACCGCTGCCTTGCGCTTGGCGGCGCCCACGAGGCATCGCGGCTGGACAGCCGCACCGTCGAGGAACACCGCGCCCTGTTGCAGGCGCTGCTCGCGCGTGTGACGCACGTCGTTGCGCCCTCGCAGATCGCCGCCCAATACATCAGGACCACGTTTTCGGGCCTCGCGGTCGACGTCATCGAGCACCCCGAGAGCGGGCGGAATTTTCCCGCTGCGGCGCGCGACGGCAGCCCGGAAGAGATCCTGGTGCTGGGCGCGATCGGACCGCACAAAGGCTCTCAAAAGCTGCTCGAGATCGCCCGTCTTGCCCGCCTGAGACACCCGGAACTGAAATTCCGCCTCGTCGGCTACAGCGACATCGACAAGGCGCTCCTTGCCCTCGGCAATGTCGAAATCACCGGTCCCTATGCGCCGGACGAGCGGCCGCGGCTGATCGCGCAATGCAAGGGACGGCTGGCCCTCTTCCTGCAGCAATGGCCGGAAACGTACAGCTACACGCTCTCCGAAGCGGTTTCCCACGGTTTCGTTCCGCTCGTTCCCGATATCGGCGCGCCGGCGGAGCGCGTCCGCGAAACGGGATTTGGCGTGGTGTTTCCGTTTCCGGTCGAGGCGCAGGAGGTGCTTGCGCTCATCGCCGACATCGCCGAGGGCCGGCGGCAGCCGTTCCGGACGGGCGCCTCGCCCGCTTTGTACAGCCGCGCCCCGGCAGAGCGCGCGCGCCTGCGCAGCCTGCTGGGCCTCGCCGCGCCGCGCGCCGGCGCCCGCGTCGCCTAGCCGGCGAAACCGCTCACGGTTTCTCCGCCGCCGGGCCGATATGCTGGGCCGCGCGCGCCCCGAATTCCTCGCGCGTGTTGGCGCACGGGAAAGGTTCGTCGGGAACGGGACAATCGAGCGCCCGGCAGATCGGCGCCCAGCCGTCTCCGGCCTGCCAGACGAGCAGCCGTTCTTTCGGCACTTCGGCCACCACCCGCGCATTGTGTTCGTTGAAACGGCGGATCGAGGCTTCGCGGTCGCGCGGATCCGCGCCCCAGCGCTTGGCAAACAGCGCCGCGATCATGTCCTTCCACGCCTGCGGCGCGGAATGGTTGTTGCCGAGGAGAGGAAAGATCGTCGCGTTGGCGCTGTTCCACCACGCGTCCGGATCGCGCAGCGACAGGAGCACGAGCGCGTCCGGGTAGTGACGCGAAAGCTCGGGCCAGAACGAGCCGGTCGGCCAGTCGACGGCGGCGGCGAAGCCCGCGAACAGGGCGTCCCAATCGACGCGTTCGCCGAGCGCCGCGCGGCGCCAGAGATCGGCATGATCCGGATGCTCGAAAACTTCGACCATAGGTAGCAGGGCGCGTGCAGAAGCCGCTCGAGCGCAAGCTTGAGCGACATCGTTCCCGTCCGTCCCACACCGGCGCCCACGACCTGCAGCGGCATTTCCCCTTCTCCTTTGCGAACGGCAACAGGGAATAGCGGCCGCGGCGCCCTGCCGCAAATGCGGGGGATGGGTGGCGGGCAGGGCGCCGCCCGATTGTGGCTTCGCGCGCCCGCAGGCTAGTTCTGCGCCGGAAAGAGGGCGGCGTATGGTGCTGGATGGGGTGCCGTCCCGAACGGGACGCTGGCGCGCGGCGTGGCTGCGTTTTTGGCGACGCCGGCGGGCGATATCGTCGCCACGGCGATCGCCATTGCCGGCGTATCGGTGCTGTTTCTCGGCGGCGCCGTTGCTGCCGTTTATTTGGCGCGCGGGCGTGCGTGGTGTGGGAAGAATCGCGCGACAACACACTGCACGGGGGGGACGCTGGCCCCTGATTTCGCGCCTGAAGCCGTGAGGCTACAGGCGATACACGTCTGCGCTTCCGATCGGCTCAGTTCAAACGGATTATTCGCGGTTCTGCGAAACTGCGTTCCCGCTTTCTTGGCATCCATTCCTGACACTCTGGCGCAGAGTCGCAATTACGGCGAACCAAATTGCTGGTCCTTAGAAGCACACTAGCATATTGTTCCTCCCCTGATTCTACAGGGGCCTAGTCATGCCGTCCAAAAAATCGAGCACTGCATCCAGCACATTAGCAAATTCCGAAATAGACGAGATTAAAGCGCGCACGCTTATGTTTGATCTTAGAGCGGGCGAACTCGAATCCCAGGCACGTTTTTGGGAGGCACAGGTCCGACTTAACAATGTGCGCAAGGAATACAAAGCTCTGCACGAACAAACTGCTTCAAGACGTTCACCTGAAAAGCAGGAGCCTGCAAAGGAGGCGTGAGGTCGGACCTCTGGATCCGCGGTCCCTGCATCACGAACCGGGACTGTCTCCCAAAGGCCCGTTCGTCTTCACGTTCTAGAATGCTTGTCCAGCGCTGGACTACTTACGTGTGAATGAGCGCATTGATGGATCGACCTAATCCGGCGGGTATGCCTTGCGCGGGTTTCGAGCGCCTTTCGCTCAACAGAATCGATCTCCTTGAGATAAGTGAGTAGCCACGGACAAATCGTCGTTTTTTTAAGCCAGCGATCGCCACTGCAGCGACGATTTAGGTTATTTCGGTAAAGCCGCCGATTTGGACTTAAGTTCTGGCAATTCTGGCCGGCGGAAAGATCGCTTCGGGCTTCGCCTGCCGCGTTCGAATGCGATAAGGCTGTCGTAGAAGTGGATTGACTGTGTGGATCGCGTGAAGAGCGTGACATGCTGGTAGTTGAAACCATTCAGCTCGTCTATAAGGGTCTTGCAGAGTTCAATAAATGTGCCTTCCCTT
>DATAQZ010000054.1:0-68274 GCA_036264415.1 Rhizomicrobium sp. | reverse complement strand
CACGCCATTCCCCTACCGCTACGTCTGGCCCTCCGAGCTCGACCTCATGGCCAGGATCGCGGGCATGGATCTGGAGGCGCGCCATGGCGGCTGGGCCGGCGAGCCCTTCACCTCGGACAGCGAAAAGCACGTCTCCGTCTGGCGGAAGGTGAAGTGACCCGATGACGAACGCCGAAACGCAGCTTGCGAGCTACTTCGGGAACTATGAGCCGGCGATGGCCGAGCTCGGAACGGCGTTGCGCGCCAAGCTGCGGGCTCGGCTGCCCGGTCTTTTCGAGATCGTGTACGTGTACGAGAACCAGAACGCGCTCGTGATTTCATATTCCCCTACCGAGCGCGGCTACGAGGCTGTGTGCTCGATCTCGGTGTACCCGCGTTTGGTGAAGCTGGGATTTGGGAAGGGCGCTCAGCTGTCGAAGTCGGACCCGAACAAGCTACTGCACGGTCATGGCAAGATGGTGCGTTACGTCGCGCTGAACTCGGTTGCGGACCTCGACCGCGCGGAGATCGAGGGGCTGATCGCGGACGCGGTGAAGCTCGCGAAGCTGCGTCTCGATCCGAACGCGAAGGGCGCGGTGATCATTAAAGCGGAGGAACAGAAGCAGCGCGCGCGCCGCGCGCCGAAAGCAGCGCGACCGGCCTCCGCCCGGCGTGCGCAAGGGCGCCAAGGCAAGAAGACGTGAAGCGGTAGATCTATTCCGGCCCCCCACCGTGCCAGGCCGCATGGATGGACGGGCTGTCGCCGCGCGGCGGCGGTGGAGCGCTGACCGATGTTGCAATACCCTTGTAGCCGCTGCTGAATGGGAGCGGGTGGGAGGCTCGGGGGCGGCGTGGCGAGGGAAGCTGAGGGACCGAAAGGCGCGGCGTCGACCAACAGAGACGTCGATCCGGCGGCCATTTCGATAGCGTCCGTCTGCGCGACGAACGGCGCGCAGACGGGACCCATTTCGACAGCGCTCGCCGGCGCCAGCCGTGCCAGCGAGGCGCGGAAAACAGTTCCAAACCGCTTCGCATCTCGATTTGAGTCCGAGAGATGTTTCCACGCTCGCGCGGCTGAGGGCCGGGGCGTGAACGACGAATTGCCCGACGCGCGGAGCGGCTTTTCGCGCAGCGACGCGAGCCCCAATCCGGCGGCTCTTGACGCGGCGATGGCGGCGGTGGGCTCGAACGGCGAGGAGGCGCGCGAATTCCTGCGCCAGCAAATGCGGCTGACACAACTGCAGGCGCGCGTTCTCGAGGAAGCGCACGCGCTCGAGCTCTCCCATCTCAAATGGCGGCGCTTCATGGAACGCGTGCGCGGCACCGGACACGTCATGCTGGTGCTGGCAGGTTTTGTGCTGCTCGCGGCTCTCGCTGCTGCGGTCTGGTCGGCCGCGAACGACAGAGGGCTTGTGGTCGAGAGCTTCTCGGTCCCCCCCGAACTCTCGAAATTCGAAGAAGCTGACAAATACGCACCCCGCTGGGGCCGCCTGCATCTCGAGTGGGGCGAGGCGCTGTTGTACACCGGCGACAAAGCCGGCGTGCGGAAGCAATTCGAAGCGGCATCGCATCTCGATCTGAGCAAAGCCGACAGTGCGATGCTCGCCCGCATGAGACCGGCGCATGGCTGAGGAGCAAGCTTCGAAGGGCGCATCCACCGCGCCTGGTGCGGACTGGGCGCTGTCGCAGGCCGCACAGGAGACCGCAGAAGCGTATCTCAAGGAACAGACCCGGCTAGCCCGGCTGCAGGCCGACGAGATCGCGCGCGAAGACAGGCTGCGTCACTGGCTTCTGCGCTTCAGCCATGCCAGCACGATCATGAAACTCGCGTTCGAACTCTCGCTGGCCCTGATCTTCCTCGTCGTCGCCGGAATCCTCGTCGGCGCCGTGTGGAGTGCGGTCCAGGACAGGGGGCTTGTCGTCGAATCCTTTTCCGTGCCTCCGGATCTGGCGGCGCGCGGACTTACCGGCGAAGTCGTCGCCACCAGACTGCTCGACGGGCTGGCGGCGCTCCAGACGCAGACCGTGTCGCTTCGCGCATCGTCGAGCTATGCCAATGACTGGGGCAGCAACATCAAGGTACAAATTCCGGACACCGGCATTTCCATCGGTGAATTCAATCGTCTTCTGCACAGCTGGCTCGGGCACCAGACGCGGATCAGCGGCGATATCTATCGGACTCCCTTGGGTATCGCAGTGACCGCGCGTGCCGGCAGCGACAGCAGCCCGACGTTCACCGGGCCGGAAACCGCTTTCGACGAGCTTATGCAGAAAGCGGCGGAGTCTGTGTACAGAGCAACGCAACCGTATCGCTTCGCGGTCTACCTCACAAACCGGGATCGGGCGAAGGAGGCCGAAGCCGCCTATGGCGCACTGATCGCGAACGGCTCGCCGGAGGATCGCGCCTGGGCCGCGGTCGGGCTGGGCAATCTCTACGAGAACATCGGAGACCTGGATCACGCCATGGCGATGTTCCGGCGCTCGCTTGCGCTGCGTCCCGATTTCCTGATGGCCTACAACAATTTTCTGACCGTCGAAACTACCCTCCAGCACGACGAGGCGGCGCTCGCCACGTACAGAAAACTTGCCCAACTCGCGGAGGGTCCAAACGACGATGGCATGAGCGAACAGGCATGGGCGCTAGGCCCTGCCTTGTCACAGGCCGGCCTGGCGGCGGAGCTGGGCGATCTGGGCGCCGAATTGAAAGCCAATGCGAAGATCGAAGCGTCCCCCGAGTTTTATGGTCTTGTCGAAAGCGCGCGGCTGAACGACTTGACCGCCCATGCCGCCCTTCACGACGGCGGCGCAATGCGCGCCACCTACGCAGGCCTCCCTCCTTCCAACGATCCGCAGATACTGCTTCCGCGCGAAGGCATCATGCTGACGGCAGAGGTCTTGCTCGGAAATCCGGCACCGCTGCTGAAAGAGAAGGCGAAATTCGACGCGGTGCTGGAACAGCGCGGGGTTTCCGGCATGCTGATTTTGCGTCGCAGGGCGTGGCCGATCGAAGCCTGGGGCATGGCGCTCCTCAGCCATTTTCCCGATGCCCACCGGCTGATCGACAAAACGCCTGTTGATTGTACGATTTGTTTGCGCGCGCGCGGTAGCATCGACGCGCGCGAAAAGAACTGGGCCGGCGCCGGTTACTGGTTTGCACGCGCCGCGCGCTTCGCGCCTTCCATACCCTACGCCTGGACCGATTGGGGCGAGATGCTGCTCACGAAAGGCGATCTCGCAGGCGCGATTGCGAAATTTGAAACCGCGCACGAAAGGGGTCCGCATTTCGCCGACCCGCTGGAACTATGGGGCGAGGCCCTGATGGCGAAGAACCGTTCCGACCTCGCGCTCGCGAAATTCGAAGAAGCAAACAACTACGCGCCCAACTGGGGCCGCCTGCATCTCGAGTGGGGCGAGGCACTGACCTACGCGGGGAAGAAAGACGAAGCAGAGATGCAGTTCAACACGGCCTCGCGTCTGGCTCTCGCCCCCTCCGAGCGGTTGGAGCTTGGACGATTGCGGCAACGGCATGGTTGACGAGGACGAACGTGCTCCTGCGGACGTCGATGCCGCCGCTGTTGGAATCGCCATGAACCACGGTACGCCGGAAGCGCTCGCCTATCTGCGCGAACAGACGGATCTGGCAAGACTGCAACGGCAGTACCTCTCTGAACAGAACGCCTTCGAGCTGTCGCACCTGCGCTGGCGCCGCTTCAACGACCAGATGCGTGGCGCGATTCAGATCATGGCGATCGCGGTGGGCGCGGTGGTGGTGATCGCGCTCGGCGCAGCACTATGGAACGCAAGCCAGGCTGAAGGTCTTGTCGTTGACGCTTTTTCCGTACCGGCGGGTTATGCCGCGCGCGGGGTGGGCGGCGACGTTGTGGCGTCGGACCTTACCAACCGAATCGCTGACGTGCGTAATCGCGCTACGGGCTATTCGAGCGCGGGCACTGTCTCGAAGAACGATGCCAATGCGCTGAGCGTGGAAATACCCGAGACCGGTGTTTCGCTGGCAGCCGTATGGCGCGCGCTGCGCGGCTGGCTCGGCCATGAGCGCCATCTGGGGGGCAATCTCCGCGAAATGCCCGACGGGACTCTTGTCTTGACAGCCACGTTCGACAGCGGCGACGCGATCACCGTCAGCGGACGCGAGCTCGGGAATATGGAGCAGGCAGCGGCGGAGAAAGTGTTCTCCACCTTCGACCCCGCGAGCTGGTTCAACTATCTCATCAACGCGGGGCGCTATGACGAGCTGGTCAAGCTCAATCCGTTCGCGGACGTGCACGATGCGCACACGCTGAGCGAGGCTTATCTGACCAAAGGGAGCGTGCTGGCGGCGTTTCTCGGTCAGGATGCCCGCGGCATCGCGCTCACAAAGGTCGCCGAGGCTTATGACCCCGCCTTCGCCACCCCGCACAACATGCTGGTGAAGGAGTATGACGCCCTCGGCCGCGTAGACGGAATACTGGATGAATCCCGCAAGATCCTCACCCTAAAGGAAAGCGACCAGCCGAAGCATTTGCAAGGCCGTGGCTTCGCGATCCTGCGTAGCGAGGCACAGGAGGCAATCGCCCGGTGGCACGGTGATTTCGCCGACGCTTTGCAACATGTCTGTGTCGGAGAATGTGTCGGAGCGTACGATCTTGTGGACATCGCCGATCTGGAACTTATGCAGCACGACGGTTCGGCCGCGCGGGCCTGCGTCGATCGCGCCGAATTGTTTGGAGAACCGGACAAGACGGGGCTCGCCGCGGTGGAAGCTGCTGCGCGCGCGGAAGTGGGCGATTGGGCCGGCGCCGCTGCCCAAGCGAGAGCCGGCATCGCCTTCAATGCCGGCAACCCGGATTTGTGGCTGCGTTTCTCGTATCGCGAACAAGCCTTGCAGCTTGGAGACTTGCTCGCTGTCGCAGAGGCAAATCTGGGCGATGTTCCGGAAGCGCGGGCGACGCTCGCACGGACCGGCGGCGATTGCTATCCCTGCCTCATCGCGCGCGGCGACGTCGATGCCATTGCAAAGGACTGGGGTGCAGCGGAGTACTGGTATGCCGCTGCGGCGCGTCGTGTACCGGAATCACCCTTCGCGTACAATCGCTGGGGTGCGGCTTTGCTCCATAGAGGCAATGACGACGGCGCGATCGCGAAGTTCGAGGAGGCGCACGCGAAAGGCCCGCATTTCGCCGATCCGCTGGAGCTATGGGGCGAGGCGCTGATGGCGAAGAACCGTTCCGATCTCGCGCTCGCGAAATTCGAGGAAGCCGACAAATACGCGCCCCACTGGGGCCGGCTGCATCTCAAATGGGGCGAGGCGCTGTACTGGACCGGTGACAGGACGGGCGCAGAAAAACAGTTTGCAACAGCCGCGGCGCTTGATTTGTCCGCATCGGAAAAATCCCAACTGGCGCAGAGACCGCATGGCTGACGATTTGCTCGATGTGCAGAACACAGCCGAGGACGCAGCGGAAACCAACGCAGCCGCCATCGCGCTGGCGCTCGATGGCGCGACCGGGCGGCAGTTCATCTTCCTCCATCTGATCATGACGAGACGCATCAGGGCTTCATTCCGGGACTGGAAACAACTCCCATGTCGTGTTCCATACCTCTTTGTATGCTCTCCTTCTGCACCGAATTTGTCGTCGCGCCCAGGTCAGCCGCATAAAGTCCCTTCAGATAAGCGATATCCCCATCAGTGAGTTTTTCGGGCTTCGCACGCGATCCGCACCCGGAGGACATTGAATCGAGGATGCTTGGGAGTTCGTTACAATCGTCGAGAGAATGCGGCTCAGAAAGCGCCAGCATCGTAATGTAGTCTGCCACCGAACCAACTTCATGGCCTGCGACCTGCCTGATATTGGCTACAATCAGGACATTGACGAGCGAACTGATGCGCCTGCCGGGTATTCTGCTGCCGGTGCTCACGCGATCGGGTACATTGCGGTACGCATTATCGAGCCGAGGCATTTTGCCTGGAGCGGACTTCGCTGTTCCATCCGGATCGACCATAGTAACGGGAGAGATTGAGTCATCGATCAGCCGCGTGCCCGTTACGTACCAGCCCTGAATCGGATGGGTCACGCTAAGAAGTCGAGGCGTCTCGTGTACGTAGTGCATGCCCAGAATCGCACCGTTCGTGCGTTCCGAAAGGGATTTCACAACGGCTTCCGGCTCATCGGTGAAAAGTACTTCGATGTTGGGCTTGCACTTCCCCGTCGCTCCGTTTGGGCGCCGACACTCGCGGCCACCTGAACTATCCGGGCGGTGACGAAGTCGTCGAACGACTGGGGCAGGCCAAGCGTGACCGGACACACAGGTCCGATATCGTCGCGCATGTACTGCCCTGTCTTACGATTGGCCGCCGTATGCAAATCAACGAATTGCGAGACGATGGCATCAATCTCCTGTTGAGTCCTGTGAGCAGTAACGACAACCGTTTCAGGCTGGCCCTGAGGCGGGGTCGCAGGCGGACCGGGTTGCGCCAATGATCCGTTGAAGAAAAACAGCGTCCCAAACGCCGCGAGAGCTACGGTCGGGCAATGCCTGCATGTCGGAGACTTCTTCGTCATGGCCCTTTTCGCCGTTCTTGCAATCTCACACCAAACTTATGCCCGCGGTGCTATTGGGCGCAAACAAGGCAATGTGAACGTGGACTCGCAAGTTCGAATCTTGCCCGGTGCACCAGCGTTTTCCGTGATCCACGAGCGCGTTGTTGCACTTGCAGTCTGGTGTTCACGGTCGCAACGCCAGGCACAAGCCGTCACGGCACCGACAGCGGATCGCGATGGCCGGCGAGAGCGGCGGCGATGCAGTCGTGCCCGTCCCGCCATTCCCTCCAACGCCGGTTCGGTGATGTCTCGCGTCGAATCCGGGGCCTCCAGTTATCCGGCCACGTAGCTCTGTTCGCACGGGCTGGTCCGGAACGGAGTACGCTCATCCGGAAGGGCGCCCGCTGATGGCATCAAAAGCCCCCGTGAAGTAGGATTACGCCCGCGCTGCTTGGGGCAGATCACGTGCAGGGCCTTCTTAAGTCGCTGCAGGCCAGGAACATCGACGGTGTTGCCGTCACCTATGCGGTGGCAGGCTGGCTGCTGGTGCAGATCGCATCGATTGTGTTTCCCACTTTCGCGGCGCCGATCTGGGCGCTCAGAGCCTTCATTGTCACCGTGGTCGCTGGTTTTCCTGCGGCGCTGACCATTGCGTGGTTTGCTTCGCCGCCGACGCGAAACGACGACGCCACTGCGACCGGTATGTCCCAGCGCGAGGTTGTGTTGCTCGCCCTGCTCGGTGTCGTTCTGTTGTTATCTGTGGGCGAGCTTGCTTTTTTGGCCTTGCGCCGCCCCCCAAGCCCGGCACAGCCGGCGAACGCCCCGGTGGAAACTTCGATTGCCGTGCTGCCCTTTCAGAATCTGAGTTCTGACAGGAACACCGGCTATTTCGCCGCAGGCATCCAGGACGAGATACTCACGCGCCTGACCAAGATCGGTTCCCTCAAGGTCATCTCGCGCACCTCCACGGCCCATTTCGCCAGCCGGCCCGACAACCTGCCGCATATCGCGCGGCTGCTCGGCGTCGCCAACATCCTCGAAGGCAGTGTACAGAAGGTTGGCAATGCGGTGCACATCAACGTGCAGCTGATCAAAGCGTCAACCGACGCCAACCTGTGGGCGGAGGACTACAATCGAAACATGGAGGACATTTTCGGCGTCGAAGGCGAGGTCGCGGCGTCCATTGCCCAAACTCTTAATGCAGCGATCACCGGCAAGGAGCGGCAGGCCATCACGGCCAAGGCCACCGCCAACACCGCCGCTTACGACGCGTACCTGCGCGGGTTGGCGCTTTACCGCAAGAATGTGGTGACGGCGGAAAACTATCAGAAGACACAGGATTATCTGGAACAGGCGGTTCGGCTCGATCCGCGTTTTGCAACCGCCTGGGCGCTCCTCGCGCGCGACAACGCCTGGCAATATTTCAGTGGCGACGATGCGACCGATGCCCGCCGCGCCGCCGCGCGTTCCGCACTCGATGCAGCGCTTCGCCTGGAGCCGGATCTGGCAGAGGCGCAACTGGCGCAGGCCAATTTTCAATACTATGTCGAGCACGACTACGAGGGCGCCCGCAATCGGTTCATTGAACTCCTGGGCAGGTGGCCGGAGAATGCGGAGATCCTGGCAGCACTCGGAGCCCTCGACCGCCGGCTCGGGCGGTGGAACGAAGGCGAGGCCTATCTTCGGCAAGCGATCGTGCTCGATCCGCTCGCGCCGACGACGCGCCGAACGTTGGCGACCCTGCTCACTGTCACACGGGATTTCGCGGGCGCGTTGCATGTTCTGGACGACGCGCTGAACATCTGGCCGGACGACGTCGACTTCATTAACGACAAGGCCGCTGTTTATCTGGAACTTGGAGAGCTGGACGAGGCGGATGCGCTGCTCAAGGGCCTGGAGCCGCCGGCGGGCGACATCGATGTCATCGATACGATTGCCGTCCTTGCGATCTATCGACAGCGATATGGCGGAGCTATCGCTTCGCTGCAGCAGTTGCTTCGGGCAGATGAGCCGGCCGCGCCGCCGAGTTTCGCGTCCGGCTTTATCAATCTCAGGCTCGGCGATCTCAGGCGGTTGTCCGGCGATTCAAACGGCGCGCGGCGCAACTATCTGCACGCGCGAGACGAGCTGCTCGGCCTGACAAAAGCCCAACCGACGAATCCCGACCTCTTCGCGTCGCTGGCATTGGTCTATTGCGGCCTGGGCAGGCACGACGCGGCGATCGAGAGCGCCGAGCGGGCCGTCAATCTCCTCCCGGTTGCGAAAGATGCCCTAATCGGCACCAACTTTGAAATTGCAAGGGCACGTGTCTGGGCACGCGTCGGCGATGCCGATCGCGCCATCCCGGCTCTCGCGCGCCTCCTGAAAATCCCCGCCTATCTCACGCCGGCCAACCTGCGGTTCGATCCGGACTTCGACAAACTGCGCAGCGATCCGCGATTCGACGCCTTGGCAAACTGGCAATAAGCCGATGCAAAGGACGACGTTCTTCGGCGTGGCGATGCGCTTGCGCATGGCGGGATCAGGGGTTCAGGTCTGAGGCGATGACGCGCGCTACCGTCCGTTCATCCCCTGCTCAATTCGCCGCGACGAAGGCGCACGCCGACAACGCTTTTGAGCAGGCCTTCCATGAAAAGATGACGGCGCTCCAGCTGCCCGGAAGTTTCGCCAACATCGTCCGTACAACCTACCGGGAAATTGCCGGCGCGCTGCTCGCGCGAAACACTCAGGCCGAAAGGCCGCTTGTCGTCGGCCTGTGCGGCTGCCAGGGCAGCGGGAAATCGACCCTCGCTACCTTCCTGAAGCTGCTGCTCGATTCGAAAACGGCTTCAACGGGCATCCTCTCGCTGGACGACCTCTATCTGACCAAAGAGCAGCGTCAAAAGCTGGCGCGCGCGATTCATCCATTGTTCGCGACGCGCGGCGTTCCCGGCACACACGACATCACGCTTGGGCTAGAGACGCTGCAAAAGTTGTGCAACGCGGGCGCGCGTTCGCGCACGCCGTTGCCTGTCTTCGAAAAGGCGCGCGATGACCGCAAGCCCCGCAAAGACTGGCCGGTGTTCAAGGGGCGACCTGCTTTCATTCTGTTCGAAGGCTGGTGCGTGGATGCACGGCCGCAAGCTCCGGCGGCGCTCCGCAAACCCGTCAACCGGCTGGAAAGGGACTGCGATCGGAACGGAATCTGGCGAACGCATGTCAACGACCAGCTTGCCGGCCCATACCGGGACCTGTTCGCGCCGATCGATGTGCTGCTTTTCCTGCAGGCGCCGTCGTTTGATTGCGTCTACAAGTGGCGCGGCTTGCAGGAGAAGAAGCTCCGCGGCTCAGGGCGCGGACGTGCGGTGATGAACAGGAACGAGCTCGAAAATTTCATCATGCACTACGAACGGCTGACGCGGTGGATGCTGAAGGAAATGCCTGGACGGGCCGACATTCTGCTGCCGCTCGGTACCGACCAGCGCATTCATGCGGTCGAAATTCGTTCGCGCCGAACCGGCGCCCGCAACCGATGAACGAGCCGGCGAGCCGCACGTCGCATGTGCGTGCGAGAGAGGCGAAAGGCCGATAGGTTCGTCACAGCAACGCGCCGGCCTAGCGCGGTTCGCGAATAACCGGCGCGTTATTGACCTGGAGAACGAACGTACCTGTCTGTCCGGCGCTTCGCGGTCTAGCATGGGGTGCCATTCCCGGCTCGTACTTAGGGGGTACCCATGTCAATCTCGGATTTGGCGGCGATTGGAAGCTTTGTGAGCGGCATCGCCGTGGCTGTCACGCTGGTGTTTCTGGTGATCCAGATACGGCAGACGAACCGGAATCAGCGCTCACTGATGCAGCAGGGTCATCTTACCATGCTGGTCGACGCGAGCATGCGCTGGGCCGAACCGATCATGCAGGATTTGATCGTGCGCGCCGAGGCGTGCGACACGACCATGGAGCCGTCGCAAATCGGTACGTTCCTGATAATGATGCAGGCCGCCCTGCGAAACTTTGAAGACGGGTATCTGCAGTTCAAGTCCGGCACCCTTGGTGCGGCCAGCCTGGCGAGCGATGTAGCGATGGTGCGCGTTCACTTCGCCGCTCCAGCATATCGTGCCGCCTGGCGAGTCCTGCGCAACCGGTTCGGCGCCGACTTTCGCGCGTATATGGATGCGTTTCTCCGTGAAATCAAAGTGGAAACGTCGTTCGATCCGATGTCGCAGTGGAAGAGTTTCGTTGCCGAGGAGCTGGCAGCGGCGCCCTCGCCGTAGCGCCCCATGATTTCTATAGCCTGCGCCGGCCAGTTTCTTGCAGATGGCAGCCTGCGCCATCGGGCTGTTTCGCTTCGCCGCCCCGCGATCGGATGTCTCAGTGAGCGTTCGGACGGTGCACTGAACCGCCCGGCAGGCCGTAGGCGCAGACCTGGTTGCAGTCGGCGTACAATTCGGCATTGACGATCATGGGTGCGGCGCCGCCTGCGTAGGCTGTGCCGCCGTTACCAGACCACAGTATCGTGCCGTCGCTTGCCGACAACGCGAAGGTGTCGACAGAATCGAAGCCGGATTGAGAGCAGGACGTAGTGATGAACACGACACCATTGACGAACTGCGGCTGCGATTCCGTGCCGTTGGGGCCATTTACGGGCGAGCAGCCGTTGGGCCAGGTGTTGAACGACCAGCGCGTGGCGCCGGTCTTCTCCTTGAGACTCCACAGCGTCCCGTTGCCGTCCGGCCAGTAGACTGCACCCTTGGCCACAGTCGGCTGCACCAGATCGTGATACGAGAATACGCTGTCGAACGTCCAGGATGCTGCGCCGGTACTTGCGTTCAGCGCGGTCAAAACATCGATGTTGTTGTCCGGATCGCCCTGGTTAAAGAAGACGGTGCTGCCCGAGACCGAAACGCCGGCCTGAAGGCCGCCATCCTCAAAGTTCCTTACCTGCCCATATTGCCAACCTGCGGCTCCGGTGGAACTGGCAAACGTACAGAGTCCGGAGAAAAGGTCCGAGTCGCCGTTGAAATTGTAAATGCACGGAATGTACGCCAGATCACTTGCGGAAGAAACTGCGGGACTTAGGGGTCCTCCCGACGGATCAGGTGCTCCGCCGTCCGGATCCGGTGCGCCCCAGATCACGGCGCCGTTCTTTGCATTCATGGCCCAGAAGCTGTCACAGTTCGGAAGGTGCAGGTCGCACAGGCTTTCCGAAACGTAAACCATGCCCCCGACGAAGGTTGGGCGCTCGATGGGGTTGGGGCCGTCCGATACGCCCCGTGCGACGAAGTTGTCGAACCAGAGGGATTTTCCCGTTCTTTGAGAATAACCGCAAAGTCCTTCCACGCTGTTGGTTGGCGCGTTTCCGCAGGCGGTGAAGACGAGTCCGTCGCCCGCAGCAAGTCCCGTGCTTTGCACACCTCCAAAAGGATATCCCGTCAGCACTTTCCAGCGCTCGGCGCCGGTTGACCCGTCGAGCGCAACCACGTCGGGGCTTCCACCGGAATCCTCCGACAGCACGAACACCGTGCCCGTGTCCTCAATCATCGCATAAACGCCGTTGATGTCCGTGGTGCTGGATTGCCAGGTCAGCGCAAGGTTCGCCACATTGCTGGCAGAGATGGTTGTTTCCTTCGGATTAAATCCGTCGATGCCTGGGCTGTAGCCCTGGTTGGTCCAGTTGGCCGCCTGCGCGGACGGGGTGGAGAGAAGAACGGCTGACGAGAGAAGAAGTGTGCGAACAGAGAACGGTTTCATCGGTCGCTCCTACAGGGCAGGACAGCAGCGTAGGAGCGGGGAACGGGACGCACACCCACCATTTGGTGGGGAACGCGAAATCAACAGCCGGGCCGGATCGCAGTCATCACGCGTACGACGTCGGCCTGTCGGCGGACGCCGAGCTTTTGAAGCACGGCAAGCAGCTGCCAGCGTATGGTGGAAAGCTTGACGTGGCGCTCCGCCGCCAGCACCCGGGTGGATTTGCCCTCCGCTATGGCAAGGGCAACTTCGGCTTCGGCGGGCGTCAGTCCGTACAGCGCCATGATTTCGTCGGCCGCGGGCAGCCTCTGCCGCCCTGCTCGCCGGAACACGACCATGGCGGAATCCAAGGCTGAAGGCGCTGCCGGGCTTTCGGCCGGAAGCGGGATCGTGGAAACGAGCCAATCCTCGCGGTCGCGCAGCCGAAACGTTGCGGGGTGGCCGCGGACCGCATTCCGGACACCGTCTGCAACCGGTTTCTGGCAGACGCGAGCGGAAAGATTCGCGCCGACGAGCCGAAATGGCGCATCCTCCCGAAAGGTCGCACGTGCGAGAGCATTCGCGAAAAGGAGTCGCGAGTCCGCGTCAACAACCGCGACGCCGAATTCGAAACGGTCGAGTGCCGCCGTCGCATGCCTTGCCGTGGCTTCGATGCGCGAGAGATGATCGCGCGCTTTCAGCGCTCGCAGGAAATGCGCAGACGCGCGCTTGAGTTGGTCTGCGGTGCCGACGCTGAACGGGCCCTGCGCCGGAGAACGCATGGCCGCGAGATAGACGTCGCGACCGTCGAAACTGTCGACAAAAAGATCGAGCGTATGGCGCAGGGCCAGAGGCAGCGAATATCCTTGGTAGAAGGGATCGTGCGCCACAAAGCGGTCGTCGAAGTGCTCGATGTCGTTGAAGAGAAAACCGCGGCCGCGCTCCGCAAGAATCGGTAACTTGGGATCGAGCCGCATGTAATCGCTTTGATAGTTGTCGCATTGCCCGGACGACAGGACCGCGCCGGTGGTTTCCCAAAGTTCCGGCTGCGACGATCCCGAATGGACGACGGTGAAGGCAATCTCTGCCGATGAAAGGAGATCGCGAAGCGAGCGAAGCGCCGGCCGCCATTCGCCCGCTCTCATGGCCGGGTTGTAAATGGCATCGAGGAGATTGTCGCTGAGTGCCCCCTGCATCCCCTGTCTTCCGCTACACCGAAAACAATCCGTCGCACCGGAGTTTGGCGCGGACCATACCGGCTCCGCAAGGGGCCGCTGCGCAAGCAGTCAAACACGTGCTGTTGATGCTAGTCCTGCTTACGGGCTTCGCAGAAAGCCGTGCGTGCCGGGCAGGTTCTCGTTCCAGGAGCCGGCGATCCAACCCCCGGCGCTGCTGATGCTTGCAGGATCGGTGTAGAGAGACCCTGGAAGCTTCAACCGTCCCGATTGTGCCGTCATTCCGGCGTTCGAAACCGAGAACTATTGTACCGTCTTTTATAAAGGTTCCCGTGATCCGGTTCCGATCATCTATGCTCAGGGCATAGGTCTCGGAGCCGTCAGCAGCAAACGTCGTGAACGTGCCGTCAGGGGCGCGCATGAAGCCGCGATGGGTGCCGGCGCTGTCCTTGTAGGACCCGGCAACCATGCCGCTCCGATTGATGCTGTACGCATTTGTCCTTGTCGATCCGGACAGATCAAATGTCGTGATCGTTCCGTCCGAGGCCCGCACGAAGCCATGAATCCCGCTGCCGTCCTCGTAATATCCGGCTATTGTGCCGCCATCATTGATACTGGCCGGGTTAGTTTCGAGCGATCCCGATGGATCGACGTCGTGATCGTGTCGTCGGACGTGCGGACGAAACCATGAGGCTCATAGCTGCTGTCGTAATAAACTCCGGTGTTGCGCCGCTGCGATTGATGCCGGTCGCACACGTGCCATTCGATCCGGAGAGATTGAACGTCGTGATGGTTCCGTCAGAGGCCCTTACAAAACTCTGCCACGCGCCGGCGGCGTCTTCGTAATATCCGGCGATTGCGCCACCGCGATTGATCCCCCCGGCACAAAGAATCTCCCGGTTTCGGCGTGCAGGTCTTATTTTTTGAGTTCAAAGATCGTGCCGTTGCCGTCCGCACCACAGCCTGACGCGGTGCCGACGAGTGTGTGTCGCTTTACGAGAAGGGTGTCCGCCCAGCCGGGGCCGCAGCCGTCGCTTCCGCCGGTAAAGCGGTAGAGCACCTTTTCTGTGCCGTCCGATGCAATCCGGAACACCGTGCCACAGGTAAAGAAACCGCAACTCAATCCGCCGAATGGCGTGGTGCCGTACAGGTTGCCGGCATTGTCCAGGACGAGGCCCGCCTCCGGCTCCTGGCCATCCAGCCCGTGCCCGAAGGAATGCAGCACGGTTTCCGTTCCGTCCGGTGCAAGCCGGAAAGCCACGCCCAAACCGTGACGGCCACCGATCGTCGTCATGCCGTAAAGATTGCCGGCTGCATCCGCAATCAGGTTGCCATCCGGTTCGCCGCCATCCTTGCCACCGGTGAAGGTGTGGAGAACGGTTTCGCTGCCGTCGGGCGCAAGCTTGTAGACGACGCCGCAGCCGGCGCGACCGCAAAGCTGCGTGTTCCCGCCGGTGGTGGTCATCCCGTAGAGGCTACCGCCGGAATCGACAATCACACTGCCGAAAGGATCTGCGCCGTCGCTTCCGCAGGTGAAGCTGTGCAGGATGGTTTCGGTCCCATCCGGCGCGATCTTGAAGACGGTTCCGCAATTGTCCGTGCCGCCATGGGCCGTGCCATAGAAATTTCCGGCGTTGTCGGCGGCAAGACCGCTCGTCGGTCCAAAGGCGTCGGGCAGTCCCTGGAAAGAATGAAGCAATGCTTCCGTGCCGTCCGGCGCAATCCTGAAGACGGTGCCGCAGCCATACCCGTCACACACGGTGCCGCCGCCCGCCTCGGTCGTGCCGTACAGATTGCCTTTCTTGTCCCGTATGACGCCGGCGTAAGGCAGTTCTCCGTCGCTTCCCGCCTGGAAGGCGTAGAGCACCGTAACCGTCCCATCCGGCGCGAGCTTGTAGACGGTGCCATAGCCGTGGCCGCCATTGCCCGGACCGCCGCTCAGCGTCGCGCCGTACAGGTTGCCAGCCCGATCCGAAATGAGTCCGGACACGGAAGCCGAACCGTCGTCATTCCCCCCTTGAAAAGCGTGGATCACCGCGAAGCTTCGCGCGCTTGCCGGGCTCAATGGAGCGAGCAACAACGCGGTCGCACAAACGAACATCACTTTGAGACGCGACTGCATTTGAGGCCCCGCGCTTTCGCCCGCAGGCTTTCTCATGGCAGAGCCTGAGTGTCCTGAACAGTCACGGCCGGCGGATTTTTTGCAGGAGCCCGTTTGCCGAATTTCCGAAGACCGGCCACTGACAATTGAAAATCGCGCCGAGGATCGGGCGCAGAACGTGATCGGGAACCCTTGCCGCCCACCCGGCCCATGCTGCGTCGAACGGGTTCATCTGGAACGATGCGCCGCCGTAACCATATCCAATCAGCAGAGCTTGGAGGAGGCAGAACGAAGGAAGCGGCCCGTCCGTTAGGGGCGCAAACCGAATGGAACGACCAGGACATTTGAACTTTCAGAGGCGCCGGTTTTCGCCGCGGCGGATCGCGGCGATTTCAGGGGCCCTGGTGCTTGAGGCAGCAGCGCTCTACGCGATTGCGACCGGTCTCACGTTCAACGGCTTCCGATTCATCCAGCCCGGCCTTCAGGTCGAAGTGCTCAGGACGCGGCCGCCGAAGATCAAACCAGTTCCATTGCCGCAGCTGCGATTGATCAAACCTCCGATCGAGATCGTGCCTCCGCCCGAAATCCAGATTCAAATTCCGCGTCCGCCGCCGCGGATCAGGGTTGCCAGGATGCCTCGGCATCCGGTCCTGGCGCGGCCGATACAGACGGCTGCCACACCCGCGCCGATCCCGCCCGCGCCGCCAAAACCTCAGGGGATCACGGCGCCCGTCTCGATCGGCCGGTCCCATAATTGCGAAGAGGAATATCCGGCAATGGCGGTGCGCCTGAACCAGCAGGGCACGACCACCATCCGATTCATGGTCAATGCCGACGGCAGCGTTTCCAATGTGCACGTCGCCAAGTCGAGCGGCCATGAAATGCTCGATGACGCGGCGATCCGCTGCGCATCCTCGTGGCGGTACAGACCGGCCCTCCAGAACGGTCAGGCCGTCGCGGCCCCATGGATGACAGACGTCCGATGGAAGTTGAACGGCTTCAGGTCGATGTAGCCAAGGCCGTCGACTGCGCCGGCAATGAAGCGCGACGCTGCTGGCCGATGCGCAGCACTTCCTCGAGCTTGAGGCCCTGCTTCTCCAGCATGGCGATCAGCAAATCGTTCTGCTGTTCGAGATGATTCAAAATCACCTCGATCTCCTGTTCCGCCTTGATGTTCACTTCGAGATCATGCTCCGCGCGTGCTTCGGCATGCCGGCCCTGAATGTTCTGGCCGACCATGATCAGCGGCATCAGCAAAATCTGAATGACGTTCGAGATGAACAACCAGAACACGAAACCCATCGGCGGGTCGAATCGCAGCCTGGGTGGCGCGAGAAAATTCCAGCCCAGCCAAACGACCGTCCAGACCAATATCGCCAGAAAGAAGCCCATCGTTCCCACGTGTTCGGTCACCCACACCGCCGCCCGGTCGAGCGTGTTCAGGCTCTTCATGATCTCGGTATAGGTATTGCGAAGCGGACGGCTCCGACGGATCTCGCTTAACCAGCTTGACCAGTTGTGCGTCGACATTTGCCCCTCCTCCATGGCGCGGGATCAGCCATTGTTCGTGGATGCAAACCAGCGGCGATGTACGAACCAGACCGCCAGCGCAAACAGCGCCAAGAGACCTCCGCCGATCAACATCTTTAGGAAGTCACTCGTCGGCAGATCATCGACAAGCAAAACGACGGCGCTCCCCGGCAACAACAGCGCGGGTGCCCAAATGAGTGCCGAACCGATGTTGGAAAGCCAGAACGGCAATGGTCGCATTCGCGCGATGCCTGCCAGCAACGGAACGGTCGCGCGCAGAGGGCCGAAGAAACGGCCCACGAACACACTTGCCAGACCGAATCTCTCGAAAAACTTTCGGGCTTGTTGGAGCAGTTCGGGATGACGGCTGAGCGGCCAGCCGCGTTCAAGCAGATGTCCGTAGCGCAAGCCCAACCACCACGACACGGTATCGCCAAGTGTCGCGCCCAGAATCGCCCCCGACAGCAGCGGAAACAGATGCAGCGTCCCGCCAGGCACGAGAAGGCCAGCCGCGACCATGATCGACGTGCCGGGAAACAGCAGACTGAGAAAGACGAAGGACTCGCCGAAAGCCGTTATAAAAATCAGCGGGAACGTCCATTGGGCATGCTGGGCAATAAAATGCACTGTGGCTGCAATATAGTTCGACATCGCTCACGACTCGCTGGCGATTGCGGCCGGCTGGAGCCGCTCTCAGGGATGGAGAACATATGACATCTGCCGCCCCGATGGCGAGCACCTGGCCGGCCGGGCATTCTTGCTCTGCGGTCAATACGGGTTTTGTCGCCCTAGGTCCGCTGAAGGTCGCTTTCCTGGGCGTGGTGCAGGGCATCAGCGAACTTCTGCCGATCTCATCGACGGCCCACATGCGCGCGATACCGGCGCTTCTGGGCTGGCCCGATCCGGGCTCGGCTTTCTCGGCCGCGATGCAGCTCGCGGCGCTGCTCGCCGTGGTCAGCTATTTTCGCGCGGACCTGTCGCACGTCGCTCGCGGCTCCGCGCGGGCGGTCCGAAGTCGGCACTGGGGCGATGCCGATTTCCGCCTGCTCGCTGCGGTACTTGTTGCAACCGTCCCGATTGTGATCGCCGGAGCTTTGCTATCGAAGACGCTGAATGCATGCAATTCACCACTGCGCACGCCGATGGTGATCGGCATCGCTTGTGTTGCAATGGCGTTGCTGCTCGCGATGACCGAACTGCTTGCCCGACACAGGCGCCGCGCTGAACAGTTGACGTTGTGGGATGCCGTCTGGATAGGCATCGCCCAAGTTGGTGCTCTGATACCCGGAGTGTCGAGATCGGGTTCAACATTGACGGCGAGTCTCGCGCTGGGATTTGCGCGCGCCGATGCCGCGCGTGTTGCATTCCTTCTTGGAATCCCCGCCATTGCTCTCGCCGGTGTCCATGAACTCTGGCTGCTCGCGAAGACGGGGCTTCCACCAGGTGCTTGGGTCACCCTGGGGATTGGATTACTCGTCTCAAGCCTATCCTCTTTTTTTGCAATATGGGTGTTGATGCGCTTTCTGGAACAATATTCGACATGGCCTCTGATCGCCTATCGCGCTGCTTTCGGTCTGTTATTAATCGTCGGCGCAGCGGTAGGGCTGTTTTAGTTCAACAGTCTGGAGACTTTTCGTTTGAATGAAATCTGCTCGCGCCGCTATCGCGGAACCTGACCAGTACCACTCACTCCGACCACCAAGAATTCTTCGAAGGACGGTTAGCCACGGAACAGCGAATTCCAAGGCGTCCACACGGACCGCTTTGCGCGTCAGGTGTCAGGGGTGAGCGCGAACTCCTAGGCGCGAGGTGTGCAATTTTGCGCGGGTTCCGCATTCAATCCGCCCCGGTCCTGGTCTATATGCACGTTGGCGAGCGCAGGCGGAGAATCGGATGTCCAAGATCATCGACTATGCACGAACATTCGTTGCGGACCGCGCCTGGGGAGCCGAAGATCTCGCGGAAGTTGACGGCGCCACAGTCCGTCTTCATTGGACCGAAAAGCCCTACAAATGGCACGTCAATAACGGCGCGGAGGTTTTCGTGGTGCTGGATGGATTGGTCGAGATGCGCTACCGGGATGGCGGCGCGGAACGCAGAGTCGTGCTGAAGGCGAGCGACATGTTCATTGCCGATATCGGAGACGAACACGTTGCGCGGCCCCTGGGCGAGGCGCGGGTCCTCGTCATCGAACGGAAAGGGTCGGTCTGAGCAGTGGGTGGGGAGCGCCGTACGAAATCGCGCGTGCGGGCTGCAGCGGCCGTGGGCGTTGCGGAGCACGGCAACTCCGCCGTGCTCGTCACGATCGCGCCCGGCGGTGAACTTCTCGATCGCCGCCGCGTCGACCTCACCCATGGTTTGCCGACTCATCCGTATCACCACGAAGGATCGTGGGCGGTGGGCCGTTACGCAAACAGTCCGTGGGCGCGTCGGATTTCGCTGACCGAGGCGGTCGCGCTCGTCGAACGGGTTCGCGCAGCCGCCGCGCGTGGCGCGCAGGAGAGCCTTGAAGCCTTGGCCGCAGCAATACCCGTGGCCATTGCGAGCATCGCGATCCGCGCCTGCCCTGAACTTCCGCCGACGATTGAGGAACAGATTGCCGACAATCGTGCGGCAAACGTCGCCGATTCCGTCATGTATCGCCGGGCCCTTGCGACTGCAGCCGAAGCGCGCGGCTGGTTCGTGCATTGGTACGACCGCGAGCGCGTGTTTTGCCATGCGGCGGCGGCGCTCGGCGGCAAGGATACCGATGCTTTCCTGTACGCGATGGGCCGGCCGATCGGGCCGCCCTGGCAGGCCAAACACAAGCTTGCGGCCGCCGCGGCTCTCGCGGCCGCGGCGGTCCGGCAACGCATACCGCTCGCCTAGAGCGGAAACCGAACAGATGCGATCGCCCTTTCCCATTGTCAGCACGCACGAAGGCGCATGATCCACCCATAACGATCAAGCAGAAAGCCCGGCCGTCTAAACGGTGGCGCAACCGACTCGAGCGTGCGTCCACGCGGGTGTGAACATTTCCAGTAGGGCCGGTTGACAAGTTCAACGCAACCGATTCACAACGTCGCATGCTCTACCGCATGGTCGAGTCGATTAGCTACGAGCCACGGCGTCAAAAGGGGAAGCTACCGCCATGACTAAAGCGCAACTGGCCACGATTCGCAAAGAAATGGCCGCGCACACATTCGATACGTCGGGCTATATCCGCCTGCGTCTGCTTAAGTCAGACGGGAACAAAAACGTCGTCAGAAAACACAAATCGCGAAAGGCCGCACTGAAAAAGAAATAGTCCATGCCTCGAATTGCGATTGTCTGGGATTTCGATGGGACCCTAACGCCGCAAGAATCCACCGGGGCAGTGGTCGAAATCCTCGGTGCAAGCGGCGGCAGCAAAAAATTCTGGGCAGATGTCAAACGCCTTCGCGGCGACAACGAAAAGCCAACGTGGGAACATATTCTCGCGATGGACGCACCCATCTGGATGTACTCTCTTTCGCGATTGGCATTTGAACGCCAAATTCCCCTCAACAAAGAATTTTTCAAAAGATACGTTGCGCCACGAATCACACTCTACACTAGAGTGGCCGCGTTTTTGCGCAAACTGAAGCTAGTGGAAGAACGCCGCGATCTTAAAGCGGCCAACGTTGAAATCCACTACTTCATCATCACCGCTGGATTAAAGCACCTGGTTGAACTGTTGTTCCCAGAAGATCTCATTAGGTGGACCTTTGGCTGCGTTTACGCGATCAACGAATATCTTGGGGACCCGAAGCGTCCAGAAAGCATTCCGACGTTTTGCATGGATGAAACGGCGAAAACGCGCTCTCTCTTTGAAATCTCAAAAGGTTCTTTTGAGAACAAGAAAAGGTCAGTGAACAGCCGCGTTAAGGACGAAGACCTTTGGGTGCCATTCCGCGATATGATCTACGTCGGAGACGGTATGACGGACGTTCCCGCGTTGTCATTGGTGCGTCGCTTGGGCGGGTTGGGAGTTGTTGTCTTTGACCCGCGGCGACCGGATGCTGCGAAAGAAAAACTTAAGGCTTTGCGGTTGGACAAACGGGCAGATTTAATCACGGCGGCAGACTTTGATCCAGACGGAGAGCTGTTCGATTTTATGGAGGCGCGCTGCGTTCAGATTGGCCGTCGCCACAGGGCCGAATTGGCCGATATTTGATTTCCATTAAACCACTACGAGCGTCGCCGCTTATTGTCGGCGTGCGGCTTGTGCCGCTGATTTCACCGGCGCCTGAAATTTCGGCCAAGCCTCTGGATCAAGGTCTAGCTTCAGCTTCGATTTCGCCTTAACTGGTTGAGCGAACGGCGGGCTTAGGCATGGCCGACAACCTTCTCGATTTGGACAAACTGCGAAAGGAAATGCAGACCGCACTTGGCGCTGCACTTGATACCTGGGGAAATGTAGAAGCGCAACTCTGTTCAATTTTTTGCTCTGCCTTTGATTCCAAAGAGTACGAGATTGCATCTGCTGCGTTCTCAGCGGTGCTGAGTTTTGAGGTGCAGACGACTATCGCAGATGCCGTTTTAAAAGAAAAATTTAAATCCGACAAAACCGTGCTGAATCGGTGGAAGCCGGTATTAAAAAAACTAAAGGCGCTTCGTCCAATACGGAATAAGTTGGCGCACGGTAAAATGGTTATCGTTAGAAACGCCACGACGAGGCGCCACGAATTTAGATTTCTGCCTTTCTTCCACTATTACACCCACAAAGACCGCAAAATCTTTGCCAATCTGAATATTCTGGATATCAAAGCAATCCACGCGGAGTTCGGTCAGCTTGTGCAAACACTCTCCGCGTTCGGCAAATCCATCGGCGCTATTCAGAACATTCGGCAGAATGATTGGCTTGTGTGAAGATGCTACGTACGAGCTAGGCAACAGAATCCGTATCCGGCGATTCGGACGCGCCATGAGTTCTGGAGTAATTGTCGCGCACACTGGCGCATCCTTAATTCAGACACCCCCTCTGTTAAACCGGGAAGCATATATCGAGGGGGGTGCCTCATCTCGACTAAGCGTCGGCCCGTCGGAGCGAATCAGTGTCCGTCAGGATAAAGCTGAATAAGGTATATACTTCCTAGTTTGACGGGGGACTAGGCTCGGGGTGAGCAGATTCCCCTCATGCTCAGCGCGTCGAAGCATAGATGCTGCGCATTCGCGCAGCATGACAACAAGTAAGGTGGTCCGAACGAACTCCGCCCCAATACTCTGCTGCTGGAGAATTGTTTCGTGCCCGTGATTTGCCGTGAGGCCTATCTTGCAGCACCGAGCTGCGCGGCGAGGAAGTCCATCTGCCTTTCGGTTTCGCGGGCGCGCAGAAGATCGTCGGCAAGCATATGGGTGCCCGGCAGAAGCAACAGATCGTACGGTTTTCCCGCCCTTAACAGGGCGAGCGTCAACTTCATCGTGTGTTCGAAATGCACGTTGTCGTCCGTCACGCCATGAATGATCAGGAGCGGCCGGCGGAGCTGGTCCGCGTAAGTCAGGACATTGCTCCTGCGGTATCCGTCCGCGTTCGCCGCAGGCAATCCCATGTAACGCTCGGTGTAATAAGTGTCGTAATCCTGCCAGTCGACCACCGGCGCACCCGCGATTCCGGCCGCGAACACGTCAGGCCGCCGCATCGTCGCCATCGCGGAGAAGTACCCGCCGAAAGACCAGCCGAACACGCCCACGCGCGCCATATCCATCTGCGGCACCCGGGCGCCGAGCGCCCGAAGCGCGTCAACCTGGTCCTCGAGCGGAATGTCGATGGCGTCGCCTTTCACGGCACGGTACCAGGCGCTGTCGCGTCCCGGCGTGCCGCGATTGTCGGATATTGCGACGATGTAGCCGTCGTCCGCCATGCAGGTCTGGGTGAAGTAGCTACGCGGCGCCGCCCACACCAACTTCGCGGCGGGGCCGCCATAGACCGAGAGGATGACCGGGTAATTGCGCCGGGAATCGAAATCGCGAGGGCGCAGCACCACGGCATCGAAACCGCGTTTGCCGACCGTGAAATACTCCGGCGCCGGAATGAAGGGCGGCTTCTCCGCCTTTGCGGGCAGTTGCGCGATCCTTTTGCCGTCACGCGACAGCACATCGACGCCGTTGGAGCCGTCGAGAAGATTGTAGCCATGTGCAAAGATGGCGTGCTGTTCGCCGAACTCCGCGGTGTTGAGCCCGCGCGCGGCCGCAATGGGAATTGGCGTCCCGCCTTTGAGGTTAACGCGCCAGATCTGCCTGGAGAGCCGGTCTGTACCACCTTCGACAACGGCCGTGCCGTCCCGCACATCGACATCGACCAGGGCGTCAAAGCGGAAATTCCGAGGCGTCACGGCATTGACGAGCTTCCCATCGGCGGCATGGCGCTCGAGCTGAGTCTGGCCGCCGCGCTCCGTCATCCAGAGAAACCCGCTCCCATCGGCCAACCAGTAAGGGAGCTCTTTCGGCAATGGCGCCGGAAGATCGAGCCAGGCCGGATTGCGTTCCGTCCACAAAAGGCGCAAGGCGCCCGATTGCGGATCGGCGGCGAAATATTTCTCTTCGGTTTGCTCGCGGTTCTGCACGAGAAGCGCAAGCGGGCCGCCCTTCGTCCATTCGACGCGCGCGAGATAGGGGTAGGTCTTGTTGTCCCAGGCAAGCCAGACCGTCGGACCTCCCGCGGCAGAAATCACGCCAAGCCGGACGACGGCGTTTGCGGTGCCGGCGCGCGGGTAACGGAATTCGACCGGCTTCTTCTGCGGTTCGAGCGGATCGGCGACGTATTCGGCTTCCACGGGCGAGAGATCCGCTTCCTCATAGGCAAGGAAGCGGGAATCCGGCGACCACCAGAAGCCGTCGCGCCGGTCCATTTCTTCCTGGGCGACGAACTCCGCTTCGCCGTGTTGCAACGTTTCGCCCGCCCCATGGGTCAGCTGTGTATCCGCCTTGCGGCGAATATCGATCACGTGGAGGTCGTCGTCGCGCAATGCGGCGACTTTCGTTCCGTCAGGCGACAATTGGGGCGCGATCCAGCCCTCGCCGGGCAGTGGAACGACGCTCCCGTCATGCCGCATCAGCACAAAAAGTCTGCCGCCAAGGGACAGGAGAACCCGGCTGCCGTCCCGCGAGAGCGAAAATGCCGTGAACCCCCGTACGCTGACGCGGGCGCGCTCACGCCGAGCCTTTTCCTCATCGCTCAGATGTTCCTGACGCCCCTGAAGCAACGCTTCCGGCGTGATCAGCTCACGTTCGCTGGTCGTGGCAAGGTCGTAGGCGAACAATCTCTGGGTGGTGTCGCGAGGACCGCTGCGCAGATACAGAATTGATTTGCCGTCGGGCGCGGGCATGGCGCCGGCGGGCGTGCCCAGCGTGTAGCCGCGCGTCGCGGCAACATCGTCAAAACAATGCGTATCTTTGGCGACGGCCGGCGCAATGGCGGCTAATGCGGCAACAGCTGCGAACGGGAGAACCACGGGCCGGAACATCAGGTATCGGGTATCGGGTATTGGGTGTCGGGTATCAGATGTCACAGGTCAGATGTCAGGTATCAGATGTGAGGGATCGGTAGTTAGCGACATGCTATCCGATCCCCGATCCCTGATACCCGATCCCCGAGCGGCCTATTTCACGGGATCGGTAGTTAGCGACATGCTATCCGATCCCCGATACCCGATCCCCGATCCCCGAGCGGCCTATTTCACCAGTCCCTCTTCTTTCATCGCCTCGAGGACTTTCGGGCGCGATTTGACGCGCGTGAAATAGGCTTCGAGTTTGGGATAGGGCGTCGTGTCGATCCTGTGGTGGTGCGCCCAGGTGAGCATCACGAAGAAGTATGCGTCAGCAACGGTGAAAGTGTCTCCGCTCAGGAACGGCTTGTCGCCGAGCTGCTTCTCCATCCACGCAAAGCGTTTGTTGATCTTCTCGATGGCTTCTTTCCGCGTCGCGTCCGACGAATTCGAGAACAGCGCGCCGAAAGGCTTGTGAATCTCGCCATTGATGAACGTGAGCCATTCCTGGAGCTTGTAGCGCGCGAACGTGCCGTTTGGCGGCGCAAGTCCGCTCTCCGGCTTGCGGTCGGCGAGATACTGTACGATGGCCGGGCCTTCGGTGAGCGTGTTGCCGTCGTCGAGCTTCAAGGCCGGCACATAGCCTTTGGGATTGACGGCATAATAATCCTCGCCCCGCGCGGTTTTGTGCGTCTTGAGGTCGACCTTCTCGAGGGTCACGGGAATGCCCGCCTCGCGGGCCACGATGTGCGGCGAAAGCGAGCAGGCACCAGGCGTGTAGTAGAGCTGCATGTCGGTTCTCCGGGTGAGGCTTCTTTCCTAACTAGGCGAGATCGCGAAGGCAAAGTAGAACGTTCAAATTGCCTGCACACCTCGGCCGCCGAAGCCTCAGCGAGGGCGGATCGACGGAGGCCCCCGCAATTATAGGCGCGCGTAGGGCTGATGCTGATAATATTTCGGGACGGTGTCCAGGCGGACATGGAGCCAGGGGATGCCGAGGCCCGAGGTGCTGATCCAGACGCGGGTATCGTACATTCTGATAAAATCATGGACGGCATCGCCCACCGCCCGAAACAGCTCGTGCTGCTGTGTCTGCGGCGCCGAACGGACGAACGCCGCAAGATGCGCATAGGCTGCCGAGGCGGCGACCTGTTCCGGCGCGACGAGAACTGCATCGCGGCCGAGATTCGGAAACGTCGCAACGAAGTTGCTCGTCGTCCTGAATTGCGCGGCGAAGGCCTGCGTATCCGGCGCCATGTGTGCGAGTGAATCGCTGCGAATCAGCATGAACTCGTAAGGGATGTCTGTTTGGCCGCGCCGGATCGGTGGCATTTCCCATAAGAAAGCCGGATAGGGTGCTGCCGCGAGCGTTGCGCAATAAAAGGCGCGGAATGCCGCGTCCTTGCGCCAGCCCGCGATGACTTCGTCGAACGTCATCGCGCGCTCATGGCTTTTTATGACGATTTTCGCGCTCGTCTCCGGCTTCGCCGTTTCACGTTCGACCGTCCAGGCGGCTGTCATTGCAGGATTCCGTAGATGTGACGTTCGGTCCGGCAAAACGGAGCGGCGCGCTTCGGCAGGGGAACACCCATTGGTTGGAAAGGGCCGTGGCTTATCCGCCGGCCGCGCCACTCTTATCGGCGAGGGGAAGGTCGGCCGATGGAGGGTTGGCCCCAGCACCAACCCTCCATCCGGTGCATAGGCCCCCGGCTCGAACGCTTTTCCGGTTGAGAGAGAAAGGCGGCGAGCCCGGAGCCGGCGCGCCGTTTCGCGCGGTTCCCTGGACTAATGACTCCGCAACACGCGCCTTCCCCGACATGAAAATCGCTGGACATGCACCGACCCCACCCTGTTCATTCAAGTTAGGTGGGAGGTTTGGGTAGCGGGAACCCTGACAGATGGAATACCCCCATACGAAAAACGAAGAGCGCTTCCCGGCAGCGATGCCGGACTGGGACGACTTTCGGCTGCTGCTGTCTGTCGTGCAGCTCGGCAGCTTTTCGCGCGCAGCCGCTTCGCTCGGAATCCAGCAACCCACCGTCAGCCGCCGCATCGAGCGCCTGGAAGAGACTCTCGGGGTCCGTCTCATGGATCGCACGAGTCGCGGTGCGGTACTCACGGCCGAAGGCCAGCGGCTCGTTGCGCAACTGAACATTGCGCACGATGCGTTTCTCCGGGCTGTACAGGGCGCACAATCCGCCGACGCCAGGCTGGACGACGTGAAGGTCCTCACCACCGACGGTATCGCCGTCTACTGGCTGGTGCGATTCCTGCCGCGCCTGTTCGAGATGCACGCGGACCTCGAAATGCGGATTTTCACAACCACAGACTTCGAAGCCGAGCAGCGCGGCCACTTCGACCTGTCGATCCACTACACTCAGCCCACCAATCCAAATCTCATCACCACGCGCCTCGGTACACTCCACTTCATCCCCTACGGATCGCCGCTCTATTTTGCGAAGCATGGCCGGCCTGCCTCGACGGCCGATCTCGCGCACCATCGCCTGCTCGATTATATTCTGTACATTATCGACAAGGGCACCTGGATGACGCGCCTTCCCGCTGCTTTGGGAGAGGGTCGCGCCCAGCTCTTCACCAATTCGAGCGCCGCGCTTGCCGAATCCGTGCGCGCGGGCGCCGGCATCGCCCTTCTGCCGACCTACGGTTCGGTGTTCGAACAGGGTTTGGAGCCGCTGGAAGTCGGCATGCATTTCGAGACGCCGTTCTGGGTCTGCTACAAACAGGAGGCGGCGGCCCGGCGCTCGGTCCGCATTGCGGTCGCCTTCCTCAAACACATCTTCAACCGCCGCACCATGCCGTGGTTCGGCGAACATTATGTCTCGCCGCGCGCGTTTCCCGTGGTCACGCCCGCGCAGATCATGGCGGGCCTTTCCACCGCACCAACGGCGCTCGCCGCGCCGCCGGAGGTCTTCGGTTCGGCGTAAAGCCCCGAAACGCTTGTCGCCCTCGATCGCCAGCACGCCCACGAAAATTGTCATGGCCCGCCGGAGTGAGGGCCACCCAGGTGAAAGCGGTACATGTGTCTAATGTCTGATTGGCCACCACCACGGAGCAAACGAGGGGGAGTAAAGGAACCAGTGCGCCTCGGGCGCGCATACTTCGACGGGCTCAGCATAAGGCTTTTTCATCCTGAGATTGCCGAAAGGACTCTGCCTCCGTGGCCAATTTCCTCGATTCCGCCGCGCGCACCTGGGTGGCCCGCATTTGCGGGCCATGACAATTTTGTACTGAAATCTGTCATTTGCCGCTCTAAGCGGCCAAGAGCCGCCATCCGGTAGAGCGGTGACGAATGCGGAAATCACGATTTGGAGAGGCTGCGGCAATCTTCGTCGCACCCTCCTTCCCTATTCCGGAAAATCCGGCACTCCCGGATAACGTTCGAGCACCGGGCCGAGCGCGGTCTTGAGCGGACCGAGCCAGGGTTCGTAATGCCGCCAGTGGTCGAGCGCCTCCTGGTAAATCCGCATGCGCACCTGCTCCGAACTCGCCGAATTGACCGCGCGCCGGTTCTCGTGAAAGCGCAGGCATGATGGTTCGAACGGCAATTCGAGATGATCGAACAGTTTTCGAATCTCCTTCTCCGGGTCGGCGACAAGGTCTTCGTAAAAGACGCGACGTACGCGGCCGGGAAGCACGCGGTCGTAATGCGCCATCATCTCCACATAGCCGGCATAGAACCGTCCGAGATCGGAAAGGCGGTAGGTGTGCGCGAGCCGATGCAGGAAAATCGTGGTGAAATTGGAAAAGCAGCAGCCGAGCGGATGACGTCGCATGTCGATGATCGTCGCGTCCGGCAGAATGAGCTGAATGAAGCCCGTGTGCCAGAAGTTGAAGGGGTCCTTGTCGACAAAGAACGGGCGGCCGAGCGGCCGGCGCGGGCGCGTGGCTTCGAGGAACTCTTCCCCCAGCTTACGAAAGTCGGCAGGGTCAAGATGCGCGAGGACGCCCGGATAATCGAGGCCCAAACGGCGGCCGATGGTGTCTTCCAGACGCCGCGCCATGAAACGCAGATTGGGAAGCTCGCCCGCGCCTTCGATCTGTGAGTGACTGGCGAGAACCTGTTCGAGCAGCGTGGTGCCGGAGCGCTGCATGCCGACAATGAAGATGGGAGCTTTCCCGCTTGCGCCGTTTCCGGCACGGTCGGCGAAGAACGCGGGCGTGAACAGCGCTTTGCATTTTTGGACCTGGGCCGAGAGCGACGTGCCGTCGTAATTGCTTTGCATCCGGCGCATCGCGTTGGCGCGTCCATAGGCGTCAAACGATCCGGCGTAGCGCCCGATATCCCCATAGGCCTTGCCGAGCGAGAAAAGCAGTTGCACGCGGTCGTCCGGCGAAAGGTCACGGGCGGCAAGCTCGGCCTCGAGCCGGGTGATGTCCGCTTCGTCGAAACGGTAATTCTTGAGGTTTGCCAATCCCCACCAGGCGGTGCCAAGGGAGGGACAGTTTGCAATCGCCGCACGATAAACAGCGACACACGCGTCCCGTTTTCCCGTGGTGCGCAGCGTCTGCGCATAACTGACCAGAACTTTTGCGCCTTGCGGGAATTCTTCGGCCAGCGCCTGCCGGCACGCGACGGCGCGCTCAAATTCGCCCATCGCGGTCAGCGCAAGCGCCTGAAGATCGCGATAGATGGGGTTGTACGGCTCTTTCGCGAGCAGTTTCTCCGATTCCGCGAGCGCGGCAACGGGCTTGTTCATCTGGTGCAGCGTGTTGGCGTAATTGAAACGCGCCGCATCGAAGTCCGGGGCGCGCGTCAAACAGTCGGCGAGCAGTGCCTCGGCGTCGGATTTGAACTCGCGGCGCAGAAGGCACTGAGCGAGGAGGTAGAGCGCGTCGGGATCGTGGGGGTGCCGCTTCAGAAAATCGCGCAGCAAGCGCTCCGCAATATCGATTCTGTTGGCTTCGAACGCTTTGCGCGCTTCCCGGAGATTGGCGTTGCGGAGCGGGCGGCGGTTCAGCAGTGCATCAAGGAGCGCTGCAATGTGCGCTTCGACCTCAGCATCCGAGGCGGCCCTGCCATCGAAGCGCGCGATATCGCCGATTGCGTTCATGACGAGAAAAACATGCCCTTTCCCCAAGCGTGTTGAAGAGTGACGTTCCATCCTTCGACAGGCTCAGGCATTTTCTGCGATCAGCGCGGAGAATTTTTCGAGGTCGATATTGCCGCCCGAAACGATGGCGATGATCGGTCCTGCCCCCGCCTTGCCGCAGAGCGCTGCGGCAACGGAGAGTGCGCCCGCACCCTCGGCAATTACGCGTGATTTCTCGGCCAGGGCCCGCATGGCGCGGCGAGTCTCTTCAAGCGACACCACGATCGAGCCGTCAACGATTCCCTGCATGCGCTGCCACATGCGCGGAAAGACGCTGCGGCCCCCTGCGCCATCCACGAACGAGGCCTTCCAATCCGGGAATTCCTGGGGCGCGTCTCTGGCGAAAGACAACGCCGCCGGCGCGGCGGTTTCAGGTTCGGCGCCGAACACCTTGATACCCGGCTTCAGCGGTTTCGCGGCGCTCGCGACACCTACCACAAGCCCGCCGCCGCCGATGGCGGCGACAATTGCCTGCGCATCGGGTTCATCTTCCAGAATCTCGAGAGCGACCGTTGCGTTCCCGGCAATGAAATTGTGGTCGTCGAAGGGATGCACGAACGTACCCTCGACGCCCGGATAAGCCCGCGCCTCCAGAGCCTTCCAGGCTTCTTCGTAGGAGACAAGCACGAGTTGCGCGCCCAGCGCGCGCATCCGGTCGAGCTTGGCCTGCGGCGCGGTCTTGATCGCCACGACGGTGCTCGGCACGCCGACTCTCGCGGCGGCATAGGCCACACCCTGGCCGGCATTGCCGGCACTGATCGTCCAGACGCCGCGCCTGCGTTCGTCTGCCGGGAGCATTCCGATGGCGTTGGCCGCCCCGCGCAACTTGTACGCATTGATCGGCTGCAGATTTTCAAGCTTGAGGCGGATGTCCGGCGCGCCTTTGCCAAGCTCGAGCCGGACGAGCGGCGTGCGCAAAACGGTACCGGCGATGCGTTCGCGCGCGCGGCGCACCTCGGCGAGCGTAATCGGCTGCACCGGCTCAAGGCTCATGAAATTCCTCAAAGCTGTTCGCAGCGGCCTGTGGTCGCCCCGACACGAGCGCGAGCGGCTTCGCTCTACAGAACCTGGCCGACGAAGGCATCGAATTCGGTCCAGAATTTCCCGCGAATGGAATCGTTCTCCATCAGGATT
The DNA here is from genome assembly GCA_036264415.1 of Rhizomicrobium sp. Taxonomy (GTDB): domain Bacteria; phylum Pseudomonadota; class Alphaproteobacteria; order Micropepsales; family Micropepsaceae; genus Rhizomicrobium. The sequence continues at coordinate 37,515 of DATAQZ010000054.1, read as the reverse complement.
TCGTGTTCGGCTTCGGGCATCTCCACATAGCGGCCGTGCGGCAGACGCCGGGCGAAATCGCGGACTGCCGCGGTTTCGACGATGCGGTCGCGGCCGGCGCCAAAAATCAAGCACGGCGTCGTAATCGCCGCGGCAAATCCCGGCGCTTCCAGCTCCGCCATGGAACGGTAGGCCGCTTCAAGCCAGCACCAGGTCGGACCGGCGAGACGGGTGTCCGGATGCTCGCCAAGGATGGTTCGCGTGCGCGTGAAGCGTTCGCAATCGGAGGTGACGAGATTTTCATCGAACGGCACGCGCAGCGGATCGCGTTCCTGCATCCCCCACACCCAGCCGTTCGCGAGTCCGACGCGCGCGTGTGCTGAACAGATGGCGCGGACCAGCCAAGCGGGATAGCCGCGCGTGGCGGTGCGCAGCATCGGCGCCGTCATGACGGCTCCCGAAAATGATTTCGGATTCCGCTTGAGCGCGCGCAACAGGATGTGGGCGCCCATCGAATGGGCCAGCGCAACCGGCGGCCGAGCGATTTCCGGCTGGACTATCTGGTCCATGAAGGCGGACAGATCCCCGTCGTATTCGGTGAAGTCGCGGACATGCGCCTTGAGCGGATCGGCTATGAGGCGTTCGGACCCGCCTTGTCCGCGCCAATCGAGAATGGCGCCGGAGAATCCGCGCGCCGCGAGTTCGTCTGTCACCTCCGCGTACTTCTCAATGAATTCCGTCTGGCCGTCGAATATCGCGCAGAAGCCGCGCGAGCCCGCGCCCGGCGCGGCGTCCCAGCTGCCGACGCGGAGGCGCTTGCCGTCGCCGCTCGCGATAGATCGCGTCCGCAATATACCGGACGCCAAGAGAAGCCCGTCAGGCGGACTTCGACAGAACGGGCCCGAGCTTCATGGCGAGACCCATGTCGCCCGCGACGCGCAGCTTGCCTTGCATGAAGGCCGAAGTCGGGTCCAACTCGCGCTTGGCGAGCTTCTCGAACGTGTCGAGGCTGACGCCGATCGTGCAATCGGCATTCTTGCCTGTCCCTTCCGTGACGACGTTCGGCGATGACTTGCCGTCGATGAAGACGCTGCCCGGTTCACCGAAGTCGATTTTGATCGTGCCGCCCAGGCCGGAATTCTCGCCGACGCGGGCCTTCATTTCGTTGACGATGGTTTCGACCTGTTGGGAGCTCATGGCCGTTTGTTCCTTGCTGGCGCCCGATAGGGCAGGGATACGGGAGAGGGGATATGAGCATGGGTGCGAGGGTGCTTACAACCGAAGCTCTTGGCGGCAATACGGCTCGGGCCTAAGCTTCCAGGCCGGACAGTCGAAGGGCAGTATGTCGGAAATTCCAGCGATGCCAGCGGCGGGGACGCACCGGCGCGACGCGCTAGCGCAGGGCTGCTTCCTGCTTCATTTTGCCGTTATGGTTTTCATCGTGTTTGGATGGGCGCTCCCGAACGCGGTGCTGCTGCTCGTTTATCTCGCCTTCTTGCCGGCTGTCGTCGTGCAGTGGCAGTTCAACAAGAACTCCTGCCTGCTCAACAACGCGGAATCCCTGTTACGGACCGGAAGCTGGCGCGATCCCGCGAACACGGAGGAAGGGGCGTGGCTCCTCGGGCTCGTGCGAAGTGCTTTGGGGCTTGAACTCAAGCCCCGACAGCTGGACGCCTTTGTTTACACTGTCCTCGTCCTCTTCTGGGGCCTCGGGCTTGGGCATCTGCTGCACGCCTGAAACCGCGCCAAAAGACCTTGAAACAATAGGTCCCGGCCCTAACTAAAACTGGTCCGGAAAGGCCTGATCGGCTTCCGGCAAACGAGAGGCTCCGCCCCAACGGGGGAGCTGAAACCACTTCGCTTCAAAAGGAGGCTGTGAACATGCGTAGCTTTGATTTTTCCCCTTTGTTCCGATCGACGGTCGGCTTCGACCGGCTGCTCGATCTTCTGGATTCCATACCGCAATATGAATCTGCGCAGACCTACCCGCCCTACAACATCGAGCGGACCGACGAGACCCATTACCGCATCACCCTGGCGGTGGCGGGCTTCGGCGAGAAGGAGCTCAATGTCGAAGTGCGCGAAGGCGTGCTGACGGTCCAGGGCAAGCGCGACGATGCGGGCGACGGCAAAGCGGCATATCTTTACCAAGGTATTGCCGGCCGCGCGTTCGAGCGCCGCTTCCAGCTGGCCGAGAACGTCGAGGTCAAAGGCGCAAAGCTCGAGAACGGGCTGCTCCATGTGGATCTGGAGCGGATCATCCCCGAAGAGCAGAAGCCCCGCCGCATTGCGATCAACGGCGGCGAAATGAAGGTGATCGAAGGCAAGGCCAAGGCCGCCTAAACCTTCTTTCGAGAGGACATTCCGTCGGGCGCCGGTTAACTCCGGCGCCCGATTTTTTTGCGTGCCGACCCATTTCATCCCGCTATGGACCAAAAATCCAAGGCGCCGCAGGGCCTTAACGGCCCTAGCGCGCCCCTCTGAAATCCGGCTAAGGTAAATGGCTCGCGGCGGGCGTGCCTGGTGCGGCGCTGCGGAGACGAAGGGTCCCAGCCAGTTTTGGCCCGTGAGCTACCGGCCTTGAACCACGAGAGGTACGCCTTGACCAAGCGCGCGTTAATGCTGTCCGCCGCCGTTGCTGCCCTCCTGTCCGGCCGCGCCCTCGCCGACACAGACATCACGACCAAAGTGACCACGCCGCAAAACACTTCTACGGATGGCGATATCACCATCTCATCGAGCGGTGCCGTGGAGATCACGACCAGCCCGCCGAGCGTCGCGGCGGTGGATCTTAACTCCGACGCCATCGTCACCAATGACGGGTTGATTTCTTACAAAGGTGTCACCGGCGCGACGGGCGTCGAAATCACCACGGGCTATACCGGAGAGTTCATCAGCGCCGGCAAGATCGACATGACCGGCAGCGGAAACGACAAGACCGGCGTTCTGATTTCGGGGATTCCCGGCGACCCGAACAGCGGGACATTTACCGGCATCGTCCCGTCGGGCGGCGTGCTGCCTCTTGCCATCAACCTGCAATCCGGCTCGACCCTCGCCGTTCAGGGGGACGGTTCGATCGGTATCAGGCAGCTGTCCGGCACTACGCTGGATGGCAACATCGACATCGCCGGAACGGTGACGGTGACCCCCACTTCCACCACGTCGAACAGCACCACCGTCGGTCACGTGATCGCGATCAATCTCGGTGGAACTTTTGACGGCAGCCTCAACATCGAGAGCGGTGGAATTGTCCAGGCGACCGGCGAACAGGCGGAAGGCGTACAGATTCTCGGGCCGGTGACGGGCAGCATCGTCAACCAGGGCACCATTCAAACAGCAGGCACGCTGCGGGTGAACCCGAGCAATACGAACGAGCCGCAGGCTGGAACAGCGCTCGGTATCGGCAACAGCATCCTGGGCGGAATTTATAATGCGGGACCGAGTACCATCTCGGACAATACGACGGCGCGCGCGGTGATCTCGACGGGTGGCAATGCGCCGACCATTCTGATCAATCCGACGCTAGCCAACCCGACTCCGACCGCCAATCTTGTAATCGGCATCTTCAGCGATCCGACGGACGCAGGCTACTCCTTCCTCAACCGCGGCGTGATTGCGGGCAACTCGATCAATGCCAACGTACCCGTCACGACCTTCAGCATCATCGGCGCGTCGGGCACCGCCGAAACGGTTTTTCAGGGTGGCCTCTTCAACGCGGGATCAATATCGGCGTCGGCAACGACCGACACGAAGGTGGCGAGCGTCAACGCCAACGCGCTCTACATCGGCAATTATGCCTTCGTCCCGAATATCACCAACTCGAACGAGTCATCGTCGGGCTCCATCAGCGCAAGCGTAACGGGTCCAGAATCTGGCACGGCCTATGGCATCTGGATCGCACCTCTGGGCAATTGCAGCGCCTTAGGCGCGTGCAGTGCCATGTCGCTTGATAACAGCGGCTCGATTACCGCGACGGCGACAACAACCAATCCCAATTTCGTCAGCGGACTGTCGGCCTATGCGATTTACGATCAATCGGGAACGCTCAGCACGATCACCAACAGCGGCACAATATCAGCCATCGCGACGACGCTAAAGAACAACAGTCAGGTCGAGGTTGCGGCAGATCTTAATCTCAATACCACTGGCGTCACTTTTACGAATACGGGGACGGTGAACGGCGCAATACTGTTCGGAACGGGCAACGACACGCTGGACGTTTACGGCAGCGCGCAGGTGCCCGCGCTGGTCAACGGCAATATCAGTTTCGGCGGCTGCAATAGCGGCGACGATGTGCTGACGATCGGTCAATTTGCATCGGTGACCGGAGCGATCACGGAAAAGCTCGGCTGTCATGTCGACGTTTCCGTCGCGCAAGGGGGAACGCTCAATCTGCAAAATACGTCCGCCAATCTCGGCTCGAACGTCATCGGCCTCTATGCCGGTTCGTTCGACATGGCTGCCGGCAGCAATCTCGGGCTTGTCGTTTCGCAGCCGTTCAACCTCGCGCTTAATCCCCAGGCCGGTGCGCTCATTCAGTCCCTTAACGCCAATATCGGGAACGACAGCAACTTTGGGATCAGCTTCGGCAGCTACATCGGAAATTTTGAGCCCGGCAAAGGCGTTTTCGGCAGCCCGACTGCTACTTTCGACCTGCTCAGCGCGCCCAAAGGAGCTCTTGCCGTCTCCGGAAGTGAGCTGCAGACGATCGAAACCGACTTCACGACCACCATTCCATTTCTGTTTACAGGCAATCTCTGCACCTGGAACATCAATGGAAGAAGCACCTGCAAGGGCGGGAATCCCGGCGATTCCGAACTGGTCCTGAACCTGACGCCGAAGTCTCCGCAGGAGCTCGGGCTCACCGGCTACGCCTTGAAGATGTTCCCTTATGCAAACGAGGCGCTCGCTTACGACGATCAGCTGGGCGCGGCGATGCTGAACGACATCCAAAACGCCCAGCAGGCGCAGAGCGCCTATAACTCCTTCGCACCGGACGCGTCCGGCGCCACCCGCGCGCTGGCCATCTCGCTTACCGACGAGGCGACAAACGTGGTCGCGGCCAGACAGCGTGCCTTGCGCGAATACGCCAATCAGGAAGGCGATCTCACGCTGTGGACGCAGCAATTCGTGGAGCGGCTCAATCAGGACAATACCGTGGACGGGACCGGTTACACCGATTCCGGTTTCGGGTTCACCCTGGGCGCCGACGAAGGGGATTCGGCCGACGGCCGGTACGGCGGCGCTTTCACCTTTTTCTCGGGAGGCATGAGCGCAAAGGCACCGCTTCTCCAGAAAACCAATTCCGAATGGTACATGGCCACCGGCTACACCGATTGGCACGGACAGGTGTTCTTCCTCGATACCCAGGCGACGGTGGGTTATGCCCATCTGACAGGGGCGCGTATCATCGATCTCACCGGCTTCAAGCGCACCGCCAACAGCTCGCGACCGGCCGAATACCTTGCCGGCGGGGCGACCGCGGGATTGCAATACGACGTATATGGCGCCGCCGTGATGCCAGAGATCAGCCTGGACGGTTTGGCAATGCGACAGGAGGGTTACACGGAAACGGGCGCCCAAGGGCCGGGCGGCGACGGCTTCGATCTGCGTGTCCAGCCCGATTACGCGGCTTCGCTGCGCGCCTTCGCAGGCGTCGACGCGCGCGACGACATAAACTTTGGCGATTTCCTGCTGCAGCCGGAAGGACGTGCGGGCTATCGCTACGATTTCGCAAATGGCCAGGAAGACGTGAAGGCAAATTTCGCCGACGTCCAGCCACTGACCCAGTTCGAAATCAGCGGACCGAAGCCCGCCAGGGGAAATGCATTGGCCGGCGCCGGGCTGGGCGTGGCGACCGGAGCGTGGTCGATCGGATTGAGCGTCGATTACCTGTACGCGAATTCCGGCAACACCTCCGAAGAGGGCACGCTGACGCTGCTCGGCCGTTTCTGAACCGTCACGCGCATGCGGCGCGCAGTTGCTCGATCTCGCTCTGCGACGTCGCGAAGGACGTGACGAAACGAACGAGCCTTCGTCCGCGCTCGGGTGGACTCCAGTCGTAGAATTTTGCACCGGCCGATCGGAGCTTCAGAATCAGGGATTCCGGCAGGGTCGCGAATACGAGATTTGCATCTACCGGATGAACGACCTCGACGTCGGCGATGTCGCGAAGAATCCCGGCGAGAAGGCGCGCGCGCGCGTTTGCGCTGCGTGCCCAATGAAGCCAGCGGTCGTTCTCGAGCGCGCAAAGCAGTTGGGCCGCGACAAAGCGCATCTTGGAGATGAGGTGACCGAATCGCTTGCGGCGAAATTCGAAATCCCGCACCTCTTCGGGATGAAAGAACACTACGGCTTCGGCGGCCAACGCGCCGTTTTTCGACATCCCGAAACTGACCGTATCGACGCCGGCTTTCCAGGTCGCTTCGGCGGGCGTGCAGCCCAGGAATGCGATCGCATTGGCGAGGCGCGCGCCATCCAAATGCAGCTTCATACCGTGCCGCCTCGCAATCTCCGCAATTGCGCGCACCTCGTCGTGCCGGTAGCAGGTCCCCATCTCCGACACTTGTGTGATGCTGGCGGCGGCCGGCTGCGCGTGATGTACGGAGCCGCGGACAAACCGGGACGTGGCTTGCTCCAGGGCGTCGGGTGAGATTTTGCCGTGCAAGCCTGCAAGCGTCACAAGCGTGGCCCCTTGGGTGAAAAGTTCGGGCGCACCGCATTCATCGGTGGCGATGTGCGCCTCGCGGTGACAAAAGATCGCGCCGTGCGGCGGCACCAGCGTCGAAAGCGCCAGCGCATTTGCCGCGGTGCCCGTGATTACCGGGTAAACGGCCACATCATGCTCGAAGAGACGCGCCAGTTCCGCCTTCAGCCGCGCGGAAAGCCCATCCTCGCCGTAGGATGGGACCGCGCCTCCGTTGGCGATGCGCAAAGCCTCGATCATTTCCGGCGCCGCGCCACAGGTGTTGTCGCTGGCAAAATTCATCCGTGACTTCCCGCCATTGCCCAAATAGCATCGACCAATAGGCCATACTGTTTCGCTAGCCTTCCGCCGAAGGCAAAACAACAGGACAATTGTGCATGGCGGATGTTTCCCGCAAGCCGGCCCGCTCGGCGCTCGAGCTGATCGGCAACACGCCCATGCTGGAGCTGACGCGTTTCGATGTCGGACCGTGCCGGCTGTTCGTGAAGCTCGAAAATCAGAATCCGAGCGGCTCGATCAAGGACCGGATCGGCCTGTCGATGATCGAGGCGGCGGAACGCGACGGGCATATCAGGCCCGGCGACACGATCATCGAAGCCACGGCAGGCAATACCGGACTGGGCCTTGCGCAGGCGGGCGCGCTCAAAGGTTATCACGTTCTTCTCATCGTGCCCGACAAAATGGCACGTGAGAAAATTCAGCACCTGCGCGCGCTCGGTGCAGAGGTCCGCATTACGCGCTCTGATGTGGGCAAGGGGCATCCCGAGTATTACCAGGACAAGGCGGAGCGGCTGGCGCGCGAAACGGGTGCCTTCTACGTCAACCAGTTCGCCAATCCGGCCAACCCGAAAGCACATGAGGAGACCACCGGTCCCGAAATCTGGGAGCAGATGGAGCACAATCTCGACGCCGTTGTGCTGGGCATCGGTTCTGGCGGCACGCTGACGGGAATTGCACGGTTTTTGCGCCGCGTCGCGCCAGACGTACAGATCGTACTTGCCGATCCGTTGGGGTCCATCCTCGCCCCCTATGTACGTAGCGGAGAACTGGTTCAACCGGGCAGCTGGGCGGTTGAAGGTATCGGCGAGGATTTCATTCCGCCCAACGCCGACCTGTCGCTTGTCGATCGCGCCTATTCGATCTCCGACAAGGAAGCGGTGGAAACAGCGCGCGCGCTGCTGGCCAAAGAGGGCATTCTCGGCGGATCGTCATCCGGCACGCTGCTTGCGGCGGCGCTGCGCTATTGCCGCGAGCAGACGGAACCGAAACGCGTCGTGACGCTCATTCCCGACAGCGGCAACAAGTATCTTTCAAAGATATTCAACGATTATTGGGTGCTGGAACAGGGGCTCGCCGAGCGCGAATTGCACGGCGACCTGCGGGACCTGATCGCACGCCGCTTCGACCGCGGCGGGACCGTGACCGTCGCGCCATCCGACACGCTGCTGATTGCGTATAACCGCATGCGCGATGCCGACGTGTCGCAATTGCCGGTGGTCGAAAACGACTGCCTCGTCGGCATTCTGGACGAGAGCGACATTCTCGCCTTCGTCGAAGGCGCAGAAGAACATCGCACCGAACGCTTTCGCGAACGCGTCGATACAGCCATGACGCGCAATCTTCACACGATGCAGATCAGCGACCGGCTCGATGCGCTGCCGCGCCTGTTCGAGCGCAATGAAGTGGCGATCGTGCTCGACGGCGAAAAATTCGTGGGCCTCATCACCCGCGTCGATCTCCTGAACCACCTGCGGCTCTTGCCATGAGCGCCAAACGCAACCGCCTCGCCTTCTCCACCCGAACGATTCATGGCGGACAGAGTCCCGACCCGGCCACGGGCGCGGTGATGGTGCCGATCTACGCCACCTCGACTTACGCGCAGAACAGCCCGGGCGTTCACAAGGGATACGATTACGCGCGGAGCGACAACCCCACCCGCGCCGCGTTCGAACGCTGCATCGCCGACCTCGAGACCGGCGAGGCGGGTTTCGCCTTCGCGTCCGGCCTAGCCGCGATTTCCACCATCGTCGAACTGCTCGACAGCGGCGCGCACGTCGTGGCGAGCGACGATCTGTACGGCGGTACCTACCGCCTGTTCGAACGCGTCAAGCGGCGCTCGGCCGGGCTCACGTTCGATTTTGTGGATACGGGGAATCCGGAAGCCATCGAGGCCGCGCTGAAGCCGAACTCGAAAATGATCTGGGTCGAGACGCCGACCAATCCGCTGTTGCGGCTTGCCGACCTTGAATGGATTGCAAAGCTCGCGCGAAAAAAAGGATGCCTTGCCGCCGCCGACAACACGTTCGCCAGCCCGTATGTGCAGCGGCCGCTCGAACTGGGCTTTGACATCGTCATGCACTCCACGACGAAATATCTGAACGGCCATTCCGATATGGTAGGCGGCGTGGCCGTGATCGGCGAAGACCGCGAACTCGCCGAAAAGATGAAGTTTCTGCAGAATTCCGTCGGCGCCATCCAGGGGCCGTTCGACAGTTTTCTGGCCCTGCGCGGCATAAAAACACTTGCGCTCCGCATGGAGCGGCACTGCGCCAACGCGCTCAAGATCGCGCGCTGGCTCGAAGGGCGGCGCGAGGTGGAGCGGGTGATCTACCCCGGACTCGAATCCCACCCCCAACATGCGCTCGCCAAACGCCAGATGCGCGGTTTCGGCGGCATCATCACCACGGTGCTCGCCCGCGATCTCGCCGGCACGAGACGCTTTCTCGAACGCTGCCAGCTGTTCACGCTGGCGGAGAGTCTTGGTGGCGTTGAGAGCCTGATCGAACATCCCGGCATCATGACGCACGCCTCCCTGCCGCCCGAGCTGCGCGCGCGCAGCGGCATCTCCGATTCTCTTGTGCGCCTCTCCTGTGGGGTCGAAGACGCCGACGATCTCATCGCCGATCTCGAACAGGCACTGCGTTAGAGGACACTCGGCAGATCGAGCCCATACTCGCGCGCGCAGGCGATGGCGTCTTCGTAGCCGGCGTCGGCGTGACGCATGACGCCGCTCGCGGGATCGTTCCACAAGACGCGGGCGATGCGCCGCGCCGCCGATTCCGTGCCGTCACACACGACGACCATTCCCGCGTGCTGGGAGAATCCCATCCCGACACCACCGCCATGATGAATTGAAACCCAGGTGGCGCCGCTCGCGCAATTGAGCAGCGCGTTCAACAATGGCCAATCGGATACGGCATCCGAACCGTCCTTCATGGACTCCGTCTCGCGATTGGGCGACGCGACCGAACCCGAATCGAGATGGTCGCGGCCGATGACGACCGGCGCCTTCAATTCGCCCTTCGCGACCATCTCGTTGAAGGCAAGACCGACGCGATGGCGGTCGCCCAAACCGATCCAGCAGATGCGCGCCGGCAATCCCTGGAAACGAATCTTTTCGCGCGCCATGGCGAGCCAGTTATGGAGATGCGAATTCTCCGGCAGCAGCTCCTTCACTTTTTCGTCGGTGCGGTAGATGTCTTCCGGGTCGCCGGATAGCGCGCACCAGCGGAAGGGACCAATGCCGCGGCAGAACAGCGGACGAATGTAGGCCGGCACGAATCCCGGAAAATCGAAGGCGTGCTCCACGCCTTCGTCCTTCGCCATCTGGCGGATGTTGTTGCCGTAATCGAGGGTCGGCACTCCCGCGCGATAGAAGGCGAGCATGGCACGCACATGCTCGGCCATGGATTTCTTCGCCGCTCGCTCGACGCCTTTCGGATCGCTCGCGCGACCCGCTTCCCACTCGGCAAGTGTCCAGCCTTTCGGCAGGTAACCGTTCACCGGGTCGTGCGCGGACGTCTGATCGGTGACTGCGTCGGGTTTTACGCCGCGCGCCACCAGTTCCGGCAGAATCTCCGCGGCGTTTCCCAAGAGACCGACGGAAATGGGTTTTCGTTCGTGCGTCGAACGCCTGATGATTTCCAGCGCTTCGTCGAGGGACTGTGCCTGTACGTCCAGATATTTTGTCTTGAGACGCAGCTCGATGCGGGAGGGCTGGCATTCGATGGCGAGTATCGAGGCGCCCGCCATCACCGCCGCCAGCGGTTGCGCGCCTCCCATCCCGCCGAGACCCGCGGTCAGAATCCATTTGCCGGAAAGCGATCCGCCATAGTGGCGGCGGCCGAGTTCGGCGAACGTCTCGTAGGTACCCTGAACGATGCCCTGGCTGCCGATGTAAATCCAGCTGCCCGCCGTCATCTGGCCGTACATCATCAAACCTTTGCGGTCGAGCGCGTTAAAACAATCCCAGTTCGCCCAGTGCGGCACGAGATTGGAATTGGCTATCAGAACGCGCGGCGCTTCGGCATGCGTCTTGAAAATTCCGACGGGTTTGCCGGATTGCACCAGCAACGTTTCGTCGCCTTCAAGCCGCTTCAACGCTGCGACGATGCGGTCAAAACTCTCCCAGTCGCGCGCGGCACGGCCGATACCGCCGTACACGACAAGCTCTTCCGGCCGTTCCGCCACTTCGGAATCGAGATTGTTCATCAGCATGCGGAGCGGCGCTTCGGTCTGCCAGCTTTTCGCATTCAGCCCGGGTCCGCGCGGTGCGCGAATGGAGCGGCTGTTGTCGAGACGGGTCATGGCTGGCTCGCAAATTCAAGGCAGGTTTCGAGTATCCGCCGAAGCACCCGCCGCAGTGCCAGCGCGCGCGAGGGATCGTAAGGCGCGGGCCAATTTGCGGCTGAAGGTGATACGGGCTCGTCCAGGTAACCGCGCATCGCAAGCTCAAGCTGGATTGCATGCACGCCTTCGTCCGGATTGCCATAATGCCGGGTCGTGTACCCGCCCTTGAAACGCCCGTTCGTCACGTGGGTGAATTGGCTTTCAGCGATCAAGGCGGCGATGGCGCGGGTCAGCGCGCTATTGCAACTCGCCCCCGAATTCGTGCCGATATTGACGTGCGGCAACTCGCCCTTGAACAGGCGCGGGATGCGCGAGCGAATCGAATGCGCTTCGTACAAAACGATTTTCCGGTGCCGCAGGAGAAGCCGGGCGATCTCCGCCTGAAGCGTTTGATGATAGGGATCGAAGAACGACTGGCGCCTGGCCGCGATTTCCGTGGCGTCGGGTTGCCGTCCCTCTGCATATAGCGCTTCGCCATCGAACGTGGTCGTCGGGCACAATTCGGTGGTGTTCTGCCCCGGATAGAGGGAGCGGCCCGAGGGATCGCGATTCACGTCGATGACGGTCCGGCAGACAGTGGTGCGAATAACTGTGGCACCGAGTTCGTACGCAAAATCGTACAGTCGTTCAATCCACCAATCCGCATCCTTCTGCGCGAGCCAACCGGAACGGAATTGCGATTCGATCGACGGGGGCATTTCCGTACCGGTGTGCGGCATGGAAACGATCAACGGCGCCTCATTACGCAGCAGCGGAAGCCACGCAGCCAACTCGCTCATTTGCCGGCTCTCACACGTGCGTACAACGGATTGAAACCGATCCGATACACGAGTTCAGCCGGTTCCTCGATGCTCCAGATGGCCAGATCGCACCGTTTGCCCCGCTCGAGCGTACCTATGCGATCGAGCCGCCCGAGCGCCTGCGCCGCTTCGCGGGTGACGCCGGCAATACACTCGTCGACCGTCAGGCGGAACAGCGTTGCACCCATGTTCATCGCAAGCAGAAGCGAAGTCAGCGGCGAAGTGCCCGGATTGCAATCCGTCGCAATCGCCATGGCAACCCCATGTTTGCGCAGAAGTTCGATCGGGGGCAGACGGCTTTCGCGCAGAAAATAAAAGGCCCCGGGAAGGAGGACGGCTGTGGTACCTGCGCCGGCGAGGGCAACGACGCCGTCTTCATCGCTGCATTCGAGATGATCGGCCGAAATCGCGTCAAAATGCGCCGCCAAAGCGGCACCGGAGGAATTCGAAAGCTGGTCTGCGTGCAGCTTCACCCGCAGACCATGTGCCCTTGCGGCTTCGAAGACGCGCGCCACCTGCGCCGGCGAAAACGCGATGGCTTCGCAGAACGCATCGACCGCATCGGCAAGTTGCTCGCGCGCAATCGCCGGAATCCATTCCGTGCACAGCCGATCGATATAGGCGTCCTTGTTCCCTTCCGCGTCGGGCGGCAGCGCATGCGCGCCTAGAAACGTCGTGACGATCTCGACATTGCGTTCGCGGCCGAGCCTTCTCGCGGTTCTGAGCTGCTTGCGCTCGTCCTCAAGCGTCAAACCGTAGCCCGACTTGATCTCGATGGTCGTTGCGCCTTCGGCAATGATCGTATCAAGACGCGGCAAAGCGGATGCGACCAGTTCGTCTTCGCTCGCCCGGCGCGTCGCCTGCACTGTCGCCAGAATGCCGCCGCCGGCGCGCGCGATCTCTTCGTAACTTGCGCCCCTGAGACGCATCTCGAATTCGCGCGCGCGATTCCCGGCAAACACCAGATGGGTGTGGCAGTCAATCAGGCCGGGCGTGATCCAGCGGCCGTCGCAGTCAATTCGCGTCTCCGCCTCCAGCGAAGGCGCATCCTGCGCCGAGCCCGCGTACAGGATCGTTCCTCGCGCCGCGGCGACAACGCCGTTCGTGATCGGGCCGAGATCGGGCATCCCGGGCGCGAGCGTCAGAAGTCGCGCGTTGTGCCATAGGCTGTCGCAGCGCATGAAACCTCGAGGGACCGGCTTGGCTTGGCCGGTGTAAACGTCTCTTATGGCGGCGAATTCGCGGTTGCAACACGTGCCGATGCTTTGGTTTGACACCGTCTTGTTGCCCCAAGGCTGGGCGCGTGATGTGCGCATCGAAACGGCCGACGGAAAAATTGCGCGGCTCGAGACCGGCACGCGTCCGTCGGCGGGTGACGAACGGCACACCATCGCGGTTCCCGGCCTTGCCAATGTGCACAGCCACGCGTTTCAGCGCGGCATGGCAGGTCTGGCCGAGCGGCGAGGCCCGGCCGGAGACAATTTCTGGACCTGGCGCGAGGTGATGTACCGCTTCCTCGACAGAATGACGCCGGACGACGTACACGCCATTGCCAAACTCGCCTATGTCGAAATGCTGGAGCGCGGCTTCACCCGGGTCGGCGAGTTTCACTATCTGCATCATGACCGCTCGGGCGGACCCTACGCTAGCATTGCGGCGATGGCGGACGCGATCGCCAGCGCGGCAGGCGAGACGGATATCGGCCTCACCTTGCTGCCGGTGTTCTACGCGCACGGGAACTTTGGAGCTGCTCCGCCCGTTGCCGGGCAACGCCGTTTCTTGAGCGACCGCGATTCCTTTGCGACACTCTTCGAACATTGCAAGCACGCGATATCGGGCTTGCCGGACGCCAATATCGGCGTTGCGCCGCACAGCCTGCGCGCCGTCACGCCGTCCGAGCTCGTACAGATCGTGGCTCTCGCCGATGGCGGCCCTGTTCACATCCATGCCGCCGAGCAGACAAAAGAAGTCGAGGACTGCCTCGCCTGGTCCGGCGCACGACCGGTGGAATGGCTTCTGGACCATGCTGGCGTGAACGCGTCATGGACCCTCGTTCATGCGACGCATGTGACGGCGCGTGAAATCGGGCGGCTTGCCGAGAGCGGGGCAGTTGCCGGACTCTGCCCGATAACCGAGGCCAATCTGGGCGACGGCATTTTTCCCGCGTCGGAATTTCTTGCACGTCGTGGCCGGTTCGGCATCGGCACCGACTCCAATGTCGAGATCGGCGCGGCGGCGGAACTGCGCGGCCTGGAATATTCCCAGCGGCTGACCCGCCGCGCGCGCAATCTCTGGCCGTCGGTCCCCGAAACCTCGACAGGCCGAGCCCTGTTCGAGGGCGCGCTTGCGGGAGGCGCGCAGTCGCTCGACCGGCTGCCTTGCGGTATCCGTGCCGGGGCCAGTGCCGATATTGTCAGTTTTGACGCGGACGATCCTACGTTCGCCGGCCGTATGGGGGATGCCGTTCTCGACAGCTGGATCTTTGCGGGCGGAAAAATCGATTGCGTCTGGCGCCGCGGGAAAAAAGTGGTTTCGGGCGGCAGACACAGCGCACGCCCAGCGGCGGAGGACCGTTACCGCGGCGTTGTCCTGCGACTGCTCTGCGACGCTTGAGGCGCGGCGTTTCGTGCTAAATTCGTCCCCAAGATGAGAAACGTCGCGGTTCACCTTGCCGTTGGCGCGCCGGCGACAGTGCGGCTCGACCGCGCCGGCCGGACCGCGCGACTTGTTCTCGCGGGCGATTGGCTCGTCGGTGAGGCCGCGCGAATGGATGAGGCGCTGCGGGCGCTGGATACCGCCGCCGTGAACGAACTCGTCATTGACGCGAGCAAAATCGGCCGTCTCGACAGCGCGGGCGCATGGTTGATTCTGAGGACCCGTCATCTCCTGGAATCCAAAAATGTCCGTGTTGCGGACGTGCTGCTGCCGCAAAATTTCCGCCCGCTTTACCAGCGGCTGGAAAGCGAGGCCTTGGCGCCTGCCGCCGGTTTTCACCGCCGGCGAAGCTTCGCCGACTTTCTCGAACGCACCGGCCGGGGCACGATGCACATTTTCCACCAAACCTATGAGCTGGTCGGTTTTCTCGGCCGGATCACCGTTGAAACCTGGGAAGCGATACTTTCGCCAGGTCACGAACTGCCCTGGCCGGCGTTCATACAGCAAATCGAGGAAACCGGCCTCACCGCACTGCCAATTGTCGGAATGCTGGCCTTTCTGCTCGGCATCGTTCTTGCCTACCAGGGCGCGGATCAGCTCAAGCGATTCAACGCGGAGATCTACACCATCGATTTTCTTGGTGTTGGTTTCCTGCGGGAACTGGGCGGTCTGGTAACGGCGATCATCGTCGCAGGCCGCTCAGGCTCGGCCTTTACGGCGCATATCGGCACGATGCGCGTGAACGAAGAAACTGACGCCATGGAGACGATCGGCCTCAACATCGCCGAGATTCTCGTGCTTCCCCGCGTCCTTGCCCTCATTGTGTCGCTGTTCTTTCTCACCTTCTACGCGGACGTGGTCGGTATCATAGGCGGAATGGTGATGACCTATTTCGACCTTGGCATCACGTTCCCCGCTTTCATGCGCGAACTCGAAGGAGCGATCACCCTGAGAACCTTGCTTGTCGGGCTTATCAAAGCGCCGGTGTTCGCCTTCGTCATCGCCCTTGTCGGCTGTTTCGAAGGATTGCGCGTCGAGCGCAATGCCGGGAGTGTGGGAAGATTGACGACGCGCTCCGTCGTCGAATCGATCTTTCTGATCATTGCGCTCGATGCGGCATTTTCCGTGTTGTTTTCGGTGCTCGGCGTATGAGCGCGGAGGGTGCGCGCGACCAGGAGCCAGTCATTCAGATTCGCCAGCTGGTGAACGCCTTCGGTGACTCGATCGTCCATGACCATCTCGATCTCGATGTCTATCGAGGCGAGGTGCTCGGAGTCGTCGGGGGCTCCGGCGCCGGCAAATCTGTCTTGTTGCGCTCCATTATCGGGCTGAACCGTCCGGTTGCCGGCAGTATAAAGGTGTTCGGCCAGGAGACGGCAAAAGACGACAGCGAAGACCTGCACGGACTGCAACTGCGCTGGGGCGTACTGTTTCAGGAGGGCGCCCTGTTCAGTTCGCAAACCGTTGCACAAAATATTCAGGTGCCGATGCGGCGTTGGACGCCGATGAGGGAAGAATTGATGGACCAGTTGGCCGCAATGAAGCTGGCGCTGGTCGGGCTGCCGGCGGATTCGGGCGCGAAGCTTCCCTCCGAGATTTCCGGTGGCATGAAGAAGCGCGCCGGGCTGGCACGCGCCCTGGCGCTGGATCCTGAGCTGCTGTTCCTGGACGAGCCGACGTCGGGATTGGACCCGATCTCCGCCGCCCAGTTCGATGACCTGGTGCGGAGCCTGAAACAGAGTCTCGGGCTTACCGTATTCCTCGTCACCCACGACCTCGATACATTGCGCGCGACATGTGACAGAATTGCGGTCCTAGTTAACCGAAAGGTGAAATTGGGAACCATTGATACCTTGAGCCGCGATCCCGACCCGTGGATTCATGAATATTTCTGCGGGCCACGCGGACGTGCCGCTCTGACGGAGCACGCCTGAATGGAAACGAAAGCCAATTACGTTGCAGTCGGCGCGTTCGTCCTGATCTGTTTCGCGGCGCTTCTGGTGGCGCTCATCTGGCTCGGCGGATCGCAATACACCCGCGAGTTCGCATATTACCGAACGTATTTCTGGGGCAGCGTCACCGGCCTCGGCGACGGCACGCTGGTGCGGTACAACGGCATTCAGGTGGGGCGGGTCTCCAAGGTGGAGTTCGATCCCAACAATCCGAAGCGCGTTATCGTCACCCTGCAGATCACCCCGAGCCTGCCCATACATTCGGATTCCATTGCCTCGGTCGCGAGCGAAGGGCTGACCGGCGGTTCCTACGTCGAAATCGACGGCGGTTCCCAATCGGCGCCCGTGCTGCCGCATACGATGTTTGGCGAATATCCGGTGATACGGTCGCGGCCGTCCACGCTGCAGCAGATCGAGCAATCGGCGCCACAGCTTCTCGTGAAGATCAACCACATAGCAGATCGGCTGAGTGATGTCCTGAGCGACAAGAACCGTCAGGCATTCTCGGAGACACTGGGAAATCTGCGTGAGGTGACGGCCAATCTTGCAAAACACTCCGGTCAGTTTGATTCGATCGTCAAGAATCTCAATACCGCTTCGACGGGACTGACCACCGACCTTTCCGATCTCCACACGGTTCTCGGCAGCGCGCAACAGGTCACGCAAAGGGTCGACAAGCTGGCAGTGGATGTCGACAAACTCTCGGGCGATATCGACACCCAGGTGAACGGCGCGCGAATTGACCAGGTGTTGGCGCAGACACGCGAGATGGTGAAGAGTCTCACGCGTCTTTCCGACGAGCTTGAACGCGAGCCGACACGTCTCCTCTACGGAGATCGCCGAAAAGGATACACCCCCCAATGAATTCGAGTTTCGGTCTCGGGAAGCATCCTCGCCGAATTCTGCCGATGCTCGCCTTCGCGATGACCGCTGGCTGCGGCAGTCTGCTCGGCCCCTCCAATCCTCCGCCGCAAATCTACCGGCTCAGCCCCGAAATAGCGTCGCAGCCGGGCGGAACATCCGTGCCGTGGCAGCTCGCCGTGGCACGTCCGGACGCCACCCAGACGCTGGATACGGATCGCATCGCACTGCTCCGCGGTCCACTGATGGATTACTACGCCGACGCCCAATGGAATGATTCCGCGCCGCGCCTCGTACAGTCCCTTCTCGTCGAAGCATTCGACAGCAGCGGCCGCGTACAGGCCGCGGCACGAGATTCCGCGAGCCTCCGTGCGGATGTGACCCTTGCCAGCGACCTGCGGGACTTCGAAGCGCAGTACGATAGCGCGAACCCGGCACCACTGGTCGTCATCGATATCGAGGCGAAACTCCTCGATGCGCGCGGACAGGTGATCGCGTCTGTCGATTCCCGTCAAACCGCGCGCGCGTCGCAGAACAACGTGGCAAGTGTGGTGGCGGCCTTCGATCAGGCGATGGCCGCGGCTCTCTCCCAGATCGTCGGCTGGACGCTGCAGGCGACACCGCGCTGACGCGTTGATATATGTCTGATTCGTGCAGCGGGTCAGATGATCGAGCTTCGCAATCTTACGAAGACTTACGATGGCCGGTCGGCGGCGGTCGATCGCCTCAATCTCACCGTCGCGACTGGCGAATTTCTGGCGCTTGTCGGCCCGTCGGGCTGCGGCAAGACGACGACTCTCAGCATGATCAACCGGCTTGAAGATCCGTCGGACGGGGCGGTTCTCATTGACGGGTCTGATACACGCGAGCGCGACCCGGTGGAGCTTCGGCGCCGCATCGGATTTGTTTTTCAGGACATAGGACTTTTCCCGCACATGACGGTGGCGGAAAATGCCGGCGTGGTGCTGCGGATACTCCGCGCTACTCCCGACACGATCGATTCGCGGGTGAATGAACTCCTCGCGCTGGTCCGCCTTTCCCCCGACGTGTACCGAAACCGCTTCCCGGCGGAGATTTCCGGCGGCCAGCGCCAGCGCGTCGGCGTTGCCCGGGCGCTCGCGGCAAGCCCCGCAATCGTCCTCATGGACGAGCCGTTCGGCGCCATCGATCCCCTGGCTCGGGACCACCTCGCGTCCGATTACCGGCAGATACACAATTCGCTGAAATTGACGACTGTTCTTGTGACGCACGACATGACCGAAGCCATCCTGCTTGCAGATCGCATCGCCGTCATGCGTGAGGGCAGGCTTGCACAGGTCGGGTCGCCGCATGAGCTCTTTTCCGCGCCGGCGGACGATTTCGTTCGTGCGATAATTGATACGCCGCGTCGCCGCGCGGCGGCGCTTGCCGCGATGATGACGCAAGCTGGGCCGCAATGAGCGGTTCGGGAGCAGCATTTGACGCGGCGCTTGCAAATCTTCCCGACTATCTCGGGTGGCATGTTGTCCTGAGCGTCGCGGCCATCTTGATCGGAATTGCTGTCAGCATCCCGATTGCGATCGGCTCGTTGCGCTCGCCGGTTTTGCGGGGAACGGCACTGGGTCTTGCAAGCGTCATTCAAACGATCCCGAGTCTTGCTCTGCTCGCGCTCTTCTATCCGCTGCTGCTCGCGCTGTCGGGCTTTACGCACGCCATCTTCGGATTCGGTTTTGGTGCGCTCGGCTTCCTGCCGGCGCTGGCAGCGCTCAGCCTCTATTCCATGCTCCCGATCTTGCGGAACACCATTGCCGGTATTGAAGCCGTCGATCCGGCCGCCAGGAGAGCAGCCGTCGGTATCGGTATGAGCAACGGGCAGTTGCTGCGCCTCGTTGAGCTGCCGCTCGCTACCCCGATCATCATCGCCGGAATACGAACCGCGGCGGCGTGGGTTATCGGGACCGCGACGCTTTCGACGCCGGTCGGTCAAACAAGCCTGGGCAACTACATATTCGCCGGGCTGCAAACAGAGAACTGGGTTTTTGTCCTCTTCGGCTGCGTCGCCGCAGCGACCCTCGCGCTCGTCATCGACCGGCTGATTGCACTCGCCGAATCGGGCGCCGCCAGGCGCTCCCGGCCAAGGCTCATTGGTGCAGCCGCCGGTCTTGCGATCATTGTTGGCGCAAGCGTCTTCCCGCTGTTCGGAAAGGTTGCGGCGCGCCCGATCGTCATCGGCACAAAAAGCTTCGAAGAGCAGTACATTCTTGGCGCGCTTATCCAGCAGCGGCTGCGCGATGCCGGCTTTGATGCGGTTCGTCGCGACGGCCTGGGTTCGACGGTCATTTTCGATGCGCTCTCTTCGGGCGAAATCGATGTCTATGTCGATTACTCGGGCACCGTCTGGGCGGACGACATGAAACGGCAGGACATCCCGGGCAGGCGCGCGGTGCTGGATGAGATGAGCCGCTGGCTCAATCGTACGAGAGGCATCTATTGTCTCGGTTCGCTGGGATTTGAGAACTCCTATGCCTTCGCCATGCGCCACGATCGCGCGGACGCCTTGGGAATTCGCTCTCTCGCCGACCTGTCGCGCGTGGCGCCACAGCTTAGGATTGGTGGCGATTACGAAATCTTCAGCCGGCCCGAGTGGCGCGCCGTCCGGCGCGCCTATGGACTGACTTTCGCGGTCGAACGACAGTACCAGGCGAATTTTCTCTATCGCGCGGTCGTATCCGGCGACGTCGATGTGATTTCGGCTTTTTCGAGCGACGGCCGCATCCGGCAATACGGTCTCAAGCTGCTCAGCGATCCAAAGGCGGCACTACCGCCGTATGATGCGGTTCTCCTTATCTCGAAGGCCCACGCGTCGGATGCGGCTCTTCTTTCGGCGTTGAAACCACTGGTCGGCGCAATCGATCTTGGGACCATGCAACGCGCCAATCTGATGGTGGACCGGGCCACGGACAAACGTACGCCCGAAGCGGTGGCCCAAACCCTCAACGCGGGAGTGTCGGCGCGACCTCGTTGAATGCCCGCCGCTCAGCGCGCCGATTTATTGCGGCGTCCGCGGAGCGTAGCGGTGGAGAAGAGGACCATTCTTGTTGAGCCAGGCCTGCGGCTTTTCCACATCTCCGACAAGGTAGCGCACCAGGCTCCAGAACCGCGTGCCGTGATTCATGTGTTTCAGGTGCGCGACTTCGTGCGCGACGACATAATCAAGAACGAACGGCGGCGCGAGAATAAGCCTCCAGGAAAACGAAATCGCGCGGGTGGTGGAACACGAACCCCAGCGGCTCGCGGTGTCTCGAACGGTGATGCGTTTGGGCTGGACGCCGACCATCCCGGAAAATTCGCCGACGCGCGCGTCGAGCACTCGTCTTGCCTCGCGCTTGAGGAAATCGAGCAGACGCCGCGACGCATGTTCTTTCTGGCCGGAGACCCGGATGGCGCGTGCGCCGCGATCGATCCACACCGGCGAGGGACCCTTCGCCGCTGCATGTACAAGGTGCACCTCGCCGCGGAACGGGATCAGGGCTCCCGGTTCGATATCGATGGGCTCGGGAACATGCGCAAGGCGCCGCGCGATCCAGCTCGACTCGGAGCGGGCAAATTCCATCGCGCTGTCGAGCGCGCGCCTGGAAGGCGCAACGACGCTCACTTCGCCCGTTGAGGGATGCACCTTGACGATCAGCCGCGTCGCGCGCGGGTTCAGGCGGACGGTCACGGCCACCGGCCGTCCATCGATGCGCAGCAGTTCGCGGCGCGGCTGCTTTGTGCGAGAGGTGGACTTGGACTGGCGCATGGACTTCCCTTTACCCGCGGGCCTTGCTTCTCTCGCGATGCACCGCCGAAAGCCGCTCGACATGACGCGACCTCGCTTCCACCTCGCCTTCCCCGTCCGCGATCTCGACGAGGCGCGCAGTTTCTATCTCGGCCTGCTCGGCTGCCGGGAAGGCCGCTGCGCGGACGAATGGGTCGATTTCGACTTCTTCGGGCACCAAATCGTCGCGCATTTAAGCTCCACCGAAGCGCCACACAAGGCGCAGAATTGGGTGGACGGCGAACCGGTACCGGTGCGTCATTTTGGCGTGATTCTTTCCCTTCCCGAATGGCGGGAACTCGCAGGAAAATTGCAAGAAAAAGGGGTTCGCTTTCTCATCGAACCCACCGTGCGATTTCGCGGCGAGCCGGGCGAGCAGGCGACCATGTTCTTCACCGACCCGAGCGGTAACGCGGTCGAAATCAAGGCGTTCGCTGACGAGGCAATGGTGTTCGCAAAATGATGCGGCCGCAGTCGATTGCGATTGGACTCGGGACGGCTGCGGTGCTCCTGCTCCTCGGTGCGCTCGGATTCCAATATCTCGACCGATTGCCGCCCTGCGAGCTGTGCATGTGGCAGCGTTGGCCCCATGTTGCGGCCGCCGTGGTCGGGCTCGGCGGGCCGCTGCTCATCCGGGTTCGCCTGGTGGAACGCGGCGCCGTCTGGAGCATCGCGGCGCTCGCCGCACTGCTGGTCGCCATTTCCGGCGCGGTCGGTGTCTATCACGCCGGGATCGAATGGCACTGGTGGCCCGGGCCGCAGTCCTGTACGGGAGCGGCCTTTCAGTACGCGGGCGGCCGCCTCGACCTGAACGCGCCGGTCGTCATGTGCGATCGCGCGGCGTGGCGGCTCTTCGGCATCTCGCTCGCCGGCTACAATGCCCTCATCTCCTTTGCGCTCGCCTTCGCAGCAGCGATCATGCTCGCCCGCTCGGGACGGAAAACGTGAGTGAGCGGCGGAAGCGGCGGCCGACGGCGCCGGGCGTGGCGCGAACGACCGAGACCGAGGAAATGATCCGGGTCGACCACGCGGGCGAATACGGCGCAACGCGTATCTACCAGGGACAAATCGCGGTGCTGGAAGCGACCGCCCGCGACGCGAGAATTCTGGCGGCCATCCGCCGCATGGCCGATCAGGAAAGAAAGCACCTCGAGCGTTTCGATCGCCTCGTGAACGAGCGTCACGTCCGGCCGACGGCCCTTTCACCCCTGTGGGATGTCGCGGGGTTTGCCCTCGGCGCGGCGACGGCGCTCCTTGGACCAAAGGCGGCCATGGCCTGCACGGCCGCCGTCGAAGACGTGATCGACGATCACTATGCCCGCCAGCTCGAGCGGCTCGACTCCGACCCCGAACTTAAGGCCGAGGTTGCGAGATTCCGCGCCGACGAGATCGCCCATCGCGACGAGGCGCTGTCGCACGGTGCGGAGGAGGCGCCCGGCTACCGGCTGCTGAGCGAAACCATCAAGGCGGGTTGCCGGCTGGCGATTCGGCTTTCGGAAAAGATCTGAAAGCGCTCAGGGTTCGAGTTCGCTGTCCCAATAAAGGTAGTCCGCCCAGGACTCGTGCAGATAATTGGGCGGAAACAGCCGGCCGTTGTTGCGCAGCTCGTTGATCGTGGGCTTGCGGGGATGGTGCCGCGGATGCATGCCGATGTGATGCGCAAGGCGGCCGCCCTTCAAGAGGTTGCACGCGGCGCAGGCGGCTACTACGTTTTCCCAGGTCGTCCGGCCGCCGCGGGAGCGCGGGACGAGGTGATCGAAGGTCAGGTCCTCGCGGGCGCCGCAATACTGGCACTCGAAGCGGTCGCGCAGAAACACGTTGAACCGCGTAAAGGCGGGATGGCGCGCCGGCCTCACATAGCTCTTGAGGGAAACCACCGACGGCAGCCTCATCTCGAAGCTGGGAGAGCGCACGATGCGCTCGTATTCCGCCAGGATATGCACCCTTTCGAGGAAGACGGCCTTGATTGCGTCCTGCCACGACCACAGCGACAGCGGGAAGTAGCTGAGCGGACGATAGTCCGCGTTCAAGACCAGCGCCGGACAGTTGTCGGGAACTCGTGCGGCGCCTAACACCGATACGCTCCTTTGAAGGCCCACCTCCGTTTACGGGCGGGCGGAGATTACGGGGAACCCGCTGAAATGCCAACCCGCCGGCCGGGTGGCAATTTATCCGATTCGCCATGACAATGGTGCGACGATCTCAGCCCAACGGGCAGCAAACGTCGCCCGGGCGCGCCTGGAGCGTGCCGCGGACCGCCATGGCGAGGAAAGTGCCGCCGAGGCGAAGGCCGTCTGGATCAATGGAGTGCAGAACACCGGTCGATACGTGCCACTGGACCGGCACGCCGGCGCGTCCGAGCGCCGTCGCCGCCGCGAACAAGGCCTGAAACGGAATCGTGGTGTCGGCGTCGCCATGAATGAGCAGCACGGGCGACGGATCCGAACGGAGGTCGGGGAGCGCGTCTGGCGCCGCCAGCATACCCGAATAGCCCACGATGGCGGCGGGCCGCTTTTGCCGGCGAAGCCCGACGTGCAGCGACAGCATTGTACCCTGACTGAAGCCTACCAACATCAGCCGGTCGGGCGTTAGTTCGAGCCGCGCAAGCTCGGCGTCGAGGAATCTGTTCAGCGCCGTTGATGCGGCTTCGACTCCGCGACGGACGTCCTGGGGATCAAGCCGTGAAATCGGAAACCACTGGTAACCGGCGCCCGGACAGCGCTCCGGCGCGTTCGGCGCGACGAAGGCCGCGGTAGGCAATTCACGTTGCCAGTGGGGTGCAAGCCCGATCAGATCGTTTCCGTCCGCGCCATAGCCGTGGCACAGCACCACGAGATGCGTGGCTTTCCCCTTGGCCGGAGGCAGCCTCGGGCCGCTAAGCTGGCGCTGACCGAAAGCCAATTCCGTCCTCCCGTTTGTCGACCGGCATGTTTGTCACCCGCTTCGCTCCCAGTCCAACCGGATATCTGCATCTGGGACACGCCTTTGCCGCGATCACGGCGAACGAGGCGGCGGGTGGCGGCCGCTTCCTTTTGCGGATTGAGGATATCGACTCCTCACGGTGCCGCGAGACCTTCGTTGAAGCGATTTTCCAGGACCTGCGATGGCTGGGGCTTTCCTGGGTAGAGCCGGTCCTGCGTCAGTCCGCGCGCATGGAGGTTTACGGATCCGCGCTGGACCGGCTCACGCGCATGGGGCTCGTTTATCCGTGTTTCTGCACGCGCGCGGAAACCGCGGCCGAAATCGCACACGCGGGCGAGGCACCCCACGGTCCTGACGGTCCGATCTATCCTGGAACGTGCCGTCAGTTGCCGGTCGAGGAGCGGCTGTCGCGGACACGATCGGGCGGTGGCTATGCGCTCAGACTCGACAGCGCCAGGGCTGCCGCGCGGGTGGGGCAGCTCTTTTTCGAGGAGGCCGCTGGTCATCCACCCACCGATTTCGAGCGCGTTCGCGTCAATCCCGTGTTGTTCGGCGACGTCGTGCTGGCGCGCAAGGATACGCCTGCTTCCTACCATCTCGCGGTTGTCATCGACGACGCTGCGCAGAGCATCACGCTCGTCACCCGCGGCCGCGATCTTCTCCCGTCGACCCATGTACAGCGCGTGTTGCAGACGCTGCTCAACTTGCCTGCGCCGAAATACGCGCACCATCGGCTGATTCTCGATGAGGACGGGCGCAAGCTGTCGAAGCGGGAAGGCTCGGCGGCGCTTCGGAATTACCGAAACGCAGACCTGCGCGCTGACGAAATCGTTGCAATGCTGCAACGCGCGTGACGCTCCGCGCGATGGCGCGTTCAACACCATGGAAAAGCATCATATATGAGTGACATGGTCAGACATCTCATCGCCGCGATTTATGGCAGAACCGCCACAATTGCCGGGGGTCAGGCTAAATCGAGCAGTGGAACTTCGGCGCCAAGGCGCGCATTACGGCTTGGGATAGTTTGGATGGCGTTTGCGAGCATGCTTCGGGGGAAGATCAGGAAGTGCGGAACGCCGAGGCGCCTGCTCGCGGCCGCAAGCCTTTGCGCCGCAACACTTTTCTTCGGAAACGCCTTCGCGCAAGATTCGAGTGAAACGAACGTCGTCGATCTGGTGGTGCAGCGGCTGAACGACAACCTGTCGCGCGAGATGTTCGGCAACTTCAATGTCTTCATCTATATCGACAAGGCCGAGCGCGGACCGTTTGCCCAGCGCATGTTCGTGTTCGAGAAGACCGGAGACAATCTCGCGCTGCTTTACAACTGGGCGGTCTCGACCGGCCGCGAAGATCTCGAGCGGGACGCGCACGGGCATCTGCAGTCGACCATCACACCCGTCGGCTACTACGAGTTCGACCCCAAACGCCTGTACGTGGACCACGTCTCTTCGCAGTGGAATGAGGAGATGCCGTACGCGATGTTTTTCGACTGGAAACCGAACGGGCATGACACGGGTCTGGCGATCCATGGTGTGGTCGGCGCGGGCGCCGATGCGCTCGGCACGCGCGCGAGCGCGGGCTGCGTGCGGATTTCCGAAGAGAACGCCCACACGCTGTTCGACCTCGTTCACGGCGAGTTTGGCGGGCAGGCGCCGAAGATCGCGTATCTCGACGGCGCTGGAAACGTGAGCAGCGAGGGCTTCCTGCTTCACGATCCGGATGGCCAGCTCAAATTCCGCGACGGCTATTCGGCTCTGGTGGTGGTCGACGATTTTGTCGGCGACACCCAGGTAAGCGCGGCCTACTAACGCTCCGCAATGGCGAGTTCGACGATCTGCCGCATGATGCGGTCGAGATCGTAGTCCTTGGGCGTAAACACGGCGGCGATGCCCGCACGCTTCAGTCGCCTCTCGTCGTCTTCGGGAATAATTCCGCCGGCTACGATCCTGACGCCGCTTGCGCCTGCGTCCGAGAGGCGCTCGGCAATGTCGCAGGCGAGCGGCACATGCGATCCGGATAGCACCGAAAGCCCCAGCACGTGCGGCCTGCGGGTGATCACCGCCGCGACGATTTCTTCCGGCGTGAAGCGTATGCCGTCGTAGGTGATCTCAATCCCGATATCGCGGGCGCGGATCGCAATCTGTTCGGCGCCGTTGGAATGGCCATCGAGCCCGGGCTTGGCGATCAGCAACGAAAGACGGCGTCCAAGCTTCTGCGATGCATCTTCGACGCGCGCGCGCAGATCGACAAAGTGCTCCTCGTTGCGCTTGGACGCCTCGGCGGCGACACCGGTCGGCGCGCGGTATTCGCCGAAAACTCGCCGCAGCGTCTCCGCCCATTCGCCCGTGGTTACGCCCGCTTCGGCACAGGCAATCGACGCCGGCATGATGTTCGTCTCGCTGCGCGCCGCTTTCTCAAGGGTCGCGAGTGCCGCTTTGACTCCCTCGGGGTCGTGTTTGTCGCGCCACAGGCGAAGACTCGCGACCTGATTGCGTTCGGCTGTTTCGTTCACGACGAGGAATTGGTGTTCGCCCGATGTCAGCGGCGATGGTTCGGTTTCGGTAAAGGCGTTCACTCCTACCCGCGTTTCTGCCGCCGTTTCGATCGCTTCGATCCGCGCGGCATTCGACAGCACGAGACGTTCCTTCATGTACGCAAGCGCCGCAGTGCTTCCCGCGCCGCCGAGTTCTTCGATGCGCGCAATCTCCGATTTGATCTGCGCAGCGAGGCGATCGCTGGTGGCTCCAATCACATGTGAGCCATCAAAAATGTCGTCATACTCGAGAAGATCCGTCTCGAAAGCCGCGATCTGCTGCAGACGCAACGACCATTGCTGATCCCACGGGCGGGGCAGCCCGAGCGCTTCGTTCCAGGCCGGCAGCTGTACGGCGCGCGCCCGGGCACTCTTCGACAGCGTCACCCCGAGCATGCCGAAAAGAATGCGATAGACGTTGTTCTCGGGCTGCTGCTCGGTAAGGCCCAGCGAATTTACCTGCACGCCGTATCGGAACAGCCGCAGCTTCGGGTCATCGACGCCGTAACGCTCGCGCGCAATCTCATCCCACACGCGCGCCATGGCGCGGAGCTTGCAGATTTCGGTGATGAAACGGACGCCCGAATTGACGAAAAAGCTGATGCGACCGACTGCGTTCGGGAATTCCTCCGGCGGAATCGCCTCACGCACCCGGCAGGTATCGAGCACTTCGATCGCCGCGGCGAGCGCAAAAGCGGCTTCCTCCACCGGCTCCGCGCCTGCCTCCTGCAAGTGATACGAGCAGAGATTGACGGGATTCCATTTCGGCATTTCCGCCGTGGTGAAGGCAATGACATCGGAGGTCAGGCGAAGCGCCGGGCGCGGCGGAAAGATGTACGTGCCGCGCGCGAGATATTCCTTGATGATGTCGTTTTGGGTTGTTCCCCGCAGCACGCCGCGCGGCGTGCGCCGCTCATCGGCGAGCGCGACATAAAGCGCGAGCAGCCAGGCCGCCGGCGCGTTGATGGTCATCGACGTGTTCATACGTTCAAGCGGCAGGCCTTCGAGGAGCGCGCGCATGTCGCCGAGATGGTTGACCGGGACGCCGACTTTCCCCACTTCGCCCTTCGCCATGGGATGATCGCTGTCGTAGCCCGTCTGCGTCGGCAGATCGAAAGCGATCGACAGTCCGGTCTGGCCTTTCCCGAGATTTAACCGGTAGAGCACGTTCGAGGCAGCCGCACTCGAATGTCCCGCATAGGTGCGGAATATCCATGGCGGGTCGCGCGTTGATTTCATCCCGGCCATTAAACGCCCCAAGAGAATCCTTGTGCAACCCGGGTTTTTCCTCGACTTGCCAACCCCCAAAGAGGCTTTACTCTCCCTTGGGTCTTCATCGGGACAATTCGATGCGCGCCGTTGCCGCCCTGTCCATCGCCACGACAAGCCTCCTCCTGACGGCAGCGGCGCCGACGCCGGAAGCCGCCTGGAAGGCCGGTATCGCCGACCAGAACAAGGCGTATGCCGTGACGCCGCATGCGATGTTGAAGATCCAGGACGCCGCTTATCTGCATGACGGCGATAGTGCGATGCTGGTGGGTCGCAGGGGCGTGCCCGGCAGCTACCACTGGACGACTCGTCCGGGAGCGCAAGGAATCCTGCTCGTGACGCTCCGCAATGGCAAACTCGCCGTGGCCAGGAACGGCAAGCCCGCGGATCCGGCAGCAATCACGAAGAGCATTGCCATCGATCGGAACGTGGACGTCGAAGGACAACCCACGCAGGTTGACGCAGGCGTGCAGGGCTGGCGCATCTTCGTTTTCAATCAAAAGAGTCCGGTGGCCGAGAGCTTCAAAGGCGTTTCCTATTTTCCCTATGATCCGGCCTTTCGGGTTACCGCGCAGTTCTCGCCCGATCCAAGACGGCGGCCGCGCGTCTTTCGCACCTCGCGCGGTACAGACAAGCAGTTTTATCGCGTCGGCGAGGCTCGGTTCATGCTCGCCGGCAAGAGCGTGAGGCTGCCAATGTACGCCGGGGAGAACGATCCAAAGAAGATCAAGGATTTCTCGGCCTTCTTTACCGATGACCTGACGGGCAAGGGCGCCTATGGATCGGGACGATACGTCGATGTCGCCGATTTCGGCGCCTTTCCGCCATCCACCATCATCATCGATTTCAACGAGGCGTACAACCCGAACTGCGCGCGATCGGGGTTTTTCACCTGCCCCATTGCGGTGGACAATATTCCCGTCGCTGTCCGAGTGGGCGAACGCGATCCCCACATGGCGCACTGAATGATCTCTCGCGGCAAATCTTTCGAGGAACAGCGCCAAAAACAACGCGAGAGGGCAAAGCGCGCCGCGCTCCGGGCGCTGAGGAGGGCGCGAATTGCAGCCGCCGAGAACGGCGCCAAACTTTCCGGTTGGGAAAACGAGTTCCTGGGATCGGTCGAAGAGCGGATCGAAACCTATGGCCGCGCATTCGGTGATCCGCAGAAAGGCGCAGCTGGCGCATCGCTGTCGAATCGGCAAGGCGGCAAACTGCGGGAAATCGCCGCCAAGGCACGCGGCAAAGGAAGTCGCCGATCCTGAAAGCGTGTTGCGGAAGTCAGGCCCGCTTGCGCACCAAGGCGCGGTCGGCCGCGCCTGACTTGGCAAATATGCCGCGCGCCTGCGGTAGAGCCGTCAATGGCAGGCCGAAATCGATGGCCGCGTCCTGGGGACCAAGAAAAAGATAGCCATCGGGCGCAAGCGCGTGAGCGAGCTTTCGCAGTGCGGCGGCTCTCACTTTCGGGTCGAGATAGAGGAGCACATTGCGGCAGAAGATGACATCGAGTTCGCCGAGCCAGCCGAAATCGTCGAGCAGGTTGAAGGTGCGAAAACTCACCATCCGGCGGAGCCGGTCGGCGACACGCCAGCCCGATTCTTCCGACGTGAAATAGGCGGAAAGCAGGTTTGAGGTGAGGCCGCGCTCCACTTCGAAATTTGTGTAGGTGCCGCGCCGCGCACGCGCGATAGCATCAAAGCTCAGGTCGGTGGCAAGGAGTTCGATTTTCCATCCCGACCCGATCAGCCGAAAGCGGTCCAGGATCATCGCCACCGAATACGCTTCCTGCCCGCTCGATACGCCCGAACACCATAAGCGCAGGCACTTCACACGCGCACGGTTCTCGAGTACGGCGGGAAGGATGACATGCTCGAGGCAGTCGAAGGCGGTCGTGTCACGGAAAAACGAGGTGTCCCGCGTCGTCATGGCTTCCGTAACCGCCTGTGCAAGCTCCTCCGGCGGATGCGCCATCTCTTCCAACAATCCGCGCAGATCACGAAAGCCGAACAATCTCGCAACCGGCGCAAGCTTGTCGTCGATCAATTCCGGATTTTCGACGGGCAGCTTGATGCCGGAACGGCGTCGCACCAGTTCGGCAAGCTGGTCGTACATCGCGAGGGCCCTTGGAAAGGATAGGCAAAAAATAGCGCAACCGGGGTAAATGAGCGCTTACCCGCCGTCGCTATCTGCACGCATTTCTCCCGCGGCGAGTATGACAGAACCCTCGTCGCACGTCATCTGAATTGGCGTGTTAATCAGTTTTGCGAGCTTGTACGTCAGGTAGGGCTGAATGCTTCGGCCGTCGAAAGGAAGGCTCGGCTCACCGCGGAGAACGAGCAACGCTTCCTCGTGTATCCGCGCCCCCTGGCCCGAGGCCCGTATCGCGAACGCGGGCGAAGCCACATCTCCGCCGGTGCTTACCGAAACCGTGCCGCCGCGGGGCAGCGCATCCGCGGCGATGACCGCGCAATTCATCAAAAGCTTGGCCCAATCTTTCGGCCAATTCACCGGCGCGGCATTCCAGGCGAGCCGGGATTTGCCTCCGGAAAGAAATCCGCCGACCATTCGCCCAACTTCCGTTAAGTCGAGTTCCGCGCCCGCCGAGCCGGCGGTCCCGAACGCAATCCGCGCGAACTGCAGGCGCGCCGCGGCCAGGGATGCGCTCGAGGTGACAAGCTTCAGCGCATCCGCGCGCAACGCACCGTCGCGTTCCTCCTCGAGCACTTCGAGGCCGTTGACCACGGCCCCCACAGGGCTCACAAGATCGTGGCACACGCGCGAAACCAGCAGAGCTGCAAAGTCGAGATCATTCATCGTCTGACAGGTTTTCCCGCGTGCAATGCTTTCCATTTCGCAACCCTCCTCCAACTTCGCTTAAGGAACGCTTAACCATGACAGATGCCGCGATGAAAGGTGCTCGCGCGCAAACGATCGAACTCGCGAGAATAGCCTCCCGGGCCGGAGCGATCATTCTGCGGCATTATACCGGCGCTACGATCGCCGAACGGCGCAAGGAGGATCACTCCCCGGTAACGGAAGCGGACGAGGAAGCCGAGGCCTTCATCCTTCGGGCCTTGCAGACGTTTGCCCCTGGCATTCCTGTCATTGCCGAGGAGGAAGTCTCATCGGGACGCATCCACGCGATCGGAAGACATTTTTTTCTTGTCGACCCGCTCGACGGCACCAAGGAATTCTTGAGCCGCAACGGCGAGTTCACCGTCAACATCGGGGAAATCATCGATGGACGTCCGGTCCGCGGCGTGGTGTTCGCGCCGGCAAAAGAGCGGCTGTTTCTTGGCGAAGAAGGCGGTGGCGCTTTCGATCTCATAACCGGGATGGACGCCGAACCGGATTTCGCGCAATTGCGTCCAATTTCGGCAAGGCGAGCCCCCGCGGACGGGCTCATTGCCGTCGCCAGCCGCTCGCACCGCGATGCAAAGACCGACGAATACCTCGCGCGCTTTCCGGTCAAAGAGTTCGTGAGCGCCGGCTCATCGCTCAAATTCTGCCTCGTCGCGGCGGGCGAAGCCGATCTTTATCCGCGTCTCGGCCGCACGATGGAATGGGACACGGCCGCCGGACATGCCGTTCTCGCGGCGGCAGGCGGCAGCGTCACGACCATCGACGGGAGGCCGTTTGTGTACGGCAAGGTCGAAGAAAAATTTGCCAATCCGTTCTTTGTCGCCCGCGGCCGCCGATAATGCGAGCCGCTTTTAGAAGTCCTTGCCTCTGCGACTGGAATAAAAGAGCAGCGCCATCAGTCCGCCGCCCACCAGAATCGTGAAAATCACGCCCAAGGCGAGAAACAACC
The DNA here is from genome assembly GCA_036264415.1 of Rhizomicrobium sp. GTDB lineage: Bacteria > Pseudomonadota > Alphaproteobacteria > Micropepsales > Micropepsaceae > Rhizomicrobium. Next base: position 5,605 of record DATAQZ010000054.1, on the reverse strand, counting down.
AGCCGATCGGCGGAATTCCGACATTCGGCACGTCCTGCCAGGCAAAAATGCCATAGCACAAGGCAGCGACGAGGAGCGCGAGCAGGGCGAGGATCGCGAACCATCCCCAACCACCAAGGCGCGACGCCTTATTGACGGTCCAATTGGCACGCATTCTGCCCTCTTTCGGTCAACAATCTCGGCTCCATTTGCGAATCAGGGCGGTGTTACCCCGCTTCCAAGGTAAACGCCCGTGTTCGCAGGAGGGTCGAATGAATCTCTTCCGTTTGGTGCCGGTGCTTGCTTTCGCGGCCGGACTGATGATGGCGTCGGCGCCGGCAGGCGCCCAGGACGACGAGTCGTTTTCGCAGAACGAAATCGTTCGGGCGGCATCGGACTTCTTTGGTACGACAACGGCGGCGGTTGCGAAAGCCGTGGAGCGGGTTTTTGCCGAGCAGGGGCTGCCCGACGCCTACATCAAAGGCGAGGAAGGCTCGGGCGCCGTTGTCGTCGGCTTGCGCTACGGCTCGGGCTGGCTGATCCGCAAAGACCGTGCGCCAGTGAAGGTGTACTGGCAGGGCCCGTCGGTCGGATTCGATATCGGCGCCAACGCATCCAAATGCTTCACGCTAGTGTACAACCTGCGCCGGCCCGAACGGCTGTTCCAGAAATTTCCCGGCGTTGAGGGGAGTTATTACTTCATTGCCGGTATCGGCGTGAACTACCAGCGCGCGGCGGGAATTACCCTCGCACCGATGCGGACCGGGATCGGCTTGAGGGCCGGTGTGAATGCGGGTTATCTCACCTACACGCGCGAGCAGACGCTGAACCCGTTCTGAGTTGTTCGCGTCGCGTCGTCCGGGCTTGGACCACTAACTGTCATGCTCGCGCGGATGCTGCGCATTCGCGCGAGCCTTGACATTGAGTGCGAGTGCGGAGTCCGGATTGTGCCAGTCCGTCGTCGCGCCGGACATTGATCCGCGCTATATGCACACCAACTTCCTTCCTCATTCTTGTCATTGGCGGTCCACGCTGGACCGCGCTTCGAAAGGAACCTGCCGTGGCCTATTCCATTGCCGGCCTGCCGGTCGAGCCGTTCAGGCCCTTCTTCGGCCTCTCCGACGAAGAACTCGCGAGAAACAGCATTGTCCGCGTCACCGCCGATGCGCCCGTTGGCTATCCCTGCCGCGTTCTGCTGGAGGATGCGAAACCCGGCGATACTCTCCTGCTGCTGAATCACGAATATCAATCCGCCGCTACGCCGTATCGTGGGCGGCACGCGATCTTCGTCAATGAAGCCGCGACCGCACCCCGCGCTTTCCTCGACGCCATTCCGCCGGTGCTTTCCGCTCGCAAGGCCATCTCGCTTCGCGCCTTCGATGCGAAAGACATGATGATCGATGCCGAAGTGGTCGCCGGCACCGAAGTCGAAACCTCGGTTCTCAGGATGCTGGCAAATCCCGCGGTCGCTTACCTTCACGCCCACAACGCGGCCCGCCGCTGTTTTGCCGCGCGCATCGATCGCAACTGAGAGCGAAACAAAATCGGGCGCTCCATTTTCCGAATCGCTGGCCGCATCCCTGCGATTTGACGAATTTCATCTCGGTCTTGAGCAAAGGGCGACAAACCGGGTTACCCTGAATTTGTCAGGGTCGCGGATTGTACGCATTGCTCGCGCGAAGACGCGGAGAAGAAAAAAGGCTGTCATGGCCCGGCGCGGGCCTAACCGCGTCCGGGCCACCCAATCTAGCGGGTCGCTACGGCCGTTTCTTCGCGCGTGCCGGCGAGTGGCGGCAGATAAAGCAACAGCGCCGCCGCGACATAGGTGGAAGAGAAGGTCCCCACCAGGATGCCGAACAGAATTGCGGCGCTGAAACCGAAGAGCTCCGGACCGCCGAAGAACAGCAGCGGCACCATGGTCAGCGCGGTCGCCGCCGACACGAGCGTCGTGCGCGTCGCGATTTGATTGGTGGAAAGGTTGATCAGTTCCTTCAGTCCCATGCGCTTGTATTTGCGCCGGTTCTCGCGGATGCGGTCGAACACCACGACCGTGTCGTTGATCGAATAACCGGCAAGCAGGAGGAGCGCCGCAACGGAGTTCAGCGAAAACTCCATGTGGCAAACCGAATAAAGTCCCGCCGTGACGAACACGTCATGACCGGTCGCAATGGCGGCACCGATTCCGTACTGCCATTCGAAGCGCACCGCGACATAAATCGAGATGAGCACGATCGCGAGGATGGTCGCCTTCACGCCGTCGGAAAACAGTTCCTGGCTGACTTTGGGTCCAACCACTTCGGCCCGGCGGAAATTGTACCCCGGCCCGAGCTTCGCCTTGATCGCATCGACCGCCGTCTGGCCAGGGTGGCTTGCGTCCGGCTGCACGCGGATCAGCACGCAGGAATTGGCCGGCCTGTCGCACTCCCCGCCCCCGAAATACTGCAGCTGAGACTGGTTGAAGCCGATCTGATTGACCTGGTTGCGAACCCTGCCGATATCGATCGCGTGAACCGATTTCGCTTCGACCAGCACGCCGCCGGTGAAATCGATGCCGAGATTGAAGCCCTGCATGGCAATCGAAACGATCGCGATCAGCAACAAGACCGCGTCGGCGGCAAAGGCGTAGTAGCGCCAGCCGATGAAATTGATGTTGGTGTTGTCGGGCAGAAAACGCAGATGGCGCATGGGGAAGACTTGTTGGAGGCGGGCGAGACATAACCGCTGGCGTCCTTGGGAACAAGCGATGGCGCCAGCAAGGTTTGACACTCTGCGCGCCAGCGCCTAAATCGCACGGCATTCCGGTAAGGCATGGTGCCTTCCGGTCCCGGGCGCGGCCCGGGATCGCCCCCAGGCAGCGCGGATGCGCCCCCTGGGGCGTCAGGCGTTTGGGACGAAATGTTCGAGTCACTGCAAAGCCGCCTTGGCGGCGTCTTCGACAAGATGAAGGGCCGCGGCGCGCTCACAGAGAGCGATGTCGAGGCTGCGTTGCAGGAGGTCCGCGCCGCCCTGCTCGACGCGGATGTTTCGCTCACTGTCGTGAAGGAGTTCGTCGACAAGGTACGGCCGCGCGCGCTCGGCGAATCCGTCCTTCGCTCCGTCACGCCCGCGCAGATGGTGATCAAGATCGTCCATGACGTTCTCGTCGATACGTTGGGCGCACAGAACGAGACGCTGGATCTCGGAAGTCCGCCCGCGCCGATCCTGATGGTGGGCCTCCAGGGCTCAGGGAAGACAACCACATCGGCCAAGCTCGGACTGATGCTGCAGAATCGCGAAAAGAAGCGCGTGCTGATGGCCTCGCTCGACGTGCGACGCCCCGCAGCCATGGAGCAGCTAAAGATTCTGGGCGAGCAGGCGGGCATCGCCACGCTTCCCATACTTGCAAACCAGCTGCCGCTCGACATTGCGAAGCGCGCGCTCGCCTCGGCCCGCGTCGGCGGCTACGACGCACTGATCCTCGATACGGCAGGGCGCCAGCACATCGATGAAGCGCTGATGCTCGAAGCCGCCCAGATTCGCGATGCCGTGAAGCCGCACGAAACGCTTCTCGTCGCCGACAGCCTGACCGGACAGGACGCCGTCAACATCGCCAAATCTTTCAATGAGCGCGTACGCGTGAGCGGCATCATCCTTACCCGCGCGGACGGCGATCAGCGCGGCGGCGCTGCGCTTTCGATGCGCGCGGTAACTGGCGCTCCCATCAAGTTCCTCGGCATGGGCGAGAAGCTTGACGCGCTTGAGGCTTTTCATCCCGACCGCGTAGCCGCGCGCCTGCTCGACATGGGCGACGTGGTCAGTCTCGTCGAGAAAGCCGCCGAAACAATCGATCGCGAGCAAGCCGAGAAACTTGCGCGCAAGATGAAGAAAGGCGAGTTCGACATGAACGATCTCGCCGATCAGCTGCGCCAGATGCGGAAGATGGGCGGCATGCAGGGTGTGCTCGCGATGTTGCCCGGCGTGGGCAAAGTGAAAGATCAGCTGGCCGTGGCCGGTCTCGACGATGGCATTCTGAAAAGACAGGAAGCCATCATCCACTCAATGACCAGGCAGGAACGTGCCAAACCCGACATCCTGAACGGCTCGCGGCGGAAGCGCATTGCTGCCGGCGCCGGCGTGGAAGTTTCCGACGTCAACAAGCTGGTCAAAATGCACCGGCAGATGTCGGACATGATGAAACGCGTGGGCAAGCTCGGTGCGCGCGGTTTTGGTTTTGGTGGAATGCCGGGAATGCCGCCGGGCTTCATGCCCGGCCGCCACTAGGGGCGCTGAGCATATGCGATCGACAAGGGAATCCCGATGCTGATAACCAGGTCAACGTGCAACATTTACACGAAAGGAAAACAACCATGTCCCTGAAGATTCGCCTGTCGCGCGGCGGTACAAAGAAGCGCCCGCATTATGCCATTGTCGTCGCGGACTCGCATTCGCCGCGCGACGGCCGATTCATCGAGAAGATCGGTTATTATAATCCTATCCTGCCGCGCGATCATGCCGACCGGCTGAAGCTCGACCTCGACAAGGCGAAGGCCTGGATCGCCAAAGGTGCGACTGCCACCGACCGCGTACACCGCTTTTTTTCGGACGCGGCTCTCGTGAAACCGCTTTCGAAGCAGAATCCGCAGAAGGCGAAACCGAAGAAGAAGGCGCAGGAGCGCGCTGCGGCAGCGGCGGCGCCGCCGCCGCAGGCCTGACGCTTCTCGCGTAGCCGATGGCGGCGGACATTCTCCTTGGCGTCATTACCGCTGCGCAGGGGCTTAAAGGCGAGGTGCGCGTGAAGACCTTCACCGAATCGCCCGAAAAGCTCGCGCAATACGGCGTGCTGCACACGGCGGAGGGACGAAATCTCGAGATCGCTGCGTTGCGCGCGGACAAATCCGACGGGGCCGTCGTTCGCTTTACGGGCATTGAAGATCGCGCGGCCGCCGAGCGACTCGTGAATGCGAAATTGCTGGTGGATCGCTCGGCGCTGCCGGCGACGGCGCCGGAAGAATTTTACCACGCGGACCTGATCGGCCTGCGCGCGCAGGACAGCGAAGGCCGCGTCATCGGCGAGATCCGCGGCATCCACAATTTCGGCGCGGGCGACGTGCTCGAACTCGAACGCCCGGACGGCGGCACGCTGCTTTTGCCGTTCACGCGCGACTTCGTGCCCAAAATCGACCTCGGCAACAAATGCGTCATCGTCAGCGAACCGGAAGACGTCGAGGCGCGCGAGCAGCGCGGCGTCGAGTGAGCTGGAAAGCGACGGTGCTTACCCTCTTCCCCGAAATGTTTCCGGGGCCGCTGGACATTTCATTGGTCGGACAGGCGCTGGCGAACAATCTCTGGTCACTTGAAGTCCGTGATATCCGCGCGCATGGCATCGGAAGACACCGCGCGGTTGACGACACGCCGGCGGGCGGCGGCCCGGGAATGGTGATGCGGGCCGACGTGCTGGCGGTGGCGCTCGACGCGCGGCTTGCGCCGGACGATCCGCGGCCCCGCCTGCTGATGAGCCCGCGCGGACGGCCGCTGACCCAGGCGCGGGTACGGGCGCTCGCCGCCGGCGCCGGCGCCGTCCTGGTCTGCGGCCGTTTCGAGGGCGTCGACGAGCGGGTGATCGCGGGGCGTGATCTCGAGGAGGTCT
>DATAQZ010000026.1:0-2136 GCA_036264415.1 Rhizomicrobium sp. | reverse complement strand
GTAGGCGCATATGCACAGATGTCAAGTAGGGGGCGTACAAGAGCCTGGTTGAGCTTCGTGCGCCGCCTAAATGCCGGATGCCGCTCGGGTGGGCTTCAGGGTTCTCCCGAACTGATCCCGGCAGAAGGGTCACCCCCCGGTTTCGACATCGCCTAATCAGCTTTCGACACCTTCATCGACGGTTCGCTTGCGCTCGCCTCTCTCAACCTTGCCTGCCGGGATCTTGTCCCGACGTTTCCGCAACGCTCACCACCATCGCTCTTGACGACAGTAGCTCGCGTGGCTTGAGACCTGCACCTGACTGCCGGCCTCGAAGGGCCCTCCTTCATTTCAGAGCCAGACACTTAGATCATATCTTCCCATTAGGGGACGCGTACGCAAATACCACTGGCCAGTCGACGTCGCTCAGTAATCGCTCGCCTCTGCGTGATCTCGGATCCGAGGAGACGGTGGAGCGCTTCGGATTATTCCGCGACGGTAACGACAGTGGTGCCGAGGTCAGTTGCGGCAATGGGCGCGCATGTCTGCAGTGCGCTCGGCTCGGAACGCCTTCTCGAATCGCCGCTGCGCTTGCACCCATCCCTTGGTGCGCCTCGACCCTGACCCGAGAAGGAACGGAATGGCCCGCCGTAGCCCGCCTCGGAAAAGTCACTCATTTCGGCCCAATTCCGCCGCGCCTTTGCCCGCAACACCATCTCGTCCACGTTCGATGTCGGCCGCCGCTTCCGCTGCACGATGCGCGTCGATTGTGGCGAGTTCGATCCCGGCGCGGGTGATCCGGCCCGTCGTCGGCGAGTGGGCGCGCTCGAACCGCTTCTGTTCGCCCCGAGCAGGCGATCACGTTCTCAGGCGCCGCGCTGGCCCCGTGATCCGCTTTCGGCTTCTGCAAGTTCGATCCAGACCGGCGCGTGGTCGCTCGACCCTGCGTCGCCTCGCACATCCCGCGCGATCCCGGCCGCCAATAGGACGATCATTGCCGGCGTCGAGCTGAGCCAGTCCAGCTGGCTGGTTGGCGGCATAGTTCCGGGCATTGAGCGTCAGCCGCGCAAGAAGCTGGAGCCGAGCCCAGAACGGCTGCTTGCCCTGCTGCATCATCGGCGAGATGAGGCGGTCTGCTACCCAGAGCGCCAATGCGGCCGAGAGTGCCAAGAAGAGCGCCTGGGTGCAGGACAGTCCGGCCTGTGCCGCTGTGGGTATTGACCCCGGCAGTCCAATTTTCAGCCAGTGTGTCGCCGATCTGCACCATTCCCTATGGGCGGCGCAGAATCAGAATCTCACTAACTGATCCTGACCGTCGCCTTGCGAGCAGTCTGCGGTTTCGGGCCCGCGGCTTGCTTACTACATTCCGGCCGCAATATCCCCAAGGAGATTGAGATCGCCTCACTCTTCCGGCAATTCAGCCCTGCGCAGACCAAGCAAAAAATTATTTTCGAATCGGCCACGGATTTTCGGCACGCAGATGTATTGGGACGCCATCAAACGGGCGATGCTCGAGTAACGATTATCGACGGTGAGCTGCTGGGCTTCGGCGAGTTCTGCGGCGGTGCGGAGCAGCGAGACTGGTGTTCGCCGGGGGTGGAAAGCCGGCGGCGCCGGAAACACGCGTTCGTGCAGAAATTGATAACACCGCATCGCATTATCCCGAGACTGGGTTTTCGGTAACGACAAAGCTTCCCGCTCCGTTCACCGCGAGCGTGGCCGGCAGAACGCATTGCGCGAGACCCCGTCGAGGCATAGTCTCCCCGCGTCCGAATCCGACTGGAGGAACGGCCATGGCGCGGGCACGCTCTTATTGCTCTCCTTTGTCCCGGCGTCGGTTTCTCGAGACGGCTGGGGGTGCGACACTGGCACTGGCTTCGCCGCCCGCATCGGCCGATGCGGTGGTCAAGCTCCCGCTGCCGGGCGGGCCGGACGAGCGGACGATCACGACGGCCTTTCCTGAGAAGGGGGCGCTCATCCTTCAGCGCACACGCCCACCTCTGCTCGAAACACCGTTCGAAGTGTTCGATCAGTCGGTCTTCACGCCGAACGACCGGTTCTATGTCCGCTGGCACTGGGCCGTCATCCCCACCGAGATCGATGTCGGTTCCTTCCGGCTGGCGGTACGCGGCCACGTCGAGAAGAGCTTGTCGCTCT
>DATAQZ010000013.1:0-105820 GCA_036264415.1 Rhizomicrobium sp. | reverse complement strand
CGTCACGGAAGGCATAGACGGTGGGGATGGATTGGATGCGCAACTGCTGGGCGATCTCGGGATTCTCGTCGATATTGACCTTGACCAATTTCACCGCGCCCTTGGCGTCGTTGACGGCTTTTTCCAGCGCGGGCCCGAGCTGCTTGCAGGGGCCGCACCAGGGCGCCCAGAAATCCACGATGACCGGGACCTGGCGCGAGGCTTCGAGAACGTCCGCCGCAAAGGTTTCGAGCGAACTGTCCTTGACCACTGCGCCGGGCTGAGCCGCGCCGGGGGCAGTTTTCGCCGCCCCTCCTGCCAAGGGCCTGCCGCTGGGACCGATCAATGCCATTTCACGCACACTTTGCCGGATGCCTGCCAAACATGGGCACAAAGTCGGCGAAAGAAAAGGGCAGCCGGCGGCGCCCTATTCAGCCGCAACGGCTGAGCGGGCAGGCCGGGATTGCACGTCGGGATCACTCTCGACCGCCTTCAGCCGTTCGCGCGCCGCAGCGGCCTCTTTTTGCTTGTTCCACATGGCGGCGTAGTGCTCGCCCTTCGCCAGCAGTTCCGAATGGCGTCCCCGCTCCACGATCACGCCGTGGTCGAGCACCAGGATTTCGTCCGCGTCCACCACGGTCGAAAGGCGATGCGCGATCACCAGTGTCGTGCGGTTGCGGCTGACCGCGGCCAGCGCGCTCTGGATTTCGCGCTCGGTATGCGTGTCTAGCGCCGAGGTGGCTTCATCAAGCAACAGGATGGGCGGGTTCTTGAGGATGGTGCGCGCGATAGCGACGCGCTGCTTCTCGCCCCCCGAAAGCTTTAGCCCGCGTTCGCCGACCATGGAGTTATAGCCGAGCGGCAATTCACGGATGAAGGGATCGATCTGCGCCATCCGCGCGGCGTTCTCGATATCCTCTTCGCCCGCGCCAATGCGGCCGTAGGCGATGTTGTAGCGAACCGTGTCGTTGAACAACACCGTATCCTGGGGAACGATGCCGATTGAGGCACGCAGCGACGCCTGCGTCACGTCGCGGATATCCTGACCGTCGATTGTCACGCTTCCAGTCGCGATATCATAGAATCGGTACAGAATGCGCGAGATCGTCGATTTGCCAGCGCCGGAGGGACCGACCACCGCAACGGTTTTCCCGGCCGGCACCCGGAATGTCACGCCTTTCAGTACCACGCGCTCCGGCTCGTACGAGAATACTACGTTGTCAAATCGAATTTCGCCGCCGGTGATGATGAGATCCCCTGCGCCCGGTTTGTCCTTCACCTCCTGCGGCTGATAGAGCAGCCGGAACATCGACTCCATATCGACGAGCGCCTGGGTGATCTCCCGATATACAGTGCCGAGCAGGTTGAGCGGCACGTAAAGCTGCATCAGAATCGCGTTGCCCATCACAAAATCGCCCACCGTGAAGCGGCCTTGCGCGATGCCGATGGTCGTCAGGATCATCACGATGCCCGTTCCAAGCGCCATGATCGTTGCCTGGCCGGTATTGAGGACGGAGAGCGAAATCTGCGCCTGGATGGAGGCGTTGGCGTATTTGGCCATCGAGCGGTCGAAGCGCCGAGTTTCATGCGCCTCGTTGTTGAAATATTTCACCGTCTCGTAGTTCAGCAGGCTGTCCACCGCCTTGGTGTTGGCATCGGTATCGCTGTCGTTCATCTCGCGGCGGAAACGCACGCGCCAGCGCGTGATGGCGAACGTGAACCAGACGTAGCCGCCGACCATGGCGAGCGCCGTAGCCGCGATCCAGCCGTTCAGCTTCCAGACCATCTCCGCGGTAAAGATGACGAGCTGCAGAAGTGTCGGAAAAATGCTGAAGGTCGCAAACGAGAGCAGCGTGTCGATGCCTTTGGTCCCGCGCTCTATGATACGCGACAATCCGCCGGTCTTGCGCTCGAGGTGAAACCTGAGACTCAGCGTATGCACATGGGCGAACGCGGCGACGCCCACTTCACGCAGCGCATGGTACAGAACTTTGGCAAATATCCCGTCGCGCAGCTGGGCGAACAGCTGCATGAGAACGCGCGACAGCACATAGGCGATAATGAGGCCGAGCGTGGCCGCCATCGCGATCGCCGCCGGCGAGCGGCGCGCGAGGTGGTCCGTCACCCAACCAAGCAACAGCGGCGATGCCGCCGTCGCGCCGATTGCGAGCAACAGGCAGAGCATCGAGATAACGACCCGCAATTTCAGGTCGGGCCGGCCCCTCGGCCAAAGATACGGCAAGAGCATGGTAAGCGGCCGGAGCGACGGCGTACCGTCGCCCGATTCGAGCAGGGGATGGGGTTCAGCCATGTTGCCTTTCCCGGGCATTGCGGCGCTTCGCTCGGCTCTCGCGCGTTATCAATCGGGCGAGCGCAATACTCCGGTTTTTCGTCTAGAACCTGTTTAGGTATCCGAATGGCCCATCGCAATATGAGCGCACGAGATATGTCTCTGGAGGAATCCGACGTCCTGCCGTTTCCCTCGCACTGGGGGAACGGACGCAGCATTTGCGTGTTTTGCGGCTCTTCGCCGGGTGCCAAGCCCGTCTACGCGGAAACCGCCCGCGAACTTGGGCAACTTCTGGGCGAGAACGGCTATCGACTCGTCTTTGGTGGTGGTGGCGTAGGGCTGATGGGCGAAGTCGCGCGCGCGGCGCGCGCCGCCGGCGCGGCGGTGATCGGCGTGTTGCCCGCGTTCCTGCGCAGCCTCGAACCGCCACTTAAGTCCGCGGAAGAGCTGATCATCACGCCCGATCTGCAGCAGAGGAAAGCGCGGATGCTCGCGCTTGCTGACGCTTTCGTGATTCTACCCGGCGGACTCGGCACGCTCGACGAATATTTCGAAGTGATCACGACAACGCAGCTGCGTGTGCATGCGAAGCCGATCATCGTCGTCAACATCGAGGGCTATTTTGATCCTCTGAAAGCGCTGCTCGATCGCGTGGTCGAACAGGGTTTTGCGCGGATGGAAATCGCTTCTTATCACGCGTTCGTCACGACGCCGGCCGAAGCGATCGACCGCCTCAAACAGCTGCCTGGCGCGCGCGCACTTTAAGGCGCGTGATACGGCTTTCGACCGCCACCAGCGACAGCGCCGCCCACACACAGCCGAAGGCGACAGCATCCAATCGCGTGAATTTCTCGCCGAACCCCAAGATCGCCAGAAGCAGCGTGATTGACGGCGAGAGGTACTGCATGAAGCCCAAGGTCGAGAGCCGGATGCGCCGCGCACCCGCCGCAAACAACGCGAGCGGCACTGCGGTAATGGCTCCGCCGCCGATCAGAAGCGCGTCGCGCCCGAGATTGCTTGAGGGAAAGGCGGATACGCCGGCGAAGGACCAGTAGAAAAGCAGACCCGCCGAGATGGGCAACAGGATCCAGGTTTCGACCAGCAATCCGTCGAGCGCATCCACCGGCGCAAGCTTGCGGAAATAACCGTAGAAGCCAAAAGAAAACGCGAGCACCGGCGCAATCCAGGGGAAATGGCCGAGCGAAACTGCTTTCGCGGCCACCGCGCCACTCGCCAGTATGATCGCCACGAGCCGCACGCGCGACATGCGCTCGCCCAAGAAAATCACGCCCAGTGCAACCGAAATCAGCGGGTTGATGTAATAGCCGAGGCTTGCCTCCACGAGCTGCCGCGACGACACGCAATAAATGTACACCGTCCAGTTCGTGGAGATCAGGAGGCTCGTCAGCGTGAGCGTCCCGAGCAGGCGCGGAGTGCGGAGGATTTGCCTGAGATGCCCAAGCCGGCGGCGCACCAGCGCCACGATCATGACGAGCAGCGCGCACCATACGATGCGGTGGACCGTGAGTTCGAACGGGGGCACGCCGTCGAGCAGTCGCCAATAAATCGGTACGATGCCCCACAGCACGTAAGCGACGGCCGCGTAAGCGATGCCAACGGAATCGTCGGACGCGCCGGCCGTGTTGGCTTCATTCGTCCCCGAAAATCGCTCGCGCTTGTCGCTCGCAATTATCGACCCTCCCTCCGGGGGAGGGTGAATAGCCCCGCTCACCGCTTCACGTCCCAACCTGTGGTTCCGTCGGGATTGTCCTTGAGCTGAATGCCTTTGACGGCGAGTTCGTCGCGGATGCGATCGGCCTCGCCGAACTTGCGCGCGTTGCGCGCCGCATGGCGGGCAGCGATAGCGCGCTCGATCTCCTCTTCCGGAATGGATGCACTCGGTGCAATTCGATTTCGGTCAACTGTAAAACCCAGGAGAGCCAGCCCGCCCGCGAGCTCGCCCGCATCGGCGCGGTGCAGCTCGGCAATCGCCTGCGGCGTATTGAGATCGTCGAGCAGCGCCTGCATCACTCCCTCGCCCGCGCTGTCCGCCTTTGCGCCCTCCGCCGCCGCGTACCAGCGTTCCAGCACGGCCGAGCTTTCCTTCATGCCCTGCAGCGTCCAGTCGAGCGGTTGGTGATAATGCGCGCGAAGCATGTTCAGCCTGAGGACATCGCCTGGCCAGTCGGCGAGAAGCTCGTGGATGGTGAGGAAGTTTCCCAATGACTTCGACATCTTCTCCCCGGAGACGTTCAGGAAGCCGTTGTGCATCCAGACCCGCGCGAGCGCATGGCCGCCATGCGCACCCTCGCTCTGCGCGATCTCGTTCTCGTGGTGCGGGAAAACGAGATCGATGCCGCCGCCGTGAATGTCGAAGGTTTCGCCGAGGAGCGCCCCGGCCATCGCCGAGCATTCGATGTGCCACCCCGGACGCCCGCGGCCCCACGGGCTCTCCCATCCCGGAAGGTTCTGGCCGGATGGCTTCCAAAGCACGAAATCCATCGGGCCACGCTTGTACGGCGCAACGTCCACTCGCGCGCCGGCGATCATCTCGTCCAGCGAGCGGTGCGCGAGTTTGCCGTAATCCGCTTTGGCGGAGACATCGAACAGCACGTGGCCTTCCTTTTCATAGGCAAATCCTGCTGCGATTAAGCGCTCGATAAGCGCTATCATGCGTGGTACGTAATCCGTCGCGCGGGGTTCGTGCGTCGGCGGGAGGCATCCGAGCGCCGACACATCCTCGTGATAGAGGCGGCCCGTTTCCGTCGTGAGCGCGCGTATGGTGTCGAGAATGGGGCCGCTGCTCTTCACCTCCTGCGCGCGCGCATTGATCTTGTCATCGATGTCGGTGATGTTGCGGACATAGGTCACGTGTTCCGCGCCGTAGAGGTGACGAAGCAACCGGAACACCAGATCGAAGACGATGACCGGCCGCGCATTGCCGATGTGTGCGAAATCGTAAACCGTGGGTCCGCAGACGTACATCCGTACGTTCTTCGCATCCAGCGGCGCGAATTTCTCCTTCGCGCGTGTCAGCGTGTTGTAAAGGCGGAGCGTCATCGAAAACCCGTACGAACCAAACCGTTTTACCTGTGATCATGCGCGAATCGCGAGCCATGACAGCTCAGAACGAGAAGCGCGGGGCGTCAGCCGCAGAATTGCAATTGGGACCAGGCCATCACGCGGTTTCGCCGTTGAGCCGCGCCAAAGCCTTGGCGCGACCGATGAGCGGTAGCAACTTTTTCAGCTCCGGTCCATTCTCACGTCCCGTAAGCGCCAGCCTGAGCGGATGAAACAACGCGCGGCCCTTTGCGCCGGTCTTCTCCGCCAGCATTTTTGTCCAATCCTGCCAGACGTCTTCGCTCCAGGGTTCGGGCGGAAGCAATTCGGCGCTCCGCTGCAGCAGTTCCGGATTCTCGATTGTCGGCGCCACCGGCCCCTGCACCATGCGCCACATGTCCACGACATCGGTCATGCGGGTCAGGTTCGGTTTCACCGCGTCCCAGAACGCGCCACCATCGCCGATGCCGAAGTCGGCAAGACGCGACCGCACCGAATCGTATGGCAGGCTGTGGAGCAGCCTCGCATTGAGGTGCACCAGTTCGGCCGGATCGAAATGCGCCGGCGCGCGTCCGATTTTGTCAAACGCAAACTCGCGCGCAAGAACATCCAGGGATGTCCGCAACTCGATCGGATCGGAGGTGCCGGTCTTTGCGAGATAACAGGCGAGCGCAAGGGGCTCGATCTCTTCCTCCTCGCGCAGCGACTTCAGCGACAGCGAGCCAAGGCGTTTTGACAGCGCCTCGCCGCCGGCGCCGATGAGCAACGGAAAATGCGCGAACCGAGGCACCGGCGCGCCGAGTGCCTCGAAAATCTCGATCTGCACGGCTGTATTGGTAACGTGATCCTCGCCGCGGATTACATGCGTGACCGCAAAATCCGCGTCGTCGATCACGGACGGCAGCGTGTACAGAAACCGCCCGTCTTCCCGGATCAGCACCGGATCGGAGAGCGTCGCGGTATCGATCTCTACTTCGCCGCGCACGAGGTCGCGCCAGACGATGCGATTGTGCGTGAGCTTGAATCGCCAGTGCGGCAGACGCCCCTGCTGTTCCAGCCTTGTGCGCTCCTCGGACGAGAGATCGAGCGCCGCGCGGTCGTAAACGGGCGGTGCTCCCCGCGCGATCTGTCGCTTTCGCTTGCGCTCGAGTTCAAGCGGCGTCTCGTAACAGGGGTAGAGGCGCGCCCGCTCCTTGAGCCGCTCGCCGGCCGCGCGATGCGCATCGGCGCGCAGAATCTGCCGCGCAAAGAGATCGTGGCCGATGCCAAGCCATGCCAGATCGGCGACGATGGCCGCTTCGAACTCGGGCTTCGAACGCTCAGTGTCGGTGTCGTCGATGCGCAGGAGAAAGCGAGCGCCCTCCTTGCGCGCAAAGAGATGGTTGAGCATGGCCGTACGCGCGTTGCCGACATGCAGCAAACCGGTTGGCGACGGCGCAAAGCGGACGACGAGACTCATCGCGCATCCCGGAAGGCGTTGGTAATCGGGTAGCGGCGATCGCGGCCGAAATTGCGCGAGGTGATCTTCACGCCTGGCGGCGCCTGGCGGCGCTTGTATTCGGAGATGTAGAGAAGGTGTTCGATACGCTTCACCGTCGCCGGATCATAGCCTTTCGCCACCACTTCCTCGAAGGACATCTCCCGTTCGACCAGCAATGCGAGAATGCCATCGAGAATATCATAAGACGGAAGGGAATCCTGGTCCGTCTGGTTTGCGCGCAGCTCCGCTGTCGGCGGCCGCACGAGAATGTTTTCGGGTATCACACAGCCACCCGGACCGAGCGCGGCTTTCGGCATATTAGCGTTCCGCCAATGCGCCAGCCTGTACACCTCCGTCTTGTAAACGTCCTTGAGCACGTTGAAGCCGCCGCACATGTCGCCGTAGAGCGTCGCATAACCGACGCTCATTTCCGACTTGTTGCCGGTCGTCAGCACCATCGGACCGAATTTGTTGGAAATGGCCATCAGGATGACGCCGCGCAGACGCGACTGCAGATTTTCCTCGGTCATATCGCTCGCCCGGCCGGCAAACAGCGGCGACAAGGTTTCGTTCATGGCACTGACGACCGGCTCGATCGGTATGATCTCGTATGGGCACTTGAGCAGGCGCGCGCACTCAGCCGCGTCGTCGAGGCTCGCCTGCGCCGTGTAGCGCGACGGCATCATCACCGCGCGGACGCGATCGGCGCCCAACGCGTCCGCCGCCACCGCGGCGGAAAGCGCGGAATCGATGCCGCCGGAAAGACCGACCACCACGCCGGGAAAACGATTCTTGTTCACGTAATCGCGCAGGCCCACCATCATCGCATGATAGATCGATGACGAACGGTCTTCGCCCGGCCAGCGTTCACCCGCTTCGCAAACCCAGCCGCCTCCGCCGCGCCGCCATTCCGTGATCGCGACGCGCTCCTCCCAGGCGGGCAACGCAACTGCGACAGCGCCGTCGCTGTTCGCGACGAACGATGCGCCGTCGAAAACGAGCTCGTCCTGTCCGCCGAGCTGGTTGAGATAGATCATCGGCCGGCCGCTTTCTGCGATTCGCTGGTGAACAAGCGACAGCCGCCTTTCCTCTTTGCCGGCCTCGTAAGGCGAGCCGTTCGGCACCAGCAGAATTTCGCTGGCAGCCTTGGTGAGACAAGTCACGACGTCCGGTGTCCAGATGTCCTCGCAGATGGGAATGCCGATGCGTAGCCCGCGGATGTCGAACGGGACCGGCGGTGGCCCCGGCGCGAAAACGCGCTTTTCATCGAACACGCCATAATTGGGAAGGTTGACCTTGAACGTCTTCGCGGCGACCTGCCCACGGTCGAGCAGGACGAAAGCATTGTACAGCTTGCCGTCATCCACCCAGGGCGCGCCGACAAGCACCGCCGGGCCACTATCCCCCGTTTCGCCGGCCCATTTCTCCACCGCCGCGCGCGCATCCTCCTGCAATGCCCTGTTCAGCACGAGATCTTCGGGCGGATAGCCGATAACGTACAGTTCCGAGAAGACGATGAGATCGGCGCCCGCTTTTGCGGCCTCAAGGCGCGCTACGCGGGCTTTGGCAATGTTGCCGGCGATGTCGCCCACCACCGGATTGAGCTGCGCCAGCGCGATACGGAAGGTGGCGGTCATGGAGCTGATTTAGCCATTCACGCCTGATTTTTCCTCCCCTGCGCTGTGGACCGGGAGGGGGAGGAAGGTCTTCGAGTAGGGCGACCTACGCCCGCGCGTAGGTGCCGGTGGCGCGGGGAAGCGCCATGGGGACCATCGCCTTGTCGATCTCGAGCGCGGTGGCAAGCGCGAGGCGCGCTTCTTCTGGCCTGACAAAAGCCTGCCCGTCACCCTGCGCGGCCTGCACGAATGCGGCGACCGCTTCGCCCAGGGGATCGTGCAGCATCAAAGGATTGAGATGACGCCGGGTGGTGTTGCGCACGGTGCGGGCGATGAAATCGATTTCGATCACGCCATCGGCATAGATGGCCCGCATCCCCCGGCGGCGCATGCCGGAAACGCGGCTCGCGGACAGGCGCACCTGCGTACCGTCATCGAAGCCGAGCTCTGCCTCGACTTCGTCGGCGAGCCTGCTCTTTACGCTTCGGCCCGACGCCTCCACTTCGGCAAGCGAGGCCGGCACCAGCCGATGCACGAGATCCAGATCGTGGATCATGAGGTCGAGCACGACGCTGACATCGGCGCCGCGGCCGGTCCAGCCGCCGATGCGCCAGCATTCGATCGAGACCGGCGCGTCGTCGTAATCGAGGAGACCGGTGCGTGCGAAGACGAAACGTTCCTGATGGCCGACGGTCAGGACCCGCTTCTTGGCTTCGGCCAGCGCGATCAGTTGATCGGCTTCCGTGAGCTTCGTAGCGATGGGTTTTTCCACCAACACGTGCGTGCCGGCATTGAGGAAGGCGCGCACGATCGCGGCGTGCGAAATCGCGGGCGAGCACACGCTCACCACGTCCACTGCGCCCAACAGATCGCGCCAATCCGAAAATACGGGTACGCCGTGCTTCACCGCCGCACCGCGGCGGGCCTGGGCGCACACGTCAGCCACCCCGAAAAGGCTGACGCCGTCTATCGCTTCGTATTTTGCGGCGTGATGCCGACCGAATGCCCCCATTCCGACGACTCCGGCCCTTACGGGGCGGAGCCGCTGGCTCTGGAATGCCTGCAATGCAAATCACCGGGTAGACACAAGGGGTTATCAGCCACAGAAGGGGCTTGGGGCGCGACTCATAAAATGTTTCGCCTTGTTACGCCCGGACTCGCTGGTACTTTGCTTTGTTAACCCCGCGCCGGAGAGTCAGCGATGCCCAAAAGCCGTGAAATCCGCCTGAGAAGCAGGCCCACCGGCCTCCCCGGTCCCGAGAACTTCCAGCTGGCCGAGACCACAGTCCCCGATCCCGGTCCAGGCCAGATTCTTGTGCATAACATTTTTATGTCGGTCGACCCTTACATGCGCGGCCGCATGGTCGACCGTGCGAGCTATGTTCCGCCGTTCCAGGTTGGCGAACCTCTGAGCGGCGGCGCCGTCGGCAAGGTGGTCGCGGTCAACGGCAACACCCGGTTTCAGGAAGGAGACGCCGTTCTCAACTTTTCGGGCTGGCGTGAATGGTTCGTGACGAGCGGTGGCGACCTCCAAAAGATCGATCCCGCCCTCGCGCCGATGCAGGCCTATCTGGGCACGTTCGGGATGCCCGGGTTGACCGCCTATGGCGGGCTTCTTCGCGCCGGCCAACTGAAGGATGGGGAGCGGGTCTTCGTCTCCGCCGCAAGCGGGGCGGTCGGTGCGGTCGTTTGCCAGATTGCGAAGAACAAAGGCTGCTTTGTCGTGGGCTCGGCCGGTTCGGACGAGAAATGCGCCTGGCTCGAGCGTGAAGCCGGCATCGACAGGGCGATCAACTACAGGATGGCCGGCGACCTTACGGCGGCGCTGAAGAAAGCCATGCCGGAAGGAATCGACGTCTATTTCGAGAATGTCGGCGGCGAACACCTGAACGCGGCGCTCGCGAACATGCGCCTCAACGGACGCATCGCCGTCTGCGGAATGATCGCTCAGTACAACGAGACAGCACCCCCGCCGGGGCCGCCAAATATTGTCATGGTCATTCCCCAACGCCTGACCATCAAGGGCTTCATCGTTACCGATTACATGGACATGATGCCGGAGTTCATCCGCGACATGGCGACGTGGACCAAGGCCGGCAAGATGAAGTGGCGGGAAACGATCGTCGATGGAATCGAGAAGGCGCCCGAAGCGTTTATTGGCCTCTTCAAGGGAGAAAATTTCGGCAAGATGCTCGTGCGCCTGGCGCGGGAATAGCGTCCCTCACCGGCGGCTTAGCTTTCCTCACCCGGACGAAGCACGGGAAAGAGCGAGCTCAGCAACACGACACGGAAGGAACCACGAGCGCCCCGCCCCCTCCACCACTTCGCGGTCCCCCTCCCCCACGCGTTTCGCGCGGGGGAGGAAAACGTACGTTGCCACCCGCTGGCTACGTCTCCGGCCCCAGGGCCAGAAGGTTGGTGAGCGCGGCAACGATCAGGTAGGCGAGCATCAGGGGGCCGATACCGAGCATGGCGCCGCCGAAAAGACCGGCAAGCGCGCGGCAGGGAAGCAGCGTATAGGCCGTGCCCATGTACAGGAGTTGAATTCCCGCCACGGCGACGAGCCCCAGCGCAAAGGCGAGCGGCTGCGCACCAAGCGCCTCCGGCCGGCGTTTGCGTTCGAAGCGCACGAGGGTGGCGCCCAGTTTGAGACGCGACAGCGCCGAGCCAAGAAAGATCAGCGCCAGCGTCCATGCCAGGGCAGAGATGAACAACCGGCCGCCATCGGCGTGACATTGCAGAAGCGCATTCTCCAGCAGTCGCTGGCCGAACACGACGACACCCATCGCACGTTCCAGTCCGTCGACCGCGGGCCCCTCGTGATAGGCCGGCGCATAAAAGAGCTGCACCAGGAGAAGGATCAGCGCGAAGGCGATGAACACCAGCTCGGAAAATCCCGGCACCAGGTGTTGTAGCTTGATCTCTGCCGGCGACGGCGGATGCACATGGCCGGCCGAGAGTCCGTAACCGGAGATGAACAGAAGCCCCATGGCGCCGAAGAGCAGCAGACAGACGACGACGGTTCCCGCCGCCGCGGCGTGCGATGCGCCGGCGGCACCGCCGAGCGCGAGCGCACCGGTATAGAGTGCGAACACGATCCAGCCTTTCGCAAGCAGCCGCGCCGCACCCATCCTTCGCCCTCGGTTGCCGCCCGCGGATGTCGCGGACCTTTACGCCGAGGCTGCGAAACGCGCGTCCTTCATGCGCTCGGCGCGCAGACTTTCTGCCATGAGGAAAGCAAGCTCAAGCGCCTGGTTGGCGTTGAGCCTGGGATCGCAATGCGTGTGGTAGCGCCGCGACAGGTCCTCTTCCGAGATCGCCTGTGCGCCGCCCAGGCACTCGGTGACGTTCTGCCCGGTCAACTCGAAATGCACGCCACCCGCATGCGTACCTTCGGAGCGATGAACATCAAAAAAGGTCTTCACCTCTTTGAGAATGCGCTCGAAGGAACGCGTCTTGAGGCCGGTCTGCGCGGTGATCGTATTACCGTGCATCGGATCGCAGGACCACACGACGGCTGCGCCTTCGCGGCGCACGGCGCGGATCAGCCGCGGCAGTTTTTCCCCCGCCTTGTCCACGCCAAAACGGCAGATGAGCGTGAGGCGCCCCGGCTCGTTTTCCGGATTCAGCACCGCGATGAGCTTGAGCAGCTCGCTTTCCTCCAGCGCCGGCCCGCATTTCAGCCCGATCGGATTCCTGATGCCGCGGCAGAACTCGACATGGGCACCGGAAGGAGCACGGGTGCGGTCGCCGATCCAGACGAAATGTGCGGAGGTGTCGTACCAGTCGCCGCTCGTCGAATCGATGCGCGTCATCGCCTGTTCGTAGCCGAGCATCAGCGCTTCGTGACTGGTGTAGAATTCCGTCGTGCGCAGCTGCGGCGTCGAATCCGGGGTGATGCCGCAGGCTTCCATGAATTCGAGCGTTTCGGAGATGCGCTGCGCCAGCGCGCGGTAGCGCTCGCCCGACGGCGAGCCCGCGATGAAGCCCAGCGTCCAGCGATGGACATTGTGCAGATCGGCGTAACCGCCTTGCGCGAAGGCGCGCAGCAGATTGAGCGTCGCCGCCGATTGCGCATAAGCCTGCATGAGGCGCTGGGGATCGGGCTTGCGGCTCTCGGCGTCGAACTCCATCGCGTTGATGTTGTCGCCGCGATAAGAGGGAAGCGTAACCTCGCCGCGGGTTTCGAAATCGGCCGTGCGGGGCTTCGCGAACTGGCCGGCGATGCGGCCCAGCTTCACGACCGGCATCGCCGCCGCGAAGGTGAGGATCACCGACATCTGCAGCAGCACGCGGAAGGTGTCGCGGATGTTGTCGGGATGGAATTCCGCGAAGCTCTCGGCGCAATCGCCGCCCTGGAGCAGGAACGCCTTGCCTTCGACCACCTGCGCGAGCTTCGCCTTCAGGCTCCGCGCCTCGCCGGCGAAGACGAGTGGCGGATGCGTCTTGAGGCGCTGCTCCACGGCCGCGAGCGCCGCCGGATCGGGATATTCCGGCACCTGAAGAACCGGTTTCCCGCGCCAACTCGACGGACTCCAAGGCTGCGCCACTATGTTTCCTTTGCAGAGGCCGCGGATATACGCCGGATGTGGGGTAGCCCGCGAGAGATTTCAGGACGGTCGACCTAAGGCCCGGCCCGCTGGCAGAGCCCGCGCTCCTGCCCTAAAACCGGGCCCGGCATGTTTTGTTAACCATAGGCTCCCATGAAACGACCGCTCGTTATGCTCCTGGCGCTCGCCCTCGTCTCCTGCGGGACCATCGGCAACATCCGCTACAACGTCGCGGCGGGGAGCTTCGGGAGCGAAACGGTGGCCGCGACCAACGCCTGCGCGGCACGCATGAACGTGGCGAGCCTCGATCCGATCCGCAGCAAGGTCGAGCTGATCAAGAATCCGCCGGACGGCCCGGTGCCGTTCACAGTGTTGACCAACAAGAACGCGCCGGCCGGAGATGAGCAGCAGGCGATCGGCGCCTGGGCGAAGCTGATCGAGCAATGCCAGGCCGAAGCACGGCCGCTGATCGACAAGGCGCCGCTGCCGCCGGACACGACGGCTTCGCAAGTCGAAAAGCTAAAGGGCTACATCACCGATGCCTGGATCGAAGGCGCCAAGCTGCGCGTCGCCTTGTACAATGGCGAGCTCACCTATGCCGAATACGCGAGCAAGCGGCTGTCGGTCGCCGAAGATGCGCTCAAGACCGCCGAGCGTTACGCGCAGGACACCGACGAGGAAAACCAGACGCACGGCCTCGAAGACGTCGAAACGGCGCTCGCCCCCTTCGCCGCCATGATGTGAGCGCTACACGGACGGCGCTTTCGAATAGGCCTTCTCGCGCATCGTCACCAGTTCCTCGGCGAGGCTTGGGTGAAGGGCGACGGTCGAATCGAACTGGGCCTTGGTGGCGCCCATCTTCAACGCCACAGCCACGGCCTGGATGATTTCCGCCGCCTCCGGACTGAAGAGATGGCAGCCGAGCACGCGATCAGTTTTTGCATCGACCACCAGTTTGAACAGCGAGCGCTCCGCGCGGCCGGAGACCGTGTTCTTCAGCGGCCGGAAATTTGCCTTGTACACGTCGATCGCATAACCTTTTTCGAGCGCCCTGGCTTCTGAGAGGCCCACAGTACCGACCTCGGGCTGGCTGAACACCGCCGTCGGCACGAAATGGTAATCGACCGGGGTCGGATCGTTCTCGAACACCGTCTTCACGAAGGCCATCGCCTCATGAATGGCGACGGGGGTCAGCGGCAGACGGTCGGTAACGTCGCCGACCGCCCAGATGTGCGGCACGCTCGACTGCGAGAATTCGTCGACCTTGATTTCGCCCTTCTTGCCGAGGGCGACGCCGATCTTGTCGAGGTTCATGCCGCTGGTGTTCGGCGCGCGCCCGATGGCGAGCATCACCGCATCGGCTTCCAGCATCTCGTGCTTGTCGGTGAAGGCGAACACTTCATCGCCGCGCCTCTCCACTTTCGTGAACACGCGATCGAGGACGACGCGAATGCCGCGGGCTTCCGACGAGCGCGTCACCGCATCGCGCATGTCGTCATCGAAGCCGCGCAGGATTCGGGGGCCGCGGTAGACGAGCGTCACCTCGCTGCCGAGGCCGTGGAAAATGTGGGCAAATTCGATGGCGATATAGCCGCCTCCGGCGATGACGATGCGCCGCGGGAATTTCTCGAGATAGAAGGCCTCGTCGGAGGTGATGCAGAGCTCGGCGCCAGGCGCGCTCCCCATGTCGCGCGACGGACGTCCGCCGGTGGCGATGAGGAACCGCTCCGCGGTCAGGCGCCTGCCGCTCTTTTTCAGGAGAACCGTGTGCGCGTCCTCGAACTCCGCGCGGTCAACGATCGCTTCCACCCCTTCTTTCTCGACATTCTCACGATAGATTCCCTCGAGCCGCGCGACCTCCTTGTTCTTGTTGGCGACGAGCTTGTCCCAGTCGAAATGCCGCTCCGGCACCGTCCAGCCGAAACCCGCGGAGTCCTCGAACGCTTCGCCGAAATGGCTCGCATAGACGAACAGCTTTTTCGGGATGCAGCCGCGGATCACGCAGGTGCCACCGAAACCGTACTCCTCGGCAATTGCCACCCGCGCACCGGTCTTTGCCGCGAGCCGGCTCGCGCGCACGCCGCCGGAGCCGCCGCCGATGACGAAGAGATCAAAGTCGTACCTCGATGCCATCAGCTCCCCTTCAACAAAATGCCTCATGCTGAGCTTGTCGAAGCATGAGGCCCTCACCCTTCGACAGGCTCAGGGTGAGGGCTTTCTTTCGATCACTTCGACTCCGCCGCTGCCGGCGATGATGAGCGTGGAAGCGAGGTTGAGGAAGAGGCCATGGGCGGCAACGCCGGGGATGACGGCGAGCGCGAGCGCCAGGAGGCGCGGATCGCCAATGGCGCCAAAGCCGCAGTCGTAAATCACATTGCCGCTATCGGTGATGAAGCCGTCCCGAAACCGTATCGACACATTCTGATAGCCGAGCGACGCCGCCGTGTTGCGCAGCCGGTTCGCCGTCGTCGCATGACCGAACGGCGTCACTTCCACCGGCAGCGGAAAACGGCCGAGGCGCTCGACCAGCTTGGAGCAATCCGCGATCACGATCATCCGCCGCGCCGAGGCGGCAACGATCTTCTCGCGCAGCAGCGCGCCGCCGCCGCCCTTGATCAGATTGAGCTCGCGGTCCGCCTCGTCGGCGCCATCGACGGCAAGGTCCAGCGGCGCGAGATTGTCGAGGTCGGCGAGGGGAATGCCGAGCGTGCGTGCTTTCTCTTCGGTGCGCCGCGATGTGGCGGCACCGACGATGGGCAAACCGGCATGAATCCGTTCCGCCAGCCCTTCGAGGAAAATTTCCGCCGTCGTGCCGGTGCCGAGCCCGATCCGCATGCCGGATTCGACATAGGAGAGCGCCCGCTCCGCCGCCGCGCGCTTGTACTCGTCCGCGTTCATGCGAAAGCCCCCACCCGAAATTTGCTGCGCAAATTTCGACCTCCCCGCAAGGGGGAGGTGGCGGCAACTCCGTGCGGTGAGTGCGTCATTCCACCGTGACGGATTTGGCGAGGTTGCGGGGCTGGTCGACATCCGTGCCTTTGGCGACGGCGGTGTGGTAGGCGAGCAGCTGCACGGGAACGGCGGCGAGGAGCGGCACGAGCATCGGATCGGTGCGTGGCAGCGCGATTTTCGCCCAGGCGCCGTCGCCCGCTTTCGCGAGCCCCTCTTCGTCCGAGATCATGATCACCTTGCCGCCGCGGGCCATCACTTCGTGCATGTTCGACGCGGTCTTCTCGAACAAAGCGTCGCTCGGCGCGATCACGATCACCGGCACGGCGTCGTCGATCAGCGCAATGGGCCCGTGCTTCATCTCGCCCGCGGCATAGCCTTCGGCATGGATGTACGAAATTTCCTTGAGCTTCAGCGCCCCTTCGAGCGCCAGCGGATAACTGAGCCCGCGCCCGAGATAGAGCACGTCGCGGGCGTCCACGATCTTCTCGCCGAGCGCCTTGACCTTTCGTTCCTCACGCAGGAATTCGACGATGCGCCGCGGCGTTTCGAGGAGCGCCACGCAGAGGCGCCGCTCTTCCTTTTCGTCGAGTGCACCGCGGGCGCGGCCGCTCGCTATCGCCAGCGCCGCCAGGACCGCGAGCTGGCAGGTGAACGCCTTGGTCGAGGCGACGCCGATCTCGGGCCCGGCAAAGGTCGGCAGCATGATATCGGCCTCGCGCGCGATCGAACTTTCCGGCACGTTGACGATTGCGAGCGTCGTCTGGCCGTGTTCTTTGGCGTGACGCAGCGCCGCCAGCGTGTCGGCGGTCTCGCCCGATTGCGAGATGAAGAGAGCAGCACCGTCCTTGGCGTAGACCGGCGCGCGGTAGCGCAGCTCGGAGGCAACATCGACATCGGCGCCAAGCCGGGCCAGCTGCTCGAACCAGTATTTGCCGACGAGGCCTGCGTAATAGGCGGTGCCGCAGGCCGACAGCGTCAGCCGCCCCGCGTTCGCCAGCACCTTCAGCGTGCGCGCGTCGATCTTGGCGCGCGCGCTGTACGCATCGATATAATGCGCAAGCGTGTGCGAAATCACTTCCGGCTGCTCGTGAATTTCTTTCGCCATGAAATGGCGGAAACCGCCCTTGTCGATCAAGCCTTCGGCGCCGCCCACATTGCGCAATTCGCGATTGGCCGGCCTGTCCTCGGCGTCGAATATCTGTACGTCGGGGCCGCGCAGCACCGCCACGTCGCCGTCTTCAAGATAGACGATGCGGCTGGTGAACGGCGCCAGCGCGAAGGCGTCGGAGCCCAGATAGGATTGCGTGCTGCCATAGCCGACCGCGAGCGGGCTGCCCTTGCGGGCGCCGATGACGAGCGACTCCTCGCCGTCGAAGATCATCGCCAGCGCATAGGCGCCGGTCAGCCGCTTTACCGCGGCCATCGCGGCGTGCGCCGGATCCATGCCGGATTCGAGATTGTCGGTGACAAGATGCACCGCGACTTCGGTGTCGGTTTCGGAATCGAAGCGGTGGCCTTTGGCTTCGAGTTCGTCGCGGAGCTCGCGGAAATTCTCGATGATGCCGTTGTGCACCAGCGCCACGCGCGACGTCGCGTGCGGATGCGCATTCTCTTCGGTCGGCGCGCCATGCGTCGCCCAGCGCGTGTGGCCGATGCCGGTGCGCCCGCCGAGCGGATGTTTGGCGAGTGCGGCCGAAAGATTCTTCAGCTTGCCCGCCGCGCGGCAACGCTCGATATGGCCGTCGACCAGCGTGGCGATCCCGGCGGAATCGTAGCCGCGGTATTCGAGGCGCTTCAGCGCCTCGAGCAGCATCGGCGCCGCGTCGTCTCCGTTGGCAATGCCGACAATCCCGCACATTCAGGCAACGCTCCGTTTGTACAACGTCACGGCCCCCTCTCTCGCTCGCCGCTGCGCGGCTCGCCTCCCTCTCCCCCTTTGAGGGGGAGAGGGAAATGAGCAGCGCGTCAGCGCCGCGAATGGGTGAGGGGGCGTAGCCATCTGACCAAATTCCTGCCTAATCCTTAGCGGTCCTCTCCGCCTTTTTCCGGGCGCGGAATTTCGCCGCCCAGCCGGGCTTCTCGACCTTGTCCGCACGCACCACCGCGAGCGCATCCGCCGTCACGTCCTTCGCAATGGTGCTGCCGGCGCCCACATAGGCGCCCTCCCCGACCTTCACCGGTGCCACGAGCGCCGTGTTCGAACCGATGAACGCGCCGGCGCCGATTTCGGTCCGGTGCTTGTCGAAACCATCGTAGTTGCAGGTGATGGTCCCGGCGCCGATATTGACGCCTTCTCCGAGCGTCGCATCGCCGATGTAGCTCAAATGGTTCACCTTCGCGCCTTTTTC
Source organism: Rhizomicrobium sp. (assembly GCA_036264415.1). Lineage (GTDB taxonomy): Bacteria > Pseudomonadota > Alphaproteobacteria > Micropepsales > Micropepsaceae > Rhizomicrobium. Next base: position 87,545 of record DATAQZ010000013.1, on the reverse strand, counting down.
CACGCGCGAATTCTTCACTTCGACGAAATTCCCGATATGCACATCCTCACCGAGCATGGCGCCCGGCCGGAGCCGGCCATAGGGTCCGACGATGGCGTTGGCCCCCACTTCGGCGCCTTCGAGATGCGAGAAGGCGCGGATGGTGGCACCGCTTCGCACCACCACGCCGGGACCGAAGACGACGAACGGCTCGATCTGTACGTCCGGCTCCAGCACCGTGTCGAAGGAAAGATAGACGGTGTCCGGATCCTGCATACCGGCGCCGCCCGCAAGCGCGTGCTTGCGAAGCCGCGCCTGCATCTCCAGTTCGGCGCGGGCGAGCTCGCCGCGGCTGTTGACGCCCATCACGTCGGTTTCATTCACCAGAGCGACGGCGCAACGCACGCCGTCGCGCCGCGCCAGCGCCGGAATGTCCGTCAGGTAATATTCGCGCTGGGCATTGTCGTTCCCGAGCGCCGCCGTCCAGCGGAAAAAGGCTCCGGCGTCCGCGGCAAAGATGCCGGCGTTGCACAGATCGCAGGCGCGCTCTTGTTCGTTGGCGTCCTTGTACTCGACGATGCGGTCGAGGAGGCCCTCGGAATCGAGAATGACGCGGCCGTACTGAGCCGGATCTTTCGCGTGGAATGCCGCGATCGACAGTGCCGTTTTCCGGCGCGCTGCGAGCGAGGCGTCGAAGCAGGCCGCCGTGGCGAGCGGCATGTCGCCGTACGTCGCGACCACGGTGCCCTCGAAAGCGCCGAGCAGACCGCGCGCGGCGTTGGCCGCATGACCGGTGCCGAGCTGCGGCTCCTGGATGACGCATTCGGCGCCGAGCGACCCGGCATAGGCGCGCGCCTCTTCGGCGTCCGCGGCGGTGACCACGACGAGACGTTCGATCCCGCTTCCGCGCATCGCCGCGATCACGTGACCGAGGATCGGCCGGCCGGCGACCGCGTGCATCACCTTGGGCTTCGCGGATTTCATCCGCGTCCCCTGCCCCGCCGCCAGGATAATGCCTGCAAGATTCGTCATGCCGACCAGTGTACCCCTCACCCTGAGCCTGTCGAAGGGTGAGGGTGTCACCCGCGCGCCCTCATGCTTCGACAGGCTCAGCATGAGGGTAAAAGGAAACTCGGTTGCCCCCTATCCTGCCCGGGAATCGCGGCAAACACACGATTTGCGACGCTTCGCGACTTGGCCCCCTCTCCCGCACTCGCTCGCGCTCGTGCTTCCCTCTCCCCCGGGACCGGGGGAGAGGGAGATGAGCGACGCGTCGGCGCCGCGAATGGGTGAGGGGGCGACGCCGCCCCGTGCTAATCACCCCGGATGAATGGCACCCCTGCCCTCATTTTCGATCTGGACGGCACGCTGGTCGACACCGCGCCCGACATTCTGATCGCCCTCAATGTCGTGCTGGTGCGCGAAGGGCGGCGGCCGGTGACGCGCACCGACCTGAAGCATCTCGTCGGCCACGGCGCAGGCACGATGCTCGCCGAAGCGTTCCGCCAGACCGGCGCGGACCTTCCCGACGCCCGTGCGCCCGCGCTCATCGACGACTACATCGCCCATTACCGCGCGCACATCGCCGACGAGAGCCGGCCTTTTCCCGGTGTGGAAGCGACGCTTGCGCATTTTGTCGAGGCCGGCGCGCGGCTCGGCGTGCTCACCAACAAGCCGCAGGAACTGGCGGTGCCGCTGCTCGAGACGCTGGGCCTCGCGAAATACTTCGCGGCGATCCATGGCGCCGGCCGCTTCTCGTACACCAAGCCCGACGCGCGCGTCTTCCATCACGTGGTGGAAGAGGTGGGCGGCGAGGGCGCCGGCGCGCTCATGATCGGCGATTCGACGACGGACTTTCGCACGGCGCGCGCCGCTCGCGTGCCCGTGATCCTGTTGACGTACGGCTACACGCCCGATCCGGTGGAGACGCTCGGCGCCGATGCGATCGCCGACGAATTTGCGGAATTGCCGCAGCTTGTCGGGCACATTCTTTCGCAAACGCCTCGTCATTCCCGCGCCGGCGGATACCCGGAACCCGCCGCGGAAAAAGATTGAAAAACGCAAGCAAGGCCTCCCCAATTATTTTTAAAATTCCCTGAGAAATTCCCTGAACAGGGAATTTCCCTGTACGTCCAGAGCTCCCGAACAGCGCAGGGCCGCATTCTCTCGGACCGTAGCACTGCGCCTCTGTTTTCCTCCCCCGCGCATGCATTGCGTGGGGGAGGTGGTGCCCCCGCGACCGGCCGAAGGGCCGGCGCGAGGATAAACTCTGCACCGGAGGGGGCACCTGAGCGTCTGAAACGAATGGCCCCCTCCACCGCTTCGCGGTCCCCCTCCCCCACGCGTTCCGCGCGGGGGAGGAAATCGAAAGCCGGCGCCAACTTTTTACAAAATTCCCTGCTTTTTTCCCTGCACCAGGGAATTTTCTGTACAGGTGCTTTCCTCCCCCGCACATGCACTGTGCAGGGGAGGTGGTGCCCCCGTGTCCGGCCGAAGGCCGGCGCGAGGATAAACTCCGCGGAGGGGGCAATTGGTCGTGACGATCTAACCGCCCCCTCCGCCGCTGCGCGGCACCTCCCCCGCTTCGCTGTTGCTCCGCGGGGGAGGCAAACGAAATTCGGACCCCATTTTTTGATTCTTCCCTGCTTTTCTCCCTGCACCAGGGAAGATTTGGTTTGAAAGTTTTCCTCCCGATGCTTGGCGCGACGGGGAAATCGAAACTGCGCGCGGGACGGTGCCAACTTTTTACAAAATTCCCTGAGAAATTCCCTGAAGCAGGGAATTTCTCCGTACAGTCCAGAGCCACCCAACAGTGCGGGGCGGCATTCTGAAAACTGTCGCCGGACTTGGCGCTTTGGCGGTGCAAAATTTCCCACCTCCCTTTTTTCAAACCTCCCTGCTTTTCTCCCTGCACCAGGGAAGATTTCGGAGGTGGTGCCCCCGGGTCCGGCCGAAGGCCGGCGCGAGGATAAACTCCGCACCGGAGGGGGCATCTGACAGCGCGTGAAACGAATGGCCCCTTCCACCGCTTCGCGGTCCCCCTCCCCCACGCGTTCCGCGCGGGGGAGGAAATCGAAACCTGCGCCCGGTACGTCAGCCAACTTTTTACAAAATTCCCTGAGAAATTCCCTGAAGCAGGGAATTTCTCTGTACAGTCCAGAGCCCCGGACAGTGCCAGGCGCATCGCCGCCTTCGGTGGGTGCGCGCGAGATTGCTCGACGCGAGATGCGGGGGGACGCCCGCGTCCCAGGAACAGCCCCGCGCGACTTGAGCTCGTGCCAGGTTTCATCACGCGAGATGATATTACCGATAATGTATTTTTGTCAACCAGAACAGATGTTCACAGCCCGGAGCAGGTTTAGGAGAAGGAAAACAAACCACTGATGCAGAGAAATAGGGCGAGATCCTGCCAGGTTGAAGCGCCGCGCGGCATCGAGACACGGAGGGATACGCTTTCTTGACCGCCCACGTCCCCCGCGGTAGAGCGCCGATCCCGGCAAGGGACACGGGCGCGTAGCTCAGCGGGAGAGCACTCCCTTCACACGGGAGGGGTCACAGGTTCAATCCCTGTCGCGCCCACCATTTAATCCCATAAAAACAGCGGCTTAGCGAAAGCCTGCTTTTCGGGTTGCCGTTCGGGGGAGCGGCTGGGGGAGCCGAGCAACGTGCATTCGAACAATCGTGACGCGACAGTGGTGGACCTGAAACGAAGGGAACACGCCATGCACGTACTCATCGAAGAAGCCGATAAGTGGTTGGCAACGCCCGCCACGCTGCGCAGCAATGCCATCCGGGACAAGCTCATCAGCCGTCTAACGGACGCGCCGCAAGAAGAAAACTGGTCAGCCCAAGATCGTGAGTTGGCGGCAGACCGACGCGTCCTGCTCGAAGAGACAACAAAGCCGGTGCTTGGGTTCTTGGGCGGCTGTGCCTGGGGATAGCGAGGCCGAACGCTTCCCCGTTAAGTGCGTTGGGCATAGCGCTCCAATCCGTAGTCAAGGATCATCTTTTCGACCTTTCGTAGCTCGCGTCCAAACGCGCGGGCTTCACGTTCATTGCCAACCCGCTCTGCTTCCGCCTGATAGACTCTCGCTTCATCCCGCATACAAAGTATGGAGCGGGCGAATTCTTCCGGGGTAGGCATTGTACGGACTCCGGCGTGATTCGGGGACCCAGTGTCTGGCTTGGCAGGTCGGCTGGCGAATTTCAAACGGCACATTTCCCGGTGCCCAAGCATCGACAGCGGGATTGTCCTGCGTGACTATGCAATCGGAAAGTCGGAGTGACGCGCCAATGGGCGAATCGCGTGCGACGGAGTCTGCCGTTCAGCTTCCAATAGCTTCTGCAATTGCCGCGTGTGAAGCCGCCATCCAAAAAATTACGAGCGACATAGGCGAGTACTGGGAATTCGGCACGGCTGGTTTGCCGGCAGAGCAAACCCAAGAATGGGGCGACAAAGAAGGTTATGTCGCAAGGTGCTCAGAGATTGCTACTAGACGCCTGCGGCGGCTATTGGAAATTTGCACGAGAGCTAAAGCGCTCGGTTCTCAAACAGTTTCAGTATCTGCATCGGACCTTGAGCTTCTTACCGATTGTCATAAGCCCGAATCATGAACGGCTGTCGCAACTGCTTGAGCGCACAAGCCGCAAATTACTTGGCCATTGTTGCAATGGCTGCCACCACCCCAAGCGCCAGCAGCAAGGCAGCCTTGGGCACTTCCCTTTGGTCCGTGACGATCACCCCGCGCTGCCCCAACTGATTCGCCCAACGGTCAGTGCGAAGCACGATTTGGTTGGGAGGGACGTTCAGGACTTGTGCGATGATTCGCAACTGCGAAATCGAAATGGATGTGCCCCCCGCCTCAATCCGCGAATAGGCCGGCTGCGAAATGCCCAAAGCCTGCGCAAGATCGTACTGCTGCCAACCCTGTCTTTCACGGTACCACTTCAGCACCTGCCCCATTAAGGCGGTGTAGGGAATCTGCGCGGTTGGCGCTCTTGACAGCGGAGGGGGCATATGCGTTTAAGTTATATATAACCTTGGAGTGAGTCGCATGGGCGTCTTCATTTACCCGAGACCCGGAACGGTAGTCTACATCGTCATTTTGGGCCTTTTCCGTCACAAAGGCATCGTTTCGGACCGCTGGTGGAACGGCAAGCCAACCGTTATTGCCAACACCCCCCGACTGGGAGTCGCGGAATTGCAATGGGACGTGTTCGCCAACGGGCAAATGGTTCGCATTGACGGGTACCCGAGCAAGCTGCCGCCGTTCGCCGTGCTGTTCCGCGCGCGCCGTCTCATCGGGACTCAATACAGCCTAGGTTCGTTCAACTGTGAGCACTTCGTCAATTATTGCCACGGTCTCCGCCCTGACAGTCCACAGGTCGTGGCAGCTGTCGGTGCCGCGATTGTGGTTGGATTGTTCATGTTAGCCGCGTAAGCGAGCTAGGCGTTTAAGGTCACATGCCTACCACCAATTCCGGGTCTTTGGGCCGGTACACTGATTCGAACTCGGGATATTGCGCCGGTTCAGGCAAAAGCCCGTCGCGCTGAACCGCCGACAGGTCCAGGGTCTTAATCCGTGGTGCAGACCTGCCAAGTTTTGCAGCGAGAGCGTTTCCATGCGCCGTCAGTACAGCCGCCAGGAGCGCAGGAAAATAAATGCAATCATCGGTATAGGAGTACAAGCCAGACATGATGTCGGGATAGCTTGTATCCAGCCCGCCAGTTGGCAACCGCAACCCAAAGTAACGAGCTGTCTTTTCGTTGGGCTGGCATGCCGCAATCTTCTGTCCAATTTCGTTTCTGCGCTCGGTAGCGTTCCGTTGATTATGTATCGCTTGTGAAAGTGACGCTGCCAACGCAGACGGCTGCGCCGCCGACCAAATGCGCGTCGAGATAATGCCATTCAAAGTGTCGATAGAAGTCCAAGGTGAGGTCAATACGTTAAAATCCAGAGCGATTTCAAGAACGCCTCCACCGACGTTCACGCCGTGAAAGAACAGCGCGATGGACTGCAATGCGTAGCGCAAACAGACAGGTCTAACAGTCTGCCGCTTAACCGCTACGAACGAATTGGCTATCGCGGCGCACTGGTTGATCGCGACATTGCACGCAAGGATTTCATCTTTGAGCTGCCGGCGTGTTTCGGTGTGCCATGCGAGCCAAGCTGCCGCCAACGCGCCGGCAATTGCCCCGAAGAAGGCGGAGAAAAAATTGGAATTCAGAATGTCAAACAAGCGCCCCTCCTCGGCCACTCTCATTCAAGGTCCACGTCAAATCCACTTTTATCCTTGTTCGTGCGCGCACTCCGACGCCTTTGAAACGCGGCATACTTCTCGCGAAAGGTGTACATGTATTCGGTTACCACCTCTGCGAAATCGAGCAGGTCGCCAGCGTCCTCGCGGGAAATAGTCACTCCAACGTCGTGTGCAGCTTCGTTCCCAGCAACCCGCAGCGCTGATATCCAATCGAAGAGACGTTTGTCGAATTCACCCTTGTCCGCCAAGTACTTTAATTGTGCAGCGAGACCCCTGCCCTTTGCGTGGTGAGCAACGCACACGGCTTCGAGCACCTTTCTGCACATAATCGCGGACGCTGTGAACGCTTTGGCTTCGAAGCAGGCAACCGCTTCCACAAAGGCGTTCCGTATTGGCTCCGGCACGGATACGCCCAGCTGCCGCGTGGAAGCGGGAGGATAGAGGCGGATCGGGATACTCCACCTTTCTGGGTTTTGGCCGTACCTCGCATCCTCGTCATCCTGATGGGCCAGAATGGCTGACGCACACCGTGGGCATTTCAAAAACAAATATCGGATGGTGAAACCCGGGTCGTCTAAGAAAACATCGTAGGAGCTTTCAACGGTAGCAGCGACCCTTGCATCGCACTCGCTGCATTCGACCACTTCAGTCGGTTTCGATTTGTTGGGCTTCGCGCTTTCCGCCATGATCGGACCCGCGTTCTCGGAATCCGCACCGGAGCACGCGTTGCCGGGTGCCGCAAGATTCGACAGCCACGTGTCGTTCACCTATTGTTCCCGCCATGCGGCACGACTGGACCCGCTGGGGACGCGGCGACTGCGAGGGCTACGGGCTAGAGATCGGGCACGGCAACGTCCGCTTCCACGCCAGCGTGTCGCGCGGCAAGGCCCAGGGGGACAGCGACGGTTGGGTGTGGTGGTCGTCCATCAACGGCATTTGCCGCAAGGAGCACACCACCCTGGAAGAAGCGATGGCGCGCGTGGAGTTCGAGCTGCGCATTGATGCGGAGCAATTCGCTCGCGACTACGCCGGCTACAAGGCGTTGCGGGAGCAGCCCACCGAAACGGGACCATCTCGGCTTGCCTGAATAAACCCCCAAACAAACCCTTCTCCGCCGTGGTGGGTTGCGCCGGCCAGCTCGACGCGTGGTGCGCCGCGCGGCTTTGATGCAGCAAGGAGAAAAACGATGGTAGCTCGCCAGCCGAGAAGGTGTCCGGACCCGTTTCGTCGGCGGACGGATTTTTTGCAGCAACAACTGAAAAACTGCTGCCTGACTGTTCCCGAAGAGAAGATCGGGCGGGTAAGGCGGGTCGCGGAGGAACTTGTCGCGTTGCTCAAAAGACAGGAGCAGCGGATGGAAAGTCGCCATTCGTGGCAGCTTGAAAAACTCAGCGGTATCGCAGAGTAGTCCCGCGCACGCGCAGATACAGATTGCAAAGCGCCCGGCAGCAGGATTCCTGCCGGGCGATTTTGTTTTGGGCGCGCCTGTACATTAAGCCGGTTTGGAATAAGCCCCCAAGCAAAGTCCCCTCGGACGTGGTGCATCACTCCATCGGTTCGCGCGGTTCACGTGCGACTACAAACCAAGGAGACAACAATGGCTACGGACAACGGACCATATGACACCACATTTCCGGGAACAGTTTACGCATTGTCAGAAGCGCTGGGAGCCGGATACCACGGCCGGGGCGAAGAACCGGACTGGGACGTACTGGGCTCCCAAATTAGGAAGCTTGTCGAATGGCTGGATGAGGATGCGTGGTTCGCCACGCATCCGGCGCGAGCACTTCTTTCCCTCGCAGTCCGTCCTAATTACGAGACTTTCAACTGCACCGGAGCGATCACAAGAAATCTGTACGACATAGCCCAAGGGTGCGTTGGGGATAGAGATGCGATGCGACGCTTCTCGTCCGGTAGAACCCTTGTGTCTCGCAGGCATCGCAAGCGCGCAGAGGAATTCTGCGATACAATGGAACTGGTGCGACGCGCGCTCGCGCCGCATCTTGCAGATTACGAAAAAGAGACTGGCTGGTGGAAGGGCTCAACAATCGCATGAATAAGAAAGGGCCGCTGGTTTCCCAACGGCCCTTTCGTTTCGCCGGCAGCGCGGTCGCGGTCAACCCAGCTTGAACCGTCCCGGCGCGACGTTCTCAATCTTCGCCTCATACCCGTAGCGCATCCGGTCAATGACCATCCGCGCCTGACGGTCTGTTTTCACGCCATACTCCGCTAAGCCCTTTGTCAGCTGCTCGACGGTTGCACCGCTCCTGCGCCCGAGAAGGCGCGCGGCAGTCGCGTACTTCGGATTTTCGAATTTCGTTGCCATTGGTCCTGCTCCTTTTCTGTACGGCAGCCGGTCAGGCCGCCATTGCACGACGGCCTACCTCTCGCCGCTAGCAGCGAAAGACAACAGCCTCATGGAGCATCGTTAACCGGCTGCTACCGGAAGCCTTCTGCCCGGAGCTTCACAGTGCCGTCGGGGTTGACGGTGCAGGAAACGCCTTCCCGAATGCCATTATGGTCGAGCAGGAATTTGTTGCCTGTACGCACCACAAGAAATGCGCCGGCCGGCATGTGGCTGTTCACCCAATCGCCGCATGGGTCTGTCGGGCCAGTAGAGCCAGCCGGAGCCCGCATCAACGCGGCTATTGCGGCGATTGCTCCACCCAAAGCAACCGCCGTCCAAAACCCCTTTTTCATGCGCATCTCGCCAAAGAAGCGTGACGAGTATACTCCGTGGCAGTAAACACGTCATTGATGCTGCCCTTCGCAGATGGAGCTGCGAAAGGTCTTTGCGCGCAATCTCAAGGATTTACGGCTGGCGGCCGGGCTTTCCCAAGAGGAATTGGCATTCCGCTCCGAGCTGGATCGGACCTACGTCAGCGCTTTGGAGCGTGGGATTTACAGTGTGTCGGTGGACACAATCGAAAAGATTGCTAAGGCACTCGGAGCCGAGCCAATGGTATTCTTGCAGAAGCCCAGGAAGCGTTCGCAGACGGGATGACACGCGAACAGAAAGCTGTGAGGACGCTATTCGAGCGGCTTGTGCGAGCGCCGTTACACGAGTTTCCGGCTTCGCGCGGAAGGATTGACGCGCCCGACAGGAAGGGGGTTTACGTAATCTATTGCCCTCGTGGCACCGTTCTGCACGTGGGCAGCACGCCACGCGCGCGCAAAGGCATCGGGCAGCGGTTAAAAGACCATATGGCGGGCCAATCATCTTTCACGCAGAAGTACTTTCATCGACACAAACGAAAAGGCCCGCAGCTACGGGAAGGCTACTCGTTCAGGTGCTTGTGCGTGCCGGACCCGCGCACGCGCGCCCTATTAGAGGCGTTTGCAATCGGCCGGCTTTGTCCGGAGCACATAGGGCACGGTCTCGAATAGCCAGCGCACCTGCCGCGGTCAGGAAGACGCTAGTCAGTACCCCTTCATCCGTTCCGCTTGCTCCGCTAACGCTCGCCATTGCGCCGCGATCTGAAGCCACATGCCGCGCATTTCGGCATCCGTGGCAGTCTCCGCACGGTGCGCCGCTGCGTCTGCCAGCTCTAACAATTCGCTTTGTGGTTTTGTCTTTTGCTTTCCCGGCATAACGCGCCTGAACCTTGGCCGCCGCTGGAAAGCGGCGGTCCGGCATCGTTAGACCCGGACCACCATTTGTGACGTCTGCCTTCTAGCGGGCGATTATTAGCCACGTGTACGCAACGCCGCTCTGGCAGCCGTGTTCCTACAGCGGCAAATGATACGCTAGGTCGGTAGGGTGGTGGTCGTCGTCGCTCTTGCCCACCGCATAGAACCGCGCCGATGGAGCCGGCGCCGCTGCCTGGGCTTCGAGCGCTGAAACGCGTTCGGACAGGTTGCCGAGCGCTTCGGCCATAGCCTTCTCGAGATTGTCAAACTTGTTCATTTTTGCTTCTCCACTTCACGTTCGATGAAGTCTGCGACGGCTCGCAAGTCTGCTGGTTCGGCAATGCCGCGCAATGCCGCTGCTGCTGCCGAAACGATGCGAACATTGCCCGGCACATAGCCGCGCGCCGGGTCAAGCAAGATCAAACACGGTTTGTGCGGGTCGCGCTTCGGCCGGCCGGGTATCAATTCGAGCCCGAGCGCGGGACAGCGCGGCGGGATTGGCAGGTCCGCGAGTTTGATTGTGAACGGCAAGCCCATATCTCGCGCGGCGCGCTGCGCGTCCAAATAGAAGGCGTGCTTGGTCGAATTCAGCTTCCAGGTCGCAGGCGGGCTCATGCGGCAATCTCCTCAAAACCGAACCGGCGAAACGCGGGAATGTCGTCTTTCTCAATGTTCGCTTCCGCGCCGGCAGCGATGCAGTATTTGGTCCCGTTGCTCCCATTCACGGTGCGGCACCAATCGGCCGGCGCGCGCATTCGAACCGTCGGCAGCTTCTCCGACAGCGGCGGAAGCGGGAAGGGCTCATCGTCGGGGACCATGATTGGCTTCGCGTCGGGATTGGCTGCCTGTTGCTCGTACCATCGCAGCAAGCCCATGCCCGGAAGCGCCTCGATGCAGAGGGTTGTCAACGCCCAAACGAGCGCGTCGGCACGGTCTGGAGAATAGCCGGCGCGCTTGCGGTCAAAGTCGGACGTCAGGGCGCACATTTGATCTTCGAGCTGCGCGAACATGCCGACATGGTGCGCGCGGCCTTGCTCGTACAGCGCGGCGGCGGGCTCCGCTCGCGTCACCTTCCCACGGCTCGCATGGACGGACTTGAACGAAACGTTCGGGTCCACCTGGCGAATGACCGCTTCGACCATTTCACCGCCATTGTTCACTTCGGCAACGATGCAATCGGCCTTGTGCCTGTGGTACGCGGCGACGGCGCGCGCGGCCCATTCATGCGGTGCCAGCCGGCCGGAAAGGTCCGCGAGCACGTAGGCGTGGTCGGTGGCCACGCCGGCAACGACAATTCCGGTTTCGTCCGCGTCTTCGCCGCTGGTAACAGCCGGGTCGATTGCGACCACAACGCGCGTGAGATCTTCCGGTGCGCGTTCCACGCGTGCGTTGTCTATCCATTCGCGCGTCCACAGCGCGCCGGGCACATCGTCCAACACTTCCGCGTCCAGCTCTTGCCGCCCAAGGCGGGTGTTCTGGTAGCGGCGCACAATTTCCGCGAAGAATGCCGGCGCGAGATTTTCCCGGTTCTCGTAAGACGTGCCGCGCGTCACGACCACGTCTTGTCCTTCGCGCGCGAGCAATTCCCTGATGATCTTCACCGGACGCGGCGTTGTCGTTACGACGGCGCGCGGGCGTTTGCCCAGGCGAAGCCCGAACATGGCTTGGTCCCACGCGGCCGGGTCGCACCATGCCGCAAGTTCATCTGCCCAAAGGAGATCGTGTTGCGGACCACGGAGCCGGTCCGCTTCTTCGGCGCTGTAGAGCGTCGCGATGGCACCGTTCGGCCATGTCAGCCGGCGCTTCGATGGCTCGTATTGCGGGAAGCACCAAGGGCTGCCAATCGCGAGTAACCCGCTTTCGCCTTCCACAACGACATCGCGACCGTCGGCAGCGGTGCTGGTTACGAGCGCGACACGGCGCGCGCGTCCGCCTTCGACTTCGGCCTTCACGAATTCCGCGCCGGCTCGCGTCTTCCCGAAACCACGGCCGGCAAGCAGAAGCCAAATGGTCCAGTCGCCCGGAGGGGGGAGCTGGTTCGCGCGCGCGTGCAGCGACCAATCGGCTTCGAGCGCGTGCGCGACTTGGTGCAGGATTGCCGGGTCGTCACGCAGCTGCATTGGACCTGTCCGCAATAGGTGCAGGCAATGCGAGCGACGGCGCGGGAATGGGCGCGGCTTCGTCAATCTCTCGGAATGCGGCAATGACTGCGCGGCGCGCTTCGGGATACGGCGCGAGCGTTTGCACAAGGCGCGCCTGCAAGCCCAGGAATTGCGGAGACGCCAAAATGTTGATGTTCGTGACCGAGTGCGGCGCGGCGTACTTCTGCAAGCGGCCGGTCAGCTCGGACAGGAAACGCAAATTCTCCATAAGCCGGCCGGCAAGCAGCGAGATTGCATTGCGGTCCCCGGCTTCGACCGCGTTGTCGAACGCGACGTACAGTTTTTGGCGGATGTTCTGCAGGTGGTGCAGAAGGCCGGTGCTTTCTTCCGTGAGTAGCGCTTCGAGTTCGACGCCGGGTTTCAGTGCCTTGGCGGCCGTTGCCGCCTTCACGGCGGGAGACACGTGGTTCGTAAAATGCCGCCACGCTGCATCTTGCCCAACGTGGAAACGTTCTGCGATGGACCGCTTGCTCGCGCCTGCGACCATCAACATTTCGATACGGCTGCGCTCCGCGTGACGGCAGATCGTGCAGCGGCCGTTGGGTGCTGTTGTCTTACTCATTCACAGAAAGCCCAAAGGGGGGTGCCGGCCGCGTGGCCAAGGACAAAGCACGCGACCGGCTGGTCCGAGCGCGACCCCATGGATGAAAGCCGCTCTCGAATTTTCTAACCGGCAAGCTTGGTCAGCGTTTGCGGTGTGACAGCGGTGCCCCGCATGTTGCCGAACGCCTTTGTACTTTCGGCGCTGGCCTTCGCGTCCTGAATTTCCGCAATGATAGCGGTCAGCTTCTGCGTGGCCTTGGCCGAACGGTCCGGATTGCCGGCGCTAACGGCCGCTGCGAGCTCTTCCAGCGCGGCGATGGCACGGCCGCGAAGGTCGTTCGGCAGGTCCGCGAGCATGGCCAGGTCAACACCTAGAGGGCCAACGCTGTGAGGCTCGCGCGCCGTTGTCGGAATGTTGGGTTGGGTTGTGCGGGTGTCCATCGTTACGGCTCCACTGTTGCGTGAGGGTTGGCAGCGAGCGCGTTCGCGTACCGCGACCAATGGTCGGCAGCGACGTTCAAATCAGCTCGTTCCGGGATGAGGTCGAACGCATGGCCACGACCGACGCGTTCAAGGAGTTTGTAGTTCTTGCGCGAGGCAAGGTGCGTTCGCAGCGCTTCAATGCGCGCGCCAATGGTGCGCACGTACTGAATTGCAGCTGCAAACTGGCGTTCCAGCTCGGGCACCTGTTCGACCAGCACCGCGTCAACGAGCGCCGGCTGTCCAGTTTCGCCTTCGATTAGCGCTTGGGTCGTGAGGCGTTGCCGCTCTTGCAGCTCCGCAATGGCCGGGGCGGCGGCCTTCTTGATGCGGTCCCAGTCGCGCAGTGCTGCCGCGTTGTCCTCGTCGTCAAGGATTTCATCGAACGGCACGGCGGTCGGGTTGCCGTCCAGCTCGCTCTTGAGCCAGCGCCGCACCCGTTCCCGGTTTCGGTTGGCAACATCGTCCGCGACCGCTTGTTCCTGCTTGGCGAAGTGTTCGGCTTCCGCCAGCTTCATTGCGATCAGCTGAATGTCCTGTGCGCGAGCGCGTAGGCGCTGCATGCCTTCCTGATGGCAAGCGAGGTCGGACCGGGCACGGCTTACGGTGATGGTCGTCATTGGCGAGCTCCTTCTGCACCACGCGAAATTCCGGTGTGGTGTCTGCGCGCGAGAGATAGCTGTACGTGACGCGCCGTGGTGTCAGTTTCGGAGCCGGCCGGAAACGCGGCGCTCACCCCTCGCAGGTGAAGGGTCCATGCGCGGGAAGCGCTGCAAATGCAGGTGTTCGCTGCATGTTGCGCGGTGCTCGGGGAGCGGCTGGGGAGCGCGGATGCGGAAAATGCCCGAAGAACGGCGCGCGCATGATGGCGCAATTTGCGAGACGCGACCTGGCCCGAGACGCGGTGCGTTCGCTGCGCCGGAAGGCAGGGGGTTTATTCATCGCTCGGGCCAGCTCCGGTCCGACGGTCCGGGCGGTCCGGGCTAATCCGTAATCTCGACCATTACTCTTCTTCTCTGCGCCTCTCTGCCCGAGGTGCGCTTCTCTGTCTGCCTCTTTCTTTCCGCTCGCTTCCTCGACTTAGGAATACCCCGGACCGGGCGGACCGCTCCTGTCTTTCTGGGCTTTTTGGTCGGACCGGAGGGCGGACCGGCTTCCTGCCTGGGCGGACCGCCCGGACCGGCTTCCTGCACCGCATCGCGCCAACCGCTGGACTCTGTGCAGGTCGCGAACGTATTGCAGAAACTATGTCCGGAATCGTCCCTAGCCCAGCACACCCCGCGTCGAAGCGCGTCAAGGCTTTTCGCGACGAGCTCGTCAAAGGAATACCCGTATTTCCAAATGACAAAGCGACCCGGAACATGCTCGCCGCGAAATCTCTGGGATCGCTCCTGATCGACTATGCAAATTGGCGCATCCGCTACATCACTCCGCGACCGCGCAAGGTTATTGTTGAGCAGAGTGCATCTAGCGACCCGCGCTGGCAGACCTTCACCGCCGACATAACAGCGTTGCTCGACAAGGTGGCGCGTGGAGAAGACCTTACGCCGTACCTTTCATGCAAGATACACAATCGCGGATTTACGCCAGCCACCGCTGCGTCCGGGCCAAAGGTTGACCGTTGGGCGGACAAAGACATGTTACTGATCGTAATGGGTTACCACCATCTTCATTTCGACGCCGCCCCAAGTACAACCTGGCGATCGGATGACGTTCTTTTTGCCGAAGTAACCCGCGAGAGTTTCACCGCCGTTGCTATTTTCAATCACGATGTGTTCGAACCTACCGCGCTCGGAACAGCAATGACGGCCGAGCGCGAGCGTCTTTGGTCAACATTTAACGACCGCGTCACGCGCGGCATGCCGCCTGGCACGGTGTTCATGACGCCACCAATTGCGTTGTCAGGGCATTCCGTGCAATTCAACTTCTGGGCACAAACGTGCGCTAGGATCATACAAACATTTGATCCAAAGCTCGATGAAGCAGATTACGTTGCAAATCTGTATCAAAGAGCGGGCGTGCAGAAACCACCGAAGACAAAGTTTAAGTGGCAACTCCACAATTTAGATTTCGGGTTACTGGAAGAACGAGAGCCTCGATTTTTCCTACAGGTTCGCGGCTCCAACTGAAAGACCCGCGTTCAAAACGGCATCGACGGCAGTTTAATCCCGCGATACACGGGCTGCCGGCTGCCGCCCTCTCGGGCCTTGCTTGACCGCACATACCCGCACGTCTGCGTCAGCTCTTTGCCGAACGTATCCTTGCTGCCGTACCACAGGCGATCTTGCTCCCGGCACCACGCCTTAAACCGCGAGTACAGCGTGTCTTTGCTGACGTAACCCTCGGGATCAATCTCGCACTCATCCTCGACAAATGCGGAGATTGGCGCGGCCATCCGGCCCATTGAGTGGATCAAGTCGCCAGCGCTCGCGGGTTGCTCAAGCCGGCCCTCAGCCCGCAACCGTCGCCAACCATCAATCGACCAGTTCAGAATGCCGGGCAGTTCGGCCGCCAGATTCCCGTCCAGCGTCCGATCTTCGCGGCCCAAGAACGTCTGCCGCATCTGCAAGACGATATAGCGGGCCAGCAATGCGCCCGACGGATCATTCAGCGTCGGGGCTTCGTTGCTCATGATCACGAAGCGGACGCCAAGCCGGCCTTCCCAGTCGGTCATATTCTTTCGAGGGACCGAGACTGCATCCTCACCGCTGATACGCAGAAGCGCCTCGGCGACGGCGGCTTTGTCGGTTCGGTTGCCCATCCGCATATCGGATACGAGCGCGACCTGTCTCCCGATCATGCACTGCAACCCGAAATTCTCGCCCATGGCGGAGAGCGTGGGAGAGCAGACGTTATGTCTGCCCAACAGCCCGCCCAGGACGCGCCCGATTGTTCCCTTCCCGCAGCGCGTAGGGCCAACCAGCACGAAGATTTTTTGCTGCGACGTATCCGGCGTTAGCAGGTACCCGAACATTTGCTGCAACGCGTCGCGGCAATCCGTTTCCTCGGGCCAAACCTCAGCCAGGAACTGCAGCCAGCGCTCCGGGCGCGGCGCACGCGGCTCAAAATCAAAGTCCAAGGCGTTCCGGGTGAACAGCGCGTCCGAATGCGGCAGGTGTTCTCCCGTCGCTAAATTCAGAATGCCGTTGCGAAGGACAAGCAGCTGCGCGGGATCAGTTCCGGTTGCGCCGTCAAGCCAGCACGGAGGCGTAGCCGCGTTTCGATCAAGGTGGACCAGCCCCTTTGTCGCGTCGAGAATATTCGTGACGACATTGCGGCTGGCCTTTGAGTAGCGCCGGTAGACTTCAGCCCGAACGCCCTCATCCTCGCGCGGCCGGTATGCACCGCCGCAATAAGACAGCCACTCGGCGTTATATCGGATCAGGCGCGAGCCACGGTTCGCGAGCAGGCCACCTGCCAGCTTCAAGAACGTCGGCTTGTCGTCATCCTCAGCCGGCGTGTGTTTCTCAGCCGCTGCTTTTGCCTTTTCGATTTGTCGCAGTGCGTACTTCCGCGCGTTTCCGCGCACCTCAAGCACGCTTTCGCTAATTCCAAATCCGGCGTCCGTAATTACGGCATAGATCGTCGCGTCCGGCACTCCGCAGCGAACCAGCTGGCAGCACACGTCGAACAGCCAAGCGGAGCGGGAATTGTCACCCTCTTTTGGGCTATCGGGATCGCGCCCCTGCACGATAACGACCTTCACGCGAGCCGGGACGCTCCATTTGTCGAGTTCATCAACGCTCGCGAGACGTGGCACGTCGGCCGGTACATCAACGGCGGGCGCTTTGCCCGAGGCAGCGTCGGCCGGCGCTTGGGAAAACTGGCTTAGGTCATAGACCCTGTCGTCATGCCACTCGACAACGCGCGCGAGCGCCGGCTGCCGGCCCTTTTTCCGCTTCTTCTCATCCGGCAAATTCCAAGAGCCGGGAAGGCGCATAACGCGTGACACGTCATGGCAATGGTCACCGCCGAATAGCTGCTCTAGTCGGATATTGTACCGCTTCGCGTCTTCTGCCCGCGCGACGTCTCCATCAATGGCTAGCGGCTCGCGGAGCTTCCAGAAGCCCTGATAACCGCCGCCCGAAAAGATCACGCACGTAGGCGGCGGCGCGCCGGCCGGCAGGCGCGGCCCGAACAGCGCGGCTATGCGCTTATGCTCTTCCTCAAGTGGTTCACCGGCCCATGGATCAACGTCCACGTGCAGGTAACAGACCGCCTTTATATCCTCTCGCTTTGCTTTGTCCGTTATTGCGCTGAGCGGCGGATTTACAGACCAGTACAGATTGCGGTTGCCATTCCATTTGTCGATCCACGCGCGCGCTGCTGCTTCGGTTTCGGGCGAAAATGTCCGCGTCTCTGCCTTTTTGCGCGCCGTTTTCTCCGGGAAAATTGCGGTCAGCGCCCACGGGCCGGCCGGGTAGGCGAGCCGCAAGAAGGCAATCGCTTCATCCGCATTTGGTGATTGCGGCCCACTGCTGCCGGGGCCAGAGTTGGCACCGTCGAGCTTTGGCGAGCTTAGACTTCTCTCAGCCCCCTCGGATGCGGCCAGCACCGGGGGGCTTTCTTTTTGAGCGGTCATTTGCGATCCCGCCTATGCGACACCGCATCGAGCCCGCGCTCGCGACGTGCACTCAGCCCCTCTCCCGCGTCCCTCGCCCGAAGGCGCTGCGCCATCCAAGCCTCTACCTCGCTTTCGAGGAAGGCCACGCGCTGCGCTCCTAGCGGCACCTGGCGGGGAAACGTACCGGCTTCAATGCGCCGGTAAATTTCCGTCCGGGACAGCCCGACTTGCTGGGCAACGTCCGTTATTTTGATGAAGCGATCCGCCATGGCAGTTCCGCTGACAGGTTGCTACTGCCGGGAACATGCGCGTTGGCGAGACAGAAAGTTTGGGGGTTTATCGCTTGCGCTTGAGACGCTGTTTCTCGCTCACGCGCTCGCGCTGCCGCTCTGCCCTGCGCTGTCGTTTCTTCGTTGTCTGGCTGAGCCGAGAATGTACTGAGCCACAGTTAGCCGCCTCGCATCTTTCATCGCAGAACTTTTGCGACACTAGCAGGAACAAGCGACCGGCCGGGCTCATTGTCGTGAGGTCATTGCTATCGGGATAGGTTGGCCGCCATGGCTTTCGGACAACGGCAAGCCACCAATCGCGCAACATAATGTAGGGGACTTCCAGCGGTGCGGTGGGGACACCGTTGAAGCCAAGTTTGGGCTGCCCCGTTCGACGGCTGTAAAATCGCTCCCAATGCTGGTCCCAGGTTTCGGAAAAGCCCAGTCCAGCGTCTTCGCCGTAATCGTATTCAGGCCCGAGCTCGCCGCCATTGATGGCATTCTTTCGTTGATCCCGATGCGGCTTGCCTTCGCCGGTTATTGGATCAAACGGCTCCGAGCTGTTGCGCGATTTCCAATCGTCGAGCGCTGTAACGTACCACTCCACAATTTCGTCCACGAGCCGGTCGAGAGACGCCTTGTGATTGGATAGATCGACACCGTTGAATGTCCGGTGCTGCTTCCTCACAGGCTTCGCTACTTCGGCCATGATAGCGAGCACAGTTTCGTTTGCAGTCACTGCACCACCGCCAGCACATGCTCGGCATACGCTTCGAGCGCTTGGCGCTTCTCGCGGAAGTATTCGTGCTTGTTGTACAGTTTTTGTAGCCCAACCTTGGCATGGCCTAGAACTGCGTCGCGAATTTCCTGATTAAAGCCAAGGTCTGCCAACCGGCTTTCGCACGTCACCCGAAAATCGTGCACGCGGTAGCGGGCCAGTTCCGCTTTCTTGTCTCCTGTCCGGTTGCGCAACACGGCAAGCGCTTCCTCATCAAGATCGGCTTTGGCTTTCGAGAAGCCTGACACCGCAACCTTTCCGCCGCGCGTGCTGAACAGAAAATAGTCGTTGCCTTTCCACTCGGGTAGCTTGGTGAACAGTGCCAGCGCCTGCCCAGACAGCGGCACAAGGTGATCGCGTCCGCCTTTGTAGCGAGCTTCTGGCACTTCCAAAACAAAGCGTTCGCGAGCACCCACCGCCTCGCGTAGATCTTTGTCCCTCAGCTCGCTTTCGGGCTTGACCTCACTACGCGAAGCGCCCGCCCATTCACCGCGCCGTTGGCCGGTCAAAACAAGCAGCTGGTACATTGGCCCGAACGGGTATTCGAGCGCGGCTGCCCCCTGCCAAACCGCGCGCAATTCGTCATCGGAAAGCTTGCGGCCGGCTTTGGCGTTCTTTGCAAGGTCATCGCGCCTGAGTTTGTGCGCTGGATTTTCGCTGATGATTTCCCGGTCCAAAGCCCAGTTGAACAGAGTGGACAGGTGTTTGCGGACTTCACGCGCGGTTCCGACGCGGCGCTCGTCGTTTTCATCCGGCTCCAACAGGTCGTCCAACAGCGCATGCACGTCCGCGCGGCGAATATCGCGCAGCGGCCGATTGCCCCATTCCGGTTCAACGTGAAGCCGGAACGTGCTTTGCACGGTTTTCCAATTCTTTAGCTCCTGCTTCGCGTGCTGGTCTATGTAGCGCTTCGCGACGGCTTCAAACGTATTCGAGTGCCGGATTAGATGTTGCGCGCGGCGCTCCGGGCGTGGGTCACGACCCGCCAATGCCTCTTGCATGTGCCCGCGCGCTTCGTCGCGCGCGTCGGACAGTCCCTTCACCGGCCATTGCCCGAGCGTGATGCGATGCTGCCGGCCGCGTAGGAGCCGGCCATGCTGGCTTACACCACCTTCGCCGGGCACCTTGTAAATGACGCTGAACGTCTTCACGCCGCGATCGGTTACGCGCAGCACAAGCCCAGGACACACTGCGTCCGCGTATTCCGCGCGGCCGGCCTTGGGCGGGTTTAGGCGCTGCACCATCTGTTCGGTGAAGCGTCGTTTTGTACTTGTCTCTGCCATCGAAACACCTCCGGGGGAGCGTCGGGGGAGCGGGAAACAACGGTTTCCAGCGGGACGCCTCGGAACGAAGCGTCTCCGGAAATGGCAGCAAAAACAAGCACTTGTTTCTACATGACTTTACAGCTCGGTTCTAGGCGGTACAATCTCATTTGCCCTTCACACGGGAGGGGTCACAGGTTCAATCCCTGTCGCGCCCACCACTTGGCTAATCAAAGCAGCGTCCTTTGACATATGAAAGGCGGCAAATTTGCCGCCTTCTCTTTTTTGCCTTTCAATGTAAGGCACTTCGGGAGTCCGTGGCGCCCCCAAGATCAGCGCTCGCCTCACCAAAAACGGACTCCGGCGTGCGGTCGAAGAGCGGTTAATAAAAGAGCCGGACGAAGTGCACAACCGCGCGATTCGCCCGCCTCGAATACGGCAAGTACACGAACGAGCGGCGGTCCGCGGATTGACAAAAAAGGAGAACCTCCGCCGCGTTCGCGGCGGAGGTCTGGATAAACGCGCGCCGGTCAGTGCGTTACCGGACGGTGGGCGCCTCCCGGTAGCGTGAAGGCGCAGACGCTATAGCAATCGGCGTACAGTTCGCCGTTGACGATTATCGGCGCGGCGCCGCTGGCGTTGCCCGCACAGCATTCCGAGCCTTGCCACAGGACAGTTCCATTGCTAGCGGCCAACGCAAATGTATCAGTGAAGTTAAAGCCCAGGTTAGAGCAGGACGTGGTGATGAAGACGACGCCATTGACGACCTGCGGCTGGGATTCGGTGCCGTTCGGACCGCCAACCGGCGAGCACTCTCCGCCTGCCCAGGTGCTGTTCGACCACAGCGTTGCACCCGTCTGCTCCTTGAGCGCCCACAGTGTACCGTTGCCGTCGGGAAAGTACACATCGCCTTTTGCGACCGTCGGCTGCACGTTGTCGTGATACGAGAACGGCGCATTGAAAGTCCAGAGAACCGCCCCCGTCTGCGCATTCAATGCGCTCAAGTTGTCGAGGCCGTTGCTGTCCTGATCGTTGCTTTCCTGAAAGTAAACCGTATTGCCGACCACAGACATACCCATGGCGCCCTGAGGGCCGGTGCTGTTGGGAGTTGCGGAGTCGTAGTTCCAGACGAAACTTCCATCGGAGGTGTTATAGGTGCACATGCCGAAAAAGTGCAGAAGGTTGTTGCCATCGAATATGTAGTCGCACGGCACGTAAACGAGTTTGTTTGCCGGAGAGACTGCCGGCCCCGGAACCACTGTTCCTCCGTCGCCGCAGCATCCGTTCGCGGGGGTTTCGGTCATCCACAATACCTGTCCGCTGGACGCGTTCACGGCATAGGAACAAGACCCTTCATTGTACACATCCGGGCAGAGACTGCTGGCAAAAAAGACGACGCCGTTCGCAGAAGTCGGCCGCGAAATGCTGCCCCCGAACGGCTCCAGCTGCGTATTCCACAGATTGTCGAACCAGCTTAGCTTCCCCGTCTTCTGGCTCAACGCGCAAAGACCCGCAGTCTGAGAGCCCCGCGAGCATTGGGCGAAGACCCGCCCTCCGGACACCGTCAGGCCAGAGCTGGAGACGCCGATACCGCTCCCGAGCGAGGCTTTCCACAATTCGGCGCCGGTGGAATCAAGAGCGACAACGTCCCCGACGCCGTTTTGGTCATTGGACTGCACAAAGATACGCCCATTGTCCTCGACCATCGCGAACACGCCGTTGATGTCGGTGGTGCTGGACTGCCAGGCCAGCGCAAGGTTAGCCACATTGCTCGCCGAGATCGTCGTCTCGTGCGGATTGAAGCCGTCGATGCCGGGGCTGTAGCCCTGGTTCTCCCAGTTGACGGCTTGGGCAGGCACCGCCAGCGCGAGCGAAAGAAGAGCGGTGGTGACAAACAAGGTGCAGGCAATTGAACGGTTCATGGTTTCACTCCCGCAGATGAACTGAATTCACGCTACGAGCGGGAGGAGCTGCGCACACCCACCGTTTGGTGGGGAAACGCAAAATCAACAGGCGGGCCGGATCGCGGTCAGCACGCGCACGACGTCGGCCTGCCGGCGGACGCCGAGCTTTTGAAGAATGGCGCGCAGTTGCCAGCGCACGGTGGAAAGCTTGACGTGGCGCTCTGCTGCCAACGCCCGGGTAGATTTGCCTTCCGCTATGGCAAGCGCCACTTCGGCCTCAGCGGTCGTGAGGCCGTACAGCGCCGTGATCTCTTCGGGCGCAGGCAGCCTCTGCTGCCCCGCTCGCCGGAACGCGACCATGGCGGACGCCGTAGCCGAAGGCGCCGCCGGGCTGCCGGCCGGAAGAGGAATGGTGGAGACGAGCCAGTCCTCGCGGTCGCGCAGCCGAAACGTTGCGGGAGAACCGCGGACCGCATTCCGAACACCGTCTGCAACAGGTTTTTGGCAGACCCGGGCGGAAAGATTGGAGCCGAAGAGCTGGAACGGCACATCTTCACGGAAAGTAGCGCGGGCGAAAGCATTCGCAAAAAGCAGTCGCGAGTCCGCGTCAACGACCGCAACACCGAACTCGAAACCGTCGAGCGCCGCCGTCGCGTGACTTGCCGCGGCTTCCATCCGCGCGACGTGGTCGCGCGACGGCGTTGCGGGCAACACGCCCAGCATAATCCGCCTTCACTTCGTGCGGGAGGAAGTGCTCGCAGCCTGAGAATCCCGCGCGTCCTTGCCGGAGCCCACCTTGCCAAAGCGCTTCGCTCCTCCAGATATGAGCGTACGCGACAAGAAGGCTTTCACATCCGGTTGACGACCATTCTGCACGGACCACATCACGTCACGATACCAAATCAACCGCCTCAGGAAGACCGGCATGCTCAGAAGCATCCTGAAAGTTGTCGCAGAGCATCACAAACTGGACGTCGATGAGCTGATCCGCCGCCTCGGCGTATGAGCAAGAGATTCCGTGATTTCCGCACAGACGGCGAGAGCGTCGATCACTGCGGCACTGCAACCAGCCACCAAGTCCAGAAAAATATGACTTCCTGACATAGAAAAATACACCGACAGCGGCAGTGTTTCGCGATGTCCCAAAGCGGGTGCGCTGCGCCCATCAGCCTTCGCCTTCAATTCCGCCTTCGTACCGAGACGCCCGGTGCGCAGGTGAACAGGAAGTGAGAGGACAACGCCGCGTATGCAATGCTGCCGATCCATTGCAGCCACGCGGACGAAGCCGGCGCCTGGCTTCCTTGGGAGCAGCGCTCACGGGCAACAGCTCCGAAGGCTTTAACCGACCTAACCGCCGCCCAACGTCACCGGGCTGACACTTTAATGAGTGGCATGACGCATTTGCGTCATGCGGGGTTTCGCGCGGCGTTCCAAATTCGCTTCCGACGAGAGCGCGCTTCGCGCCAAACGAGGGAGCTCACAATGAACGCCAGCCTTTTCAGAACCGCGCTGCTGGGGTCGGTACTCATCGTTGCGCTGTCTGCCGGCGGCGCGCAGGCCGAAAGCCCATTCAAAGTGCTGCACAGCTTCGCGGGCGGGAGCAGCGACGGCGCCAGTCCTTTCGGCGGTGTGGCGCCTGCGGGCGACGGCGGCTTCTACGTCGCAACGGATGGTGGCGGATCATCCAACCGGGGCACTCTGAGCCTCCTTCATAAGGACGGTACCACCCAAATTCTCCACACCTTCACCGGGGGGACCGACGGCCAGAACGCCGACGGTACGCCTCTGGTGTATGCGTTCGACGGCACCGTCAACGGGACCACACAGTTCGGCGGCCTGTCCGGTTGCGGCACGACTTACCAATACAATCCGGCTTCCGGCGCCTATCAGCAGCTTCATGCCTACGGATGCGGCGAGGACGGCGCCTTTCCATACGCCGGCCTGACCTTGGTAAAATTCAGCAACGAGGGGGAATTCTTTGCCGGCACGACGTACAACGGGGGTGACTCCGACGACGGCCAGTACTTCCTCGTCGAGGCCGGCCAGTGCAGCTTTTCCGGCAGCAACGGAAAGAACCCGTTCGCCAGCGTGCTCCAGACAAGCGAAGACGGCCCATTCTATATGGTGACGACAGCGGGAGGCTCCGCCAATCTCGGCGTTATCGTGTCCACCGCCGGCAGCTGCGCCATCAACGTGCTTCACAGTTTTGCCGGCGGCAGCGACGGCGCCGCGCCTTACGGATCGCTTATTTACGCCAACCACGCGCTCTACGGCACGACAGCCAGCGGCGGCGCCGGAACGAACCTGGGCACGGTGTTCAAGATCAATCTCGACGGCAGCGGCTACAGCATCCTGCACGTGTTTCAAGGCATTTGCTGCGGCAACGCTGATGGCAGCTTTCCGCGTTCCGGGCTGACGCTCAACAAGAAGAACGGATTGCTTTACGGCACGACGATCAACGGTGGCAATTCCAGCGACGACGGCACTGTCTTCAGTATTGATCCCAATGCCGGGACTGAAACCGTCGTCCATTCCTTCAGCGGCAGCGACGGCGCGCATCCTTACGGCAATCTCTACATCAGGGGAGGAACGATCTTCGGCACCACGGTTGCCGGCGGCGCCAGCAACCTCGGCACGGTCTTCAGGCTGAAGACTTAGCCCGCCGAGCGATGCGGTCCGCATGAAATGGGTCACAGGCAACGGGGGTTCCAATGAAATCCAGCACCATCGGCGCGGCGCTGCTAGGCTCGGCGCTAACGCTTTCGACGACACCTGCCGTAACTGCTCCCACAGTGGGATTGCAGGCAGCGCGTATTCCGCACCGGGCTTTCACCAAGCCGTCGCTGCGCGAAATCCGCAACGCCTTGCAACAGGCAGGGCGCGGCGCCAGGCGCGATGACGCCCAATACACGGTGATCGACGATCCTGACGAGGGCTATGCTCTTGGACAGGGCACCTTTGCCTTCGGGATGAATTCGTCGGCAGCGGTCGTGGGGTATTACGACGATGGCAAAACGCATGGATACGAGCGCGCGCCCGACGGAAGCTACCGGACAATCGATGTGGGCAGGAGCGGATCCGCCGCGAGCGACATCGACGACACCGGCGACATCGTAGGCCAGACGAATTTTTATGCCGACAACGGAAAGACAAAATGTCCGGCGTTCCTGCTGACTTCAAAAGACAGGCTCAGGAGGTTCGAACCACCGGGCGCGGGCTGCTCCACAGATACTTTCAGCATCGGCAGCGACGCCTCGATTGTAGGGGACTATATCGGGAGCGATGATATGTATCATGGCTTCGTTCGCTCGAAAGATGGGACGATTCTCGTGATCGATGCACCGAACGCCGTGGAAACATTTGCATCGGATATCAACGACAGCGGCGCTGTCGTCGGCACGTCCATCGACGACAACGGATATCACGGCTATATCCGGGCGGCTGACGGTACGTTTACGACATTTGATGCTCCGGGAGGTCCCGCTTCCGGCGATATCGCCAGCCGGATCAACAATCTCGGCCAGACGGAGGGCGACTATGCCAATGCCGACGGGGTGGAGCACGGCCTGATCCGGAATGCGGATGGCAGCCTGGTGGTGTACGACGCTGCGGGCGCGGGACAAAACGCCGGACAGGGCACCTACGGCTTTAGCGGTATCAACGAAGCCGGGACAGCCGCCGGTTACTACGTCGATGCCAACAACGTGTCACATGGCTACGTCCGGTCGAGCGACGGCACGCTCACCGAGTTCGATCCTCCCGGCTCGCTCTGGACGGTCGTGTGGGACATCAACGCCGACGGCGTGGTGACCGGCACGTACATGGACCGGTTCGCTAACTTCCACGGCTTCCTGAGAACGCCCTGACAAACGATGTTCCTCCCGGGCGGGGGCGCCACCCTGGTACCTGGAATCAGGGACGCGCGATACGGCAGCAAAAAAGGCTTAACGCGGAGGACGCGGAGCCGATTGACACGCTGCTTGATCGTTGGCTTGGACTACGGTCACGTGGGCCAAATGACATTGGACGAGATCACCGGCGGGGCGCCTTATGGCGCAACCACGATTGCCGGAGGCGATGGATCACGCAGGGCAACTGAAAACGAACTTCAGGGCGCCCGGTACCAAGGTCGCAAGATCGCCGAGACGGCCATCAAGCTCTGGGGTTAAGCTGGCGATTGCGCACTTTGCGCGAAAGCAACGTGAATCGAGATGGCGCACCGGAGAGGATTCGAACCAACCTGCGAGGTGCACATTTCACTTTGCCCGCAGGAAGCCGTGATACACGCCGCCCGTATCCGAGAAATAGCCCGCGACTGTCGCGTATTTGGCGATGCCTTCCGGCCGCGTGTAGGTCGAGTTGGGCGGATCGAATTCTTTGATCGTTCCCTTGGGCGTGCGCTCGTATCCGTGATAACCGCCGCCGAACACCACGTAGTAACCCTCGATCGCGCCGCGAGCATCGATGCCGGTCGCGTAGGTACCGCCGGTCCCGTTCGGCGCATCGAAACTCGTGATAGCGCCGTCGGCGGCGCGCACGAAGCCGTGGAATTCGTTGCTTGAGTAGTAGTAGCCGACCACTTCGCCGTTGTTGTTGATGCCGGTCGCTTCGGTATAAATTGAACCCTCTGGATCGAAGCTCGTGATGGTACCGTCGGCTGCCTGCACAAAGCCATGCGTGACTTCACCGCTGTCGACATAATAACCGGCAATCGCGCCCGTCTTGTTGATGCCCAGGGGATAGGTCCCGGTCGACCCCGTGGGATCGAAGCTCGTGATGGTGCCGTTTTTCGCGCGCAAAAAACCATGCGAAACCCGGTTTGTATCCTGCCAGCTTCCAGTGACCGCCCCCTTGCCGTTTATGGCGGTCGCGGTCGTGGCCCCCGTATCGTAAAACGTCGTGATCGTGCCGTCGGCAGCGCGTACGAAACTCTGCTGGAAGCTCGCGCCCTGGAAATTGCCGGCGATTGCGCCCTTGTCGTTGATGCTGTCCGGCTGGGTCTGCGTGCCGCCCGGCGCATCGAAGGTCGTGATCGTGCCGTCGCCTGCGCGCACGAAACCATGGGCATTGCTTTGGCTGTCGAGGTACCAGCCCGTGATCGCACCCGGATTGTTGATGGCGTCAGCATAGGTGTCGTTGGCTCCAGACACATCGAAGACCGTAATCACCGCGGCCGAGGCCGGATGGGCAGCCGTGAGCGCAAGCGCTGCAGTCAATACGGCGAGGCCAGAAATACGCATGTCATGCATTTGTTTCGTTCCTGTTTGAGTTTCAGGCGCGCCGCCTGCTCGAGTGCCCGCCGCGCTACGAGTTGTCAAGCGCGACCGTTTCGTTTTGCGGTGCTCTACCTCTGGCGCCCCGATCTTGTTGCCAACATGATCGCGCACTTCGTCATCGACGCGCGCTCTTGCTGCACTGACGCTACTTCGGCGGCGGGTTGGCAATGAGATAGGGAAGACCGTTGTCGATATTCGACTTCTCGATCGAGGTTTTGGGATCGAAACCGAACGGCAATCCGGAACTGGCTGCTGGTCGTGGTCCGCCAAATAATTTTGAACGGTAGGCCGCGTTCCGAGCGGAGGCTCTCGCTCCTATCTGCTCGCCCAAAGTAATGCCGCCAGATGGGGTTTGCCGTGCTTGTTCGAATTGAACTGGCTAGGTTTTCAGTTCGGAGACGACGCCGTTACCACCCGTTCCGCCCTCTGACGTGGTGCCGTATCTGCTCAGATAGTACACATTACATTACGCGCTGAACCCACGGTCAACCGATGTCTCCAAAAATGGAGCCAATTGTGTATTCCGCAGAGTCGGCGGCAGTTTGCGCCATAGGCGTAACCGGCGCCGCATTGCTCGACGGCGTTGCGGTTGGATTTTCGCGGAACCCGGACCCGCAAGAAAAAAGCGGCGCAGGCTTTCCCGCGCCGCTCCGGTTATGTTCAGAACGAGAGTTTCAGGCGATAATCCGGATGCAGCATGGCGGGCGAAGGCGCCATCGTACGTTGCTTTCCGTGGGCGACATGCTTACCCGCATTGAGTGCATAGGCATAAAAATTAAAATCATCGGAACCGACAAAGACCATGCCATCGGCCATGGTGGGAGACGATTCCACGGCGCTTCCGGTCGTCGCCTTCCACAGTTGGGCGCCGGTGGAGGCATTGAAGGCGTAGAGATTGTTATCCCATGAGCCGACATACACCACGCCATTGGCCACCGCGGGAGACGGACCCACGATGCTGCCGGTCGTCGCCTTCCACAGTTGGGCGCCGGTGGAGGCATTGAAGGCGTAGAGATTGTTATCCCATGCGCCGACATACACCACGCCATTGGCCACCGCGGGAGACGAAGTCACGATGCCTCCAATCGTCGCCGTCCACAGTGGCGCGCCGGTGGCGGCGTTGAAGGCGTAAAACTTATCGTCATCCGAACCGACATAGACCACGCCATTGACCACCGCCGGAGACGATTCCACGGTGTTTTCGGTCGGCGCCGTCCACAGTTGGGCCCCGGTGGAGGCGTTGAAGGCGTAGAGATTGGTATCCCCTGAGCCGACATACACTACGCCATTGGCCGCTGCGGGCGACGAATACACGGCGCTTCCGGTCGGCGCTGTCCACAGCTGGGCGCCGGTGGAGGCGTTGAAAGCGTGGAGATTGTCGTCGTACGAACCGACATATACCACGCCATTGGCCACTGCGGGAGACGAAGTCACCTTGCCTCCGGTCGTCGCCGTCCACAGTTGCGCGCCCGTGGCGGCGTCGAAGGCGTAGAGATTGTCGTCGTCCGAGCCGACGTACACCACGCCATTGGCCACCGCAGGAGATGAGTTCACGTAGCTTCCGGTCGCCGCCTTCCACAGCTGGGCGCCGGTGGCGGCGTTGAAGGCGTAGAGATTGTTGTCGTCCGAGCCGACGTACACCACGCCGTTGCTGTACGCAGGCGACGAATATACGTCCAAGCCTGTTGGCGCCGCCCAGGCGACATCCAGGCTGCCAACGTTCGACGCGGAAACCACGTTTTCCCAGGGATTGTTGCGTTTGCCGCGAACCGTGAAGCCATGCTCGGCCCAAGTCGTGCTGGCGGTGAACAGGGTCTGTGCCGCGTCGCCGCTCTTGCGGCCGATTGCGGTCACCCAATGTTGGCCGGGAACCGCGCTCGCCGGCACGGGCAGCGTTTTGCCTGCGAACGTCCCCTGCGAATTGGTGACGACCAACAATTCATCGGTGGTGTCGAAGTACACATCGACGGCCTCGCTCGCCGCGAAGCCCTTTCCTGCGACCTTGATGGTCGCGCCCGGATGGTCGCTCCTGGGAGAAACCGCGACAGTGGTCGCCAAAGCCGTCGTGGTGAGGCCGAGATATCCGGCGAAAGTCACGAACGCCAATCGTCTTGTAACAGTCCAAATTCTTTTCATGAAAACCCCCATCATCGTCCGCCGGGGGCCGCAGGCTCGCGCCACCCATCGCGAACGGTACCCATGTTACCACTTCGCAACGGTCCGGCCCCGTCAGGCGCAGTCCTACGTTTGCTGGGGCCGGTCTTTTGTACTTTACACTAAAACACCCGCTCTAACGGCTGAAGTTTTGCTTGGGATTGACGCATCGGAAGGAATTCGAACCCCTGCCCCCTAGATTCGTAGTTTGGTGTTCATCGATATCTCTGGCGGAAACTTGCGCCTGCTGAACTGAAGGTAACCGTGGAGAATCCATGGAGAGTAGCGCAGTTTGGCAGAAAATGGGGAATAGCGAGCTTTTGAACTCCCTTCACACGCGAGAGTCACAGGTTCAATCGCTGTCGCGCCCACCACGCTTCGCCTAAAAAACCAATCACGACCCGCGCCAGCGGTCTCCGGGCTTCTTCAGGTAATTGGAAAAAATATAACCCCAGGGAAGCAGGGGAACGAGGATGATGACTGGCGCGATTTCGAAGAATGCTTTGCGGGTGTCAGCGTCGAGCTGGTTGGCAGCCCACAGCGGCAGCGCGAAACCGCACAACCAGATCATTTTCCAGAGCAGCTCGTAGACCAAGAGCGGCAGCATCGCGAGCGGATACCGGATTCCGACAATCGACAGGAGCGCGAGCGCCAGAAGGAAGCTGTGCGCCATTCCGCTCGTCGGCGTCCAATGGGCGTGATGAAGAAACGCCTGCAACTGGATCGAGCCCTCTGCGGCCGCCATAAGCGCGTAGAGGGCGCGCAGAACGTACAGACGCCATAAGGGCACGGCATCACCGGCGCCATTGCCGCCCGAAACCGCATCCATGTTTGCCGCCGCGCCCCGCACCTGCGTCATGTTCGCCTCCATTTCGCCTCATGGTCGACTTTGGCGAGCCTCCTCATGGCCCGCTACGTAAACACCGGCTGACTTTTTTTGGGATTGACCGATCCTCATAGGACTATGCCTCTCCGCATCCCGCTCTATCCCGGCTACTACCCGCTTGCCGACCACCACGAAGGCCATCTGCATTTTTTCAGCGAGCAACACACGAACGCCAAGCCCATCGTCCTATGCGACGGCACAAGCGTGCGCTCGCCCGCGCACTACACGAAGCGAGACGCGAAAATCTGGCGCAAGCGCGCGCGGCGCTCATTCAGCTGCTGATGGCTTGCTCGGTAATCCGGACGTGTGCATCTGTCACGTGGATGCCGTATCGCGCAATGTCGTCGAGACAGGTGTCAACGTGGACCCCCGGCTGTGTTCCTCCTCGAACCAACTCAATCGTCTTGAAAGGGGTCCACGGCCCATAGCGCTGTGGCAAACCGCGCGCGCTGTTATTCTCGATAAACGCAAAGACGCGGCCCAAGCCTCTGAAAACGTCAACTTGCATAGCAGCCTTCCCTGTCAACACGCCGCGAAATTATCACCTTGCCGCCGGAAGCCTACAAGAATTTGGAGCATCTCGCGGAGCCCGGATTCCGCGGATCGACGCCGAATGAGATCACCCGCCATCCAATTCTTCGTGAGCTGGACAACCTGGCACGCGTGGACTCATTCTCGGGCCGTTTCGATCAGGGCTCCAAGTGATCTTGTGCGTGCCTGCCAGGGTTACCCGCGCGTTCGGTCAAATCGTGGGAGATAGTCCGGCTTGATGGAGACGTGCTGTGGGGTCGATAGCGTGATCGGACGTTTCGAACTTCACAGGTCCACGGGAATTTACGGCTAAGGTAATCGGGGAAAATCCACGGAAAATCTCGCTGGAGCGTTGTTTCCCAAGAAATCCCTGTCGCGCCCACAATAACAATCGGCGAGATCAGTCACTTTGCGGCTGTACTGTTTTCTTCTAGCCCCTAGCGGAAAGCCGATCATTGACTTCGTTCGAGAGCGTACCCTGAGCGCGTGAGCTCAGCCGCGAAGTCCGTTCGATCCGGTTGTACACCAACGGCATCTAAGTTGCGGCTCATATATCCTTGTTGACCATCAAATCGGCAATCGTGCCTTTGCGGCCCTAAGAGCGATACGCAGCTCACGTCGGCTTTGAGGTTTTGTAATGCACCTGGCTCTACCAGAAAGTGCGATTGCCAGACGGCGCGATGCCCATGCTCCAGTAATCGACGCTGTGCGTCACCGAGCATCGGGCCCTCTCACCAAACCTGCCTGGTTGGCGACTGCGTCGCTGTGCAGCAATTTTTCGAATCGCGGGTCGCCGCGCAGCCGGTCGAACTCCGGATCGAGGCGCACGAGAGCGGGTGTCGGGCCTCCCGGCAATTTCATCAGCCGCGAAAGCTCGGCAATAGCGGCTCCGCGATCGCCCGAAGTCGCCATCACCTCCAGGCGGGCATAGTCGGCGTTCATGACCTCCATCGCGTCGTTCGAAGCCCGGAAAATTTCGATCGCGTGATTGGCGCTAGCCATTGCCATCCTGGAATCGTGGAGGCCTGAATAGACGATCGGAAGCAAGTTCAGGAAGTTCATGTCGTTCGGGTGCGCTTTCAGAGCGACAAGACTGAGTTCGAGAGCCCTGGAATAGTTTTCCCAAGCGCCTTTCGCATCGCCTGCCAGGTGCAGACATTCGGCCATGGCCGCCCGAAAAAAGGCGGTCACGTCTGCTCCCGCGTCCGGGTCCTGATCGAGCGATCCCTTGAAGTAGGCTGCACAGTTGCCGAATTGCCGCTTGAGCTCGAACTGCGCCCAGATCACGCGAAACACATCGGTATTGTCCGGTGCCAGACGCACGTTCTTGAGCGCGGCATCCGCCAGATCGAGCTGTCCCATGGCCTGGTAGGCGACCGCCCTAGCGGCGACAGTCCATGCGTTGTCGGGCCAGATTTTGAGTGTGTCGTCGGTAACCCGCAGGGCGGCTGCAAAATTGTGCGTCGCTACGAGGTTCCAGGCCAGTAAGGTCCGGTGGCTCGGAACCAGGGGATCGAGCGCAACGAGCTTGACGAAGGCATTCGTGCTTTCCTTCCATTTGCCTTCGCGGCGCAGAACCAGTGCAAGGGCGTCGAGCGCATCGGCATTGTTGGGCCATCTTGCGTGGATCCGCTTCAGTTCGCGCTCCGCCGCCGAATAGTTCATTTCGCCGTAATAGAGATAGAGGCCTTTCGCCGTCTGCACTTCCGCAAGACCGGGATTCAATTCGAGGGCCTTAGCCAGCGCGGCGTGGGCGGCGCCCCGCTGGACGGTGGCCAGATCGTCGCCGAAATGCATGTGAGCTTGGATGCTGGCAAGGCGAGCCCACGCGACCGCAAACTTCGGGTCTGCCGCGACGGCCTGCTGGAAGAGCTGGATTGCTGTGTGCAGACTCGTGCCGTCGTCTTTGTGGGCAAATACCAGGCCGCGAAGGTACAGGTCGTAGGCGCGCGGACTGTCGGTCGGCCGTGCCGCGATCTCCGTTTTTTCGCCCGGCGTTACCTTTGCAGCGAGCACTGTTGCGATAGCACCGGCCACTTCGCTTTCGACGGAGAACAGGTCGCCAGCTTTTCGATCGTAATCCTCCGCCCACAGGTGCTCATCGGTCGTCGCCCTGATCAGTTGCACGTTGATGCGAATGTAGTTGCCGGATTTTTGCACATTGCCTTCGAGCACGTTTGCAACGTCGAGCTCGTTCGCGACCTGACGTATATTTGCAGACCTGCCGGCGAACTGGTCGGCCGAGGTGCGGGATATGACCTTCAGCGAGCCGATTTTGGCCAGCCGCGTCAGGATTTCATCCCGCACGCCGGCAGCGAAATAGCCGGCGTTCCTGTCGGAACTCAAATTCGCGAATGGAAGCACGGCAATGGATGGTTCCCGTGCGCTTGGTCCCGGTCGCGCGTATTCCCAACCTGCAAAGGCAAGCACCGCGAGAAGAAACATCCCGGACACACTGGCTGCATAGGTCGGCGGCGACCGCGGAAAATAGCGTGATGTTTCCGGAGCTTTGGTCTGCGTTGCCGGCTCCGCAGTAGCTCGCAATCGATACCCCACCTTGGGGATGGTCTCGATATCGAACGCCTGTGCGCCACCCAAATCCGCCAGCTGGCGGACCTTTGCGATGGAATGGGTAATCGAATCATCGCCGACAACCACACCGTCCCAGCATGTCCCGACGAGTTCTTCGCGGGAGACGACTTCGCCCCTGGCGCGGGCGAGCGCCACCAAAACCTGCATCACGCGCGGCTGGACCGCTTCTTCGCGTCCGTTGCAGATCACGCGGCGCAGCGACGGGCGGACTTGTAAATCACCGAGCACAAAGTCCGGTTCGCGAGCCAAATCGACCGAAACGAACAGGGACCGGATTTCGTTGGGCCGGTTCATCGCCGATTTTTCCTGTTGTTCAACGATTGCTCGGCGTCCGGACAATCGCCGGTCCTGTCATTGTCGGGCCAAGGCGCGCCCAATTGGTGCGCGGGCCAACAACGTCGGCGCCGGGTGCAAAAGAGAGCGGAATGCAAGAGCGTCACTGAGGCCCCCTCCGGGGCGGATCCCGACGGAGGCCATTTTACGCGATGCCTTTCGGTTGGGGAAACCCGCCCGAGTGGGTGAGGCTCCTTTGCTCCTTGCGCGGGACGCGGTCGCGAGACCGCGCCGATGGTCGGCGCGGCAAATCGAGAGGAGCATTGGTGATGTCTCGTTCCCTTCTGCTATCTGCCGCAGCCATCGCGTTGATGGCGGGCAACCTATCCGCGCAAGCCTGCCAACTGGATGTGATCGGAAATCCCGGTCAGTGGACGCCTCAGGTCAAACTGCCTTCCTTCCCCCGGGCGTCCGGCAGGTTCGACTCAATCGTCGGAGTCTGGCAGGCGTCGTTGAGCGTCAGCGGGGTCGTCATCCTCAACACGATCGACACCTGGAACGGCGACGGCACCGAATTCCTGAGTGCCGACAAAGATCCGATCGAGGGCAATATTTGTCAGGGCGTCTGGAAAACCGTCGGTGCTCGCGGCGTCGAGCTGCATCACATGGGCTGGACCTTCGATACGAGTGGCAATCCGACCGGCACCCTCGTGGACGACACGTCCGTGACACTGGACAAGAAGCGTACGACGTACACAGGCACGTTCGACTTTAAATTCTACGACCAGAATGGGAATCTCGTGAAGGAAGTGACCGGCGACACTTCAGCGACCCGCATCACAGTCCAGTAATCGAACAGATCGCCGGCCCTCACCGGCGGGCGCATGTCGGACCACCGGAGCGGCGACAAGGCTGCTCCGGTTGTTCTCGAAACCCATCGAATGCCGAGAGGCCTGATTTCTAGGACCCGTCCTGGTCGGCTTCCTGTTCCCTGATCGATCAATTCTCACGCCGTGAATCAAACCGCATTTGGCACCAAAGCTGCTGGTGGAGAATTCTAGCGTGGTTCTGATCTACGCGGTCGCAGTCGTGGGTGGTGCGCGGATTCCCGGTGGTGCTACAGTGGCGCGGGTTGCAACTGTTGCCAGTGGGAAGCAGTTCGCTGATGACGCGCTCAAGAAGCTGGCCCGCGATGGTATGGAAAGCCCGATTCGAGCTACCGACGAGATCATAATCGCCGACGAGAAAACCCGGATCATCGCAGCGATCCGCGAGCGTACGGCTTCGCACGTCCATTGAGGGGTCATGAAGCGCGAACCCAACAGATCACCCGTGCTGCTCGGGTTCGCGCTCGCCTTCTCTTTCCTGTCGTCGCAAGCAGGCGCAGTGGAACTCACAGCCGGTAATCTCTCCGGAACGCTGGAGTCTCCGCCCGGCAAAGGTCCGTTTCCCCTTGTACTTATCGTCGCGGGCTCGGGACCCGTCGATCGCGATGGAAACTCTCCTAAAGGCGGTCTCGATACGGACTGCTACAAGCTGCTGGCAGACGCACTCGCGGCGCAGGGGATTGCTACATTACGATATGACAAGCGCGGAGTTGGACAGAGCGCGGTGCCCGATCTCGACGAACGTCTGTTGACGGTCTCTGCGTTCGTTGACGATGCGGCTGCCTGGATACAGAAACTCTGGAGTGACCCACGCTTCTCGACGTTGACGGTCCTTGGGCACAGTGAAGGTGCGTTGGTCGGACTGCTCGCAGCGCAACGCATTCCCGTCGATGGGTATATCTCCGTCGCAGGTGCAGGAGAGCCATTGGCGAAACTCCTGCTCGGGCAACTCGAACAGCATCTTTCG
Organism: Rhizomicrobium sp.; assembly: GCA_036264415.1. Taxonomy (GTDB): domain Bacteria; phylum Pseudomonadota; class Alphaproteobacteria; order Micropepsales; family Micropepsaceae; genus Rhizomicrobium. The sequence continues at coordinate 52,147 of DATAQZ010000013.1, read as the reverse complement.
CCGCCCGATTATCGAAGCGCGAGGAGCATCGTCACAAATCTAGACCGCGGCATCGTGGTGCGCGATGTACCGACTGTCTTAAACCCGGTCCTGCGCCCGAGCGTGCAACCGTTTCTGATCTCCCTGTTTCGGGTGAACCCGGTCGAGGGGATCGCCAAACTCAGGATGCCGGTCCTGATCGTTCAGGGTGGGCACGATCTCCAAGTGAGTGTGGATGATGCGCAAGCGCTCGCCAAGGCGGCGCCTTCGGCCCGGCTGGAAATTCTCCCCAACATGAACCATGTCTTCAAGGATGTTGAGGGTACGTCGCTACGGGATAACCTGGAGACCTATCGCGATCCCAAGCACGCGGTTGACCCTCGGTTCGTGGACGTTGTGACCGACTTCGTTCACCAGTTGCGGAGGCAGAAATGAAGCGCCCCTGGTGGGCCGCGGCGCTGGCATTCCCTCTTTGGTTTGCATTAATCGCTGCGGCCCTGGGCGCCGAACCGATCGCGCCGGAGGCGAAGGTTGCGGATATTGGCGGCGGAATACGATTGCACTACATTGAGCAGGGCAGCGGCCCCGCCGTCATTTTCATCCACGGCTCCTTGAGCGATTATACCTATTGGCAGGATCAGGTTGGTGCCTTTGCCGCTCACTACCGCGCTATCGCGTACAGCCGCCGCTATAACAGTCCGAATGCCAATCCGCCGCAAACAGGCTACTCAGCGGTAACAGACAGCGACGATCTGGTGTCGCTCATCCACGCGCTTCACCTCGGCAAAGTGTATGTAATCGGCCACTCGTACGGAGCGTTAGCCGCGCTTTTCGCTGTTGCGCGCCATCCCGAACTCTTCCGTGCCGTTGTGCTTGCCGAACCCCCGGCCATGTCTTTGCTCGAACACCTTCACGGCGTTCGTGCTTCGGAAGGACTCAGATTGTTCCAGGACGTACAGAGGCACATGGTTGAGCCCATGAAGAAGGCGTTCGACAAAGGCCGCGAGGAGGACGGTGTTGCCGCGTTCATCGACTATGTCTTCGATGATCCCCTGGCATGGCAAAACATGTCGGCATCGAACCGCGTGGCCACGCTGCGCGATGCGCATGAGTGGGATGTGATGATGACCTCCGGCACGCTGTTTCCGGAAATCAGTCCGGAGACCGTGCGCGCGATTTCCGTGCCCGTCCTGCTCATGTCGGGAGGGAAATCCTTTCGGTTTCTGGCGCTCACCGATGAGGAGTTAGAGTTCCTCATCCCGAAGTGCCAGCGCATTATCTTTGGCGACTCAGGTCACCAGATGTGGCTGCAACACCCGGACGAAGCGCGCGGATATGCCGAGGTGTTCTTTGCGAACCATCTTTCCGAGCGATAGGTCGGAGTTATGGTCCCCCGCGGCTTGATTGCGTGCCATGGCCGCGATCCTAGCGGATACCCCGTCAGCACGTACGATCTCGGGAAAGAATTACGCCGCCGCGGCGGCTTCTCGCAATGTGGGAAGCACCACCGTCACCACGGTTCCGACATGTTCGGTGCTGTCGATGCGGACCATGCCTCCGTGCAGGCCAGCGAGCGCGTGGACGAGCGCAAGACCGAGCCCCGTTCCTCCACCGGCGACGTGGGAATCGTTGGTAACCCGCTCGAAGGGACGCCCGAGGCGTTCTAGTGCGGCCTTGGGAATCCCGGCCCCGGTGTCGCGGACCGCAATCTCCAGAACATCTGCGCCCGCTCTGACGGAGACGATAACTTCGCCGCCTTTCGGCGTGAACTTGATGGCGTTGGAGAGCACATTGATCAGAATCTTCTTGAGCGCGCGCCGGTCGGCCGCCAGCATCGCTCCGCCCGCCGGTAAATCTGTGGACAGCAGAATCTCACGTTCCTCGGCGGCGACGCGCATCAGCGCGGTGCAATCGCCGATCAGCCCGGCGAGATCCACGTCTTCCATGTGAACCACGAATTTGCCTGCTTCGACATTCGACATATCCAGTATGTCGGAAATCACCTCGAGCAGATGCAAACCCGCTTTGTTGATGTCCTTGACATATTCGCCATACCGCTTCTCCAGCGGACCGAAAATTCCCTGCAGCATCATCTCGGAAAATCCGATGATGGCGTTGAGCGGCGTGCGCAGCTCGTGACTCATATGCGCCAGGAACTCGGATTTGACGCGGCTCGCGGCTTCGGCGGATTGCTCGGCGATGCGGCTCTGGACCAGTTCGTCCTCGACGCGCTGCTTTTCGAGCGCGTTGCGGCGGAACACGGCGAGCGCGCGCGAAAGCTCTCCGATCTCGTCGGCCCGGTCTCCGAAGGGCACCTCGCAAGCCATGTCACCGTCTGCAACAAGCCGCATGGTCCCGGCGATCCTCGACATCGGGCGCGCGATCCTGCGGCTGATGAACAGCGTCGCCACCACTCCACAGGCGAGCGACAGGACCATGATGCAAAGATGGATGGCGAGGTTGCGGCGCGCGGCGTCCAGCTCCGCGCGCGCGTGGTCGTCGGAAAGATCGACGGCTGTGTTCGCCACGTCGGCTATGCTTTTTAATGCCGGATTGGACTCGTCGATCCATTCCCGGCCTGAGATCGATGGCCGCTTTCCCGATGCGAACGCGTCGATGAGCGTTTTGCGTAGTCCGCGCAGGCGCTTGAAATAGAGCTCGTTTGCCGAGCCGATCGCGGCGCGCAATGCGGGTGGCACGCGTCCCACACTCGCCTCTTCCAGAATCACGGCCCAGAGCGCGTCGGCGGCGCCCGCGCGCTCGATCATGCCTGCAAGCCCGGCCCGGCCATAACCTCTACCGCTGGCGATGCCGGCGCCGACCAGCAGCCTGTCGTTCCCCGCGATTTCGCGAACCCCCCAGCTCAGCTGCTTGATCTTCATCATTTCGCCGATGAAGGGGTCGCTGCGGTCGATCTCGTTGGTGAGTTCCGCGGACATGCGGTCCTCGGCCGCAAACGGGTTTCCAACCGTGGGAATCCATGTGGCGATCGCTGCCGCCGACCGCAGCTCGGGCCGGCGCAACGCGGCATCGATCGCCGGCCGCTGCGCGTCCGCGACGCGTTTCGTCTTGAGAATGGCGGCGCGCCCGGACGGCGAACCCATGTCGTTCTTCGCGAGCGCAAACAGAGCGGCGTTCAGGGCGGCAGCGGAACGCGCGCGCAATTGCACGATGTCGTGCCAGGTCTCTTCGTCAACGGCTCGCGGCGAAGCCAGCGCCGTGTTCACGGTGCCCAGCTCGGTCCTTCTGTACTGCATGGCCGCGAACAGATCGCGCGCGATGCCCGAGGCTGTAACGATGCGCCCTGCCCTGCGCATCTCGTCCCAGGCGCCGTTCGCCAAAATGGCGGATGTCACCACCAGCGCAAGCGCCATGGCGCCGGTAATGGCTTCCAGTGTCCGGCTGACGGACAGTGCCTTGCTCATGGCGGATCGGCTCGGCTTGCGATCCGCGACAGACGGATCGAAAGGCCGCATGGTAACCATTCAATAGTAATGATGGGCTTAATGGCGCTCGGTGAGCGATGGGGCAACAATGACTGTCACGCGGAGAAACGTGCTTGCCGGCGCAGCGGCGCTGTCGATGTTGCCGCTGGCGGCACGCGCGGGCGCGAATACCGATCTCGATATCGCGATCATCGGAGGCGGCATCGCCGGTACCTACGCGGCCTGGCGCCTCGCAAACGATCAGCCCCACCTGCGCGTCGCCGTCTTCGAGATGAGCGACCGAATCGGCGGACGGTTGCGCTCCATTGCGTTTCCGGAGGCGCCGAATCTGGTCGGTGAAGCGGGCGGCATGCGCTTTCTCGAAGCGCACCGGCACGTTTTCAACCTTGTACGTCAGCTCGGGCTGCCCGCGCGCGGTTATCCGGTCCTTGAACCCGAAGACCATCTCGCGCTGCGCGGCCGCAGCTTCACCTATGCGGAGGCAGGACAGCCGACAAAACTCTTTCCGTACAATATTCCGCCGTCAGACCAGGCGCCGCACAGTCAGCGCTATGCGCAAGGCGTCGAGAGAATCATTCCTGACTTCGGCCATATGACACCCGCGCGCTGGCTGCGCATCCGCTCGGGCATCCGTTACAAGGGTCGGCTGCTCAAGGATTGGCCAGCCTGGGCGCTCAAGGCGGACATTTTCACGGCCGAAGAAAACCGCTTTTTCCAGGATACGGGCGGCTATGACATCGCGCCTCTCGAAAGCGCGCTTGGTGACTTCGACGAACAGCTGCTCGAAGCGGATTTGTCGAAACCGTTCCTCACGATCGCGGGCGGCTATCAGAAATTGCCTCTCGCGCTCGCGGCCGAATCGCGGCGGCTTGGCGCGAGCGTCCTGACCGAGACGCGGCTCGCCAGTCTTGGCGTGCCGGACTTGCCCGGGCAGGCATTTAGACTGGGCCTCGTCGATCGCGCGAACCGCATGACCGCGCTTGCCGCGAGACGCGTGGTGCTCGCGCTGCCGCGCCGCGCTCTGGAACTGATCGAGGACTTCCCCGCGCGGCGCGATCCGCGCGTCGCCGACCTTATTGCATCCGTCGTCGGCGATCCGGCGAGCAAAGCCTTCCTCCTCTATCCGCGAGCCTGGTGGCACGATCTTGGCAGCGACGGCGGACGCTCCGTCACCGACATGCCGGCGCGCATGTTCTATGCGCTGGGCGCCGAGAAGGAACGGCTCGCGAGCGAACCCGCGAACGGATTTGGGCTGCTGATGGCCTATTGCTGCGGAGACGATGTACAGTATTGGCAGCAGCTTGCGCCCGCGGCGCCGCGCGAAGCAGCGGGGTTTCAATGGTTGCCCGGCGATTCGGGATTCGCTCTGGAAATCCACCGCGAAGCGGGGCTTACCTATGCGACGCAACCACCCGCGCCGCTCAGCGCCTGTTTTCAGGACTGGACCGTCGATCCCTATGGGGGCGCCTGGAATCTGTGGCGCCAGGGGGCCGACGGGATCGAATTGGCCGATTCCGTGATGAGCCCCATTCCCGGTCACGAGCTTTACATTTGCGGCGAAGCGTACAGCCCGTACTACCAGTCCTGGGCGGAAGGTGCGGTCGAGCGCACCGAAACGATGCTGCAGCGCCATTTCGGATTGAAGCCTCCCCAATGGCTCGGTTGAGACACGGGGAAGAACAGGGATGTCTTCACCGAAATTTGCTTGGGATTGCAGGCAGGACGGCAGCAACCACATCTTAAAGCGAGCCGACGTACGCTCCTGGTGCGATACCGACAACGGTGACGTATGTATCGCGCAGGCGTTCGAAAACGAGAAAGAGCTCCATGCCCAATTTGAGAGCACGGATACCGTGGACGCGCCCAGGATCGGCCGTACTGCCGCTTTCCGCGGCCGCTCTGATCGTGGGCTGCGTTTCGTCCGCGGTCGCGGGAGATTATGGGTTCAAGGTGCTCTATAACTTCGCCGACGCGGGCGATGGGGGATTTCCCATGGCGGGCGTGATAAAAGACGGCGCAGGCAACCTCTACGGCACAACTTTTTATTACAACGGGGCTTCTACCCCCGGCACCGTGTTCAAGCTCGCGCCGGACGGCACCGAAACCGTGCTGTACCATTTCGCCGACGGAAACGATGGCGGCTATCCCAACGCCAGCCTCAGCCAGGATGAAGCCGGCAATCTCTATGGAACGACCCCTTTGGGTGGTGCCGGCGGGGACGGCGTTGTCTTTATGCTGGCGCCGAATGGCACGCAGACGGTGATCCATTCCTTCACGGGTGGAAACGATGGCGGCGTCCCGCGTGCCGGCGTGATGAGAGAAAAGAAGGGCAACCTTTATGGCACGGCAGCCGGCGGATGCTGCGGCCTCGTGTACAGGCTTTCCAGGGACGGCAGAGACAAGGTGCTCTACAATTTCCTCGGCGGAACCGACGGCGATGGTCCCGGCGCTTCGGACCGTCTGATCAGGGACACAGCGGGCAACCTCTATGGCACGACCGTGGGCGGCGGCGCCTATGGCGAAGGCGTCGTGTTCAAGCTGGCGCAGGATGGTACCGAGAGCGTGCTTCACTCCTTCGCAGGAGGAAGCGATGGCAGCATCCCCGTTGCCGGCGTGATCGAGGACAGGGCAGGCAATCTCTACGGTACGACGTATATGGGCGGCGGAAAGGGCTGCAGCGCCGGTTGCGGCACCGTGTTCAAGTTGGCACCGGACGGCACCGAGACGGTGCTTTATTCTTTTTGCAGCCAAACCAACTGCAGCGATGGCGGCTTTCCCGAAACCGGTTTGGTACAAGACAGGGCAGGCAATCTCTATGGTACAACCCTTGAGGGGGGCGCGGCAGGCTGCGGCGCGGTTGGCTGCGGTACCGTCTTCAGGTTGACGCCGGACGGTGTCGAGACGGTGCTACATGCCTTCACAGGCGGAGCCGACGGCAACAGCCCCAACGGCCTGATCCAGGATACGGCGAAGGAGAAAGGCGATCTCTACGGCACGGCCCAATACGGCGGCGCCTCCGGGGCCGGCACCGTCTTCAAGGTCAAGAAATAGCATCTGCGGGTTTGGCAGAGGCACGTGAAGGCTGCTTAAGCGGTATTAATATCCTACGGGATTGCACTCTGCGCCACCAAAAAGTGTACAGTCGAATCCAAAAAACAGATCCAGGAAAAGATGGACCACCGAGGTTACGAACTGAATGAATAGACAAACGGCGCCCCCGAGAATTGCGTACGTCAATGGTGTCCTTCTGTTCCAGAGCGAAAAAGGAAACCCGATTAGGGCGGCAATCAAGGTGGGCAGGCCATATCCAGCAAGGTAAAAAACCGCAATCCCCGGCCATCGATGTACCCATTCATCCAGCTTGATCGCGAACGCGCCGGCGGTCGGATAGAACCTCGTCCAAAGCAGCTCCAAGACAAAATTGCTCGCGAAAGCCGCAGCGACAAATCCTAGGAATTTGCTGGTACTCATCGTTTCCAACGTGGAGCAATAACGACACGATTGCGGTACGATACTTAACGATCCGTCAAATGAGCATCACAGGGGCGTCCGCAATTCTCCACCGCGCGTCCCGCGTTTTGCCAATCTTCGTAGCCGCGCCTTCCCGCGCGAAGGCTGCCAACCTCGACAGGACCATCTTTGCGACCGGCAGATAATGCGCTTCGGGGAAGCCTTTGGCCGCCATGATCGTGGCGGCTATCTCGCAGCCGACAGGGACCGGTTCGCGTCGCGTAGCGTCTCCTTCGCGAGAGCGCCGTAATTGACACCGGCCCACATCCCGATGGCAAAAGTGATGTGGTGATTATGGCCTATGGATACGCAATAAGGGGGCCCGAATGCGGGAAATCAAAAATACCTTGGGCAAGCGCGCGCTGGTGTGCGCATTCACTGGCGTCGGTTAGCCGATCTCGTCGACACGGTCCGGGTAAAACGCGATGTGATCCTTGATCCGGGCCATCGCATCAAACGGCGTCTCGTAAGTCCACACTGCGTTGCGCGAACGATCACCCCCCGATGGAATGCTGTAGTAGGAAGCGTCGCCCTTATAGGGGCAGTAGGTGGTATGTTCGCTGCGGGTGAGCGCCGCCATATCGACGTCCTGGCGCGGGATGTACTGAACGGGGGGATAAGATGCCTCGCGAAGCGTCAATGCGTTGTTCGTGTCGGCGATAATTTTTCCTCCGACCCTGACCACGATGCGAGCCGGGTTCGGCTCGATCGAGATGGGGTGGTCGGGCCCGGGAGTCTTGACCGTCTTGTCCGTCATGATCTGTGTCCTTCCGAATTAGGAACGGGGTGCGCTCAGCGAGAATCAGCCTCACCCTTCGACAGGCTCAGGGTGAGGCCCTGTTTTTAGTCCTCATCCTGAGCTTGATCGCAAGTGGGCCTTAATCGTTGCACCCGGATTGTTCAGTTGGCAGTGTGACCGCCGTCAATGTTGAGGACGTGACCGGTGATGAATCTGGCTTCGTCCGAGGCGATGAACACGATGCCGTCGGCGACCTCGTCGGGCAATCCGAGGCGACCCAGCGGAACCTGTGACGCCAGTGCCGCCTTGTTCTCCACCGTGCCCGTGAAGCGGGTCAACATGCCGGTGTCCGTAGGGCCGGGAGCAACGGCATTGACGCGGATGCCGGATCGCGCGACTTCGAGCGCCACCGACTTGGTGATGCCTTCGACAGCGTGCTTGCTGCCGACATAGACGGATGCGCCTGCCGCGCCCTCATGGCCGTAGGTAGAGGAGATGTTGATGATGCTGCCGCTGCCCTGCTTCTGCATCGCGCGCACTTCATGCTTCATGCTCAAGAGCACGCCGAGAACATTCGTGTCGAACGTCGCGCCGTAGCTTTCCGCAGTCTGGTCCGTGATCGGGCCTTTCTGACCTTCGGTGCCAGCATTGTTCACCGCGACATCCAGACGGCCAAACCGTGCGACGGTCTTGTCGATCAAGGCCCGCACCTCGTCTTCCTTGCGTACATCCGTGTTGACGAACTCCGCCTCGGAGCCGAGGGCACGCAACTCCTTGACGAGGGCCTCGCCGGCCTCATCACGCCGACCAGCAACGACGACTTGCGCGCCCATTTTGGCGAATGCGACGGCGGCCGCGCGACCAATGCCGGTGAGTCCACCGGTTATCAAAACGACAGGCGAATTCATGACCGTCTCCTCGATGAATCCAGGCTTCGGGCAGCGGAAGTTCGAAACCTTCGTCCCACCACGTCCATGCGGTGAGTGCCGTCTGCGACAGGCCGGAGATAAACTCTGCCGATGGCTTGAAAAATGGGCCACAGTTCCAAACATATCGGACCTCGTTGTCCGCAATGGAGCTTCGCGGATGGACAGCCTGGGATCGCTGAATGCCTTCGTTCACGCTGCGGAAGCCCGAAATTTTACGCTCGCAGGACGGCAGCTTGGCGTGTCGTCGTCGGCGGTCGGCAAGGCGGTGGCGCGGATGGAGGAACGGCTCGGCGTGCGCCTCTTTCATCGCAGCACGCGCAGCATCACGCTGACGACGGAAGGTGCGCTATTCCTCGAACGCTGCCGTCGCGTCTTTGCAGAAATCGAAGCGGCGGAGCTTGAGCTCTCCCAGACGCAAGAAGCTCCGCGCGGCACACTGCGCGTCAGCCTTCCCTTGGTCGGCATGCTGATGATGCCCACGCTCGTCGCCTTCATGCGTGCCTATCCCGAGATAACATTGGACCTCGATTTCAGCGATCGGGTCGTCGATGTGATCGAGGAGGGTTTCGACGCCGTTGTACGCTTCGCGGAAATCGGCGACTCCCGGTTGATGACCAAAGCCTTGGGCACCTATCGCAAAAGTCTTGTGGCAGCGCCGAGCTATCTGGCGGCCAGGGGTGTTCCCCTGATCCCCGACGACCTCAAGGCTCACGCCTGCCTGCACCACAGGTTTCCGACCAGCAGGAAGTTCGAGCGATGGCCGCTTCCGCCCGAGCATGCCGGCATCGAGGCCGAACTGCCCAAGACGGCCGTGGTAAGCACGATTGAGCCGCTCATTTGCATGGCCGAACAAGGCATGGGCATCGCTTGTCTGCCCGACTTCGCCATAAGCCGGCAACTTCGCGAGGGCGTCCTCGTCACCGTGCTGGACGACTACGCTGAGCCCTCGGGGACGCTTCGCGTCCTGTGGCCGTCGAGCCGGCATCTATCTCCCAAACTCAGAGTCTTCGTGGACTTCCTCACCGCCAACCTTTTCCTGCGGATCCAGGGCGGCAATAACCCGGAGCATCCTCGTGCAGTGCCCTGCACTGCCGACGCAAGGTAGCGGCCGTTCGCGTCAGCGCTTTTTCCAAAACCAATGTCACTGACTCTTCGAGCCGAACGTACCGTCACGGATCGGTCGAGGCGCTACTAACCGAGGCCCTACTAACGATAAATCCGGTGAGGCAGTGCGATTGTCCTCGCGCGGCATCTCTCTCTTGATGGCTGCGCATCCCAACTTCTGCCGGGACCCAACCTTCGCTCATCGCCGGACTGGATGGGCGGCTCTTGGCCGCCCCTATGGAGAGCGAACGTAGAAAATTGCTCCCACGGCCTCACTGACTCATTGCAATGGGCGGCAACGAAGGGTGCCAATTTGTGAAAATCCCGCCGAGCGCCCAAACTCGCGAGCATATCGGCATCAAGGGGCTGCGGAGCGTTCGCATGAGAATGGTCACATGCATCGAGGATCTGCAGCAACAGGCGCGCCGCAACGTGCCGCGCGCGTTCTTCGATTACGTCGAGGCCGGCTCCTATGCCGGAGAGACACTGAGGGCAAACCGCAAAGATCTGGAAAACATCAAGTTGCGCCAGCGCGTCATGGTGGATGTGTCGTCGCGCGACACGTCGGCGACAATGCTCGGTCAAAGCGTGTCTTTCCCGCTCGCACTGGGGCCGGTCGGAATGACGGGGATGCAATGCGGCAACGGCGAGATTCTCGCAGCCCGTGCCGCGCGTGCTGCCGGCATTCCCTATACCCTGTCCACGCTTTCCATCTGTTCGATCGAAGACGTGTCAGAGGCGACCGGCGCGCCGTTCTGGTTTCAGCTCTATGTCATGAAGGACCGCGGTTTTGTACGGGCCCTCGTCGAACGGGCCGCGGCGGTGAACTGCAGCGCGCTGATGCTGACCGTCGATCTGCCGCTCCTCGGCCAGCGCCATTGCGACCTCAAGAACGGCCTTGCCATACCGCCATCGCTCCGATTGCGGAATCTCCTCAGCATGGCGTGCCGCCCCCGCTGGTGCGCGCGCCTGCTCGCCGGCAGACGCTGGTCCTTCGGCAATCTCGAAGGCTATGTGAGCGGCAGGTCGGGCGCACAATCGCTCGCGCAATGGGTGGGCGGGCAGTTCGACGCCACGCTGAACTGGAAGGATGTCGCGTGGGTGAGAAGCCTCTGGCGCGGTCCGCTCATCGTCAAGGGGATTCTCGACCCAGAGGACGCAAGGCTGGCCGTCCAGTCCGGTGCGAGCGCGCTCGTGGTCTCCAATCACGGCGGCCGGCAACTCGATGGCGCGCCATCCTCGATCTCCATGCTGCCGAAGATCAGAGACGCGGTCGGCGGCGGCGCAGAACTGTACGTCGACGGCGGCATCCGCTCGGGCCAGGACATGCTGCGCGCGCTGGCGCTCGGCGCCCAAGCCTGCCTGATCGGCCGCGCCTATGCGTACGGCCTTGGTGCGGCAGGCCAGGCGGGCGTCGCCAAGGCCATCGACATCCTGCGCCGCGAACTCGATGTCAGCATGGCGCTTACCGGCTGCAGGACCATCGGTGATATCGGCCCACAGATCGTGGTGACATGAGCGACAAAATGCGGCGGTGCATACCGCTGCTCCCACGAAGCGTTTCCGATGATCCCTCGCGTCCCCAGCGCAGGAACTCCCGTCTCAAGAAAAGCGTTCTGGTTGGAAGACAATCGTCCGCAAGAAGGCGAAAACCGATACCCGATCTGTACCACTATCTTCCACCGCAAGAGCGGCTCACCCGGTACCGGCAAGAAGCTGAATCGGCCCGCCGGGCCGCTCGACAAATGAGCGCCATAGAACATCGCGAGCGATTTCTGACGATCGCCCGTCAATGGGATGCAATGGCGGACGAACTGGAAAAAGCATCAGGACACAAATAGGGAGCGTCGACGACGACGTACCAGAGCGGCAGGTGCGGCGCTGTTGCAGCTTGGGCGAAGCGCAAGAGTTCCAGTCAATTCGTGATAATCCATGCGGGAACTGCATAAGCAATCGCGAATTTTACTCGGCGTGACGGTCGGTCAGGCTACGGCAACACAACCTTGCGCGTGCGCAGCACTACCGGAATCTGTTTTTGAAGCTTCGGGAAACGGCGGAAGCCGAAACGAATAAGGTCCGCCAAGCCCAGCTTTTTAACCTTGCGAGCCAATACGAACAGCTTGCAAATGAACTCATCGGGAAATTTATGACCGGGGCTGGATGCCCACGTCCTGGATCGGGGCTTCGGCACGTCCGAAGCGCGCGGCGAGCATCGGCTACATTGCTTTTCTCCAATCCAGACACCGCAGTTTTCTACAACCGAAGTCGCGGCGACTGCGCGTTGTCCGGGTTGGAACTTTGTAACGTGCCACTCGTTGGGGACATCGCACCGGGTTGGCAGGTGAAGAGCCCGGCAAGGGACAAATCCCCACCACTCGTTTGCGCTCGCCGGTCAGCCTAGGTATTCAGTTGGCGGGGTGTCGTGATTCGAGAAGACGAGGATGCCCCAGTATCCCCCCTATACGACGACTGTGGTCGGCGCTCACAGCGTACCCCGCTGGTACGAACCGCTGCACCGTTTGGTAGCGGCCGGCCAGATCGCGGCCGGCGATTTCGCCGACGCTCAGTTGCGTGCGTCGCAAGCCGCGATTCTGGAACAGGAAATCGCGGGCATCGACCTGATCACCGGCGGCGAAATGCATCGACGGACGCACAACCGCCACTCGCCACCCAATGCGATGTTGAATCACTTCTGGCAAAAAATCCCGTCGTTCCAGGGCGAGACCAAGCCGAAACCGATCACCAGACATGATCCGCACGTTTTCCATCCAGCCGCAATCTGTCGTGGCCCCGTTGTTGATACCATTGATTTGGGATTGGTTGAGGAATTCAATCTGGTATCGCGCTTTGCCCGCAGCCCGGTGAAGATCACGATGACCGGTCCCCATCTTCTCGCGGCCGTGGCCTACGATGAGTACTACAACGATGTCGGGCGCATGATGTCGGACTTCGGCAAACTCCTGCATCAGAATTTCCGCAGATTGGCGGCGGCCGGCTGCAAGCACATCCAGATCGATGAACCGTACTTCACACCCGCAAGCGAGGAGGAAGTCAGCGCGGCGATAGAGGTGATCAACATGGCGATCGAGGACTTGCCCGAGGACATGTCGATCCTGGTTCACATCTGCCAGGGAAATTATGCCGTCGGTCCGGATTATGACGGCCAGATCGGCCACCGTTATTTCGATACCGGACGCTACAAAGCCGATCTGGTCTGCAGGATCGATTGCGATGCAATCCTGATAGAGCACGATATGACGCCTCACTATGAAGGACTGCTCGGGAACAAACAGCTCGGGATTGGCGCCGTAGACGTTCAGGCACCGAATGTCGAAGCGGCAGATATGGTTGCCGAACGCGTCACGGCCCATGCATGGCTTTCGCCCGACCAGACGCTGATCACGAGCACATGCGGTTTCAATCACCTTCCGCGGCACATTGCCTTTGGCAAGCTTCGTTCGATGGCGGAGGCAAAGAGGATTTTGGCCGGTCAATGACGGAAGCGGGTTATGGCGCGACCGCCGCTGAGCAGCGGGCACGCGCGTCCGAGCAGCGCTTGCAACTGGCGGAAGTCGCCAGCGGTATAGCGACATTCGAACTCGACCTGGAAACCGGAGAATGGAACTGGAGCGGCCAGGCCCCCATGATTTTTGGAGTCGACACCGGAAACCTGGAGAGTTTTGCGCGGGAATGGGAGAGCACGGTTTTCTTCGACGATCTTCCAAAAATACGCGCTGCGATCGAATCGGCATCGCAGACCGGGAATTTCTATGTCGAGTTTCGCGCTACGCATCAAAATGGATCGGTGCAGTGGATAGCGGCGACCGGAAAGATATCGGGAAGCGAAGCAGGATTCGGCCCGCGGCTGACCGGCGCGATCTATGATATCAGTGAACGCAAAGCGCTTGACGCTCGCCTTCTGGCGCTCAACGAAACACTCGAAGCGCGTGTCGAGCAGGTTCGCGAGGAAGCGAGGGCTCTGGAAATTCTAAACGAAACCTGTGTTGCCGTTGCCGCGGAGCACAATCTGGAACATCTGGTGCAAATGGTGACCGATGCCGGCGTACAACTCAGCCATGCGGCATTCGGTGCGTTCTTTTACAATGTGCTCCGGGACGACGGCGAAGCCTATACGCTCTACACCCTATCAGGCGCTCCCCGCGAAGCATTCGCCAATTTTCCCATGCCCCGCAACAGCGCGGTATTTGAACCGACGTTCCGGGGGAATCCCCCCCTGCGGGTGGACGACATCCTAAAGGACCCGCGATACGGAAAGAATGCGCCGTATTACGGGATGCCCGAAGGGCATTTGCCGGTCAGGAGCTATCTCGCGGCGTCAGTGGTTTCGCGTTCCGGCGAGGTGCTTGGCGGCCTGTTTTTTGGGCACCCCCAACCGGGTGTATTTACGCAGCGTGCCGAGCAGATCGTCACCGCTCTCGCCGCACAGGCGGCGGTCGCCATCGACAACGCACGCCTTTATGAGGCTCGCAATCGTGAACTTGCGGCCCGCACACAAGCCGAAAACGATCTTCAGCAGCTCAATGCGGCACTCGAGCGCCGCGCAGAAGAGCGTGCCCAGCAACTGACGGCGAATCTCATCAAGCTCGAGGATACGGAACGACGGTTTCAGCTGCTAATCGAGGGGGTCACTGATTACGCCATTTACATGCTCGACCCGAGCGGGAAGGTGGTGAACTGGAATGCAGGCGCCGAGCGGATCAAGGGCTACACCCGCAAGGAAATCCTGGGGCGGCATTTTTCCTCCTTCTACACCGAGGAAGACAAGGCAGCGGAAATACCGAAGAGGGCGCTCTCGATCGCAACGGAAACAGGAAAATACGAAGCGGAAGGCTGGCGCGTCCGCAAGGACGGCACGCACTTCTGGGCGAGCGTGGTGATCAACGCGCTCAAAGACCGAAAGGGTAATCTTTTGGGGTTTGCAAAGATTACGCGCGATCTCACCGAGAGACGGGCAGCCGAGGAGCGTGCGCGCCAAACCCAAAAAATGGAGGCAATCGGACAGCTAACGGGGGGCGTGGCGCACGATTTCAACAATCTTCTCACGATCATCATGGGGAACCTTGAGACTCTGCAACGTACACTTTCTTCGCCGGACGTCAGCGTCGAACGGCTCAAGCGTTCGGCCGAAAATTCCATGCATGGTGCACGCCGAGCCGCTTCCCTCACGCAACGGCTTCTCGCTTTTTCGCGTCAGCAGCCGCTCGATCCGAGACCGGTCGATCTGGGTCGCCTCATCACCGGAATGTCCGACCTTCTTCGACGAACGCTCGGTGAGCAGATCACCATCGAGACGGTCCTTGGCGGCGGACTCTGGTTCGCCTACGCCGACCCGAACCAATTGGAACTGAGCATCTTGAATCTGGCAGTAAATGCGCGCGACGCCATGCCGGACGGCGGCAAGCTGACGATTGAAACCGCCAACGTGCATCTCGATGAGGCATATGCCGCCGGGCAGGCAGAGGTTCTTCCGGGTCAGTACGCAATGATTGCGGTCACGGACAATGGTTGCGGTATGACGCCGGAAACGAAAGCCCGTGCATTCGACCCGTTTTTCACGACCAAGGACATCGGCCAAGGCACCGGGTTGGGACTTTCGCAGGTGTATGGTTTCGCCAAGCAATCAGGCGGGCACGTGAAGATTTACAGCGAAGCCGGCGAAGGTACGACGATAAAATTGTACCTGCCGCGTGTCCACTACGCTGCGGAAAGCGCGGAAGAGCAGGTTGTCGCAGAAGCCGGTACGGGCGGCGGCGAGACCATCCTGGTCGCCGAGGATGATCCCAATGTGCGAAGCTACAGTTGCGAAACGCTGAGCGAGCTTGGCTACAGGGTGATCGAAGCCGAAAATGCCAAGGATGCGTTACGCCAGCTTCAGAACAATCCGGACATCCGGCTCCTCTTTACCGACATCGGTTTGCCGGGCGGAATGAACGGCAGGCAGCTGGCTGACGAAGTTCGGAAACGACGTCCCGACATAGGGACTCTGTTCACGACCGGATATGCAAGGAATGCCATTGTTCACAACAACCGCCTTGATCCCGGAGTGGAATTGATCACCAAGCCGTTTACCCAAGCCGCCCTTTCCGCCAAGTTGCGGGACATGCTGGACGCAAGACGGGCGCCCGGACGCATTTTGGTTGTCGAGGACGAGCCCCTGATTCAAATGCTCTTGGTGGATTATCTGGAAACGGCGGGGTTCAAAGTTGACGTTGCTGGTTCCGCGACCGAAGCCATGAACAAGCTACAGCTGCTATCGGGAGCCATCGATGCCGTCATCGTCGACATGGGCCTTCCGGATCGAAACGGCAGCCATTTGGTTCGTGAGATACGTGCCTCCATTTCTTCGCTCCCCATCATCATCGCGACAGGGGAAGGTTCGGCCAGCGTCGATGATTCGTTCGAACGCGAACGGAAAATTGGGTTCGTGCGAAAGCCCTACACTGCGACTGAGCTTCTCGACGCCCTTAGCAAGGTCGGTATCCCCGTAGCACCACAGTAGACGAACGCCGCGGCGCACACTGCTCTGTCGCGTGCATCATTCATCTCCAGACGCCGTCGAGCCGTTCGATGATCGGTCACTGACTTCACAGTTGCCCTGACCTGCTTGGCCAATCAAATCTGCCGCGAGGTTTTTCGTGTTGCGAGCCGTATTTCGGCACCGCCATCGCGGCGGTTGCGACACGCCGCCTCGAGTACCGGCGTCGAATGTCAATTTGACGCACGCGCCCCTTGCGCGAGCGCGTATGCCCCTCACGGAAGTGTGTCCCGTTCCTGGCTTTGCACGAAAAACCGATGACATTATCTCGTCGTTCGCTACGAAGCTTCATGGCAGCTTTTCGTTGAGCCATCGACGGGCGATCGCGCGGGTTGCCGGATGAGCTCGGAGGGCCCGGGGAGTGCGCCCATGCGGCAAGCAGCACCTAACGATGAGCAGGTTCGCTCTCTGATCCGTTCTGCCCGGCAAGTAGGAAAACAAGGTCGCGCCTTTGAGGCTGAAAACCTTCGCCGGCAAGCCGAGAGTATCGCTCCGCGACATCCACTCGTTCTAAACGAAACGGCAATGCGGCTCCTTCGTGCCGGTCAACCGAGGGAGGCAAACAAGCTGCTTGCCGAAGCAGCAAAGGCCGAACCAACGAACACGGAAATTCTCTATCATCACGCCATTGCACTGCGATCACTCGGGTCTATGGAAAATGCGACGGAGGTATTGAGGCGCCTACTAATAATCGAAGCTGGACATATGGGCGCGTTGTTCGAAAAAGGTTCGATAGAGGAGCAGCAAGGCGACTCGCGGGCCGCGGCCGTGACCTATCAGACGATCGTTCGAATGTTGCCTGCGAACTTCACCGCCCCCCAGTGGATGGAGGCGCCTCTAAGACATGCCAAGGAAGTGGTTGAGGCCAACAACCGGGCTCTCGAATCCTATATCGAGGAGGGCCTTAAGCCGCTCCGGACTCAATACGCTTCTCAGCCGCTGCGTCGCTTCGAGCAATGCCTGCAAACAATGCTGCAGAAACGGAAATCTTTTCGCCAACAACCCGCCTTTATGTATTACCCCGAGTTGCCCGCCATCGAATTCTATGATCGCGAGGATTTTCCGTGGCTTGACGATCTGGAAGCCGCTGCCGACGACATTCGCAACGAGATCCTGACTGTTCTCAACGACGGCAAGTCGGTCCTTGACCCGTACGTAGCGGATCAGCCCGGTCTCGACGTCAAATACTACAAGGAGCTTAACCGCTCCCGGCGGTGGGGCGTGTACCCCCTTTGGCGCGAAGGGGTTGAATTCCCCGATCATATTGAGAAATGTCCGAAAACAGCAGCAGCACTCAAAAATTGGCCGAAGTGGAACGTGCCGGGTTCCGGTCCTACCGCCTTGTTCTCTATCCTTGACGCAAAAACACGCATTCCAGCGCACACGGGGCCGGTCAATACGCGATTGGTGGTCCATTTGGCATTGGTCGTGCCGCCGGGCTGCGGGTTTCGTGTGGGCGGACAGGTTCGCGAATGGGAGCCCGGGAAAGCATTCGTATTTGATGACAGTATAATCCACGAAGCCTGGAACGACAGCAAGGAGACCCGTGCCGTGCTCATCGCCGATATCTGGACTCCGTTACTGACAAAGGCAGAGCGTGAGCTGATTCGCGCGCTCACCGCGCGAATGCATGCGTGGTATGGTCCGGCTTCGAGTCGGGACCTCAAATCGCCCAATACGCGCACTGAACGGGAGCGGACGGAACGCTCCAGGGAACCTTAGCCCGCCAGCAAATGTTGTTTCCCGAAAGAGGGAGATAAAGCGTGCGCGATCTCATCAAGGAAAAGGTGCGGGAGGCTGAGCAGTTGGCTGCACGGTCCACCGACGGTAGTGCGACCCAAGAGGGCTGGATGTGCGTCGCTCAGTCGTGGCGACTGATTGGAGAACGGTTGATCAAGGAGCCGACCACGGAGGAAAACTCCACAATTCTCATCTTGCACTAGGCCGTTTTGCTCCCGAACCGAGATCACTGCCCTTTGTGTCGCGGATTCAAAGTAACCAGGAGTCTGGAATGCGGGGACTGACCCTGGTCGGCGTCGTCCTTGTGGCGGTTGGCGTCGCTGCGCTGTTGTTCGGCCACTTCAATTATTCCGATACGAAGCCGGTGTTGAAAGCGGGGCCGCTAGAGGTAAATTCGACCGAACAACATCACGTTGACGTGCCCATGATCGCGGGAATCGTGATCCTCGTCGCAGGCGTCGGCCTAATTCTCGTGGGACGGAAAGGCATCTAATCAGTTGCGTGAGAAGCTGTCGGCAGGCTTCTTGCAGCCGCGGTCAATCGAGCAAACAATCGATATGTCGATCCGCCTACAATAAAATCCATCGCGCGAAACGACATCCAGAGAGCAAGGATGCTCAAAAAGCCCTGCTCAACGCGCCACTCCCCTATACTGGCAAGAACGTGGTTCGCGCCGGCGTTGCCCGCTGCGAGAAAGCTGATCAACCACAAAAAGGCGACCAATACCGTTTCAGCAAGAAGCAAGGCAAAGGCAGTCTTTTCCGCCCAAATAAGACGGAGAGCGCTTCTGCCCGCCAGACTTTCCACCGCTCCTGCCCGCTCCGCCGGGCCGGTCATACCCTGGACTTTGTCGTTGTTCATGGAATTTAGTTTGTCGCTCTTAAAGCTTCGACATCAACAACGCGCGGGACGCAGCGAGTGTTGCCTAATTCATAAGACGTACGGCAAGCTGTACGGGGGGCGATCTCGGTTGCGAAAAGAGGCGAAATTTGCTCTCCCTCGCCAGGTAATAGAGAAGAAGGCAGCGACGCGTACACATTCCACTGTCGGACTCATTCTCGCCCAGCAAAAGAGGGGATCAAATGATCTTCCTCACGTTGACCTGAGTCGCTCAATAAGCGTCTCGGCGGCGAACCCTGACCCGAAGGCGTGTGAAAAAGCTAAGGCTTGCACCCGATTCTGTCATCCCCCTGCAACTCGACGGCGACGCCGGGATCGGGGCGCTATCAATGAGAATTCTGTCAAATTTGTCCCAAAACCTCCGGAACGCGAGAGGATGTACGCTCGTTCATTTTCAAAGAACGCCCCAGGAGAAGGGCGCGCGATGGAAGAACCACCAAAAAATCGGCACGCCGAATTTTCGATGCTCGCGCAAGCTGCCGAAGATCGCGCCGCAACTGCTCCAGATGACGAACTGCGCCGCACCTGGTTGATGATCGCAAAGCAATGGCGCACACTGGCTGTGCAGGCAAAGCGAGTCAACGAAATGTAGTTGCTTTTCGCGAAACACTTGCCTTGTGCGCCAACCCGTAGCTCTGGTCGGGGATGTGGGCGGTAGGCCACTTTCGCAGCTTCGGATCGGCTGAATTCACTATCGTTCTCCCTCACACTCAACGCCCGGCTTGCGAGCGGGCTCCGAGCGACGGATTTTAAGGGTGCTGTAACGAGGAAGGAGAAGCTGCCCGCGTTACCGGGAATCCTCGCCAAGAGACGCTATTCGGCGACGCCGGAAGGCCGATACGACTGCGAAGGCAGTGAACCCCCACAAGCCGGTCGTCAGGCCTTCCACCATGAAGCTCCAAACCGAATCGCCCCCGATGGGGCTCGTGATTGACACGGCGCCCGCAATGGCCAGTCCGGCCGCGAAAGCGATCACCAAAACCTGCCAGCGAGTGCGCAGGAGCGTTCCGACCGTCACTCCGAGCATCATTGCGAAGGGATCGGCAAGCCGGCCAACGATGTACGTCAATACGAGCATTCGCCTCTCGCCACAGTCAGCACCGGGTGTCGTCAGCCAATTCTGTTTCGAATCCAGGCCTGGCCGCGACGGATTTGCTCTGCGCCGGGTTCGATCGCGATCTCCCTGAGCCTGTTGGGCAGTTGCGCACGATAATCACCGGCAAAGCGGCGCAACCGCCGAGCGGTAATTTCATGGCGCGGCGGTTCATAGCCTGCGAGCAGGGCAGCCAGCGAAGCAATGCCCAGAACCACGATCATGCCCAGCAAAGCGAGCGCGCCGATGCCGATGATGCGGCCTATGCCGCGAACTTTTTGGCGCGCGACGTCGCGATCAGCGGCTCCGCCCGAGACGCGTTTCCGGCGACCATGCCTGGTCGTTCTGGGTGTACGCATTTTAGCCGCGGCCCCCTAATCGCCACGAAGAACGAAGAGACCGACGATACAACCGAGAACAAAGCTTACGAAGAGGCCAAGCCATGGTTGGTTTTCGACGCCCTGTTCGACCGCCTCCACTGCCCTGCCTCCCTGTGCACTCACCTCCTTGTAAAATTCTGCCAACCCCGTGGCTATCTCGTCCAGCAGCGTTCGGGTGGTCTCGTCGGCATTGCGCTTCAATCGGTGCACGCGATCATCGATGTCGTTCTTCAGGCCCGCCAGATCGTCCCTGAATTCGGCATTCGCTTCGCCCATTGCTGCTCTGGCCGTGTCGCTCATTTTTTCTCCCGTGCATTCATTGTGTTGAATTCAGCCGGTCTGATGAAGGACGTGATGGAGTGTCCGCACCTGCCGACAAGCTTTCCGGATCTAACGGTAGGTTTCGCGTTCGCGGCGAACCTGTTCAGCCGTGTAAGCCGGTGCTGCCGGGTCGTATCCTTTCCAGCCAGAGCTGCGATACATCTCCGCTCGCCGCGCCATATCGATCGCCGCCCGGTTCATGATCGCCGAATATCGTGTTTCCTGTTCATCGGGCACGCGCGCCGTTACGATCGCGCCACCGCGCCGAAGGGCCTCAGCGTACAATTCGGCATTTTCCTTGCTGGTGCCCGAGCCTGCGAGCGCGCCGACAATTCCCCCCGTTGCTCCGCCGGCAACCGCGCCGGTCGCCGCTGCCGCAAGCCATCCAGCCGCCACCACCGGACCGATCCCGGGAATTGCAAGCATTCCCAGACCGGCCAGCACGCCTGCTGCACCTCCCGCAACGGCACCTAGTCCACCCCCTGTTGCGGCACCCGTTACGCGATCATCGTTCCCATGACGCGCTTTATCGTGCTTCGGATCGACGTTGCTGCCTTCGGGCTTGTGCCAACCATCGGCATTGCTGGCCACGATGCCGATGCTGCTGTCCGGCAATCCTGCCGCTTCCAGTTGGCGGACCACATTCTCGGCCTCGGTATAGCTGTCGTAAACGCGCGTAATCGTCTTCGTCATTCTGTTTTCCTCATTGCTGTTGTTGCTGAAATCTGCCCGCAGGCCTAGTTCACGTTGCCCTGGTAATCGACGCTCACAGGTCCGGTGTGGCCGCCCTTTGTCGCCGTGCCGCGCCACACGCCGTCCGAGCCTTTTCTGAGTCCTCTTACGTGCGTGTACCCCTTGGCCGCGATGTGTGATCTCGCTTCACCCATGGTGAAACTGTTGGCGCCGGCCACGGGAGCCGCCGAATTGTTTTGTTGCGTCGATTTTACGGCCGGATTCTGCGGCCCTGGCTGCGCCGGCATGTCTTGGGCGAAAACGGCCGACGCAAAAAAAGTGACGGCCGCAGCCGTCACCGCGAAAAATCGCATGTGGCTCTCCTGATATAACTCTCTGTCGTTTAATCCGCTGGAACCCCGGATGTTCCAACTCTGTCCACGCTTATTGGCCAGAAGCTCGGGGTTCGCGGCTCGTACCCCCTCCCCCTTTTGAGAGGGAGAGGGTGCGATGGAAAAACCCATACCTTTGCTGTTCGTTTCCGGTGCAACCCGCACGCGCCGGTGACAAGTATCTTCATGAACCGGCTTTCCATGAATCCGCGGATGCGATATCGGCATCGCCTTCTCTGGTCACCCGCGGCCCAATGACGAAGCTGAATTCGCAGGATTTGAAGCAGATCGCCGATCTGACGCTGCAGCATTACGATGAACGCGCCGAACAGTTCCAGGAAGGCACGCGCGACCACGATGTCAGCCAGAATATCGCGGCATTGTTGCAATACGTCGAGGCGCAGCCGCCGTACCATATCCTCGATCTGGGCTGCGGGCCGGGGCGCGACCTGAAAGCTTTTTTCGATCTGGGTCACGCCCCCGTCGGCCTCGACGGTTCTCCGCGCTTCGTCGATATGGCGCGCGGCAATGGTTTCGAAGTGTGGCAGCAGAATATTCTGGAGCTCCATCTGCCGGAAAACCGGTTCGACGGCATTTTTGCCAACGCGGTGCTGTTTCATGTACCGAGCCAGGAGCTGCCGCGCGTGCTTTCTCACCTCCATGCATCGCTCAGATCACGCGGTGTGTTGTTCAGCTCAAACCCGCGCGGCCACAATGAAGAAGGCTGGAACGGCGGGCGCTACGGCGCGTATCATGATCTCGATGCCTGGCGGCAATTCCTGTCGGCGGCGGGATTTGACGAACTTACGCACTACTATCGCCCTGCCGGATTGCCACGCGAAGAGCAGCCATGGCTCGCGACAGTGTGGCGCAAGCAGGATTTGTCGCGTCCGACACCCCTGACATGAGGACGGAATCTCAAAAATGGACAAGAACGAATTGACAAAGTGGGCGCTGGCGAACGGTTGGCAGATGATCGCGGATTGCCCAAGCCTGATGAAACCTTCCTCGCCCACGCAGGCCATCGTCCGGATGGTGTTGAAGGCGGGAGTCGTCCAGCTCGAAATCAGGAAGCCGGTCGGAAAGTGGGAAAAGGTGTCGAGCGCGAGCTACGCCAAGATCATGCCCGATCCGGAAACGGGATTCCCGCGAGGCCTCGGCCTCGATACGATTTCCGGTTTCTCCATGCTGATGCAGGAGAACATGAACCGCATGGTATTCGCGAGAAAAGCTGAATGAGCGGAATCTCCTAGGCCCCTCCGTATTGGCCGTTAGAACAGGGTTCGTTCGGACTGACGCAGTTCGGACTGAAGTTTCACGGGGGACCAAGCTCAGGGTGAGGGCGAAGGCGATGAAGCCCCACGATCGTACATTCCTAAATCGTCGGTAACCCGATTGCAGAAGTATTTCACGCAGAGGCGCAGAGCCGCAGAGCCACCGGGCTCGGATAAGTACGGTATGATCCGGCCGAATTTGATTGCGCCCTCATCCTTCGATCCGCCTTCGCCAAGGTTTCGGCGGACACGGTCAGCGTACTGGCCCGCTGAAGCTTTAGCGTAGGCGGGCAAGCTCAGGATGAGGCAAAAGAAGAAAACCTCACCCGTGAGCCTGGTACCCAGTTACACCGGGAGAAGAGTGAAGCTGATTCAGTCCTGGCGAATTCCACTTAGCTGCTGTACCGTTTTTTTGTCAGATTGCGGCAACGCTTACTCGTTTCCCGCATCGGCCGGTCTGCTGAAGTTGTTGGTGCCGTAGAGATTGCCCCATCCTGGTCGGCAACGAGCGCGTACCTTTCCAAATCGTTCTCGTGCAATGTTTGGCCGCCGACAATACGCTTTCCGAAAAAGTGAATTCAGGAACTTTCGATTTTGCCCGGACGTTGTTGTACGGCGCCTCGCGATGGTTTCTAACTTGCCTCCTCGGCCGGCCAGACCAACGAAACAACGCAAACCCGCACTCGCCACGCGTGTCGCAGCCAGATTGTCGCAGCCGTTTCGCTCCTGGCAGGGTGCGCTCGCCGGCTTCGGCGCCGTGGCCCTTCTTACTGTTTTGGTCGCGCTGTTCCTGCCGTTCGGGAAAGGTCCGCACCTTTTGCGCCCGACGGCGCCTGTGCCCGGCGTTCAGTCCCCCGAATTTCTCCGCCTGCTCTCCAATGTCCTGAACGCGCCCATCGACAGCGGTCCGCCGCCCGTTGTGCTGAACAACGGTGACGCGTTCCTGAAATCGCTCCTCTCCGACATCGATCAGGCAAAATCGTCGATCGACTTCATGGCGTACATCTGGGAGGACGGGAAATTCAGCGACACGCTACTCTCGCATCTCGAGCGGAAAGCGCAAAGTGGCGTCCAGGTACGCATTGCGCTCGACGGCTATGGCAGTGTCCGCGCACCGATCGAAAAGTTGAAGCGCTTTCGGAAATCCGGCGGCAGGACAACCACGTTTCACACACTGATGCCCCTTCCCTGGGCGATGGCGCGCGATCACAAGCGCAATCACCGCCGCGCGATCGTCATCGACGGCCGCATTGGCTATACGGGCGGAATTGCGGTCGCCGACAGCTGGCTCGGCGACGCGAAAAATTCCTCGCAATGGCGGGATATGATGTTTCGCGTGCAAGGCTCGATGGCGTCGCATCTTCAGGCGGCCTTTGCCGAAGTCTGGGAACTTGGCACCGGCGAAGTCCTCGCCGGCAATCGATTCTACCCGGCGCAGCCTGCACAGCCTGGACGGCAGGTCCGGTACATACCTTTCGTCAGCGCGCCTTCCGTGGACACATTCGGCATGGAAAATCTGATGCTGCTGTCGTTTCAAGCCGCGACAAAGAGTATCCGCATTGTTTCTCCCTACTTCATTCCCGATGCGACACTAAAGACCGTACTGTGCGCCAAGGCGCGATCAGGGATCGAAGTCCGTATCCTGCTTCCTAACTCCTTCAACGACAGCCACTGGGTGAGATGGGCCAGCCGCTACTACTACGACCAGCTGCTCCGGTGCGGAGTCCAGATTGCCGAGTATCAGCCGACCTTCATTCACACCAAGCTGCTGATTGTCGACGGAAACTGGTCTGTCATCGGCTCGGCAAACATGGACAACCGAAGCCGGAAACTGAACGACGAAGTTGTGCTGGGAATCTCCGATAGCGATTTTGCCAAGGAACTCACGGAAATCAGCACAATGGACTGGTCCCGCGCCCAACGGATATCGCTGGCGCAATGGGAGTCGCGCGGCTTTTGGCAGCGCCCGCTGGAGCTGATCGCGCTTCTCTCGGTCCAGCAATACTGAGCGGCGAACGGCTTTCGCTTTGCCGCCGAGGCTGACGTGCGATCATGCGTTTCTCGAAACGTATGCTCAACATTGGTGCTTCTCTTCTTGCTCTTTCAGGTTCACGCTTACGCCTGCAAAGAGAAGTGACTCTGGGCTTGACGTACGTTTTTACGGTCTACGCTTCCCATCTGCTGCAGGCAAAATCTGTCACTTGTACGTGACAACGACAATGTCCCATGCGCCATAACTTCCGGCTACCGATTATGGACGTTCAATGTCCACGTTGATCCGCAATGCTAATTCGGCGGCGGGTTGTTGAGAAGATACGGGAGACCATCGTTGATCTCCGGGTCTTCCGCCCAGATCATGGAATCAAACCCTTCCGGCAAACCAGATTGGAACTCCTCCGTCGTCATACCTGTAATACCCTTATCGTTAGGGATGTTGCCTGCGCCCTGACTCAGGTTGGTGATGCCGCTCGTGTCCGTGTCCCAATAGGCTGCAGTGTTGCTGTGTTTGCGACGCACGTCGTAACCAAACAACCCGCCGACGTAGGAGCCTGCGCCTCCACTGGGCGCGCCCGTCGAATAGACTTGCGCGACGGTGCCTTCGTTGTGCCCCGAAAGTCCGCCATCTTCGGTGTTTTGCTGCCCAGAGACACTGCCCGTTGCGTAGGAGTCGCTAATCGCGAACCAGTTCACTCCCGTCAAGCCGCCAACTTCGGAATTACCGGCGATCGAACCGGTCGAGAACGATTGAGTGACCGTTCCTGAGGACCAACCGACCAGTCCACCGGAATATTGGCCGCCGATTACCGCTCCGGTGGCGTACGATTCCTTCGCAACGTCGCTACTGCTTTCCGTTTCCCCTATCAGCCCGCCGGCAACGGAGCTGGAGGACACACTACCCGTCGCATGACACTGCACAAAATTGCCGTCATCGCTTTCACCCGCTAATCCACCGGCCACCCCCCGGCTTGATACCGCACCAGTTGCATACGACCTGCTAATGGTCGCCTGAATATCGCGCCCAACCAAACCACCATGACCCAAGGCATTATCATTGGTGCTAGTAACGGGCCCATCGGCGTAGGACAGATCAATCGGGCCGATCGAATTATACCCGACCAATCCTCCCGAATATAATCCGCCCGACAACCGCACGTCGGTGTGCGATGAGGTGATCGTCCCGCGATTCAGACCTACTAGTCCTCCGAGGTCTGAATTCCTGCCTCCGCTGGCCTTACCCGTCGTATAAGAGTGGTCGATCGTGCCGAAATTAGTAGCTGCGAGGATTCCGGCACGACCGCCTGTAGGAAGGCTTGTCACGTTCGCCGTCAGCAATGCGAGGTTTTCTATATTGCCGTTTTGCCCGATTTCACTGAAAAGCCCAGCATCGTGCGTAACAGAACTGATCGTGAGATTTCTGATTCGATTCCCCAGACCCTCAAGCGCGCCCTTGAACTCAGTCGTGATCGGAGGAGCCGAATAAGTTCCATCGCCCGACGCGTCGTAGCTGTTGGCGAGCGCGTAATCACCAAACGGATTAGCTGCCACTGCGTTCGCAAGGCTCTTGATGTCGCCGGCAAGCGTGTACGACACTCCGTTTATCGCAAGGGTGCACGACAGACTGGCGAAGGTGACATTGCCCTTCTTGCCGAAGGACAGCGACCCGCCGGTTCCCCCGTCGTCCGTTTCAAGGTTTAGATTTGTGCCCGCCTTGACCGACACGGCGCTTTCGACGTCGATAGACCTATAGGCATCCAGAGTCAGAGTGTTTGGCCTCGTCCATGTAAGCGCGGCGGTGATGACAATGTCATTCGCCTGCACGCCAGATCCGGCGGTAGTAACCGTCGTGGCCCCGGAAGACAGCAATTTTTCCAGATCTGCCACGTTGAGAACCGCATCGTGCGCCGTCGGCGCGCAAACGCCCCCGGAGCATGACATGTCTTGAGTCGCTGCAGAAGAAATCCTCACCGCAGCGCGCGTTGGCCCGCTTACGGCGATCACCGCTAAAGCTGTGGTGACTGCACGTTTTCCGATCATTTTTCCGCCAGCAGAAAGTTAGATCAATTTTCGAGGAGCTATACTAAGCGCTGGGGGAATAAAACGACAGTGCCAACGCGCACCGGAAGGAATTCCAACTTGCGATTGGCCCAGTGGCATCTGGCGCTGAAGTAGCCCGTAGAAAATGCGTGAAATCCAGTTTTGTAGCGCCGACAGCTGCGCCTCCTGCACGCCCTTCACACAATCCGCGTCGCACCAACATGCGGGCGATTGTCTGCTGGCGCAGGCGCCAGTCAGCAAAACCAGATTACCAGCGGATGGCGCGGAAGATGTTGGAGAAATCGTCCGTCCAGGGTCTCGCCGATTGGTCCGTCACGAGAGGACGCCAGCGCCTGTCGGCTGCGAGGAATTGCAGATCTGAGTCGTTCCGGGCGATCGCCATCCATTCGCAGCCAAACGCTCCCCGGGCTTCCTGTACGGCGGACGGCACGTATATTTCATCGCGTGCCGCAACACGGACGTCCGCCACCGCGGCTTCCAGCACCGGCGCGAGCCGCAGGTATTTGTTGCTGATATTGGCAAGGATAATGCCGTGAGGCTTCAGCTTGCGCAGATAGAGGTCGAGCGCCTCGCGGGTGAGGAGATGCGTGGGCACAGAGTCCGAACTGAACGCGTCGATGACGAGCAGATCGTACGTCCGATCCGGCATCGCTTTCAGCGAGAGGCGGCCGTCGCCGAGCACGACCCTGGTGCCGACGCCGCAATCGGAAAGATAGTGAAAATGCCGGGCATCCCTCGCGATGCGTTCCACCGCGTCGTCGATCTCGAAAAACGTCCAATTTTCGCCGGGCACCCGGTAACAGGCGAGCGCGCCGGTACCGAGACCAATCACCGCGACATCGCGCCTGAACCCGGCAAGCGCCAGCGCCTGTCCAACAGGGCCGGAACGCGCATAGTAGGCGAGCGGCTCGCGCCGCAATCTCCGATCGGTGAATTCCAAGCCATGCAATGTGGTGCCGTGGACCAAGGCGACCTGGCGGCCGCCATCGAGAAGCTTGACCTTGTTGATGCCGAAGAAGCTGCGCTCGGTGTCGACGACATTCGCCGCGCTCTGAGCAAGCACGGCGCTCCCGATCATCGCAGCAACGCCCAGCGCAAAACGCGTGGGACGCGGAGCGAAGCTGTAGATGGCAAGCGCGCACGCGACAAAGAATGTGACGCGGCCCGCAAGGCCGAGTGATCCGCCGGAACTCACGTGCCAGGCCACGGCGGCTATCGCCAGTCCGAAGAGCGCCGGATAGATCAGGTCGCCCGCGGCGACCGGCCTGCGAGCGGTATCGGCAAAACCCCGCATGGCACAGGCGCCCACCAGCGCCAGGTAATATTCGTAATCGGACGAGAAGATCATCGGCGCGACCAACGCATTGAAGATGCCGCCGGCTGCCCCGCCGACCGACATGCAGAAGTAAAACGCGGTCAGTCCCTCCACCGGCGGCCTTCTCTTCGCCAGTTCGGAATGGCAGAGCACGGCCGTGACAAAGAAGGTCAGAAGGTGCACGCCCGCGACGAGAAGAACGGCGTTGCCCTGGTCGAATATCAGCGACTGTACGGTCATGATGGTGACGGCGACGATCCCGATCGCCTGCGCTTTCATGATCCAGCCGGGCTTGAAGAGCGGCTTGCGGGCAAAAGCGACGACGAAAGACAGAAGGTAAAGCGCGAGCGGCACGACCCAAAGCAGCGGCGCGGAGGCGATGTCCGTGCTGATGTACGTCGTAACCCCAAGCAGCAGACTTGAAGGAATGAAGGCAAGGCCAATCCAGACGGCACACTGGCGCCAATCGACAGCTCTTCGGGGCGTGGCAGCGTCGGTCGCATCGGGAAGCGCGACAGATCCGGACCGCAGCACGAACCAGGCCGACGCCGCGAGAAGCGCGAGCAGCATCATGTACCCTGCGGCCCATACGCGCGCCTGCGCCGCCAGGGTCAGTTCCGGTTCGAAAAGAACGGGGAAAGCCAGCAGGGCGAGCAGACTTCCAAGATTGCTCGCCCCATAGAGGAAATAGGGATCGTCGCGCAGCCGGTGACGGCCCCGCGAGAACCACGACTGCAGGAGCGGTGCCGAGGCCGACAGGGCGAAGAACGGCAGTCCGACGGATATCCCGAGAACGCCGATAAGCCAGAGAACCGGCGGCACACCCACCGCCGGCGCCAGGTTGCGTGCGACCGCAAACGGCAGAAACAGCAGAGCCGCCGCTACCACGGCACCATGTACAACGAGCTGCGAGCCGATCCGGTGGAAGCGCCGTGTCAGGATATGCGCATAACCATATCCCGCCAACAGCACGAGCTGGAAGAACATCATCGCCGTGTTCCACACGGAGGGCGAGCCGCCCAGAAGCGAAAGCACCATCTTGGCGAACAGCGGTTGCATCCAGAAGAGCAGGAACGCGCTGACAAACATGGCGACCGCAACGGCGCCGGCGGTTGCGGCCCCAAGGGGAACATCGCTGACGGTCGAATTGGCTCGCGCAGCTGCGGCGCCGCCGCGGACCGCCCGCCCTTCAGCGCTAACGTCTCCCGCCGGCGGCCACGCCGCGGACTCTGCGATCCCGCCCATCAGTGCCCGAAAATCGTGGCTTGCGAGAGCGACATTATGAGGAGCGGGCTTAAGTTTTCGCTTACACCCCCGAAGGAGACACGGGCTGGGCAGCCCTGGAAGGTGACAACGCCCGAGGGCTCGGGCGGGAGAGCACGCCCTTCACACCGAAGGGTTCACAGGTTCAATCCATCTCGCGCTCACCAGCTCTCCACAAATCAACCGGTTAGAGCATGCTCGTGATTCGACAGGATTGGATCAGCCTCATCCTTCGGCGCGCGGGTCCGGGTGCGGGTCAGGGCGCCCTCAGGAATCCGTGATAGGTAAAATTCGAATCGGCATATTCGCCAACAATGGTACCGTTATCGGCGCCGCTGTCGATGCTTTCTGGCGTGGTGTACTGCGATCCCGGCGGATCGAATGTGATACAATATCGTCTTACCCCCGCCTACAGGACGTTCGCGCAGCAACTGCGAGCCGTCGTTCAGGGAACAATCGAGAACACCGTGCCCTTGCCGTTAGCGCCGCCATAGATCGTCGTTCCATAAAGCGTGCCTTGGAGGTAGAGCAGACTAGAACTCGGATACTGGCCGTCGCTCCCACTGCCGAACGACCACAGCACCGTCTCGGCATTGGTCGCCAGGTTGAAGGCGTACACCGTTCCGCTGTCGCCATAGGCACCGCCAAACTCGGTCGTGCCATAAAGCGTGCCGTTCACATAGGTCAGGTTTTTGTTGGGATCCTGGCCGTCCGTGCCGTTGCCGAAGGACCACAGCACGGTCTCGGCACCCGTCTGCAGGTTTAACGAGAACACCGTGCCGTAGCCGTAGGCGCCGCCAGCGGTCGTTGTGCCATAAAGCGTGCCGTACACATCGATCAGGCCGGCATTTGGGGTCTGGCCATCCGCCCCGTTGCCGAATGACCACAGCAGCGTCTCGGCATGCGTTTTCGGGTTGAACGCGTAAACCGTGCCGCGGCCGTAAATGCCGCCGGCGCTGGCCGCGCCATAAAATTTGCCGTTCACATCGAGCAGAGCGCCAACGGGATTGGCACTATCCGTCCCGCCGCCGAAGGCATACAGCACTTTCGTGGCGCCGGTTCGCAGGCTGTACACGTACACATCGCCGTTTTGGTTGCCTTGTCCATAGCCGCCGCCCCACAGCGTCGTGCCATAAATCCTGTCACCGGCTTTCATCAGGTAAAACGGTTCCTGGCCATCGGAAATGTCGAAGGAGTGCAGCACCGTTTCGGCGCCGGACGCCTGATCGAACGAGAACACCGTGCCGCTGCCGAGAGTGCCGCCGGCGGTTGTCGTGCCGTACAACGTGCCTTTCACCGCGATCGGAGTGGCATAGGGATCTTGGCCGTCGTCTGCGCCATTACCGAAAGACCACGAAACCGTCTCGGCATTCGTTCCGAGGTTCAGCGAGAACAGCGTGCCGGCGCCATAAACGCCCCCGCCGGATGTCGTGCCATAGAGTGTGCCGGCCCCGCCATTGATCAGGCCGGCGTAGGGGAACGCACCGTCCGTTCCATTGCCGAAGGACCACACCACCTGTTCGCTCGAAGCGTCCGCGGCCGGAGCCACCACGCATCCCCACGCACACGCGATCAGGGCCGTTCCAGCCATCGCCCGCATGCGTCTCGCATGCGACAGCGCCATCCGCGACACCGGTGCAGAGGTAACAGATTCATGGAGGAAATTCAGCAACATGATCACTCCCCTTGGTTTGCGTTTCGATATTGACCCGGCGCGTTATGGAATAACTTCGAACAGCGTGCCGCCGAGGTACATGCCGCCAGCGGTGGTCGTTCCATAAAGCGTGCCATTGACGCTGATAAGACGGGAGGTGGGATACCGGCCATCGGTTCCATTGCCGAAAGACCACAGGACCGTCTCCGCTTCGCTATTCGGCATGAACGAGAACACCGTGCCGTAGCCATAGGCACCCCCGGCGTACGTCGTGCCAAAAAGCGTACCGTTCACATTGGTCAGGCTGGCAGAGGGATTCTGGCCATCCGTCCCGTTGCCGAAGGACCATGCCACCGCCTCGGCATTCGATGAAGGATTGAACGAAAACACCGTGCCGGCCCCGTTGGCACCGCCGTAATACGTCGTGCCATAAAGCGTGCCGTTCACATTGACGAGGCCGGCATGGGGAGTTTGACCGTCCGTCCCGTTGCCGAATGACCACGGCACCGTCTCGGTATTGGTCTGCGGGTCGAACGAGAACACCGCGCCGAGGCCGTTGGCGCCCCCGGCGAGGGTGGTGCCGAAAAGCGTGCCGTTGACATTGATCAGGGTGCAATAGGGATTGATGCCGTCCGCCCCATTGCCGAAAGAGTACAGCACCGTCGCGGTACCGGTCTGCAGGTTGTACGAGAACAGCGTGCCGTCATTGTAGGTGCCGCCCCAAATGGTGGTGCCATAAAGCGTGCCGTTGACATTGATCAGGTACCGCGGCCCGTGGCCGTCCTTCCCGTTGAAAGCATGCAGTATGGTCTCGGCGCCGGTCTTCTCATCGAAAGAGGACAGCGTGCCTTCGCCATGTGCACCGCCGCCCAAGGCGCCATAAAGCGTGCGGTCGACCCTGATCACGCTGGCATAGGGTTCATAGCCGTCCCTCCCATCACGGAAGGAACGCAGAATCGTCTCGGTATCGCTCGCCAGGTTCAGCGAGAACAGCGTGCCGTAGTGGTAAATGCCACCGCTTGATGTCATCCCGTAAACTGTACCAAGCGCGCCGCCGACGTCGATCACCCCCCCGTACGGGTTCGCGCCGTCGCTGCCGTTGCCAAAGGTCCACAGCACCTGTTCGCTCGCAGCTTCCGCAACGGAACTGTGCAGGGCGCATCCCATCCCGCAGGCGATCATGGCAGTCCAGATTTTCTTCATTTGCCGTTCTCCCCGTTTGTTGTAGTTGCCGCCGCGATCATCGGACCCTTGGCGCCGACCCGGATACGTGGTGCACCTGTTGCTGACGGCCCGGCGCTTTCCACGTCCTCTCCGCTGATGGCCCGGTGTTTTCCGCGAAGGGCCATCCTCTCTCTGCAGCAAAACACTATTGGAGATTTCGGCGAATTGCTTACCAATTAAAGCCGGAATTCGTCCATTTTTTGGGATTTTTTCTCGTTACTGAGCGCTATTTGAAGACAAATCACTCCGCTACAGTTTGTGCACATCCCGCGCGGGGGTCGATTGCGTGCTTCGCTCTGGTGACCTGGCTTGAACGTTTCGATCGGGGGTTCGTCACGATGCAGGGCAGCGCGTCACCCATGAGATGGCGGTTCGGGAGGGAAACGCGCATGCTCATCGGATGCAAGATTATTGCAATGGACACCACGCATGTTACCAAATGCAGGCGCTAAAACCGGCTGGTTTTGGGTGCTTTATCTCGCCATGCCGGGCGAAAAGGGATGAATTTCCATGATCGATCTCGACGCAATGGACGTTCGGATTCTCGATCTCCTGCAGGAGGATGCGTCGCGCTCGATCGCCGAAATCGCAGAACTGGTGAACCTCTCCCACAACGCCTGCTGGCGGCGCATCCGGCTGCTGGAGGAGAGCGGCATCGTCAGGAAGCGTGTGGCGCTGCTCGACGCCGAAAAGCTCGGCGTCGCCACAACCGTGTTTGTGATGCTGAGGGCAGCGGAATATACCGACGAATGGTATGACGCCTTCGCGAAGGCCGTGACAAAAATTCCCGAGGTGCTGGAGTTTTATCGGCTGGCGGGAGACATTGATTACCTGCTCAAGCTGCAACTTTCGGACATCGCCAGCTATAACGACGTCAGCCAGAAGCTCACGCGAGCGGTGCATTTCCGCGATGTGAGCGGGGCCTTCGCGATGGAGGAAATAAAAAACACGACTGCGATCCCGCTCCCGCGCAAACCGAAGGCGGAAAAGCCGAACGCCCGCCCATCGAAGAAGGTCCCGCCTCGCAGTCGGCGAGCCAGACTGTAGCGTACTCGTGGAGAATCCGTGGAAACCGCCGGTCTGGCAGGAAACGGCGGATTACGAGGCGCAGTGTCGCCGCGGCCAGGGCGCGCCGGTCAGGGCGTCCTCAGGAATCCGTGATAGATAAAGTTCGAATCGGCATATTCGCCAACGATGGTGCCGTTGTCGGCGCCGCTGTCGATGCTTTCGGGCGTGGTGTACTGCGATCCCGGCGGATCGAATGTGATTATCTTGCCGGCCGGTGTTCGCACAAAACCGTGCGTGAAGTAATTCTGGTCGAAATAAGACCCCGTGATCCGGCCCCTGGCGTTGATGCCCATGGCCGTGCTCGCAAGCGCCTTTGCCGGGTCAAAGGTCGTGAGTGTACCGTCGGCAGCGCGCAAAAAGCTGTGATTCACCCCATCGCTGTCGTACCAAAGACCCGTGATCGTACCTCGGGCGTTGATGCTCGTCGGCGCGGTATAGGTTGATCCCGAAGGATCGAAGGTGGTGATTGTTCCATCAGCGCTCCGGACAAAGCCGTGAGTCAAACTGTTGGCATCCTGATAATCCCCCGTGATTGCGCCTTCTTTGTTGATGCTCGTGGGGTTGGTGTCGATCGATCCCGGCGGATCAAATTCCGTGATGCTTCCATTCGCGGTTCGCAGGAAACCGTGCGGCACGTAATTGCTATCGTAATAATAGCCCGTGATCGCGCCGTGATTGATGCTCAGCGGAACGGTACCGACTGAGCCCGAAGGATCGAATGTGGTGATGCTCCCTTGACCGTTACGAACAAAACCGTGTTCCACACCGCTTTCCGAGTAGAAGCCCGTGGTCCGGCCGGCTTTGTCGATGCTGGCAGCAAATGTATTGTCAGCGCCCGAGACGTCGATGCCGGTAATGGTGCCGTCGAGGGCCCGCACGAAACCGTGGTATCGCCCCTGGTTATCCTGGTAATAACCAGCAACTGCGCCGTCGCTGATGCTTCGCGCTGTGGTGGCGACCGACCCCTGGGGATCAAAGGTCGTGTAGACCGCACCGGCGTTCGCCACGACGCCGGAGGCAAAGAACGCCCCGCCCGAAAACAGCATGAGGACCACGCGGCGCCGCATCATCGTGGTCCGCCCGGTTCGCGAATCCTTCGCAAGCATCTGTTGCTCTCCTCTCTCTCGGCCCAGCGGATTCCGCGGCCGGACCTGCCATTGGCGCGGATCCTGACAGGAATCCGGCATCGAGCCCGGCCCCGAGAATATCAGCGAGTTTCGTGGAAAATGATCCAATTTTTGCCAAACAAAGGTCATGGTTTAGGACGAACATGCTCATTCAGCGCCCTCAATGAGTATGACCATGCTCGACAGCTACGACCGCAAACTGCTGGCACTCCTGCAGCGCGACGCGAGTCTTTCCGTTGCGCAACTGGCGGAGCAGATCCATCTTTCAACAACGCCCTGCTGGAGACGGCTCAAGCGGTTGGAAGAAGAAGGTTTCATTGAGAAACGCGTTGCGCTGGTCAATGCCAGGAAGGTTGGGCTGCCGGTGACTGCCTTCGTCAGCATTCGTACAAACCAGCACGACGATGATTGGCTGAAAGCGTTCAGGAAGGCGACGGCCAACATACCGGAAATTGTCGAGGTCTACGATGTGAGCGGCGAGGTTGATTACCTGATGAAGGTGGTTGCGACGGATATCGAATTCTTGAGCAGGATATCCAGGCAGCTGCTGCGTGCGGTCAAGGTCGCCGATATATCCTCGACGTTTGTCCTAGAGCAGATAAAACACACGACCGAGCTTCCGCTCGAGCGTGTGGAACCGCCGCCCGGCAAGCCGGCAAGAGAGCATCGATCACAAGCGTCTCCCCGCAAAACACATCGGCGCGAGGGGTACGCGGGCAACCGACCGGGTCATCAAAACAAACCGTAGCTCCGCTTGATGCCTAGCCGCTGTGCCGTTTAGTCCTTTCAGCGCGAAAAAAGAACCCGGCACCAATTCTTCTGCGTCTCTGGAAGCGTGAGAGCGCGCGTGTCGCCGTCAGGGGACAATCGACAACACCGTACCGCCGCCGTAAGTCCCGCCGAAAAAGGTCGTGCCATAAGGCGTGCCTTTGACGCTGATCAGACTGGATTCGGAATACTGGCCGGGCGCCGCATTCCCGAAAGACCACAACACCGCCTCGGCGTTCGTCTGCGGGTTTAATGAGAACACGGTACCGCGGTCGCCATTGGTGCCGCCAAAGATGGTGGTGCCATAAAGCGTCCCGTTGACATTGACCAGGCTTCTATTGGGATTCTGGCCGTCGCTCCCGTTGCCGAAAGACCACAACGCCGCCTCGCCATTCGTCCCCGGATTGAGCGAGAATACCACGCCATAGCCATAGGCGCCGCCGTTGTACGTTGTGTCGTAAAGCGTGCCATTGACGTTGATCAGGCCGGCACTGGGACTCCGACCGTCTGTCCCATTGCCCAGGGACCACAGCACCGTCTCGGCACGCGTTTCCGGGTTGAACGAGTCCCGGAGCCGTGCGCGCCGCCAGAGTAGGCCGTGCCATAAAGCGTGCCGTTCACATTGACCAGGGCGCCATACGGATGGGCACTGTCCGTCCCACCGCCGAAGTAATACAGCACTTTCGTGCGGCCGGTCTTCAGGTTGAAGGCGTACACCCTGACCAGGGAATAGCAGCGGCGCATTGTTCGAGCCGGTGAAGTAAGCCGCTTCCCGTTTCGTCCGGTTATGTGGCAGAAGATGCAGTTTCCCTGGATTGCCGTCGCTACACCGCCCTCATCCTTGGATCGGCCTTCGCCCGGACTTCGGCAGACAGGATTCAGCTACAGCTACCGACCCATGTCGCGCGTTTTCGGCGCGTAGAAACTCTGGTAGAATAGGGCGCCGTAAAGATGGGAGAAGCCATGCGCGGGAGGGCTTTGCTCGATAATCTGCAGAGCGGTGTGGTGGTCCTGGCCGCACTCTTCCTGGGCGGAGGGCAAACTGCCACCGCCAAAGCCACGATCACGGTTTTCGACGTGCCAAACGCGGCCAGCACCTTCGCCTACGCTATTGCCGCCGACGGTTCCGTGACCGGCTGGTGGCAAGACGCGAGCTACGCCTATCACGGCTTCCTGCGTGCCCCGGATGGAACCGTCACCACCTTTGACCCGAGAGGATCGCACGGCACCCAGCCGGTAGGCATCAACGGCAAGGACGTGATCACCGGTTCCTACGACGACAGGCATTCGAACCCGCACGGCTTCGTACGCAAAGCGGGCGGAAAGATCACGCGCTTCTATGCACCGGGGGCAACCCAGACGGGGCCGGCGGCCATCAACGATGCGGGTACGGTCACCGGTTACTGGGTAGACGCGAGCGGCCGCTATCACGGTTTTGTACGCGCTGCCGACGGCACGATCACGAGCTTTGACCCGAAGGGTTCAACGGGCACCGCCGCTTCCGCCATCAACGCGGGCGGCGAAATTGCAGGCTCTTACGCGGATTCGAGCGGCGTCACGCACGGTTTCCTGCGCAGCGCCGACGGCAAGATCACGCACTTCGACGTAAGCGGGACGACGTACACCTCTCCCAACGCCATCAACAAGGCGGGAGTCATCGCCGGCTATTATCTCAACGGCGGCACCTTGGGCGGCTTCGTGCGCGCCGCCGACGGCACGATCACGACCTTCGACCCGAAAGGATCGGCCGAGACCTTACCGTACGGGATCAACGACAGAGGCGAAATCACGGGCTCATGGACCGATGGCACGGAGGCGCGGGGTTTCCGGCGTTCTGCCAACGGCACGATCAAAAGCTTCGATCCGCCCCAGTCGATAGAAACGATACCCGTCGGCATCAACAAGAGCGGCGCGATCACGGGCTTCTTCGCCGACACGAGCGGCAACGATCACGGTTTTGTGCGCACGCCTTAGGTACAGGCGCGCTGCGGCTCTCGGGCAATGGTGATAATTCCGTGGCCTTCCTTGACACCGGAGGCACAGGTTCCGTCCCTGTCGCGCTTACCATTTAGAGCGGAATTCGTACGGATCGAATCAGCCTCCCCCTGAGCCCGTCGAAGGGTGACGCGGATTCAATCCTGACGAAATTCGGGACAGGATATCCATTCACCTTTTCGACGATGCCTGGCCATCCGGTGAGGTATCCGGCGAATCGATATCCTGTCCCGAATTAAACATCGTCACGGCATCCACAGGAAACCGTGGGCGTTGGAACTGGAGTCCAGGTAATACCCGGTACCAACGCGGGCATCGTTGATGGCATTCACGGTGGTGCCGGTCGAGCCCTTCACCAGGACGGTCCTGAAACGTCCGTTCGGCGCGCGGAAAAAGCCGAGCATCTCGTTTTGAATATCATAGGAGCCGGCAATCGCGCCCTTCGTGTTGATGCTGGACGGGAAGGTGCCGAATGTCGCGTTGGGCGCATCGAATTCCGTGATCGTGCCGTCGGATGCGCGCAGGAAGCCATGGATGTTGTAGGCATTGTCGACATAGGTTCCGGTCGTCACGCCTTTTGCGTTCAGGCTTCCCGGGTCCGTATCCATGGCGCCCGAAACGTCGAAGCCAGTGATGGTGCCGTCCGCCGCACGCAGAAAGCCATGCTGCTGGTAGTTGCCGTCGAGATAGTAGCCGGCGACCTCGCGCCTCGCGTTGATGGCGGAAGGACTCGTGTAGGCGGAGCCCGACACCGCGAAGTTCCTGTACTTTCCGCCGGGGCTCAGGCTGTAGCCGCAGGCGGCGGTACCGCAGGTGTACGTTCCCGCGATGAAGCCCCTGGTGTTCAGGCTCACCGCAACCGTGCCGCTGCTGCCGTGGTCGATCGCGGTGATCGTCCCGTCGGGGGAACGGACGAAGCCGTGCTGCTGGTAGCTGGAATCAAAATACCAGCCCGTGATCGTGCCGTCGTCGTTGATGCTCTGCGGAAATGTGCCGTTCGCGTTCGGCACGTCGAAGGTGGTGATCGTTCCATCGGCGGCGCGGACGAAGCCGTCGAACCCGCTCGCGGAGCCGGTCACGACATTCGTGGAATTGATGGCCGTCGGATCGGTCGACGAGGCCCCCTGCACGTCGAAGGTGATGAAGGTCGGCTTCGCCTGCGCCGGCGCGGCAAGCGCGACCATGGCCATCGATGCCAGCAGAAGTGCACGCCCGCGTCCGTTCGGACGCGCGGCGGTTTTCGCAATTTGCAACATGGTTGTCCCCTCCGTTATCGCCGGCAACCTACCACGGCGGCGGGGCACCACAAGTGGAGGCGGCGAAAGGAGGAAGGCGGCCATCGGCGTGACGAACAGGGCTCACGCATTCCGCCCCCAGCACCGTCGGCGATTACCGAGGAACGTACGTCAACCTTATCACGTCCTCGCCAATGCGATCGCTGGCCACAAGATGGAGCGGCGGTCGGGGACCCGTGAAGAATGGCTTGCCGCCACCAAGCACGACGGGGTGGAGGTAGATCCGATACTCGTCGATGAGACCAAGGTTGCTCAGGGTCCGCGCCAGGTCTGGTCCGCCAACCTCGATCTCCCCGACGCGCTCAGCCTTCAGCCCGCGCATCACCGCCTCGAGGTCGCCCGAGACAAGCGTGGCGTTGGGACCGACGGATGTCAGCGAGCGCGACACGACCCACTTCGGCTGGCTGCGCCACGCCGTCGCGAATTCGCATTTCGCCGCGTCCCACTCGGGATGGTCGTCGTCCCAATAGCGCATCACCTCGTACAGGCAGCGGCCGTACACACTGCCTGCCTGGTCGCGCACCTGTTCGATGAAATGGCGGAACAACACCGGGCCTGGCCCAAACGCCATGTGGTCGACATAGCCGTCCAGGGATTGGTTCATTCCAAAAACGAGTTTCGCCATGCTACAAACCCTCCACCGCAGGTTCTTCAGAATAGCGTCGACTTTGCGCGGAAGTGAGGTTGGAGACAATCCGCGCCTGCCCATTCCCGCGGACATCGACCACGCCGAAAGGCAAATGGATTCGATAGGCGATGAAGCCTTACGCTCTTCGCGAGCCCTCCTTCCGCCAAATGAACGAAAGGAACAATGGAATGTCTGCCGAGCTTGCGACCAATCTCTTGTGGGTTGTCTGGTACGTCACCTGGATGGCCGCTGCCCTGTGGTCGGCGAAGACGAAAACGCAAATGAAAACCGACAGGTGCGGGGTGCATCGCCTGTTGTTCACGCTCGGCCTCCTGCTCCTGCTCGTCCCTCCGTTTGGTTCGGGCAAGCCGCTGTTTGGCGTCGCGTTGCTCGGCTGGTTGAGCCAGAGACTTTGGCGCGAGCCGGTCTGGCTGGAATGGGCGCTGTTTGCGTTGGTCGTGTCGGGCTTCGCGTTTTGCTGGTGGGCACGTCTTCATCTTGGCCGGATGTGGTCGGGTTTCGTCACCCTGAAGGAGGAGCACCGCGTGGTCGAAACCGGCCCCTATGGGCTGGTCCGACATCCCATCTATACCGGCATCATGTTCGCGGCCCTGACGACCGCGTTGATGCGCGCTACGCCCTTTGCGCTCCTGGGCTTCGCCCTCGTGGTCGCCGGGCTCGCAATGATCGCCAGCGTCGAGGAGCGCTTCCTGCGACAGCAACTGGGCGCGGAGTCGTACGACGCATACAGCCGCCGGGTACCCATGCTGATCCCGATGGTTTGATGACGATCACATTCCGGAACCGCTGTTGTACGTGATTTGAATCAGCCGGGCGCCTGTAGAGCGGGGCTGAGTTTAGAGTCACCGGCCCACCAGAGCCTGTCAGAGAAGCTTGTCGAGGGTGATCGGCAGGTCGCGGATACGCTTGCCGGTGGCGTTATAGACGGCGTTCGCAACGGCTGCGCCGGTGCCGGTGATGCCGATCTCGCCTATGCCACGAGCGCCCATCGGGGTGTGCGGATCGGGGATATCCGTCCAGATGATGTCGATTTCGGGAACGTCAAGATGTACAGGAATGTGATACTCCGAAAGGCTGGGATTCATGATGCGCCCATTGCGCTCGTCGAACTCCGTTTCTTCCATCAGCGCGAGGCCCAATCCCATGATGATGCCGCCGCGGAACTGGCTCGCCGCGGTTTTGGGATTGAGGATACGGCCGCAGTCGAACGAACCAAGAAAGCGGGTGACCCGTGTTTCGCCGGTAACGGCGTTCACGCGCACTTCGCAGAACATCGCACCGTGGGAATGCATCGACCAACGCGCGAGTTCGTCCGGAGGCGGTGCCGCGGCTTCGACGGAGACGTCATCGCGGTGGGCGCGCGAAAGAATGGATGTATAGCTCTCGTAGCGCTCGGGTTCGTCGAGCTTGCATAGGCCAGCGTCACGGGCACCAACATCATCCGGTGCCAGGCCGGCAAGAGGTGACGCGTTCCCGGCAAGCCTCAGGAGTTCGGCAACCAACGCCCGTTGTGCCGCGATGATGGCCGCGCCTATCGAGGCTGTCTGTTGGGAGCCGCCGGCGATGACGACGCCGGGAAGAGCCGAATCGCCGTACACAATGCTGACACGCTCGATGGGCAGGGCAAGCCGCTCAGCCGCAACCTGCGCCTGTACCGTCGCGGTGCCCATGCCCATTTCGTGCGCCGCTATTTCAACCTTCGCATCACCGTTCTCGGAGAGCGTGATCCGCGCCGCCCCGCCCGGCATGCGGAAGTAGGGATAGGTCGCCGTGGCAACGCCCATTCCGATCAGCCATTCCCCGTCGCGACGGGCGCACGGCGTTGCACTTCGCCCACTCCATCCGAACCGCTCGGCGCCCGCGCGATAGGCCTCGACCAGATGGCGCGAGGAAAACGGCCGGCCCGACATCGGGTCCTTTTCGGGTTCATTGCGAATCCGTAGCGCGACGGGATCCATGCCGAGCCGGCCGGCAAGCTCGTCGACCGCACACTCGAGTGCAAACGTGCCGACCGATTCGCCTGGCGCGCGCATGAACGTGTTGGCGAGCATGTCCATCTGCACGGTTTCAACGGC
This sequence comes from Rhizomicrobium sp., assembly GCA_036264415.1. GTDB lineage: Bacteria > Pseudomonadota > Alphaproteobacteria > Micropepsales > Micropepsaceae > Rhizomicrobium. Next base: position 10,623 of record DATAQZ010000013.1, on the reverse strand, counting down.
CAGTTTGAAACTGCCCGCGGAATAGACCTGTCGCGCCGGAAAAATGAACATTTCGGGCACGTTGTTGTGCGCGGTCATGGCGACGACGCCGGTGTGGACGAGGGCGCTGAAACGGCCATCCGCCGCGGCGCTGATGGCGACGCGCTGTTCGGTCGTTGTCCGCCCCCCCACCACGCGATACACGCCCTCGCGCGACAACGTGATCCGGACGGGGCGCCCGGCAAGCCGCGACGCAGCGGCTGCCAGCACCTGATGCTGCCACAGCGACTTGCCGCCGAAGCCGCCGCCGACATAAGGCGAGAGGACGCGGACCTGTTTTTCCTCGATTTCAAACGCCTGCGCCAGCGACCAGGCGGTGTGCGCCACAGCCTGTGTACAATCGTGAACGGTCAGCTCGTCGCCGTTCCACGCCAGCGTCGCGGCGTGCGGCTCCATGGCATTGTGATTGTGCCGCGGCGTGCGATAGACGTTGTCCACCTTGTACGGCGCCGCCGACAGCGCGGCTTCGGCATCGTCGATCTCGTTCTTCAGCGGTTCGCCAAAGAAGGAGGCCGGATGGCGTCCTGCGGCCTTCGCCTGTTCGAATCCCGTAATCGCCGGGGCCGCCTCGTAGCCGACCCTAATCAACGATCTGGCGTGATCCGCCTGTTCCTGTGTTTCCGCGAGAACGACGGCAATCGGCTGGCCGTTCCAATGTACACACTCGTCCTGCATGACGGGCAGATCGTCGCCTCCCGCGGCCTTCTCCGCCGTCAGGAACGAGGGGACCGGTTTTAGCCTCGGAGCGTTGCGATACGTCATCACCAGCACGACGCCCGGCGCGTTCTCGGCAGCGGTCGTATCGAGCATGGAAATGCAGCCTTTAGGGATGGTGCTGCAGGAAAGCGCCGCATAGACCATTCCTTCCAGCTTCACTTCGGCGGCGAAGCGCGCTGCGCCCGTAACCTTGAGCGGCCCGTCGACGCGCGACAATTGTTTGCCGACGAGCCCGTGCTGCCGACGGATGAGCGGATCGGGCGCGCTTCCCGTTGGCCAGTTCTCGGGTGCCAGCGGGAGGGCGGCAGCAGAATGATCGGCGCTCATGTGTTCGCTCCCGTGAGTTCGTCCAGCACGGCGATAATGGTTCGGCGCGCGAGACCGATCTTGAAGCCGTTGTCGCGAAGCGGTTTTGCATCCGCGAGTTCCGCCTCGGCGGCAGCGCGGAATGCCGGTTCGGTCGCGGGTTGCCCCCGTAGTGCCGTCTCCGCTTTCCAGGCGCGCCACGGTTTGTGCGCAACCCCGCCGAGCGCAAGACGTACGTCCTTCACTCTGTCGCCTTCCAGCTTCAATGCAGCGGCAACGGAGACAACGGCAAAGGCGTAGCTCGCCCGATCGCGGACCTTGCGATAACGGGAGCGTGTCGCGAATGGCAGCGCGGGCACCTCGATAGCGGTAATCAGCTCTCCCGGCTCGAGCATCGTCTCGACATCGGGCCGATCGCCCGGCAGGCGGTGAAGCTCCGTCAGGGGAAGGGTGCGCTCGCCGTTCCTGCCTTCCAGATGCACGAGGGCGTCGAGCGCACAAAGCGCGACGCACATATCGGAAGGATGCGTGGCCACGCAGGCCGGCGAAGCGCCCAGGATCGCGTGCATGCGATTGAAGCCGTCGATTGCGTCGCATCCCTGGCCGGGTTCGCGCTTGTTGCAGCGTGCGCCAGCGTGATCGTAAAAATAGGCGCAGCGGGTCCGCTGGAGAATGTTGCCGCCAACAGTGGCCATGTTGCGGATTTGCGCCGACGCGCCGGCGACGATCGCCCGCGAGAGTATGGGATAACGCGTCCTGACGGCACGGTGTGTGGCGACCGCCTTATTGCGCGCGGCGGCGCCGATGACGAGCCCGCCATCCGCGCGCACTTCGATCGCGTTCGACAAGCCGGTGACGTCAACGAGCCGGGACGGCCGCTCGATCGTCTCCCGCATCAGGTCGACGAGGTTCGTGCCGCCGCCCAGGTAGCGGGCGCCTGTATCGCCGGCCAGACGGATCGCGTCAGCGGCATTCGTGGCACGGGCGTATGTGAATGGCGTCATTGCGCCGCCTCGTCGAAGGTCGCAACGATTGCGTCGACGATGCCGTTATGCGCACCGCAGCGACACAGATTTCCGCTCATCCGCTCGCGCAGTTCCTCGCGCGTGAACGGGACCGCCTCGGCCGACAAATCGCCGGTGACGTGACTTGGGACGCCGCGTCTGAGTTCTTCGACGGCCGCGATCGCCGAGCAGATCTGCCCGGGGGTGCAGTAGCCGCATTGAAATCCGTCATGTTCGATGAATGCCGACTGCAGCGGATGCAGAGAGCCATCTGCCGCGCCGAGTCCTTCAATCGTGGTGACTGTGCGGCCGTCGACCTGCACCGCGAGCGTCAGACACGAGAGTACCCTTTCGCCTTCGACCAGCACCGTGCACGCGCCGCAGGCGCCCTGATCGCAGCCCTTTTTCGTGCCGTGCAAGCCGAGTTGTTCGCGGAGAAAGTCGAGAAGCGAGACACGGGGGTCATCAGGCGGCTGTGCTTCCAGCCCATTCGCGCGAATTGCCACGGTCGCTGTCCTTCTGGATTGTGACTGCTACGCGCCAAACTGCAGCTCAAGGCCGCGAGCATCAGCTAACTAATGACAAACACTCCCGAATGTTCCCCTCGCCCAATGATCATGAGCCGTACGGTCACTGCTCAGGCTATGTAGCGCTCGAACCACTCAAGCATTTGTCGCGGCTCGCAGGTATAGCCGTCCCACCTGCGCGTCGTGCCTTCAATCCAGTGGAGCTTCTTCTCAGCGATCGTACATGGCCTGAATATCGCTCGTCCTGGTGTAAAGGTCGTCACGGACCTGGTGGAGGAAGGTCCGATCGCTTCGCGAAGTGCCGCGTGAAGTCGGCCAAACGCCCCGCGCCGTGCTAAGAGGTCTGGCGAATTGGGTCCTCAAAAACTCCCATCGCATAGAGGCGGTCCGTGCGGGCTATGCCGCACGGCGTTCGACCGATGATTGAGCCACGCCGTCCATTCAGCGTTAGTGTTGTCGAAGACAACGTCCTTCGCCGAACGCGCAAAGATGGCGATAGGCGTTCAACCCGTGCCATCCTTCACACGAGAAAGGAATACGCAATGAAGATCGGATTCATCGGATTGGGCCATATGGGCTCCGGCATCGCCTCCAATCTGCTTGAGCACGGGCATGCGGTGGCCGTGTTCAACCGAACACAGGCGAAATCTGATCCGCTTGTGGCCAAAGGCGCACAACGTGCCACAAGCATTGCAGAGGCGTGCAGGAACGATGTCGTTTTTACGATGCTGTCGAATGACGCCGCGGTTGAGGACGTCGTGTACGGTGACGGGCGCGTGCTCGCCAGCCTCGTCAACGGCGCAATCCACGTGTCGTCGAGCACGATCAGCGTGGCACTCGCGGCGCGCCTAGCCGCGGACCACGCTGCGAAGGGCCAGGGTTTTGTATCTGCACCCGTGTTCGGGCGACCCGACAGCGCAGCGGCGGGCAAACTCTTCATCGCCGTGGGGGGCGAGGCAGCTACCGTGAACGCGGTGACGCCGCTGCTCAACGTGATCGGCCAGCGCACTTACCTCGTCTCGCAGAGACCCAGCGATGCCAATCTGGTGAAGCTGAGCGGAAATTTCCTGAGTGCGTCGGTGATCGAGTCCCTGGGCGAAGCGATGGCACTGATCGGCAAGGCCGGAATCGATCGGGCGCACTATCTTGAATTCCTGACGTCCTCGTTGTTCGACGCGCCGGCGTACAAGATCTATGGCGCCCTTGTTGCGCATGAAACGTTCGAGCCTGCGGGTTTTGCAGCTCCTCTCGGGCAAAAAGACATCCGCCTCCTGCTAGCGGCGGCAGATGGGCTGGACGTGGCGATGCCCTTCGCCGGAATCCTGCGCGACCGCTTCCTCACGCTGATGGCGCACGGCGGCGAACGGCTCGACTGGTCGGCCATCGGGGGATTGGCGGCCAAGGACGCAGGCATCGCAAAGAGCAGCTAGCGGCGGCATTTCTGCGACACGGCGTTCCGCGCGTGTGTTTCGCAACTCTTCAGCTGCGCTGTCCCGCGGCCTCCAGGATCAGCTGGGTGATCTCGTCGGGATGGGAGAGCAGCGACAGGTGGCTTGCCTTCACCTCGATAGTCCTGGCCTTCATGCGCTTTGCCATGAAGCGTTCGAGATCGGGATTGATCGTGCGGTCTTCCGTCGAAACGGCGTAGAAGCTCGGCTTCGACCGCCATGCCGCCTGCGTGGTCCTGCCGGTGAGCAGAACCTTGTGGAACGGTTCCTGGACGGCATAGAGGACCCTCGCCTTCGCTTCAGGCAGGCCGCCCGCAAAGTCGCGCAGGAATGCTGCCTCGCCGAGACGCCCTTCATCGCCGTCGAAAACGATTCCGGCGGATGCCGGTGGCGCCGGAAATTTCCTGGCCAGCGCCGTATAATCCTCGCCCGCATCCGGCGCCCGCGCGGCCACATAAACAAGAGCCGAGACATTGGGATGCATACCGGCCTCCGTCACGATCATTCCGGCGAAGGAATGCCCGGCCAGGACTGTCGGACCGTTCTGCCGCGCCAGCACGCGCCGGGCCGAGGCTACCGCCTCTCCCAGCGTGGTCAAAGGATTTTGTACAGACGTCACATTGAGTCCCGCTGTCTGCAACCGTGCAATCACCTCGGACCAACATGAGCCGTCGGCGAACAACCCGTGCACGAGAACGACGTTACGCGCCTTCGTCACGGCAGAGGTTGCAGCCGGGCCGCGGTTGGAGAGCAGCGAAGCGGCAGCGCCGGCAAATAAGGCGGCCGACAAACGACGTCTGTTCATCATCATGATCTCTGTCCTTTCCATGCTCAATCGTGACAATGCGCCGAAACGCGCCTGCACGGCAGGTCCACGGCACTGCGGTTGCATTTGGTTCGTTCTCACAAAGGCCGACGCCTAAAGCGCCTGCCAGGGAAAGAGCCATGATCTGGATTTGGTGGTTGGTTCCGCTGCTTGTGGCAGTGGCGGGTGTGGCGCTCCTGGTGGCTGGGGGCGGCCATTTGTTGCGCGGCCGCGCGGTCCGCGCCGGGGGCCACATGCTCCTGGGCGCCCCGCTGGCGATCATCGGGGTAGCGGCAGGATTGCTTGGTCTCAATGCACAGACCTTTGCTCGCCTTACCCATGAAGGGCCCGTGGCGGAGCTGAGCGTGCGGGCGATCGATCCCGCGCATTCGCGCTACCTTGTCACGCTTCGACGGCTCGATGGAACGAACCGCGTGCAGACTTGCGAACTTGACGGCGATGAGTGGGTATTGAGCGGGCGCGTGCAGAAATGGAAAGCGTGGGCGAACCTCTTCGGACTCGATGCGACCTATACGCTCGAGCAGCTGTCCAACATGTATTTCACTGCAGTGCGCGGCAACGGAAAGCCGATCACCGCCTGCGACATCGAAGATGTGGCGCCGCGCCTCGACCAGTACGTTCCGCAGCGCTGGCTCGTGTGGCTCGCCGCGCACGCCTACACAGTGGATCGGCGCTTCGGTTCCGCCAATTACATGCCATTGGCCGACGGCGCCGTCTATCGTGTCGTGATCACGCAATCCGGGTTCAACTCGGAACCGGCCAATGCTGCCGCACGCACCGCGAACGAAGCCCGGCCGTAAGCGCCAATCGGAGCATCGTTGCACCTGTGCGCGGCACCGTAGCGTCAAGAGCATTGCGTGCTATGCCCCACTGGCAGAACCACTGAAAGATGCCGATGAAACTCGCGATCTTCGGAGCGACGGGCAAGACCGGCCGACTGATCCTGCAAAGGGCACTGGCGGCTGGTCACGAGGTGACCGTCTGTGTGCGCGATCCCGCGCGACTTGGCGTACAACAAGAGCGGTTCCGTGTCGTGGTCGGCGGCGTCGGCGATGTCAAAGCCGTGCGCGATGTCGTGCGCGGCGCCGATGCGGTGATCAGCGCGGTCGGAGGCGGCGGAGAAACATTGACCGCCTTTGCCCGCACCGTTGTCGCCGCCATGCGGGAGGCCAACGTGTCGCGCATCGTCAGTCTTATCGGCGCCAGCATCCCGGTCCAGGGCGACCGCACAGCGCCCGGACGAACCCTGCTTCACCTCATGATGCGGCTGGTCGCAAAGAGCGTCCTGAAGGACGGGACGCGCCATGCGCGCGCTCTGGAACGAACCAGTCTCGCCTATACGCTGGTTCGCCCACCGCGCCTGACGGATGCTGCCGCTTCGGGTCGCATCCGGCATAGGTTGCAGTTGCCGCTGAGCCCGGCCTCCAGCATATCGCGCGCCGACCTCGCGGCGTTCATGCTCCAAGTCGCCGAGGAAGGCCTGTACATGCGCGAGGCGCCCATGGTGGCGAGCCAGGGATAACGACGACGGGGACAATTCCTAAACGAAAACCCTCATCAGCTGCCGGCTCAACGGCCCTGCATCGAAGCCATCGCAGCGGGCAAGCCACGATCCGAACGGCGCTCTGACCTAACCTGGGTCTCGGAGCAAGAGCGGCGATCTGCTGTTTATCGGCTTCCGGTTGCCAACAAACCCCTTTGCCGCGTTCGAACCTCTCATCCCGACAATTTCGGCGCGGTAAGTCCGTGCCCGGGTTGTCGGTATGGCCGCCCCGCCGTGTATTGTCATTGCCCGGCGTGCGATACCGAACCCGTGGCAAGACGAAGGATCGGCGAATGACTCTTCCGGGCAGAGGAATTGCGCTGGCGGCCGCCGTGGTTGTGGCCGTCCTCATCGTGCTCGGGCTGGTGAGCGGTTTTCTTGTCGACTGGGCATGGTTCTCTTCGCTCGGTTTTGCCGCGATCTTCTGGACCACGATCGGCGCAAAGTGCGCTCTCTTCGTTGCCGTTTTCGTGGCGACCGCGGCGCTCGTCTGGGTGAATGGAGCGCTCGCGATCCGCTTTGGCGCGCCCAGAACCTATCTGCGTCCGGTGCCCATGCCGTGGGATACTCCGCACGTCGATCAATGGCCTGCGGTCATCGATCGCCTCTTGCGCCGTCTGCCGTGGCGTCTTTTCGTCGCCCTCGCCGCCCTCATCGTCGCGATCCCGGTCGCCCTCGACTGGACCGGCAATTGGATTTTGGCGCTCAACGACATCTTCCAGGTGCCGTACGGCAAGAGCGATCCGCTTTTCGGCGAAGATTTCGGCTTCTATCTGTTTTCGCTTCCTCTGTTCCTGGCGGTGAAGGACTGGCTGCTGCTCGTGTTGGTCCTGAGCGCGATTCTTGCCGGTGTTGTCTACCGGGCAAGCGGCGCGATTTCGCTTGATCCGCGCCGCCGCTTCATCTCTGCCGCCGCAGCAAGGCACGGCTCCGTTCTGCTCGCCTGCTTTTTCGCGCTCGAGGCATGGTCCTTCTGGCTCGCGCGCTATCAACTTCTCAATAACGACAACGGCGTGGTGGTGGGCGCGAGCTACGCGGACGTGCATGTCCGGCTGCCGATTCTCACTCTGCTTGTTGCGCTCTCCTGCGCCGCCGCGATTGCGTCGCTCGCGAACGTACGGCTGCGCTCGATCCGAATCCCGTTTGCATGCGCGGCCGTGGTGATCGGAACATCGCTGGTGCTTCTGCCGCTCATTTCATCCCTCTTCGAACGCGTCTATGTGAAGCCGAACGAGCTGCAGCTCGAACTTCCCTATATCGGGCGCAACATCACGTTGACTCGGGAGGCGTATGATCTTCGCAACATCGTCGTCAAACCGTTCACCGCCGACCAGACGCTGACCTACAAGTCGCTCGAGGACAACCGGGCAACGATCGACAACATCAGGCTTTGGGACCAGGAACCCCTGCTCGACACCTACTCGCAGCTCCAGGAAATCCGCACCTACTACAAATTCTTCAATGCGGATATCGACCGTTATACACTTGGCGGCGCGTATCAACAGGTGATGCTGTCGGCGCGGGAGCTGGATTCCTCGCTTCTATCGTCCAACGCGCAGACCTGGGTAAATCTCCATCTGCTGTTCACGCACGGAAATGGCGTGGTGATGTCGCCGGTGACGCGTACATCGCCCGAGGGTCTGCCGATCTTCTATTTGCAGGATATTCCGCCCGCCGCCACCGGCGGCCCGCAGGTGACGGAGCCGCGAATCTATTTCGGCGAGGGCGAGGCACCCTACGCGATCGTCAAGACCGGTACGCCGGAGTTCGACTATCCGAAAGGAAGCGAAAACGTCTATCGCACCTATGACGGCAGGGATGGTGTTCCTATCGGCAGCCTCGCGCGCCGCGCGCTCTTTTCCTGGTATTTCGGCGATGCAAACATCCTGCTCAGCCAATACCTAACCGCCCAAAGCCGAATTGTGCTCCGCCGCAATATCCAGGAACGCGTGAAGACGATCGCGCCCTTTCTGAGCCTGGACCACGATCCCTACATCGTCGTCAGCGGCGGCGGGCTCTACTGGATTCAGGATGCCTATACCACGAGCAGCTGGTTTCCCTACGCCCGTCGCATCGGGAGCGACGCGACAAACTACATCAGAAATTCGGTCAAGATCGTCATCGATGCCTACAATGGCAGCGTCAGTTTCTACATCAGCGATCCCGCGGATCCCGTCGTCGCGACGTTACGGCGCATCTTTCCCACGCTGTTCAAGCCGTTCGCGGCAATGCCCGCCGACCTCCAGGCCCATACGCGCTATCCGGAGGACATGTTCCTGATCCAGGCGGAACTCTATCGCGCGTATCACATGAGCGCGCCGGAAGTTTTCTATAACCGCGAAGATTTGTGGCAGTTTCCGCGGCAGCCGAACGGGATCGAGGATGACTCGGGCGGCAACGCAATGGCGCCCTACTACATCAACATTCGGCTGCCGGGCGAAACACGCACCGAATTCGTTCTTATGCTTCCGATGGTACCGAGCCAGCGGGAGAACATGATTGCCTGGCTCGCGGCGCGCTGTGACCGGCCTGATTACGGCAAGTTGATCGTCTACGAGTTTCCGAAGGAGAAACTTGTCTATGGGCCGTTTCAGATCGAGGCCCTGATCAATCAGAATACCGAGGTGTCCCAGCAGATCACGCTGTGGAACCAAAGCGGCTCGCGTGTCATTCGGGGCAACCTACTCGTCGTTCCGATCGGGAATTCGCTTCTGTATGTCACGCCACTCTATCTGCGCGCGCAGTCCGGCCAGCTGCCGGAACTCAAACGCGTGATTGCCGTGTACGGCGACCGGGTGGTGATGGAAGGAACGCTCGCCGAAGCGCTCGCCGCGCTGTTCAAGATATCGCCCGCCCCGGCCGCAACTGCGGCTGCCTCTGCTCTGAACGTGGAAGCTGGTCCGCCAGCGGAGCGCGCGCGCGAGGCACTTGCCCATTACAACGGCGCGATCGCGAAATTGAAGGCGGGAGACTGGAGCGCTTTCGGCGCGGAGCTGAATGCGCTTGGGGCGTCGCTCGAACAGCTGAATGGGCCGCAAGGCGGCCACCACTAGTCGCGCGCGATCGCGCGGCGTTCAATGCTCCAGGTTGCCGAGTACTGTCTGTACTTGCGCGTCGCTGTTTCCGGCATCAGACATGATGATGGACCTGCTCTGTCCTGGTGATGCGTTTCTCCAGCGCCCGCAACGAGACATAGAACACCGGGGTCAGGAAGAGGCCGAAGAACGTCACACCCAGCATGCCGAAAAACACGGCGATGCCCATTGCATGACGCATCTCTGCGCCCGCGCCGGAAGACAGCACCAGGGGCACGACACCCATGATGAAGGCAAAGCTCGTCATCAGGATCGGGCGCAGCCTGAGACGTGCTGCTTCCATCGCTGCATCGAGCGTCGTTCGCCCCTGAATTTCGAGTTCGCGCGCAAATTCCACGATCAAAATCGCGTTCTTGCAGGCAAGACCGATCAGCACGAAAAGACCGATCTGCGTGAAGATGTTGTTGTCGCCGCCGGTCAGCCACACCCCGGTGATGGCCGAGAAGAGACACATCGGCACGATCAGGATGATGGCGAGCGGCAGGAATAGACTTTCATATTGGGCAGAGAGCACGAGGAAGACGAGCAGTACGCAGAGCGGGAATACCAGGAGCGCCGTGTTGCCTGCCAGTATTTGCTGATAGGTCAGATCGGTCCATTCGAAGCTCAGGCCTTTGGGCAGATTGCGGTCTAGTAGTTTGGTGATAGCGGCCTGCGCCTGTCCCGACGAATGGCCCGGCGCCGGCGCACCGTTGAGATCGGCGGCGCGGAAGCCGTTGTACCGCATGGCGCTGTCGGGACCGGTGGTTTCCTTGACCTGTACGAAGGCGCCGAACGGCACCATCTGTCCGTCGGCATTGCGCGTCTTTAGACGCAGGATGTCGTCCGGCTTCGAGCGGAACGGCGTGTCGGCCTGCGCGATCACTTCGTAGGTGCGGCCGAATCGATTGAAATCGTCGACATAGAGGGAGCCCAGATAGGTCTGCATCGTGTCGAAGACGTCCTGCATGTTGACCCCAAGCTGCATTGCCTGTGTACGGTTGATATCGGTGTACAGCTGCGGCACGCCGATGTTGAAGCTGGAGAAAACGCCGGCGAGCGCCGGGTCCTTCGCGGCCTTCTGCTGGATATCCTGCGTGGCGCGGTTGAGAACCTCGTCGCCCTGGTCGGTGCGGTCC
>DATAQZ010000047.1:0-2788 GCA_036264415.1 Rhizomicrobium sp. | reverse complement strand
TCGTGGCGCAAAAAGTGGGCGCTGCGTGCGCGGCAAAGGGTGTCGAGTTCCTAGACGCACCCGTGAGCGGCGGCGAGCCCAAGGCCATCGAAGGGACGCTCGCGATCATGGTCGGCGGCGATGCCAAGACATTTGAAAAGATCGAGCCCATCTTGAAGAACATGGGCGCGTCGGTTACGCTGACCGGTCCGGTCGGCGCGGGCAACGTGACTAAGCTCGCTAATCAAATCATGGTGGCCTGCAACATCGCCGCCATGGGTGAAGCCCTGACGTTAGCTACCAAGGCTGGTCTCGATCCCGAAGTCGTGTTCAACGCCGTTAAAGGCGGCTTGGCCGGTAGCACCGTTCTCAATGCCAAGGCGCCGATGGTGATCTCGCGCAATTTTCAGCCCGGCTTCCGCATCGCGCTGCATCAGAAAGACCTGCGTAACGCGCTCTTGGCGGCCGAGTCGATGAAGGTCTCCCTGCCGCTCACCGGCGCCGTGCAGAACATGCTGATGGCCCTCATGAACGACGGCAAGGGCGGTCTGGATCACTCCGCCATCGTGACCTTCGTCGAGAAGATGGCCGGCGTCGAGATCAAGAAAGCCGCATCCGCCAAGGCCTAGCAACACCTCGATCCTGCTAAACCGCCTCTCCGCGCGAGAGGCGGTTCTTCCTCCGCCAGAAAAGCCACACGAGTACTTTTTGTCGTAATTTAGTTACCGCAGACTGGACTGGTCGAGTATAATACAAGACCATGTGGTCACAAACCTACGATCCCGTTGGCGGTAGTCTCCAACTTTCCGCGCTGGTTGCGGTGTTGCCCGTATTTGTAGTTCTGGTGGTGCTCGGCGTCTTCCGCAAACCTGCCTGGGTCGCGGCTATGAGCGGATTTGTCACATCCGCTATCGTCTCGGTGACCGCCTATCACATGCCGTTTTCGCTGGCGATCAGCTCAGCTCTCTACGGCGCTGCCTACGGCATTCTGCCGATCGGCTGGATCGTATTCACCGCGATTCTGCTTTACCGGATCACGGTCGAGACCGGCAAATTTGAAATCATCAAGGACTCCCTCGGCCACATCACCAAGGATCGTCCTGTGCAGGCTCTCTTGATCGCTTTCTGCTTCAGCGGCTTTATCGAAGCAGCCGCCGGATTCGGGACGCCAGTGGCCATCGCCGCGGCCATGCTCGTAGGCCTGGGTTTCGAGCCGTTTTTCGCCGCCAGTATTTGTTTGTTGGCGAATACGGTGCCGGTAGCGTTCGGCTCCATCGGAATTCCCATCGTCATGCTGGGCGGAGTCACCAAGCTGCCGCTGGAATCCCTTTCGGCGGATGTCGGCCGCCTCTGCGCGCCGCTTTCCTTGATCCTGCCCTCGTATTTGATGCTGGTCATGGGCGGCCTGCCGGCATTGCGTGCGGCGCTCCCCGCAGCTCTGGTCTGCGGTCTGGCTTTCTCGGGCATCCAACTCGCGGTTTCGACCTACATTGGTCCCCTGCTCACCGGTATCCTCAGCGCGGTCGGCGCGATGTGCGCGATGCTGCTGTTGCTGAAGTTCTGGACGCCGCCCGGCGAACGCCATGAAACACGCGTTGACTCGCGCCATACACCCGGCGAAATCTTCCTGGCGTGGAGTCCGTATCTGATGCTCGTGATCTTCGTGCTGATATGGGGGAACGCCAGCACCAAGAAGATTTTGGACGAGGTCACGGTCATCATTCCCTGGCCAGGTTTGCATAACTTGATTCAGCGCATGCCGCCGATTACGCCTAAACCCGCACCTTATGCGGCAACTTACACGCTGAACCTGCTTTCCGCCGCCGGGACGTCATGCTTGTTCGCCGTCTTTGCCGCGTGCATCGTACTGCGTGTGAGTCCGGCAAGATTCTTTAAGGTATTGGGAGCGACGGCGCGCCAGCTCGCGCTACCCTTGCTGACGATCGCCAGCGTGCTTGCCCTCGCGTACATCATGAACTACTCAGGGCAAACCGCCACCCTGGGATTGGTAATGTCGGCGACTGGAGTCGCCTTCCCGTTCTTCAGCGCGCTGCTAGGATGGCTCGGCGTTTTTCTTACCGGCAGCGATACCGCAGCCAATGGGTTGTTCGGAACCTTGCAGGTAGTCACTGGCACCAGTCTGGGCTTGAATCCGGTGCTTATGGCCTCGGCGAATTCCGCGGGCGGCGTGCTGGGGAAGATGATCAGCCTGCAGAGCATCGCGGTGGCGGCCGCCGCGACCGGCATGGCGCGCAGCGAAGAATCGAAGCTGCTGCGTTTCACCCTGAGGCACAGCGTGTTTCTGGTTGTCCTGATGGGCCTGCTGACGTTGTTCTACGCGTACGTCGAGCCGGGCTGGGTTAAGTAGTGGGTTAAATAGAAGCGCCGCGTAGTTCCGCGGCGAAAGCGTCCAGCGCAATCGATTTCTGGATATTGCGGCGCACCAGCAGCGCCATCTCATCCACGCGCGCCACCGCTGAACGCAGCCAATCGAACGATACCCGGCGCGCGAGCGGCTCCAGTTGCCCGCGCACATCCTCGTTGCGCAGCGGCGTCACGCCATTGGCCGCGCGCAGCACGTCTTCGAGCAGCACATACAGCACGTCCAGATAGGAATCCAGCTTCTCGGTGCGGCGCGCCGCAATCGAATCGGAATGCTTTAGCCACGTGCCAAACGGTTCCAGGCCGCTGGCCACCCGCAGCAGCGCCAGCATCGCATCGCGGCGGCGGTCGTAAGTTTCGAGATCCAGCGATACCGCGACTCCCGGCGAACCCTCGGCCAGGCGCAACCGCCGCTCCGCGTGATCGA
>DATAQZ010000056.1:0-1986 GCA_036264415.1 Rhizomicrobium sp. | reverse complement strand
TAGTGCCGCGAACCCGAAGTTCGCATCATGTTGCGGCACGGGTGTTTGCGAACTTCGGGTTCAAAAGCGGCACTAGAATCATAGATTTTGCTAGTGTCCCTTCGATTCCGAGGTTCGCATCGAGTGTGCCGCAAGGACGGGCGAACCTCGGAATCGGGACACTAGCTGATTGCCGACGAAGCGCTTCGACTCCGAACGACCTGAGGTCGATCCGTTCTGTCGTTTTTACTAAAGGTAGGTAGTTTATTCAGGCAGTTGATAATCAGCGCGTGTGTGGTACCATTTTGCTTACACTGAGTCCTTGTGGCGGAGAAGCCGGACTTTGCAAGGAGGCCGCTCAACCGATGTCCTCCGACAAGCGCCGGTCTCCGCGCAAGAAAATCAGTACGGTTGGATTTCTCTATTCGACCGACGGATGGCCGCTTGGCGAGTGTCGAATCAAGGATATTTCCACCGGCGGCGCGCGTCTTGCCCATGCGCTTTCTGATGAAATACCGGCCGAATTTTTCTTATCCTTTTCGCGGGACGGAAAGGTTCGTCGCCGCTGCGAAGTAAGATGGAGCAAGGACAAGGAGGTCGGCGTTAGGTTCCTGAGCTAGCAATAGGCTGCCGTTCCCGTTTTGATTCAGTTTTGTTTCCGGTTCGATTCGACCCTGCGCAAGGGGGGCGTCGGCGCGCCGACGCAGGTCCTCACTTTCCCTTTGACGAATCAGGCAAATTCCGCACCCTTAGCGGTGTTCAGGTGATTCGGAGCGCATCCATGGACGTCCTCTGCTTCGCCTCGCGCAAGGGTGGTTCGGGCAAGAGCACGCTCGTTGCGCATCTTTCCGCCCACGCGACGCGGCCAAACCGGCGCTGTCTGCTCATCGATGCGGATTCGCAGGGCTCTTTGACCCTTTGGCACAAGCTGCGCGGCACCGGCGAGCCGGCGCTCAGAAACTGCGCGCGCGGCGTTGCCGAGGCGGTGGCGGCGGCGCGGGCCGACGGCTACCACTACGTTTTCATCGACACTCCGCCTGACATGTCGACGGTCGTGACCGAGGCGATCCAATCGGCGACGCTGGTGATCGTCCCGACGCGGCTCGCGGTTTTCGATCTTGCGGCCATCAAGGAAACGATCGATCTCGCCCGCCATTTGCGAAAGCCCTATGCGGTCGTGATCAACGCGGCCCCGGCACGGCGCGACAATACGGAATCGCCCTTCGTCACCCAGGCGCGCCAGATGATTTCCAGCCTCAACGTTCCGGTCTGGTCGGGCCAGATCACCAATCGGGCGAATTACGCATTGTCGCTTGCCTCCGGCGAGGGGGTGCGGGAGTTCGAGGCGCAATCGCAGGCGGCGACCGAGATCGGCCGGCTCTGGCTTGCCATCGACCGCTCGGTGCGAGCAATCCACGGGGCCTATCAGAGCAGCGGCGTCATGCATCGCGTCGCCGCGTGAAGGCCTGATCGTTCCAACAGCCGCGCAGCAAGCGCATCGCGCGGACTGCGTCCAGCGCACGCCCTCCATTCCGTCCTCGTTCTAGGTTTCCGCCGTGGCGCCCGGTAGAACGCTTCCTGCCGGGTACCGTAAATGCATCAGCCTGCCGCTCGCCTTATCGATTCGAAATCGTCCTGGGTTCTCGCGACCGTCTCCGTTCTCATCCTGGGTACGGCATTCGGCGCTCCCTGGATGGCTGCGGTCGCGCTTAAGGATATCGCGGCCGAGGTGGGGGGCACCCGTTCCGTGCCCGCGCTCGCGAATTCGCTGGCGTGGTTCGGCGCCGCGTTCGGTGGCATCGGGATGGGGTGGATTGCCGAGCGCGTCGGCGTGCGCTGGACCGTGACGTTCGGCTCGCTGATGATGGCGGTCGGGCTCGCGATTGCGACGTTGGGCCCCAGTTGGTCGCTCTACCTCGGATACGGTGTATTTGTCGGACTCATCGGCATGTCCGGCATCAACGCGCCGCTTTACGTCTATATCAGCAAATGGTTCGAGCGCAGGCG
>DATAQZ010000042.1:0-26851 GCA_036264415.1 Rhizomicrobium sp. | reverse complement strand
GCGCGGTTGGTGGCGCCGCGTCTCTCCTTTGGCAATGCTGCCGATCTCGAACGCTTGCTCGGAGTGAGGCCGGGAAGCGTTACGCCTTTCGCCCTCCTCAACGATGTCGGGCATCTGGTCACGCCCGTTCTCGACGTCGCAATGCTGGAGTGCGACCCGCTGAATTATCATCCGCTGCAGAACGATCGCACGACCGCGATCTCGGCGACCGATCTGCTGCGCTTGATCACCGCCTCGGGCCATGCGCCCCGGATCATCGACCTGTCAGACCTTGGGCCCGCTCTGGAGGGAGGTTGATTCCGCTCACGCTTGTGTTACCCCAATCCCGCCGCCATGTTGTCGGGTAAAACCGGAGAGAAGAGCGATGCCGAGCGAACCTTTGATCGGCGGGGCCGCCGCCACGGTAAAAGACGTCACTACCGCTAATTTCATGGCCGAAGTCGTCGACGGGTCGTTTGACGCGCCGGTCATCGTCGATTTTTGGGCGCCCTGGTGCGGCCCCTGCAAGCAGCTCGGGCCGGTGCTCGAGAGGGTCGTCAATGAAGCAAAGGGCACGGTGCGGCTTGTCAAGGTCAACATCGACGAAAACCAGGAGATCGCGCGCCAGCTGCGCATCCAGTCCATCCCCACGGTGTACGCATTCCGGGATGGGCAGCCGGTGGACGGGTTCATGGGCGCAATCCCGGAATCGCAGATACGCGCCTTCGTGCAGCAGCTGACGGGCGGCGCGGCGGGACAGGATCAGACCGAGGAGATTCTTTCTGCTGCCGATGAAGCGTTTGCGGCAGGGGACATGAGTGGCGCGGCACAGGCCTATGGGCGTGTGCTGCAGGAGGACCCCGGGCATCCGCGCGCCGTTGCTGGTCTTGCGCGCTGTTATCTTAAGAGCGGCGATGTCGAGCGTGCGCGGAAGACGCTGGGTCTCGTGCGTCCGGACGGGGCGTCCGACGAAGCGATCCGCACTGTCGATGCGGAGCTGAAATTGCGCGAGCAGTCGGCGAACGCCGGCGACAGCGCGACTTTGTACGAGCGGCTGGAACGTAATCCCAACGATCATCAGGCGCGCTTCGACCTGGCGCTGGCGCTCGATGCAAAGGGCAACCGAGAGGGCGCCATCGAACAGCTGCTTGACATCGTTCGCCGGGACCGCAAGTGGAACGACGAGGCTGCGCGCAAGCACCTGGTCACGTTTTTCGAGGCGATGGGTCCGACCGATCCGCGAACCATCGCCGCGCGCCGGCAACTGTCGTCGATATTGTTTTCGTGATTGACGATGCGCCGCTATTCCAGTCTCGAGGATCTCCCGGCGCGGTTGCCGGTATTCCCCCTGACCGGCGCTGTGCTCCTGCCGCGCGGCGAGCTGCCGCTCAATATTTTCGAAGCGCGGTATCTTGCAATGGTGGATGCCGCATTGGGCGGGGATCGTCTCGTCGGAATGATCCAGCCTGTCGAGCACGAAGACAGCGTTCTCACGCCGGCGCTTTCGAAAGTGGGATGCGCCGGACGGATCATCAGTTTTCGCGAGACTGATGACGGGCGCTTCCTGATCACCTTAGCCGGCATCTGCCGCTTCAAGGTGACGGAAGAGCTCGCGGTAAAGACGCCGTTCCGGCAGATCCGGCCGGATTACGCGGCGTTTCTCGGCGATCTCGTTGCCGATTCGGCACCTGATTTCCCGCGCGACAGACTTCTTGTGGCGCTCAAATCCTATCTCTCGCAACGTGATCTGAAAGCCGATTGGCGTTCGGTGATGAGCGCGCCGCCCGAAACGCTGGTCAACGCGCTTGCCATGCTCTGTCCGTTTCAGCCGGCGGAGAAGCAGGCACTTGTCGAAGCGCCCGGATGGGTGGAGCGCGTGGACACGCTGGTCGCCATCCTCGAAATGTCGGCTGTGTCACAGTCGGAAAATAAGTCCGTGAATTGACGCCCATGAGCGAACCCGATCCGAAATTGCTGGAAATTCTGGTGTGTCCGCTGACCAAGACGACGCTGATCTACAATCGCGAGCGTAGCGAGCTGATCAGCAAGGCCGCGGGGCTCGCCTATCCGATCCGCAACGGCATTCCGATCATGCTGCCTGGCGAGGCGCGCGAACTGACGGAGACCGAGCGGAAGTGACCGGCGATTGATGATCGAGCCCTGGCCCACTGAGCTGCGCGTCGATCCTTCGCGCTCGATGCTGTCGATCGCTTTCGACGACGGCGAGGCGTTCGCGTTGCCGGCGGAATATCTTCGCGTCGAATCGCCCAGCGCCGAAGTGCAGGGCCATTCGGCCGCCCAGAAGCAGATCGTTGCGGGCAAGCGGCATGTCAGGATCACGTCGGTCGAGCCGGTCGGCAATTATGCGGCGCGAATCATTTTCGATGACGGGCACGACACGGGCCTGTACAGCTGGAATTATCTGCACGAACTCGGCCGTGACCAGGAGTCGAAGTGGTCGGCTTATGTTTCGGCATTGAGACGGACCGGCGGCAAGCGCGATTAAACGCGCCTGTTTGACTTGCGCCGCCGTTGCGCCAGATTCGTGCCATGACCAAACACACGACCGGCAAACACACGAACAGCAAACACACGACCGCCAACCACGCCCGGCCGGCGCGGCTCATCGCGCGCGGCCGCCACGTGCCGAGGGCGATCGTGAGGGGGCAGGACCGGTCGCGCTGGCTCGATATCTATCACGCGGTGCTGACCGCGCCGTGGTGGGCGTTCTTTATCGCGGTGGCTGGCATTTTTGCGGCCGTAAACGCGGTTTTCGCGCTGCTCTATATGTCGGATCGGCACGGCATCGATCACGCACACGGCTTCTGGGACTATTTTCTGTTCAGCGTGCAGACGATCGGCTCGGCCAACTACACCGTGATGTTTCCCAAGACCATCTACGCCAATGTCGTGGTTTCGGTCGAAGCGTTTTTCGGCATCCTCAATCTGGCGCTCATTACCGGCGTCGTATTCGCCCGCTTCTCGCGGCCGTTCGCGCGGGTTCTCTTCAGCAGTGTCGCCGTGATCGCGCCATTCAACGGGGTGCCGACGTTGATGTTCCGCGCCGCCAATCAACGGGGAAACCAGATTCTCAATGCGGAAGTCACGGTATCGCTGGCGCGTCAGATTACGACGACGGAGGGCATCGTGATGCGGCGCTTTGAAGAACTGCGGTTGGTACGCTCGCGGTCGCCGCTCTTTGCCCTGTCATGGACGGTGATGCACCAGATCGACCAGGCAAGCCCGCTCTATGGGGCCACGCTCGATTCGCTTTACGAAGACCAGATCGAGATCATCATTCTCTTGAGCGGCCGCGACGACACGCTTTCCGAGACGATTTACGCGCGGCATTCCTACATGCCCGATGAAATATTATGGAATCACCGGTTCGTCGATGTGCTTGACATAACGCCTTCAGGCCGGCGCCTCCTGAACCTGCAATGCTTCCACACGACCAGGCCGCTCAATGATTAGTCGCTCGTGCCGCCATTGGTACGGCGGTGCGGGAGATTGTGTACGCCGCCGAGGAACAGCGCCGTCGCAAACTCTGCGGCCGAGGCGGGATCGCCGTCCTCGCGACGCAGCATACGTTCGGCGACTTCGAATGCCACGCCGACGAAGGCCGCCATCAGGTAATCCGTATCGACCGGCGGCAAGAGCCTTTTGGCGATCGCTGTTTCCAAGTCCTCACGGAGTTCCTCAAAGCCGGCGATCATTTCCGGCGTGTCCATCCGCACGCGCATGGCATCGGTATTGCGGCGAATGGCCCGGAAGCTCTGCTGGTCGCTTTCGACATATTCGAAAAACGTACGAAAAGTTCCGGTGATGAAGGCCTCGATGCTTTCCGCCCGCGCGCGCTCTTCCCGGAGCCGCGGACGGATGCGCAGCGCGCTCTCGTCCTGGATGGCCTGGAATATCTCCTCTTTCGATTTGAAGTAATTGTAGAAGGTGCCCGAGGCGAGCGGCGTTGCCCGTACGATATCGCGCACGGTGGTGGCGCCGTAGCCGAGTTCGGCAAAGATACGCCGGCCGGCTTCGAGAATGGTGTGCCGGTTTTCGACCTTGGTCCGCTCGCGCTTACCGGGCGCGGCGGGTATTAGCGCCGATTGGATGTCCAAAGTGTTGCTCCCGTGCCGGTTCCGGTCGGCACTTTACGCATTGATGACGTCTGGTCAACTTCGGGCCATTCCTTGCAGATCATTCCCGAGAGCGTCGGCGATGTTCGTAATTCCGTCCTTTTCCATCAGACCGACCAGCTCGGTCTTAATGCGTTCGACCAGGGCCGGCCCGGTGAGGGTCAAGGCCGTATAAAGCTGCAGCAGCGTCGCCCCGGCGCGGATTTTGGCATAGGCATCGGCGCCGGAAAAAATTCCGCCCACGCCAATGAGCACGAGCTTGGCGCCGACGCGTCTGTACGTTTCCTTCAGAAGCGCCGTTGACGGCACGAAGAGCGGTGCGCCGGACAGACCGCCGGTTTCGCGCGCATGGCGGCTTCTGAGCGTGTGCGGCCGTTCGGTCGTGGTGTTGCTCACGATCAATCCCTCTATGCCCAGTGTGAGCGCGGTTTCGGTGACCTGATCGAGATCGCTTAGCGAAATATCAGGTGCGATTTTCACGAGAATGGGAACGCGGGCGTTCTGCGCCGCGCGTTCGGATATCACCACATCAAGCAAACGTGTGAGTTCATTGCGGGCCTGTAGGTCGCGCAGTCCGGCTGTATTGGGAGATGAGACATTCACCGCGATGTAATCGGCAACCGGCGCCAGCACCGCGAACCCCTCGCGGTAATCGGCAATGCGGTCCTTGCTGTCTTTGTTGGCGCCAATGTTGATGCCGAGCACACCGTTGCGTTGACGCATTTTCAGGCGTTCCGCGGCGCGTGCAGCACCGGCGTTGTTGAATCCCATGCGGTTGATGACGGCGCCGTCCTCGGCCAGCCGGAAGAGTCGTGGTCGCGGATTGCCGCTTTGCGGGTGCGGCGTGATTGTTCCGCATTCGACGAAGCCGAAACCCAGTTTCAGCATCGCCTGGGGCATGCGGGCGTCCTTGTCGAAGCCGGCGGCGAGCCCGATCGGATTGGGAAAATGCAAGCCCAGCGCGGAGACGGCGAGCCGCGGATCGTCAGGTGGCGCGGCGCGGATAAACGGCGCAGCCCGTTCCAGCATTGACACTGTGGTGCGGTGCGCCGTTTCGGCGGGCAATCTCCGCAGCAGTGCTGCGCCCCAATCGAGCATCCTGTGCACTCTCGTCAGGGATATCCCTGGTCGCGCCGTACAAGGCGGTCAAAGGCCGGCATATCGCCCGCGCGCCAGGCGGCGAGGAGATCACGCGCGCATTTCTGCGCGAAGCCTTCGTAAGCGGTGTGCGGCACGCCGGCGGCGGCGCGGGTGAGGGCAGTCGAGATGGCATCGTGATAGGCGTTCCTGTCGTACGCCGCGAGTGCCAACGCATAGTGGTAATGCAGTACGAGGCTGTCGGGCGCCCCCGAAAACGCCTTGGCAAAATCGGCCAGCCCGTTCTGCACTGTCGCGCCGTAGATGAGCCGCGCCAGCGCCACCCCACCATCCTGCGCGATCTCGATATTCCAGTTGCCGAGCGCGGCCCACGCCCAGGGATTTCGGGGATCAACCGCGAGCGCCGCATCGATGTGCTGTCTCGCTTTTTTCGCATAGCCCTTGAATTGCGCCGCAATCATGCCGATGAGCCGCGACTCGAATCCGAGCGCGATTACATATTCGATATGCCCTTCGATGAGCCGGGGATCGGCCGCGATTGCGCGCAGCGCAAAATCCTCGGCACGCTTCACGCATGCGAGGCACGGCGCGGCGCGCATCGTCTCCGCCGCAAGCTCGGAGCGCGCCGCCAGCGCGTAGCCCTCGGGTGTGCCTTGGGCGAGCGCGGCCTGTTCGGCTTCGGCGAACCGGCCGACGACATAGAGTTCACGCGGCGATTGGGCGTACGCGGGCAAAGCGAGAAGCGCGACGGCTATGGCCGCTGCCAAAAGTTTCACGGACTGGCCACAAGTTCGCCGGCGAGCGCACGGCGGATGAGTGCGGCTGTGGGGCCGCAGCCGAACAGCACAGCGAACGAGCCGAAGCGTGGGCCCTGGCTTTGGCCGAACAGAACTTCGTAAAGCGCTTTGAACCATTCGCGCAGCGGCTCGAACCTGTGGCGCTTGCCGATTTCGTACACGAGGTTCTGCACCTTTTCTCCTTCGCGTTCGTCGGCCAACGCATCGAGCGTAGTTGCGAGTTCTTCGAGGGCCGCCCGCTCGTGCTGGTCCGCCACGCGGTAGCGCTTTGTCGGCTTTACGCGATCCTCGTAGTAGCGCAGCGCATGTGCGACCAGCCGGTCGAGTCCCGGATTCGTCGACGGATCGGCGCCCGGCGCGTAAGCACGAATGAAGCCCCACAACACGTCGCGTTCATGTGCATTCGAAGCGCTCACGAGATTGAGAAGGAGTGCGAAGGTGACGGGATAGGATTCGTCTGGCGGCCGTCCGTCGTGAATGTGCCAGACCGGATTTTCGAGTTTTTTCGCACCGTCCTGCGTCTCATGATACTGCCGGAGCAAATCGAGATAGTCGTCGACGGCGCGCGGAATGACATCGAAATGGAGACGTTTTGCCGCGCGCGGTTTCTGAAACATGAACAGCGCGAGGCTCTCCTGTGGTCCATAGGCGAGCCACTCCTCGATCGAAAGGCCGTTGCCGCGCGATTTGGAAATACGTTCGCCGTTTTCATCGAGAAACAGCTCGTAATTGAATCCCTCCGGCGGCTCGGCGCCCAGGGCGCGAATGATCTTCGAGGAAAGTTCTACCGATGAGATCAGATCCTTGCCCGACATCTCGTAATCCACGCCGAGCGCAAGCCAGCGCATCGCCCAGTCCGCCTTCCATTGCAGCTTGCAATGACCGCCGGTGACCGCCACTTCTTCGCGATGCCCATTGTCTTCATAGACGATGGTGCCGCGCTCCGCATTCCACGCCACCACCGGGACCTGCAGCACCCGGCCCGTCCGCGGACAGATCGGCAGAAACGGCGAATAGGTAGCGCGCCGCTCCGCACCGAGCGTCGGCAGGACGACGTCGCGCACCTTTTCGTAGTTTCCGAGCACCCTGAGGAGCGCGGTATCGAATCGACCGCTCTTGTAGCATTCGGTCGCGCTCAAGAACTCGTATTCAAAACCGAAGCTGTCGAGGAAGGCGCGCAGTCGCGCGTTGTTATGTGCGCCGTAGCTCTCGTGCGTTCCGAAGGGGTCGGGCACCGACGTCAGCGGCAGGCCCAAGTGATCGCGCAGCATGTCCTGGTTGGGAACGTTGCCGGGGACTTTTCGCAAGCCATCCATGTCGTCGGAAAAGGAATAGAGATGCGTCTCCATCTCACTCATTAACGCGAAGGCGCGCCTGACCCAGCTCGTGCGCGCCACTTCGCCAAACGTGCCGATATGCGGTAGTCCCGATGGTCCGTAGCCGGTTTCGAAAATCACTGCGCCCGGCGCGCTTAAGCTGCGTTTTTCACGCCGCTCCATGCGGGCGAGCACCTTGCGCGCCTCCTCGAACGGCCAGCCATGGGCCGCGCGTGTGATATCAGGCGCGATGGTGAGCGTCATTCTGTGCGTTACGACCGGGCTATCGGAAGTTGTCAGAAGCTAGGCTTTGGAACGCCAATACGTCAACGTTCCGTCTTCCTACCCTGCTCAGCGAAGCGGAGCGGGGGAGGTGGTGCCCGGCGACGGGCCGAAGGCGGGCGCGGGGGCGGCACCTCCTCCGCCCAATTCATGAGCGGGGAAGGAATGGCGAAAGGCGGCAGGATGAAAAGAAAGAATGCAAAGCCGCCACATACATCGTAATCGTTCGCTGAACAGAGTGGCGATGCATTGATTGAAATTTCGAGTGTTCCCGCGCTCATGCCTGCTCCCGGCGGGGCACTGCTCGCGTTTGTCGATGGCACATCGCGCATGTCGAGGATTGAGGAAGCGCGTACGCTGTTTCGTTCCGGCGACATCCTGATCGCCAACACTGCCTTCGTAGCGGGACGGCTCCGGACAGCGCCCGCGAAACCGTTGTTCGATGTCCTTGAACTCTTGGCCTTCACCCGGCCGAACGTGCCGTTCGTTCCGAGTGCACTCGGGATCGCCCGCGCGATGGGCCTCTCGATGGAATCCGTGCCCGATGCGCCCGCGCGGGCTTTGCGCGAATCCGCGGAGTTGCTGCTGCGCGAATTGGCCGAGCTTCCGGAGTCGGAACGAAAGCGCCTGCAACCGCTCGCACATTGTCTCGCCGGCGCAGGTTGGCGATGGGGGCCCCTCGTTGTTGCAGCGGTCGGCACGTCCGAGCGCGTCAACTCTCCGCTGTCGGCGCTCGCGGCCTGGCAGAGCCTTGAGGAATGGGAAGACGAGCCGCCGCCGTCAAAACCGTCATCGCACCCGGTGGGCAGCGAGGAGACGCGCAACAGACTGCAGCGCCTGATCGGCAGCGCAGGCGAAACGCGCCTCGAACAAAGCGCCTATGCGGATGCCGCGACGCACGCCTTCGGATCGCGCGAGCG
This sequence comes from Rhizomicrobium sp., assembly GCA_036264415.1. GTDB lineage: Bacteria > Pseudomonadota > Alphaproteobacteria > Micropepsales > Micropepsaceae > Rhizomicrobium. The sequence goes on along the minus strand of DATAQZ010000042.1, from coordinate 18,323 downwards.
GGCCGGTGCGCCACGCATTGCGCTGCTTGAAGCGGGCACCGGCATCGGAAAAACGCTGGGATATCTGGCGCCTGCAAGTCTATGGGCGGAGAAGAATGGACCCGGGCTGTGGCTCTCCACCTACACGCGCAATCTGCAGCGCCAGATTGTACAGGAGATCGCCCGCCTTTATCCCGATCCCGCCGAACGAGACGAGAAGGCCGTCGTCCGCAAAGGCCGCGAAAACTACCTCTGTCTGCTCAATTTCGAAGACGCGGCGCGGCGCAACCTGCTCGCGCAGGGACAGCGGATCGTCGCCCTGGGATTGATCGCGCGATGGATCATGGCCGGAAGCGACGGCGACGTGTCCGGCGCCGGGTTTCCCTCTTTCCTTGCTGCATCCTTTCCAATTCGGGAAATCACCGATCGCCGCGGCGAATGCATCTATTCGGCCTGTCCGCATTATCGCGTCTGCTTCATCGAGCGCGCCATCCGCCGTTCACGGCGCGCGCCGATTGTCGTTGCCAACCATGCGTTGGTGATCGCGCAGGCGGCGCAGCAGGGGAATGCGGAACAAGACGCGGACACCGTGGCGGAGCGGCAGATGCGCTATGTCTTCGACGAAGGCCATCATCTTTTTGACGCCGCCGACTCGGGTTTCGCGACGCATCTTTGCGGACGCGAAATGGCCGAGCTGCGCCGCTGGATCATCGGCCCGGAGGGCCGTGCGCGCGGACGCTCACGCGGCCTCGAAGAACGGCTCAACGATATCGTGGAAGGCGGACAGGATCTCCGCGCGCTTGTGCTTCAGACAAAGGCGGCGGCAGGCGCGCTTGCGGCAGACGGCGCGATGAACCGGATCGTCAACGCGGCCGCGCGCAACGCCGGCGAGGCTTTCCTTTCCGCTGCCTACGCGCATGTCAAGGCGCGCTCGGGCGACGTCGATCCGCTGTACTCGATGGAAGCGGAGACAGATCCGGTGGGACCGGAACTCAGAGAAGCCGCACGGGAGCTTAGCGAATCGCTGACTCAGATCGCGCGGCCCATGTTCGCGTTATCCGCCGCGCTTCGCCGCAAGCTGGATTTGGAGGCCGGCGAACTGGAGAGCCGCGAACGCTCGCGTCTCGAAGGCGCGGCAAGGGGTCTTGATCGTCGCGCGAAGCAGATTCTGCCGGCATGGATTGCGATTCTTGATTCCCTGGCGGAAAGAAATGCGGGCGAGGACGCCCGCGGTCCCGGGCGAAAATTTGTTGACTGGTTCGAAATCGAGCGGGATGACGGCCGCGACCTCGATGTCGGATTGAAGCGCCACTGGATTGATCCGACCGTTCCGTTTTCGGGCGATGTCCTCTCGCAGGCTCACGGCGCGCTCATCACCTCGGCGACATTGCGCGATTCCGGCGGCGGCGCCGACGACTGGCAATCGGCGGAAGTACGTACGGGCGCGCATCATCTTCCCGAGCCGCCCAAACGCGCGAGCTTCGGCTCGCCGTTCCGTTTCGCCGAGCAGGCCAGGATTTTTGTCGTGACGGATGTCGAACGGCGCGATCCGGCCCTTGTTGCAAGCGCCTATCGCGAACTGTTCCTGGCGTCGGGAGGCGGCGCGCTTGGCATCTTTACCTCGGTCCGCATGCTCCGCGCCGTCGAGGAGCGTATCGCAGCGCCGCTCGCCGACGCCGGATTGACTCTCTACGCGCAGCATGTCGATCGCCTGGATGCCGGTACGCTGGTGGATCTTTTTCGGGCCGAGGAAAACGCCTGCGTCCTCGGCACCGACGCCTTGCGCGATGGCGTTGATGTGCCGGGACGTTCGCTTCGTCTCGTTGTGTTCGACAAAGTGCCGTGGCCGAGGCCCACGATTCTGCACAGGGCGCGGCGGGAACGTTTTGGCCGCGGCTACGACGACCTTTTGACACGCCTCCGCCTGAAGCAGGCCTTCGGCCGGCTCATTCGAAGCCAGAGCGACAAAGGGTGCTTTGTCATTCTTGAGCCGGCGACGCCGTCGCGACTGATGACCGCATTTCCGACCGAGGCACCGGTCCGCCGCTGCGGGCTGGCCGACGCAGTGGCCGGACTTAGACAATTTCTGGCGTAGCGGATCCGGACGCGGCGATGACACTGAGTTTTAGTTGTGATTGGCAGAAATTTCCGCCGCTTGTCCACGTCTTGGCGTGCTAATTTCGATCGGATGACAGACACGGAAACCAGCCTGTTTCAGGACGACCCGGGGGGCGGCGAGTCCGAGGGCCGCTACTCCACCGGCATCCTGCCGAGCCACATCCTTAAGCAACTCGTCCGGACGCGGCGCGAAATCATCGCGACGGAAGAAATCGAGCTGTCACAAATCCAGCCGGCGAGCATCGATCTCAGGCTTGGCGCGGTCGCGTGGCGCGTGCGCGCGAGTTTCCTTCCCGGCCCGCAGGCGACGGTGCAGGAGAAGCTTGATTCCGTCGCCCTGCACGAGATCGATCTGGCGGAGGGCGCGGTGCTCGAAACGGGCTGCGTCTATGTCGTGCCGCTGCTCGAAAGCCTGGAGTTGAGTTTTCGGGTTTCCGGTATTGCGAATCCGAAAAGTTCGACGGGTCGCCTCGATGTGTTTACCCGCCTGATCGCAGACCGCGCGCAAGCGTTCGACCGTGTCGAACCCGGCTACCGCGGTCCCCTCTACGCGGAAATCTCACCGCGGACATTTCCGGTTCTGGTGCGAAGGGGATCGCGACTCAATCAGTTGCGCATTCGCCGCGGCTCGCCGCAATTCACCGACACGCAACTGAAGCGGCTTCACTTGGAGACGCCGCTGGTGGACGGGCCGGCGGACATCGAGAACGGTCTGGCGTTGTCGGTTGATCTCAAAGGAGACTCCACCGTGCAACAGGTCGGCTGGCGGGCGAAACGGCACACCGGAATCATCGATATCGACCAGCGCGGCATGCTCGACGCGACCGAGTTTTGGGATCCGATCCGCGCCAGCCGCTCCGGTACGATCGTGCTGGACCCGGACGAATTCTATATTCTCGCCTCGCGCGAGGCGGTATCCATCCCGCCGGACTTCGCCGCGGAGATGCTTCCTTTTAACCCGCTGGTTGGCGAGTTTCGTGTGCACTACGCCGGCTTTTTTGATCCGGGATTCGGCCATGAAGCCGGCCACGGCCGTGGCGCACGGGCGGTTCTCGAGGTGAGAAGCCGGGAAGTCCCCTTCATTCTGGAACATGGTCAGATCATCGGACGCTTGATGTTCGAGCGTCTGATCGAGGCGCCGCCCGCGGTGTACGGTCAGGGGATCGGCTCCAATTACCAGCAGCAGGGACTGCGCCTCTCGAAGCACTTCCGGCAGGATTGAAAGTCGACCCCAAAGCAACAAACAAACGATGTTGCGGCGAATCCACACAACATCTGGAATTTGTAGGAAAGCGTCTGACACCCATTGCGCGGGCGCGCCGTCCCGGCACACTTGCGGCGCTGCGGATTTCGTCGGGGGATGAAGACGCCGCGGCGCAAAGTAGGGTCCGCATTGAAGGGGGCAGCATGAGGCGGCTACGGCGCTAAGGCGCCGGCCGCCTCATGGCATTTGAGAGCTTCGAAAATCGCTTCATCTGATATCGACACCGGGGTGAACGTCGAAACCAAAACGACACCGGAAATCAATGGGTTGGCTAGTGTTCTGGCGGGACTCTAGCGGCAATTAGGATTATCCGGCGCGCGCATGCTAAAGCCCCCCGGCCAATGCACAGCTTCGTCCACGCCTGCGTCGCGTTCATCAAGCTTCACGGCGCCTGGGCGGGGCCCCTGATGTTCATTGTCACGTTCGGCGAATCTTTCGTTGGCCTCAGCCTGCTGTTCCCCGGAACGACCGTCTTGGTGATCGCGGGCACGCTCGTCCGCTGGCCATTCAATCCACACGGGGTGCTCAACGTCTGGCCGCTGCTGATCGGCGGCATTCTTGGCGCCGTTTGTGGTGATGCCATTTCCTTCTGGATCGGGCGCCGTTTCGGCCATTATCTCGAGAGGCATTGGTATTTCACCCGCTATCCCGATTTCCTGCCCCGCGGCTACCGCTTCTTCGAGCGCTATGGGGTGGCGAGCGTGTTTGTCGGGCGTTTCTTCGGACCCGTGCGGGCGGCTATCCCGCTCGTGGCCGGCATCATGGAGATGCCCTGGCGCCAATTCTGGATCGCCAATGTCGGCTCCGCGCTCGTCTGGGCGCCGGCGCTTCTCTTGGTCGGCACAAGTTTTCGCGTAACGCTGCAGGCGCTCGGCGTGAAACATGGGGAGCAGTTGGGCGTCAGCGCCATCGCGGCAATCGGGGTCATGATCCTGATATGGGCAGCACGACAATACAAATGGATCGACACTGTTCGTCGCAAGTGGAGCAAAGGGCGCACGCCGGCGCAATGACCCGACGTTTCGCCGTCGCGGCGTTGCTGGTGCTTGTCTGCGGAACGGCTCACGCGGCTCCCGTTGCCGAACGTCGGAGCGTTCTTTCCAGCTGGGTACAGATGGCGCCAGGGGGAGTTGCGGAAGCACGCACTGTCGTTGCCGGCAGCACATGCCCGGAGATTCTCGTCGACAAACACCCGCTGCTCATGCGCGTGCGCGCAACCGCTTCCGCACCGGCATTTCCCAACCTGCTTTGCGCCGCGACGCTTCCAAAAGACGCGGCATCCGTATCGATCCTTGGCCACGGTCTGCCGGTGCCGCGCAGTCGCGCAGATCGTATCGTTGTTCTTGGCGACACCGGCTGCCGCATCAAGGGTCTTGCCGTGCAGGGCTGCAACGATCCCGCGCAATGGCCGTTTCGGCGCGTTGCAGAAGCCGCAAGCAGGCTCAATCCCGATCTGGTGATTCACGTCGGCGACTATCTTTATCGCGAGACTGCCTGTCCGCCGGTCGACCGGGCTTGCGCGGGAAGTCCGTCGGGTGACGATTGGCCTGCCTGGGCTGCGGATTTCTTTGCGCCGGCGGCGCCGCTTCTCGCGGCCGCGCCATTCGTCTTTGTGCGCGGCAATCATGAGGAATGCGCGCGTTCCGGCGAAGGTTGGCTGAGGCTCCTCGGCCCTTTGTCTTTCCATCCAAAGGTGCCGTGCATCGATCATGTCGCGCCATGGTCAGCGCCGCTCGGCAATCTGACGCTCGCCGTCATGGACGATTCGCATGCGCCGGATCCTTTCGCCGCAGGCGCGCTCGTCCCGGTCTATCGCGCCGATCTCGCGAGTGTCGGCCGGCTTTCTTCACCCGCGTGGCTTGTCATGCACCGCCCGATCTGGGGTGTGGTCGAGCTCGGCTTCGGCATCGTGGTGGGCGGCAACCGCACGATGATTGCGGCACAGGACGCGGACGGCATTCCCGGCAACGTTTCGCTCCTGCTCGCCGGTCACATCCACACCTTCGAAGCGATCAACTACGAGAAAGGCGCCCCGCCGCAGGTCATCGCCGGTGAAGGCGGCGATCTCCTCGACCGCGCACCGCGCGATCTTTCCGGCCGCAGTGTTGGCGCGCTGAGAATCGCATCCGGGATGTCGTTGCCGGGGTACGGCTTCCTGCTTTTCACGCGTGACGGGGATCGCTGGTTGATCCATATCATGACCGCGGCCGGCGTGCAGGAAGCACTCTGCACCCTGGCCAACCGCCACCTCGACTGCCACTGAGGCTTCGCGCGGACCCGGTCGCGGGACGACAATTTGCTTTGGGTTGAATGGTCAAGGCATTGCTTGTACGGCAAGGGCGACGCGGTTCATTTCGTACAGGCGGTTAGTGGGAAGCGGTTCGAGCGATCCTGTATAGGGGCGCGCATAACCGCGGAGATAAAGCGCCTCGTGAAAGCGCCGGGATTTTTTTGTGCCGCCGGCGAGGTCATAGATGTAGACCGGGTGGCCCGAGGCACAAGCCTCGGTGATCATGTTGACCGAGTCCGCAGTTACGAGCAGCACGTCCGCGCTCGATAGAATCCCGAAATAGGGATTGTCGCCCGTTCCGTCCCAGAAAAATCCGGGCATATCGGAAATCCCGTCGCGCAGAATGGCGATATTGTCGTCGCCCGTTCGCCGGGAGGGCGTCACCAGCAGGCTTCCGTGAAGGCGCGACGCCTGTTCGCGCAAGGCCTTGGTGAGAAGGCGTGCGTCCCCCGGGCCGAAGCGGTACGCGCCGCTGGCACCGCCGACGAGAACGCCAATGCGCGGCCGCGGCAGGTGGTCAATGCGCGGAGCCAGAGCGGTCGCTTCCACAACAAGCCGCTCCGGGGTTGCACGATGAAGCGCGCCGATCGTCTGGATCACGTTCGTTCCCCAGAGATCGTCGTGGATTGGCGCAATTACGAGACCGAAGTTCTTTGGATGAATGGCGGGATTTTGGATTTGTACGCATCTGGTACATGGACTCATTTTGCGGATGTAAAGAGATGCCGGGACACTTTGACGGCCGGTGGCTATGAGGAGATCGGGCCAGGGCGGCGCAAAAGGGTTTTGTTGAAAGGCGTTGCCGAGCCCGAGGCGCAGGTGCGGCGCAAGCGAGCGCCACGGTTCGCGAAGCGCGACACGGAAAATCTGCGCCTCGAGCCCCAATGCCTCTGCCAGGCCGAGACATTGGCCTTCCATGCCGGATTTGCCGTCGGTTACCACCCAACAGCGCGAGAACCGGTTTGACACGGGTCAGAAGCCGAACATGTGGTCCAGGCTGAAACTGCCTTCGCCGCCCTCTACGCCGTGATAACCGAAGAGCCGGCAGGTCTCGTCGCGCACGATGATGTAGGGGTTTGCGCCCGCGCGCGCGAGGACGCTGTCGGCAAACATCTCCTCTACAGGCCAGAGCCGCGATCCGGAAGCAGGAATACGCAGTTCCGCGCGCGCGATGTCCTCGCCGTTTTCGTTGCGCAAGGTGAGCGTTGTTTGAGACTGTGCGTGCCAGGACTGCGACACCGGATAGATCAGATGGCAGAACGTTTGCCAGGGTTTCGGCGCAATACGCAGGAACAGCCGCGTCGAAAGCCCTGGCGCCGGTCCCCCATAGGATTGCGGCTCACCGCGATAGGTGACGGGCAGATTGAACATGTGCGAGCCGAAGCTCGTCTCCGCGGCGTGTCCACTCGCGCGATTGCGGTAACGGAACAGCGCGTGCAGCCAGCCGTCCGCCTCGCGGCCGGAGTCGAAATCATAGACCAGTTCGAAATGACCGAACGGCGTTTTGAGCTCTGTCGCAACGGTCAAGACGTCGAGCGCCGCGCGATGATCCCGCGGCAAGCGGCCGAAGCGATGCTCCGCGACGCGGTTGCCTTCGCTGTCGAACACGAGCGCCTTCACGGCAAGTTCGCGCTGGGCAGTGGACATCGGTGTCGGCAGCACTTCCGACGTGTAGCGGTCGCGCGGCAGAAGCGGCGCCGGCAGGATGTGACCCTTGCCCACGAGACAGGAAAGGGTCGCCAGTCCGGGATCGTTCGTGAGATCGGTTCGCTCGACATTGGGATGGGCAATGCGCGAGCGGCCGTTCCTTGCCATCACTTCGTAGCGCGGCCGCACGACATGCTTGCCCGCGTGAATCTCGATCTGATCGGGCCAGGAAAGCGACGGCAAGGTCGTGCGCATGCGGACGGCGCGCGTGGCGAACGGCGCAACAGGCTCTTCGATTCGCGCAATCTCGCCCGCACCCATCCGTGCAAAGCCGAAATCGCGTGCCGGAATGGCGGCCGGATGGCTGTTCTGCAGCCACAGGATCACGTCTTCGTCGTCCGCCGGCGCGGGTAGGCCAGCGTACAGATCGGCAGGCCATGAATTGGCATCGTGGGTCGCCGAACAGGTTTTCCCGTCGTCACCGAACGTGTCCAGCGCATATTTGACGATGTCGTGCCCCGCGGCTCCTACCGCGTGGATGAAAAGCTGTCCGGTAAACGCCGGAAGAGCAAAGCGCGCCCGCACATCGCGGCTGTCTATGACGATCGACGACTCCGGGGTGCCGCAGGTTTCCGTCCAGGTGGCGAGCGTCTCGCCCTCCGCGCCGAACAACCGGCACCACAGGCTCACCTCCGTCGCGCCGTAGCGGGTCCAGTAATTGGCCGTGGTGAGGCGCGTGCGATGTCCGGCCTCGTCGCGAAAGAACGCGAAATTCGTGGCGAAGTTCAGCGGTGAAAGGTAACGGCCCTTGTCGGTCTGCAGCTCCGGCGGAAGCTTCAGCGATTCGAAAGAGAAGATTTCAGCCGTGCCGGGAAGGAGATGACGAATGGCCGCGAGCCTGCGTTCCGGTTCGAAGCTGGCGACAAAAACCGCAGCCGGTTTTGCCTCGGCAATTTCGGTCACCGGCCGCGCCGGCAATTCGCGAAAACGTCGCGAGAGATGCTCCACATTCTGCACGAAATAATGCCCGACATTCGCGCGCGTCAGCGGATAAAAGGCGTCGAAAGCGGCGGCGATTCCGTCCGGATCGTAGATGGCGAGCGAGTCCGCGGCCGCGAGCTTTGCCAGGAGCGCATGCGCAGGAGGCGCCGCAAGAGGATGCGACAGCGCCTTGTAGACGGCGCTGCCGCCAACGTCGTTGCGGAAGGTATCAATGTTGAGCGGCATGTTTCCCTTGACCCGGCGAAACCAGCCGTTTGAAAAACGCGCTGACGCGATGGCGCGCCTGTTCGCGCGCCACGACAGTTGCGTCGCTCACCCAGTTGACCTGGATCACGCGCCGCTGGCCGTGAAACGGCGCGAAACCGTGCCAGGCGGTTGGGCCGTTGCGGAAGATGACGAGCGTGCTTTCCTCCGCCGGCACTTCCGCTGCATAGTCCTCGAGATTGGTTGGCGAGCGCAGGATGCGCAGCCTTGCGCTTGCGCATTCCCAGCTGCGATTGGTGTACAGCAGCATGGTGATGAGCTTCGTCGCGCTGTCGGCGTGAATGTTGCCGTCGCGCGCGGCGCACTGTCCGCGCACGGTCACCATTACGGGACGATCGGAGACATCGACACCGAATTTCCGTTCGACAATGCCACGCATTGTTTCGCCGGTCAGTTCATCGATCAGCTGCGCAAAAGCCGGACCGTAGGAAAGCGCCGGCAAGGGAAAACTTCCCGCCCGCGATATCGCGGGATAATCGGCCTCGATCGGCGCCCGACATGCTGCGGCGACCGCACCGGGAATGATTGCAAACGGAAAGGGTTCGTTCGCAACCGTCGCCGCGCTTACGCGCTCGAATTCCAGCATTGGCGCATGCATCCTGATTTTTTCGATCGGTCTGCCACGACCAAAATCCGGCAGACGCTCTGGGCCAGAGGTAACAGCCGGAACTCAAAAAGTGTAGGGTTTTCTCGGGCCGCGCTGCCTCTCGAAGCGGTCGGCGACGAAGAAGGGCGCGTAAAGCAGGAGCACGTAGAAAATACCAAGCCCGGCAAGTGCGGCGATATAAATCGGCCACGGGCCCAGAAAATCGAGCAGCGACGGTGTTGCGGGTTTTGCGCTCAGATAGCCGAAATTCGTGCCGAACAGCCGGTTCACCGCGAGCGCCAATGCGAGATAGGTGAGCGACCAGGCCATGACGCGCGGCAACGAAGAGGGATAGGGCCGAAACCCTCGCGCGAGCGTGAGAAACAGTACAGCGGCAATTGTCCCGCCATGGAACGCGAAAAAAATGATGAACCGCAGATCCGGAAAATCGTAAAACAATTCCGGCGTTAGAAGCGCCTGCAATGTTCCGGAGAGTGCCCAAAAATAGGCGAGCTCGTAGCTGCGCTGGTTTGATTTGAGAAGCGTTGCGACCGCCGTGATCGTGGCCCAGTCGCACAAATTCATCGGCAGGACCGTTTCCGGCGAAACCCAGCCGCGGGAAACGATCAGCCAGTACCAGATGGCCCAGGTGGTGATGAGGATTGCGGCGAAGAGCAGCGAGATCGCGCGCGCAAGCACTTCGCTCCGTGAGCGTCGTACGGCGACGGCCAGCGCGAGCGGCACCGCCGCCGTCAGCACCAGGACGGCGATATGCGATGCGCCGAACGCCGCGAAAGGTCGGCTCATGAGGCCATGCCGGCCAAAAGGCCGTGGGTTCGCAGGTCAATCTCTATTGACTCGACCAATTTAATAGTGTTTAATCGTTCCCGCAGCTGGAGACCCCCCTCATGTTGCAAAAGGCGCTGGCGTTGACGTCGCAAGCTGGTCCCTCTCAATTGTCCTCCCTCGAGGAGAAGGTCCAACGCACGAAGCCCTCAAGACTACGCGGCTCGATCGCCAGCGCCGGCTTTTCCGCCGAAGAGGACTTCGAACTCAATGAAGACTTCCTCGATGTCTTCACCCGCGCAAGCGAGCGCCTGGCGGGATTCGTGGTGGGCTGCACGCTCATCGGCGTGGCCTGGCTGGCCTTCTCTCTCTTGTAGAGCAATTTACCGCCTGAGTTTTGCTGTTCCGGAATGAACTGCGCGCGGAAGGAGCCGCGCCCAACAGCTCCAACTGCTCGCTCAACCTACACATCCGCCGTGGCGAGAATCGCGGCGTTTGCCGCACGAGGTCAGGATTGGCTGACCTTATGTCACACGGTTTTGCGCGAACACGGCCGCAATCTTTGCAAGCGCAACAATCCGGCCGAGGGGTTGTAGGGCAGGGCCGGTTCGCGAGCCGTCCAGACGGCAAAGACGCTTTCGCACGCTCAGCTCGCCATGCTAATACGAACTCCTCGCGGGCGTAGTTCAGTGGTAGAACGACAGCTTCCCAAGCTGTATGTCGAGGGTTCGATTCCCTTCGCCCGCTCAGGTACTTAGGCGATATCCTACTTCGCGCGTTCTAAGCCGGATCAATCCTCCTCCACGCTGATCTTTCTTGGTTAGGCTTTGGTTAAACGCGTCCTTAAACCGGCTTTAAGTCCGCTGTGCAAAAACGGCCATTCGGCACCCAAGATTCCGAACCCGGGAGAGACTCCGAAACCGTGGACAGTACCGACGAGTTCAAGCGCGCGGGGCCGGTGCGGCAGATCAATGTGCTGCTCGGCAAGCTTGGCTCCGTCTGGGCAACGAGCGTTCTGACGCTGGTCGCCATCCTTGCGGCGCTCGGAACACTTCTCGTGCTCGCTGCCCTTGGCGGTCCTGCCGTTACATGGTCCGTCGTTCGCACCGCAACAGTCGTAACCGTAGTCGTTGCGGCGCCGATCGTGCTTTACTCCCAGGTCATCATTCGGAAGCTGCGGACATCACGCCGCGCCCTCAAAGATGTGACTTCGCGCTTTGCCGTTGCGCTCGACCATGCCGAGCAGGCCAACAGCGCCAAATCCACGTTCCTGGCGAACATGAGCCATGAGCTCCGGACGCCGCTCAATGCCATCATCGGCTTCTCCGAAATGATTCGCGATCAGCACATCGGCCCCGTCGGGAGCAGCCGCTATATTGCGTATGCGGACGACATCCATGTCAGCGGAATGCATTTGCTGCACATCATCAACGATATCCTCGATCTCGCGAAGATTGAAGCAGGCCAGATGTCGTTGAACGACGGCGCGGAATTCGCCATGAACGGCGTCATTGAATCATCGATCCGGATCATGCGGCCGATCGCGGAACGGGCCGAGGTATCTCTCATCGTGGAGAATCCGCAAACCGATATTCGACTCATCGGCGTGGAGCGAATGGTACGGCAGATTCTCATCAATCTTCTGACCAATGCGGTAAAATTCACGCGGCCAGGAGGAACCGTGCGGTTTACGCAGGCACTACGATCCGACGGGTCGCTCACACTGACGGTTCGCGACACCGGCGTGGGCATGACGAAAGACGAGGTTTCACGCGCGCTCGTACCTTTCGGCCAGGTGGAGAATGCGCTGAATCGCAAGCACAACGGCACCGGGCTGGGGCTGCCTCTGTCCAAAGCGATGATGGAGCTTCACGAAGGCGTTCTGCGCATTCGAAGCGTGCCGGGGCAGGGCACGGTCGTCAGTCTGATATTTCCCGCAGAACGCGTCGTCGCGTCATTGCCTGCTTCGTTGCGAGCGACAGGCTAAATCCGAATTCGTTCGCATTGAACCAGCCCCGGATCCGATTTGGTTTCCGTGGGCCATGACAAGTTGCGTTTTGTCGGTTATTTTTGCTGGACGTAATTGCTGGCTCTTCGGCTGTAACAGTGTACCCGCGCGAGTGATCAATGGCCAAACCTCGAAACGCCAAACAAAAGACGAAAACGCGGCGAGCCCGCAAAGCCGCAGAGCAGCGGCATCTTATCGGAATCCGGTTAACCCCCGCCATGAAGGATGAACTCGACGAAGTTGCCTTCGAATGGCAGACCACCCGCTCCGCCGTGATGCGCGAGCTGATCGCGCACGCGCTCAGATCGCCCCCCAGGCGTAAACCCAGGCGCTGATCCGTTTCCTTTCTACCGGCTGCGCAGAAACCCGTGCGCCATGTTGCTGCCGTCGTTGAACCACCCGGCGATACCGCCGATTGTGATCGCCTGCGGGCGCGTGTACGTCGAGCCGGTCGGGTCGAAGGTCTTGAATTTGCCGCCGGCACTCATGACGAAACCGTGCGTCGCATGGCTGCCGTCGCTGTAATAGCCGGCGACCGCGCCCTTGTCGTCGATGCCGGTCGGAAATGTCCCGGTCGAGCCGTTGGGATCGAAACTGGTGATGGTGCCGCCGGATGTGCGCACAAAACCATGAAAGGCACCGCTCGAGTCTTCGTAGGCGCCGGTAATCGTACCTTTGTCGTTGATCGCGGTCGGCGAGGTGTATTGCGACCCGGTCGGATCGAAACTTGTAACGGTGCCGTTTGCGCGGGCGAAACCGTGATAGATGTCCTGGCTGTCGAGATATTCGCCCGCGATCGTGCGCCTCCTGTTGATGGCAAAAGGAAAACTCGCGATGGAACCCGCGGGATCGAAACTGGTGACCGAGCCGTCAGTCCTGCGGATGAACGCGTGCCACATGTTGTTCTCGAAATAGCTGCCGACGACGATACCTTTGTCATTGAGGGCAATAGGCGTCGTGCTGCTCGCGAAAGCATCGAAGGTCGTGATCGTTCCATCCGGCGCGCGGATGAATCCGTCGTAGCCGCTCGTGCCCTGGGAATAACCGGCGATGGCGCCCGCGGTATTAATGCTCACCGGATAGGTGTAGTTCGTGCCTGAAACGCCGAAGCTGGTGATTGTTCCATCGGCAGTGCGCAGGAAGCCATGAAAGTCGCCGCTTCCATCCTTGTAATAGCCGGTCCCCGCCCAGGCGCTGTTGATCGCGTAGGCATAGGTGTCCACCGATCCGGAAGGATCGAAGGTCACGATCTGGCCGGCGGCGAAGGCCGCGTGAACAGATCCGGCGAGAAAGCAAATCAAGGCGCCTGCCTGCGCCGCGCGTGCCCCGTATTTCATGACTGAATTCCCTTCGAGCCCACCCCATTTGAACCAACTCTGGCGAGGTCTGCAAGAAAGCGGAAACCCCGGCCGCTGCGGCGGCAATGCGTCAGTGAAACCGAAGCAAACGCTTACCTGCCCGGATAAACGCGTCGCGCACGAGACCCAAGGCGACCGCTCCGCCGATGGCGATTGCGGCGAATGCGGAGATCATGTCCGGCGGCGGCTCGCCTTCTTTGGAAACAAGAACCGCCGGCGAGAAAAGCGGCTGCAAACCCGAACCAAAATAATCGGCAGTGACCCGCTCGTTTGAGTCGCGGTAGGCGTTCTCGATCCTGGTTGCGACGGCGCGCGGAATGGTGAATTTCGTGCCGCCGCGCCGGCGCTGAAGGACGCGCACCATGGCGCCGCGGAAAGGCCGTATGCGCTCAGCCGACCGGCGCGACAGCCGGCGATTGAGGCCGCGAAGAAAAGCGAGCGATTCCGCATCAAGCGACGGATTCGCCCGCGGTGGCACGTACAATCCCGTCATATCGAGGCCGAGCGCGCCGGAAAAATCGCCGATGACGTCGCCGGCGGGAAAATTCGCGGGTTCGAAGCGGCGCACGAGAAGGTTGTGCTTCCCGAAAACACGGCTCCAACGGTCGAGCAGCAGCGCGTAGTCGGCAATGGCCGTGCGGGCGCGAAAAGCGAATTCGCCGGTGCCGCCTTCCCAGATCACATTGGTGTAGCGGCTGACCAGGAAATCGGACTGATTGCGGAGATAAACGATGACCCCGGTGTTTTCGGCGACCCGGTCGCACAGTGCTTTGAGCCGCGCGATTTCGTCCGGCCGGCGAAGGCGGGTGGCAAGCAGTTCACATGACAGCACGAGCGTAGCCGCGCCGCTTGCGGCGATTTCCGTCTCGAGCGCGCGGATCAACTCCCGCCTGAATGCATCGAGAGAAAGTTGGTGTCCGACGCCCAGGATTTGGCGGATACGGTCGTGCCGTTCGTCATCGAGGCTGTAGGCGACGAGGCTGTAGTGATTGCGGTTGCCGGCCGCTTCGGAATAGAGCCAGCCGCGCGCACGTAATGCCGCCCGATTGTGCCCGAGAAATGTCTGGATCGAAGTGCTGCCGGTCTTTTCAGTACCGATGTGCAACCAGCACTGCGCGATCATTGAGCCAGCGTGAGAAGGTGCGGAAAAAGGAAGCGCCTCGGGGGAGGCGCTTGTTTCGTGCTGAAGATCAGCGATAGCACCAATGACGCGCGCACCACCAGCGTGTCCGCCAATAACGGCCGTGCCAATAGTAGTTGTAATAGCCGCCGTGCCAGCGATAGCGCCAGCAATGATGATGCCATCCACACCAATGGCCTGGGCCACCAACACCGACAGCGACCACGACCGCAGGCGACGGACTCGCCGAAACGAGCGGAGCCGCGGCAATGACCGCAGCCAGCAAAGCCTGTTTCACTTTCATCGGTTTCTCCTTCTCGGGGGCCACTCCGAATCAAGAACGCGATATTGGCAGCCGCGGGTCAGCTTAACAATTGTTCGTTGCCGCTGCTCGCGGAGCACTGGCAAAGGTGGGAGGACAAGCCGGGAACGGGGGTGAGCGCCAGTGTGGCTCTCAGTCGTCTTCCGTTTCGGCGAGCACGACTTCGTGCCCCCAGAGCCGTTCAAGATGGGCCGTGACCAGTTCGCGCGTCGCTTCGTGCAGCGGCACGCCATTGTGCATCTTGTGTTCGAGGTGGAGCTTGCGGTCGCCCTGCAGGTTGGCCCCGGCGACCTGGATATTGGCGTCGGCGGCGCCGACGTCGTACTGCCGGGCGAGCGCACTGCGCATGCGGCGATAACCCTGCTCATCATGGATGGCCATGACGCGATAATTCGCAGCGTCCGACCGGTCGTGGAGCAGGAACAGGCGGAAATCGCGCATCACCTTGGGGCTCATGAACTGTTCGATGAAACTCTCGTCGCGATAGTTCGCCCAGGCATTCCTCAGGACTGCCATGTAATCGCCCGAGCCTGCGAACTCCGGAAACCACTCGCGATCCTCACCGGTCGGTTCCTCGCAGATGCGGCGGATATCCGTCATGATGCCGAAGCCGAGCGCATAAGGATTGAATCCGCTGAAGCGCCGGTCGTCGAAATCGGGCTGAAACACCACGCTCGTATGGCTGTGCAGAAATTCGAGCAGCGACCCCTCGGTGATCAGGCCGCGGTCGTACAAAATATTCATGATCCTGTGATGCACGAAGGTGGCACAGCCTTCGTTCATCACCTTGGTCTGCCGTTGCGGATAGAAATATTGCGCGAGGCTGCGCACGATGCGCAGGAGCTCGCGCTGCCAGGGCCGCAGCACCGGCGAGTATTTTTCCACGAAATACAGGACATTTTCCTCCGGCAGCTTCATTTCGCTGCCGAAATCGTCCTCGGGATCGATTGTCAGGGGCGCCACGGGCGGCTCGATCCCGGCCGGAAGCGTGCGCCAGAGCTCGTTGCGCGATTCCTCTTCGTATTCCATTCGGCGGCGCCGCTTTTCCAGCGCCCGTTCCCTGGAAGGCTTCGGCGGCCGGCGGTAGCGGAATACGCCCTGTTCCATCAACGCGTGCGCCGAATCGAGCACCGCTTCCACCTCCTCGCGGCCGTGGCGATCTTCGCAGGCCGCGATGTAGCGCTTGGCGAAGGCGAGGTAATCGAGAATGCCTTCGGCGTTGGTCCATTGCCGGAACAGATAGTTGTTCTTGAAGAAGTGATTGTGCCCGAAAGCGGCGTGAGCGATGACCAGCGACTGCATGGTCATGCTGTTCTCTTCGAGAAGATAGGAAATGCAGGGACTGGAGTTGATCACGATCTCATAGGCAAGGCCGGAATAGCCGCCCCGATAGAGCTGCTCCTCGCGGGCGAACAGCTTGCCGAACGACCAATGGTGATACATGAGCGGCATGCCGAGCGACGAATAGGCATCGAGCATCTGCTCCGACGAGATGACCTCGATCTGGTTGGGATAAACGTCGAGCTTCAGGTCGCCGAGGGCGATTTCCTCGATGACGCGATAGACGCGATCGAGCGCGGCAAAGTTCCACTCCGATTCGGCGAAGAGCGGCGCTGCCATCACGCTGGCTCGGATTTCTTGAACAGCTCGCGGAACACGGGGAAGATGTCGGCGGGTTTGGCGATGCGCTTGGTCGCAAAATTCGTCCATAGACTTGCGACGGTGCGATAGGCCCGCCAGAGCTCGGCTCCCGAATCTTCGTTGGCGAATACCTCCATCTCGCGCTCGTCCAGAATCTCGATGTAGGCGTAGTATTGGCAGAGCGGCATGATCTGCTCGTTGAGGATTTCGACGCAGTGCCGCGCATCGCCGGATTGCGTATAGCCGTCGGAAGCCTGCGCGGCATAGATGTTCCAATCGGCCGTGACGTAACGCTGTCTCTGGATTTCGAGCATTTTTTCGAGGGCGGTGGAGACGATCGTGCCGCCCGACTGGCGCGAATAGAAGAACTCCTGCTCGTCCACTTCCTGTGCGTCATGAGTGTGGCGGATGAAGACAATGTCCACGCGTTCGTAGCGGCGCTTCAGGAACAGGTGCAGCAACATGTAGAAGCGCTTGGCGAGGTCCTTTTCGCGCTCGCCCATCGAGCCGGAGACGTCCATCAGACAGAACATCACCGCCTGGCTGGTGGGGACGGGCTGTTCGGTGAAGGCATTGAAGCGCACGTCCACCGGATCGATGTAGGCGATCCATTTTCGCCTTGCATTCGCCTTCGCGAGTTCTTCCCTGAGCAAGGCGATGCGTTCGCGCGCTGCCGGCGTATCCGCGCCGTGATGCTCGGCCGCATCGAGCTCGGCCTGGAGCGATTCGATGTCTACGGGCCGTGGCCGCTTGAGCACGAGCCTGCGGCCGAAAGCGTTGCGCATGGTGCGCAGGAGATTGATTTGCGTGGGTGAACCCGTGGTGGTGATGCCGGCCCGCCGCCAGGTGCGGCTTGGCGTTTCCTTGAGCGTTGTGCGCACGAGATTGGGAAGCTCGAGATCCTCGAAAAAGATGTCGAGGATCTCGTCCTGCGTCATGGTGAATTCGAAATCGTCCTCGCCTTCTCCGGAATCCGCCGCTTCCTTGCCGTGCGATTTGCCGTCGCCCGAACGCGGTTTCTTGATCTCGTCGCCCGGCATGAATTCCTTGTTGCCCGGCAGCACGAAATCATGTTCGCCGCCGGCGCGCGGATCGAGACGGAAGCGCGGCTCGCGCGTGCCTTTGGTGGAAATCCTGACCTTGCGGTCCTTGCCGATATCGGCGACCGCCGATTCCTTCAGTGATTTCTGGACAGCTTCGCGAATCTGCGCCCGCGCGCGGCGCAAGAAGCGTTGGCGATTGGCGAGACTTTTTCCCTTCGGATTAAGGCGCCGGTCGATGAAATGACTCATGACGCCACTCCGCGCACGGCTTCCTCACCCGGCCTTATTCACCCGCATGTACCATTCGACGAGCCGCCGAACCTGCCGCGGCGTGTAGCCGCGCGCGAGCATGCGCTTGACGAACTCGTTGTGCTTGGTCTGCGTGTCGCTGTCCTTCTTGGACTCGAACGAGATCACCGGCAGAAGGTCCTCGACCTGCGTGAACATGCGCTTTTCGATCACCGAGCGGATTTTCTCGTACGCGGTCCAGGCCGGATTGCGGCCGTCGTGCTGCGCGCGATAGCGCAGCGCGAACTTCACGACTTCGTTGCGGAAGTCCTTCGGGTTCGCGATGCCCGCCGGCTTTTCGATCTTTGACAATTCCTGATTCAAGAGCTCGCGATCCATGAGCTGCCCGGTATCCGGATCCTTGTAATCCTGGTCCTCGATCCACGCATCGGCATAGGCAACGTAGCGGTCGAACAGGTTCTGCCCGTAATCCGAGTACGATTCGAGATAGGCCTTCTGAATCTCGTGGCCAATGAACTCGGCATAGCGAGGTGCCAGCTCGGCCTTGATGAAGTTCAGATACTTCTTCTCGATTTCTTCGGGGAATTGCTCACGCCAGATCGACTGCTCGAGCACATACATCAGGTGAACCGGGTCGGCGGCGACC